>CBDBOO010000021.1:0-103755 GCA_965208385.1 Endozoicomonas sp.
ACGGCTTGCGGGTCCGCACCGGGCGGTTCACAGAAAGTTTTAACCTTCATTGAGTTCAGTAGCCTGTAACTGTCACCTTTATCCTCATTCTTGAGTCCAAGGTTTGGTTCCATGCACACTCAATGTTAACCAGAGCTGGTTTCATAAACTGTCGCCAATATCGAGTAAGAGCCGGTCGGCACATTCGCTATTGAGGGCAAATGACTCCTCTCTGCTTTCTATGTTCAGCCCTTCGTTGACGACTCCTGTCGGACAACTACTATGGCCTCTGCTGACTTCTGTTCAATCACCCTGCGAGATCACTCTCGCTGGCGCTATCGGTTGTCATCGAATTTGCTCGAACAGGATGATGAATCACTGCTCGCCGAGTCTGTTGTAACCAGTGGCTGAGAACTGGGAAATAACCCATCGCATGTTGAACAGATCTCCCCGGATAAGAGCATGAACTGTCAGTGCACAACCGCCGCATTTACCGTATCTCTCAAACCAGAGGGCTTTGTGATCCTTGGCTCACTCGCCCACGAGACTCGGCCTTGTATGCGATTTCTGTCCGTCGGCTCGCACCTTTGCACTCAGACTGCCTCCGCACAATCTCTCACGAGATTGCACTTGCCTTAAGCTAGTGGTTATCATCAGCAGGCGTCTTTACCGCCAGTCAGATGCTGGTTTACCCACAGGGGACTTGCACCCCATAAGTTCATGCCCATGCCGGGCGTACCAAGCAAATCCAGGTGACGCCTACGGCGCACCTGATTTGGGCGTGTGTGCCGAGCATGGCACTTAACTAGAGAGGTGAAAGTCCTCTTACCAGGTATTCGCAGAGCCGAAGGTTAGCGAAAGGGCAAGGGCGTTGTCGCGAGGCAGGGTCTGAAGGAAGCCCAACGCAAAATCACGGGACGACGAACAGGAACCCGATATGAGGTGTGACGTATCTGGGGTCAGTGGGCACGTGACCACTAAGCCCTCCATCTGCAATTGAGATACGTTTTATAAATTGGGCGTCTACGTGATGAAAGTTAAGTGTCTTACCTCGGGAGGTCTGTCGTATGTTGAGGGATCAACTGACATCAGAGCAATCTGATGTGATCGTATGGCAGAAGTCAGCAGATGGCATAGTAGGCGGTTTCTTGTCGCTGAAGGCCGGAACAAATCACGGAAAGTAATCGTTGGGGAAGTATTTCTGAATGGCATCTGACAAACAACACATGTTGTCTCTGGACAAACCAGAGGATGAATCAGGAATGGGAAATCCAATTGAATCAAAATCCACCTTTTGTTCATCTTTAATGAGTCGTGTACTGGACAGGAATAATCTGGTGCGGGCTTTGAAGCAGGTTCAACGCAATAAAGGAGCTCCGGGAGTTGATGGTATGACCGTCAATGATCTTCCAGCCTTTCTCAAACAACACTGGCCTAAGATACGAAAGCGATTAATCGACGGAACTTACTCTCCAAAGCCGGTATTAAGGGTAGAGATTCCCAAACCGGACGGTCGCAAACGCAAACTGGGTATCCCCACTGTATTAGATCGTTTAATACAGCAATCGATAGCTCAGGTGCTTCAGGAAGAATGGGAGTGCGAATTCCATGACAACAGTTACGGATTTCGTCCCCGCCGAAGAGCACAGCAAGCGATACTCTATGCGCAGGAGACTCTGCGTAATGGATATGACTGGGTAGTTGATTGTGATCTTGAAGCGTTCTTCGACGGTGTCAATCATGATTTATTGATGAAGCAGCTCGAAACGAAACATCAGGATCAGGGGTTTCTAAGGCTCGTAAACCGCTATTTAAAAGCCGGTGTTGAAATCAACGGAAGAAAACAGGCGACAACGGAAGGTGTTCCACAGGGTGGCCCATTGTCACCGGTACTTTCCAACGTTGTACTGAATAATCTGGATTGGGAGTTGGAAAGACGAGGGCTTCGGTTTGTCCGTTACGCTGATGACTTTATGGTGTTTGTGAAAAGTCAGAGAACGGGCACACGTGTAATGAAAAGCCTGCAGCGTTTTGTTGGAGAATCACTGCGACTCACAGTGAATACCCAGAAAAGTGCAGTAGGCCGACCATGGGAGAGAACCTTCCTTGGGTTTACGTTCGGCAAGCGGGCACTGAAAATTAAGGTCAGTGAGAAGTCGCTATCGAAATTGAAAGAGACCGTGAGAATGCTGAGCCGTCGAACGAGAGGCCATTCGATCACACAGGTCATCGCAGAGCTAAGAAAATCCCTGCTTGGCTGGAAAGCCTATTTCGGAATAGCCGAAATAGTGAGTCCTCTGCGAGATCTGGATAAATGGATTCGACGACGATTGCGGTGTTATATCTACAAGCAGTGGGGAGGAAAGGGTTACCGCATGCTAAGGCGTCTGGGAGTGAGTCGATTCCTTGCTTGGAATACGGCAAAATCAGCCCACGGAGTCTGGCGTTTAAGTGGTAGTCCGGCACTCACCAGAGCGCTGCCGAATAGATATTTCAGGAATTTGGGTTTGCCAGAAATGGCGACAAGATAAACAACAGTCATTTGAAACGCCGTGCTACGTGATCCGTATGGCCGGTGTTGGTGTGTCATGAGAACAGAGTCGGTCTGTTCGTAACTGTAATTGAGATGGAGGTGGGCCCTCCGGTGGCGGCTTCTGGAAGCGACCACCAAACCACTGTGAGCTGCGTTGATTAAGAGTCAGGGTGGTGAGCGTCACAGAAAAGGCGCAACTAGATTGCGTCAGGTATGAGTTCGGGAGATGAACGCAAGTGAACCATTGATGACGTGTCGTAAGCGTATATATCGACATCAAAAATGAGGGGCACCACTACCTTATGATAAGTTCAGGGGTTATCCAGTTACTGCCTGAGCGGTGTCCGGCACAAAGATGGCATGAACCGATTTCAGGCTCTTTTATGGAACATGAGAACCTGTCGCTCTGGTGTTAAGGGAGCCAGCCAAGCTGACAAACAGCAAGGCTCAGAGTACCAATACAGAGCACAGGGGCGGATCAGCTCGTAGTAGTGTTGAAGCATCTGTAATGGATGTGGAGCAAAGGGGCTGACTTATCCAGCGGAAGGAGTAGATCAACCGATTTATTGGAATGAATCTATGACGGAAGCAAAACCGTTCACAATTTCTAAAGAGCTTATCTATCAAGCCTGGCGAAGCGTGAAAGCGAACAAAGGTGCTGCCGGTATTGATGGTCAGTCTCTGGCTGACTTTGAAACCCATTTAGGCAAGAACCTGTACAAAATATGGAACAGAATGTCATCGGGCAGTTACTTTCCTCCCCCCGTCATGCGTGTAGCCATCGACAAGAAAGATGGAGGCACGAGGCTGCTGGCGCTCTTGTTGAGAAGACGACGGTAGCCGACCGTGTAGCCCAAACTGTGGTAAAGCTGATAGTCGAGCCATTAGTGGAACCTGTATTTCATGAAAACTCCTACGGCTACAGACCTAACCGCTCAGCGCATCAGGCGTTGGCGTTAGCTCGAAAACGCTGCTGGCGACGAGACTGGGTCATTGATCTGGACATCAAAGGTTTTTTCGATAATCTGGATCATAAACTCATCATGCGAGCAGTGGAACATCACATCAGGGAACCTTGGGTATTGTTGTACATCAAACGTTGGCTTCAGGCTCCGGTTGAAAATGAAAGTCAGGAGTGTCCGCGCGTAAAAGGAACGCCACAAGGGGGAGTTATTAGCCCATTGTTGGCAAACCTGTTCATGCATTATGCGTTTGATCATTGGTTGGAATGTAATATCCAGAATGTCTGGTTTGAGCGTTTTGCTGATGATGCGGTTATTCATTGTCACAGTAAACAAGAAGCAGAGTTCACGCTGGAAGCAGTAAGACGTCGTTTACTCGACTGTGGTCTTACATTGCATCCGGAAAAGACGAAACTGGTTTACTGTAAGGATGAGGACAGAACAGAAACGCATGAAAACACATCTTTTGATTTTCTAAGTTATACATTCAGAACGAGATTAGCCAGAAACCGGTATGGGAAATTCTTTCCCAACTTCTTGCCAGCGATGAGCAAGGCATCCGCCCAGCGTATCAAAGACAAGATAAGGGAGTTAGAAATTCCCACGAAACGATCATTGTACTCTCTTGAAGAGCTTGCAAAACTGATCAATCCACGTGTTCAGGGCTGGATCAACTACTTTGGAAAATTTTATCCATCAGAGTTGAGAAGAGTATTGTCATATGTGGAAGCCACTCTGGTTCGATGGGCTATGGGAAAATACAAGAAATTGAGGGGCAGAAAGAAGCGTGCAGCTCGATGTTTGGGGCGCATCGCTCAGAAAGCTCCTTGGTTAATGGCACATTGGCGAGCAGGCTGTGTGTCAGCGGTTGGATAAGAAGAGCCGGATGAATCGAGAGGTTCAAGTCCGGATCTGTGAGCAACTGACGGGGAGGTTCCGCCGGTTGACTCGACTGGGAGGAGGGGTATCGTGAGGTACCTCCCTATCCCGATTAGGTGCCCCTAAACCTCTCAGTTCACAAAATCAGCTACTCTGTAATTTTTTGAAATTAAAATCAGAGGACGCAATGCTAAAAGTCAGTACAGTTATAGTTTTTTGGATGTTTTGCTGCGATGTCTATGCAGGACTTGAGGATTGGAAATCTTTAGTAGAAAAAACTTCGGAAATGAAAGGCTTTGTGGTTAGTCTTGTTGCTGTCGACAAAAATTCAGAAAGTATTATGTCACTGAAGGAACTATACGCTGATAAACTTTGCAACCCTACAATATATTCTTTTGTGCATACAGATTCTTATGGTAATACTGTACCAACCGATGCCCAAATATCTGATGAACTTGCTCTCTACTGCCTTAAAAGAGGTTATTTTGGCGGCCTATTTAAAATCAAGCTTAATGCAACCGGAGAAATTATAGGTTTTATTTTTATTGACGAACCAAGTGATGATTCTTACATACATTTTTATCGGCATATACTTCTACAATTTAGGGGGAATGGGTATGGAACGCATGTGTTAAATTTATTGAAAAGTAATCTAGAGTCGATTTCTAAATATCTTGTCCCTATGCCGGAAGAATTAAAAGATGAACGATTTATGATTGCAGTTGAATTGATTAAAAAAAACATATTGCTTCTTGAAAAAAATCAAGAAACAAAAGAACAGTTACTAAAAAACATACCAACCCGAAGAAACCAATCTGAAATAAAAGAATATGTAAAACTTGTTTTCGATATCTGTAGCAATAAAATATTAAGGCACCTTGTCATTACAGCTATCTCGGTTAGACAAATATGGCTTTTTGAACCTCAGCGAAGGCCACAAGGGCTTTTGTCTAGCCCTGAACCTTTTGATAACCCTGCAAGTCGTCGCTCGCTTGAAAAAGCAGGTTTTCAAACAAAAGATACAAATGTAATCTTTCTATTTTCAGAAACCCCGTCATATATCAAATAAAAGGCACCTAACGAATAAGGATAGATTGCGCCCAGCCGCAATCTTATCCTGTTGTTGCACAAGCCCGGGTTGATTTCTGGTGAGGGTAGTCTATTGAAGTTTACTTCTTGGGTAGACATTGAATCAGAGCGTTTTTCCGGAACGCTCTTTATTCAAGATGTAGGCCGTCCGACCACTGCATTATAGTAGTCTGATGCTTTGTTATTCTGTAAGACGGCTATGTTCCCGCCAATAGTTGTATTGCTTACTCCCTATGTTTACAGGGCTACAGACGTGCCCTATAAAGTAGAGATATGACTAAATCTTGTATATTGCATTTGTTTATTGCCCAAAGAACAGCGATTTGTTCTGGGATACCTTCCTATCTCATGAATAGCCATATGTGGAGCAGGAAAATAAAGTTTTTATAGGACTTTAGTGCTCCCAACTATTGACGGGAACATAGCCCTGTAAGACGGTTTGTTATTCCCTCCGTTCTTGTGAATGGCGGTGAAGGTTTCTGTTTGTTAACTCAGGTCGGTTTCATAAAACGGAATGCAATGTGCTTCATGGATTCGCCACACTTTCTGCATTTGAATACCGGTCGAATAATGGCTTTTATTGGGCTGATAATGACGTTCAGAAGTAGCTGCACCAAAAACAGTCGCTTCTTTGCATTGCTGTGTAGAAATCCGTAATCCCGAGATCGTCGGAAGCGTTTGGGAAGGACGTGTTTTAATACCAACCACAAAAAATCTTCACCAGACAGAGTTCGGGTGTCTGTTTTGCCGGTTTCGCTGTTGATGTAGGCAAAGGTGACTTGTCCTTGTCGACTGGACAGAATGTTTTTATCGCTGATGACTCCTCTATAAAGGTAGCGAGAAAGATACTTTAGTAATAAAAGGGACAGCCAATGATTTGACCTCAACAAAATCTGATCTATCTTTCTTCTGCCATTGATTGTTCATACGCAGGAGAAGCCATGACCCGTGCACGCAGAAACCTGATTGACCGTTCCAGTACACCTTACTACCACTGCATGGCTCGCTGCGTTCGTCGTGCTTTTCTCTGTGGCAAGGATTCGTTCTCCGGTCAGGATTATGAGCATCGTCGGCAGTGGGTAGTAGATCGTCTGGATGCGCTGGTTTCAGTATTTGCCATAGAAGTCTGCGCTTATGCGGTGATGTCGAATCATTACCATGTGGTATTGCACATTAATGCAGCTGTTGCTGAAAGCTGGAGCCGGGATGAGGTTTTTGCCCGGTGGACTCAGCTGTTCACCGGGCCGGTTCTGGTGCAGCGATATCTGGCTGGAATAAAGCTTGATCAGGGTGAACTCTTACGAGTGGATGAATACGCAGAAGAGTACCGAGGCCGTTTGATGGATATCAGCTGGTTCATGAGGTGTTTGAATGAGCATCTGGCCAGGGAAGCAAACAAAGAAGATCAGTGTAAAGGTCGTTTCTGGGAAGGACGATTTAAAAGTCAGGCACTGTTGGATGAAGCCGCTTTACTGACCTGCATGGCTTATGTGGATCTGAATCCGATTAGAGCAAAGCTGGCCAAAACACCTGAATCATCGGACTTTACTTCTATACGGTGTCGTATAGAGAGTCGTATAGAGTGTCGTACCAAAAAGTACACGGCTACCACGGGCAAAAAACAGAGTGTGCAGTTAAAGCCCCTTCGGGTCCAGGGACAAAACCCGGATATTGCAATTCCTTTTACTTTGGTGGCTCTACCTCAGATTGTGTGGGTAAATTTCAGCGATTCACCCCTCTTGGATAAAGATCAAGGCCACCACAATGAAAGTAAATTGCAGTTTTGAACCTTTCTCTGTTTCTGTAGCCGTAGGCTCGACCCTTGAGTCGCTGTATCTTTCCATTCATGCCTTCTGCACGGCCATTGTCGGCTTTCAGAACTATTGCGTTAATAATTCCCCACAGGTGTTCTTTGATCATCTTGGCCACTTTACGAACAGGTTCAAGCCGACACCTCAGTGCCCAGCTCAGCCACCGTTTCCATGCCTTGATAGCCCAAGCTCGTGATGTGTAATTCCACAGTGTCATCGCCATCTCTTTGATGGCCCAGGCTCGTGCTGTTTTCAGCTTTGAATCACGCAACGGCTCGAACGCTTCCCACTTTTCATCGCTCATATTTTCAGGATTTGTTAGCCAGTCAAACCGGGTACCTTTGAGTAAGTCTGACCCTGTAGACATAAGCGCTTTATGCTCTTCTATGCGAACTTTATTGACCGCATTGCCTAAGTACTGGGCAACATGGAACTTGTCAAATGCTATTCGCTCCCTGGCTTCTGGCACATGCAATGTGACTGCCTTGATAAAGGGCTTCCACATATCCATGGTAACGCATTCAATACCGGCTTTCTGGTCTGGCGTCAGGGTCTCAAAGTACTCATTGAGGCTGTCAGCTTTATGGTTGTCGGCCAAATGTAAAACAATGCCTTTTTCATGATCTGTAACCACAGTGACCTACTCACGCCTCTTCTGGAATGAGGTTTCGTCAACGGCTAACCGTTTGGGATTGTCGTGTACTCTGCGTGCCAGACCTCTCGCTACTGCACGCTGTTGGATACCGTCGATGGCATTCCAGCTAAGCTTCATTTGTTGGGCAACTGCACTGGTTGTTGCCTCTTTCAGCCAGTCAATAACAAGTGCTTCAAACAAGGCCGTAGAACCAGAGTTCGGTTCAGCCCATGGAACCTGTATTGTTTTTACACCGTGATCGGAACATTGTGTACGCGGAACATCAGCAATAAGGATGGTTTGAAACTGGCAGGTATCCAGATGCCGCCACTTCTTCTGACGTCGATCGTAACCCGGAGAGGGTTTATCACAAACACTGCATTTAGAGGGCTTTTTGCCATCATGTTCGAGAAAGATTTCGACTTTTCCTTCAGTAATGGAGAGTTCCACGTGAGCGACATGCCACGGAGTTTCAACGCCAAGTATTTTAGAGTAGAGTTCTTTATCGCGCATGTCGGCATCCTTGCCTTGAAGTGTTCAATATAGATTAAATCACCCACTAAAATTAGGGAAGAGCCACTTTGGTCAACTATCTGGAACTGGTTGACTGGGCTGGAAGAGTCATCCGGCCGGATAAGCGTGGTCATATAAGGCATGATGCGCCTCCGATTCTGGAACGGCTGGGCATTGATTCTGATGAATGGTTGAAGACGGCTATGTTCCCGTCAATAGTTGGGAGCACTCAAGTCCTATAAAAACTTTATTTTCCTGCTCCACATATGGCTATTCATGAGATAGGAAGGTATCCCAGAACAAATCGCTGTTCTTTGGGCAATAAACAAATGCAATATACAAGATTTAGTCATATCTCTACTTTATAAGGCACGTCTGTAGCCCTGTAAACATAGGGAGTAAGCAATACAACTATTGGCGGGAACATAGCCGTTGAAGACTATAGGTTGGAACAACCAATTCCGGCGAGCGGTGGGACGGTTAACATCAATGCGGGCATACGCAGAACAAGTAGGACAACAATGGATGCAAGGACTAACGGCATGCTGTCGAGTATTTTCAGGGTGAGCATATATTAGTCAAACTTCAAAAGTTCATTTGAAACAACCTGCTTCAATATCCCCGTAATATTGAAACTACAGTATTTCTGCCTTCGTTCAGTTTTTTAAATACATCAGTTTGAAATCTAAGTCGATTCTTTATCAACATATCTATAAAAACACTTTTTCTTGTTGCTGCCTGCGTGAGTTACCAGAGAATAATTATTTATTGTTGTAAATGTATGTCGTTGAACATTGTACTTTAATATTTTGGCTGTCCTTGAATATTTGTTTGTATCACCGAAATTTATTTTTATTGAGCTTAGTTCATTTGTGACCGAGGTATGGATGAAAATCATCGCAACTCGAGAGCAGAGGACACTCACAAATTTACCAACACCATTATCTAGAAATCTTTGGGTGTCCTGTAATCTGTGATTATTATGGCTAACCTAAACTTTTCTTAAGGTTAGGTTGACGCCCCATCTCTTCAGGGGCGGCTTGAGTCGATGCCCAGTGAGGGTTTTTTCGTATCCGATCATAAAAACGGACAATGTTAGGAAAACGTTCCCACTCTATCGGCATCGCTGCTTGAAACATCTCAACATGGCCCAAAGCATAGTCTGCAAGTGTCCAGTCATGCCCAACCACAAAATCCCTACCCTCAAGATGGGCTTCGAGAACGGGACCGTAACGATCAAACTCCTCTTTATAAAAATCAACCACGACCTGATTAGTATCGCCCAACCCAAATGAGGGCTTTGCTACCGCCTGGAAAGCAATAACACCCAGCGCCTTATTAAAATGTGCAAGGTCCCAGCAAAGCCACTTCAGTACTTCTGCCTTACCTTTAGCGTTCATGGGCAAAAGGGCTTGTTGTGGCGTGACCTCGCAAAGATAAGTATTGATGGCGTTGGACTCCCAAAGCACCAAATCGCCATCCACAAGCGTTGGTGACTGACCATTCGGATTGAGTTTGAGGTATTCTGGGTCTTGAGTGTCACCCTCGAAGATGTCGAGCCAGATCAATTCTGGATCAAGCCCTAAATGACAAGCAACAGAAAGAACTTTTCGGCCATTAGGTGAACCGTTAATTAGATAGAGTTTCATAGTGAATTCCTTGTTAGTGAAAGCAACCAACTACTTGCAAATAGAAAGTGATTAGACGGTACGCCGATCACTTTCTATTTGCAAGTAGTTGTGCTATTTTGCGTTCATGAAAAAGAAGTTACGCTCATCCTGCCCGATCAATTTTGGTCTCGAAATCTTTGGTGATCAATGGAGCCTGATGATCATTAGAGACATCGTGTTCAACAATAAAAGCACCTATGGAGAGTTCCTAGAATCCACCGAGGGTATTTCGACTAATATTCTGGCGCAAAGGCTTTCAAATCTCGTGGAGACGGGACTATTGACGAAGCGTAAATGCCCAGATAATGGCCGGATGGTAAAGTATGGTCTCACTGACAAAAGCAAGGCACTCATACCGGTATTACTGCAAATGATTATTTGGGGAGCCGATCATGGCGAGCATAATCCGGCGCTAACGGCTTGGGTTGATTCTATCCGCGCGAATTCCAAAAAAGTTTTAGCGAAAACGTTGAAATCAATTGAAGAATAAATTCAATCGCATTCACTACTCAGTAAACGTGGCGTCTATTTCATACTGAAAACCGGTTGCTTTTACTTTTTCACTGATAGATCCTGACATGTCACGTATCGATAGCTGCCACTTTATTTAAGCCTTGGCCTATGCAGAATGACAAGGCTCTAGGACAATGGCACTGCCTTAAGCTCTCATCCCTTATATTTCCTGAGTTTTCTAGCTTTTACTCGCGAGTGCTGAAGCTTCGCTGGTGTCATCACCAACTCCCGGTATGTTCATAATTTTCACCGCATCGGGAGATGATCGAGCCCTGTAATGAGCACTGGAACACACGTCAGTGAGGGCGTAATAAAAGGGACAGCCAATGATTTGACCTCAACAAAATCTGATCTATCTTTTTCTGCCATTGATTGTTCATACGCAGGAGAAGCCATGACCCGTGCTCGCAGAAACCTGATTGACCGTTCCAGTACACCTTACTACCACTGCATGGCTCGCTGCGTTCGTCGTGCTTTTCTCTGTGGCAAGGATGCATTCTCGGGTCAGGATTATGAGCATCGTCGGCAGTGGGTAGTAGATCGTCTGGATGCGCTGGTTTCAGTGTTTGCCATAGAAGTCTGCGCTTATGCGGTGATGTCGAATCATTACCATGTGGTATTGCACATTAATGCAGCTGTTGCTGAAAGCTGGAGCCGGGATGAGGTTTTTGCCCGGTGGACTCAGCTGTTCACCGGGCCGGTTCTGGTGCAGCGATATCTGACTGGAATAAAGCTTGATCAGGGTGAACTCTTACGAGTGGATGAATACGCAGAAGAGTACCGAGGCCGTTTGATGGATATCAGCTGGTTCATGCGTTGTCTCAATGAGCATCTGGCCAGGGAAGCGAACAAAGAAGACCAGTGTAAAGGTCGTTTCTGGGAGGGACGTTTTAAAAGTCAGGCGTTGTTGGACGAAGCCGCATTGCTGACCTGCATGGCTTATGTGGATCTGAATCCGATTAGAGCAAAGCTGGCCAAAACACCTGAATCATCGGACTTTACTTCTATACGGTGTCGTATATAGAGTCGTATAGAGAGTCGCATAGAGTGTCGTATCAAAAAGTACACGGCTACCACGGATAAAAAACAGAGTGTGCAGTTAAAGCCCCTTCGGGCCCAGGGACAAAATCCTGAGATTGCGATTCCTTTTACTTTGGTTAATTACCTGGAACTGGTTGACTGGGCTGGAAGAGAAATCCGGCCGGATAAGAGTGGGCATATAAGGCATGATGCGCCTCCTATTCTGGAACGGCTGGGCATTGATTCTGATGAATGGTTGAAGACCATAGGTTGGAACAATCAATTCCGTCGAGCGGTGGGTCGGTTAACATCAATGCGGGCATACGCAGAACAAGTAGGACAACAATGGGTGCAAGGACTAACGGCATGCTGTCGAGTATTTTCAGGGTGAGCATATATTAGTCAAACTTCAAAACTTCATTTGAAACAACCTGCTTCAATATCACCGTAATATTGAAACTACAGTATTTCTGCCTTCGTTCAGTTTTTAAATACATCAGTTTGATATCTAAGTCGATTCTTTATCAACCTATCTATAAAAACACTTTTTCTTGTTGCTGTCTGCGTGAGTTACCAGAGAAGAATTATTTAATGTTGTAAATATATGGCTGTCCTCAATTATTCCAATTATTTTCCATTTCCGAATTCTAATTATGCTATTGCGCTGCCTTTTCAGGCTCAGATCCTGCGTTGGAGTTCCTCGCCATAGCTACGGCTATGACTCGTCACTCCGCCTTGTCTCTGAGCCTGAAAAGCCATGCTCATAACACATATTAGAAACCGGCAATGGTATAACCTGCTGTTAGCATCACTAGAGAAATCCCATAGTATGAGTAGTGCACCAGTAATCCTTGAAGAATATGACCTTTCTTGGCCTTCAAAATTTGAGAAAGAAAAAGGCCATTTAATGGCTTTAACAGGCGAATGGAACTACGGCGGAATTGAGCATGTTGGCAGCACTTCGGTTCCAGGTATGGTTGCAAAGCCTGTTATTGATGTGATGTTTGGTGTCAGAATAAAAGGGATATCCATATATTCAACACAAAACTTAAATAATTGTTCACTTACCAATGGATTCAGTTTGGTGAAAGTATATGGATGTCCCCAAAAAAACTCCTAAAAGGGTTATGACCCAGTTCCTGCTCGACCAGAACCGCCAGTCCTTTGAACGACTTCCGAAAATCAACAGGATCACGATAGAGGTACACATCGGTAAGCGTCACTGATGGACGCATGATGGCGGTCATTTTAGCAACTCGATCAGTTGCCCGGCGAGCGAGAGATTATTCTGATCAATGCCGGATACCGTTAACCCGTTGGGTAATGCGACGGTTAGTTCTGGTGACGGTCGAATTTCCTGAGACAGGGTAACCGGTACAAAGCCGTTTTTTTAATGGACTTGAATGTTGAGAGACACCCAGCTTTTTCTTCCAGTACCAGAATTGAGGCTGCTTGATGTCGTGTTGAGTACACCACTCTTTCTGACTTAAGCCAGAGTCACGCCAGCTATTCCCCATGCTTATACGACATCGGTAACAGCGTATAAGAAGCATCACACGCAGGGCGCAGCTACAGCTGCTTACGTGTTGAGATATGTAATTTTTCCCAAAAACTCGACTATTTATCACGAGCATACAAAATATATACGACTCCGTACGCTAGTGATACCAAGGGGTTTAATGAAACGTGGGGAATTGCTGGAGTCACGCCAGGTTTGAAGTCGTTGCTGCCACTGCTTCGTTAAATCATTAGGTGCTTTCATCATTGCCTCATCAGTCTTGAGAGGCTTATGATTTCCGATCCGGAGTTAATGCGATAGGACGTGGGTTAAATTCGCGCTTACTATATAACGGGTATTCTGTATTAGTACATCTACTAAGCGTTATGCAGCTCAATCAAACTCAATTCTTCTAAAATTCACAACAGAAAAAAATTGTCTAAGCTACTAAATCCTTATTAATGTAGCTTTGGAATAAAGATGTTATGAATACAGCGTACTTTCGACGATCTAGCATTGCCCATGCTTTTTTTTTAATGTTATTTACACACTCAGCTTTAGCAAATAACTCAGGGCTTATTCTCTGTACTCTTGATGGATATGGCAGCAATAATAAAGTCTACGCCATTACCAATCTTGATAAAATAGCAACATGGCCATGGAATTTTGATTTTGAAGAGAATAGCGACTTGATGACTCAGATTTCGGAAAATGAGATATCCCAATTGAGCTCTCTTTTTCCAAGTAGAAACCTCACTGACATGAATACCTGTTGGAATATCAATGTAACTACTCTGACCCAATATTACCCTCAATTTCAGAATCTTATAGCCAATAGCACGCACCAAAGAGAACATAATTATACACTTTCGATGAATCTACTTGAGTTTCCTTATCAAGCTAAAAGTGCAGGAAGCCGCCTTGCTTTAAGAAGAGGTTATATCATAGGCATTACATCACTTATAATTCTTAATAATTTTTATCCTCAATATGTATATGTGGGCTGGGCAAGCTTGATCGCATGCTTCTTATTTCCTAATTATGCGGATTTTCTTTTTGATAAAATTGCATCTTTGGGTGGCTCACTAACCGGATCGGAGAGAACTCATAATTGGGGTGATGGAAATAGGCTAGGTTCTCCATCTGGAGGGGTGTAATTAAAAGTGTTCCATCTACCCATTATCCTGCTTGCTGCCAGTACTGATCCCAGTCCCCGTTAGAACGCAATGTTCTTAAGCAAAGCATTGCTCCTGCGATGGAAGGCTTCCACCAAGCACCCGGTATTTTTAGTCGCATCTGCACTACTGCACTGTTAGAACTTCCTATTTCGCCAGAGCCAATGGGAAGATTGGCTGCTTCTGCTGCAGCATATTCGAATTGCCCTGGACGGTTTCGGATATATCGGTGACACTCCTCTGGTTTATTGGCTGCTTTGCCTTTCTTTCCGTTTCTATGCGGATCAAGCTCTGCCATGACGGCATTAACATTGCCAGATTTCATGCGTTCCTGCTGGATATGCCGCCACTGTACACGTGTTTCCTTGTTAAACCCGACACACTCTTCTGCTGCATCAGCGAAGTGCTCAGAGAGATGATAATAGTCAACGAGGAAACTTCCTTGCTCTCCAAACACTCTCTTTGTCTGGTTGGCAATCCAGGTGGCTCCATCGCTCACGCAATGGATAGAGGATTGCCGGTTGAGCCCCTGCTCTATTGCACAACTCAACCACTGGTCACCTGCTTCATCCGGCCCTCCCATTGTGGCCTGATGACGTTTATCTGAACTACCCAGCTTATAGACCTGGCAAAGTTTAGCCTCCTGCCATTCAGTTTTACGTGCTTTGCGTTTGTCACCTTCTGCCTCTTCATCAATGAGGACAACAGGAATCATGCTTCCATCCATTTCTCCTATGAACTGGGCAGCTTCACCGAGGCAGTCCTGACGATTTTGTGATGCACTGATGGAATCATTTTGCATACAGCTTGCGTGCTCAAGAGTTATGGCTCGAATAGAAGACTCAGGCACATCAATACCATAATGTTCATGTATTTTTTTTGCAGCTGCCTGAAAAGAACTATCTGCACCAAAGTCTACAATTTTACGTTGAATTGTGCGGGAGTAGTCGCGACAGTGAATATGAGCGGCATGACTGAAAGGTCTGACCCGATGCTTGTCTACCGTCTGGCAGCGTTCAAGAACTTCTATTTTCCCATAGGTGCTCAGCCAATAAGTGTTTTTTTTTGAGTTTTAGCTCCGGGGTGCTTCAGGCAAGCCTCGCCAAATTTTTGATCTTCCTTGTAGGTACCCCAGCCAGTAAGCAGTTCATTGCCCATTTCACGCAGGTGGGCAATGACGGCTTCTTCAGCATCATCAGCACGATCCAGAAGACCTGACTCGGCTTCAACAATATCCAGAAGTGCAGAAACTCTAAGCTCAAGCTCGGGGTGGGCTGCAAGTCTATCAGCAAGAGAAATAGGTGAGGGCATAATACTAACTAGGGTTGAGAAATACTCTTACATTATCGTTCATATTGAGGTTTTGTGGGCAGAAAACTTCTAATGAACACTTTTAATTACACCCCATCTGGAGAGGAGCAAACAACTAATGTAGGTTACAGTTCAGCAACAGTTTCCGGAGGGGATATGCAAAAAGATACCGTCTCTATTAAAAAAACGGGGAATATCAACCACTTTTTAAAAGATTTCACCTCACCAGAAACGCTGCATAACGAATAAGGATAGATTGCGCCCAGCCGCAATCTTATCCTGTTGTTGCACAAGCCCGGGTTGATTTATGGTGAAGGTGGTCTATTGAAGATATCTTTTCTTGCGCGTATTAAATCAGAGCGTTTTTCCTGAACGCTCTTTATTCAAGATGTGAGCCATCCGACCACTGCTTAATAGTAGTCTGACGCTTTATTATTCTGTAAGACGGTCTGTTATTCCCTCCGTTCTTGTGAATGGCGGTGAAGATTTCTTTCTATTAACTCAGGTCGGTTTCATAAAACGGAATGCAATGTGCTTCATGGATTCGCCACACTTTCTGCATTTGAATACCGGTCGAATAATGGCTTTTATTGGGCTGATAATGACGTTCAGAAGTAGCTGCACCAAAAACAGTCGCTTCTTTGCATTGCTGTGTAGAAATCCGTAATCCCGAGATCGTCGGAAGCGTTTGGGAAGGACGTGTTTTAATACCAACCACAAAAAATCTTCACCAGACAGAGTTCGGGTGTCTGTTTTGCCGGTTTCGCTGTTGATGTAGGCAAAGGTGACTTGTCCTTGTCGACTGGACAGCATAATAAAAGGGACAGCCAACATAACATAATAAAAGGGACAGCCAATGATTTGACCTCAACAAAATCTGATCTATCTTTCTTCTGCCATTGATTGTTCATACGCAGGAGAAGCCATGACCCGTGCTCGCAGAAACCTGATTGACCGTTCCAGTACACCTTACTACCACTGCATGGCTCGCTGCGTTCGTCGTGCTTTTCTCTGTGGCAAGGATAGATTCTCGGGTCAGGATTATGGGTGTGTGATTTAAACAATGTCAAGAAAAACGACTACACTAGTATGGTCGTATAGGCTTTTTGGCGTTGAGAAATATGTACAGCTCAGTCCTTTCATCCAACGATGAAATCACAGAAATCGTTATCAAAATCCCGCACAATCGCTCAATGGTGGATTTCGAAAATCATTTGCAAGATGCCTTAAATGAAGCGGGACAACTGGGAACAAAAAAGCAACTTGAGTGGCTTGAAGAAATATGAAGAAATAAAAGGGACAGCCAATGATTTGACCTCAACAAAATCTGATCTATCTTTCTTCTGCCATTGATTGTTCATACGCAGGAGAAGCCATGACCCGTGCACGCAGAAACCTGATAGACCGTTCCAGTACACCCTACTACCACTGCATGGCCCGCTGTGTCCGTCGTGCATTTCTCTGTGGCAAGGATAAATTTTCCGGTCAGGATTATGAGCACCGTCGTCAGTGGGTGGTGGATCGTCTGGATGCGCTAGTTTCAGTATTTGCCATAGAAGTCTGCGCCTATGCGGTGATGTCGAACCATTATCATGTGGTGTTACATATCAATACGGCTGCTGCAGAGAGCTGGAACCGTGATGATATCTTTGCCCGATGGACACAATTATTCACCGGGCCTGTTCTTGTGCAGCGTTATCTGGCTGGAATAAAGCTTGATCAAGGCGAACTCTTGCGGGTAGATGAATATGCTGAAGAATACCGCTGTCGTTTGATGGATGTCAGCTGGTTCATGAGGTGTTTGAATGAGCATCTGGCCAGGGAAGCAAACAAAGAAGATCAGTGTAAAGGTCGTTTCTGGGAAGGACGATATAAAAGTCAGGCACTGTTGGACGAAGCCGCTTTACTGACCTGCATGGCTTATGTGGATCTGAATCCGATTAGAGCAAAGCTGGCCAAAACACCTGAATCGTCGGACTTTACTTCTATACAATGTCGTATAGAGAGTCGTATAGAGAGTCGCATAGAGTGTCGTATCAAAAAGTACACGGCTACCACGGATAAAAAACAGAGTGTGCAGTTAAAGCCCCTTCGTGCCCAGGGACAAAACCCTGAGATTGCAATTCCTTTTACTTTGGTCAACTATCTGGAACTGGTTGACTGGGCTGGAAGAGAAATTCGGCCGGATAAGCGTGGTCATATAAGGCATGATGCGCCTCCGATTCTGGAACGATTGGGCATTGATCCTGATGAATGGTTGAAGACCATCGGTTGGAACAACCAATTCCGGCGAGCGGTGGGTCGGTTAGCATCAATGCGGGCATACGCAGAACAAGTAGGACAACAATGGATGCAAGGACTAACGGCATGCTGTCGAGTATTTTCAGGGTGAGCATATATTAGTCAAACTTCAAAACTTCATTTGAAACAACCTGCTTCAATAACCCCGTAATATTGAAACTACAGTATTTCTGCCTTCGTTCAGTTTTTTAAATACATCTGTTTGAAATCTAAGTCGATTCTTTATCAACCTATCTATAAAAACACTTTTTCTTGTTGCTGCCTGCGTGAGTTACCAGAGAAGAATTATTTAATGTTGTAAATATATGGCTGTCCTCAATTATTTCTCAATTATTCATCCCGATTAGGTGGCAAAACCATACAAAGCATCTATTGTAATATTCTCAATCAGAATACTTTGGCTGGCCATGCGGTTAAATATGCTCATATTAGCCCTCTCTTTTTCTGTATCTCATGCTTCTTTCGGAGCAGATGATATAATCAGCTTTAATATATATAACCATAAGGTCATTTATCGATTAGCCTTAGTAACCAGTCGTTTGCTTTTATATCCAACGTGGTATCTTTATGACCAATTAGGTTATGTGGTATCAGTTGTACAAAATGTTTTCCCTATGAAGAATCAGATGTCGGTGATATTGGAGCACCCTAATTCAAAATATGAGAGTTACTTGGTAGAGGACTCCTCTATATTAATACCTTTATTTGCACTCGGCAGCCACCTAAATCGGGTAAGGGCCAGGGCCATCTCATTTGGCACTAACCTCCAATAACACCTTGAAGTAACAGTGTTCTGTACTCATCATCTGCCGTTGCCATTATGCGTCGGTTTTTCACTCCAAGTTTCAGAGAAGTTTCCTGCTTTAACAAGTTAAGTGCTATCTGTCTGTAAACGGCCATGTTCTCAGGACCAAAGCCTTTTCTGATACGACATTCATCTTCTCTAAACCCAATATCCAGAACCCAATGTAAGTTGTTTTCAACCGACCAATGAGCCCGAACAGATCTCATGAAATTCTCGGCATCGGTTGTCATGCTTGATATAAAATAACGACGCTCAAGGCTGACCTTTTCACCCTCATGACGCTCACTTTCCACGACTCCGATCATCGTAAGATCTCGCCAGTCATTACGTTGCTCAAGCCAGCTAATATCAGTACTTACCCAACATCGTCGAGCTTCTATGCGACCATGCCCTTTATCAATAGTTTCATGAAATTGGGTGCTTTCAGGTAAGATTTTTCTGGTTGCAAGATCATCAAGATAAAGTTTGATATCGTCGTGCAGTGACTTTTGATTTCCTTTAACAGCTAGAAGGTAATCAGCACCTTTTTCTCTGATTTTTTCAGCAATAGCTTTCTGGCAACCCATTGCGTCAGTGCTGATGATACAGCCACTCACTTCCAGCATATCCAGAAGAGCTGGGATGGCTGTAATCTCGTTCGACTTTTCTGATGTTTTTAGTTGTCCGAGTACCATTCCAGTCTGACTGGCCCACGCATTGACCATATGAATAGCGGCCTTATTGCTCCCTTTGTCGTAGGAACGTCTCAGTGTTTTACCATCAATAGCGATGACTTCTCCATGGGTGCGTTGAGCAATCAGGCTTACCCAGGTTATAAAGCATTGACGAAATTCGTCCGGATCAATGCGTTCGAATACTCTGATAAAGGTGTGCTGGGAAGGAATTCCGTGGGGTAAAGGGATATAGAGCTTAAGCCAGGATAACTTTTTCTTGCCAAGATATGAGACCATTTTCCAGTCTTCAGCACCGCAGGTAATCATGCAAACGGCAATGAATACGAGGTGTGAAAGTGGGTAGCGATGATTATCTGCACGAACTTCGGTCAATTCTGAAAAAGTATCCAAGAGAGTCACTTACGGCATCCTTATTATTCAAGCATAGGATGCCAAATTTTCAGAATGTTTTATTGTACATTCTGCCTATTTCAAAGTGTTATTTGATGGTTAGTGCCAAATGAGATGGCCCTGGGGTAAGGGCTGGTTTTTCTCCAGCCCTCCCCACACCACCACGGCTTGCGGGTCCGCACCGGGCGGTTCACAGAAAGTTTTAACCTTCATTGAGTTCAGTAGCCTGTAACTGTCACCTTTATCCTCATTCTTGAGTCCAAGGTTTGGTTCCATGCACACTCAATGTTAACCAGAGCTGGTTTCATAAACTGTCGCCAATATCGAGTAAGAGCCGGTCGGCACATTCGCTATTGAGGGCAAATGACTCCTCTCTGCTTTCTATGTTCAGCCCTTCGTTGACGACTCCTGTCGAACAACTACTATGGCCTCTGCTGACTTCTGTCCAATCACCATGCAAAATTGCTCCTGCAGGCGCTATCGGTTGTCATCGGGTTTGCTCGAACAGGGTGATGAATCACTGCTCGCCGAGCCTGTTGTAACCAGTGGCTGAGAACTGGGATTGACCGATCGCATGTTGAGCAGATCTCCCCGGATAAGAACATGAACTGTCAGTGCACAACCGCCGCATTTACCGTATCTCTCAAACCAGAGGGCTTTGTGATCTTTGGCTCACTCGCCCACGAGAAGTCGGCCTTGTATGCGATTTCTGTCCGTCGGCTCGCACTTTTGCAGTCAGACTGCCTCCGCACAATCTCTCACGAGATTGCACTTGCCTTAAGCTAGTGGTTATCATCAGCAGGCGTCTTTACCGCCAGTCAGATGCTGGTTTACCCACAGGGGACTTGCACCCCATAAGTTCATGCCCATGCCGGGCGTACATCGGGTAAGGGCTGGTTTTTCTCCAGCCCTCCCCACACCACCACGGCTTGCGGGTCCGCACCGGGCGGTTCACAGAAAGTTTTAACCTTCATTGAGTTCAGTAGCCTGTAACTGTCACCTTTATCCTCATTCTTGAGTCCAAGGTTTGGTTCCATGCACACTCAATGTTAACCAGAGCTGGTTTCATAAACTGTCGCCAATATCGAGTAAGAGCCGGTCGGCACATTCGCTATTGAGGGCAAATGACTCCTCTCTGCTTTCTATGTTCAGCCCTTCGTTGACGACTCCTGTCGAACAACTACTATGGCCTCTGCTGACTTCTGTCCAATCACCATGCAAAATTGCTCCTGCAGGCGCTATCGGTTGTCATCGGGTTTGCTCGAACAGGGTGATGAATCACTGCTCGCCGAGCCTGTTGTAACCAGTGGCTGAGAACTGGGATTGACCGATCGCATGTTGAGCAGATCTCCCCGGATAAGAACATGAACTGTCAGTGCACAACCGCCGCATTTACCGTATCTCTCAAACCAGAGGGCTTTGTGATCTTTGGCTCACTCGCCCACGAGAAGTCGGCCTTGTATGCGATTTCTGTCCGTCGGCTCGCACTTTTGCAGTCAGACTGCCTCCGCACAATCTCTCACGAGATTGCACTTGCCTTAAGCTAGTGGTTATCATCAGCAGGCGTCTTTACCGCCAGTCAGATGCTGGTTTACCCACAGGGGACTTGCACCCCATAAGTTCATGCCCATGCCGGGCGTACATCGGGTAAGGGCTGGTTTTTCTCCAGCCCTCCCCACACCACCACGGCTTGCGGGTCCGCACCGGGCGGTTCACAGAAAGTTTTAACCTTCATTGAGTTCAGTAGCCTGTAACTGTCACCTTTATCCTCATTCTTGAGTCCAAGGTTTGGTTCCATGCACACTCAATGTTAACCAGAGCTGGTTTCATAAACTGTCGCCAATATCGAGTAAGAGCCGGTCGGCACATTCGCTATTGAGGGCAAATGACTCCTCTCTGCTTTCTATGTTCAGCCCTTCGTTGACGACTCCTGTCGAACAACTACTATGGCCTCTGCTGACTTCTGTCCAATCACCATGCAAAATTGCTCCTGCAGGCGCTATCGGTTGTCATCGGGTTTGCTCGAACAGGGTGATGAATCACTGCTCGCCGAGCCTGTTGTAACCAGTGGCTGAGAACTGGGATTGACCGATCGCATGTTGAGCAGATCTCCCCGGATAAGAACATGAACTGTCAGTGCACAACCGCCGCATTTACCGTATCTCTCAAACCAGAGGGCTTTGTGATCTTTGGCTCACTCGCCCACGAGAAGTCGGCCTTGTATGCGATTTCTGTCCGTCGGCTCGCACTTTTGCAGTCAGACTGCCTCCGCACAATCTCTCACGAGATTGCACTTGCCTTAAGCTAGTGGTTATCATCAGCAGGCGTCTTTACCGCCAGTCAGATGCTGGTTTACCCACAGGGGACTTGCACCCCATAAGTTCATGCCCATGCCGGGCGTACATCGGGTAAGGGCTGGTTTTTCTCCAGCCCTCCCCACACCACCACGGCTTGCGGGTCCGCACCGGGCGGTTCACAGAAAGTTTTAACCTTCATTGAGTTCAGTAGCCTGTAACTGTCACCTTTATCCTCATTCTTGAGTCCAAGGTTTGGTTCCATGCACACTCAATGTTAACCAGAGCTGGTTTCATAAACTGTCGCCAATATCGAGTAAGAGCCGGTCGGCACATTCGCTATTGAGGGCAAATGACTCCTCTCTGCTTTCTATGTTCAGCCCTTCGTTGACGACTCCTGTCGAACAACTACTATGGCCTCTGCTGACTTCTGTCCAATCACCATGCAAAATTGCTCCTGCAGGCGCTATCGGTTGTCATCGGGTTTGCTCGAACAGGGTGATGAATCACTGCTCGCCGAGCCTGTTGTAACCAGTGGCTGAGAACTGGGATTGACCGATCGCATGTTGAGCAGATCTCCCCGGATAAGAACATGAACTGTCAGTGCACAACCGCCGCATTTACCGTATCTCTCAAACCAGAGGGCTTTGTGATCTTTGGCTCACTCGCCCACGAGAAGTCGGCCTTGTATGCGATTTCTGTCCGTCGGCTCGCACTTTTGCAGTCAGACTGCCTCCGCACAATCTCTCACGAGATTGCACTTGCCTTAAGCTAGTGGTTATCATCAGCAGGCGTCTTTACCGCCAGTCAGATGCTGGTTTACCCACAGGGGACTTGCACCCCATAAGTTCATGCCCATGCCGGGCGTACCAAAAAAATGCAGGTGACGCCTACGGCGCACCTGATTTGGGCGTGTGTGCCGAGCATGGCACTTAACTAGAGAGGTGAAAGTCCTCTTACCAGGTATTCGCAGAGCCGAAGGTTAGCGAAAGGGCACCAACAGTAGGCGCTTTAGGCGAGGGCGTTGTCGCGAGGCAGGGTCTGAAGGAAGTCCAACGCAAAATCGCGGGGCGACGAACAGAAACCCAATATGAGGTGTGACGTATCTGGAGCCAGTGGGCACGTGACCACTAAGCTCTCCATCTGCAATAGGGATACGTTTTATAAATTGGGCGTTTACGCGATGAAAGTTAAGTGTCTTACCTCGGGAGGTCTGTCGTATGTTGAGGGAACAACTGACATCAGAGCAATCGGGTGTGATCGTATGGCAGAAGTCAGCAGACGGCATAATAGGTGGTCTCTTGCCACTGAAGGCCAGAACAAATCAAGGAAAGTACTCGTTGGGGAAGTGTTTCTGAATGGCATCTGACAAGCAACTTCTGTTGTCTCTGGACAATCCGGAGGATGAATCGGAAATGGGAAATCCAATTGAACCACTCATAATTCAAGAGAGGCACCTTTTGTTCATCTTTAATGAGTCGTGTACTGGATAGGAATAATCTGGTGCGGGCTTTGAAACAAGTTCAACGTAATAAAGGAGCTCCGGGCGTTGATGGCATGACCGTCACTGACCTTCCTACCTTTCTCAAACGACATTGGTCTACGATACGACAACGATTAATTGACGGAACTTACTCTCCAAAACCGGTATTAAGGGTGGAAATTCCTAAGCCGGACGGTCGCAAGCGAAAACTGGGTATCCCTACTGTATTGGATCGCTTAATACAGCAAGCGATAGCTCAGGTGCTTCAGGAAGAATGGGAATGCGAATTCCACGACAACAGTTATGGATTTCGTCCCCGACGAAGAGCACAGCAAGCGATACTCTATGCGCAAGATACTCTGCGTAAGGGTCACGACTGGGTAGTAGACTGCGATCTTGAAGCGTTCTTCGACTGCGTTAATCATGATTTATTGATGAAACAGCTCGAAACGAAACATCAGGATCATGAATTTCTTAGATTGATCAATCGCTATTTGAAGTCCGGTGTTGAAATCAACGGAAGAAAACAGGCAACGACAGAAGGTGTACCACAGGGCGGCCCATTGTCACCTGTACTTTCCAATGTCGTATTGAATAATCTGGATTGGGAACTGGAAAGACGAAAGCTTCGATTTGTCCGTTATGCCGACGACTTTATAAACAAATAAAAGGGACAGCCAATGATTTGACCTCAACAAAATCTGATCTATCTTTCTTCTGCCATTGATTGTTCATACGCAGGAGAAGCCATGACCCGTGCACGCAGAAACCTGATTGACCGTTCCAGTACACCTTACTACCACTGCATGGCTCGCTGCGTTCGTCGTGCTTTTCTCTGTGGCAAGGATTCGTTCTCCGGTCAGGATTATGAGCATCGTCGGCAGTGGGTAGTAGATCGTCTGGATGCGCTGATTTCAGTATTTGCCATAGAAGTCTGCGCTTATGCAGTGATGTCGAATCATTATCATGTGGTGTTGCATATCAATACGGCTGCTGCAGAGAGCTGGAATCGTGATGATATCTTTGCACGATGGACACAATTATTCACCGGGCCTGTTCTTGTGCAGCGTTATCTGGCTGGAATAAAGCTTGATCAAGGCGAACTCTTGCGGGTAGATGAATATGCTGAAGAATACCGCAGTCGTTTGATGGATATCAGCTGGTTCATGAGGTGTTTGAATGAGCACCTGGCCAGGGAAGCGAACAAAGAAGACCAGTGTAAAGGTCGTTTCTGGGAGGGACGTTTTAAAAGTCAGGCGTTGTTGGACGAAGCCGCATTGCTGACCTGCATGGCTTATGTGGATCTGAATCCGATTAGAGCAAAGCTGGCCAAAACACCCGAATCATCGGACTTTACTTCTATACAATGTCGTATCAAAAAGTACACGGCTACCACGGATAAAAAACAGAGTGTGCAGTTAAAGCCCCTTCGGGCCCAGGGACAAAATCCTGAGATTGCGATTCCTTTTACTTTGGTTAATTACCTGGAACTGGTTGACTGGGCTGGAAGAGAAATCCGGCCGGATAAGCGAGGTCATATAAGGCATGATGCGCCTCCTATTCTGGAACGGCTGGGCATTGATTCTGATGAATGGTTGAAGACTATAGGTTGGAACAACCAATTCCGGCGAGCGGTGGGACGGTTAATAAAAGGGACAGCCAATGATTTGACCTCAACAAAATCTGATCTATCTTTCTTCTGCCATTGATTGTTCATACGCAGGAGAAGCCATGACCCGTGCACGCAGAAACCTGATTGACCGTTCCAGTACACCTTACTACCACTGCATGGCTCGCTGCGTTCGTCGTGCTTTTCTCTGTGGCAAGGATTCGTTCTCCGGTCAGGATTATGAGCATCGTCGGCAGTGGGTAGTAGATCGTCTGGATGCGCTGGTTTCAGTATTTGCCATAGAAGTCTGCGCTTATGCGGTGATGTCGAATCATTACCATGTGGTATTGCACATTAATGCAGCTGTTGCTGAAAGCTGGAGCCGGGATGAGGTTTTTGCCCGGTGGACTCAGCTGTTCACCGGGCCGGTTCTGGTGCAGCGATATCTGGCTGGAATAAAGCTTGATCAATCTGCACGAATTGTTGTTAATTCAACCCCGCGACATGCCTGCATGGTCAGTTGGAAGTTTGCCCACATGCCTTCCACTGAAGTAGAGCAAGATTTTCTAAGAAACCACGGACGTAAAATCCATCGAAGAACCGCTAAAGACCTGGCAGAAGTTGTTGCCAGTATTGCTCAGGCCAAAGAAGAATCCTGGACTTATGAATTACCGGATTTACCCGAGCCAGTAGCCACAGTTAGCTTGGGGCTGGATGGTGCAAACTTGCTTTATAAAGAGGGCTACAGAATTGCAATGTGCGGAACTATTGCGCTTTATGATGAAGAAGGAAATCGAATGCACACGGTGTACGCTGCCGCTGCCCCCGAATACGGAAAAGAAACTTTTATAAGGCGGTTCTCTTCTGACATTGAGAAAATGAAGTCTCGTTTTCCTGATGCCACTTACGTTGGAGTTGCTGATGGGGCGCCAGATAATTGGACGTTTCTTGAGCCTGTTACATCGATTCAAATTCTGGATTTTTATCACGTTAGCGAATATGTGGCAGAAGCGGCAGAAGCTATATATCCGGGTAAAAAAATGCAGAATGAACGCAAAGCCTGGTTAAGATCAACACTGCACGAATTAAAAAACACCCCTGGTAAGGCAAAACGTTTATGGTTGGAATTAAAGAAAGCAGCTCCCGGGAATAAACGTCTTGTTTCTAAAGAAAAACTGGATAAAGCCAGAACTTATTTCAAAAATCACTGGCACCAAATGATTTATCCAGAAGCGTTGGAAAACAAGTTACCAATTGGTTCTGGTGTAACAGAAGCTGCTTGCAAAACGCTGGTTAAGCAGCGCATGTGTAAGTCAGGCATGCGATGGAAGGAACAAGGGGCGTCAATGCTATTAACATTACGAGCTCTGGCGAAGTCAACGGGTTATTGGGATGCTTTCTGGTCGAAGATGGATCGCTACGGGTTTCCAGTGGCTCACAACCTGCATGCCTGACATTATTCAAGCCACACACCCCTCTGCTGGATTAAGATGCCGATCATATGCACCCCAATTATCAGTATAAAATCTCTTTATATTAAATGGAGCGAGCAGCTCTTTTAGAGTCTTAAATACCTTGTCAGTTCGCTTTCCAAAGGCATAAGCAAGAACCGTATTGGTGGTATGGTCAACTGCGTGCCAAAGCCAGCGCTGGTTAAATTTACTATTAACAAATGACCATTGCTCATCAAGCTCTGCCTCTTCGCAGGCAGGCTCTAGATGTATATTACTCTCATCTCCAAGCTCCATTGTGCGGATATTAGGATTAACTTTGATTAAGCCTTTTTCTTTTTTTTTAAGGTGTTTATGACAGTCGTTTTACTAATACCCAACACCCTCCCTGTGTCCCTTACGCCACTGCCATTAATTGCCATCTCAACGATTTTTTCCTTAACTCCAGGCTCGTAGGCTTTGTAACGATATTTGAGCATGAACGTTTTAACATGGCAGTCAATATTACAACACAGGTAGCGCGGTACATTATGGGCGCTAACACCGATGTATTTGATGTTTTGGCTGTCACAAGTACTACAGCGTACTATTGAAGAACAAGTCATATTTAACTCGCTAGTAATACGTCTACTGTCGTATTATAGCTGACTTTTCGGAACCTACAGGTTTAACCCACTACCGATAATAGTAACTATTCAGCCCCCCTAAAAATAAACTGGCATTTTTAAGAATTTGTACCAAATTAGTAGAGGTAAGTTTTTTTTCCTGCGCTGCCATGAACCAATCTGCTCCAGATTTTCAAACCATCGCGATGCTGCTTGCCATTATTGCCAAGCAACAAGCGGAGTTTGCAAAACTTGATGAGCACTGCAAAGAGCTTGAAGGCAGGTTGAAATTAAACAGTCGAAACAGCAGCAAGCCGCCATCTACCGACGGTTACGCCAAACCACCGTCCCCCGGAAGCTCAAACAAGAGCGATGCGGATGCAGCAGCCGATAATAATCCTGATCAAAAAGCAAATGACGACAAACCAAACCCAAAAAGTCTACGGCAGTCGTCAAACCGTAACGTTGGCGGACAACCTGGTCACAAGGGCTGCACACTTAAACAGGTCGCTGCCCCCGACCATACTCACTGTTATCCGATAAAAGATTGTGAAATTTGCCAGCGGTCGCTCCTTTCTGTCGAACCCATTCGATGTGTAGAGCGGCAAGTGTTTGAACCGGGTTGTTTTGATTGTTTCGAAGTGACAGCTCATGTGGCTGAAGTTAAAGAATGCACCTGCGGGCACACAAACCAGGCCCGGTTTCCTGAGGGTGTGAATGCTCATGTGCAGTACGGCCCGAAAACTCAGGCATTTGCAGTCTACCTGTGTCAATTTCAGCTTATTCCTTACAAGCGTGTGTCAGAATTTTTCTGGGATATCTTCGGTCTTGAGGTTAGTCCCGGCTCAATTTGCGCGTTTCAGGACGTTGCGTACACCCAGCTGGCTTCCACAGAACAAGTCATCATTGATGCACTCATCAACGAACCCGTCGCCGGTGCTGATGAGACTGGTATGAGGGTCTGTGGAACACTTTGGTGGATGCACGTCATGCGCACTGATCAATGGACGCTGTATCACCTCGATCCCAGTAAAGGACACTCAGCCATGGAGAAAATGGGTGTTTTGTTGTAACTATTCAGCACCCCCACAAAAAAGGTGAACTTTGTGAAGAGCTTGTCCCGCAAGGGATAAAAAAATCCGACCAAAAAAGCAGATTCAAGAAAATAGCCTTTTATCGTTGAAATAGAGCAAATAAACGACATCTGACCCTTGGCAAGGTGCTCAAAGCTCCAATCTTAGATAACAGTACAACAATGAGAGTGTCCTGAAGCCAAGAAAAGAGAAGGCTTATAACTAAAACCACATATTACTCAATTATTGCAGGGGGTGCTGAATAGTTACGTTTTGTTGTTGTTCTGCGGAGTTCTGGTACACGACCATTACAAAGCTTATTTTCGTTACGCTGCCGCCCACGCGTTGTGTAATGCTCACCATTTAAGAGAGCTTCAGGGTGTCATAGACAGAGATGGCAATTATCTTGCTGCCCGTCTTCAGCGCTTATTGAGGTTGGCTTGGCATTTAACCAAGGGGTTTCGAAAAGCAGGCATGCAGAGTATGCCGGAAGTTATTTACAAGCGTATCGAAGCCGTCTTCGAACGGACAGCTAAAAAGGCTAAGGACAAAGAAGCAGAATCTATGGAGCTGAGTCGTGAGAAGCTTGGACTCGACAAAGTAAAAAACACCAAAGCGTTCAACCTCTTCAAACGATTGGTGAATTTTCAGGAGGAAACCTTAAGGTTCATGATTGATTTTGCCGTCCCCTTCGATAATAACGGAAGTGAGCAAGATGTTCGAAACGGCAAGGTGAAGCAAAAAATATCCGGCAGCTTCAGAAGTGAAAAAGGTGCCAAGTGGTACAGTCGGATACGAAGTTATATATCATCGGCGAGAAAGCAGGGTCATCATGTATTTGAGGCTCTGCTTATAGCTCTTAAGAATTACAACAACCATCCTTTGCTGGGTGCTGAATAGTTACTGATAATAAAAATGTCACCACTCATGCCCTGTGGGCGCGGTATTAACAGGTAAATGAAAGCCAGGGAGGGACAAAGGGTTGAAACCATTGCTTAGTCTGTTGCAGCGTTCTCTGTCGTTTATTGTATGGAGTCTTCTACTGTCGTCTTTGGTGTGCCCCCTTCATGCGGGTACGATCAGCGCCATAAACTTTAATCTTCAGGGTGCCCCCTCAGCCGCGCGCTCTTCAATTGTTACTGCTGAAGGGTGGGGCATTAAGCTGACGGCTTACAGAAAGCAGAACCCTGTTTCACCGCTTCAGATCTACCTCCAAAGCCAGCTACCACAGGCTGGTGCGATATTGCCACCGCCCGTTGCCAAAACGTCAATTGGCATGATGAGTCACCATGATCGCAATGAAGAAAGCTCCGAAGCAATATCCATGGTCGGACTGGCCTTTGTGCAGAAAGCCTACCAATCCCTGCAGGCTTTATTTGACTGGCCACCCACTACACTTGTCATGTTGGCCGCAGGTCTGGGTACTGCAGGTGGCGGTGATGATGATGACGGTGACGATCATTCACACACTGACAAATTTGAACGGGAGCCGCAGGCAGAGTTTTTTACCTGGGCTCCTGATGCTTTCACTCAGTGCTGCCTGAAACAAAAAAAGCGGCTATTGACGATTCTGCGTAAGAAAATGCAGTGGGCACAGGCCTGTGGCAACAGGGATCTTGGCCTCATATTGCGCGATAGAATCATGCTCATCGAAATTGACAGGGACCTCCTCCAGCAACAAACATCGCATTTAACCTCGTCATGTCCGTCACTGGTGTATGAATGGCTGTTAAGGGACAGTCTGGAAATACGGTACTACGATCAGGCCGTCAACGGCAGAGACTGCAAAATACCCGGTGACTTTTTTTGGGCCAGAAGGGGGCGTCAGGCGGGCACTGGTGAAGCCGCTTCGGGTTCAGGCGCAGCGTCAAAAGGTCAAGCCGGAAGCAGTGCACAGCCAGATGGCGAAACGTTTCATCACCTGCCTCCTGCCGTTTCGAGTGACAATGGAGACGAAAGAGAAGAAGGAGACGGTACTCCCCCGCCAGCAAAAAAGGCCCGGATGGAGCCAGCCGCCTCTGTAACCTGTAGCCTGTGTCAAAAAACACTTAATGAACAAGAGGTGGCACGAGTCCTTCAAAGCACGGCAGAGCCTGTTGTCTGTGATGCCTGTTTGCTCTCCCTTCCACAGGGAACCTCCGGCAAGAGGAAGGCCGCAAGAAAGAGAGCCCAATCTGACCTGGCAGCCCCTGAATCCAAACGGAGCAAAAGTCAGACTGAAAAAAGGAAACAGAGCAGCAGCCGTCAACGCAAGCCAGCGGCGAGAAGAGTCAGGTTGGAAAATCCGGAGGTGGAGGCGCAATCCACCCCAGACACCGTCGAGGAGCTGGAAGCGTTACGAGTACAGCTTACCTTCGAGATGAATGAACAGGAAAGTGAGGCGGCAAAACAGTTTTTCGAGCATTTAAAAAGAAGAAAAATCAGGATAAAAACGTCATTGTATAAGCTACTGACCAAGGTGAATCGAGACGATTTTCCCACACTCTGTACCAAGGCCTCTGTATTCTTTGGTTCCCTTACTGCCTCCATACAGGATACCGGTTGCCTGACCAGTATGCTCCAAACTAAAACACATATCCGGGATTTTGCAGGGAGAGAGAGTTCGGAGCTTGAGTACCTTGCAGGCCTAGATACACTCCGCGCCTTTTCGTCCATGAATCATGGCAAAGGCTTGCCCAAACAGGATGAGGTGAAAAAGGTGCTGGGCTGGCCGGAATGGAAAGACGAGGATGGCCAGTTCAGTATGGAGCGGTTCCGCGCCTTTTCGTCCATGAATCATGGCAAAGGCTTGCCCAAACAGGATGAGGTGAAAAAGGTGCTGGGCTGGCCGGAATGGAAAGACGAGGATGGCCAGTTCAGTATGGAGCGGTTCCGCGCCTTTTCGTCCATGAATAATGGCAAAGGCTTGCCCAAACAGGATGAGGTGAAAAAGGTGCTGGGCTGGCCGGAATGGAAAGACGAGGATGGCCAGTTCAGTATGGAGCGGTTCCGCGCCTTTTCGTCCATGAACAGCTCAAGGGGCTTGCCCAAACAGGATGAGGTGAAAAAGGTGCTGGGCTGGCCGGAATGGAAAGACGAGGATGGCCAGTTCAGTATGGAGCGGTTCCGCGCCTTTTCGTCCATGAACAGCTCAAGGGGCTTGCCCAAACAGGATGAGGTGAAAAAGGTGCTGGGCTGGCCGGAATGGAAAGACGAGGATGGCCAGTTCAGTATGGAGCGGTTCCGCGCCTTTTCGTCCATGAACAGCTCAAGGGGCTTGCCCAAACAGGATGAGGTGAAAAAGGTGCTGGGCTGGCCGGAATGGAAAGACGAGGATGGCCAGTTCAGTATGGAGCGGTTCCGCGCCTTTTCGTCCATGAATAATGGCAAAGGCTTGCCCAAACAGGATGAGGTGAAAAAGGTGCTGGGCTGGCCGGAATGGAAAGACGAGGATGGCCAGTTCAGTATGGAGCGGTTCCGCGCCTTTTCGTCCATGAACAGCTCAAGGGGCTTGCCCAAACAGGATGAGGTGAAAAAGGTGCTGGGCTGGCCGGAATGGAAAGACGAGGATGGCCAGTTCAGTATGGAGCGGTTCCGCGCCTTTTCGTCCATGAACAGCTCAAGGGGCTTGCCCAAACAGGATGAGGTGAAAAAGGTGCTGGGCTGGCCGGAATGGAAAGACGAGGATGGCCAGTTCAGTATGGAGCGGTTCCGCGCCTTTTCGTCCATGAACAGCTCAAGGGGCTTGCCCAAACAGGATGAGGTGAAAAAGGTGCTGGGCTGGCCGGAATGGAAAGACGAGGATGGCCAGTTCAGTATGGAGCGGTTCCGCGCCTTTTCGTCCATGAACAGCTCAAGGGGCTTGCCCAAACAGGATGAGGTGAAAAAGGTGCTGGGCTGGCCGGAATGGAAAGACGAGGATGGCCAGTTCAGTATGGAGCGGTTCCGCGCCTTTTCGTCCATGAACAGCTCAAGGGGCTTGCCCAAACAGGATGAGGTGAAAAAGGTGCTGGGCTGGCCGGAATGGAAAGACGAGGATGGCCAGTTCAGTATGGAGCGGTTCCGCGCCTTTTCGTCCATGAACAGCTCAAGGGGCTTGCCCAAACAGGATGAGGTGAAAAAGGTGCTGGGCTGGCCGGAATGGAAAGACGAGGATGGCCAGTTCAGTATGGAGCGGTTCCGCGCCTTTTCGTCCATGAATAATGGCAAAGGCTTGCCCAAACAGGATGAGGTGAAAAAGGTGCTGGGCTGGCCGGAATGGAAAGACGAGGATGGCCAGTTCAGTATGGAGCGGTTCCGCGCCTTTTCGTCCATGAATCATGGCAAAGGCTTGCCCAAACAGGATGAGGTGAAAAAGGTGCTGGGCTGGTTAAGATGTGAGGAGACACAAAGTGGTTCACACTTTCAGCTTATGATCCGACTTCATGCATCAAAAGGCATGCCTGATATCAAACAGCTGATACATTATGAGCAGAAGCTGACTTTATTGTTTGCCAATACGGTTACCGATCTGGACAGCGATGATGAAGACGAACAGTCCTGCTTGATTAAACAGACAGCCCTCTTTTTGTCCTCCAGAATGCCCCAGTATGTTGTGAACTTCGAGAATGTGTGGTGCTTTCATCAACAGGAGGAGGCCGGTGATGCGGGTCGTAAGCTGGAAAAATTATTAAAACTATTAATATCCTATGGAGGAAGGGGTGTCACCCGCTACCTATCACTGAACGCTAGCGATAGAAAGGCTTTACTAAGCACCAGCACATCACATATACCCTTGCCGCTGGCGATAAAAGCGATCAATGATTTTTCACCACAGGAGAGAAAGCAGTATCTCTTTTTCAACAGAAACTTGAAAGCCCCCCCAAGCAAGGATCAATGGAACGGCATCAGTCTACAACTGGACAGGCTGGCGAGCGTGCTGAAAACCCCACATGCACAAAGACTCTATCTGGAGGTGGTCTGGAGTCTCGCGCCATCTGACCGGGCTTTTTTTCTGGATGAAACCAGTGCAGCCTCTGTCACAAAGATATTTCCCTCCCTGAATGCCCTGAAAAAGCTGGCAAACAGACATTCGCGGCAATGGCTGAAAGAGCTACTTGAAGCCTGCCTCCAGCACGGGCAGGGAACGCCTTCAAGAGAGAACATTAAACAGCTTTTTACTGCACTGCTTGAGACGCAACACCCCCTGTTCGATCACGGCGACATACCTGACTATTTTTTGTCTGGATACATGGCGCTTGGAGATTCCGCTATCCTTATCCCGGTCTCCCCCCCGGTCCAGACAACGGAGGCACTTGCGCTGCATTTCGTTGCCGCAGTCATGGGAGTGCTCAGTGACATGTTTTATCATTATGGAGCGAACAGGCTGAAGATTGAGCAATACGGAGGAGAGACGTACCCCTTCCCGATACCCGAACTGGAAATACGCGATGACGGCATTGAAATCAGTAACTGGTCAGATAAAGTGTTCAAGGATTTTTTAGACGTGACGGAGTTTCCGGAGCACTATTATTTGTCGGAAGACGCCTGGCAGCAGCACTGCAGCTCTGAGGTACCCAGCTATTTCCAGCGCAGGATGGCAGCTTGCCATCAAAGGCAAAGAACAGCGCCTGAAACCATTGCTTTCCAGCCGATTTCAATACCAGCGCTGATGGGATTGTTAAAACACAATATTCCCATCAAACCCACTGTATGGAAATCATTTGATCACCACAAAGACAGGTTGCCCAGGGCGGCTTATAGCCGGCTACTGAATGAAATTGAAAAATCGACACATGAAAACATCCCGGTATCGTTAAAAGACTATCTTGAGGCCAGAAGGCTGCCAGAAGAAACATTGCCACAAAATGAAATGGAAGCACCGACGAGCACACCACCTTTTATGGTTGGGGAAACACTGAGCGAGGAAGAACAATTTCAGAGGCTGTGGAAAGACCTGTCGCACAAAGAACTGTTAGTGGTTGCGGACTTGGAGTTACTGGCGGATTATAAGGAACATATGACTATGGAGCAGATCGTTAGTATTCTCGAGAGAGCTGATATTGGTATGGAAACCGACAGTCTCGATAAGTTGAGGCTGTTTCTGGGTGAGAAAAGAGATGGGTATTTGAAACGAGACCCGCTCCTTCTCGGCCTGCCTGATGAGGTTGTGAGATATTTGATAGAAGCTGACATTTAATCGTTCACATCCAGCACTTTTTGAGAACATACGATTATTCGTAAGACCTCAAAAACCCCTACATTGACCACAAGGCAGCCAGCATGAAACGTATTCAATGACATCCGCCAGTCTCGGAAACGAACCGGTGCCGTTTATCCTGTCTGTCAGATAGTCCCAAAATGAAAGACCATGCTGGCGACACGTTTTCTTCAGGCTGGCAAAGGTGTCGCGACATTGCCGTCCTGCTTCGCTGCGCGTCCCGCCACTGATCTTGCGCCGTTTAACATGCTCTCTGATCTGGCTCTCGCTGAGGTTGTTGTGCAATGGCAATGTCGGGTCATCCAATACCCGCAGTAATTCTTCCTTGACGACTTCGAGGCCTCCCAGGGCCGCCTGCAGCTCTGAACAATTCGTTTGCGTATGCACCAGACTGTCGAAACCCTGTCGTATCTTGTTGGCCATTTCCTCTGAGGGAGCCACCTTGAAAGCCTTCAAGTCACGGTAGATATCCCAGAACCAGTTCAGGCACCAGTATTGGGCATTGGCCTGATGTTCATTCACCGGAATGACTTTATCCAGTGGTCTCTCCGCGTGAAGCCAGCATTGAGCATGGTCAAACACGTCAAACTGCCTGGCACCATCACTGAAGGTAACCATATGACGGTCAAACCCATGATGTACCAGGCTGCCGTATAGCATCGCTGCGCTGATTGTCTGCCGAAGCTTGGGATGTTCTTCAAGACCAATGTCGTCCATAAAGTCTTCCCACGCCTTTCGGTTTGGGAAGTGAGTTTCGGGGTAGCTTTCAAGGACTCGCTGCCACTTCTTGGTAAAGTCTTGCCTCTGAAGGTAATCCAGCGCATGACTGTTAAGAATGTAGGTGTGCCAGGGACGGTGCAGTAATGTCAGGAAGTTTTCCCGGCTCTTGCTGCCTGTGGTACCAAACCAGGTAAACAGGTCATTAACGATCACTGTGCAATAGCCATTCTGTCCCTGATGCCGGGCTCCTGTATCATCGGTCTGGAGATAATGTGAACAGCGTATGCCCGTTGCCAGTAACTCATCTTTCTCTGCATGGAACCCATCATGCCCCTTGGTAAGCAGATTGCTGAGTTGCCCAGATGAAATTGAGATACCCGCATCCCAAAGCAGCTCCAGTAACTGAGGCTGGGTGACAGCGCAGCCGTAATGCTGGAGTAAAGCAAAAGCCTGTAGCTGAGGACCAAAGTGGTGTCCGTTCAGATTATCCGGCGGTCGGCCACTGATCAGGGCGATCTCATTTGACAAACACCAATCCTGTTGCATATTCAAAAAGCTAGCTTTAAAAACTGAATTTTTGAGAAGTACAGGAAATTAGGCTTATTTTGGTACTTTTGTGTGCTGAATAATTAGCCAAACAGAGAAAGTTAGTGCCAAATGAGATCGCCCTGGGCCACTGATGGTTTTACCTTCAGGCGTCAACCATTGCTCAAGCCAGTAACGGACAGTCTTGGCTTTAACCTCCAGTTCCTGGACAGTGAACGACTCCCGACCATGGCGAACCGAGCCTTCCGGAATCGCCTCAGGTGTAATACTGTGCTCTTCAGAGACGGGTGGGTCGGGAGGTTTTGATCGTTGACGGCGAGTAGTCTCATCAGGCTTTTCCACCTCTGATTTGCGACTGAGGGAATCGCCATCTTCAGAAGCTTCCGGTTTGCCGTTATGGTCGGAATCAGGTGGCAATCTGCCTGGATCATCGTCATCGGGAGGCTTGGTGTTGGGTTTGATATTGGGTTTTGGGTTGAGCTTTTTGAGTCGAGTGATCTCGGCTTCCAACGCCTCAATCCGAATCTGTTGCTGAACCTCCCGCTCCTGAAACTGAACAATCTGCTCCTGTTGCTGGGCAATCTGCTCCTGTTGCTGGGCAATCTGCTCCTGCTGTCGGGCGATCAGTTCCTGTTGTTGAGTAATGAACTCAAGCAGGCTTGGTGACAGGTCGTTGGCAGGAAGGGTGATCATGACATTGAAGGTTAGACGACAATCTGAGTTTTTTCCTTATGTACCGGTTTTTGAGTACATACGAAAAGATAATCTCTATTTTGTCCTTGAAGGAAGACATGCCTGCCAACAAACTCGGAAGGAGGTTTCCGGAGCGTCGCTGAAATCAGGTGTTGAGGGTGGGCAGGACCGGTGTTGTGGAGTCAGGGGTGCTAAACAATCCGGAGCCTATATTGGTCCCATGAATCAAGATAATCTCGAAGCACTGATGCATTATTTCGCAGCATCAGGTATTTCCCATGAGGCTCTGACAGGATTAGATATGCCGGCGGGTTTTCCCTCAGTCTGGATTTGGAATCTGGCCACTATGTTGGCTGAAGCTCTGGTATCGAACAGCAAAAAAAAGAGCCCGGAAAAAACGTTTGAAGATGTTTTAAACGCGCATGATCCAGGGCTGTCATTAGTGGCAAAGACGGCCTACATGGTTTTTTTTAATCAGAATAATTCGGTGATTTTAGAGGCGTTCAAACGTCTGGTCAGCGCCTGGCTGGATTATCTGATGGTGGCCAATTTACACTATTATGATTGGCGCTCGTGGCTCTCGGAAGTGTTGGATTGCCAAAAAACGGCGCGATTGCAAAGCGATACAGCGTCTTTTTTAGGTAACAACCTGGTAATGAATCAGGGGCTTTTATTTGAAAGTGTTGAATCAGAATCCCTGGAAGGATTGCTGTATGCGCTTCAGGAAAAACTGGATGAGCAGCAATCCTATACATCATTTTCTGAAATAATCTGGCCAGATGATCCTGTGCTAACGGAAGTATTGGGTTTTACCTTTTCAAGCCTTTTTACTGAAGGTACGGCTTTGCAAAATGACCTGTTGCTGAATGTTGAGGTGATGATCGATATGTTGATGAGCGGGTTGCCCGGGATTGGTCGTCAGTGGCGGAAAGATTTTTTAACATTAGCGCCACTGAAGCTTAATGCGTTGGTGCTAGGGAATACACCCGATGTGATCACCGGTGTGCCCAAGATGGTTCATGCCATGACTTTATCGTGTCTGTCACTTGTTCCTGAAATATATCAGGGCATCGGTTGTCCCCAGAGGCGCGCCAGTAGAGTAGCGGGAAAAACGATTGAAGACCTGTTTGAATCAGAAAAATATGAATAATGATATAGGTGATTGGATGGGATTGTTGCTGTCTTCTTTTTGCTGACCGAAAATCAGCGGATGTTAATATCCGCTATCCCCTGAGATCAAAATCTGTGAGAATAGCGGGTTTTGCACCAATACATAGAACCCATGATAAAAACTGCTCCCGATCTTTTTTCCTATCCAAAATATTGGGCTGAATGCTACGGCACCGCACCCTATCTACCCATGTCCAGAAAGGAAATGGACGAGCTGGGATGGGATTCCTGCGACATTATTATTGTGACTGGTGATGCCTATGTCGATCATCCCAGCTTTGGTATGGCTGTTATTGGTCGTTTTCTGGAATCTCAGGGTTTTCGGGTGGGTATTATATCGCAGCCGGACTGGAGCAGTGCTGAAGACTTTATGCGGCTGGGTAAACCCAATCTGTTCTATGGTGTTACAGCCGGTAATATGGATTCCATGATTAACCGCTATACAGCGGATCTGAAAGTTCGTAATGATGATGCCTACACGGCAGATGCTGAACCGGGAAAAAGACCCGACCGTGCGGTTATTGTCTACAGTCAACGCTGTAAAGAGGCTTACACTGATGTGCCAGTGGTACTGGGAGGAATAGAAGCCAGTCTGCGCCGCATAGCCCAGTATGATTACTGGAGCAATGAAGTTCGCCGCTCAGTACTGGTGGATGCCACGGCGGATATCCTGCTTTATGGCAATGCCGAACGAGCCATGGCTGAAGTGGCCGACCGTCTGGCCAAAGGAGCTGATATCAGTGAAATACATGATATTCGTGGTACTGCAGTTATTAAACCGGCCACACCTGAGGGTTGGACCGAAATTGATTCTTCACGAATTGATTGGCCCAGGGATATGTCGTCATTGGAAGAAGCTTACGGAGGCAGTCCTTATGAGTATCGGGAAGAAGAGAGCTGCAAGACTGAAAAGTCATCAGATAATGATTCAGGCAATGATGATGTACAGCCCATTCGTATTGTGCCCATGCCGTTACATCGACAGGAAAAACTGAACCCGGAACTCAGTTGCATCCGATTACCTTCCTTTGAAAAAATCCGTAATGATTCTTCTCTCTATGCTCACGCATCAAGGATATTGCATCAGGAAGCCAATCCCCAGAATGCCAGGGTATTGATACAGAAACATGGTAACCGTGAACTCTGGGTTAATCCTCCACCCATACCTCTGGATACACCGGAGATTGATGGGGTGTTTGGGCTTTTCTATCAACGCAGACCTCATCCGTCGTATGGCAATGCCAAGATACCGGCTTACGATATGATCAAAACATCGGTCAATATAATGCGGGGTTGTTTTGGCGGCTGCACTTTCTGCTCAATCACTGAACACGAAGGGCGTGTTATTCAGAGTCGTTCCCAGGAATCCGTGTTGGCCGAGCTGGAGGATATCCGCGATAAGGTTCCCGGGTTTACCGGCCAGATATCTGATCTGGGTGGACCTACAGCGAACATGTATCACCTGAACTGTAAGAGTGATGAAATTCAGGCCAGTTGTCGCAGGCTCTCCTGTGTATTTCCGGGAATATGTTCCAATCTTGAAACATCCCATAAGCAAACCACTGAGCTGTACAAGAAAGCACGGGCTTTGCCGGGTATTAAAAAAGTCTCTATTGCATCAGGACTTCGTTATGATCTGGCCGTCACGGACCCTGAGTACGTGAAGGAACTGGTAACACATCATGTGGGTGGGTATCTGAAGATTGCACCGGAGCATACCGAAAAAGATACTCTGGATCTGATGATGAAGCCGGGAATTGGCACTTACGATGCCTTCCAGAAAATGTTTGAACATTACTCGAAAGCGGCCGGGAAGAAACAATACCTGATTCCCTATTTTATTGCCGCTCATCCGGGTTGCGAAGATGACGATATGCTCAACCTTGCCCTTTGGTTAAAGAAAAACAAGTATCGGGTGGATCAGGTTCAAACATTTTATCCGTCGCCCATGTCCTTAGCGACGGCTATGTATCATGCCGGACAGAATCCTCTGAAACGCATCAGTTATAAGAGCAAACGATTGTATACTCCGAAAAAAATGGAGCAACGTCGTTTGCAGAAAGCATTCCTCCGATACCACGACACAAAAAACTGGCCTTTCCTGAGGCAGGCACTGAGGGATATGAATCGGGCTGACTTGATAGGCAGTGGTAAAAATCAGTTGGTACCTGATGAAGAAAAAGGGCAGCGACGTTCAGGTCAACGACTGAAATCAGCCGAAGGTTATCAAAAAGCAAGAGGTGGTCAGTGGGACAATCGATCATCAGAAACACGGAAAAAGACCAATAGCCGGTTTGCCCGTAACAAATCTTCTCGTCAGAAATAGTGCATGATTTTAAACAGTTTGATGCATTCAGACACTGAATCAGAAAACGTGTTGAATTCAGGTATTGGACGTCGATTCATGACCTTCGGATTATAATTCGAATTTATTGAATCCAATGATAATCCGAAGGCGTAAGAAGATATGTTGGCTTACAAAAGGTGACTTCTTTTGCATGTTATTATTAAGGATGGTTCTCCCCTGGGCTATCCTTTTTTTGGCTCTTCGCCGTTTCATATGGATTTAAGAATATCTGCCACAGGGCTGGCAATCATAAATATCATCATCAAAAACGTGTCTGTATTTCGATAACCTCTGGCGCGACTTCTTGCCGCTTGAAACAGGCTGTTTAGCCCCTCCATACGAGCATTGGTATAGGTTGACGTCCAGCGTTGTAATATCCGATCTGCGTGACTTTCTACTGTGCTGAGTGCTTTGCGAATAGGCTCTAGAATATCGCAGTCGCCCAGTGCTTCTTTCGCATACTTTATAAAGTGAGTCAGTCTCCATCGTGCTGCTCTTGGTGTTTCTGCCTTTCTGATCCAGCGGAGTTTCTCTTTGATCTTCCAGGCGATACCAGTCTTCAAGTCGCTCGCCTCAAGCTCCACAAGAGCTTCAATCTGCTTTTTAGTGAGAGGGCCATCTGCTTTCTTCAACACTGCCCAGCGTAGGCTTTTAGGATGGTCTTTCAACTTCCGCTCAGCTTTACGAACATCGTCCACAGCCTTAGTGAATAGCTGAACAACGTGAAACCAGTCAACGGTTACATTGGCCTCTGGGAACTCTTCTTTCGTCGCTGACAGAAACGCTGGAGACATGTCACAGACCACTTCCATCACATTGCTTGCCTGCCCGCCATGCTCTTCGAGGAAGGTTCTGAAATTCTTAACGGTTTCCTTACCTTTGCCGGGTGTTGCGAACACTACCGGTTTGTCATTCCGGTTCATGTCGATGAACACTGTGACGTAGTTGTGACCGCGTTTTGAAGCTGTTTCATCCAGCCCAATAGCACTCAATTCTGATAGATCCATTACCATAAGAGATTGTTTGACATAATGTTTAATCACTCGCCATATGCGTTTGTCATTCACGCCAACATGCTTGGCACAGGCTTTCACCGGCATCTCTCTCACCAGCGTTAGCAGTGCCTGCTCAAACAGTAGAGTGAACTTACTATTCTCTCTTGCCCAGGGAACATTTACACGATGAATGCCGTGTTCCTCACAGCGCGTACGGGGGACTTTTGCTTTAATATAGCAATGGTGCTGAAAGAAGTTCAGGTGCTGCCAGGTAAGCACTTTAAAGTCATGAGCCTGAGAAGCTTTACCGCACTTGGGGCATGGATAGAGACTACCGCGTTCAGCACCTACATTGAGTACCAACTCATTGGGTTTCTTTGTTGTATCGAGATGCTGATCAACTATTTTCCAAGGTGCCTGCAAGCCGAGGCCGAGCATAAATATCTGATTACCATCCATGGATGACTACTTAAACCTGTGAGCTTCCGGGTCGGGGATTATCGGTCATATATCAGCACAAAATCCATAGCAAACAGCGAGGAGCCCTTTTTTTTATCTGATATTATTAACGACAGCTCCCTAACCAGGCTGCACCCATTACACCACTGGAGTCGCCCAGCTCAGCAGGTAAAATGAGAGGCAGTTGTGTGTCTTTAAAAACAAAAGCATCAAGTGCATGGGGTAACCGGTCATAAATGAAGCCGGCTTTTGACAGTCCCCCGCCCAGAATAATCACATCAGGATCAAAGGTCATAACCAGCGTGGAAACGGCAGAAGCCAGTAACTCTATGTAAAGATTAATGGTTTCTGTCATGGCACTGTTACCTGAATCATACTGCTCAACAATGGTTTCTGCTGTCAATAACTCAGAAGACAGTCGTTTATGAATCCATGAAAGCCCGGGTCCTGAAATATAGCGATCAATACACCCAGTCAGACCGCAGCCGCATGCAACTATAGGAAGGGCGTATTTCTGCTGGAGTACTGCCGATAGTGGAATGTGTCCCCATTCTCCGGAATGACGGTTCTTGCTGCTGTATATTGTTTTGTTCATGCACAGGCTGCCACCAATACCTGTGCCCAGAATGGCACCAAAAACCACCGAATGATCTTTTCCTGCACCCATGGTTGCTTCGGCCAGGGCAAAGCAATTTGCATCATTTTCAACGACAACAGGCCTGTTAATAAGTGATGCCAGATCGAGTGCCAGATTTTTACCATATATAGTCGAAATATTTGAAGAAATAAGAACACTGTCGTCCTGCGCCAGAACCCCCGGAATGCCAAGACCAACGGTTCCCTTTGAATCAGTGATTTGGTCGGCTGTTGCAATGAGTTGACCAAGAGCCTGCAACAAATCAGGGTAATTCGTTAACGGTGTGGGTATGCGTTCGTTGTAAAGACGATGAAAATCTTTATTGAATGCGGCCAGTTCAATTTTTGTCCCGCCAATATCAAGGCCATAATGCATCTGATTTTATCCTGAGAAGGAGCGATGAGAAGTGTGATCCATAGAATATTCCCTATTCGTCTTTAAAGCTCAAGAGGCAGAATTGGGTTATTTTCCTGAAGCGCAATATTGAAACCGTCATTCACCACCTACTTTGATATTTCCCCTACCCCTGCAGCGCAAGGGTTTTGAAATTTGACCACCTTATTGTAAGCATAAACGTACTTCTCCTGATAACGAGTACCCAATCAACCTTTCATGGATATCCATTCATGAAAAACACAAACAAGAAAAAACCTCACCTTCAGCAGCCGGAGATGACAGGGACAAGCCTCCGTGCATTGATCTTGCTGCTCTCACACTCCCTCTTGAGTCAGGAATAAATTGATTGGTACGTTGACCCTAATATAAAGATAATTGTCGCCTGATTCTCCGAGATGCCAATCACGTGCTTCTCCGTTCCGTTGATCGTCTGCACATAAATGCCATCAAAGCAGCAGAAAATCCATCTGCCCGTTGGGTTCTGGGCTGGCTTTTTCTTCATGTCCGGGAACGTTCGGCTCTGCTTCTTCAACTCATAACGGATTCGATGTTGGATAGCAGCATAGACCATCAGGCAAAGTGTCATCACCATTAACAATGCCTCAATGGGGTGTGTGATTTAAACAATGTCAAGAAAAACGACTGCACTAGTATGGTCGTATAGGCTTTTTGGCGTTGAGAAATATGTACAGCTCAGTCCTTTCATCCAACGATGAAATCACAGAAATCGTTATCAAAATCCCGCACAATCGCTCAATGGTGGATTTCGAAAATCATTTGCAAGATGCCTTAAATGAAGCGGGACAACTGGGAACAAAAAAGCAACTTGAGTGGCTTGATACTGACGGTTCTCCCATTACGCTTGGCAATGTTCGGTTGACCAGTAAAAGTAAAAAAGAATTGAAGGTTTATGAAACTCCATGGGGAGCGGTTAGGGTCAATCGTTTTATCTATCAAAGTCGTGAAGGCGGTGCTATTTATTGTCCCCTTGATCAATCTGCACGAATTGTTGTTAATTCAACCCCGCGACATGCCTGCATGGTCAGCTGGAAGTTTGCCCACATGCCTTCCACTGAAGTAGAGCAAGATTTTCTAAGAAACCACGGACGTAAATCCATCGAAGAACCGCTAAAGACCTGGCAGAAGTTGTTGCCAGTATTGCTCAGGCCAAAGAAGAATCCTGGACTTATGAATTACCGGATTTACCCGAGCCAGTAGCCACAGTTAGCTTGGGGCTGGATGGTGCAAACTTGCTTTATAAAGAGGGCTACAGAATTGCAATGTGCGGAACTATTGCGCTTTATGATGAAGAAGGAAATCGAATGCACACGGTGTACGCTGCCGCTGCCCCCGAATACGGAAAAGAAACTTTTATAAGGCGGTTCTCTTCTGACATTGAGAAAATGAAGTCTCGTTTTCCTGATGCCACTTACGTTGGAGTTGCTGATGGGGCGCCAGATAATTGGACGTTTCTTGAGCCTGTTACATCGATTCAAATTCTGGATTTTTATCACGTTAGCGAATATGTGGCAGAAGCGGCAGAAGCTATATATCCGGGTAAAAAAATGCAGAATGAACGCAAAGCCTGGTTAAGATCAACACTGCACGAATTAAAAAACACCCCTGGTAAGGCAAAACGTTTATGGTTGGAATTAAAGAAAGCAGCTCCCGGGAATAAACGTCTTGTTTCTAAAGAAAAACTGGATAAAGCCAGAACTTATTTCAAAAATCACTGGCACCAAATGATTTATCCAGAAGCGTTGGAAAACAAGTTACCAATTGGTTCTGGTGTAACAGAAGCTGCTTGCAAAACGCTGGTTAAGCAGCGCATGTGTAAGTCAGGCATGCGATGGAAGGAACAAGGGGCGTCAATGCTATTAACATTACGAGCTCTGGCGAAGTCAACGGGTTATTGGGATGCTTTCTGGTCGAAGATAGATCGCTACGGGTTTCCAGTGGCTCACAACCTGCATGCCTGACATTATTCAAGCCACACACCCCCTCAATGCGTTCCGGTTTCTTCAGATAGAGGGAAGACACCAGAAAGTCCGGACTTTTTAGAAAGCGAAAGCCTCGTTCAACCTGTTGCTGTGATTTGTACGTCCTCAGTAGTTCAGCGCTGTCCAGTCGAGTAGTATTAATGTCGTTGGTAGCCAGCACAAAACAACCCAGTGATGCTTCGGCATTCTGCCGGGTTTGCACAGCGATCGAGCAACAACTTGTTACGTAATATTCCAGGTGGTCGGGTTCCGCTCCATTAACAGGTCGTCCTTTGCTCTTGTAGCAGGGCTTGGCGATAACCTGAGCCTCAGCCTGACAAAGTTCAGACTGCTTCTGCCATTGCCTAAAGGCTTCCATGGCCTCCCCTTCGCACTGGAACGCTTTTTTGCTCAACTTTTCCAGTCTCTCGCACTCTTTCAGAGACTTTTTCTGCATACGCCTTGTCAGCGTCTTCTGTTCGGTTTCCTGGCGTTGCTGGTTGCGAAACAAAACCCAGCGTTGCTCTACGTTCGCATAATTAGACGACACTTCTGTAGCTTCGTAATGGTCAAACCCCTCCACTGCTTTCATGGTTCGTGAAGGCGCACTCCTTACCAGCTCTTTGGCGGCACCAATATTGAGAGGAACTCTGGAAATAAACAGCTGATCCTGCTGGTCAAGTTCCTGGATTGTCCCTGCCACATACAATGCTGCATCGCCAATAAAATAGCGGGCTTCCAGTGCGGCTTTGAAACTCTTCAAGTGCTTGGAAACCACCTGTTGAAACTGGTCTTATCAGTCACATTGCCACTGGTTGCTTTCATAAACAACGGGATGCCTGCCCGGTTTTCAGTCAACAGAAGCAATATGGCCTGGTTCAAATCCGGGCGGTGATCCCGGCTGTAACCTTTGCAAAGCCTGATGCAGTTGAGGTCTTCATCGCTCAGATCGCTATCGCTATTATAACGACCATCGACGTGGAAGCCGGTGCCATCAAGGTTCAGCGCGTCGCAAGGCAATTTGAGATGAGTTGCAACCTTGATAGCCAGCTCAAAATAGACTTTACTGTCATCCAGATGGGTGTGTGGCTTGAATAATGTCAGGCATGCAGGTTGTGAGCCACTGGAAACCTGTAGCGATCCATCTTCGACCAGAAAGCATCCCAATAACCCGTTGACTTCGCCAGAGCTCGTAATGTTAATAGCATTGACGCCCCTTGTTCCTTCCATCGCATGCCTGACTTACACATGCGCTGCTTAACCAGCGTTTTGCAAGCAGCTTCTGTTACACCAGAACCAATTGGTAACTTGTTTTCCAACGCTTCTGGATAAATCATTTGGTGCCAGTGATTTTTGAAATAAGTTCTGGCTTTATCCAGTTTTTCTTTAGAAACAAGACGTTTATTCCCGGGAGCTGCTTTCTTTAATTCCAACCATAAACGTTTTGCCTTACCAGGGGTGTTTTTTAATTCGTGCAGTGTTGATCTTAACCAGGCTTTGCGTTCATTCTGCATTTTTTTACCCGGATATATAGCTTCTGCCGCTTCTGCCACATATTCGCTAACGTGATAAAAATCCAGAATTTGAATCGATGTAACAGGCTCAAGAAACGTCCAATTATCTGGCGCCCCATCAGCAACTCCAACGTAAGTGGCATCAGGAAAACGAGACTTCATTTTCTCAATGTCAGAAGAGAACCGCCTTATAAAAGTTTCTTTTCCGTATTCGGGGGCAGCGGCAGCGTACACCGTGTGCATTCGATTTCCTTCTTCATCATAAAGCGCAATGGTTCCGCACATTGCAATTCTGTAGCCCTCTTTATAAAGCAAGTTTGCACCATCCAGCCCCAAGCTAACTGTGGCTACTGGCTCGGGTAAATCCGGTAATTCATAAGTCCAGGATTCTTCTTTGGCCTGAGCAATACTGGCAACAACTTCTGCCAGGTCTTTAGCGGTTCTTCGATGGATTTTACGTCCGTGGTTTCTTAGAAAATCTTGCTCTACTTCAGTGGAAGGCATGTGGGCAAACTTCCAACTGACCATGCAGGCATGTCGCGGGGTTGAATTAACAACAATTCGTGCAGATTGATCAAGGGGACAATAAATAGCACCGCCTTCACGACTTTGATAGATAAAACGATTGACCCTAACCGCTCCCCATGGAGTTTCATAAACCTTCAATTCTTTTTTACTTTTACTGGTCAACCGAACATTGCCAAGCGTAATGGGAGAACCGTCAGTATCAAGCCACTCAAGTTGCTTTTTTGTTCCCAGTTGTCCCGCTTCATTTAAGGCATCTTGCAAATGATTTTCGAAATCCACCATTGAGCGATTGTGCGGGATTTTGATAACGATTTCTGTGATTTCATCGTTGGATGAAAGGACTGAGCTGTACATATTTCTCAACGCCAAAAAGCCTATACGACCATACTAGTGTAGTCGTTTTTCTTGACATTGTTTAAATCACACACCCATCCAGATCAAAGAGTTCATCCAGTGCTCTTCCCAGAATCTTGTCGTTTAAATGCTCTGGTTTAATCCCTTCCCTGATCAGTTTGTTGAGAGGTTTATTGGCAAAGAACTGGGGGAACATATGGAGAGATTGCCCCGTAAAGCCGAGGCCATTGAGGATCATGCCGACAATGGCTTCACCGTGGGAGACATTCCATTCATCCGCTACCTTGGGTGCACGTCTGTCAGGCTCGTGCTGTTTTCATGTGATCGGCTATGCCCAGCTCTTATGCACATACCTGCCACCAGCCGAGGTGATCCATGTTCTGAATCTGAGTTGATATTGAATAGGACATAAGGCTGTTTCCTGATATTTGCTTTTTTGATAAATAGCAGAAATCAGGAAAATGCCAGGTTAGGTGGTGAATGTCGGTTGAAATGTTGGGCTCTACCTCAGATTTCTGGGTAAATCAGCGATTGACCCTCTTGGATAAAGATCAAGGCCACCACAATGAAAGTAAATTGCAGTTTTGAACCTTTCTCTGTTTCTGTAGCCGTAGGCTCGACCCTTGAGTCGCTGTATCTTTCCATTCATGCCTTCTGCACGGCCATTGTCGGCTTTCAGAACTATTGCGTTAATAATTCCCCACAGGTGTTCTTTGATCATCTTGGCCACTTTACGAACAGGTTCAAGCCGACACCTCAGTGCCCAGCTCAGCCACCGTTTCCAGCCTTGATAGCCCAAGCTCGTGATGTGTAATTCCACAGTGTCATCGCCATCTCTTTGATGGCCCAGGCTCGTGCTGTTTTCAGCTTTGAATCACGCAACGGCTTCACTTTTCATCGCTCATATTTTCAGGATTTGTTAGCCAGTCAAACCGGGTACCTTTGAGTAAGTCTGACCCTGTAGATATTCTTCTATGCGAACTTTATTGACCGCATTGCCTAAGTACTGGGCAACATGGAACTTGTCAAATGCTATTCGCTCCCTGGCTTCTGGCACATGCAATGTTTCCACATATCCATGGTAACGCATTCAATACCGGCTTTCTGGTCTGGCGTCAGGGTCTCAAATAGCAGAAATCAGGAAACCACAGTGACGTCAGGTTTTCAACGGCTAACCGTTTGGGATTGTCGTGTAATGTCTGCACGCTGGTTGAAATGTTGAATTATGGATCTGGAGACTTGAACAACTTCAGATGCAGACTACTTTAACTGCAACATTATCGGGCCGGTTGTTGAAGACAATGTTGTGTACTAATTCTCCACTGAAACAGATAACTGAAAAATGTACTGCGTCGATTCATGTAAAACGAATTGCACTGGTCGGATTGACTGTTCTCTTTTTGTTCTTTCTTCAGGGAAGTGGATTGCTGGCTATGGAAGGGGAGGAAGGGGAGGTGACACCCTCAAGAACTCAGACGACAGCTACCCATAACATTCCTCAGCCGACGAATACTCCAGCGCCACCAAGCTGTATCAACAATAATATTGATATCCACCTTCGTTGTCTCATCAACCGAAATGAGCTGACAGGTGATCCTTCAACAGGTCGAAACTTACCCGATATACTCACCAGTCCGCTGGCACAGCTAGGTCGTAAACTGTTTTTCACTACTGACCTGGGAGGAGAAAATGATGCGGCCTGTGTCAGTTGCCATCTGCCGTACCTCGGTGGTGGTGATGCACTCAGCCTTTCTATCGGTAATGGTGCTGTGGATTTTCGGCTGCTGGGTCCCGGGCGCCAGTTGAAGGAGGATTCTCCCCATGTTATCCGTGATGAAAATGGAGTGATCATAGACCCGGGGCCAACGGAGCCCAGAAATGCACCAACGACCTTTAATGTTGGATTACTGGATTCAGTGCTTTTCTGGGATGGACGAATTGAAAGTAAAGGAAAAACCGATCTGAGAAATGGTGGCGACGGCGTTGGTATATTGACTCCTGACAGTCTGGCATCGATGTCAGGAGAAAAGCAGGTTGATCCTGAAGCAATAGGTAATTTACCTTCTGCCCAGGCAATGTTTCCTCCGACCTCCCCCATTGAAATGAAAGGTACTATGTTTCAGCCTGTCAGTGAGTTTGGTGGATTCAATAGGGATTCAAGAGTGGCAGCACGCGGTGCATTATTAAATAGAATGAAAACGACCAGCGTTGTTGGTGAAAATCAGGCAATTATCACCTGGGCAGGTCTTTTTCAAGAAGCAGGGCATACCAGTGATTTTACATTCAGTGATGTAACCGATGCCATTGCTGAATATGAGCGGTCACAACTCCTGATCATGAACCCATGGAAAGCGTACGTTCAGGGCAGTCAGTCAGCACTTTCAGATGATGCCAAGAAAGGCGCCATTTTATTTTTGACGCCACTGGATGAAGAGGTTCGAACGGGTGTTAATGGAGCAGGATGCATTGCCTGTCATACAGGTGATGCATTTACTGATGAAAAATTTCACGTGGTGGGTTTTCCGCAGATCGGACGTGGAGGAGGGCGTGATAAGCTCCCCGGTGCAGATGCATCAACAAGTACGGGTGATAAGAATGATACAGGCCGTTTTTTTGTAACGGGTAATGATGAAGATCTTTTTGCCTTTAAAACACCGACATTACTGAATGTTGAAGTAACATTTCCCTATGGGCATGCGGGTTCTTATACCACGCTGGAAGCTGTGGTCACGCATTACAGCGACCCTATGAAGGCGGTGACCGAGGAGTACGATTTCAGTCAGCTCATGGATGTACCTGCCGTTCAAACCGATCGAATGATAGAAAATACGCGTGTCATTCTGGAGCATTTATCCGATGAATTACCCCCATTAGATGATCCTCGTGATTTGAAAGATATTGAGGTCAGTCAGTTGGTTGAGTTTATGACAATGCTGACAGACCCCTGTGTGAAAAACAGGGAGTGCCTTGATAAATGGGTGCCGTCTGAAAATGAACTATTTCCGGGTAAACTGATCGCTCATGATCCAGTGGATGATAAAGATTATAAACAGTTTTTTGATCTGTTAAATGATCGTTCTTCGGGTGGTGACGCGAGTTCTGCAAAGGCTGACGCAGGCTCAATGATAAGTATCGTAATGGCCATTCTGGCTACGTATATAACCTTCAAAACCTATTAACAAATATCCGCAGCTGAATCGTCGTTGACAAACGGAACTCAAAAGGCAGGGACGCCAACGAAGTTATTACTGAGATGGAAATACAGTTTCAACTTCCCATGGTCTTCTTCAGTCAGCCCTGCAGAATAAATGCTTTACATCAGGGTGTCGGGCAAATCGTTTAACACCAAACTGCCGGTTCTCGAATGAAACCATAAAATTTGTATCGTTAACCTGGGTAACCCGGCCTATACCAAAAATGCTGTGCTCGATTCTGGCTTTGAGTTGCCAGGGTTCATCACTTGCTACTGTGGTTGCAGAGTTTACGGCCGCCCGATAAGAAGGTGATTGTCTTATAGTTGTCTGAAAGTGGTTTAATTGTACTTTCTGCCAGTCAGGCGCTCTGTTGATGGCTGTGGATAATTCCGGACGAGCAGCGGCTAAATAACGTCTGGAAACAGACGTTAATCCGGTTTTTTGAAAGGCTGCAGTTAAAGCATTGCTTTCTTTTTCATGAATCAGATTTCCCAGCTCCAGTATATGGGGAATATTGATTTCCAGCAGAAATGGACTTACACACTGGCTGCGGTCCCGGCTCCAGTCAGTATCCGGTTTCTCCAGACTGCCAGGACAGGTGAACAGGTGCAGTTGCTGTTTAGTGCGTGTCATGGCCACATACAGTAAGCGTCGTTCAGCCTCCAGCACCTTTCCGGAAGGCGTTGAAAGATCATCTTCACGTATAAAGGGCCAGTATTGACGGGTGAGTCCTGGCAGTAAAACCACCGGCCATTCCAGACCTTTGGCCCGGTGGCAGGAGCTTAGGGTAATGGCTTTATTATTGGAATCGGCATTGGATTTTCCAGTATTGCGCTTTCGCTGCCGCTCAATGAGTGTATCAATGTGATGGCAACAAGTGCGCGCATCCCTGTCTAATTGTTTCATGAATGTCTGAAAGCCTTTAACCGCCAGAATTTGTTCTTCTGTTCGCTGATCATTCAGACTCATAGATCGTAAGCTGTCGTACAATTCGGTTTGTTGAATATACGTGATCAGCAGTTTGACAGCGCTTTCTGTCTGGCCTGCCCCTTCAAGGAAGTGGAGAACCTGGGCTCTGTCCTTTATTTTGTTGATTTGGTAATCACTGATACCCGGGATTTTTTGCGCCATGGCTTCCATTGCTCTGCCATAGCCTGTTTCGAGGACTTGCAATTGGCTGACTATTTGCTGGATAAGTTGATTCTTGATACCAAGATGGGGGAGTGTGAGCATTTTCATCAACAGTTGACCGCGCACATCGGCTTCATACAGGGGCATTAATCCCCCTGCCATTTTCAGCGCACAGATCAGGGTTTCGATTTCCGGTCTCAGAAATACGGACGGACCATCACTGATATATGGGATACCTTCTTCCAGCAGACTCAGCTCGATATTGACCGCCTGTGCCCAGACCCTTACAAGAATGGCAATATTTTCGGGAAGGTTTCCTGCCGCAAGATATTCCTTGATGGCGGTTATGAGAGCCTGACAATCGTCGCCTTTTTGCTGGTTAATACGAATCAGGGAAGGTTGATTCTCTTCATGGGCCAGACAGAGTACGTTTTTCCGGTCGTTGTTTTTGCTGATTAAATGGCTGGCTGCCAGGGCAATGCTGTGACCATAGCGAAACGTATGAGGTAATGTCAGCTCTTTAACATCACCGGTTGCTGAAAAATCTTTCTGGAAATGTTTCAGAATATTATCAATATTGGCGCCAGCAAACTCGTAGATAGTCTGGTCCGGATCTCCTACCGCGATAACCCTGGCTCTGGACCCTGCTATCAGGCGGGTGAATTGATGCTGGAGGGTCGAGGTATCCTGATATTCGTCCACCACAATATAGTCCATTTTGTTTTCAATACTCTGGACTAACTCAGGCTGCTGCCGCACGAGGCACATGGGATCGTACAGCATATCGGTGAAAGTAATTCGTTGCTGCTGATGGCGCCAGAACTCAAATTGTTCAAAAACCCTGATAAAAAAGTGATATTCGTCCGGTAAAACTGTTTGTTCAAACATCTGTTCCGGTGTGATCAGATTGGATTTTGTGTTGTCGATGAAACTGACCACAGCCTCAATGTATCGCGCAGCATCAGAACGCATTTTGTCTTTTACGGATTCCGGTGCCAGGGCAAGAATCAGCCCGCGTATTTTTAGCTCAACCTCTTTATCCGATAAGGGCTTTTTATTGTAGGGCGCACGAATATTCCAGCTTTCCAGCGTTCTCAGCAGTCGTAAACCTGTGGAATGGTAAGTTCTTACTTTGGGTAATAAAGGGTGGTTTCTGCAGGTCTTTTTTAGCTTTTTGTTGAAATCCAGTTGAGCTGATTTATTAAACATCATCACCATGACCCGCCTGGGATCCGCACTATTGATTAACAGTGATTGAACGAGGTGAGACAGGGTGGTTGTTTTGCCTGAACCAGCAACCGCAATACACAGTGCATGGCTGTTATTGTGACTGGCAACAGTCTGTTGATATGACGTCAGCTCCATGATTCCAGCAGGATTATCCGGATTAATAAAATAACGAATAATACCAGAGTCAGGGAATGATGCGGAACAATGAATGTGTAAATACCATTTTGTTAGCCAGACTGACCAACTGGTTAATTCTCAGTATTCTTTGGTCGCATGGCTGGAGTGACTATTTTATCGGATAATAATAGTTATCGAAATCAACGAACATGGAGGAGGAGGGGATGATGACAACAACAGTGGTTCAGTCACCTCCAGCTACTTTTACTGGTTATAGTTCAATGATTTTGTCAGCGGTATCTTCAGTATACGGTTACTTCTCAGCAAAACCGGTAAGTACTGTCGATATTGTGACTCCATTTTTAAAAAATAGAGAAAGTTTTGAAAATCAAAATTATACCGTTGATTTTGAAAAAAGGCTCGGCTGTGGGAAAAAAATCTATGCTCGAAAAACGGCCAAAACAACGATTGGTAAAAAGTTATTAGATCGTGAAAAGCAGTGTTTGAAATTGGTAAAAAGCGACCATGTAGTACAAATGGTTGATCAATCCTCATCTAGCGTTGCAACAACTGATGCAGGAATGGATCTGTATGAATTTATGAGTAAATTCCGTTTCTCTAAAACCCAAAGCCAGTTGCCGACCCCTGTATTCCAATCAGTAAGCAGGCAGTTTATACAAGGGTTGTGCGATATGCATGCCTCGGGGGTTACTCATAATGATCTCAAGCCAGATAACATAGCCATCGATGTGGATGGTACTGTCAGGATATTCGATCTGGGGGATTCCTCAGCCCCTGACGCTGAGCTATGTGCTTCACCTGAGTCAGGTACTTATGGCTACAAAGCACCCGAGTATTATCTTGACACTGAAGAAATAGCAAACCATAGCGACATTTTTGCAGCAGCAGCAACAATGTTTGAGTTGTTAACAGGAGATAATTTTATGCCTTCCCATGTGGAACACCTCAATGCTGCCGAGATCAATAAGATATTTTGCCATGATAAGAAAACATTTGAGGAATGTGTAGAGAAAACCCTGAATAGTCAGTCATCCAAACTGGGGGTTTATAAAAATCTTCTGAAAGATATGCTCGCATGGTCACCTGAAAAGAGACCTACTGCCCGGGAAGTTTATGATAGATTGATCCAAATGCAATAACCTGACAAATCCTCACTATACGGGAATGCGTGTGTATGCGTGGCTGGATTCCCGACATTCAGATTAAAGTGAAGCCGCAGGATTAATCCTGTTTACTCCAATCTCTGCCTGTATATTTGTCTTCGTTTATTTGAACTCAATAATTTCTATAGAGTTATGATCATTGCCAAGTGATAATAAATATAACCTGAACTTTTGAGTTTTCTGTTATGGCTTCACTCTATTTTTATTACTCTTCAATGGATTCTGGCAAGAGCACTTATTTACTGCAATCCGCGCATAATTATCGCAGTGCCGGTAAGCGTGTATTGCTTCTGACCCCTTTGGTTGATGACCGATTCGGAGCTGGGAAAATAACTTCCCGTATCGGCTTGCAGAGTGATGCAATGTCGATCAATAAGGACGCACAGCTGATGGAAGAGGTTGGCCGTGAAAATAAGCAGGGGCGTATCTCCTGCATTATGGTGGATGAGGCACAGTTTCTGACCCGGGAACAGGTCTGGCAGTTATCAGATGTGGTAGACCGTTTGGGTATTCCCGTGCTTTGTTTTGGTTTGAGAACCGATGCTTTTGGTAAGGTTTTTCCCGGCAGTGAAATATTGTTGAGTATTTCGGATGAACTTACCGAATTGAAAAGTATTTGCAAGCGCTGTGAAAAGAAAGCCAACATGCAGTTGCGCCTGGACGCTGAGGGTGTTCCGGTGACAAGTGGCAGTCAGGTTCAGATTGGTGGAAATGACAGCTATCTCTCGGTGTGCAGAAAGCATTATAAAGAACTGATTGGACAATAGTTCTGGTCAGAACTGGCTCAGAGATTGGGGGCGATTGAATTGATAGCGGGCTGACTCACCTATGCAATAAAACATCACAGAAGAAGTTGCGAAAATAGGTATATACACCTAACTTTCATGTGCGTATTTATACACACTTGGCACAGGTGATGTATGGACAGATTATCAGCCTTTCTTTTCACACCGATTCTATTCCGGGTATTCCTCCGAGTATTGTTTTTACCTGCTTTTATGGGCTTTTTCTGTCTGTCAGGCAATGCGGGTGAGCATCATATAGTGAAACGTGTTGTCTATGGAGAACCTGCCCCAGATACCCATTTTCCCTGGATGGCAGGCATTGATAACGCCAGATCACAGCATCCATTTGACTGTGGGGCTTCACTGATTGGAAATCGCTGGTTGATGACTGCCCGGCACTGTGTCATGTATGACTTTGGTGCCCTGATTCCTGCCAGTCGTATTTCTTTCTCGCTCTACGCCCTGGATGGTAACCGGTTACCTGTGCGACAAATTCGTAATATTTACGTTAACCCGGGGTTCAATCGGCATTTGAATATTGATGGTCACACGGATTTTGCATTGATAGAGACAGAAGATGAGTTTCCTGATGTGCCCAAACTGGCTCTCAGTGTTGATACGTTAACGGATGCTGATATCACTGAGTTGTACTCCGAATCCGGTGTTGATAATGATTCGGCTTATATTGCCGGCTGGGGGGCAACGGAAAATGGCTTTTTATCACAGGCTTCGTTGCAGTGGGCCAGTCCACCGCTGCTAACCCGTCAGGAGTTTACAGACAGTTTTGGTTCACTGGCCTCTGGCTTTACCGGGGAGGATTTTCATTTTCATCTGCTCGCAGGCCGTTTTGAAAATACAGCAGCAGATACCTGTAACGGGGACAGTGGCAGTTCGTTATGGTTGGCCCCTTCTCCTGAGTCAGAGGATGCCCAGGCCATAGGGATTGTTGTTTCGTCGGCAGATAAAAGAATTCCCTGTGGGGCACCAGGGCAGGTGGGTATCTATCTGAGGTTGTCTACCGTTAAAGACTTTATTCTCAGTACCAAAGGCATCAGCGACAGTAACCCTTTCCAGTGGCAGTCTGCCAGCAGCAACCAGTTCCCCGATGGCGGGTGGAGAACAGACGGCCGTTTTCAGAGTAACCAGTTGCTCTGCCGGGTTGGCCGCCGAGCCGGGTATTACGATTCTGATAATCAGCGGTGTACTTTTTTAAACGATTTTAATCAGGCGATAGAATCATCAAGTTTTGACTTGTTAACCGGTAGTCCTAGAGAGCACTTTTCCTGGCAGGATAATCCTGAAGCTGACAATATTCTGGAATTTTCCACCTGTTCAGATGCCTTGGAGACTATTTCAACCACCAGGCCAGCAACTGACTGTCAGACTTATTGCCTGATCAGTGAAGGGGTTGGTATTGTCAGAGACTCTCAGTGTGTTATTCCTTCCCTGACCGGACATCGTTATTTTAATCATTTCAAGCGTTTGCTGGATATTTCAAATCGCTCGTACCGCCCGGGAATTCCGCATGAAACCAAGGCAGTGGAAGCTATCCAGTCATCATCTGCTCCGGCTGTTCTGCCGGATGCTGCCTTTTATCTTTCTGCGCTGACAGTGGTTGCGGAGATGAGCAGATAGTTTAATTTTTTCGTTGTGATTTTTTCAAGATCTGCTGAACTCTCGTGCTTCCTGTTTTTTTATCCAAGGTCAACCTGTGATAAATCCCTTTTGATGTTGAGAGCGTGAGCGAAATGATTGTCTTCATGCTTATTCTTTTATGTTATATTGTAATTCCTTGGCGAAATAAGAAAGCGTTTAGCCGGTGTCTTATATGTTCAGAAATCATTGGTGAATCCCAAACAATGGAACTGTCTGTAGTAGAAATTTTAATTGCCATGTCAGTGGTCAGTCTTGGGGCATTTGTGCAAGGGGCTGTGGGCTTTGGCATGGCCATTGTAGCCGCGCCTATGCTCTATGTTATTGAACCTATGCTGGTACCAGGGCCGTTGATAACAGCCGCGCTGATGCAGGGAGTATTAAGCACCCGAAAATATTTTGATCATATCGATTTTTCAGCTCTGCGATTCGCCATTCTTGGTCGTGTACCCGGCAGTATTATCGGGGCAGGTTTACTCACACAAGTATCATCCAGCGCCATGAGTCTGGTTCTGGGTGGCACTGTGCTTCTTGCCGTTCTCGCCAGTTTAAGTTCCTATAAAATAGCCACAAATTCCAGGACTCTTTTTACCGCAGGCATGCTATCGGGGATTATGGGAACAGCGGTTTCCATTGGTGGCCCTCCCATGGCTCTGCTACTGCAGAATGAAAGTGGTGATCGAATCAGGGCCAATCTTGCGGCATTCTTCGTGGTGGGTTGTTTACTTTCTCTGGGGGCTCTGGCAATGGGTGGTTTGTTTGATGCTGAAAAACTGTCTTATGGTCTGTTGCTAATGCCTCCGGTATTGATTGGTTCCTGGCTGGCCGGGAAAGTAGCGCACAAGATAGATAAAGAAATGATCCGTCGGGCTTTGCTCTTTCTATGCAGTATTTCCGGACTTGTTGCCATATTAACCAGTATTAAATCTTAATTGTCTGGTTGACAGAATCGTAATAATTGGATAGTTTTCTATCCATGCGCTGATTTGACTTTAGCTTGCGGGCGCACAACAAATGCTGCTAAAAGAAGGGTTTTCAAAACAAGATTTCATGAAAAACCACTCTGTTAGCGCAGGGTGGTTTTTTGTATAACCCCCTCCGCACCGCATTCTGGCCATTATTCAGGCCGACCTTGTAAAAACAGTCAATCTGCCGAAGTTGGAACTATTGAACAGAATACCCGTCTGTTTCTAAAACCTTTAGGGATATATTCGTTTCCATGGAAATGTGAGTTGGCAGCAAACGAGTGCAGCCAGCAATCTCACCTTTTCAAGGGAATGGGTATAAAGTCAGCGCTGTCCAGCATGGTGTAGGCAGGAGCAAAAATGATAGAACTTAGAAATCTGAGCAAAACATTCAGTGCCGGAGGGAATCAGGTAAAAGCCATTGATGGTGTTAATCTGCAGGTTCCTGAAGGCACCATATACGGTGTGATAGGCTCAAGCGGAGCAGGGAAAAGTACCCTGATTCGATGTGTCAATCTTCTGGAAAAACCCACATCCGGGCAGGTTCTGGTGGATGGTCAGGATCTCACTGTTTTGTCCGAAAAGGCATTGAGAAAAGCCCGTCACAATATTGGTATGATTTTCCAGCATTTCAATCTACTGACCAGTCGAACAGTTTACGACAATATTGCTCTGCCTCTGGAACTGGCAGGAGCGAGTAAAAAAGAGATTGAGGCTGCGGTTAATCCATTACTGGAGCTGACGGGGCTTAGCGACAAGAGAAACAATTATCCATCCCAGCTGTCCGGTGGACAGAAACAACGAGTGGCCATTGCCAGGGCTCTGGCCAGCAAGCCTGGAGTATTACTGTGTGATGAGGCTACATCAGCGCTGGATCCGCAAACGACTCGTTCGATTCTGAATCTTCTGAAAGATATCAATAAAAAACTGAAAATCACTGTACTGATCATTACCCATGAAATGGATGTCGTGAAAAGTATTTGTGACCGTGTGGCCATTATGAGTCATGGCCGGATTATTGAAGAAAATGATGTAGAGCAGTTTTTTCTGCATCCGGAAACCGATCTGGCCCGTGAGTTTGTGCGCAGTGCCATCAATGAAAAGGCGGTAGCTGAATTGGAAGGCTATTTTCATGCCGATCCGGAAGAAGGGTCCCGACCTGTTATCAGAATCACTTTTGTCGGTAGGGGCGTTGTGCAGCCTTTGATTACTCAGTCTGCACGACAATTTAATACAGATTTTGTCATCCTGCAGGCTGATATAGAAACTGTTCATGGCAAGGCTATGGGGTTTCTTATGGTGGAAGTGGTTGGAGAGCCGGAAGCCATTGAGGCTTCAATGAATTATCTGAAACAGCATGTACAGGTGGAGGTGCTCGGTTATGTCAGCTGACGCATGGTTTTTATTGGCTAAAGCGCTCTGGGAAACCCTGTATATGGTGGGGATTTCTGGCAGTTTGAGTTTTTTGTTTGGCATTCCTCTTGGTGTACTGCTCTATATAAGTCGTGAAGGGCGTATTAAGGAAAATAGACTGATGAACCTGATGCTGGGAGGTATTGTCAATGCCGGTCGTTCGGTTCCGTTTATTATCCTGATGGTAGCGATTATTCCCCTGACACGGCTATTAACCGGAACCTCAATTGGCACCACTGCAGCCATTGTACCCCTGACTATCGCGGCAATACCTTTTGTTGCCCGAATTGCCGAAGGAGCCATTAATGAGGTGAGCTCCGGTTTGGTGGAAGCTGCTCAGGCCATGGGGGCAAGCCCACTGCAGATTATTACCCGCGTGCTGCTACCCGAAGCTCGTCCCGGGCTGATTAATGGTATGACCATTACTCTGGTTACTCTGGTAAGTTATTCAGCCATGGCTGGAGCCATCGGCGGAGGCGGTCTGGGTGATCTGGGTATCCGTTATGGTTATCAGCGTTTTGATGGTGTCATCATGCTGGCAACGGTGGTGGTTCTTATTGTACTGGTACAGCTGTTACAGATGGCCGGAGACCGATTGCAGCAACATTACGATCGCAGTCATTGAATTAATTTGAAACTAACTGGCGACCTCTTCATCTGAACGTCGCTGAATCTGACAAACATGTCATCCAGCAGAGTGGAGTCGTATGATGATAATCAATATAGTGAAAACCTTGAAAGGTCTGGCAGGAACAGCGTTTCTGGCATCCGCTGTACTATTGACAGGTTGCGGTGGTAATGATGGCACTGGGCCATTGAAAGTGGGAGTGATGGCTGGGCCTGAAGCGGATCTGATGAGAGTGGCTGTGGAAAAAGCCAAAAATGACAGTCAGATTGATATCGAACTTATTGAGTTTTCTGATTATGTGTCACCCAACGTAGCCCTGGCAGATGGCAGTATTGATGCCAATGCTTTCCAGCATCGCCCTTATCTGGACAGTATGGTTCGTGATCGTGGATTCAAATTAACCGCAGTGGCCAACACTTTTGTATATCCCATTGGAGCGTATTCAAAAAAAATCAAGGATATCAGTGAGCTGAAAGACGGTGCAAAAATATCTATTCCTAACGATCCCAGCAATGAAGGACGCACGCTTATCCTGCTGGATCAGCGTGGTTACATAAAGCTGAAAGATATTAATAATCTTGAGGCGACACCTGCTGATATCGTCGAAAACCCACGTGGATTCGAATTTATAGAACTTGATGCGGCCCAGCTACCAAGATCACTGGATGATGTGGATGTGGCATTTATTAATGGAACTTACGCTGTTCCAGCTGGTTACATACCAACCCGTGATGCTTTGATGATAGAAGACAAGGATTCACCTTATGTCAATATCATTGTAACCCGTGACGATAACAAAACGGATCCCAGGGTTCAGTCACTCATAAAGGCTTATCAAACCGCTGATGTTGAAGCAAAAGCCGTGGAGTTATTTAAGGGCAGTGCTGTAGCTGGTTGGAAATAACTTATACTGGCATTGCATATTGGCATTGCGCATTGACATTAAATGTTGCGAAAGCCCTCTGATATTTTTCAGAGGGTTTTTTTCTGTCTTGTATTTACCATGAAAATGCCATTCTTATCATCTGGAGTGATGAGTTTGGTGCATCCTCGTTTATGGTTTGTTAGAACTAAAGTACGGATAATAGAGCTTCAGCAGTACTGACTTCGAACGACTGTGGTTCTTCAATGGCCAGATGAGTAACAATGCCTGATTCTATGATCATGGCATAGCGTTTTGATCGTGTTCCACCGAAGTCTCCGGTCTCCAGCTCCAGCCCCATTGCTTTAGTGAGTGAGGCGCCGCCATCGGCCAGCATAGTGATTTGCTCAGCATTCTGTTGATCTGCCCAGGCTTTCATAACAAAAGCGTCATTAACAGAAAGGCAGGCAATTATATCAACGCCCTTTGCACTGATTTGATCGGCTAATACTACGTACCCGGGCAAATGCGCTTCAGAACACGTCGGAGTGAACGCGCCGGGAAGGGCAAACAGAACTACTTTCTTATCAGCAAATAATTCATCGGTTGTCGTATTCTGCTGATTGCTGCCTGAAATGGCGGTAATTGCTGTGGCCGGGATCTTATGACCTGTTTTAATCATTCTGTACTCCGATTTTCCGAGAATTTTTAAAGTGTTTTTTCGCTTGTTTTCCAGTGTATATGTACTCGGACGGATTGAAATGTCAACAATTCTTGCAGCAGGGCTGTCCCGAGTGGAACAAAGTTTGCTATGATAGTGCGTTATTTCGCAGGCGGCTGGTATCCTGAGCTGTAGAATCGGTTTTAAACACTGATTTTGTTTTTTCAGGCAATATTGCCGACATCTCTCATCCTTTGCATGAAGGCGGGGGTACTTCATGGCTGTAGTTGCCAAAAAGTCATCCATGATATTTTTTTCGGACCCGATAGATCATTACTGTCACAGGGTTCGTATTGTACTGGCTGAAAAGGGCGTCGCTGTTGATGTCCAGGAAGTCAATCCGGAAAACCTGCCACAGGAACTTTCCGATATGAATCCATATAACAGCCTGCCTACTCTGGTAGATCGGGAGCTGGTTCTTTATGAGCCCAATGTTATGATGGAGTATTTGGACGAGCGTTTTCCTCATCCACCGTTATTACCGGTTTATCCGGTGAGTCGGGCTCAAAGTCGTCTGATGATGCATCGCATCCAGAAGGACTGGTGTGCTCTGGCGGATGTGATTCTGGATCCCAGAACAAAGGAAACTCCGGCGGTTCGTGCCCGTAAAGAGCTTCGTGAAAGCCTGTTGGCTATTGCACCGATCTTTGCAGAAAAACCGTTTTTCATGAGCGAAGAATTCACTTTAGTGGATTGCTGTGTTGCTCCTCTGTTATGGCGTTTACCGGTAATGGGTATTGAATTACCCAAGCAGGGTGCTGCTATATTGCAATACGCGGAGCGTTTGTTCGAGCGTGAGTCTTTCCAGGAAAGTCTTTCCGAAATTGAAAGAGAAATGCGCGAGTAATACCATTGCCGGTTTCTAATATGCGTTATGAGCATGGCTTTTCAGACTCAGAGACAAGGCGGAGTGACGAGTCATAGCCGTAGCTATGGCGAGGAACTCCAACGCAGGATCTGAGTCTGAAAAGGCAGCGCAATAGCATAATTAGAATTCGGAAATGGTATAACAGGCGTTTGGATGGCAGAAGAGACGTTGCTGTCCATCGGAGATTGTAATGAGTATGACCAGTAGTCGTTCATACATTGCCAGAGCACTGTATGACTGGATTCTTGATAATAATTGCACACCTTATATTCTGGTAGATGCCAACTGTAAGGGCGTGTTTGTGCCCGGTGAATATGTGAAGGATGGACAAATTGTCCTGAATGTTTCACCTACCGCTGTAAGGGCACTGGTTATCGGGAATGATATGGTAACTTTCGATGGTCGTTTTGGTGGTGAAGCATTAACTATTACTGTGCCTGTAGAGGCTCTTATGGCAATTTATGCCAGAGAGAATGGTCAGGGAATGGTTTTTGAAATTGAACCTCAGGATGAGCCGGATATACTGGAAGCACCTGAAGAATTAACGGTTGTTGAATCAGTTGATTCAGAACTGCCTTCTGAGTCGTCCAGGCCCAAAAAGCCGGGTCGTCCTAGCTTGAAGGTGGTTAAGTAGAAGTGCTTTACCGTCGTCATTGCCAAAAAAAGCTACCTCTCTGGTAGCTTTTTTTTTGTAATATTGATTCGTTTTAAGATGATGAAGATTATTCCTTCTATTCAGTTGTAAATAATACAGGATAAAAAAATGAAGCTGGCAATTATCTGTGGCAGTCATCGTAAAGAGTCTCAAAGTGCGAGAATCAGTGCGGTGCTGGCTGACAGGGTGAAACAACAGTCGCTTTTTGATCAGGTGGATATTCTGAGTCTCTCTGAAAACCCGCTGCCACTCTGGGATGAATCTATCTGGTCCGGCAGTGATGAGTGGAAAACATTGTTGGCGCCCTGGAGAGCAACTCTGAGAGGGGCCGATGCGCTGATTGTTGTGGCTCCTGAATGGAATGGAATGGTTCCGGCCGGTTTGAAAAACTTTTTCCTTATCTTTGGCACTGCTGAGCTTGGGCATAAACCTGCTCTAATTACTGCGGTGTCGGCAGGGCAGGGTGGCTCTTATCCTGTTATTGAGTTGCGGACAAGCAGTTATAAAAATTGCCGGATTTGTTATCTACCCGATCATTTGATTGTTCGCCACGCTGAGAAGGCTTATGTGGATGAAGCCGATACCCACTTACTGGAAAGAACGGACTATTGCCTGAAGCTGCTGAAAGAATACTCAACAGGGTTGAAGTTGGTTCGGGAGAGTGGTGTTGTGGATCATAAGACGTTTCGAAATGGTATGTAGGTGCTCGAAGGCTGTTTAGTTTTTTTATGGAAATTCCGGCGTTGAGTGCGCTGAAGATATTTTCATGATTCGGGCTAACGGCATCTTCTGCGTAAGGCTGTTTGAAGGTGGTAAGTTATATCATCTTCCAGCTACGTCTTGCTTACAGGTCTTAGCTAATACTGAAATATCAGATGGCAACTGGTCTGCTATGCATTATTCTCCTTTATGTCTTTTGGGCGGCTTCACTCTTCAGGTACTCTCTGGGTGAGTAGCCGTGATATTGGCTGAATAGCCTGCTGAAGTGACTCAGATTACGAAATCCCAGTTCAAAGCAAATGCGGGTAATGGAATGATTGAGTTTTAATAATTCCAGTGCCTTTTGCATTCTCTTCTGCTTTTGAAACTCCCCGGGGGAAATGCCGAGCTTTTTGCGAAACTCGGTGTATAGACGGCTGCGGCTCATGCAGGCGTGACGACAGAGTGTTTCTATCTCTAGTGACGCTTCTGGCTGATGCTCGATAAATTGAATGGCAGCATTTATGCCATTGGCGTCGGGTTCTTTCTTTGAGTGAGCTAATAATAACCCTCTGTTTTGGTGTCTTAGCATACGGACTACCAGTTCAGATATTTCCAGGTCAATCAGAATGTTCCTGTCAGGCTGATTTTCAGTGAAGGTTGTAACCATTCGTTCAATTAATAGCTGGGTTTCACGGGTGTGATGTATGTGTAAGTAAGGTTGAGATGGTTCCGGTTCGGTGAGTGTTCTGTGTATTTCATCGGTGTCGTATAACTTTTCGGCGATTTTTGCGACCCGCTCACGGGTGATTTCAATGGTGAGGCAGGTCGTTGGGTTGTCAGTTGTGGCTTCTGGGAAATCAATGTCAATAATTTCTCCGGGAGCAAGCACAAAGGATTCATGAGGTAGAAAGGTTGTGCTGTTACCACGGGCGTGCATTATTTTTTTTCCGGAAATCATGCCGCAATACATGAGTTCGCTGGCTTGAAACTGAACCTTTTCCGCATTGAGATAAGTGTCGTATATGCTCAGTTCGGATTCATTTCCGGCAAAACTGATGCGGTTTTCGACCAATTGTTTTGGTCGACGTGAAGCATTTAGAGTTGTGTAATCCGTCATGCTGAAATACCTTGTTCTTATTGGCCCTGTTGTCGGGGCATTTGTTATTTTCAAGGTTAGCGTTGATTTTGTTTTCTTCTGGACTTAGAGGCAACTGTTTAGGAATAACAGAAAAGTATCCTGTTTGTACAATAGATAATGTGTTTCTTTCTTTCACGTGAATAAAAGGCAGACAACATGATATTTGCAAATCCAGGTGATTCGGGTTCCGTTGTTTCTTTTAAAAGCCGTTATCAAAATTACATTGGCGGCGATTGGGTCGCCCCCGTCAAAGGCCGATACTTCAACAATACAACTCCGATCACCGGAGAGATAATCTGCGAGATACCCCGATCCTCAGAAGAGGATATTAATCTTGCCCTGGATGCAGCCCATGAGGCCAGGGCTGCCTGGGGTAAAACATCCGCAACTGAGCGTTCTAATCTATTGCTGAAAATGGCAGATCGTATTGAGCAGAATCTTGAAATGCTGGCGGTGGCTGAAAGCTGGGATAATGGCAAGGCGGTACGGGAAACCCTCGCTGCTGATATTCCGCTGGCGGTGGATCACTTTCGTTACTTTGCAGGTTGTATACGAGCTCAGGAAGGCTCGGCTGCAGAAATTGATGAACACACGGCGTCTTATCACTTTTATGAGCCTCTGGGGGTTGTGGGGCAGATTATTCCCTGGAATTTCCCGATTTTAATGGCAGCCTGGAAACTGGCACCCGCACTGGCGGCTGGAAACTGTGTTGTATTAAAGCCTGCTGAACAAACCCCTTCATCGATTCTCGTGCTGATGGAGCTGGTGGGGGATTTGTTTCCGGCAGGGGTTCTTAATGTGGTTAATGGCTATGGTGAGGAAGCCGGACAGGCTCTGGCCAGCAGTAAGCGTATCGCTAAAATTGCTTTTACGGGTTCGACCCCTGTTGGTTCAAAGATACTTCGCTGTGCTGCAGAAAATATCATACCCTCCACGGTTGAGTTGGGTGGAAAGTCACCCAATATTTACTTTGAAGATGTGATGCAGCATGAAGATTCATTTCTCAGTAAATGTGTTGAGGGCGCTGTGCTGGCGTTCTTTAATCAGGGGGAGGTGTGCACCTGTCCTTCCAGAGCGTTGATTCAGGAATCCATCTACGATGATTTCATCTCTCTGGTGGTGGATCGTTCTCTGCAAATTAAAAGAGGAAACCCGCTTGATACTGAGACCCAGGTGGGTGCTCAGGCTTCCAGGGAGCAGTACGAAAAGATAATGAACTATCTGGAAATTGGGCGTAAAGAGGGTGTTGAGTTTTTAACGGGCGGGCATAAAGAAGATGTAGGTTCTGGCTTTGAAAATGGTTTCTATATTCAGCCAACACTCATGAAGGGCTCTAATAATATGAGGGTTTTTCAGGAAGAAATTTTTGGTCCGGTGGTGGGGGTTACTACCTTTAAGGATGAGGCTGAAGCACTGGCCATTGCGAATGATACCGAATTTGGTTTGGGTGCAGGCGTTTGGTCCAGAGATATTAATCGTGCTTATCGCATGGGTAGAAATATTCAGGCGGGTCGTGTCTGGACTAATTGCTATCATGCTTACCCGGCTCATGCTGCTTTTGGGGGGTACAAGAAGTCAGGCGTAGGTCGTGAGACGCATAAGCTGGCATTAGAGCATTATCAGCAGACCAAGAATCTACTGGTGAGTTACGATACCAACCCTCTTGGTTTTTTCTAGAAACTCATCGCATATGAGGATGTGTCAGTAAGTGGGCAGTGATCTTGCGGTAGTTTGATGAGAAGTGTTTGATGAAAAATGCTGGATGAGAAGCTTTTTTCACCCTTCAATATCATGCTGTGATGTTAAAGGGTGAAAAAGGTGCTGTTAAAAATGAACTCTTAAAAATGTACGAAAGCAATTGTTCACTTACTTGCCAGCTGCCGGGAAATCATCTCCGGGAGGCGAATTAATTTTTAATATACTCAAATACCTTGACGACTCTCTGCACTCCATGAGTATCTGCAACCATTTTTACTGCGTCCTGTGCAGTTTTTGGTGTGACCAGTCCCATGAGATAGACGGTGCCTTTTTCAGTATTAATTTTAATCTGATCGGCTGGAATCTGCTCAGTGGTGATCAACGACGTCTTTATTTTAGTGGTCAGCCAGGTGTCATTGCTTTGTTGCAATATGCTTGCAGGCTCGCTTATTTCTAATTCGTTGTAGACCTGACGGACATGTTCAATATCTTTGATGGTGCTGCCGGCAAGATCTTTCAGGTCGTCACTGGGAACTTGCCCAAGCAGTAAAACGATGCCGTTGAAGCTGACAATCTTGACTCTGGATTTTGTCTTGAACGCTTGATCAGCTTTATTGATATTTACTTTTGATATGGTTTCAATAGTTTGATCGTCGACCCAACTACCCCAGGTGCGCTCATTAGTTTTTAGCGTTATAGGGTCTTTGTTGACAGATTCGACAATGGTTGTGCAGCCAGTAGATAAGGCTAGAAGCCCTATTAACAGGATGCTATAAACTGGTTTCATAATGATTCCCCCGCGCTTAGATCCATCTGTATTAATATACCGCTTTAACATGACGGAGATAGTTATCCTTCGGAAAAAAGAAGTTCGTCAATCAGGTCGCAGATACAATGGATAGCCAGTGTATGAACTTCCTGAATTCTGGGTGGTTTGTCATCGGGAACACGAATCTCTATTTCCTCAGGGTGTAGCAGGCGTGCCATATCTCCACCGTCTTTCCCTGTTAGAGCGATAACCAGCACATCCCTGTCATGAGCTGCCTGTATAGCCTGAACCATGTTCTGGCAGTTACCGCTGGGAGATATTGCCAGTAAAATATCACCTTGCTGTCCCAGGGCTTTTATCTGCTTGGAATAGATTTCATTATAACTTGAGTCATTAGCTATGGCGCTCATGGTCAGACTGTCAGCACAAAGCGACAGAGCTGGCAGTGAGGGGCGTTCCCGATCATAGCGGTTCAGCATTTCAGAAACAAAATGCTGGGCATCGCCTGCTGAAGCACCGTTGCCGCAACAGAGGATTTTGCCCTCATTAAGGAGGGTCTGAACGATAATTTCCGATGCCTGTGCAATCAATGGTGGTAACACTTCTGCCGATCGAATTTTGGCATCGATGCTATCGGAAAAATGTCGGGTAATACGTTCGTGCATACCTGGAGTCCTGAACTGGAAATAGGATTAACTATTTCCATCATCCTTTCAAAAAGCGCTTTTGATCCATTCTAAGCTGTTTTGCTGCTCGGAGTCATGGCCGGTGAAGGTAATTACATCAAATCGACATGTTCTGTGATTATGATTCGGGTGTGTTTGAAGAAAATGGGCGCTGGCTTTTCTAACTTTCTGTTGCTTGCCCCAGGTAATTGAGCTTGCTGTCGAGCCATAACGGGTGCTCGAACGCAGGCGGACTTCGATGATTACCAGTGTCTGTTCATTTAACATTATCAGATCCAGCTCGCCAAAGCGGCATGCATAATTCCTTGCAACCAGTTCGAGGCCCTGTTTTTTTAAAAATTTCAGGGCGTCGTTTTCTGCTTTGTTGCCAGATTTACTGTTGAGTTGAAGTCGCCAGTGCATCGTGCCTGATTGTATCTTTTTGTTTAGGGATTGGGAGTGGTTTCAGGCGACCATTCTTGAATACCTGCCACAACAGCTCCCGATGGATCTTTCCGTCGGGTGTGATGCTTAATAAACCGGTTAATCCTTCTACCTGACTACCCTGCAGGCTGATAAGTTGATGAAGTCTGGGGTATAGTCGATATGCGTCTGCACCAAGGGCATAAAGCGTGCCGTACTGTCCTCTTGACTGGCTCCAGATTTTTTTGATGTTTTGTTCAATTTGAGTGTCGGCACCCGGAATCAGCCAGGGCATAACAGGAACCCTGATACCGTTCATATCCTGATCCTGATTTTTGTTGGTTGAGCCTGAAAAAACACTGGATGTTGAATACACCGGTATGTTTCCAGCGTATTGATAGGCGAATGCGGGTTTGATTTGTCGGGCTTCTGCCGGATTGGCACCAATAAAGATCACATCAAAATCCTGACGTCTTCTTGGTTGAAATCCCAGGTTTTCTCCCAGCTTTCGACCCAGTTGTTTTGCTCTGGACTGACTCTGGTCGGTGTGAAGCATTTTACCGGCCAGCTGGCTGAATTCGGTCTTTGATTCAAAATCGGAGCTGTCTGCAATCTCTCCTCCCAGATTTAGCCAGGTTTCACTGAATGCCTTACCTGTTTTTTTCCCCCAGTCTGTATCAGGAATCAGGGTCAATACACGTCGATATCCGTCCAGATAGGCCCTTTTTGCTGCAGTATGGGCTTCGTCTTCTGAGGATAATCCAAACTGATAAAAATGAAGCCGGGTATTCTGGGTAATAGCGTTGTCATCATCCAGGTAGTTGAGTGCCAGAACCGGTATTCGTGAATAAATATCACTTTGCAACTTTCTTACATTACTTTTACTTAAAGGGCCGATGATCATTTCTGCACCATTATTAATGGCTTCACCGGCCAGCGTGTTGATGTCCTGGTCGCTGGTATCGTAAAAATGCAGTTCAGGCAGGTTTTCACGATTGTTTAATGCTTCATAATTTGCGGCTAACAAGCCATCACGTACGGACTTCCCAGCCTTGGCGAGGTTGCCGGAAAGAGGTAAGAGTACGGCTATCTGAGTGGCCCTGTTCATTGGGTTATTTTTAAGGCTGTCAAAATTACCGGGCAGATACACAATGGCTGGATGTGAGGGCCAGTCTCTTTTCCAACTTTGTAATCGGGTAAGTTGTTGATCCAGAGCGCTGCCAGGTTGGTAAATGAGGGCAAGCGCTACCCAGCCTTTCAGTTCATTGTTGATCAACTGCGGGTAGATATTCTGCAAACGTTTTTCGGGAACATGCAATAGTGTTTCCCAGAATTTATCTTGCTGTTGTTGTCGCTGTATTGATGATACGAGAGGAAGTCCGGATAACCATTCATCAAGAGAAGCCTGATATTCGCCAAACTTAGAATACGCCAGCGCACGAAGAATATGAGATTCTCCGGTTATTTTATTGTCATTACTTGTGATAACAGATTCACGATCGAGCCAGTAAAAAACATCCCAGTTCTGGTTGGTGATAGAAGCAATTCTGGCTTTCTGTAACGCCAGCTGAGCCTGAATTCTTACCGGTAACTGATTATAGGGAAGTTGATCAAGAATGCTGCTGGCGCGACCTGTATCGTATTCAAGTATCTGCTGGGTCGCCTGAAGTATTATTTCTGCTTTTTCCGGGTGGTTTTTGCCGGATGCCTTAATAAGTAATTGCTCGGCTTGTCCACTGAGATCCGATCCCGGAAGGGTGCTGCTGTCTGTTTTTTGGCTCACAGGTTGTGATGAGCAGCCTGCAAGAATAACCATCAAAATGGCAGGGATGGCCAGCGTAATAAGTCTAAAGTGTGAATTGCATCTAAACATCATAAGTCGCTATCGTCGACCCGCTTGTTTGTGTAATGGCCCAGAGGCTCTTGTAAGGCCAGTGGTTTTGTTGAACCAGCGGCTTTGTTGGACCAGTGGCTTTGTTGGAAAAGGTGTCCGGTCTGCGTACTGCAGATTGTACACAGGCAGCAAGGCTGAAACTATAGATGATTTGGATGTCTTTGAGTGAAAGATTCTCTGTTGTTCACATTCTGTATGTTCAATGGAATTGAAAAAACGGTAAAATGTCACTTTGAAAGATATCTGGGAGCCGCAGTTGAATGTCTGAGTGTGCATTATATATAGTCGCCACTCCCATAGGGAATCTGGGAGATATGTCGCCAAGGGCGATTGAAGTGCTGAAGCAGGTTGATATTATTGCTGCAGAAGACACCCGTCATAGCCGTCGATTGATGAATCATTGTGGAATCGAAACCCCAATGATCCCCTGCCATGATCATAATGAGCGGCAACAGACTGAACAGATTATAAAGAGGTTGGAAAACGGCGAAACTGTCGCTCTTGTCAGTGATGCTGGAACGCCATTGATTTCAGACCCGGGCTATTATCTGGTCAGAACGGTCAGAGAGGCCGGGTTCAGGGTGATTCCTGTACCGGGTTGTTGTGCCCTGATTGCGGCTCTTTCTGTGAGTGGGTTGGCAACAGATCGATTTTATTTTGAAGGTTTTCTGCCCGCCAAGGGTTCAGGAAGGCGGAAAAAGCTGGAGCAGCTGGGGGGGCATAGTCATACCTGGGCTGTTTATGAGTCGACCCACAGGATTCTTGACAGTCTTGCTGATTTCAAAAAAGTCCTGGGTGGTGAGCGGTATATCGTTTTAGCCAGGGAGATTACCAAAACCTTTGAAACGGTTGTTGGAGGCACGGTTGATGAAGTGCTTGAGGTGTTGAATGGGGATTCCAATCAGTGCCGGGGAGAGTTTGTGGTGCTGGTTGAGGGCGTAAAAGAAGATACGGCTAAGTCCATTGATCCGGAAGCAGAAAAGATGCTGGCTCGACTGATCGAAGAGTTACCCATTAAAAAAGCGGCTGCCGTGGTGGCGGATCTTACCGGCTTTCGAAAAAAAGAACTCTATGATTTGGCTTTGACTCTTAAACAGGCTTGATAATATCTAATCTTGCAGGTATATTCGCCGCCGCGAGCTGGCCGGGCAGTCGCTGTTAAAAACTTGTTTTTTTAATGGAGGAAAGTCCGGGCTCCGAAGGGTAGGACGCCAGGTAACGCCTGGGGGGCGAAAGCCTACGGAAAGTGCAGCAGAGAGTAGACCGCCTAAGTCAGCATTTATGCTGAACGGTAAGGCTGAAAGGGTGCGGTAAGAGCGCACCGCATGACTGGTAACAGTTCATGGCATGGTAAACCCCGTCCGGAGCAAGACCAAATAGGGATCCTATAGGTGTGTACCCGCACTGGATCCGGGTAGGTTGCACGAGGTGTCTGGTGACAGGCATCCCAGATGAATGGCTGCACAAGTCTGTTTCGACAGACTGGACAGAACCCGGCTTATAGGCCAACTCGCAATTTTTTCTCTTTCAGGCGTTGGGACAGTGGATGTTGCCTGAAGATTTTCCTGAAATGCTTAGCGTTCTTTGTAATATGTACACCTAGGTGTTTAGAGCAAATAATCATCTATTCTCTCGAAATCGTTTTCCTTTCATTTTTCTGTATTTCACCCAGATTGTTCATTTTCAAGGCATTTTTGACATTTGTCTGAATTTCTATGGCCTTCTATACCGTCAATTTCATGACTTGCTTGATAGTTACCATGCTTGACGTGGATTTTACAGATTTCTATATTGTGCTGGAGTGGTGTAAAGTGGATAAAAGTGGGTCATTATGGATTAGTGATTCAATTTATATTTAAAATTCCAGGGAGAGTGGAGTTTGTTTCGCGGTGTCAACGCTATCAATCTCGATGCCAAAGGGCGCTTGGCTGTACCTACCCGATATCGGCAGGTATTGCGGGATCGCTGTGATGGACGGTTGGTAGCCACTATAGATACCGATGAAACCTGTTTGTTGATTTACCCGCTTGATGAGTGGGAGTGCATTCAGGAAAAAATTGAGGGGCTTCCGAGCTTTCATCCGATGACTCGTCGAATTCAGCGACTTCTGATCGGTCATGCTACTGATATCGATATTGATAGTAATGGCAGGATACTGGTGCAGCCACTGTTGCGTGACTACGCCAAATTGCAAAAGCGTTGTATTTTGCTCGGTCAGGGTAAAAAGTTCGAGTTATGGGATGAGAGTTGCTGGAATGAGCGACGCAATGAATATTTAAAAGAGGCCAGTGAGTCGGAAGATATTCCGGTCGAATTGCAGTCAATATCTTTATGAGTGAAGTAAACAATAGAAAGGGCTCAGGAAGTCCTGAACATATCACAGTTATGCTGAATGAGGCCGTTGACGCTCTGATCACCGAACCTGATGGCGTGTATGTGGATGGTACTTTCGGTCGTGGCGGACACAGTCGTTGTATTCTGGAAAAACTGACTCCTGCAGGCAAGTTGTACGGCATCGATAAGGATCCTGCTGCCATCATCACGGCTAATGAGCTTGAAGCTGATGATAAACGATTCTCTATTTATCATGGCTCATTCACTGAAGTGGATCAGGTGAATGGTGAAGATAAGGTGGATGGGATATTACTTGATCTCGGTGTGTCCTCACCGCAGCTGGATGATCCGGAACGAGGCTTCAGTTTTATGAATGATGGACCTCTTGATATGAGAATGAATCATTCAATGGGTGAAAGTGCAGCAGAATGGCTTGCCAGGGCTGAAGAAAAAGAGATCAGTCAGGTCATCTGGGAATACGGTGAAGACCGGTTCTCAAGGAGAATGGCCAGAGCGATTGTACGGGAACGCGAACAGGAGCCCATTGTTACGACTAAAAGGCTGGCTGAAATTATTGCATCTTCCTGTCCAAGACGTGAAAAGGGCAAGCATCCGGCCACAAGGGCGTTTCAAGCAATACGGATTCATATAAATCGTGAGCTGGATGACTTAAGGGATGTACTTGATCATGCCCTGGAAAAGCTCAAACCCGGTGGTCGGCTTGTAGTGATAAGTTTTCATTCACTGGAAGACAGGATAGCCAAACGGTTTATCCGGAAACAGGAGAAAGGTGACGACTTGCCTAGTTGGTTGCCAATCCGTGAAGATCAGTTGAATAAAAGAATGAAGAGTCTGGGTAAAGCCATAAAACCCAGTGCAGAGGAGGTGGCTGCCAACCCGCGGTCACGCAGTGCAATAATGAGAGTCGCTGAGAAATTGGCCTGATTATGGATTTGACGCCGTTGAAAGCATTGGTTGCAATCAATAACCTGATGGCGGGTTTATTGTTGTTGTTGGTGATGCTCTCAGGCTTTTCTGTCAGTTATGTGGCTTACGAAAATCGGCGTCTTTATAACAGTCTCCAACAGGAGTTGGAGAACCGTAACAATGCCCAGGGAGAGTGGGCCAGATTGTTATTGGAGCACAGTACACTGACTGCACCGGGGCGTGTGGAAAGAATTGCCAGGGAGAGGCTGAATATGGATGTTCCAGGGTCTGAAAGGATTGAGATGGTATTACCATGATCAGTGCAGTCAGGCAGAAAAAAACGAGACGGACTGTAACGGAGCGAAAACCGCTTCGTACCGGAACTGTCAAAAAGAATGATTCAAAGTCAAGGTCAATATCAAAGGCCAAGGCTGAAGCACGACCTATTGCATGGCGTTTGAAGATTCTACAACTGTTGGTTGTATGTGCTGGCCTTACTATAGGTTATCGAATTCTTGATTTGCAGTTACTGGATCGACAGTTTCTCCAGGATGAGGGTGATAAGCGTTCCGTACGTTATGAGTCTCTAGCTGCACATCGAGGTGTCATTTTTGACCGCAATGGCAAGCCATTGGCTGTTAGTACGCCGGTAATGACAATCTGGGCTAATCCTGGGGATTTGCTGGAAGCGAAAGATCGTTGGGCAGAGTTGGCTGGGAATTTAAAGGTTTCTGAAAGCTGGTTATCCAGAAAAATCATTGCCAATCAGAGAAAGGGATTTATTTACCTGAAAAGGCATTTGATACCGGAGCAGGGGAATGCGGTTATGTCCCTGAAAGTTCCTGGCGTGCATGCTGAAAATGAGCGTCGACGCTATTATCCCGCAGGTGAAGTGACCTCTCATCTCGTTGGATTTACCGATATTGATGAAAATGGTCAGGAAGGCGTAGAGCTGGGATATAATGCATGGTTGACCGGTGAAGCTGGTCAGCGGAGGGTTTTGAAAGATCGTCGGGGTAATCTGGTTCGACAGGCGGATCTGGTGAAAAGTTCTGAACCCGGAAAAGAGCTGATGCTGAGTATTGATTTGCGTCTGCAGTATCTGGCTTACCGGGAGTTAAAAAAGGCTGTGCAAACCTATCAGGCAAAATCAGGCTCTCTGGTTATGCTGGATGTCAAGACCGGGGAGATCCTGGCAATGGTTAATCAGCCAACGTATAACCCTAATAATCGGGCTGGAATGAAGCCTGGGAAAATGCGAAACAGAGCTGTTACAGATATGCTGGAGCCGGGTTCAACTATTAAGCCGTTTACCGTTGCGGCCGCCCTGGAATCAGGTCAGTACAATCGAAATAGTATAGTGAATACGTCACCAGGCTATATGCGCCTGGGTCGAGATCAGGTTCGAGATGCTCGTAATTACGGCAGTATTGATGTCACCACTATTATGAGTAAGTCCAGCAATATCGGTGTCTCAAAAATTGCACTGGATATTGGCCCGGATAAAGTTCTTGAAATGATGCAAAGAGTCGGGTTTGGCCAGGGAACAGGAACAGGCTTTCCCGGAGAAAATACCGGTTATCTGCCTTTTAAAGATCGCTGGAGTGATATCGAAGTGGCTACTTTATCCTTCGGTTATGGTTTGACGGTGACCCCATTGCAACTTGCTCAGGCCTATATGGCCGTAGGTGCTGGTGGTATTATGCGCCCTCTGTCGCTTATAAAGCGAGACGTTACCCCTAAAGGGGTTCGGGTAATGGATGAGAATGTTGCCAGGGAAGTAAAAGCCATGCTTCAGGCTGTCGTAGGAAAAAGTGGCACAGGCCGTCGAGCCAGGGTTCCCGGGTATGAGGTTGGTGGTAAAACGGGCACTATTCGAAAGGCGGGCAGTAAAGGGTATTCCGAAAATCGCTATATTGGTTTATTTGCTGGCATTGCTCCGATAGATAATCCTCGCATTGCCATGGTGGTGGTTATTGATGATCCCGGAGGTAAAACCTATTACGGCGGTCTGACTGCGGCACCTGTTTTTTCTAAAGTGGCTGCAGGTGCCTTGAGAACTCTCGGTGTTCAGCCCGAGAAGCAGCAAATGCTGACAACGATGGAGCCCGTTAAGCAGCGCATTGATTCTGGTAATCCCGGATAAATATATTTTTTTGAAGCTGAAAAATTTTGAGAGTGTGACAGAACCGAAATGACAGAACAGCCCATCAGAACTCTGAACGGGATATTGGCAGAGCTTAAGATGACTCCGCTGGAAACCGACAGAGTGATCACTAATCTGGCCCTTGATAGTCGAAAGATTGTCGGGGGCGAGCTGTTTTTTGCAGTTCCCGGTTTTGATACCGATGGTTGGGAATATGTAGCGGATGCACAGGCGAAGGGCGCTGCAGCAATTCTGGTTCAGGACGACGACGTAAGTCGTAAAGCTCTGTCACTGGCCAGTCCGACGGATGTAATCCCGGTGATTTTTATCGAAGGTTTAAAGGATAAGATTGGGTTTCTGGCTGATCGTTACTATCGACACTTATCTCAAAAGGTAAAAATCACAGGCTTTACGGGTACCAATGGCAAAACGTCTTGTTGCTGGTTTCTTTCCCAGATGATGACTGCTCTGGGCAATGAGTGTGCAATCATGGGAACCATTGGGCAAGGCTTTCCGGGAAGATTGAAGCCTGCCCTGAATACGACTGCGGATGTGCTCTCCATACATAAATATGTTGCCAAACTTGCGCAGACATCCGTTCCTGCTCTGGCTATGGAAGTGTCTTCCCACGGGTTGGATCAGGGTCGAGTGAATTCACTTGAATTTGAAGTTGGGGTGTTTACCCACATCAGCCGGGATCATCTGGATTATCATAATAGTCTTGAAGAATATGCCCTGGCAAAATCCAGGCTCTTTTCCCAGATATCTCCGCGACATGCTGTGATTGGTCTGGATGATCAGTATTCAGACATGATGATTGAAGCATGTGGTTCGAAAATAGCTCCTGTTACCTGGTCTTTGGAAAACAGTAATGCTGACGTCTACGCCAGTAATATTCAAATACATAAACGTGGCTTTACGGCACAGCTTTATACCCCATGGGGTGAAAGTGCTTTTGAAACTTCACTGATGGGGCGGTTTAATCTTGAAAACCTTCTGGCAGTGATATCGGCTCTGGGCGTTCAGGGTTTCCCTTTGAAAGATATTGTCAAAACCATTCCTGTGCTGACAACCGTTCCGGGTCGAATGCAAATGTTGGGTGGTGATGGCCAACCGTTGGTTATTGTTGATTATGCCCATACCTCAGATGCCTTGAAGAGTGTTCTTGATTCGCTGCGTGAGCATGGTGCAGAGCGATTAATCTGTATTTATGGCTGTGGTGGGGATAGAGATAGAGGTAAGCGACCGTTGATGACAAGAGCCGCTCTTGATGGTGCTGATCGTGTGGTGTTGACCAGCGATAATCCCAGGGGAGAAAAACCGGAACAGATTATTGCTGATGCCCTTGAAAATATTGCGGAACGAGAGAAGCAAAGAGTCAGTGTTATTGTTGGGCGGGCAGAAGCTATAGCCCAGACCATTGCCAGTGCCAGAGTTGATGATTTGATTGTTGTTGCTGGCAAGGGGCATGAAGATTATCAGGAAATAGCCGGTACCCGGTATCCGTTTGATGACCGGGAGCAGGTAAAAATGGCTCTTCTAAGAAGGGAGTCAGCCAGTGATTAATGAACTTTCCATCAAAGAGCTGGCCTCAATATTAGATGGTGATTTACATCTGGCTGTTGAGGATGTTAATCAAATCATCTCAGGGCTGAGTATTGATACCCGAACGATATCCCCAGGCGATCTGTTTGTGGCTATATCGGGCCCCAGATTTGACGGTCATGAATATCTGCAGCAGGCTTTGGATGCAGGTGCCTCCGCAGCAGTGACCAGTCGTATTGTTTCAGACTGTAGTATCCCGCAGATTGTTGTTCAAGATACCGGTGTCGCTCTTGGCCTGCTTGGTGCATTCAACCGGAATCGTTTTAGTGGAACACTGACTGCTATTACCGGTTCCTGTGGCAAAACCTCTGTGAAGGAAATGCTTTCGGCCATTTTATCACAGCAGGCTTCTGTTACGGCCACCAGAGGGAACCTTAATAATGCCTTCGGGGTTCCGCTGACACTGTTTCAAATCAGTAATCCGGATCAGTTTGCGGTGATTGAGCTGGGTACCAGCTCACCGGGAGAAATAGATTATATAGCCAGACTGGCAAGACCGGATATCGCTCTGATTACCAATGCTGACGAAGCACACCTTGCTGATCTGATAGACGTTAATGGTGTGGCTTTTGAAAAAGGTTTCATATTGGATGCGTTGTCGTCATCGGGTATTGCAATTCTCAATTTAGACGATCCGTTTTATCCGCAATGGCATCAGCGGGTGAAGACAGAATCGGAACGAACAGTGGTCAGTTTTAGTCTGGATAATCCCCAGGCGAACTGTTACGCAAAAAATATACTAACAACGCCTGAAGGCATGACCTTTATTCTCTGTCATGGGGAAGACAGTGTTGAGGTCAGTATTGCTTTTTGGGGACGGCATCAGGTGCTTAATGCCTGTTGCGCTGCAGCTGCAGCATTCTCCGCTGGCTTTGATCTGGAAACAATAGCTGTCGGATTGAGTGAGGCTCGTCCCTTTCAGAGACGGGGACAGAGATTTCGTCATGAAAGCGGCGCTCTGCTGATTGATGAAACCTATAATGCCAACCCAAGGGCAACCTTGTCTGCAATAGATCAGCTGGCTGATTCAGCCTGTGCGTACAGGAATGAGGCTGACAATACTCAACCTGTAGAAACGATTATGGTGCTGGGTGACATGTTGGAGTTGGGTGCTGTTTCAGATATTCGTCATACAGAAGTGGGCGAGTATGCGAAAAAGAGAGGCATTACTCAATTTGCCGGTTATGGACAGTCAGCAAAGCTTGCTTGTCAGGCTTTTGGGCGTGGATATTATTTTGAAGACAAAATGGAGTTGAGTCTTTGGCTGGAAGCACGATTGACTGCCCAGGTGATGGTCATGCTGAAAGGCTCAAGAAGTATGGAAATGTTGGACGTTATAAGATTCCTGACGGGATCTGATTATAAGGGAGAAGGTTAAAATGCTGCTTTGGTTGGCAGATTTTTTATCCCAGTATTATCACGGGTTTACCGTATTCAAATACCTGACATTACGAGGTATTTTTGGTGTTCTAACGGCACTTGGATTGAGCCTTTGGCTCGGACCTCATTTTATTCGGAAACTCAGTTTTTATCAGATTGGGCAAACGGTGCGGGATGATGGGCCTAAGAGCCATTTAAGCAAAGCCGGTACCCCGACTATGGGGGGAGCATTGATTTTGATTTGCATCACGATCAGTACACTGCTCTGGGCAAATCTTAATAATCGCTATATCTGGGTTGTTATTCTGGTTACGGCCGTTTTCGGTATTGTTGGTTGGGTGGATGATTATCGGAAGGTCGTTGAGAAAAATTCCAGGGGGTTGCCAGCCAAATGGAAATTCCTCTGGCAATCTGTAGCAGGGCTGGGAGCGGCTTTCTTTCTTTATTATACGGCACCATCAGCCGTAGAAACCACGCTGATTTTTCCATTTTTCAAACACGCCTCTGTACAGTTGGGCCCGTTTTTTATTTTGCTTACCTATCTGACCATCGTTGGTACCAGTAATGCGGTTAACCTTACTGACGGTCTGGATGGGCTGGCAATTTTGCCAACAGTGATGGTTGCTTCAGCATTGGGGATATTTGCCTATCTCAGCGGGCATGCGAATTTTGCGCAGTATCTCCTGATTCCTTCAGTGCCTGGTGCCGGGGAACTTATCGTTTTCTGTGGTGCTCTAGCGGGTGCTGGGTTAGGTTTTCTCTGGTTCAATACATACCCTGCCCAGGTATTTATGGGGGACGTCGGAGCGCTGGCGTTAGGAGCGGCCCTTGGTATTGTTGCGGTGATTGTACGACAGGAAATTGTGCTTGTGGTTATGGGAGGGGTGTTTGTAATGGAAACCGTTTCGGTGATTTTACAGGTCGCTTCCTTTAAATTGACCGGACGTCGTATATTTAGGATGGCTCCTCTACATCACCATTTTGAATTAAAAGGTTGGCCAGAGCCCCGGGTGATTGTGCGTTTCTGGATTATTACAATAATTCTGGTATTGATTGGTCTGGCAACGTTGAAGTTGCGATAAGACAGGTATGGAAATACATTCATGACCGAGCAGACAGATTTACTCATAGGCTCCAGTTGTAGGCGTGTAGTCGTTGGTCTTGGTAAGACCGGGATGTCCTGTGTGCATTATCTGGCTGAGGCGGGGTTGCCCTTCAGGGTGATGGATACCCGGGAAAAGCCTCCGGGACTGGATGAGTTGGAGCAGATGTATCCAGATATTCCTGTTCATACTGGCAGTTTGAATGAGAGCTGGCTTTCAGAGGCTGACGAAATAGTGGTCAGTCCGGGGGTTTCACTTTCTGAGCCGGCAATATCACAGGCACTTCAAGCAGGCGTGTCGGCTGTTGGTGATATAGAGCTATTTTGTCGTGCCATTCAGTCCGAGAAATTTAAGGCGCCAGTGATCGCTATTACCGGTTCCAATGGCAAAAGTACGGTGACTACCCTGTTGGGTGAAATGGCTCTGGAAGCGGGTATGAGAGTTGCCGTTGGAGGCAATATTGGAACACCCGCACTTGAGCTGTTGAATAAAAACAGTGCTGATATCTATATTCTTGAGTTGTCCAGCTTTCAGCTGGAAACAACCCGTTCACTCCGGGCGACTTCAGCTACAGTGCTAAATGTCAGTCCGGATCATATGGACCGATATCCGACACTTGTTGATTACCACAGAGCTAAGCAAACCATTTATCGCGGATGTAAAACAGCTGTTTTTAATCGTGATGATGCACTGACGTCACCACTATTGCCCGTTACAGCAGGGGCAGTTTCTTTTGGTAATAGCGCACCGGATATTGGGCAGTACGGGCTATTACATGATAGCGATGGAACATGGTTGAGTAATGGAATGAGTAAATTGCTTAACATCAATGAAATGAAAGTGCGAGGAAAGCATAATCTTCAGAATGCGCTGGCAGCCCTGGCCCTGGGTGAAGCGGCCGGTATAGATGTTGAGTCCATGTTAAATGCAATATCACGATTTACAGGGCTTGATCATCGTTGCCAATGGATTCTGGAACAGAATGGTATCAGCTGGTTTAATGATTCAAAGGCAACCAATGTAGGTGCTGCTATAGCAGCCATTAATGGTTTGGGTGAAGAGCTTGAAGGCAAAATTGTTTTAGTTGCGGGCGGTGATGGGAAGGGTGCCGATTTTTCTGACTTAGCAAAGCCAGTGGCACGTTTTGTGAAAGATATCATTCTCATGGGTCGTGATGCGAAGCGTATAAAAGACGTCGTTGAAAATGTGACCCGGGTGCATGAAGTGAATTCAATGTCTGATGCCGTGGTCACGGCCGGTAAATTAGCCGCACCCAAGGACATTGTCCTGTTGGCACCGGCTTGTGCCAGTTTTGATATGTTCGACAACTTTGAGGATCGTGGCAACCAGTTTGTCTCGCTGTCCAGGAGACGTCTTGAATGCTGAAAAAACCAGTACTGGCAAAATCAGACGAAGGAGTCTCTCTGAGTTCTGTGGATACCGCATTGCTGGGGGCGATTCTGGCGTTGATGGGTATTGGCCTGGTTATGGTGGGCTCAGCATCAATGGAGGTTGCAAGTAGTAGCTTCTCAAATCCTTTTCAGATTGTCCTGAAACAGATGATATTCATGCTGGCTGGATTGTCAGGCATGCTGGTCATGATGGTACTGCCTATTGAAAAAATTCAGCGCTTCAGTTGGGCTGCACTATTTCTGGCATTTTTTCTATTGGTCTTGGTATTGATTCTTGGGCGTGAAATAAATGGCAGTGTTCGATGGATTCCCATGGGATTCTTTAACCTCCAGGCTTCAGAAGTTGCCAAGCTGTGTATTGTTATTTACATGGCCGGTTATCTTGTCAGGCATCATGAAGAAGTTCGTTCCCGCTGGAGTGGTTTCGGCAAACCCATGGTCGTATTAATGCTGGTGGCCAGTTTGTTATTAGCAGAACCAGATTTTGGCGCAGTGGTCGTTTTGACTGGAGCCACTATGGGGATGATTTTCATGGCAGGAGCAAGGCTGCACCAGTTTATTGTACTGATTGTTGCTGTGGGGTGTGGGATTGCTCTGCTTGTTGTGATTGAACCATACAGGATGGCACGATTGACGTCTTATATGGACCCCTGGGCTGATGCGTTTGGCAGTGGCTATCAGTTAACGCAGGCTCTGATTGCTTTTGGCCGGGGAGAAATATTTGGAGAAGGTTTGGGAAATAGTATTCAAAAACTGTTTTACCTTCCAGAGGCGCACACGGATTTTATTTATGCGGTGCTTTCAGAAGAGTTTGGTTTGATTGGTGCTCTGTCTGTTTTGTCGCTGTTTTTATTTGTGGCATGGCGTTCCATGCAGATTGGTTTTCGGGCTGAATCCTGTGGGCTCAGGTTTCATGGTTTTGTAGCTTATGGCATTGCTCTTTTATTCGGCAGTCAGGCGCTTATTAATATTGGTGTGAATACCGGGTTGCTGCCTACAAAAGGTTTGGCATTGCCGTTAATCAGCTATGGGGGCAGCAGTCTGATTGTGAATTGTCTTGCGTTTGGAATTTTGTTACGCATCGATTATGAACGTCGTGTATCCAGTAAAAGTAAAGTATCCAGTCAGATGGTGAATAATAATCAAAAGGGTGCGGATCATGTCGGATAAGAAAGCACCGCTTGTCCTTATTATGGCTGGTGGTACAGGTGGGCATATTTTTCCTGCTCTGGCAACATCTGAGGCATTGAAGGAGCAGGGGTGTAGAATTCACTGGCTTGGCACGCCTGCAAGTATGGAAGCTGAGCTGGCACCCAGGCATGGCATAGACATCAGTTTTATTCCGGTAACAGGGTTAAGAGGTAAAGGGGCAGCATTTCTGTTTAGAGCTCCGTGGAAACTGGCAGTCTCTCTTGTGAAAGCATTGAATATATTAAGAAAATTAAAACCTGTCTGTGTTGTTGGAATGGGTGGGTATGTCACTGGGCCTGGCGGAGTTGCCGCCAGAATACTTGGTATTCCACTGGTGATTCATGAGCAAAATGCTGTAGCAGGTCTGACCAATAAGCTTCTGGCTAAAATATCCAGCAAGGTATTGCAGGCATTTCCTGATACGTTTACTGGTATTGCGGAAAGTAAAAGACAATTGACCGGTAACCCTGTAAGAGCTTCTATCGCAGCGGTGTCAAGATTAGTCCCACATCAGCCTCTCAGACTGTTAGTATTGGGGGGTAGTCGAGGTGCTCAGGCAATCAATGAAATCATGCCTGAAGTTGTGTCTCAGTGTGGAGACAAGGTTACTGTCTGGCATCAAACCGGTGCGAATAATTTTTCTGAATGCCAGAATCAATATTCCAGGCATAGTATTACCGGACGGATTGAACCATTTATCGATGATATGGCTGCAGCTTATGAATGGTCAAATCTGGTAATTTGTCGTTCCGGAGCTTTGACTGTAGCCGAGTTGGCCGCTGCAGGCAGACCTTCTATTCTGGTACCGTTTCCTTTTGCTGTAGATGATCACCAGACAGTTAATGGCCGCTTTCTGGTAGACCAGAAAGCGGCAGTTATGATTCAGCAAAAAGATCTTGAAGTGAATAATTTGACAACTATAGTAATGGGTTTTTCTGCTGATGCAGATCGCTTAAATAGAATGGCTGATGCAGCGAGGTCGGTTAGTTTACCCGACGCAACCCGAAAAGTGGTTGATCATTGCCTACAGGTGAGTGGACTGGAGGTAAATCATGGCTGATCTGGATCGAAATGTTCCGATTGTTGCAGTCCCAGAGATGCGTCGTATACATCAGATACATTTTGTCGGTATCGGTGGTTCAGGTATGTGTGGTATTGCTGAAGTACTACTTAATCAGGGATATCAGATTACCGGATCGGATATGAAGGTATCTGCTGTAACCCGCCGATTGGAAAGATTGAATGTAAAAGTATTTATTGGACATCAAAGTTCAAATGTCAGTGCGGCTGATGTTGTTGTAACGTCCACTGCAGTGTCTGATGATAACCCTGAGGTTCAGGAGGCATTAAAGCGTCGGGTTCCTGTTGTGCCAAGAGCAGAGATGCTGGCGGAGTTAATGCGCTATCGCCATGGCATTGCCGTGGCAGGTACTCATGGTAAAACAACGACTACCAGCTTGCTGGCATCGGTATTAGGCTACAGTGGTATGGATCCTACGTTTGTAATTGGCGGACGACTAAATTCTGCTGGAACCAATGCAAAGTTGGGCGCGAGCAGATATCTGGTAGCAGAAGCCGATGAATCAGATGCGTCATTTCTACATTTGCAACCAATGGTATCCATCGTCACGAACATTGATGCAGATCATATGTCAACTTACGGCGGTGATTTTAATGTGCTGAAGAAAACATTTGTTGATTTTCTTCATAATTTGCCTTTTTACGGGGTCGCGGTTGTCTGTATTGATTGCCCGGTAGTCAGAGAATTATTACCAAAAATCAAACGACAAACCATTACTTATGGTTTGAGCGAGGATGCTGATTTACGTGCGATTAATGTGCAACAGCAGGGTATAAAAACCCGATTTGATCTGGTTAAAGCGAATGCTGTTGATGAGCTCATTCCTGTCGAGTTGAATATACCGGGTAATCATAATGTGTTGAACGCACTGGCCGCTTTTGCTGTGGCAGCGGATGAGGGTTTGCCAGATCAGGTTATTGCAACAGGTTTAAGTAAATTCGAGGGTGTTAGCCGAAGATTTCAGGTTTATGGTGAATATGAAACTATTGCTGGCCAGATTATGCTGGTGGATGATTACGGTCATCACCCGACGGAGGTTCAGGCTACGATTAGCGCCATAAGGCAGGGATGGGATGATCGGCGTTTGGTGATGATCTATCAGCCTCATCGCTATTCCAGAACCTGTGATTTGTATGAAGATTTTGTCGAGGTTCTGTCGCAGGTAGATATATTGTTGCTGATGGATGTATATCCGGCAGGAGAAGAGCCTATACCAGGCGCTGATAGTAGAAGCCTCTGTCGCAGTATTCGACAGAGAGGGGCTATAGATCCGGTGTTCGTCAGTCGACCCGAAGAGATTGAAACTGTTCTGGCTGATGTATTGCAGGACGGAGATATACTCTTGACACAGGGAGCCGGAGATATTGGCGCCCTGGCAAGCCGGCTTGGAAAAAGTGCTTTGGATCTGTCTGCTGTTGTAAGGAAGGAAAAAGCAAATGATGTATGACCGTGGAGCGGACAAAACTGAGGCGGATGCATTTGGTAAAGTGGCTGTTTTGTTTGGTGGAAATTCAGCAGAAAGAGAAGTCAGTCTGGCGTCGGGTGAGCGAATTTTTGCGGCGCTGATCAAAAGTGGCATAAATGCCCGTTTGATAGATACTTCCGAAGATGCGGCGCAGCAGTTGTTAGCCTATGATCCTGATCGAGCATTTATTGCTTTACATGGTACCGGAGGAGAGGATGGGACTGTTCAGGGGCTGCTTGAATATTTAAAGATCCCATACTCAGGCAGTAATGTACTGTCATCGGCTTTAGCCATGGATAAATATCGCTGTAAGCTGCTCTGGCAGTCTATTGGTTTGCCTACACCCGAATTCAGGTTGGTGATGGGGGTCGACGATCTGGAGCACTGTGAATCGTTATTGCCTGCATTTGTTAAACCCAGTGAAGAGGGTTCCAGTGTCGGGGTCAGCCGTGTTGGGCGCAGGCAGGAGCTTGAACCGGCATACCATAAAGCCGCAGAACATCATGGCCCGGTATTGGTGGAAGAGTTTATTGATGGGCATGAATATACTGTTGCAATTTTGAATAATCAGGCATTGCCTGTGGTAAAAATAGAAGCGCAAAATGAATTCTATGATTATGAGGCCAAGTATCTGTCAGAAGAGACAGGATATACTGTTCCCTGTGGGCTTTCGGCGAGTAAAGAACAGGAAATGCAGGCTATCGCCTTGACGGCATTTGAATCTCTGGGTTGTTCAGGCTGGGGGCGCGTTGATTTCATGTCTGACCAGAGAGGCCGTTTTTGGTTGCTTGAAGTGAATACGATACCGGGGATGACAGATCACAGCCTGGTACCTATGGCTGCGAAACAGGCAGGATTGGAATTCGGGGAGCTGGTGTCTGAAATTCTCAAAACATCGTTAGTGAGTAGAGAACAGGCTGGGCTTTGATTGCTGAACCGGGATTATAAATCAGGGAAGGCTTCAGACGGGAAGAAGCAAAAAGGGGCAACTCGTAGTGCTGTGCACACAGGTAAAACAGTTGTTTTGCCGTGGACCAGAATGCTACAGGTGGTTATTTCTCTGTTGTTACTGACGGCTGTTTTTATAAGTGCGCCTCAACTGATGAATTGGCTGAATCAGCCGATAGCACGAGTTGAAGTGCATGCGCCTTTTCTCCATCTGCAACAGGGACGGGTGGAAAAACAGCTGGATGAGTATCTTCAGGAGCGATTCTTTCAATTGAATCTGGTTGCAATACAGCAAGAGCTTCTGCAGATACCCTGGGTTAAAAATGCCACAGTAAAAAGAGCCTGGCCAGATCGATTATTGGTTACCATAGACGAACAGCAGGCTGTGGCTCGCTGGCGTCAGGAGTCTCTGATCGGAAGTGATGGAATGATTTTTACGCCGGATCGAATCGTGGATTTCAGGGAGCTGCCTGTATTGGCGGGGCCTGAATATCAGGCGTTGGAAGTTATGCAGCAATACCTGGCCATTAGTCAGTTATTAAGACCCATGGGGCTGACGATTAATGAGTTACGATTGGGTGATACCGGTGCATGGCGTTTCAAGGTTGATGGTAAAGAGATTAGTCTTGGGCGTGATAGAAGAATGGAGAGATTGCAGCGGTTTATTCGATTGTACCATGCACGGCTGGAACAGCAGTGGATCCGGGTAGAAAGAGTGGATTTGCGGTATCTTAATGGAGCTTCAGTAGCCTGGAGTGATGAGATGCAGAAGCGTTGAAGTGTTTGCAAGACGATTTTGGTAGTTTGGGATGAATAGTGCCATGACATCGGCAGATAACGGAAGCATGATTGTTGGACTGGATATTGGCACCTCTAAGGTGGTGGCTATTGTGGGTGAGCTCAACGCCGAGGGCGATATTGAGGTCATCGGCATAGGTTCGCACTCGTCCAGGGGGTTGAAGCGGGGTGTTGTAGTCAATATAGACTCAACAGTTCATGCCATAAAAAGAGCTGTTGAAGAGGCAGAGCTGATGGCTGGTTGCCAGATTCACTCTGTATATGCCGGGATTGCGGGCAATCACATAAAGAGTCTGAATTCTCATGGTATTGTTGCTATTCGTGAGCGTGAAGTAACAAGTGCCGATGTTGATCGTGTCATTGATGCAGCGCAGGCTGTTGCAATTCCAGCTGATCAGAGAATTTTGCATATCCTCCCCCAAGAGTATGTTATTGATACTCAGGAGGGTGTAAAAGAGCCTCTTGGGATGTCGGGTGTGAGGCTTGAGGCGAAAGTGCATTTGGTGACTTGTGCTGTGAACGCGGCCCAAAATATCGAGAACTGTATTCGGCGTTGTGGCCTTGATGTGGACGACATTACCTTGGAGCAGCTGGCTTCCAGTTATTCTGTGCTATCAGAAGATGAAAAAGAGCTGGGAGTCTGTATGGTTGATATTGGTGGTGGTACCACGGATATTGCCATATTTACTGATGGTGCTATTCGACATACTGCGGTGATCCCTATTGCAGGTGATCAGGTGACTAATGATATAGCCATGGCATTGAGGACACCTACCCAGAATGCTGAAGATATTAAAATAAAGTATGCCTGTGCCCTTGCTCAGTTAGCCGGAGCTGATGAGACCATAAAGGTGCCTAGTGTTGGTGACCGGGCTCCGAGGGATCTATCAAGGCAGGCGCTTGCTGAAGTAGTTGAACCTCGATATGACGAACTATTTACGTTAATCAATGCCGAAATTCGACGTAGTGGCTTTGAAGATTTAATTCCTGCAGGGATTGTATTGACAGGCGGGACAGCAAAAATTGAAGGCGCCATTGAATTGGCTGAAGAAATATTTCACAAGCCTGTACGATTGGGGATGCCTCAATCGGTAAAAGGGCTTAGTGATGTTGTACGCAACCCGATTTATTCAACCGGTGTTGGTCTTTTGCATTATGGACAGAAAGCACAGCACGAAGGTAAAAGAAATGCTGTGAATGCTAAACAGGAAATCAGCCTGCTGGATCGAATGAAGGGGTGGTTTCAGGGGAATTTCTGAAGCATTCTTGAAATGAAAGTTAAATCAGCAGATTAATATTTATGACAATTTGCCCAGTTTTAGGTAAAAAAGGAGAGAGCCATGTTTGAATTGGTGGACAACGTACCGCAGGAAGCGGTTATCAAAGTGATCGGGGTAGGTGGCGGCGGGGGAAATGCTGTCTGCCATATGCTAAATAGCGAGCTTGAAAGTGTTGAGTTTATCTGTGCCAATACAGATGCTCAGGCTTTGAAAAAGCAGCATGTGCAGGCGCATACACATTTACAGTTGGGTGCTTCAATTACCCGCGGGTTGGGTGCTGGGGCAAGTCCAAAGGTGGGTCGTGAGGCCGCAATGGAAGATCGTGATCGTATCGCTGAAGTATTGGCTGGCGCTGATATGGTATTCATTGCTGCAGGAATGGGAGGAGGAACCGGAACCGGTGCTGCCCCGGTTGTTGCTGAGGTGGCTCGTGAATTGGGTGCTCTGACCGTTGCGGTGGTTACAAAGCCTTTTGGTTTTGAAGGCAAACGGAGGATGTTGATTGCTGAAGAGGGAATGAAAGAGTTGAAAGAGCATGTTGACTCTTTAATTACCATTCCAAATGAAAAGCTACTGCCTGTTTTAGGTCCGGATGTCAGCCTGCTGAATGCCTTTGGAGCAGCTAACGATGTACTGCTAGGGGCGGTTCAGGGAATATCTGAATTGATAACCCGTGATGGTTTGATCAATGTCGATTTTGCGGATGTCCGTACCGTTATGTCGGAAATGGGTATGGCTATGATGGGCAGTGGTGTCGCCACAGGTTCCAATCGTGCAGCAGAAGCTGCAGAGAAAGCTATCCGTAGCCCTTTACTGGAAGATATGAGTCTGCAGGGTGCCAGGGGAGTTCTGGTTAATGTTACTGGCGGTTTTGATATGTCTGTCAGTGAATATAATGAAGTGGGCGATATTGTCAGGGAATTTGCCGCAGAAGATGCAACAGTGATTGTTGGTACTGTTATAGATCCTGAGGTAAATGATGAATTAAGAGTGACTGTTGTTGCAACCGGTATTGGCGCGGGTGCACCAGCGGCGAAGCCTGCTATTGTTGAAGCACAGAAACCAAGTTTGACCCGTAAAGATGGTTCTCTGGATCTGAATGCTCTGGATGTTCCGCCCAAGCTTCGAAATAAGCCGCAGGAAGTTCGTGCAGAGGAGTCAGTAAATGAAGACGCAAGACGTAGCAGAGTGCCTAATACAGATAATCCCGATTATTTGGATATCCCGGCGTTTCTTAGACGGCAAGCTGATTAATACTGGTGTTTAATTACGGCCTTGTGTCCTTTGTTACATTTGTTACAATATGACGTTGCATCCAAATAACAGGGGCCGATGAGGTCACGGAATAGCGTAATCATGATCAGACAGCGTACTCTGAAAAACATTATTCGTGCTACGGGCGTAGGACTGCATTCCGGGGAGAAAGTCTATCTGACTCTTAAACCGGCACCCGTTGATACAGGTATTATCTTTTGCCGTACAGATTTGGAGCCGGCGGTTGAAATTTCTGCTCACGCACTGAATGTAGGTCAGACCACTCTTTGTACCTCTCTGCAGAAAGACGGGACGCGCATAGACACCGTTGAGCACCTGCTATCAGCTTTGGCAGGACTTGGCATTGATAATGCCTATGTGGAAGTCAGTGCACATGAAGTTCCAATTATGGACGGTAGTGCAGGTCCGTTTGTGTTTCTGGTGCAATCTGCTGGTATCCAGGAGCAGGATTCACCTAAAAAGTTTATTCGTGTTAAAGAAGAAATTACTGTAACAGACGGTGACAAAACAGCTACTTTCAAACCTTACGAAGGGTTTAAAGTTAGTTTTACTATTGATTTTGATCATCCTGTTTTCAAAAGTCGTTCGCAGACTGCTTCTATTGATTTTTCCAGTACATCTTTTGTTAAGGAAGTTAGTCGAGCGCGTACCTTCGGATTTATGCGTGATGTAGAATATCTTCGTTCCCAGAATCTTGCACTTGGTGGCAGCGTTGATAATGTTGTGGTTGTTGATGATTTTCGTATTCTTAACGAAGATGGCCTGAGATACCATGATGAGTTTGTTAAGCATAAAATGCTGGACGCTATTGGTGATCTTTATCTTCTCGGGCATAGCCTGATTGGTCAGTTTATTGGTCATAAATCAGGACATGAATTAAATAACAAGCTGGTCAGAACGTTACTGGCTAATGAAAAACTCTGGGAAGTAGTGACATTTGAGGATGCGGATGTATCACCTATTTCCTATCAGAAGCCGGTTGCTGTTACTGCATAGCAGATTATTTATATCGTTTTTTGATTCTGAATAAAGCCGCTTTCAAGTGGCTTTATTTTTATCTGAATCATCGATGTTTACTGATTGATTCAGAAGCATGGCCGATATGACAGGTAGTGTTTTTTGATTTGCAGCATCAGAAAAGTTGTAGATAAGGAAGTCGCTGTCGTTTTCAAAGATACGATGCTAAAGTCTTCGGTTCATATAATTTTTGGTTCCGTGTTCCGGAGATCTTATGGATTCTTTGGTGTGGATTGTCAGTAGATCGGGAACTTAGAGCTTCGAATGAAAGTTATAGTTGTTAATCAGGATCATTCAGGTACACGTACATTTCAAATAAATGGTGCGAGAATCGCTGTTGCAGTTACAGTCGCTCTATTGTTGTCCGTTTCATTGGGTGGGGCTGCAGTTTATTCCTGGTTGAACATTGATCAGGCGCAAATGCTGACCAATGAGGGGCTGAGAAACTGGAAAGAAACTATCGATGGTCAAAAAAAGGATTTGAAGAGTGTTCGTCAGGAGGCTGAACACAACCTGGATGCACTGACGTTAAAATTAGCGGCACTTCAGGGGCGAATTACACGGCTTGATGCTCTGGGTGAGCGTTTAACCGCAATTGGCAAACTTGATGATGGTGAATTTGATTTCAGCGAAGGCCCTGCCGTTGGTGGCCCTGAAGAAGCTGTAGATTCTGAACAGCTATATAGTAAACCTTCTCTTCTTGATGCAATTGATCAGCTGGCAAATCAGATTGATAGTCGTGAGCAGCAGTTGGATTTACTGGATAAACTGCTATCGAATCGAACTATCCATGATGAATCCTTTCTTGCAGGCCTGCCAATAAAAAAAGGTTGGTTATCATCACGATTCGGTAGAAGAACGGATCCATTTACCGGAAAGTCTGCCTGGCATAATGGGGTCGATTTTGCTGGGAAAAGAGGTTCGGATGTAGTCTCGGTCGCGGCAGGTGTTGTAGTTTGGTCCGGGTTGCGAAGCGGCTATGGATTATTGGTTGAAGTGAATCATGGTAATGGCTATATCACACGATATGCTCATAATCAGGAAAGTAGTGTGCAAGTAGGTGATATTGTCTCCCGTGGACAGAATATTGCAAAGATGGGAAGCTCCGGACGGTCAACAGGTCCGCATGTACACTTTGAAGTGTTGCTTAATGGAAAGGCTCAGGATCCTGTAAGGTACATATACCGGGCCAGTAAATAAAATATCTCTAAAATTCAGCTCGCAGTGAGTGGGTGAGCTGTTTTTTACTTTTTCTTAATCTCTTTCTTCTATCTTTGCTTCACCGGCTCTGGTTGCGTCGCTGCTATGGATCCTAAGTTGTGACGTTATACCCTGTAATGTATATCGAAGGATAAAAATTCTCTCGTCAAAATATGCCAAAATAACCACTCGTCTGCTTATTTTTCTAGTCTTTCATTTCAGTTTTCAGAAAAAACCATCACTGGTTTAATGGTATCTGCCAATCTTTTAGGGTGAAGCCTTGAAATTCTGGAATTTGGCACCATAAAAACTTCAGTTAGGGTAATGAATGTCAATGAATGGATTGCCCTTGAAAATTACATATTGCAAAGATACCGGATGAGTCGACCTGAGTTGAGCGAGTTTGAACTGGCTTGATCCGGATATTGTCCATATGGTGCCTGCTTGCCCCCAGTCAATTGAATTTATACAAAAATGGCTAAGGTGGGGTGAGACTTTATGGTGTTTGTCATAGAATGTTGAGCTATTGCGTGCTTGTCTGCCCCAGCCGGGTTTGTTGGCAGGAGGACAGCCCCGGAAACAGAGTGTGAGACTGTAACCAATCTATGTTTGCTTCTTTTGTAAAGAAAATTGTAGGCAGCCGGAATGACCGGCAGCTAAAAAGGATGGGTAAACTGGTCAAGAGTGTAAATGCTCTTGAGGAAAGTATTGCCACACTGACAGATGATGAGCTGAAAGCTAAAACGGCTGAGTTCCGTGACCGTTATGGTAAGGGGGAAACTCTCGATGACTTGCTTCCAGAGGCTTTTGCCGTGGTGCGGGAGGCTGGAAAGCGGATCATGGGAATGCGTCATTTTGATGCCCAGCTGGTTGGCGGTATTACCCTTCAGGAAGGTCGTATAGCTGAGATGCGAACCGGTGAGGGTAAAACCCTGGTAGCTACTCTACCGGCCTATCTTAATGCTATTCCTGCGGAAGGGGTGCATGTAGTCACGGTTAATGATTACCTTGCCCGCCGTGATGCCAGCTGGATGCGACCGCTGTATGAGTTCCTGGGTATGACGGTAGGTGTCGTAGTACCTATGCAGGAGCAGGAAGAGAAACGCGCAGCTTATCGCTGTGACATAACTTATGGTACCAATAACGAATTCGGATTTGATTATCTGCGCGACAACATGGCTTTCCGAAAGGAAGATAAAGCTCAGCGAGAGTTATTTTATGCCATCGTCGATGAGGTTGACTCAATTCTTATTGATGAAGCCAGAACGCCGTTAATCATATCAGGACCAGCCGAAGACTCATCTGAACTTTATAAGACAATGAATCGTCTGGTACCACTCCTTAGCCGTCAGGAAGAACTCCCTGAAGGTGAGGAAGAGGTCGAGCTGACGGGCCACTATTCCCTGGATGAAAAAACACGTCAGGTAGAGTTGAATGAACTGGGTCACCAGTTTATCGAGGAGCTTCTTCAAAAAGAAGGCATGCTGCCTGACGGTGAAAGCCTCTATGCTTCTAATAATCTGAATTTACTTCATCATGTGAATGCTGCACTGAAAGCGAATGTGCTGTTTAATCGGGATGTTGAATATATTGTCCAGAATGATGAAGTGATGCTGGTTGATGAGCACACTGGCCGGACTATGCCGGGCAGGCGTTTATCTGAAGGTCTGCATCAGGCAATTGAAGCGAAAGAAGGGCTTAATATTCAGTCAGAAAGCCAGACCCTTGCATCCACTACGTTCCAGAATTATTTCCGTAATTTCGATAAATTGTCCGGTATGACTGGGACAGCGGATACTGAAGCATTTGAATTTCGACAGATTTATGGCCTGGATGTGGTCGTTATTCCAACTCATAAACCCATGACCCGTAAAGACGGCAATGATCTGGTTTATCTGACAATCGGTGAAAAGTACGACGCCATCATTGCCGATATTGAAGAAACGGTAAAAGAAAAACGACCTATCCTGGTAGGCACGGCCTCGATTGAGTCTTCAGAATTGTTATCCGGAGCTTTACTCAAGGCCGGTATTGAGCATCAGGTTCTTAATGCCAAGTACCATGAGAGGGAAGCTGAAATTATTGCACAGGCCGGTCGCCCTGGCGCGGTAACTATTGCTACCAATATGGCTGGACGTGGTACCGATATTATTCTGGGTGGTAACTGGGAGGCGGAGATAGCCGCTCTGGATGATCCCTCTCAGGATCAGATTGATCAGATCAAGGCTGATTGGCAAAAGCTGCATAGAGGCGTATTAGAAGCTGGTGGTCTTCATATTATCGGTACCGAGCGTCATGAGTCACGTCGGATTGATAACCAGCTGAGAGGGCGTTCAGGCCGTCAGGGTGATCCGGGATCCTCCCGTTTCTATCTGTCACTGGAAGATAACCTGATGCGGATATTTGCATCAGATCGCGTTAAGAGCTTTATGAAAGCTCTCGGTATGGAAAAAGGTGAGGCCATAGAGCATCGAATGGTGACCAATGCCATTGAGAAGGCTCAGCGCAAAGTTGAAGGTCGTAACTTCGATATTCGTAAGCAGTTACTTGAATACGATGATGTTGCAAATGATCAGCGTAAGGTTATGTACACCCAGCGTAATGAGCTATTGAATGCTGAGGATGTAGCTTCCAGTATTGAAGCACTACGTGATGATGTAGTTCATGGGGTTGTCAGTCAGCATATACCTCCACAGAGTTTGGAAGAACAGTGGGATATAAAAGGGCTTGAAGAAAAGCTGGCTGGAGAACTCGGTGAGAAAATGCCGATTCAGCAATGGCTGGACGAAGACGATCGTTTGGATGAGGATGCTCTCAGAGAGCGTATTCTAGAAGGCGTCATAGCAGCGTACAAGCAGAAGGAAGAGCTTGCAGGTGCTGAAGTTTTACGAAATTTTGAAAAACATATACTACTTCGTATCATGGATGACAAGTGGAAAGAACATCTTGCCACCATGGATCACCTGCGTCAGGGTATTCATCTCCGGGGTTATGCCCAGAAGAACCCTAAGCAGGAATACAAGCGGGAAGCCTTTGAGCTATTTCAGCAGATGCTGGAGGACATAAAGTCCGATACTATTCGAATTATTTCCCATGTTCAGGTGCAGCAGGATGACCGTACTGAAGAGATGGAGCGGGAACGTCGGGAAGAAATGGCCCAGCGTATGCAATTTCAGCATGCTCAGGCTCAGTCATCCGTAGAGACTGATCAGGGAAATCCGGAGCAGGAAGGTGCTGAGCCTGCGCAGCCATTTGTCCGTGAAGGTCGTAAGGTAGGGCGTAATGATGCCTGTCCATGTGGTTCCGGCAAAAAGTACAAGCAGTGTCACGGAAAGATAGCCTGATTTTTATATAGGTTGAATTTAAAAAAAGGCCGCTTATAGCGGCCTTTTTTTGTTGGTATAAAGTCTTTGGGAAATAAGAGCCGTCAAACTGTTGATTAAGTATGGATTCATTCCAGAGATAAGGCTGGCGCGCTTTTACTATGTTTAATACCATTTCCGAATTCTAAATATGCTATTGCGCTGCCTTTTCAGACTCAGATCCAGCGTTGGAGTTCCTCGCCATAGCTACGACTATGACTCGTTACTCCGCTTTGCCTCTGAGCCAGAAAGGCATGTTCATAACGCCTATTAGAAACTGGCAATGGTATAAGAACCCTCGAAATAAAGTATGACGGAGTAGGATATGGCGGTAGGACCAGGTGAGTGGCCAGAAGTGAAGCCGGTGAAAGGTTTCAGGTTGGGAACAGCGATGGCAGGAATCAAATCTGAAGGACGACGAGATCTCGTGGTGATGGGGTGGGATGAAGGCGCTACGGTAGCAGGCGTTTTCACCCAAAACCGATTCTGTGCAGCGCCTGTTTTATTGTCAAAAGAGAGGCTTGATAATGGGGGTCGATATTTTCTGATCAATACCGGTAATGCCAATGCTGGTACGGGAAGTGAAGGGATCAGGGTTGCTGGAAAATCGACTCAGGCTCTTGCCGATCTGGTGGGCGTTGATAGCGAATGTATATTGCCTTTTTCAACGGGTGTCATAGGTGAGCAGTTACCTCTGGATAAATTGATAGGTGGGCTGCCGGATGCTGTCAATACGATGGATGAAGACAATTGGTATCAGGCGGGTGAAGGGATACTGACTACGGACACTCGGCCAAAAGGTGCGTGCAGGCAGTTTGAAGTTGAAGGTGTTGTTTATACGGTGTCGGGTATAAGTAAAGGTGCCGGGATGATCAAGCCGAATATGGCAACCATGCTGGCTTTCATTGCAACCGATGCGGCCATAGATAATCGCTTTCTGCAGAAAATGCTCGACGAGATTACCAACCAGTCATTTAACAGGATATCCATAGACGGCGATACTTCTACAAACGACAGTTGCATGATCGTTGCAACGGGAGCTCGAAATAATAAGCCCGTCAATGGAATGGGTGATGCTCTGGAGGATTCTCTATACAAGGCTGTGCGGGAGGTTGCAATAGAGCTGGCTCAAGCCATTGTCAGGGATGGTGAGGGAGCCAGTAAATTCGTTACTGTCCGGACCGAGCAGGCGGCTACCATTGAGGACGCTTTGGAGGTGTCGTATACCATAGCGCATTCACCATTGGTTAAAACGGCTCTTTATGCCAGTGACCCCAATTGGGGGCGTATTCTTGCTGCAATTGGTAGAGCGAAGATTGATAGTCTGGATATAAACAAGGTGTCAGTCTGGCTGGATAATGTTGCAATAGTTGAGAATGGCCAACCTGCAGGGAATTATACAGAAGCCGCCGGGCAGAAAGTCATGAATCAGGCGGAAATTATGATCCGTATTGTTCTGGGTTCTGGTAATGCCAGTGATGAGATCTGGACAACAGATTTGTCTCACGATTATGTAAAGATTAATGCCGAGTATCGAACCTGATGAATCGGGGAGAAACATGTGACCAATAGCATACTGGAAAGAAAGGTGGTGCATGTGGCTGTGGCTGTCATCAGGGGCGAAGATGGCAGACTGCTGATAGCAAAGAGACCAGATGATAAGCATATGGGGGGGCTGTGGGAATTTCCTGGAGGCAAGGTTGAAACAGGTGAAAATGTTCAAAATGCATTGAGGCGGGAATTGAAGGAAGAGTTGGCTGTTCAGGTAACAGAATTTTCCCCATTGATTCAGATTCGTCACCACTATCCGGATAAATCAGTTCATCTGGATACATGGATAGTCTCAGGGCTGCTAGGGCAGGCCGTTGGAAATGAAGGGCAGGAAATTCGATGGGTAAAGCCAGAAGAATTGGTGCAGTTTGCTTTTCCAGAAGCGAATAAACCTATTGTTAATGCAGTGCTCCTTCCGGATCAATACATGATCACCGGTAAGTTTGACGTTGAATCTGAGTTGTTTGAAAAAGTGACGAAGGCAATTAATGAAGGTGTTGCCTTGATTCAGTTCAGAGCTCCCTGGCTGAGTAGGGGCAGCTATCTTGATATTGCTAAACGCCTGTCAGCGTATGCTAAAGAAAAACAGACCAGATTGATTGTGAAGGGTGATCTTGATCTGATTTCAGAAGATTGGTGTCAGGGTATTCATCTGACCTCTGGTCAGCTTAGAGATCTAAAGGGTCTCAAGGTGCACCATGAAGGGAAATGGCTGGCTGCATCCTGTCATGATCTAACAGAGCTGAATCTTGCTGTTAAATCAGGTATGGATTTTGCCACCCTTTCACCAATCAATGAGACGTCTTCCCACAAAGGTGCTGAGCTGTTGGGAATAGAGGCTGCAGCGGTATTGGTTGAAGAAATTGCTATGCCTGTATATCTTTTAGGTGGTATGGATCTGACTTCGCTGGAAGCGGCTCAGAAGGCCGGTGCTCAGGGTGTTGCAGCAATCAGTGCATTTTGGCACTAAACTCAATTATGTATTTGTTTAACCGACATTCACCACCTAACCTGACATTTTCCTGATTTCTGCTATTTATCAAAAAAGCAAATATCAGGAAACAGCCTTATGCCTCCTATTCAATATCGCACTCAGATTCAGAACATGGATCACCTCGGCCTGGTGGCAGGTATGTGCAAAGAGCTGGGCATAGCCGATCACATTGACAGACGTGCACCCAAGGTAGCGGATGAATGGAATGTCTCCCACGGTGAAGCCATTGTCGGCATGATCCTCAATGGCCTCGGCTTTACGGGGCAATCTCTCCATATGTTCCCCCAGTTCTTTGCCAATAAACCTCTCAACAAACTGATCAGGGAAGGGATTAAACCAGAGCATTTAAACGACAAGATTCTGGGAAGAGCACTGGATGAACTCTTTGATCTGGATGTCAGTAAAGTCTATTTTGAGCTGGCTATCAAGGTTGCAACTCATCTCAAATTGCCTTGCGACGCGCTGAACCTTGATGGCACCGGCTTCCACGTCGATGGTCGTTATAATAGCGATAGCGATCTGAGCGATGAAGACCTCAACTGCATCAGGCTTTGCAAAGGTTACAGCCGGGATCACCGCCCGGATTTGAACCAGGCCATATTGCTTCTGTTGACTGAAAACCGGGCAGGCATCCCATTGTTTATGAAAGCAACCAGTGGCAATGTGACTGATAAGACCAGTTTCAAACAGGTGGTTTCCAAGCACTTGAAGAGTTTCAAAGCCGCACTGGAAGCCCGCTATTTTATTGGCGATGCAGCATTGTATGTGGCAGGGACAATCCAGGAACTTGACCAGCAGGATCAGCTGTTTATTTCCAGAGTTCCTCTCAATATTGGTGCCGCCAAAGAGCTGGTAAGGAGTGCGCCTTCACGAACCATGAAAGCAGTGGAGGGGTTTGACCATTACGAAGCTACAGAAGTGTCGTCTAATTATGCGAACGTAGAGCAACGCTGGGTTTTGTTTCGCAACCAGCAACGCCAGGAAACCGAACAGAAGACGCTGACAAGGCGTATGCAGAAAAAGTCTCTGAAAGAGTGCGAGAGACTGGAAAAGTTGAGCAAAAAAGCGTTCCAGTGCGAAGGGGAGGCCATGGAAGCCTTTAGGCAATGGCAGAAGCAGTCTGAACTTTGTCAGGCTGAGGCTCAGGTTATCGCCAAGCCCTGCTACAAGAGCAAAGGACGACCTGTTAATGGAGCGGAACCCGACCACCTGGATTATTACGTAACAAGTTGTTGCTCGATCGCTGTGCAAACCCGGCAGGATGCCGAAGCATCACTGGGTTGTTTTGTGCTGGCTACCAACGACATTAATACTACTCGACTGGACAGCGCTGAACTACTGAGGACGTACAAATCACAGCAACAGGTTGAACGAGGCTTTCGCTTTCTAAAAAGTCCGGACTTTCTGGTGTCTTCCCTCTATCTGAAGAAACCGGAACGCATTGAGGCATTGTTAATGGTGATGACACTTTGCCTGATGGTCTATGCTGCTATCCAACATCGAATCCGTTATGAGTTGAAGAAGCAGAGCCGAACGTTCCCGGACATGAAGAAAAAGCCAGCCCAGAACCCAACGGGCAGATGGATTTTCTGCTGCTTTGATGGCATTTATGTGCAGACGATCAACGGAACGGAGAAGCACGTGATTGGCATCTCGGAGAATCAGGCGACAATTATCTTTATATTAGGGTCAACGTACCAATCAATTTATTCCTGACTCAAGAGGGAGTGTGAGAGCAGCAAGATCAATGCACGGAGGCTTGTCCCTGTCATCTCCGGCTGCTGAAGGTGAGGTTTTTTCTTGTTTGTGTTTTTCATGAACGGATATCCATGAAAGGTTGATTGGGTACTCGTTATCAGGAGAAGTACGTTTATGCTTACAATAAGGTGGTCAAATTTCAAAACCCTTGCGCTGCAGGGGTAGGGGAAATATCAAAGTAGGTGGTGAATGACGGGTTTAAATAATATTTCGCTTAATTTATGCAACAGGAATGCATATGCCTACGGGAAAGGCTGATAGAACAGGGAGTGTTCCTGGTTCATTACCAGCGAAAGATGGCTCAGATCTGGATAAAATCTCGGAAGGCTTTGATTCTCAAACAAGAAAGGTTTCAGGGATTCCCGGTCAAACGTTTCTGAACAGGTTGGTTTCAATAAGGCAGAAGTGGTTAAGTCAGCGCACTATTGAAAAGAAGCCGGCCATTACCGAAGAAACAGACTACCACCGGCAGTACGGTATGCAGGGCAATGAAAAAAAGCCCAGTATGAATCATCGCCCCTTCAATGAATTTTGGCAGAGCAAAACACTGCAGAAGCCGGTCAATTACACCGTGGATCATCGATTGATGAAGATCAGGGGTGAGAATGGCAGACTTCTGGATACTGAGGGTGAATGGCACATTAAAACGCCGGGTAAGGAAAGTGGTCGTGAGCGATTGAAACGTTTTTTTCAGAAAATTATCTATCACATCACCGGTCAGGATTATAAAGCTCATTTTTACGATGATCTGCAATTACTGGTCCAAAAAGAAGTTCTGGCTGCAAATCTCTACAAGGCGGTAGTTCTGGAAGATGAAAATCCAGATCTGGATTTTGATCAGCAATTTCGTTGCGGCTACAGCTATGATGAAATTAACGATCATCATTGTGTTGCGATCCGGGATTTGGAAGGTTTTAAAGAAGCTGCTCAGCTGTATGACCCTTATGTAGAAAAACCTGAGTTTTTAATTTTTGATGAAGATCATAATCCTGCGACAGATCTTGTTATTCGCCGTTTTTTACTGGGAGATGAAGATTATCTGAAGCTGGAAAACTACATGTATAAAGCAAGAAATGACCAGAAAGCCCGTACACGACTGTATTGTATTGATTTTGGTATGGCTTTTTATAATCTTTTTTATCTGCCAAAAAATTGCAGTTTGAAGATGTTTAAGCACAGGCTATTTACTCCTTCAGATAAACATAGGGTTCAATATCTCAATAAGCCTACGATGATGACTGTCATACAGGGAATGAGTTCGTCGCAGATGGAAAGGGGTGTGGAGTCGGCGCTGAAAAAAATAGCCAGGATGAGTGATTCGCTGTTAGAGCAGCAAACTAGACATATTTATAATAAAGAGGCCCGGCTATCTATTCTGGTTATGCTTAAATTTAAAAGGCAGCAGGCTCGAGCCCTATTGGATTCTGATGAGCCGTGGCCTGTTGAACCAGGGAGAAAAATCAGTGACGGATCAATAGCTCGTCGCTCTCGGAACTCATAATATCATCGAAAGATGGATCTCCGGCTATGCTGTGTTCTTCCTTGGCCCATGCACCAAAATCAATTAATTTACAGCGCTCAGTGCAGAATGGGCGAAATTTGTTGTGGGTGTCCCACTCGGTCTTTTTACCGCATTGCGGGCATTTTACTTCAATTGACATTTGGCCGGGACTCTTGGGTCGGGTGCCATCGCCAGAACTTCAGGCTGACGATGACATTCTGATAAATTAAAGGGATGTTGGCGGAGTTGGGGTGATGGCTGATTCGTTTGCTGTTTCAGAACTGCCGATCAGGCCAAAGGATAATGTACTCCAGATTGAAGGGTCAACATCGTCATAGACCTTATATCCGACAAAACTGCCCTGGGAATCAAGGGATTGATGATCAGGATAATTGAGCTTTAACACGGCCAGTGCTTCATTAGCTGGCTCGGGAAGACCAAGGTGCTGATAACCTTCAATCATGATGGACAGGGCTTCTGGAACGGCAGGTGTACGTTGCATATTCTCAACAACGTAACGTCCGCGATTGACTGCTGCCACGTATGCTTTGCGCTTCAGGTAATAGCTGGCAGCATGAATTTCATAGGCAGCCATTCTGTTACGAAGTGCGATCATGCGCTGACGTGCATCCGGTGCGTATTTACTGTCAGGATAGCGATTCAGTAATTCGGAGAATTCATTGAAGGATGTTCTTGCCTGACCGGGGTCTCTGCTGCTCAGATCGATAGGCATGTAGCGCTCTATCAATCCCATAGCTGCAGTATTGGATGCCAGACCTTTCATGTAGAACGCATAATCCACATCGTTATGTTGTGGATGCAACCGGATAAATCGATCGGCAGCTGCTTTGGAAGCTTCAGGTTCTGCATTTTTGAAATAAGCATAGATAATATCCAACTGGGACTGTTCTGCAAATGAACCAAATGGATAGCGTGATTCCAGCGTTCTGAGTGCTTTTATGGCTTCAGAATAGCGGTTTTTGTTGAGTGCCTTATTGGCTTGCTGGTAGAGTTCTGCTTCTGATAGAGACTCAGACAGTCTATCCTTTTCGCCGTCTGTGGCGCATCCTGACAGAATGGCTGCGAAGAATAACGCAGGCAGTAATCGGGTCAGTTTAGATGTAAATATTGTCATGGCGTCGATTGGTTTCCGTACTCCGGCACACAATTATTGAAGATTGTAGCGTATAACGCTACAGGCCGGAGAGAGTCAGTGTGTTAAACTCTTCAGCCTGATGACGCACTAATATAAACATAGTCCGCCAAAAAACCAAAAAGATAACACTAGCAGACTTGAGTCAATTTTTCTTGAGAAGTAATAAATGGGTGAAATAATTAATCAGACGACTGTAGTTCCCGATGAATTGGGTGGTCGTCGCCTTGATCAAATTGCGGCCAGTAGCTTTCCTGATTTTTCCAGGGCAAGGCTGCAGGAGTGGATTAAAAATGGTTTTCTACTGGTTAACGGTGAGCAGCGTAAGCCCCGGGATAAACTCTATGGTGGTGAATCCTTGAGTCTGGATGTGACGGTGCAAGATGAGGAAAGCTGGCTACCTGAGGATATAGCGTTATCAATTGTCTATAAAGACGACGATATTATTGTGATTAATAAGCCTGCCGGATTGGTGGTGCACCCGGCCGCAGGGAATCGAAGCGGCACATTGTTAAATGCACTTTTGTTCCATTTTCCAGACAATGCTTCTGTCCCCAGAGCAGGTATTGTCCATAGACTGGATAAAGACACCACCGGACTCATGGTGGTAGCGAGAAACCTTGCGGCCCATACGGATCTTGTTTCCCAGTTACAGGAGCGTACCGTCAGCAGAGAGTACGAAGCGGTAGCTCAGGGAGTGATCACTGCAGGTGGTATGGTGGATGCACCTATTGGTCGGCACCCTCATAACCGGTTGAAAATGGCTGTGGTGAAAGGCGGGAAGGAGTCTGTTACTCATTATCGAGTATTAAAACGCTTTGATGCCCATACTCATCTCAGCTTAAAGCTTGAATCAGGGCGCACACACCAGATTCGAGTTCATATGAGTCATTTGCATCATCCTCTGGTGGGTGACGATTTGTATGCCGGAGGACTCAAGTTTCCCAAGGCTTGTCCTGATGCTTTGGCCGACACTTTGCGACAATTTCGTCGACAGGCGTTGCATGCCCGGAAACTGGGATTGATTCATCCTGTCACGGATGAATATATGGAATGGGAAGTGGAATTACCGGAAGACTTCAAGTCGCTGTTACTCAGTCTTAAAGAGAACATGAGGAAGCTGTCTGATATTGACTGAAATGGCACATAAACCTGGCAGGTAAAATAATTTTTCACCTGCTTATGAATAAGGCGCATGAAAAACAATGACTGAGCATTCAGAGCGATATATTGAAGCTGACTGGCCGTCTCCTGCAAATATCAAAGCGTTTGTTACTACCCGCAAAGGTGGTGAGAGTACTGATTGCTACAGTAGTTTTAATATGGGTCTTTATTCTGGTGATGATGCCGAAAAAGTTCTGTTAAACCGAAGTCTGCTAATGAATGATTGGTCATTGAAACAATCGCCACAATGGCTGAAGCAGGTTCATGGCATACAGGTTGTTTCTGCTGGTTTGAACCCGCAGGAAAAAGAAGGGGATGCCTGCTGGACTTCAAATTCTGGTCGGGCTTGTGTGGTACAGAGTGCAGATTGTCTGCCGGTACTGTTTTGCGATACGGCTGGTACCACTGTAGCGGCCGCTCATGCTGGTTGGAAAGGTCTGGTCGATGGCGTACTGGAAGAAACCATAAAAAGCATGGGTGTTAAGCCTGATGAGCTTCTGGCGTGGATGGGGCCAGCTATCAGTCAGAAGCATTTTGAAGTAGGCCCTGAAGTCAGGGAGCAGTTTCTGAAGGCTGACTTAAACGCTGAAAGTGCGTTCAAGGCAGGGAAGGGAGATCGATGGTATGCCGATCTCTATAGTCTTGCTCGAGCCCGCTTGCAGGCGATGGGCTTAACAAAAATATACGGCGGTGAATATTGCACAGTAGAGCAGGAAAAGCTGTTTTACTCATATCGCCGGGATGGTAAACATTCTGGTCGAATGGCTTCAGTCGTCTGGATCAATCCTGTTAAAGAGAATAGTTGATCGAATGGTGAACCGTTTCTCCGCACAGGTAAAGTATAAAGACTATCAGTCTGCCATTTTCAGAGTTCATCTCTAGCCGTTTGTGGATCGCTGCTATCAGTGAGGTTGAAGGTTATTTCTTCCTTACTGGCTGATAGTGTGTCAATGATCCTCAGTTGTGAGACGCCGGAATCCCATGCCCCCCGGCTTGTTATCTTAAAGTCATCGACTGAAAAGGCGTCAGGTTTTCTGTCAAAAGCAACTAATGATATTGCATCGTTACCAATTCTCAGATGTTTAATACCATGATAAGAGGTGCTATGGATGTGCCAGACAATTTCATTTTCATGAACATTGATGCCGATGGCCACTTCCTGCATAAGTCCTATAGGACCAAGACCTCCCCATCCAACAAAGCCTCCTTTTGGTCTGGCATCCTGTTCTGATGCGTCGATACGTAATCCCATTTTTCCCGTTTCCGGATTATTATATTCATAAATTCTATCGCCATAGTCGGTTTGATTGTTTTTTGTAGATAAGTTTTTTGAAAACATAGTGGCAGAGAGTCTATCCAGATACTTTGATGTAGCATTAACCGCAATATCTTCTGCTTCAGGTACTTCATTCTGGTAATGCATTAGACCTTTTATGGTCATATAAACCAGTGGTGGCCAGGAACCACCCTGCCAGTAGTTGCCTGCAGAGCTGTAATTTCTATGGCTTGTGGCCAGTGCGGGGAAGGGCATGGGGGTTTCAAAGTAATGAGTATCTTTAAGATAGGAAATCATGCCTGTCACCTGTTCATTACTGGCAATTTCTGCATATAACCCCCAATAACCGGA
>CBDBOO010000022.1:0-11772 GCA_965208385.1 Endozoicomonas sp.
AGTAGCGCTGATTGTTCTTTGCTGCTGATAAATGGTGATGTGAAGATGAGGTGTTGCTCTGAACGATGCAGCAGTTGACTTGTTCAATGAGATAATTAAGCAGGTGAGCAATTGCTCCACCTGATTAATTATATTCATTCAGTTCAACCCAGATTCAAGGAGATGGATTTGGCTGGTGGGTGTGTACAGCTTCAATAGCAGTGAGGACATCCTCGGAAAGTGTCAGTCTGCTGGATTCAAGATTGCACTCCAGCTGCTTCATTGTGGTTGCACCGATGATGTTGCTGGTTACAAATGAACGGGAGGTAACATAGGCCAGAGCCATCTGTGCAGGATCTATCCCCGCTTCCCTGGCAATGGCAACATATTTTTCAGTGGCGGAAACAGCTTCCGGGTTGGAGTAGCGAGAAAAACGTTTGTAGAGTGTCAGCCTCCCTTTTTCCGGCCACTGGTTATTGAGATATTTGCCACTTAAAGCACCGAAGGCCATAGGTGAGTATGCAAGTAACCCCAGTTGCTCGCGATGTGCTATTTCTGCCAGCCCCACTTCAAAGGTTCGGTTCAACAGGTTATATGGATTCTGAATGCTGACGGGGCGGGGCTTGTGCCGGGCTTCACTTAATGTCAGATGCTTCATTGCGCCCCAGGGGGTTTCATTGGATAAGCCGTAGTGCTTGATTTTTCCCGATTTAACAAGGTCGTCCAGAATGTCCTGAACTTCTTCAACCGGCGTACCGTCGAATCCGTCTCTGTGTATGTAGCCCAGGTTGCCAAAGAAATTGGTGTTCCGGTCGGGCCAGTGCAGCTGGTACAGATCTATGGATTCTACATTCAATCGTTTGAGGCTTCCTTCCACCGCACGCTCAATATGATGCCTGTTCAGCAAACGGCCACCATCCATGTATTCCTGCCCTGGTCCGGCAAACTTGGAAGCTATAACAATGTCGTGATGATTTCCGCGTTGCTTCACCCAATTGCCAATTATGGTTTCAGTGCGGGTGTAAGTGTCTGACTTTGGTGGAACAGGATAGAGTTCCGCAGTATCAATAAAATTGACGCCATACTCTACGGCCCGATCCAATTGCAGAAAGGCGTCCTGCTGGGTGTTTTGTTCACCCCAGGTCATAGTGCCAAGGCAAAGGGAACTGACTTTTATATCCGTTTTGCCGAGAGCTCGATATTCCATAGTCTGATAATTCCTGCTGCAGTTTTTACTGGTGATGGGTTTTTATCATGTGGCACTCACAGTTCTGAAAGAACTATATCAGTATCTTGCCTTTCAAGCTTGTGACGCCAGCGGGCTGATCTTAAAATAACTGAAATTTCTTAATTATTTTGAATGATGATCTGATATGAGACTGGTTAAAATTAAGTCTGTTTTGTTCTCCGGGTTCTTGCTTCTATTGCTATTGTCTGGTGTTTCACCCGTTTTCGCTGGTTGGGAAGAAATAAAAGCGAAAGCGACGAGTCTTGGTGAAGAGCTGAGCGATAGTTCAAAGGAGGTTTGGAACGATGTCTCAAAGGTCTCAAAAAAAGCCTGGGAAGAGACCAGTGATGCCGGAAAAAATGTCTGGGATAAAACGTATAAATGGAGCTCGGATGCCTTCGATCAGGGAGGCGAATGGGTGAAACAGGGTGAAGAGCGGCTTGCCGAATTGCTGGAACCTGAAAATGCTGAAGAGGCCAGAGAAGCTCTGGACACCATGTCTGTGGTAGCCATTGCAAAACTGTTTGATCACTATCCGTCCGCTAAAGTGCTGTTTGATGTGTCGTATGGTTATGCGGTCTTTGATTCACGTAAGTTTTCACTGTTATTGCATACCAATCAAGGGGCTGGGGTGGCTGTAGATAGGGTGACCGGTGGCAGAACCTATATGAACTTTTTTGGAGCAGGGTTGGCGGCGGGGATCGGCGGTAAGTTTTATCAGCAAATTGTTCTGTTTGATAACAGGGAATCCTATGAAAGATTCGTTCAGGAAGGCTGGGAAGCGACCTCGGAAGTCGGCGTGATTGCTGGTGATCAGGCTGCAGAACTAACAGCGAAATACAATGGTGGAATGGCCATATACCAGGTAAATGGTAAGGGTATTCTGATTGATGCGAGTCTCTCAGGCGCAAAATACTGGCAAAATGATGCATTAAACAAGAAATAATCACAGTTTATTTGATCAATTTCTGTTGATAATTACCTGATTTTTATAATAAAAGGACATGAGCAGGCAGGATATTTTGGTTTTAAGGTATTTTAGGTGTTAACTGGGGGTTCCCTTCCTCTATCAGGAGGCTATAATACCGCACCCGTTTCCCAAATGAGCGCCCCAAGTTTTGAACAGGCCGGTTTTAGATGAAGGTGGGAGCTATTAGCCTGGCTTTCTTCATCAGGGAACGGCCAAGTTAGAACAGATATTACCTGGTAATATCATTGAGGCGAATTGAATGAAAACTTTTAGTGCAAAGCCAGAAACCGTAAAACGTGACTGGTTCATAGTTGATGCCGAAGGCAAGACGTTAGGTCGACTGGCAACAGAGATTGCTTCTCGTCTGCGCGGCAAGCATAAGCCAGAGTACACACCACACGTGGACACTGGCGACTACATTGTAGTGGTCAATGCTGAAAAAGTACGTGTTACTGGTCGTAAGTCCACTGACAAGATGTATCATCGTCATACCGGTTATATCGGTAGCCTGAAGTCTGTGAGCTTTAACAAGCTGATTGACCACAAGCCTGAGATGGTGATCGAGCTGGCTGTTAAAGGTATGCTGCCTAGAAATCCTCTGGGTCGCGCCATGTATGGCAAGCTGAAGGTATATGCCGGAAGCGAGCATCCACATGCTGCTCAGCAGCCTCAGCAACTGGAAATTTAATCAGGGGTGGTTATGTCTGTAACACAATATTACGGAACTGGACGTCGTAAGTCCTCTACCGCACGTGTCTTCCTGAGAAATGGTGCTGGCAGTATCTCTGTCAACGGTCGTTCTCTGGATGAATACTTCGGTCGTGAAACTGCACGTATGGTTGTTCGTCAGCCTCTCGAGTTGACCGAACTGCTGGAAAAGTTTGACATCATGATCACTGTATCTGGTGGCGGCGGTTCCGGTCAGGCTGGTGCAATTCGTCACGGTATTACTCGTGCCCTGATGGAGTATGACGAAACACTGCGTCCTGCTCTGCGTAAAGCGGGCTACGTTACCCGTGATGCTCGTGAAGTTGAGCGTAAGAAAGTGGGTCTGCGTAAAGCACGTAAGCGTCCACAGTTCTCCAAGCGCTGATTCAGTGCGTCCGAAGTCGTCATTTATTGGCGGCCTTCGGAGGTGGAAAAGAGGCTTTTCAATGCTTATTGCAATGGAAAGCCTTTTTTCTATGGAAAAGAATGCCCGGTTTTACAACCGGGCATTTTTTTTATTTGATAAAACCAGTATGATTACGCACTGCCGCTTAAGTGGGTAGGTATAAAGCGGGAATGTTATTTATCAGGGGATCAGGATCTTGGCAAAGATCTGTTTTAAGGCTGATTATTAGTGCTGTTTCTACGGTATAAAGTAAGCAATTTTCCATTTCCTCTGAATAAAATCATTCCGATAATAATTTGGCAGATGATAAAACGTCTGGCGTCAGTATGAGCAGAATCAAAATAATGATTGGGTTCAAGAATTGCCATTGAAAGTTTATCACCTGCTAATATCCCGCCCGTGAACAAAAAGAAGTCATTGGGCATCAGCCCTGTGGGGAGAGTAGGTTAATGAGTGACAACGGCGTAAATACAAGCCGACGCCGCTTTCTCGTGGCAGCAACTTCGGTGGTGGGGGCTGCCGGGGCTGTTGGGGTCGCCACTCCTTTCGTGAAGTCGTGGAATCCAAGTGCCAAAGCAAAAGCTGCTGGCGCTCCGGTTAAAGTGAATCTCAGCAAGCTGGAACCTGGTCAACAGGTCGTCTATGAATGGCGGGGAAAGCCAGTCTTTGTCGTGCGTCGCACAAAAGCGATGCTTGACGATATAAAGACGCAAGATGGAAGGGTAAGAGACCCTGGGTCAGAAAAATCCAATCAGCCTTCTTATGCCAAGAACGAATTTCGCTCTCTGAAAGAAGAGTATCTGATACTGGTGGGTCTCTGTACGCACCTGGGGTGCGCACCGAAATTCGTTCCTGAAGTTAAGCCAATGGAATTTGATCCACAGTGGAGAGGGGGTTATCACTGTCCCTGCCATGGTTCAAAATTTGATTTGGCGGGCCGTGTTTATAAGGGGGTTCCTGCGCCAACTAACCTGGATGTGCCGCCTTACACCTTTGAAGATGATGAAATTGTTATCATCGGTCAAGATGAGGAGACTGCCTGATGGGTAATTTTATGAATTGGCTGAATGCCAGGCTCCCCGTCACAGACGCATGGAACAAGCATTTAGGTCAGTACTATGCACCGAAGAATCTGAATTTCTGGTATTTCTTTGGATCACTGTCTTTGCTGGTACTGGTAAACCAGTTGTTGACAGGTATCTGGTTAACCATGAGTTATGTGCCCAGCGCAGAAGCAGCCTTTGCATCTGTTGAGTACATAATGCGGGACGTAGAATATGGCTGGTTAATCCGGTATCTGCATTCCACCGGTGCATCATTTTTCTTCATTGTCGTTTATTGCCACATGTTCCGTGGTCTGCTTTATGGTTCCTATAAAGCGCCGCGTGAGTTGATCTGGATTTTCGGAATGGCAATTTATCTGGCGCTGATGGCTGAAGGCTTCATGGGGTATTTATTGCCTTGGGGACAGATGTCTTATTGGGGAGCCCAGGTTATTATCTCTCTGTTTGGTGCCATTCCTGCCATTGGTCCTGATTTACAACAGTGGGTACGTGGTGACTTTCTTATTTCCGGTATCACTCTGAATCGATTCTTTGCTCTGCATGTGGTTGCTTTGCCGATTGTTATTATCGGTCTGGTTGTATTGCATATTCTTGCTCTGCATGAAGTAGGTTCAAATAATCCGGACGGTATTGAAATCAAGAAAAACAAGGGGCCTGATGGTAAGCCTCTGGATGGCATTCCATTCCATCCATACTACACAGTTCATGATCTGGTCGCTGTTGTTGTATTTCTGTTTGTATTTTGTGGCGTGGTTTTCTTCCTCCCGGAAATGGGTGGTTACTTCATTGAGCATGCCAACTTTGAGCAGGCCAATGGATTGAAGACGCCCGAGCATATTGCACCGGTCTGGTACTTTGGGGCGTTCTATTCCATTTTGAGAGCGATTACTTTCGATATAGGTCCTCTTGATGCCAAGTTGGGTGGCGTGATTGCTATGGGTGGTGCCATCGCGGTGCTGTTCGTTTTGCCCTGGCTGGATCGCAGTCCGGTTAAGTCCTGGCGCTATAAAGGGGTGATCAGTCGAACCAGTATCGTTCTGTTTGGTCTGGTTTTCATGTTGTTGACCTGGTTAGGTACACAACCGGCCACAGAAACGTACACGCTGATTGCACAGATTTGTACCCTGTTGTATTTCTCGTTCTTCATATTGATGCCCTTCTATACCCGTTGGGAGAAAACCAAACCTGTACCTGAGAGGGTGACCGGCTAATGAAAAGAATAATACTGACCATTAAGCTATGTCTGGTTTCGGTGCTGTTTTCATCGCTGGCCAATGCTGCTGGGGGCGGGTATCCACTGGATCGTATGGAAGCTGATGTCACTGATAAATCATCGCTTCAGCGTGGTGCCAAATACTATCAGAACTACTGCAGTGGCTGTCATGCGACAAGTTTTCAACGCTATGGTCGTGTAGCAGATGATCTGGGTATTCCCTATGATTTGATGATGGAAAATCTGGTTTTTGACAAGAGCGCGAAAATCGGTGACCTGATGACCAATAACATGGATTCGAAAGAAGCCAAGGTCTGGTTTGGTGCTGCACCGCCTGATCTTACGTTGATTTCCCGTGTGAAAGGTGGCTCGGACTGGTTGTACACATATCTGCGTACTTTTTACGAAGACCCTAAGCGCCCGTACGGCGTGAATAATAAGGTCTTTCCTGATGTGGGTATGCCTCATGTATTGCTAGAGCTTCAGGGAATACAGATTGATGGTTGTGCAGGCACTGATCCTTCAGAGCGTGATCCTCTGACAGCTGGCAAGATGTGTGGGCTGACGGTTGATCCTGAGCGCCAGGGAAGCATGACTCCCAATGAGTATGATCAGATGGTGTATGATCTGGTTAATTTCTTGTCGTATTCTGCAGAGCCTATGCAGGAAGAGCGCAAGCAGCTTGGCATTTATGTCTTTCTGTTTCTTGCATTATTCCTGATATTTGCTTACCTGTTGATGCGTGAATACTGGAAAGATGTTCATTAACACTGGCGATTGCTGAAAGGCAGTCAGGCAGAAAAGAACCGGCAATAGCCGGTTTTTTTCTGCCTGATATTTTGAACTGAATGCGTTTAGAGTGTTTTAGAAGGTCAAATTGCAATACCCAGAGTCATTGGAGATGCGGATAGACATCAGGGAGGCAAGCCCACCCCGCTTTCCAGAGGGGGGATGTATGCTGAGCAACATCAGGAACGTTGTCAGTGAGAACCTGTTGGGCTAAGTGATTAGGTGAGCAAGGACAGACAAGAACCCTGCATCTTCTGGTACGACGGGTATATAATGGCTGCTTAACTTTCTAGATAGCTTTACGTGCTGAGAATTAACATATTATGAGTAAATCACTCCGAGACCAGTTGATGGGCGCTGGTTTGGCAACCAAGCAGCAGGCGTTGAAAGCAAAAACCAGTAATAAAAAGAAGAAAAAACAGGCCGCAAAATCTGGTGAGATGACAGATCAGGAAAAGCGCCGGCTGGAATTAGAAAAAACGCGTGTTGATCAGGCCGAGCGGGATCGTGAGTTAAACCGTCAGCTGGAAGACGAGCGTCAGGCAAAAGCCATTGAGGCTCAGGTGCGACAGCTGATTGAGAAGAATAGTCTGTCCAGAGCAGGTGGAGAGGCTGAGTATAAATTTGTTTACCAAGGTAAGATTAAAAAAATCTATGTTACCAGTGATCTGCAGTTGAAGCTGGAGCGTGGTTTGTTAGCCATAGGTGCGTTAGGGGAGGACTTTAGAGTTATTCCTGCTCCTGTAGCCTCTAAGATCGCCGAGAGGATTCCGGATGCTGTTGTCCTGCAGGAAGAAAAACCTGATCTCAGTGAAGAAGAGGAAGACTGGTATTCGGATTATGAAATTCCGGATGATTTAATGTGGTAAGTGATTAATGATGACGTTGTGATTTAAGGAGGGGGAGTCCCCCTCTTTTGCATTTCTCGACATGGGTCAATCGGTTAATCAATAGATGCTATAACTTCAATTTCTACTTTAACGTCTTTTGGCAGGCGGGCCACTTCTACCAGACTGCGTGCAGGATAGGGGACGGTGAAATATTGTTTGTACACTTCATTAATGTTTGTAAATTCTTCCATATCTCTGACAAAAACGGTCGCTTTTTTAACTCTGCCCATACTGCTCCCGGCAGCTTCCAGAACAGCTCTAACATTCTTCAGGCATTGATGCGCCTGGGTTTTTGTATCTTCTGAAATTGCACCTGATTCGGGATCAATGGGCAATTGGCCTGAAGTTATGACCAGATTACCGAAGCGCATCCCCTGAGAGTAAGGGCCTATTGCGGGTGGAGCATCTGGAGTTTCGATGACTTTTTCCATGATGATGTAAATACCTGGGTGATTTCTCTGTGTATAGGCTTGCCAATTGCTTGATCTGGATTGATATGAGAGAGATAAATAAACCCAGATGTGTGCTCTATGACGATGGCAGGCATTTTGAAAAACTGAATTCTAGAGTGCCTCAGCTTTTTTGTCATGGTGAGAGGGGGGGGTCTGGTGGATTTTGGTACAATTACTTAAGAGCTGAAATGCTTTCTATGGAGTACGGGCATCTGGCTCTACTGTTGAAGGTTTATTTGATAGGTCGGGGCATAAAACTGAAAACTGTTAATTTCAGATACTGATATCCAGTCCACATTTGTTAAGAAACTCAAGTACATGATCAAGGCGCTGTTTTGATTTTGGATTCTGTAATGAATCAAACCAGTATTCCCAATTCATTATTTTGTCTGAATCCTGCGCCTGCGTGCCGTTCAGGGAAAAGAATAATTTGTCACCGGAAGCCAGTTCCAGCACATAGGTGGCACCGGTTAGTTTTTCAGGTATTGATTTGCAGCTCAATTGTGCATTTTTAAGTCCGGTATTTCTACGATTGGCTAGTTCATTCTTGAAAATTTGCTGTTCTGTGGATGAGCGTTTCTTCATGCCGTCAGCCGTATAAGCGACAATGAGTCGTACTTGTTTTGCGCGAGCCAGCATTCTTACACTTTCAGTTCTGCCTTTAATGGTTTTAATTCGTTTAGGGTCATTTCTGAGATCATCTGGCAGGCTTTCCATAATCACATTTCCTGGAAGGTTGCACAGTGGTGTTGTTGGTCTGTCAGTGTGGATTATTATTGTGGCCCGTTTGATTTTACCCTGATGGAGCATTTTTATGATGGATTGTTCAAAGGCTCGTTGAAAGGTAACGGCTATAGGGCGAGTCTGTCTGTCGGACCCGTTAAGGATGACGTGACTCTTTTTATAATCAGGTTCTGACGAAAGAATTTTATCGATACCAGATTTTTTAGTAGAAAGGAGTTCCGATCCGTAAAAAAGAACACTTTTTTTAAGCAGATTTAATTCGGTTATCTGTTGATTGTCAGATGTAATGTATTGTGTGGCATGTAATTTCCCGGTGGAAAAACAGATTATGCATAATGTCATGAAATATAAGAGTAATGATATCCTTTTCACACAGTTATCCTTTTGCAGGACAAGGGGGAAGGTGTGAGGCAGATTAGGCATAATAAGAGCGCTATCTGATATTCTGGCACCTTCCAAGATGGCTATGTTCCCGTCAATAGTTGGGAGCACTCAAGTCCTATAAAAACTTTATTTTCCTGCTCCACATATGGCTATTCATGAGATAGGAAGGTATCCCAGAACAAATCGCTGTTCTTTGGACAATAAACAAATGCAATATACAAGATTTAGTCATATCTCTACTTTATAAGGCACGTCTGTAGCCCTGTAAACATAGGGAGTAAGCAATACAACTATTGGCGGGAACATAGCCTTCCAAGATGCTGTTGAAATTGAGTTTCATCAGACTTTTCGTGTATAGCTTCTTATCAGGTTATGCCAGTTCAGATATTTATGTCCATTCCACAATCTTTCAAATACTGGAATACTTTCTTATAACGTAGCCTTACAGCTGAATCTTTCAAATTACCAAACCAGTATCGCCAGTGAGTATCCCCTTTTCCATCAATAGCCTGAGTGCCATTATTGGCAAAATAAAGGGTGTTGCCTCTTCGGGTTTTTAATAGATAGGAGGCGCCTACTATTTCATCCGGCATATCGGTACAGGAAAGCATTTCATCATGAAGGCTCTGGTTTTCTTCGTCAGAAACCACTCTCTTATAGATGTCCTGCTCCTGTTGGGAGCGTTTTTCCAGCCCATCTGGTAGATAGGCAATATAGAGATCCATTGGGGGGCCGTGACGGGCAATGTTTCGAAGGGTGATGGTACGATCTTCTATGGTTTTGCAGCGCTTCGAATCGCACTGCATATCAGGGCTAAGTGTTTGTGATAATGCAACGCCGGGTGGGTTACAGAGCGGAGTGGTTGGTTTTCGGGTGTGGATAATAGCGGCAACCTGATTAACCTGTTCTTCATTTACCATATTCAGGAGGCTTTGCTCGAAAGCTTTCTGAAAACTGACGGCAACAGGACGGGTCTTTTCGTCACTGCCTGCTATGAGCACTTCGCTGGACTTGCGCAGAGGAGAAATAGCTTTTTTTGCAATATCCGTTTTTACATCATTATCCAGTTCACCGTCACTAAAAATGGTGGTGGCAATATCGGCTAGCATGGTCATTTTCAATTCACTGACATCAAGATTTTCAAGGGATGGGTCTTGTACGGGCGAGACGGTTGGCTGACAGCCGGTGATACTGTACAGAAGGGCAATAAGCGTTATCAATATAACTGGATTTGCCATAGATGTAGGTTTTGATTTATTCCGTTTGTCCACGTTTGTCCACGTTTGTCCACGTTTGTACTTCTATTTTGTACTGTTAGTCAGTGTCATAAACCTGATCAATGTCCCGATACTGTATTCTGAAGAGGGTAAGGCAAAAGGCGTTAGCCATCATGATGCAGAAGGGCTCATAAGGGAAAGTAGTCGAGAATACACTAACTGCCAAGTGTGAGTCTCTTCCAATATGAAATGAGCCTAAAGGAGGCTCTAATTTCCAATATGAAATGAGCCCGCCGCAATTGGATCTTTCGTCCATGATTACAGGATGAAAGTTATCATGAATACAAGGCTCATAAAGACACTGTCACAAGTGCAAGAACTGCTTCATTACGCCCCTGATATTGAGCCCGGATGGGAATCAAAAGATGAATGTTATCAGTGGGTTGAGGCGACCTTAAGGTACTTCAAATATCGAGCGCTCAGCAGGCCCGACAAGGGGCTCATTAAGCGTTATCTCGCAGTGGCTACAGGCTACTCAAGATCGCAGATTACCCGCCTTATTCATGCCTGTCAGTCGAAGGGGACTCTGAAGCGTAAACAGCGCACAATCAATGGTTTCAAATCCAAATACACCAAGGCCGATACAAGGCTTCTGGCTGAGACGGATCGATTGCATAACGACCTGAATGGGGTAGCCATTAAGAAACTCTGTGAAAGGGCTTTTTTACGGGGTGACGAGCGTTACGAGCGACTGGCCGGCATCTCGGTTTCACACCTCTACAATCTCAGGCAATCAAATACATATCGTAATATCCGAACCCACAAGGACTGCACACGTCCAGTAAGGCGAGCCATTGGCACACGTCGTCGTCCAGCTCCTGAAGGACAACCAGGTTTTATTCGAATCGATACGGTTCATCAGGGTGATAAAGACAAAGTGAAAGGTTTGTATCACATTAATGCTGTTGATGAGATGACTCAATTCCAGATTGTTTGCACAGTGGAGAGAATTAGCGAAGCCTTTCTGATCCCTGTGCTTGAAGAGATTCTGGCAGCTTTCCCCTTTAAATTACAGGGTTTTCACTCGGATAACGGATCAGAGTATATAAATTATAGCGTAACAAAACTACTCGACAATCTTCATATAAAATTCACGAAATCAAGATCAAGAAAAACAAACGACAATGCGCTTGCAGAATGTAAAAACGGTGCAGTTATAAGAAAGATACTTGGTTATGCCCATATTCCACAAAAATATGCGACAGAAGTAAATGAATTCAATCGAAAATATCTCACCCCCTACCTGAATTATCACAGGCCCTGTTTCTTTGCTGAAACTGTCGTAGACAAGAAAGGTAAGGAGAGAAAAAAGTATCTTTATGAAAATATGATGACACCGTACGAAAAATTCAAATCATTACCAAAAAGTGCAAAATATTTGAAGAAAGGAATCACTCTTGAAGCTCTACAAGCAAAGGCTGATTCTATGAGCGATAATGAAGCAGCAGAAAGGCTTCAGTCTGCACGAGAATCACTTTTTAAAACCATTTTTGAACGAAAGGCCTGAGCGCACTGGCTTATGCTTCTTTCAGGCTCATTTTAGGATTGGAAAATATTGTGTGTGTCATTCAGGATTCAATAAGTCTTTAACTCGATTCTGCAGTTTTTCATGCTTGACAATCAGGCCGCATCCAGCAGTTCAAATTTTCTGGCATGAGCCTTGAGTGA
>CBDBOO010000023.1:0-67916 GCA_965208385.1 Endozoicomonas sp.
TTTTCAGCTTTGAATCACGCAACGGCTCGAACGCTTCCCACTTTTCATCGCTCATATTTTCAGGATTTGTTAGCCAGTCAAACCGGGTACCTTTGAGTAAGTCTGACCCTGTAGACATAAGCGCTTTATGCTCTTCTATGCGAACTTTATTGACCGCATTGCCTAAGTACTGGGCAACATGGAACTTGTCAAATGCTATTCGCTCCCTGGCTTCTGGCACATGCAATGTGACTGCCTTGATAAAGGGCTTCCACATATCCATGGTAACGCATTCAATACCGGCTTTCTGGTCTGGCGTCAGGGTCTCAAAGTACTCATTGAGGCTGTCAGCTTTATGGTTGTCGGCCAAATGTAAAACAATGCCTTTTTCATGATCTGTAACCACAGTGACGTACTCACGCCTCTTCTGGAATGAGGTTTCGTCAACGGCTAACCGTTTGGGATTGTCGTGTACTCTGCGTGCCAGACCTCTCGCTACTGCACGCTGTTGGATACCGTCGATGGCATTCCAGCTAAGCTTCATTTGTTGGGCAACTGCACTGGTTGTTGCCTCTTTCAGCCAGTCAATAACAAGTGCTTCAAACAAGGCCGTAAAACCAGAGTTCGGTTCAGCCCATGGAACCTGTATTGTTTTTACACCGTGATCGGAACATTGTGTACGCGGAACATCAGCAATAAGGATGGTTTGAAACTGGCAGGTATCCAGATGCCGCCACTTCTTCTGACGTCGATCGTAACCCGGAGAGGGTTTATCACAAACACTGCATTTAGAGGGCTTTTTGCCATCATGTTCGAGAAAGATTTCGACTTTTCCTTCAGTAATGGAGAGTTCCACGTGAGCGACATGCCACGGAGTTTCAACGCCAAGTATTTTAGAGTAGAGTTCTTTATCGCGCATGTCGGCATCCTTGCCTTGAAGTGTTCAATATAGATTAAATCACCCACTAAAATTAGGGAAGAGCCCTGCTCCTGTTGCTGGGCAATCTGCTCCTGTTTGCTGGGCAATCTGCTCCTGCTGTCGGGCGATCAGTTCCTGTTGTTGAGTAATGAACTCAAGCAGGCTTGGTGACAGGTCGTTGGCAGGAAGGGTGATCATGACATTGAAGGTTAGACGACAATCTGAGTTTTTTCCTTATGTACCGGTTTTTGAGTACATACAAAAAATACACTCAATAATGAACAGGAAAAGGATTTTAAAAATACAGTTCTTGATCTTCAAGAGAAACGTGAAGGTGGAAGAATCGTTGGTCGCGATGTTAAAGACGTATTAAAAAAAGATTTCGGAACTGAGTGCGTTAATTCTACTGTTTACAAGTTACTCCATAAAGTCGGTCTTTCGTGGATATCTGGTCGCACACACCATCCAAAGCAGGATTTAGAAGTGCAAGAAGCATTTAAAAAAACTTCAAAACAGAGGTGCAGCAAAGGCTTCCAGATAAAGTAAACCTAAAAGATGTTGACGTTTGGTTTCAAGATGAAGGTCGTTTTGGTCAACAAAACACGGTCAGTAGGATTCAGCTATTCCCCATGCTTATACGACATCGGTAACAGCGTATAAGAAGCATCACACGCAGGGCGCAGCTACAGCTGCTTACGTGTTGAGATATGTAATTTTTCCCAAAAACTCGACTATTTATCACGAGCATACAAAATATATACGACTTCGTACGCTAGTGATACCAAGGGGTTTAATGAAACGTGGGGAATTGCTGAGTAGGATTTGGGCTATTAAAGGAAGCAGGCCCGGAATAATTCGGCAGCGACAATTTACATATGCTTATGTATTTGCTGCTGTCTGCCCCGAAAGGGATATTGGAACTGCTTTAGTGCTCCCAACGATCAATACAGAAATGATGACGCTACATTTGTCTGAAATCTCAAAGCTAACCAATAAAGGACGGCATGCTGCCGTAATAATTGATAATGCGGGATATCATCATTCTAAAGACTTGCCTACTTTTGATAACCTGACATTGATTCCTTTACCGCCTTATGCACCGGAGCTAAATAGTGCCTGTCCGAAAACCCTTAAAACTTAACGCATGATGACCTTCACCCTTGCCGTAATTGATTGAAAATCAACCAGCTCGTTTTTGAAGGTTAATTTTTCAACAAATCCAGAGAAATTCCCTTAGAATTTGTCTTTTTTGATTAAGTGGCATCCTCACGCTGCCGTGATTTTTGTAAAATTGAACTCACTTCCGTATTTCAGCCTGCGAGTCGCAACTTTTTCCGGTCTTGCTCTTGCAAGAGCTTGCCCAATCTATGCAAATTGCTCCCCAAAACAGCAAGAGCTACATGTCGTTTAAAGCCGATCAGCCCTTCGTCCGGACATTTATCAAGACCATGGACTTCCAATGCATTGATATCTGACTCTACAGCCGAATGTTTTCGCTTTGCTCGAACAAACTCAGGATGATATTCGCGCTTTTTATCTTCAGCCGACAGTTTGCCCTTTTTGGGAAGAACAGCCAGATCCAAAAAGGCCTCCAAAGCCACTAAATTTGCCGGACTCCAGAACCCTTTGTCGTAACTGACCTGAGTCAGATCAGGGAAGCGTTTTTTGGCTCCCTCTGCCATAGATACCGTTACTTTGTCGTCGGTTTTTTTTTGCATGACTTGATGGTTCAGAGTGAAGCCAAATTGGTCCTGTAATACACACACACGCAGCCCCAGCTCAACGGGAACACCCGCTTTACCTTTGCTAATCCATTCAGTATGAGGCTCATGGAATGAGAATATTTTTTCAGAATGAGGTATTTTTTCATCATCAAAAACACGTCGGCAGGTCAGACCAACCTGATAGTGAATGCAGCTGATCCAACGCTTCAGGGCTATCAGTCGATCCTTATCAACACCCTTATTCTCCAGTAGAGATAATGTTAGTTCTGCTTTTTTTGCTATTTTCTGACTGCGATTCAGGTAATAAATGTAGGCATCATCTACTTTGTCCTGACAAGCCTGCTTTTGCACTTTACTGGAAGAGGTCGAGTGCTTAAGTCTGCGAAGTTTGTTGTACCGTTTTTTATGTTGTTTCTGTAGCTCTGCGGACTGTCTCCAGGCCAGGGCGATCTCATTTGACAAACACCAATCCTGTTGCATATTCAAAAAGCTAGCTTTAAAAACTGAATTTTTGAGAAGTACAGGAAATTAGGCTTATTTTGGTACTTTTGTGTGCTGAATAATTAGCCAAACAGAGAAAGTTAGTGCCAAATGAGATCGCCCTGGTCTCCAGGCGGTTAACTGCCTCTCTGCTGCCAGAACCGTGGCTGTTTCGATCGTTTTACGACAGGCTTCCTCTAACAAGCCGATGTCCGTTGGATATCTCACATTGGTTTTTACGACAAAGGAATCGCAACGGCCCTGTAGCCGTTCATATTTTTTTTTACCAGCTCATGCCCGGCAGAGACAGCAATCTGGCTGATCTCATCAAGAACTTCCGGTGTGAAAAGCGAAATATTGTCCTGTAGGGTTTGCAGGCGATATTGGTACTCGTCATAAGGTCCATGACCTAATATTTGCCGGAGTTTTCCATGCTCGTTAGCCAATTCACGCAGGCGGTCAAAATCACAATTAATCACCAGCCGAAGTGTTCCAAAGACCAGTATTCTCCAGAGATCCATCCCTGGACGACCATTCTTTTTGTCCACAGCTTCCGGAATCATTTTTTCAAGTGCAAGGAAGACCGCTTGTCGTAAATCGGTATTTATATAAAGGTGCTGCAATCCTCTTAAAATACGTGGAATATCGTCCCGAGAGCGAGGGTCGAACTGGATGGCAGAGATGTCGACTTCACCCAAATGTAACTGTGGATTAATTGGTTTACGCATAATTTTTGAAAATAACAGCCGGTAGTTGAAAACTTCAGTATCTATATTGGGCTTCAAGCCCTGATTTTCAAGGGCTTAGGGTTTTCGGACAAGCACTAGATAGTTAAAAAGAACTGGTTAAAAGAGTTGGTTTAAAAAGAACTTGGTTGTCAGTGTTTGTATAACTTTTAATGGCCCTATTGCCACCAGAAAACGATCAGGTTCAATATGGAATGCGAATTCAAATCACTCTGGTTTTTTTTCAGTTATAGCTCTTCCCTCTGAATTCTGTTTTAAAGTAGCAGCTCATGATTTCTTTTCTGATATAACCCTGAAAATACTGACTATACTCTTCTTCGATTATTGATTTGATCAAACAGGAGCTAAGTCGATGTCTGATCATAAGCAGGCGCTGGTTGCCAAGCTTAATACCATTCTTGAGTATGAACTGGCGGGGGTTGTGCGCTATACCCATTACAGTTTTATGGTATTTGGCTACAGTCGTATTCCTATTGTTGGCTGGCTCAGAGGAGCCGCTACTGAAACTTTGACTCATGCCCACGAAGCCGGTGAGATGGTGACCCATCTGGGTGAACACCCTTCTCTGGGAATAGGTACACTACTTGAAACATCAAAGCACGATATTCACGATATCATGCTGGAATCTCTGGAATTCGAAAAGCAGGGCGTTAAACACTATTACGAACTGCTGGATATTGCCCAGAAAGCCAACTCTCTTTTAATAGAAGAGTACGCCCGCCGCCTGATCGCCGAAGAAGAAACCCATATCGGTGATATTGATAAAATGCTGCGCAAGCCAGGGGCAATTGCCAGTGTTGTTTGATCTTCTTAGGAATAGTCCCGAAAGAACTTCCGTATTTCACTCAGCCACAGGGGCGGCTCTGTAATTCTATTTTGGCAGATGTTTATCGAACTGAATGGTCATGTTTTTCCTGAAGTCAGCTGCATATTTCCTCCCGGTTTCGAAGACCTTGTCAATAACCCGCACTGTCAGAGAAAGACCTTTGATCGTTTCAACTTACCTCATTTGTGTGCAACTGCTTTGCCACTGTCCAGTGGCACACCTTTACAGGCGTGCGTCACATGAGGATAAGCGATGTTCAATAGGATTGTACTTTGAGTAGTACGGTTGATATCCGTTGCCTTTGAAGTTACTACAGTGTTGCATCGGTACGCCAGCCCGGCCCGGTTACTTAGTTTGTCTAAGCTCCCGGGCTTCACTCCCTTGCTGCCTGTAGCAACTCCAAATCCTTTTACTTTGGGTTGTTTGATCACCGTTTTATTGTGAATTTTCCCTTTATGCTGCAGCGGCTCCGATCACTCCCTGAGTGGCTGCTGCCAAAACCTTTTCACGAGACTTTTCGGTGAGCTGGGTCATTAACTGCTGGCTGCTGACAAGACCTTTGAAGGTATTGATCCAGGATGCATCTACAGTCTGGCTGACAGCCATTTCTCTGTCGATTTCAGGTTGTAATAAAACCAGAATGTCTGTGTTTTTAAGATCAGCGGCTGTGAGTTTCACGCCTTCCCTGTTTTTAAGTTCTACATAATCTGTAAGCACTTTCTGCAAAACCAGTTTTACGCGCTCTTCTTTCACTGCGGCCAATCGGGCAGTCTGCTCTGTGTTGAATTCGGCCTCGGATTCGGTTTTTGCTGCTTCAATGGCTTCAGCGCTCACCATGTCCCGTGTGTATTGCCCCAGGAATACTTCTTTGCGGAATTCAACGAGTGCATCCATGATCACGGCGGTATTTTCACCGGGTAAATCCGTACCTGTCTGACGGATGAGTGCCGTGGTTGCCTGCTCTTTAATATTCAGTAAAAAGTAAGCCAGACCGGACTTTGGTGCCTGATACTGGATGCCCAGATTTTTCAGGTTAGCCTGTAACTGTGCCAGTTTTGCATTATCTTTGCTGATATCGTCAGCTTGACTGATATTTAATTCCACCAGCTTCAGAAGTTCAACCTGCTGCAGTAATTCGGTCACGACTTCTTCGCGTTCTGCCTTACTCTGCTGGAGATAACTTTCAAACTCGGCTTCATAAGCCTGAGCTTTCTCGATGTTGGCCCAGTGCTTTTGGAACAGGCGACGGGCTGTCATGTTTTCTGTGAATTCCTGATAGGCCGACATTTTATTCATGCGTTGTACCAGACTCTCTGCTTCCTGATTGCATCGTTCACGAACCAGTCTGGCTCTGTTGCTGTCGCCTTTGAACATCCTTTCGGTGTAGGCTCTGATGCCTTCTGCAACCAGTACACCGGCTTCTTCCATGCGATTCATCTGCTGGCAGAAAGCCCTGCTGGTGAAGATGCTGGCAGCCAGGGTAGCCACTATGCCACCACTGATGGTAGCCAGGCCAGCAGCGGACAATGCTACGCCTGCCAGGCAGGAAACACCGATGGACGCAGCGCCGATGGCGGCAATTTTTGCACTTTCCAGTGCCAGGGCTGTCCAGGCTCCCGGTTGATGGTGATAGACATTGCGTACTGCATCAGTCAGGGCGTTAAGCCTGGTCAGGAAAGGATCGAGCATGGTGTGGATGAAGGCAGAGGCAATGCCTTTACCCCTGTGCCATGTGTCGGGCGCCCTGACCCAGCTGGTCAAAAGGCGAGGTGGTTACCCAGCCCATAACCGGTCCGTAACGGAACATTTTATCCAGCAGACGAACCTCGGCAGCGGGCATGCGGTTAACACTGGCGCGAATAGCGTAGGTTGCGCCGGCGCTGGCCAGAGAAGTAACCAATCCAATGGGGCCATTAAGCAGTGTGCTCTTGATAACATTCAGTCCTGTGGCGCCCATGAGCATTCCGGATGACAGGTCACAGAAGAACTGAAAACGCTTGATGTTTTTGGCAAGCGTGCCGTTGGGGTCCAGTTCAGCATTCAGGTTAACGGCCTCGTCACCTGAAAAACAGGAAGCTGCCGATTCAGCTGTTAAACGGACGCTGACCTGATCCAGAAGGCTGTTAAGTTCACCGTTGCCCAGACCCACCAGTTTTTTTAACTGAGGAACCAGCTGGGCAAAATCACCACACATTCTGCGAAAAGCCACCGGATTGCGTTCTGCAACCTCGAGCACTTCTTTCAGGGAATCAGCCATGGCGCGTTCAATTCCCTGATAGGTATCTCTGGCAAGACCCAGAGGCCTGGAAGAAGCCGACTTTACCGCTGAGAATATCGGTGGCTTTCTGTTTGGTGGTTGTCAGGGCTTCAGTGATTGCTGTCAGTGTGTTTTGGGGAATCGCCACATACAGCCTGAAATTCAGCTTTGAAGCTGTATCCCAGTTGCTTTAAGGCTCTGTCGTGAGCAAGATTTGCCAGGATCTCATTAAGGGTTTGTTCATCTTTCCAGATGACATTGCCTGCCAGGTGCAGCACATTGCTGACTTGGGAGTTGACCTGGGAGTCTATGGGACGATACCTGGCGGTCTGCTGTCTGCAGTTATGGATTGATTTGAGCAGTTCGATATCTTTTTCGTAATCATTCTGTCCCAGAACAGCCTGACTTTCTGAATCGCTGATTTGACCTTTGATTTCTGCAACCAGCTTATCCTGCTGTGAGCGAAGCAGATCAAAGCGACACTGCTGAAGTGTTTTCAGATTCTCGGGTGATTTATCGGACAGGAAACTCTGGAGCGTATCGATGTATCCCAGGGTGGTACGATAAAGACGGGTTTCAGTGCTCTCCATCAACTCGGAAGTTGATAGTTTAGTGATAACCTGGCCAGCCTGTGGAGCCTTAAGCCAGAACATACGCTGTTCAGCCGGTTTGGCCGCTTCGGATTCAGCGAATAATTCGATCAGTCGGGCGGATATTCCAGATTGTATCGCCTTAAGTTCTTTTTCCTGCCGCTTAACTTCGCTGACACTCATATCGGTGGCGAAGTCAGCCTGCAGCTGATCAAATACCTTCGATTGTTCTCTGGCTGCGAAAAGACGTTCTGCAGAAGCTGTGGCAATATCCAGTCCCTGAAGGTCACGAGCGATACGACCGATATGTATCAGGCTCACCTTGACTTCCATATTATGTTCCAGATCTTCATTACTCTGGATCAGCGCCGTGATGTCTTCCGGAGTGTTTTTCAGGGCAATCGCGGCTTTGGCTAATTGACTGTTTGCAGGTGACTGGTCACTGATGGCCTGATTGGTTGCAAAAGAAACAGCGAGTTTACCGATGAATTCAGGATCTTTTTTCAGGTAAATCTCCAGTAAACGCGCCGGGGTCAGATCCGTGCCGGACTGAACAGTGATCAGAGGCTGTTCGTTAACATATTGGGTAGCCTCTGCATCTTTTTCGAACCAGCGATTCTGGCTGAATTCACCCATTCTCTGTTGCAGGGCTTCCTGAATTGTCCAGCTCCAGCCTTCTCCGGTTACTGAAGAAGGGTTAAGGTCATGACTGGCCTTAATGCCAAGAAAGCGGGCATCCAGTATGGTTTTCAGTGATGTTTTCTTGAATTTTGTTTCATATTCATCCAGCAGTGCGATTAAGGCATCCTGATCCACGTCTTCTTCTTTCAACAGGGCTTCAAGCTCCGTGAGCGCTTTATCGGCTTCATCTTTACGGCCATTGAACCAGTTGGCCACACCACTGAAAGGTATCGTTGTAGTCTTTTCTCAGAGCTGCCACACGGAGATCACACAGTGCAAGGGCGGACTCTGGAGCTTCTGAGAAAAGAATGCCGAGTGCGCCCTGGGGATCCAGATGGCACAGAATTTCGCGATTCAGTTCTGTTTTAGAACAGTAGGCATTGAAAATATGGGGGAAAGACAGGGCTATGCCCCTTACGCTGCTTTCCTGAGAGGCAGTGATATCACGCTGGCTGATAACGGTGGTAACCGAAGTGTCTACCGTTCCGGTTAATGACATAGTCAGATCCAGGCCAGAAACGCTTTCAACGGCTGAATTCTTTTCAGGCTGCTGACCCTGCGTGATTGAACCGGTTGGCTGTGCTGTTACCTGTAACATGGTTTTCCCCTCCGTGTGTGTTTTTGCTCCTTGCACTAAATCAGACAACGCCTTTTTTCATTGGTTGCCTGAAAGGGGGCTATTCGTTGGTGAAACTGACATCTATGTCAGATCTGCTGACGATGACAGATACTGTCGCAAAAGACTGTCGCAAAAGACTGTCGCAAAAGACTGTCGCAAAAGACTGTCGCAAAAGATCGTCGTAAAAGACCAAAAGGGCTGCGTTTGACGATAAGGTGTTTTTAAATGTAAGCGCTCAAGATACGACGTATTTCAAAAACTGCACCCAGCTGTCAATCTTATTCCTGTGATCAGCACAGGAGGCTACACCCATGAACCAAACACAGAAACCATTCATTCGACTCAATCACGAGCAATGGCAGCAAATAATAAATCAGCAGATTGAAAGCGGTCTGAATCAAAAAAAATTCTGTCAAACCCACAACATCAGTCTTGCGACCTTTTCAAACTGGAAACGTAAACTGAAAGAGGCATCGGAGTCTCACTCTCAAACTGTGCAACCTCAGCCCGACTCTCATTCTGAACATCTCTCTGACAGGCAATGGATTGAACTTCCTGTTGACCTACCATCAACAGCCGAGCACACCCCTTGGCATTTGGAGCTTGAACTACCCGGTGGCGTCATTCTCAGAATGAGACAATAACCGTGTTTTTCCCTGAAGCTCAGGTGCGTGTCTGGTTGTATAACCAACCCACCGATATGCGCAAGTCATACGACGGGCTGTCGGCATTAGTAAAAACCAAACTTGAGGAAGATCCTCTCAGTGGACAGCTGTTTGTGTTCATCAACCGTAAATGCACCCAATGCAAAATCCTTTACTTCGACCTCGGTGGCTACTGCATCTGGAGCAAACGGTTAGAACAGGGACAGTTCCACGCCAAAGCGGGTGAATCCATAAAACACGCCCTGGAATGGACTGATCTAAAACTAATCCTTGAAGGCATTGATATCCGTACTGTCCAGCGCTATAAACGTTACAAACATCTACCTATTAGTCACATAAAAAAAGGCTAAAAAGAGCTACCTTTAACACCATGAATTTACCCACCCCTGCCCACACCAGCCCTGACTTACATCTGTTCCGACAGATGCAAGTTTTGTTGGCTGATCATAAGCAGGAAATCGAGTCCCTTAAACATCAGCTGGATTGGTTTAAACAACAACTGTTTGGACAAAAATCCGAAAAACGTCTGATCGATAACCCTGATCAACTGGGGCTTGGCGACATTCTTAAAGAGGCCGTCCCGGAGCAGGAAGTTCCCACCGAAAAAATCACCTACGAGCGCAAGAAAAAACAGAGACCGGATGATTCCGTTACCGATCAGGGACTGCGCTTTAACGACAATGTTCCGGTAGAGCTGATTCATCTGCCTGCCCCTGAAATGCTGGGAGATGACGCTGACCAGTATGAGATCATTGACCAGAAAAACACCTACCGTCTGGCTCAACGCCCCGGCAGCTACGTTGTTCTGAACTATCAGCGGGATGTCGTCCGGCATAAACCCAGCAAGACCCTAACGACAGTGGCTGCGCCATCCGGCTTGTTTGACCGAAGCTTTGCCGATGTTAGTTTTATTGCCGGCATGCTGGTTGATAAATACCTGTATCACTTGCCGCTTTACAGGCAGCACCAGCGACTGGAGGCCAGCGGTGTTACCATCAGCCGTGGCACATTGACTCATCTTGAACAGCGTGCAGCCCAATTGCTTCAGCCGATCGCTGAAGATTTGCTTAATACTCGATGCTGCAGTTTTTAGTTGTTGACTGATACACTTCTGCTCACGCAGCTTTCTGAGCGTGATACTTCAACGAAGCAGTGGGTTCCTGTTTGCCCAGATCGCGACCAGCCATATGCTTACTGGATTCCCTTGTTGGCAACACATCGTCCAAGGCTTTCGTTAAGGATTTCAACGCAGCCTCAGGGTCATCTGATGCGACCACTTCTTTGACCGTATCAACCAATGCTTCAGCTTTGAGGCGTTCGATCAGGCAACCTGCGGGCAACCCGGGTTGTTTGTTTTTGAGTCGGGCTGATTGCTCTGGATGCAGTAACAACAAATGATCGCACAGCAGGCTCAGGATCAAGCCACGCTCAGACCCTTCTTTGCCTTGCTGTTTGCTCAGTCGGTTCCAGCCGCCATACGCTTTCCAGCCCTGAATAAAAACCTCGACCAACCACCTCAGCGAATACAGCCTGGCTATATCAGCGTGGTGCCATGACATATCAGAAGCGACCAGATAACGGTACTCTTCTTCATCTTCATACTTCAGAGCAACAACGAAACGACGCTTGTTGTGTGCCTTGATGTAGAGGCGAGCTGCGAGCATGGTCACCCGCTTTTCTTTTCCTCCACGAATAATTAACTGCGTTTCAACGCCTTTTTGTCGTGCAAAATAATCCCTGAGGGTGGCTTCTGAATTTCTGCTGGCCACTTTCTGATTGGAGCGCAATTGGCTAACGACTTGCGCCTGACCTGTTACGGCTGTCGCTTCATCCATGAATTTTCCTGTACCGTAGAGCGCATCAGCCAGAACACCTTTAATCACTACTTCAGGAAAATGGTCAACGAATTCCCGGATCATCTGTAATGCCAGCGCTTGAAGCGTTGGAAAGCGGTTGTGGTCGGGTTCTGGACGTTTAGGTCTCAGTTTCTTTGCAACACCCTCTTTCTTGAGGTCTTTGTCGTGTTTTCGCCAAGCGGACAGCTGTGGATCGGGAACGTAAAACCGGAAACCTACAGGAAAGGTGGCAATGTCCGAGACCAAGACCATAAAGATCAGCTCCTGACCATTGATATAGCCACCTGTCGGTTTATCTCTGATTTTATGAGTGCCTTCGATCCGGGTCGTTCTTTTTGATCGTTGTTTGGCTGAATCATCAATCGTCAGAGTCCCTTCAGCAATACCATAATGAGACAGAATATTGCGAACACTGGCCTGCAGCATACGATGCCATGCAATCTTTGCTGAATAGAAAATCCAGCATAGCCGGGTCGACTTGAACTTCCCAAGACTCCTTCGCTCAAAGGCCGCCCAGTTGAGTGTTTCAGTGACAACAATCCCCATAATTAGAGCGGTCAGGACTGTTTTTTGGATCGTTGTGAGTTGAGCAGAAGGCGTAATGCTTTTCAGTGAATCGCTCAAAGAATCCAGAAATACAGTAACAACAGAAAGAGGACGAATTAGCACTAACGACACTTGACGGTTATAAAATGGGAATGCAATCTTACCCTGTCAGCCTGCTGTTGTGTCGTTGATCGTATCTCGCTGGGCTTGATGCAGGAGGCGCAGCAGTAGTCTGGTTTCGATATTCACATCAGAATATCCTGTCAAACGCTAAAAACTGCAGCATCGAGTAATAGTTGTCTGGAAAGCGAAACACTGGCGCTGGATGAAACGACGGTAAAAGCCGGTCGCAAAAGCAAAGGGAAAATGCAAAATGGCTATTTCTGGTGCTTTTATGGTGCCCTGGATGAGATGGCATTTATCTATTCAGCCAGTCGTTCCTGTGATGTGGTCGAGCCTTACCTGAAAGACTTTGACGGTGTGTTATTAACCGACGGTTATCCCGGGTATAGCAGCCTCTGTAAAAAATATCCAAAGATCACTCACGCTGAATGCTGGACGCACAGCAGGCGCTACTTCATCAAGACAGAAAAGGCCGAGCCCGAAGCCAGCAAAGAGGCGCTGAATCTGATCGGCGAGCTGTACAAAGTAGAAGACGATATCCGCACACTTGAACTGAATGGTGAAAAAAAGCGTGACTATCGACAGCAGAAGGCAAAGCCGCTGGTTGATCAGTTCTTCACCTGGAATCGTGAGCAACTGCGTCGCCTTGATCTGGTTCCGAGTAATCCATTGAGTAAAGCCTTGGGTTATGTCCATAAGCGGGAAAAAGAGTTGCAGGTTTATCTGGATGATCCGTCAGTAGCTATTGACACAAATCATCTGGAACGTGGTCTTCGGTGCATCCCAATGGGGAAAAAGAACTGGATGTTCTGTTGGACGGAAGAAGGTGCGGATAATGTTGCCGTGTTCCAGACGCTCATCGTAAGCTGCCGTTTGGCAGGCATTGACCCCTACAAATATCTGGTTGATGTTCTGCAACGCATCAGTCACCATCCCGCCCGAAAAATCCGAGACCTGTTACCGCGAATTTGGAAAGACAAATTCGGGGCCAGTCCGTTAAAATCCGATCTCGACAAATAGGGGAGTCTGCCCCCTGTTTAAGCGCTTAGAGTGCCGAGATAAATCGGCAAGATGTTAAGGGCAGGGCGATCTCATTTGGCACTAACTTTCTCTGTTTGGCTAATTATTCAGCACACAAAAGTACCAAAATAAGCCTAATTTCCTGTACTTCTCAAAAATTCAGTTTTTAAAGCTAGCTTTTTGAATATGCAACAGGATTGGTGTTTGTCAAATGAGATCGCCCTGATGTTAAGGGTGGAAGTCCCTGTGGGGTAAGACTAGCGAATCGCCCCAGCCCCGAGTCATGCGCCTGTTATCGTAAGGTATCCGGTGAAGCGTTGACAGGGGTGTCTGTAGGCTAAGTATTGAGCTGCGAAATCAAATAGTCCGAGGTGCTGATGTTGTTAAGTGATGCAGAAAGCAAAACCATAAGTTGCGCTAAGTCGCAAGCAGCTTACGGGCCTCGCGCAGTCGTAGACCTTGTGCATGCAGGTACGCATTTTGTGCGGAACTCGGGAGATCCTGTCGATTTCTCCTGTTTTAGTCACAGGAGACGCAATGGGGAAGGCTAATAACCACACGCCTGTTGTCGTTGGCAGGAAGTCGGACAAGCTAATAGTACCTGAGAAGCAGCCGAACAAAGCAGAGTTATCTGTGGCGGAGGTCGTGGAGGAAAGTGGCTTGGCCAAGAGGAATATTCAGCAGGATGTCGGTGACCGGACTCAGAGCCGGAAGAACACTTCGTCCAATCTGTTGGGTATACGTCAGGCAGCGGCAAAGGACAGTCGTTTGCAGTTCACTGCTTTGTTTCATCATCTTACCCTGAGTTTACTGAGAGACAGTTTCTTTCAACTGAAACGGAATTCAGCGGCGGGTGCCGATGGAGTTACATGGCAGTCCTATCAGCAGGATTTGGAAATCCGGTTGAAATCCTTGCATGAACGAGTGCACAAAGGGAGCTATCGCCCTCGCCCTGCCCGAAGGGTTTTCATCCCAAAGGCAGATGGCAGCGAACGGCCTCTTAGCATTCTCTGTCTGGAAGATAAAATCATCCAGCAGGCAGTGGTCAAGGTATTGGAAGGGATTCATGAGGAAGATTTCCTTGGTTTCTCATATGGATTTCGTCCCATGAGAGGCCAGCACGATGCATTGGATGCACTGACGGTGGGAATCAAACGCAGTCCCGTGAACTGGGTGCTGGATCTGGATATTCGGAAATTCTTCGATCAGGTCGACCATGATTGGCTAATCAGGTTTTTAGAGCACAGGGTAAAGGACAAACGCATTATCCGCTTGGTAAAACAGTGGGTAAAAGTAGGGCATTATGACGACGATGGTCAGCATGTCCGAAGCGCGGCAGGGGTGCCGCAGGGATCAGTGATATCACCTTTGCTATCCAATATTTATCTGCACTATGTATACGATCTATGGGTTAATCAATGGCGTAAACGGAATGCGCAAGGCAAGGTGGTTATCGTGCGCTATGCCGATGATAGTGTGTTGGGTTTCCAATTGGAATGGGATGCAAAGAGCTTTCTGGGTGAACTCGGAAATAGGCTGAAACGATTCGGGCTGTCTCTACACGAGCATAAAACCCGACTTATTCGCTTTGGCCGATTTGCCAGGAGCGATCTACAGAAGGCAGGAGGAGGTAAGCCGGAGACTTTTGAGTTTCTTGGTTTTACTCACTTTTGCGGTGTGACCCGAAGCAGCAAGCGCTTCACTATCATCAGAGAAACCAGTAAGAAAAGAATGCGAACGTCTCTGCAAGGTATCAAAACCTATCTTCTAAAACACAGGCATGATGCTGTGCAGGAACAACTGAAGTGGTTGAAACGTGTCGTTCAAGGACACATGAACTATTTCTCAGTACCGGGCAATAGTCGTAGGATAAATGCCTTCAGAACGGAAGTGCAAAAGATTTGGTATAAAGCTTTAAAGCGGCGCAGCCAGAGAAGCCGACTGAACTGGAAGAAGTTCGGTGCTTTCATCAACACTGTGTTGCCTAAAGTAAAAGTTCTTCATCCATGGCCAGAGCAGAGGTTTGGCGTCAAATACTCGAGGTAGGAGCCGTATGCGCTAGCAGTGCAAGTACGGATCTGAGCAGGGGGTGTCGGGTGACCGACATTCCTACTGCGACCTTTTAAATGCTCATTTACACCGTGTAAACTCCGTTTTTTCGTCATTGTATGCCTTGTCTCATCTGCGCTCGCGACCCTTTGAGACAGCCTCTGCAACAAAAAATGTTTATTCGGGACTCAAATACGATAAATTTCTACGTTTTTATTGATCTGAGGTAGGGGTTTCTCTGACAGGCAGCGTTAGTTTGCGTATAATTTTTCCGATTTTTTCCCGGAAATGCTGATCATTCATATGTATAAATTTGCCCGTAAAGCACTGTTTAAATTATCCGCTGAAACCGCTCATGACGTAGCTCTGGAGATGATTGGTGCCGGTGACCGTCTTGGAATGGCGGGCTTTCTGGCCCCTAAGGTGCCAGTACGACCAAGAACTGTGATGGGATTGACCTTTGATAACCCGGTTGGTCTGGCAGCAGGATTGGATAAAAATGCAGACTGCATCGATGGATTGGGCAATCTTGGCTTTGGTTTTGTCGAACTGGGTACAGTGACTCCGCTTCCTCAACCGGGTAACCCCAAACCAAGAATGTTCCGGATTCCCGAAAAAGAAGCACTTATTAATCGTATGGGCTTTAACAACCTTGGGGTTGATCACCTGGTCGCCAATGTGCGCAAAAGCCAGTATCAGGGAGTGATCGGGATCAATATAGGGAAAAACCTGACGACGGCAGTAGAGGATGCCAATAGCGATTATCTGACCTGCCTTCGAAAAGTATATCCGCATGCAGGCTATATAGCGGTGAATCTGTCGTCTCCCAACACCCCGGGACTTCGTAAACTCCAGTATGGAGACGCGTTGAAAAGCTTGCTGGGTGCTCTTAAGGAGGAACAGGCACTACTGACCGAGAAATACGGCCGAAAAGTGCCTGTTGCAGTGAAAATTGCTCCGGATATGACACCCGAAGAAATCGCCGAGCTGGCGGGCGAACTGGTCGCTTTTGAACTGGATGGTGTCATTGCCACCAATACAACCCTTGATCGGGATGTAGTAGAGGGCTTGAAACATGCCAATGAACAGGGTGGTCTGAGTGGTGCTCCGTTGAGTGGAAAATCCACAGAGGTTATACGTCTGCTGGCCAGTGAATTGTCTGGTAAACTGCCGATTATCGGGGTGGGTGGGGTCATGGATGCTGCTACAGCTGCAGATAAAATCAGGGCAGGAGCCAGTCTCGTACAGCTTTATTCGGGTTTCATCTATAAAGGACCCTGTCTGATCCGCGAGGCGGCAGAAGCGGTTTATTCAGCTGAAGCTCTCTAATATTTCTGACAGTAAAAAGAACAGTAAAAAGAACAGTAAAAAGAACAGTGAAAAGCCCCGGCATGACCGGGGCTTTTTATACTCCCTCAGGTAAATATAAAAAGTCAGTAAGCAGAGTTAAATATGAGTAGTTTCTGACAATCGGTGCACACCAGAAACACCTACGATTCCCTCCCAATTATCAGTGCGGCCTTCGCGCCAACCACTTAACCACGATTGTCGCTGTTGTGGTTCTGCGTGGGGGCAGATATCCTTAGAGCGGCCAGATACGCCTGTTTGATATCCTTTTGAAAAGGCTCTATCTGATTTGTCCCTTTTTTGTCTTTTCATCATGGTGTACTGCCTCTTGCTGAGTTCGGTTGTCGATTGCCTCCATGGCACCCAGTGAATGTTCCCTGTTCTCTGCCATTAAAGTGGACAGAATTTACAGCTCCCGGCAGCTTCCCGCGGCACTATTACCCCGGAAGCAGGGAAGGTCCAGGGACATGTCATCAGGGAAAAAGTCAACGCATTAATTTCTATCCAATTCTGGCTGATGTGTCGAGAATTTATTGTGAATAACAAATCGTTTTTAAATCATTTTTTGGAATATAGGTAATGAGCAGTTCTGCATTAACACTATTTGCCAGCTGCCCAAAAGGGCTGGAATCACCCCTTGCTGTTGAGTTAGAAAGTCTGGGCGCCCTTGATATCCGTGAGACGGTAGCGGGAGTCAGTTTTTCCGGAGATATGGAGCTGGCCTATCGAAGTTGTCTATGGTCTCGCATGGCCAGTCGAATTTTATTAAGGCTTGGAGAGGTATCTTCAGAGAGTAAAGATGACCTTTACAGAGGTGTGCAGTCCTTCGAATGGGATGAACATCTGAATCAGAACAGTAGTTTCAGAATTGATTTCTCCGGGGAAACACCGGATATCAATCATACCCGTTTTGGTTCTCAATGGGTGAAAGATGCCATTGTTGATCAGTTGCGTGATCAGCATGGCTGGCGTCCGTCGGTGGATTCGGCAAAACCCGATTTGCGAGTCAATATTCATGCCCGGGGGAAGATAACCAGTGTCTCTATTGACCTTTCAGGCCAGAGTCTGCACCAGAGAGGCTATCGTCTGGAAGCGGGTGAGGCACCCATGAAGGAAAATCTGGCGGCTGCGATTCTGTATCGGTCCGGATGGCCTGAAATGGCAAAACAGGGTGGTACGCTGCTGGACCCTCTCTGTGGTTCGGGAACGCTGTTGATTGAAGGTGCCATGATGGCGGCGGATATCGCCCCCGGCTTGTTAAGGACAAGATTCGGTTTTGATAAATGGATGGGGCATGTTCCCGGTATCTGGCTGAAAGTACTGGCAGAGGCCAGAGATCGTCGAACCGCCGGATTAGCTGCGGTGACATCGACAATCATTGGCTATGAGGGCTTGCCCAAAATTGTCGGTCGGGCACGGGCCAATCTTCAGCGTGCCGGACTGGGCAAACTCATCACCATCAATCAGCAGGAGCTGAATAATCTGACGGTGGATGTTTCGGTAAAGCCGGGGCTGGTTGTTACCAATCCTCCCTATGGCGAACGCATGGGTGAAGAAGCCAGTCTGGTTTATCTTTATAAGCATCTGGGTGAAAAATTGAAACAGCAGACGCCAGGCTGGCAGGCGGGTGTATTTACATCTTCCCCGGAACTGGTACGCAGTCTGGGTATGGGACCCAGGAAAACTTATTCACTGTTTAATGGTGCGCTGCCCTGCAAACTGTTTCTATATGATATTCGCGAACGACAGGCTGAGCCGATTACCCGAAAGCAGGCTCCGGTTCCTGAATTCAAAGCCAGTTCCGCGGGTGGTGAAATGTTCGCTAACCGGCTGAAGAAAAATCTGCGTCTGGTAGGCAAATGGGCAAAGAAGCAGAATATAGAATGTTACCGCCTTTACGATGCGGATATGCCGGAATACGCACTGGCAGTAGATATTTATAAAGACTGGGTGCATGTTCAGGAATATTCAGCTCCCAAGTGCATTGACGAAAACAAGGCGAAGCAGCGATTGCTGGAAGCGCTCGAGGTGATTCCGTTTGTGTTGGGTGTTCCGGAAAATCAGGTCGTGTTCAAGCGTCGTGAAAAGCAATCAGGAAAAAGCCAATATGGTCGTCAGGATCAATCCGGGCAGATGCTGGAAGTGTCCGAGGGTGATTGTCGTTTATTGGTGAATCTCAGGGATTACCTTGATACCGGATTGTTTCTTGATCATCGAAAAATACGATTGCGTATTGGCAGAGAGGCGGCCGGAAAAGATTTTCTGAATCTGTTTTCTTACACAGGGACCGCCACTGCACACGCTGCTTTAGGCGGCGCCTGCAGTACAACCAGTGTGGATCTTTCCAATACCTATCTGGGGTGGGCGCAGAAAAATCTGGCCTTGAATGGCATGGTGGATCGTAAGCATCATTTTGAACAGGCAAATTGTACGCAATGGTTGAAACAGCATAAACGTCAATACGATCTTATTTTTATGGATCCTCCAACATTTTCCAATTCGAAAAAAATGCGAGATGTGTTTGATATTCAGGAAGCTCATGTTGATTTAATCAGGCTGGCAATGGATCGGTTAAGATCCGGTGGTACGTTGTATTTTTCCAATAATTTCAGACGGTTCAAACTGGCTGGGGAACTGGAAGAACAGTTCAATATTGAAGATATAACCGCCTCCACAATTGATAAGGATTTTCAGCGTAAATCGTCTATCCATAAAAGCTGGATGATTCGGCATAAAGAGATCTGATCTCATTATCTGACGCCTTCAGGCTTACAACGCTGAAGGCTGACTTGCTAAATCAGGTGCATTTTTTATTATTTGCCGAATAAAATGTCTTTTTGTCTAGTTAATTGTACCTACAGTTTTTGGCTGTAAATCAATCAATCAATATTCACATCAGTTAACATCAATACGCATTTGCAGGAGATTGTTCTGAATTATCTTCCTGTGCAGATAAAAGGTCCGATATAACCTAAAGCTCTATAACTTGTTTCTATAGAAACATTCAGTTAGATTCCTGCTTCGATAAAAACAAGAAAGCCGATCGAATTTCCTGGACCTGGCTTGGAGTACTTGAATTTTATGAATAACAATTTAGCGACACGTATTATGGCAGCCCTGGTTGCCGGATTAATTCTGGGTTCTGCAATCCAGTATTTCGCAAGCCCGGAAGGGTTTTTTCAATCCTATCTGGTGGATGGTTTATTCCACGCCGGTGGCAGTATATTCGTTGGAATGATCAAGCTGCTGGTGGTTCCACTGATCTTTATTTCCATTGTTAACGCAGTATGCAGTCTTGAAGATGTAAGCCAGTTTGGTCGTCTGGGTTTTAAAACATTTGGTCTCTATCTGGGTAATACCGTTATAGCTATTACGGCAGCTATAGGCCTTGCCATGCTGGTTCAGCCGGGAATCGGAGCCAATCTGGGGTTGGCCGATGAGACATTGACCCTGAGCCGTACCAATCTGCCGAACCTTCTGGATATGGTAATCGGTGTGGTTCCCACCAATCCGGTTCAGGCTTTTGCCGAAGGTAATATCCTGCAGATTCTGTTTATGGCGATTATCACCGGTGTCGCTGTCAAGAAGCTGGAAAATCACGAAACACACAGTGTCAGCAATGCTTTTGCCCTGGCTAACAGCGTTATGATGAAGCTGATTACCATGGTGATGAACCTGGCGCCATGGGGTGTTTTCTTCCTCACAGCCAAACTGGGTGCAACCCTGGATGCAGGCAGCATTGTCAGCGTGATGGCTTATGTAGGCACAGCCCTGGCCGTTATGGTGATCTGGTTGTTTGTGTTCTACCCACTGGTAATAGGCCTCACTACCGGTATCAGCCCATTGCATTTTATTCGTCAGACCCGTGAACAGATGATGTTTTCGCTGTCTACCGCCAGCTCAAATGCCACCATACCGGTGACTTTCCGTACTCTGACTGAAAAGCTGGGTGTTTCGGAAAAAGTGGCTGGTTTCTCGGTACCTCTGGGCGCCACCATGAATATGTCCGGTGCAGCCATTTACATGGTTGTGGCGACGATATTTGTTGCCAACGCTTACGGTGTTGATCTGAATGGCGCGGCACTGTTTACCCTGGGCTTTACTGCATTCCTGCTGGCCATTGCTACCGGTGGTATTCCCGGTGGAGCGGTTGTGACCACCGGTGTACTGCTGCACACGCTGGGTCTGCCGGTGGAAGCTCTGGGTATTATCATTGCTACCGACCGAATTCTGGATGCTGCCTGTACCGTTACCAATGTTGTCGGCGATACAGCAGTGAGTACCATTGTGGCCAAGACAGAAGGTCAGATTGATGAAGTCACTGCAGTGGATAAGCAAACGACGGCTACAGCACAATACAGCTGATTGATTTTATCTGAAAAAAAAGCGTGCCATGTGCACGCTTTTTTTAAAAAGGCACCGGAAGAACGGGATGGCATTATTGAAGCAGGCAGTGCCTGCTCCCGCATGTTGTTTGTAGACGACACAGGGGTCGATACGATGGTAAAAACGGTTACCGCACAGTGATAGGTAACGATGTGTTTAAATAGGTAACGATGTATTTAAATAGGTAACGATGTATTTAAATAGGTAACGATGTATTTAAATAGGTAACGATGTATTTAAATAGGTAACGATGTATTTACCGTGTTTTCCTCGAGCAAACTCATCCTGAAAAGAGTCAATAGAACGAATCGCATTTTCGATGGATTCGTGCGGATAGTTAGCACTACTTGATTTCAGCCTTATTCCATCAATGAACCGGACAGCAAAAAATCACTGAGCTTCCTGATATCAACTGTTTCTATATATTCCCATAAATAAATACTAACGTTGTCTTTATTAATATGCAGAGACTCCATTTTAGCCATTTTCTGTTTCAATAACAGGCTCGATGGTATCGCATCGAGGGACGAATCCAGCATTGTCCAGAGCTCATCGGCAGACTCAGGCTTGCAGACTCCTAAAGTCTCTTCCGTATCGCCGGGATGAACAGCCTGCAATTTACCATAAACGGCATTGGTCTCACGGTACAGGTAGTGCGCAAACGCACTGTATATGACCGATTTCATGGTATACGGTAACTTTCCTTTAAATCGTAGAAGATTATTCAGGAATAGCTTTTTCGCCTCATTTATAACACCGATATTTTTCAGTTCGCTGATAATGCAGAGCAAACCACATTCATTACTGTCCAGACTGGTTTCTGACAACGTTTGTCTGAATGTATTTAAAAGCCTGCTTACTTCTGGTTTTTGAACGGACTCCTGAACGGTCTCCAGCTGCCTGATTTCATGCAGCAGCTGCCATAAAACCCGAAAAGGAGCTGTTTCGGGGCAGTGCGGGGGTAATGGATTGTTGATAATATGCCTGAAACAGGCTGTCGCCAGTTTTACTGGAGTCGGGTGAAGGTAACCTTCACCCGAACATTCCAGTAACACCGACCGGTTGCCTCGATGCCCTGTACCTTCCCGGCAAAACATGGGGTCGCGCAGGAGCAGTTGCTGGATATCCAGGGAGCCATCGGGCTCAAATGTGTATTTCTTATGAATAGCCGGGTTTTTCAACGCTTGCTCCAGTGAGGTTGAGCGACCACTCAATTCGGGTACGGATGGTAAAGGTTCTCTGTTGCCTTTTCTGGCGGGAGTAGATTTTATCAGCTCGTCAATATAATTTTTCATTACACGGGTTGTTTGCGCCGAGGGTTGCAGCTTGCTGGCCCAGATCGTAAATGGATAGGCCTGAACCGGTGACAACCAGCCCTGCTGAATCACTATATAGTGATAGAAGTGCATAAAAGCAGGTGGTTTATGCCAATGCTGGCAGTTTTTCAATAATCTAATTAAGTAATAAGACCAGCTCTTTTTTGAAGGTTCACCATGGGTAACAACAGAACGGTTTATTTTATGTAAAAAGTTTTCCACAGTACTGAGGGGGATTTCTTGGGAAACACACCTGGCTATCAGGGAGAAATACTGAAGGGTTGGAAAGAAATCTGGATAATCCCCGATCACCTGCATCAGAATCTTCGTCCTTACATCCAGTAGATCCGTTGAGGAGCTTTGCAGGTCTGACAGAACCCACAAGCGCTCGCCATGACTAAGTGCGTCAAAACCTTCAGTCAGTAGCTTGTTCAGTAGCTTACTTTCAAGCTTCTGGTTCTTTCTGCGCAGTTCTTCTGCGATGTCCTCAAGCCCGGTTACGGCTTTGCAGTCTTTTTTCTCATTGGGTGGTCTGACAATATACGTGCTCTTTTCATTGGCCTGATAACTGAGTTGGGTTGGATGCCAGGAATAGCCATCCAGGGCGTATTCACACCACTTATGATTCCCGACATTGGAATGGATGATGCGCACAGGAATACCGAAATAACTGGCCAGGGCATAAAAACACTGGGCCTGATGACGGCATACGCCGCGCCGTAACTGAATTATTTCTACCAACAGTTCAATGCCTGTGGTGCCGCTGGGAATGTCCTCATTGGCCGTAAACTGGTTACAGTACTCCGTTATTTTTTTTACTCGCTGCTCTGGAGTATGGGCATCAAGCGTTTGCTTCAATTCAGTGTTTCGGGTAAACAGTTCATCCAGAGCCATTTTTACTACAGACGGACAGCAGAAGGCTTCAGGCTGGCCATCCCGGGGGGCTGGTTTGAGGAGCTCAACCACATAATGCAGGGTCACAGAGATTATATCATCTGGTACTGTATTAGCCGCTCGAACCCAATGGATACCGGTGGCGGGGTCGCGGCGGTACTCCAGTTCTACCCGGGGATTAGAGCCAGCACTGACGATTCGCTCTTCGGGGCTGGACGAAGGCAGTGGCTGCCATTGGGTGGCTGAGAGCATAAAGTTGTAAACGCCATAATGCTGCCTGGCTTTTAGTTGGACACTCTCCTCCAGTTGAGCAGGGAGGATAACTTCCAGTCCGCGTACTCCGAATAGTTGCTCACGCTCCTGCAATTGATCTTCGGTCCATTGCAGGTGGCCTACACTCGTTCTGGTTTGATCAGGAAGGACCTGGTTAAATATCTCTTGATGACAGACGGTTCTTGCCTTGTGTTTGGTTAGACCATCAAGGTTCATACTCGATCTGCCAGGTTCTTTTAATTGCCGGTCACTGATTTCAGGTTTCTGAACGTCAGGTTCTGGTTCTTTTTTTAATGGTTTCTGTTCGCCCAGTGTGTTGTTAACAGGCGATGGAGCGGCACCCGCTTGCAGTACCGGGCATTCGGGGGCTTGCTCTTCATCCGGCTGGAACGGTGCCGTCAGAATCTGCCTTAACCGGGTATACTGCCCAGGTAGCGGCTGCAGCAGGGATTCGGTCATAATTGCCCGGGCCTGTTGAATCAGCGGCTGGTTAATCGGCAGTTGAAGGGTGGCCTGTTCTGCCTCCGTCAGACGGAATAACGGTTGGCACTGCTCTGTTGCGGCTCCAAAATAATGCTGAGCCCATTGCTTCTGCCACTGTTTGTAGAGAGCAACCAGCAATCCGTGCTGCTGATCCGGAGCCTGCACTGGCAATCCTGTTTTCTTCCAGTGATGTTCTGCCAGCAGGCGAATCACTTCATTCTGGCGTTGCTCTGCTGGAATATCCCTGCTCACTTGTAACTGCCCATTGCGATTGGGGTAACAGGATCCTGCCCCCAGCACCACGGAAACTGGCGCTTTCAGGAATGGCCCGAGGGTATGGTGCAACCAGTGGCTTAATACCTGTAATTCATGGGCGTCGGAATGACCGGATGGAATGTCTGATGTATCATGTTGCTCTAGTTCATCAATGCTCGTGTCAGCCGCAGTCAGGTAAAGACAATACTGGCGGGTGAATTCAGCTTTTACCTGCTCCGGATCAAGATGGTGTTCACGGCAACGGCTCAGCAACTGCACCAAGTTGCTGGTTGTGGGGACTACGCTGTGATTTTCCGTGGCCAGTAATCGGACCAGCTGGCAATGCCAGCTGACCACTGACAGCATGGCTGGATTATTGGGCCAGAGTTGTGTACCTATGTGTTTGAGATCTTCCCGGTTGTAATCTTCCAGACAGAGGCAGGTCATGCGGTTCTTCAGTGCCGGGGAGAGTGGCTTGCGGCCACTGTAGCTGACAGGGTTTATGGTGGCGAACAGATGAAAGCCTAGGGTGGCCTCGCCATCGAGCAGGTCATTGAGCAGTCCTTCCAGATAGTAGCTCTCGATCAGGTTAAGTTCCGAAATAATGACAATATCACCCTGCCTGCGTGCCGTTTCGATGGCTTCACGCACCTGAGTCCAGTTATTCAAACCGGCATTGATATGTACCGGTAGAGTCTGTCGGGATTGACGGGTATGGTGACAGGCCATCAGGTCCAGCAGGCTGTCTTTGCCCCGCCCTGGCGGGCCTTCAATCAGTGTGGCGTGACGGCCTCTGTGTCGTATGCCGCTGCGTTTCTCCCCGGTGGCGGCGCAAAGATCCCACCAGAGGGCTCTGGCCAGTTTATGGGTTTTACTGTTGGTGAAATCGTAAGTTCTGCCAGAAAGCTTAACGTTCATATGTCCGATTTGCATGGTCAGGTAGTCTTTTTCAAACGCCAGGTCTGCCTGCCCCGTCAGCTCAGGGGCGGTTGGCCAGCGGCAGTCAAGCCAGTGTTCCAGGGCTATGACTTCCGGTCCCGGCTCCGGGGGCAGTTCGTTACCAATAACATCGTGAAATGACTGGCGGGCAATGCCGTTCAGCTGCTCCCGTGATGGCGTTTCCTCTGGATCGGATAGCTCAAGGTAGTCATAGATGCGCTGTGTGACAGCCAGCAAATCCCGGGGAGTAAATTCCCGTTCTGGCAACAGTTTCTGGTACTGTTGCCAGAGGTTCAGAATCAGCTCACGGCTATCGTTGAGCAATGGCCGGTTCTGTTTCAGGCAGGGCAGTTCCATCAGAGCCGGAGAAAGAATGCATTCTCCAAGAAAATCATCCGGAAGCGGTGTGTAGTAGCCAATCACCGCCTGTTCCCTGATAGTCTCATGCAGCCAACGCCCGGGGTAATGCTCTGGGTTGCTGGTAAGTATCACCCGGTGCTGTTCAGTCAGTGGTATTGAATGTCCCTGCCAGGTTATGAATGGAGGCCTGGCAGACAATCCACTTAAACTATTAAGCATTCCGGGAGTGGTCAGGGTGGCTTCATCCAGAATCAGTACCAGAGGCTTGCTGTCTCGCATCCTGGCCCATTGCAACAAAGATCCGGGGTTCAGCCGGGTCTCCTGGTCAGGAGTGTTTTTTGCCTCTCTATCTGATTGAGACTGGTTTTCAATCAGTACGTTTTCTCCAAACAGAGTCTGACTGTCGCTGGTGGGGCCAAGGGTTAATACCGTCGCAGGGTGTTCCGGGTTAAGCTGGTGGGCAACGGCACGAGCCAGCCAGCTTTTTCCGGCCCCGGTATCACCTTTCAGAAATACCAGGGGATGCCGTTTTACTTTGGCAGTCAGGCGGTTCAGTCGACGATTTAACCAGCGTCTTCGGTCGTAGTTTCCCTGGGCCAGATCAACAGATAGAGTTTCCATATCTTGCTCAGACAAAGGGTTTTCCGATCCATATCGATAAGTTATGGCGCTTCGAAGTAGTGCCGTAATCCGTAGCGGTCGTTGCTCCGAGGCAATGGCCGGGTTAGCCATTAACTCGTTAATGCTGGCTGCAGTGGATACCACCCACTCTTGCAGAGTGGTGCTGGCGGCTCTGGTGCTACAGCCCGCAAAAGCATCAATCAGGCTTTGCTCCCGTTGCCGGTCATAGTTTTTGAACAAACCCTGAGGGGAATCCTGGGCTTCTAGCGCGACGGCCAGGCTGTTCCGATGGCTCTCCCCGGCTCTGGCCACCAGTTCATTGGTAAGCATCGTTACAGCCGCTTCCGGCGGTTGCCCGAAAGTCAGGGGCGGAGTAGCAAACAACTCCGGGCCAAAGCAGCTGGCCAATGGCCAGAAGTGCTTGCGAAAAGTCTGCCGGTTAAGGGGCGAAATGTCCTGTAACAGGGCAGCCAGTTTTTCCTGGTCACAGCGGTATTCTCTGTTTCCGGTTTGCCTGAAAAGGCTTGCCGATAACACTTTCAGCCAGCAATAGGCTTCCCGGCTGGCTCGATACTCTTTCAGCAACACGGAGTTCACTGCTTTGCGCCAGTGGCATGGCATCAGATCGCTGGCCTGGTCGAGCTGGGATTCCAGCTCTGCCTGGACCACAATTTTGGTCAGTGTCGCCTGGTTCAATGCCGGGGGGTGACCCGGGTGGTGCTTCCCGGTAGGCAACGAAGCCATGCCCTGGTGCAGCTGAACAACGTTTTCCAGTGCCCTGCTGACAGCGGGCTGATTATTTTCAGCAATGTTCAGCCGTTTACAAACGGCCTGAACAGTAGCATCGGCCTTATGCCTGGCAACGGTTTCTGCCTGCTGGATAACCGGCTCCCAGACGGGTGTGGGTGCGGGCGTGTTCGGAGGCCAGAGCAGTTGGATTTTAGCTTTTGGCAATTCAATCTTGTGGCCATCCAGCCACAGGAAGGGTGGAGCGCAAAACAGGGTTTCCAGTGACTGTAGCAGTTCAGGATTACACTCGCACCCTCTCAGAATAACCGGTTTGCCCAACTCCAGAGCCTGCCTGAAATCGCTGTATGTTCTTGCAAAGACGCGCTGCTGTACAGAAGTCATCTGCAATTGCCGTGACAGAGAAGTCAATTGGGTATCCGGCATGATATCAATCACCAATGGCGCAGGTTCACCGTTCGTGCGGACAGTATCAAATCTGTCCTGGCTGACGTGTACCTGAAAGACTTCTGAATGACTGGGAAAGACCTCCGGAGGAAGGGTGTCTGGTTGGAAACACTCCGGTTGATTTTGTGGCTGTCCCACCCACAGTGTGTGCGGTCGCCCGGTTTTCTGGCGGGATTGCTGAACCTGATAGAGCAGTTTGAGCCACTGGGAATGGGTCAGGGGCGTGGTAATGTAAAGCTCCTGATGCTCGCCAAGAAACTGTGCGAAGGTGTCTGCCGACGTCAGCGTTCCGTCATCACTTATCTGGTAGTTACACATGATCGGGTTGAACAGTGAGCTATTAAGGTAGAGAGGATCCAGTGGCTGACCCCCTTCAGGATTTATCCTGAGACCGGACTGCAGGCAGGCAACATCTTCATCAGTAAAGTCAGCTCGGACAAAGCGTAAAGATTCTGCAAGACGTAAGATTTCCCCGTTCGCCTCGAACAGGCTGTCAGCCAGCAGGTTGCGCATAAAAAGCAGGAAGGACAGGTCTTGCCAGGGAGCTCCCTTGAGCACTACCCGGCTATCAGGGGGGAGCTGGCTCAATTTCCCGGGTTGATAAATGATTGCCCCGGCATCATTCAGTGCTGGTCCGCCACACAGCAGAGCTTGCCAGTCAGGATGAGAGGCAAAATTGATGACAGTAACGCTTTCATCGCTGCCATGGCCGTCATTCATTAATGTGTCACTTTCGGGAATCTGTTCTCTGAGAGGCTGACTCAGCAGTGGTTGCTGGGCGGGTGTCTGGGGCTTATTCCACTGGCAGTCCGGGTGGCTGATACGGCGCCAGAAGTCACTGCCGAGATTGGTGTCCATTTGGATATTCCGCAACATTTCCGGACTTACCAGAGAGACCAGTTCTACAGCAGCATCCAGGGTTTGCCCCTGATAGCGCGGGGGCTGTTCAAACATCCCGTTCAATTCGGCTGTCTGTTCCGAAGACATGTGGCGAAAATCCAGCAACAGGATCAATTTTTTGCCGTTAAACAACCGGCCTGGAGTGGTGATGACTTTATCTGGCCCTGTAACTTTCAGCCCTTTGACGAGATTGCTCTTTCTCAGGTCTTCAGGTGAGCGGATCAAAGCCACAGAACCTTCCTCATTGTAATGAGCCAGAAGAGCCTCCAGATCTCGATCTGAAGAGAGAATGAAGCCGTTGTAGGCCGGACCCCTGGGGGGAGTGGTCTGGGCGGGAGCGCTGGGTACTGATAATTGCACGGGCCCATCTATACGCGCTATTTTTGTAGCAGGAGGCTTCATCTCCAGTGAATCACTGCAAGGTGCAAAGGGTTCTGCGCCTATGCGCGGTGTTAAGCTATCCATACCCTGACTCCCAGTAACAGTTTCGCTAAAACAGATTCTTCCATGAAATCCTCAAGACGCGACTCCAGCACTTTTATTCTTAAATTGCAGGCTCCTACTCCTAGGAGCCTGACCGAGAATAGACTGTCCTACGCGGCAACTGCTCCTGCGTTGCACTAGCTCCTGCATCCATGCAGTCGTGCGGTCGTAGCAAATTGGTCTGAAAATTCGCTTTTGTTCGTTAAATAGCTCGCTATTCGCCTCTCAAAACCAAATTTTCATCCTCAATTTTCTACGATCCTCGCTACGGACGCTATTCTCGGTCAAGCTCCTAGATGCTTGCGATGACTGTATGGGTGAGAAACTCACCGGTACACCGATGGTTAGAAGCTATTGGCCCGACGAAGTTTCAAATTTGTTAAGCTGGCTGACTATTTTGTTAGATCGCTCCCATCCCGGAGCAGGTTCCTGGTGCAGGAAAGCCCTGATACTCGAGTTTGGAGAATTGTAGGGCTATGGTTTGTATTTTTTGAGCGCTAATATGGTCAAACAACTGCTTCATCCACCACGAAGAAGCAATTGCCATAGCCCGAAATTTCATAAAAGAGCGGTTATACCATTTCCGAATTCTAATTATGCTATTGCGCTGCCTTTTCAGGCTCAGATCCTGCGTTGGAGTTCTTGCTCATTTGTCGAGAGTGTCGAATATGAAGTATCACAATTATTCATTCTACTTTCCCAGTCACTGGAGTTACAGCTGCGTCTTTACTCTATTGCTATTGATGACATACCACTGCGATGCAAACACATTGAAAGCAGATTGCTTAGCAGCATTGAAGGATCCCAGAATCAGAGAAAAACTTTTTTATCAGTATCGAGATTTCCAGATGACCGGAACAGCACCCTGTTCCGGCTGTCAGCCAGTGTGCGAACATTGGAAATCATCCATAACATTAAAATACTGCGGAAAAAATATAGAGTTTTTGGTTACCTCTGCTGTGAAACCCTCCGATATTAATCAGGCAGTAGAAATCGTTGAAATATCAGCCAGTGAGTTTCCCAGTGGTTCCAGGCCCAAAATAAAAGCAGTCTATTTCAATAAATTTTCCCAAATACATCACCATGGTGCACCGAGCAACTCTATTGCTGTATTTTGTGAATATATAAGTGAAAATAGTTCCCCATCGTTGCCGTCATCGCCAGTGCAGGTCGTTCCGCAATGGCATAAAAAACCAGCAGGAAGTGATTTTTTCCTACGCTATGTGCCGTGAATTTTTACTCTGTCTGTTAGTAGCGTAATTAGCGATCATATCAGTTATCAGAATGGCTTGTTGTTGTGTAGACTTTCTGTTGTGTAGACTTTCTGTTGTGTAGACTTTCTGTTGTGTAGACTTTCTGTTGTGTAGACTTTCTGTTGTGTAGAATAGATACAAGATAATTCTTAGATTGGAACACTTTATTATGACAGGCAGTAAATCATGGTCAGATTACGAGTTGGTCAGATTAAAAAATAATAAAGGTGTAAGAATTGATATATGCAGTCTTGGTGCAACCATTGTTAATTTTTTTGTTCCGAATAAACATGGAGAGTCAATTAACATTGTGCTGGGCTACGACACGCCGGAAGATTATCTTCTGGGAAACTGCTATTTCGGTTCAGTGGTTGGTCCATGGGCAAACCGGATTTCTGGTGGCCGTTTCCAACTTGATGGACAATGGATACAGGTTGATCAGAACGAAGGTGACAACCATCTTCATGGTGGCTCGGCACTGTGTCATAAAAAAAACTGGGTTGTTAAGTGCCAGACAGAAAATTCTATTGAAATGACATTGTCACTGCCTGCCGGTACGGCAGGGTTTCCTGCAAACACTGAGGTTACGGTAAGTTATCTACTGAATAATAATAATGAGTTAGTGATCGACTACCAGGCCAGTGTTGACCAACCTATGCCAGTTAATTTTACCCAGCATAGTTACTTCAACCTGAATGGTGACAACCGTTCAATACGGGATCACAGTATGGTGATTTATGCCGATCACTTTCTAGCTATTAATAGCCAGCTGATTCCCCAGGACATGCAAAGTGTGACCGGGACTGTCATGGATTTCAGAAAAGGGAAATTAATAGGAACTGATATAAATGCAGATAACACTCAAATACAGATCGCAAAAGGCTATGACCATTGCTGGTGTCTTGATCAGGATAATGCCAATGAACTGAAATTGGCCGCCAGGGTTTCATCGCCAACTTCCGGGCTGGCCATGGAAGTCTATACCAATCAGACAGGTATACAGTTTTATTCTGGCAATTTTCTGCAGGAAGAGAAAGGGCGTCATGGCCATATCTATCAACAGTATGATGGCTTTTGTTTGGAAACCCAGTGTCATCCCGATCAGGTTAACCGGGAAAATGCCGGGGAATGTATTCTGGAGCCTGGTAAAGAATACGGTCATAAAACGATATACAGGATATCAGGGCAATAATGGACTGATGCGATACGGCTTAAGTGAGTAAATAACTACGTTTATCTTTTTTTGACGATGACTTTTCGGCTCTTACTGAATAACATTCTGGTTGCATAGCGTGCTATGCGCCAACGTTGTCCTTTTATGTCCAGTGTGGGCTGTGAGTATCCCGACTATGTTGCCGCAATGTGCTAAGCTCTGCTCTTGAACAGTACATTCAGTACATTCATTGCCAGGTTGTAGAAGTGTTCAGTCGCATAAAGCTATATTACATAATCATATTAGTTTTCAGTGTTTCCTTTTTTCATATCCAAGCTCACTCTATTGAGATCAAAGACATAAAATACCTTCAGGCACAGTATCTTACAATTCAGTTTGGAAAGCTCTATACACACTGGTTCAGCAACCTTTGGGAAATAATAGATACGACAGGTGAAACCTTCTATGGAGTACCTGCTATCGAAGCGGAGCATATAGGAATTACTGCAATTCCTGATAGTCATTCTTTAGAGGCGGCCATTCAAACAACCAGACCAATATTTCTACTTGATCTATCCCCAGTAGAAAAGCAAACAATTCAAGTGTTATTCCCAATATCTACAGATTCTCAGTACCCTAATTCATTAGAGATCGCATATAATCTGGCTTTGAAAACATTAGATTTAGTGATCTTCAAAGTCTACGATAGAAGGTTATTCCTCAATTTGAGTGGGTGATTTAATATAACCTGAACCACTCAATGCAAGGAAGCACGGATGTGTGACAAGCAACTTTACTCTCAGATACTGGGTATTAAAAAAACATGGCTTGTTTCTAATGTTGAGCTGAGCTGAGCTGAAGAACGGGTCAAGGTATTCATTGAGCATGATGGTAAAAAAGCCAGTAAATGCAGTGTTTGCAACAAATCTTGTCCAGGGTATGATCTCACTACCAAGAAGTGGTGTCACTTGGACACTTGCCAGTTTCAAACCACTCTTATTGTCCGTATACCTCGCACTCAATGCCCTGAACACAAAGTGTTAGCTATTAACGTACCCTGGGCGGATATATATGTCCCAGTGATTAAAAGCAAAAAACGAATAATCGTTACTACCCTGATGAACGCCTGTCTCTTAGTCATATCTCTACAGCCCTTGTTAGCCGATAGGTGAGGACACGATCCTGAAGCTTTGCCCAACCTTCCCATACAGCCTGCCAGCCAGGTATCCCTGTTCGCTTGGAGTTACACCAACCACCGAGCTTGGCTATAGCCTGGAACAGCCACGTTAACGTCGGTGTTTTTTTTAGGCAAAGGCTTGTTCTCCTTTGTGATCCAGAGCACTTTCCATTCCTCATCGCTCACAGCCTTGTTAGCCGGACGAGAGCTGTTGGCATCAGACAAAGATGAGCGTTTTATGGTTTCAACACCAAGATGATAATGGTGCTTGTGCTTGGTGTTGGAGTTTTCCTCAAGATCGCGAAGAGACGATCGACTACTTTCTGAAATTGGTGGCGCGGCAGTTCTTTGAGCAGTTGATGGAAAACGTTGTTATGATGCTTCATGCCTGTCCTTTTTGTTTTGCCTGTCCTTTTTGTTTTGAAAATAGCTGTCTCGACAACTGCTATTTTACCGCAAACCATTAGGAACAGGCATCTCCTACTCCTTCCTGATTTTTAATCGGACAGTAGTGATTGCAGATAAAGATTCTGGCTACTGTTCACCCCATGTACCCGCAACAGCTCACCCTGATCAAGCTTTATTCCAGCCAGATACCGCTGCACCAGAACCGGCCCGGTGAACAGCTGAGTCCATCGGGCAAAAACCTCATCCCGGCTCCAGTTTTTTGCAACAGACGCCTTAATGTGCAATACCACATGGTAATGATTCGACATCACCGCATAGGCACAGACTTCTATGGAAAACATCGAAACCAACACATTCAGACGATCCACCACCCACTGACGACGATGCTCGTAACTCTTACCGGAAAAATCATCCTTACCACAGAGAAAAGCACGCCGGACACACCGGGCTATACAGTGATAGTAAGGCGTACTGGCACGATCAATCAGACTTCTGCGGGCACGAGTCATGGCTTCTCCTGGGCTGAAAATCAGCGGCAGGAGAAAGATTGAACAGATTTAGTTCAGATCAAATCTGTGGATGTCCCTCTCGTCGTTTTGCTAAATGAAAGCAGAACTAACCAATTTGTTACGAACAATTATTGATATCTTCTGTCTATTTTTTACTAGCTAAATAATTAGATTGGGAGATAATATAATGGATATTGGAGGTAGTGAAGGGGCACTCAGTCATGTTCCTGTGTATTTTGCATATGACCAATCTGGCTCTTCTTCACAAACTAGAGTCAGTTCTATTTCTAGAAAAACGGAAGAAAGTGAAACAAGTTTATTAGTTAGGATACCGTTAAATCATATTAGATTACCTGGTAGGGAAATTAGTTCAGTTGCTGTCGCTATAAAAACAAAAGTTCAAGGCTCTACAATTTTATCAAAACTTGAAATCAGTGAGGAAGAACTAGAGTCAATGGATTTTGGCACTCTGGTGGCTATAGCTAATGGGAAACAATTAAGTGAAGATGAAATAGAGCATATAAAACAGACTCGTAGCAAGTTGAAAAATAAGTCAGCTCAATCCTCCGTTAGAAATAAACAAAAAATACAGAAAATTCAGCTTCAACTAGAGATAGAAGATTTGAAAAAACGAAGTTGAATTTTTAAATAAAAATACGATGAGTTTAGAAATGGAAATAAAGGAATTGAAAGAAAGGTGTGAAATACTGGAGAGATCGCAACATAAGGAAGTTTAAAAAGAAAAAATATAATTGGCTAATTTCGCTTCGCTCCATATTTTAGCCAATCGCATTTTTCCTCTTAACTAGGAGCCTGACCGAGAATAGCGTCCGAGATTAAAAACCAGTTGAACGAGGCCATTTTTTCAGTGAATTCGTGTAAATAATGACCTATTTCATCAAGTTTACTGGGAAAACGGGGCGTTTTCTCTAAATTTTAGGCCGAGCTGTCTATTCTCGGTCAGGCTCCCAGTCTCGCAAAGAGTTGAATAATCGACGGGAATTGCTGATTGAACAGATTTAGTTCAGATCAAATCTGTGGATGTCCCTCTCGTCTTGCAAAAAAAGAAGAAAGAAAGAAGAATTAAGATTCGAAGGACATTGAAATATATGATGATTAATAATGAACCTTTAAGTCCAAGCCACTCTGCATGGACAAGCACAACGACAGAGCGCTCTCCGCCTAAAGGAACTCCTGAGCAGGTTACAGCAGAGCCCCGGATACCTGATGCTGGTAATAGGCAGGATGCAGAACCAACACCGTTAATGTCCAGAGAAAATGTAAGTGAAATAATACCAATTCCTACCTTGTCAGTAACTACTTCAAGAACTCAAGAAGTGTTTATGACTGTGGAAGACCTCCTGCAGTTCCAAGTCATAGAGAACGATATGACACGTCACCTTTCTGTGATCATGCAGAAAGTAAGTCACTTGGAAGCTAATCTGAAACTGCTGGAAGCAAAAATCGGCAACGTTCAGAAAATAAAAGAAGACAGTGATCAACGATGCAATAAAATAATTCATGATTCCTGCGAAAGGCTTGATTTTTCCATGAGCGCAGAGATGGTTACAGAATCTAAAGAGTTGCTCCACAACTTTGCAGAACTTGAACGCCTCATAAGGACTTCTAGTCAGGATCTAGGCATGGTGACAACCCAGACTGAAAGCACCTCATCCAATTTGCAGGTACTACCAGATATAGAGTCACAACTTGCTTCCAGGCTAGAAACGTCAGAGGAAAAACAAGGATTTACGGAAAATGTCTTTTCAAGTGCATATAAATGCGACTTCTTATCAGCCTTATCCTCTGCCAGTACGCAATATACAAAGCTGAAAAAACTATATGACCACCTAAGCCCTAAATTGTCAGAATTTATTGAGCAAGAAAAAGACCTCCTTCTATGGTTAGAGCGAATAAAACTACAACAGAGTGCTCAGAAAATTAGAGAGCTTGATGATGCCGAACGGGAAAACAGCACTCTGAAAGAGCAGCTTGGAACCATGGAAGCCAGAGTGGCTGAATTCACCAGGAAAGAGGTGGATTTCAAAGAATCTCATGATGAATTAAAGCTAGAGAAAGAGCGCCTTGAAATAAAACTCAGAAGCGTCCAGCATGAAAATGAGAGTCTCAAAGAAAAACTTGATCAACTACAGAGTGTTGCAATCAATCAACCTCGTGACCAGACGCAACACCCCACCCTCTCTCGGCCACCCTCCATAGATGATTCTACGCACAATTCGGAAATAAGTGACGTTGTCCAATCTGATGAGGATATGGGTGAGGGTAGCGACCAAACTTATTCACCTAACAACAGTGGGGACGAGTCAAGCTGGGAACCTGAGTCGCCTGAATCGCCTGAATCTCCTGTTGCTCGTTCTATGCGTTCTAAAAGGTGTCACGAAACACCAGGAACCAGTGAACAGGAGGCTGCATTAACCACCACAAATCATTGTACTCAGGATTACTGGTGTCAGATGCCGATGCCAGCGCTACGCTCATTTCCCCGAGAGCATACAGATGTATTCGGAACACTTGAAGCATATGATAAAGGGCTTATTACATTTTTAAACACGCATTTAAAACCACTTCTTAATCAGAAAGATGATACACAACCATTGTGGGAGATTTCAGGTTTAACAAGTGTATTGGAAAAACTCATTGACAATAAATATCCAGTTCCCAACTGGCTGGAGTTAAAGAAAGACACAAATAGGTGGAGCATAGAACTGTTACAGTATTCAGCTTTTCGCCTTCAGTTAGCATCTATTGAAATAGTAAACCGTAGAGCATTCAATTTATTATCACCGAATGTTTCAGCTTATTTTTACACCCTTGGGGAACATTTTGCGAGTAAGCAACACCGCGAAGAGGGTTTAAATACACATGATTTGAACGATAAGGGCATTCCCGTTCCGGCATTGAAACTCTTCACCCCAAAAAGGCAATTCTCCTCAGGTCATGCGCACTTTTTTGGCTGGTATTACTCCAGTTCTGACAAGCAATTCGACTCTAGTCAACTTCAGTCTATGTTGAAAATTCTGGCTCCTGAAAGTCCAGACTGTGAAGCTATACGCAATGAATATATTCTAAAAAGGATGAAACTGTGGCCAGTTACTCCAACCCCAGTTGTTCTGGATAGAAGAATATCCCAGAAAATGTCATCAATAGCTGTTGAGATGAATGACGCTGGAATTGCCAAACCTATTCAATCAGGTCAATCAGGTCAATCAGGTCAATCAGGTCAATCAGGTCAATCAGGTCAATCAGGTCAATCAGGTCAATCAGGTCAATCAGGTCAATCAGGTCAATCAGGTCAATCAGGTCAATCAGGTCAATCAGGTCAATCAGGTCAATCAGGTCAATCAGGTCAATCAGGTCAATCAGAAGTACCAGATAGAAACTGGAGTCAAGAATCCATTATGTCGATTATACAACAATCTGGCGTTCCTTTACGTTGTGAAACTCCTTCTACAAAAAACAAAATTTTTTCAACACTAAAACTCGCATCAGCAATAAATGATCATTCTTGCTATCAAGAGTGTCTTAAAAAAGCCATGGAGGAATATAAATCCAAACTTGGTGAGCAGGTCAGCAGTTATTCTGGCAGAAACCTCGACTGGAATCTTCCGGGAATATCAGGAACTACGGTACATATAGGGAAGGTGACAGTAGAAAAGTTTTTACTTAGTTGTCTGTTTCATCATGGCTTTCAATACCTTAAGCTTGGTCAGGTTCGCAACCATGTAGTACCTATATTAACACTGATAACTGACCGTCGTGGCGATAACAGTGAAGCATTGAACCTGATTTTTAATCAACTCTTGAGCATTAAGTTCAGAGGTATGAAAGTTGGAAGTGAATCTGCATTAATATATCAGTTAAAACAAATCCCTACTTATCCGGAAGCATCGGTAATGACGGAGCAAAAGATAAAAGATATGCGGGCAACACTACCCTTAATTACTTGGCTAGAGGAAGAAGTAACTTCTGCTGAATACCAGCAAAGTGCCAGTGGCAGGGGAGTTGAAGAATCCGTTGCACGAAGAGCAAAGAAAAGACCTGCATCGACACCATTACCAGGAAACAGAGCTAAAAGGCAGAACTAAAAAGAAAAACTCAACAACCACCGGCTTTAGCCGGTGGTTGTTGAGTTATGTGAAGTTATATTGTGCCTGCTCCCAGGGATGGCTGGCATAAATAAATTTCTGCTTTCAGTCCTCCTGAAACTGCAGGGTATTCTTTCAGCACGATACTGGTTATGTCATTGACTATTGAGAGCGGTACCAGTGCAACCACGCAACCACCAAACCCTCCACCGGTCATACGAACACCGCCTTCTGAGCCAATGACGTTTTTAACCATGTCGACAATAGCGTCTATACCGGGAACAGTGATCTCAAAACCATCCCGCATTGAGGCGTGAGATGCGGCCATTAACGCGGCTGTTTTCTGAATATTTCCCTGACTCAGTGCCTCGGCAGCATCCAGTGTCCGCTGGTTTTCGGTGACAATATGGCGGGCGCGCCGATATATAATATCGTCCAGATCACCACGCCCGGATTCCAGTTGGGCAATATTGAGATCACGTAATGCTTTAACACCATAGTGAGCCGCTGCTGTTTCACATTGCTGACGTCGAGTGTTGTATTCACTGTCCACCAGACCTCGTTTGATGTTTGAATTGATAATCATCACAGCAATATTGTCAGGTATTGGAACTGAGCGGGTTTCCAGCGTTCGGCAATCTAGCAGCATGGCGTGATTTTCCTGGCCGCAGGCAGACACCATCTGATCCATTATTCCGCAGTTGCAGCCAACAAATTCGTTTTCGGCTCTTTGGCTGATCACGGCCAATTCTTTCAGGCTGACTTCTAACCCTGAAAGACTGGTCAGGGTCAGGGCTGTAACCACTTCCAGACAGGCAGAAGAACTCAGACCGGCCCCCTGGGGTACATTGCCTGCAATGGCAATGTTGGCGCCTTTTATTGGGTAGCCTGCTTCTAGTAATACGCTGGCAACCCCGCGAATATAGTTGCTCCAGAACGCCTCTTTACTGTGATTGACCGGCAGGGAAAGCTGGAATTCTGTCACCTGTCCTTCATAATTTGCCGCGCTGACTACAAGCCTGTCGTCGTTTCTTGGGCTGGCTGCGATCATGGCCTGGTAATCAATGGCGCAGGGCAGTACGAAGCCATCGTTATAATCGGTGTGTTCACCAATCAGGTTGACTCTTCCGGGTGCCTGAAAAAACTGTTCAGGTGTTTCGTGGTAATTTTCTTCGAACAGGCGAGTCACCTGTTTTTTCAATTCTACAGCTCTTGAGTTCATTGCTTCAGTCTTCCAGATAATGAGTGACCGGTAGGTCACGCAGTCTGGCTGCGGCCTGTTCCGGGGTCAGGTCTCGCTGGATTTCAGCCAGCATTTCAAAACCCACCATGAATTTACGAACTGACGCAGACCGAAGCAGAGGTGGGTAAAAATGAGCATGAAGCTGCCAGTGCTGATTGTCACTGAGTTCATCATTTAAAGATGAAGGTGCACCGTGCCAGCCCATGGAATAGGGGAAAGAGGTATTGAAAAGGTTGTCGTATTTAACGGTCAGAGTTTTGAGGATTTCAGCCAGAGCATTGCGCTCATGGGACGATAAATCAGGCATGCGCAAGACATGACGTTTGGGCATCAGTAACGTCTCAAACGGCCAGGCGGCCCAGTAGGGTACTACAGCAATCCAGTGATCGTTATCCACCACAGTTCTGTCGCCTGATTCTGATTCCCGGTTGGCATAATCCACCAGGAGATTGGAACCTTGACGGTTGTGCCAGGCCTGAAGGTTCTCATTTTCCTTGCGGGCTTCGTTGGGCAGAAAACTGCTGGCCCAGACTTGTCCATGTGGATGTGGATTGGAGCAACCCATGACTGCACCCTTGTTTTCAAATAACTGTACCCAGGGATATTGTTTACCGAGTTCAGTGACCTGTTCAGACCAGGTATCAATAATCTTGCGAATATCATTTGTGGTGAGCTGCGGCAGAGTTTTGCTGTGATCCGGTGAAAAGCAGATTACCCGGGCAATGCCACGGGCGCTGTCGCTGCGAAATAATCCGGAGTGTTGATCATCAGTCACCGGCACGTCGGGCACATAGGTCACATGGGGCGTATCGGTGAGCAGAGCCGGGAAATCGTTGCTGAACACAAAAGGATCAGAATAGGTTGGATTGGTATCGCCGCTGATACGGGTATTTCCGGGACAGAGATAACATTCCGGGTCGTGACTGGCCTTTATTTCGGGAGCGTTTTTTTCAAGCTGCCCCTGCCATGGACGTCTGGCACGGTGGGGCGATACCAGTACCCAGTCGCCTGTGAGTGGATTGAAACGTCGATGAGGGTGATCCACCGGATTGAAAAATGTGCTGTCCATAATGACTATCTACCTGAAGATGCCTGAAGATGCCTGAAGATGCCTGGAAAAAGGATGAATATCATCTGCTGGATACGTTCGTGGAGTGTAATACCGCTTAGCGAGTTAATCTTTCACAGAATAAGACTGATTTTTCCCGAAAACAAAGATTCTTAAATCGATCCGATCGATATATGATGGTCTTCAATACCTATAAGAATTCAATGAAAAGTAAATGAGATTAATGGTTAATCGGCAATGGATAAAGTAGGACGAAGAGACGTTAACACTGAAGGCGTCGTACAGATGCCCGGATCAATTTCTGACATTCAGGGGGACATTTTTTATGTTGAAGCCCGGGCACCCTACGTTATGGAAACGGCTCATGTGCACGGTCATATTGAGCTCAACTACCTGATGGGATGCAGTGCATCTTATATTATTGATGATCGCAGAGAGGAAATACCTGCAAACAGACTGGCTGTTTTCTGGGCCAATGTGCCTCATCAAATGGTGGAGATAGAGGGACGAGGGAAGTTATTCAATATCTATATCCCATTACCACGGTTTCTGGAGTGGCCTCTACCCGAAGTGTTTCGAAAGGATATTCTTTCAGGAAAGTTGGCTCTGGCCAGGCTGGATCCCTCTTTATTACATGGAATGCTTGTGCGCTGGCATGGTGAATTCAAGACAGAGAAAGCAGAATTCATAGAGCTGATACAGGGGGAGATTGCTCTTTGTTTAAAACGCGTTGCACTTACTGGCTGGGATTATCCCGATGGTCAAATTGTTCGGGGGCAGCAATCCGTATCCACTATGAAAGGGGCTCAACATGTTTCAGGAATGATCCATTTCATGGCTGAACACCTGCACCAGCCCATCTCTACGGCTGAAGTAGCAGAGCATATAGGCTTGCATAAGAACTACACCACCAATTTGTTCAGCAGTGTCATGGGGGTATCCATAAAACAATATCTACAATTCCAGCGTTTGCAGAAAGCCCAGTTATTGCTCATAGATGATGATCGCCAGATTTCGGAAGTGGGTTTTGCCTGCGGATTCAGTTCAATGAGCCGGTTCTACGAAGCATTTCAGCGATATTATGGCCTGCCTCCCGGACAATTTCGTAAGAAAATTCTTAATAGCAGAAACCGCTGATAGCACCTCCACGATAGGGTGCTGGCGATTGTTATTGCTGTACTGCGATGTCTGTTTCGGAGAGTGCGTTTGCGTGCACTACCGTTCTCAATACTCTGTCTTTTTCAAAGTAAACCGTCATATTGGCATAGGTCCAGCGAACTATTACGGGCTTGCCTATTTCAAAAATTGCCCGTGGCTGGCCTATTGTACCGAGTACAGACTCCATGGTCTGTCCCCTGCACAGGGATGTAGAGCTGTTGTCGCAGGGCAGTGGACTGGCTTCCCACAGGAATGTGTATTTGATTTGTTTCCGCAGGCGGAACAGATTCGGTGTCTGCAATAAGGTTGACAGAAAAGGAAACTGACATGATTGTCAGTGCTGCACTCAGGATGGCAGAAGGGTTCAGTATAATGCTCATTTTATTCTGGATGCCGAGGATTGATTTATATCGAGCGGTTATTAAATAGTTTGAAAAACCAGACACCGCGTTAGGCGCATTATGGCATAATAATTGACTATATATATGTTAAATATGATATTACACCCTTAATGTGTCCCATAATTTGCGTCCTATCCTGATACGCATAGACAGGCAGAATACATGTTCAGACCTTTACCTATTTTTTTAGGCCTGCGCTATACCCGGGCAAAGCGCAGGAATCATTTTATTTCCTTTATCTCGGGTACGTCCATGGTGGGCTTAACCCTGGGAGTCTGTGTGCTGATTATTGTTCTGTCAGTGATGAACGGATTCGATAGAGAGTTAAAGCAACGGGTTCTTGGTATGGTTCCCCATGCCACTATAACGTCTGCCACTGGTGGACTGGATGACTGGCAGACACTGGTGGAAGAAATACCAGAAAATGAAGGTATAGCCGCTGCCGCCCCCTTTGTGGATGCCCAGGGTATGCTGACCAATAATGGCCAGGTACGCGGTGCCATGATTTATGGGATAGAGCCTGAATATGAAAAAAATGTTTCTATTATCAATGACCATATGACCCAGGGGGTTCTGGACAACCTCAAACCCGGGGAATTCGGAATATTACTGGGAGAGATTCTGGCGCAATATCTGGGTGTGACTACCGGGGATAAAGTCACTATGGTTTTACCGGAAGCCAATGTAAATATTGCGGGTGTTTTTCCAAGACTCAAACGATTTACAGTGGTAGGTACCTTTTCTGTGGGAGCGGATGTGGATGGCAATCTGGCGTATGTTCACGTTCAGGATGCCGCGCGTTTTCTTCGAGTGAAAGAAGGCGTGACCGGCATACGACTGAAAATGGATAATCTGTACAGTGCGCCCAAACTGGCCTGGGAAGTGGCCATGAAATTGCCAGGGCGTTACTACGTTCAGGACTGGACTAGAACCCATGGTCGTTTGTTCCAGGCGATACAGATGGAAAAGACCATGGTGGGTTTGTTGCTGACTCTTATAGTGGCAGTGGCGGCGTTTAATATTGTTTCCACATTAGTGATGGTAGTTACTGACAAACAGAGCGATATCGCTATTTTGCGGACCTTTGGCGCGAGCCCGGGAATGATTATGGGGGTCTTTATGGTGCAGGGATCTCTGATTGGCATTATCGGCACCTTCCTGGGTGTTCTGCTGGGCATTCTGGGCGCGTTGAACGTTTCGTCGATGGTTGGCTGGCTTGAGCAGATTCTGGGGATCAGGTTTCTCAGTCCGGACGTTTATTTCATTAGTTATCTGCCATCACAATTAATGTGGCAGGACATCATGGTTATCAGCGTTTCCGGTTTGTTGATGAGCTTTCTGGCGACTCTTTACCCTGCCTGGAAAGCCTCCAGAACTCAACCAGCGGAGGCTCTGCGTTATGAGTGATTCAATGAGTAATACTGTGCTGACCTGTACTGAACTGTCCAAGGAGTTCAATGAGGGGCCTGAGAATCTCCGGATTTTCAACAATATTGATTTCACCGTAAATTCATCTGAACGCGTGGCGGTGGTTGGCGCTTCAGGTTCCGGTAAAACGACCTTGTTACAATTGCTGGCAGGATTGGATAAGCCTTCCACTGGCGAAGTAAAAATATGTGGTCATGTCTTATCTGAACTATCTGAAAAACGCAGTGGGGAACTGCGTAATCGCCATCTGGGCTTTGTCTATCAGTTTCATCATCTCCTGCCCGAGTTTACAGCGCTTGAAAATGTCGCCATGCCATTATTGATGCGACCTGAAGTACCGGTAAAACAGGCTCAGGCTAAAGCCCTTGAAGTGCTGGAATCGGTTGGTCTTGGCTCTCGTGTTAAACACAAGCCATCAGAACTGTCTGGAGGTGAGCGACAGCGTGTTGCTATTGCCAGGGCGATAGTGGGGGAGCCGGACCTGGTTTTTATGGATGAACCTACCGGAAATCTTGATCCTAATACAGCGGAGAAAATTCATGATTTGATGACGACCCTCAGTCGTGAACTGACCACCAGTTTCATTGTCGTCACCCATGATATGAATCTGGCCAGTCAGATGGACAGAGCCTATAAACTGGACAATGGTCAGCTGCATCTGATTTAGCAATCACAAGCAGGCGGCAGCTATTGTTCGCCTGCTTACAATGAGTGCCGAAAGGGTTTTCGGCATTTTTTAACCGCTTCTGTCCTTCTTGATACAACTGATACAACTGATACAACTGATACAACTGATACAACTGATACAACTGATACAACTGATACAACTGATACAACTGATACAACTGATACAACTGATACAACTGATACAACTGATACAACTGATACAACTGATACACTTTAATACACCTTCAGTTTTACTACTCTTTTATACTCCAATACTGTGGACAGTTTTCTCTCATGGTCACACCCAGTCTGAAAACTGTCCATAGTATTGTTAAGTACCCAAACGCTCGTAATCGAATAATCATTCCAGCTGAGCGCGCCAGCTACGAAAACTTTGCTATGAAAACAAGTGCTCAGATAGTTCAATGATACTAAAAAAAAGTATAAGGTTTAGCCCGAAGTTTATTATCCTTATGTGTGAAAAAATTAAAAAATGCATCAATCCTTTATTGAGGTATTACGCCTGTGAAGAATATATTTTGGCAGAATGCATCAAAATTCAGTGCGGTTTTTATTTGTAGTCTTTGCTTTTTCATTCCCCTGTTAGCAAGTGCTTCTATAGATGACTTTTGTCAATCAAGGGTTGTAGATAGCGAAGATGTCAGAACTGTGTCGTATAATCAGGAGTGCCTTGATTTTTTTTCCAGGCATCCCTATGTGACAGCATCAGCCGTTCGTCTCGAGGGCTTAAGGTTTCAGGTCAATAGAGTAGTTGTTGTTCGTGGTAGTGACGTTGCAAACTATCCGGCAGCATTACTTTCCGGGAGCCCCACTAGTGTGCAATCACACTTCCATAAAGATGGTTTCTGTACATTGATTATTTTTCCGAATGATATTGATATCAGTGAAGTTGCTTTGGAAAGTACTGTTCAGTGGCCACCCTGCACCAGTGTGTATCATGCGGCAGCCACTGAAGATGAGAGACTGTTGATGAGAATGGAAGGAGTTGCCTTATCCGAACGCGACGGAATGATGACCTTCGGGATTAGTCAGACGTCTGGGAATAGTCAATACGGCGGGTTAATTCTTGATGGTCTTAAATTTATAAAAAACACCTCATCTCAATATAGCGCCAATCTGCTAGTGGAGTTAATTACGGTGGGAATGGAGAGCGTAACGCTCACAAATTTATCCTTTGAACCGGCCGACCAGGAGGATCAGGTTTATATCGATATCGAACAAGGCAGGAACGCAGAGGTCAGGGTAAGCGATGTCAAAATTAATAGCCCTAATAACGTGGTGGAACATGATCACCGACACCATAGCCATAGTCTTAGGGTTCGCTGTGGTCAAGACAGCATTGAAAACTGTACCAAAAACAAACTGGTAATAAATAATCTTGATGTCAACATGGCTACGGTGCATGGGGACGCTTTCAGTTTGCATGCAATAAGGTTAGAGGACTTTGCCACCTTCACCTTTGATAATATAAGTATTGCTACCAATGGCTGGGGAGAGCCAATTTCTATATTCCTTGATGAGTATCTGGATGACGTAGCAGGGTCTATATCAAATGTTATATTCACGACAGCAGGCAATTCTGTTTCAATTCCAGCTATTTACGTTGGAACTGATTACGTTAATGATGATGAGCAAGTTACAGGATGTATTCAACTTAATAATAATAGGGTGGAGGGCATCTCACTTCAAGGGGGCGACAGTGGCAGTGGCAGTGGCAGTGGCAGACTTACCATCCCCTTGTTATGTGACGATATCCGAGGAGACTGGCCCCCCGATTCGTTGATTTGTAAGGATCAGCTGTCTGATTCATGTTTTCCTGTGCAGTCATCAGTAATATCAGAACATCTAGTCATTAGTTCAACTGCTACCAATCAGATGGCCACTGATTCATTGTTTTCTACGCTTTCTGTAAAAACGATAATGAGTTCAGAATTGCCAGCGATAACGCCTGCGAGCTCTATGTCTTCTGTGGCAGATCCGGTGAGTTCAAAATCTTCGGCTGTGGACGCTTATTCTTCTGCTAATAATAAACTCTCTTTGGCAACCCAATCCATCATCAGTAGCAGCAGAGAGCCATCAATATCAATGACACCTGGGGCTAATAATGAAATGTCTTCTAATTCAGGAGAAGGTAATAACTTTATTTACGTCATCATTGGCGGTGTAATTGCGGGAGGGTTTTTCGTAGGCGTTGTGACCCTATCGGTTATTGCAAGCGTTACTCAAAGTCGCTAGCGCTCAATAGCTTACTTGAGATAACAATCCGATATCACCTATACCTGGAGTATTTGGAGATGCAGGCGACAAGAGAGTGAAGCCCGAGAGCTTGCGTGGCCATGGTGAATGAGAGGCGCAGTAACTCTGCACCTTCAAACCAGAACCTTCAAACCAGAACCTTCAAACCAGAACCTTCAAACCAGAACCTTCAAACCAGAACCTTCAAACCAGAACCTTCAAACCAGAACCTTCAAACCAGTGATGTTCATGATATGACAACGACTTAGTGACAGGTGTCGTTGAACGAAAACCAGAAGTGACGCTTGAAGGCGAAGTTGAGTTTGATGAGGTCTATATTGTTGCCGGTCACAAAGGTTATCCCCAAGCCATAAAAAATCTGGGGTGGGCACTCCGCAAGAGAAGGCTTAAAGGGTCGCGAGGCAGGAGAACTCTTGAGAAAGAAAAATCGCCTGTACTGGGAATGATCCAGCGTGGTGGCCAAGTCATTATCAATATGCTCGCCAATGTTAAGAAAATTACTATAGAGCCACTGATCAAGTGTCATGTTGCCAAAGGCGCTCAGGTGTATACCGACGAGTATGATATCTACCATTCACTTGAAGACTTGGGAGATGGTTACAAGTCTGTTTGCCATAGCAGGAAAGAGTACGCCCGTGATGATGACGGCGATGGTGTTTATGAGGTTCACGTCGATACTATGGAAGGGTTCTGGTCTTTTCTGCGCTCATGGCTTAGGTCTCATAGGAGGGGGCGCAGGAGAGTTTGCCGCTGTATCTGGACTTTTTTGAGTTCGTGCATAATGCGGGGCTTCGAGGTTAAGGGCTGCTTAACTGCTGATTAGCTTATTGGTTGGGTAGCGGTCTGGAATCCGATAAGAGCCTTAAATTAATATAAAAAAACGCCGGCGGGGCGGCGTTTCAGGGGTTTTCCTGCATGTACTGACTGGGATCGATATAAATGCCCAGAGAGCGTTTATCGATGCGTTTTTCCTTTTTGGTTTTACCCATTTCCTTATAACGAAATACGACAGTGTTTCCGACACTGACCTCCAGCTCTTTATCAGGTGTAAGGTATTTGTATTCCTCACCTGCGACAAGCAAGGTATGGATGTAGTAGTCAGGCATTCCCAGCCATTCAGTGTGGGGGCCGTCAGTACTTAAAGCTTCAAGTACACCACGACCTTCCAGCTTTGGCTCGCGCTTATGAAAGCTTTTTTGCATGAGAGATATTTGGACCGAAGTTAGTTGAAAGGGCTATTGCGAATGTTTTCGCTTATGGCGCTGTCGCCAGTTTTGCACAACATTCCACCGCCAGTACAGTCGAATCAATAAATAGCAGAAAGATCCGGATACCAGTCCTGTTACCAGTGAGCCCAGATACAAAGGTTTCCAGATTCGTGAAATTCCCGAACCAAGGCTTTGAACGGTCAGTTCAAAGGAGACCTCACTCACAGGAACATGGAGGATATGACAACCCACCTTATATGTAAAATAGAAAATAGCGGGCATGGTCACAGGGTTGGTTATCCAGACCAGAGCCACAGATAAAGGTAGATTACAGCGAAAAATAACAGCCATAGAGGCTGCCAGGACCATCTGGAATGGAATAGGAATGAATGCGCAGAATATTCCTACAAAGAATGCTGAAGCAGCTGATCGTCTGTTTAAGTGCCAGAGGTTGGGATCATGGAGGGATGACCCCATAAAGCGAAGGCAGCGATTTTCCTTGATGGTTTTTGGATCAGGCAGGTAGCGCTGAATCAGTTTTTTTGCCATATCCCTTCACTTGAATCCGAACCGGGCAATTCATATTGCTGGCTGAAAAGTTGATCTGTCGATATCAGACTGTAGCTCATGTCGCTTTCTTTCAGCTACTTAATCATGAAAAATCAAGCAGAGCGTCTATTCTATCTGACTCTGGATCTGACGCATCAGATCATATCAAAATTGCTTGAAACAGGGTAATAGCAGGAGTTCGCGCGTGGCATTATGCCCTGAATTACATCCCAAAACTATCTGGAACCCCACACAAATCCTATTCCTGTTTTCATTATCTCTGGCCTCTGTTTCGGTTCTCCCTTATCTGCCTCAGGAGATGATACTGATTGGTGTGGGCATTGCCTCAATCCTTTTGACCTGCACAGGGCTGTTTTGTTCCAGGGTCTGTTTAAATACGGGCATTATTTTGCTTGGATTTACCCTGGCTGTGCTTCACGGGTACCGAATTAATGATCGTCTGTTACCTGAACACATGCAGGGAAAAGATCTGGCCATTACGGGCATTGTTTCAAGTCTGCCTGTCATTGATGGCAATGTTGTCCGTTTTTTCTTCACGCCTGACACTGCTGAAGTGAATCCAGTCAGACATCCGGTTCGGTTGTCCTGGTATGACCGCTCGAAAGACATACCGTCTGATAATGTCCCGTCTGGTTTTAATCTTGTTCCCGGTGATCACTGGCAATTGTTAGTACGTTTAAAACGGCCCCACGGATTCGCAAGTCCGGGTGCATTCGACTACGAAGCCTGGACGGCCCGACAAGGTATTTCGGCTACGGGTTATGTGAAGGCAGGAGATAAGCTGGCTGAGTCTTCTTCCTGGCTCTTTTATACAGACAGGTTGCGCCTGGAATTGAGACGCTGGCTGATTGCATCCATTGAGTCGGATAGTGTCGGCCCGCTTATTGCCCTGTTAACGGGCGACAAATCATCTATCTCACAGGCTCAGTGGCAGCTGTTTAATGCCACTGGGACAACGCATTTAATGGTTATATCAGGGCTCCATATTGGTTTGATGGCTTTGTTGGGTTTCTGGCTTGGAAGAGTGCTTGGTTTTTTGGGATTATTGCCACTCAGAAGGGTTCCATTGCCTGTTCTGGCTGGTGTTCTATCTCTGGTTTTTGCATCAGGTTATGCTGTTCTGGCAGGATTCAGTATTCCGGTGCAGCGTGCTCTGGTGATGACACTGATTGCTTTGTCTGGCCCATTGTTTGGAATTCGAGCCGGATCAATAACGCTACTGCTGTCGGCGTTGAGTGTTGTTTTACTGTTTGACCCTCTTGCCGTAACAAGTCCGGGATTCTGGTATTCCTTTATTGCGGTGGCTACCCTGATTTTTGGGCTGGGAGGCAGGCAGAATTCACGCCAATGGTGGGAAAGGGTTTGTCGTCCACAATGGGTGGTGTTCTGTGTACTAACGCCAATATTGCTGTTTAATGGACAGCCAGTTTCACCGTTATCACCTCTGATTAATTTTCTGGCTATTCCATTTATTGGCTTATTGGTCGTTCCGTTACTGTTATTCAGCGCCGTTATTCGGTATGCACATGAGGATATCGCAGGTGCATTGTTAGGTTTTCTGGACGAGTGTCTTCAGCTATTTCAGATTGCCTTGATAAAGTGTGCCGAGTTAACAAACCTGATACCAGCTTCCGGAAGTTATCACTGGCTGGTGATTGTCTTAACGATCGGCGGATCACTGCTTTTTATCTCACCGGTGGCACTTCGAGTGCGGATTCTTGCACCTGTATTCTTCTTGCCATGGCTTTATCCTTTTAAACATCAGATTGAACCAGGTCTGGCCGAGGTGACTGTGCTGGATGTGGGGCAGGGGCTATCGGTACTGATTCAGACGAGCTCTCACGTTCTTCTGTATGATACTGGAGATGCATTTTCCGACACTTTTACTGCAGCAGATCGGGTGATTCTGCCGGCCCTGCGTTCCAGAGGGATTGAGAAGATTGACCGGATTGTTATATCCCATGGTGACCGGGATCATTCTGGTGGTCTGAGCAGAATAAAGAAGGCGTATCCTGACGCTGAAGTCTGGGCGGGCTCTCCGATAGCCGATTATGACAATATTGATGAATATTGTCATAAAGGTCAGAGCTGGCAGTGGGAGGGGGTCAGGTTCAAAATGCTGGCCGGAGGGAGTCAGAAGCTGAGTAATGAAAGCTCCTGTGTGTTGAAAGTGATAACAGAGAGTGACCAGTTTTTGTTGCCCGGAGATATCAGCCGGAAAGTGGAACGTCAGTTGGTGGCGTCGGGTCAGGATCTTTCCTCGACTATTTTACTGGCGGCACATCATGGCAGTAAATACTCAAGCAGTAGCCAGTTTCTCAATAGTGTTAAACCAGCAGCTGTGATTTTTTCAGCAGGGTATGCTAACCGGTTCCATCATCCTGCGGAGGAAACCGTCAAAAGAGTATCGCTGTCGGGCGCTCAAATCTGGAGTACCACCACAGAGGGATCATTGACATTTCTTCTGGGGGATGGTGTTTCCCGTATCAGTGGATACCGGCAGACGCATAAACGCTATTGGTGGTGAACGGCTATAGGTTATTCTTCACCTGAACCGCTTAAACGCTGCAACTCTCTGTGGTAGAGTCTGCGGTAGAGTCTGCGGTAGAGTCTGCGGTAGAGTCTGCGGTAGAGTCTGCGGTAGAGCCTCTGTTATATGTCTGATATCAGCATTGTGGTCTGGAAATAGAGTTAGCCAGCCAGATGTTGAAATCCTTTTCAACAGCTTTCAAGAAGGGAATATTATTGTGTTCGAACTGGTGAAATCCGGCGGTTGGCTTATGGTTCCCATTCTATTGTGCTCAGTCATCGCTCTGGCCATCATTTTCGAGCGTCTCTGGACATTGAGGTCATCCAGAATTACTCCAAAAAATACCCTGGCTCAGGTCTGGAAGTGGATAAAGAATAACGATCTTGACAGTAAGAAGGTTGAATTACTCCGTGAGGGTTCGCCACTGGGACGCATATTGGCGGCTGGCATTTCCAATGCCCGAAATGGTCGGGAAATAATGAAAGAAAGTATTGAGGAGCAGGCCGGACATGTTATTCATGACCTGGAGCGTTACCTCAATACTCTTGGTACCGTGGCTGCCATTGCGCCACTCATGGGACTGCTGGGTACGGTTATCGGAATGATCGATGTCTTTACTGTCATTATGCTGGAAGGTACGGGTAATGCCGGCATTCTTGCCGGAGGTATTTCCAAGGCGCTGATCACTACGGCAGCGGGTCTGACCATCGCCATTCCATCACTGATTTTCCATCGTTTTTTCTCTCGTCGAGTGGATGATCTGGTGATTACTATGGAGCAGGAAGCCATCAAACTGGTGGAAGTATTGCAGGGTGATCGCAAAGTCAGTGAGGGTAAACGCTGATGAAGTTCCGTAGACAGGCCGGTTCAGAGGTGTCGGTGAATCTGACACCTCTTATTGATGTGGTCTTTCTGTTGCTGATCTTTTTTATGGTGTCCACCACGTTTACCAAAGAGACCCATCTGGCTATTGATCTTCCCGAAGCTTCCGGGGAAATTCAGCAGGAACAGCCAAGGCAGGTTGAAATTGTGATCAGCAAAGAAGGTGAATTCTCAGTAAATGGTCGTAGTCTGGTTAACAGCCGGATTGAAACGGTCAAAAATGCCTTGGGCAAAGTCAGTGATGGAGACAGTCAGCTGCCATTGATCATTACAGCCGATGCCAAAACGCCCTATCAGTCGGTGGTGACTGCGATGGATGCGGCAGGTCAGCTGGGTTTTGTTAATTTAAGTATGACCACTCGCAGAGACTCAGAGTCGAAAGAGTGATGAGTCTTAAAACCTGGCTGGGTCGTTCAGTAGTTTCTTCATGGTATAACACCGGTTTTGGCTGGACCCGTTTATTATTGCCGCTGGCGTGGGTTATTTTCCTGGATTGCCCGGCGCAGAAAAATAACGTTACCTCTCAATAAAGAAAGGTGGCGACCTGAAGTCCCTGTGGTGGTGGTTGGTAATATTGCCGTGGGAGGTACAGGAAAAACGCCCGTGGTGGCCAGTCTGGTGACAGAGCTGCTCGCTCGGGGAATATAAAACCGGGCATTGTCAGTCGGGGGTTTGGCGCAGGAAATACAGTGTTCCCGTTGTCTATTAAACCGGATACGGACGCTGCCCTGGCGGGTGATGAACCGGTCATGCTTGCCAGCCAGCTGAATGTTCCTGTTGTGGTTGATCCCGATCGTGTTCAGGCTGTCCGATATCTTTTGTAAGCACCATGATTGTGATTTGATCATAGCGGATGATGGCTTGCAGCATTACAATCTGTACCGTGATGTTGAAGTGCTGGGTGATGGATGGTCAGCGAATGGTGGGTAATGGCTTGTGCCTACCTGCCGGACCTCTGAGAGAACCCGTACAACGTTACCAGAAGTGGATCAGGTATTGATCAATGGCACTGCCAGAGATTTTTCGGATGTTTGTCCCGGTATGAAACCTGAAACGTTTCATCTTCAACCGCAGAGTCTGACTCAGCTTGTCTCTGATGGATCTATTCCTCCTGTTTCAGGAAAGGTTCATGGGGTCGCAGGCATTGGTAATCCGGAGCGTTTTTTCAATACGTTGAATGAATTAGGTTTCGAAAGTGATTCCTCACGCCTTTCCGGATCACTATGCTTTTGTGTCTGCAGATATCACTTTTAATGATGATTTTCCTGTTCTGGATATGATGACGGCCAAGGATGCGGTAAAATGTCGTCGGTTTGCAGATCGGCAAGCATTGGTTCCTCCCGGTTATGGCACAGTTGCCTGATGGCTTTCTGGATAAAATTGTCCAGCTGATTGAAACGAATGGACCCTCCACAGGGTCTAAACCCGGATTAAGTTCACATTGAACTCGCTGAAAAGATAGCTTCCATGGATAAAAAACTGTTTGAAAATACTGGCCTGCCCTCTCTGTAAGGGTGAAGTGAAATACCACAAAGAAGCATCGGAGTTGATTCTGCAGACCTTGTGGAATGGCCTTTCCGGTGAGAGATGGTATTCCTGTAATGCTGGAAAATGAAGCCAGAACACTCACGTCTGAAAGAGCGGTTGAATGAGGCAGGCTGATGAATGATAAACCGGCTGAAGACGACGGATTTTACCGTTGTTATTCCCGCGAGATTTGGTTCCAGCCGTCTGCCGGGTAAACCCCTGGCCGATATTGCCGGTAAACCAATGGTTCAGCATGTTTATGAGCGGGCACTCCAGAGTCAGGCTCGCCGGGTGATCATTGCCACAGATGATGAACGGATCGTCAAGGCTGCTGAGGGCTTTGGCGCGGAAGTCTGTCTGACACTGGCTGGTCACCCATCCGGTACTGATCGTCTTCAGGAGGTGGCTACTCTCTTTTGGCATGCGCGATGAAGAGATAATAGTGAATGTTCAGGGGGATGAACCTCTGATTCCATCTTCAGTGATTAATCAGGTGGCACTGAATCTGAGTCGTGCTCCACAGGCGGGTGCAGCCACAACTCAGCGATCCCATTGCACTCGGAAGATCAGATATTCAATCCCAATGTGGTTAAAGTGGTTTCAGATGCCAATGGTTATGCTCTTTATTTCAGTCGGGCCAGTATTCCCTGGATTCGGGATGACTTTGGGGATGAACCAAAACAGCTGTCTCGGATGAGTTGCCTTCGTCTCCGGCATATCGGAATTTATGCTTACCGGGTGAGCTTGCTGAATCTTTATGTTCGATGGGGTGTCAGTCCTCTTGAAGAGCTGGAATCCCTTGAGCAACTGAGGCTTCTTTATAATGGTCATTCGTATTGCATGTGGCCGATGCAGTTGAAACCCCTCCTCATGGCGTTGATTACTGAAGAAGATCTGGATGCTGTGCGTCAATTAATAGAGTCTGGAAGATTCACCAACACAGACTCCATAGAGACAATGGTCTGAATATGGTCAAGGTGCTGTTTGTTTGTTTAGGTAATATTTGCCGTTCACCTACGGCACATGGCGTTTTCTCCAGACAGGTAGTGGACGCTGGTCTGGCAAATCAAATTGAAGTAGATTCTGCCGGTACCAGTGGCTGGCATATTAATGCAGAGCCTGATAGTCGGTCATCCACAGAGGCGGCTGCCAGGGGATATGATCTTTCTTTTGTTCGATCCAGAAAAATAACCAGTGATGACTTTGACGATTGTGATCTTATTCTGGCAATGGATAATGAGAACCTTAGAGATCTTGAATCCGAGTGTCCCCATGAGCATCGGCAGAAACTTAAACTCTTTCTCGACTTCAGCGGCGACCTGAAAACCAGAGAAGTTCCGGATCCTTATTATGGTGGTGATGAAGGTTTCACTCGCGTACTGGAGCTGGTGGAATTTGGTGGCCAGGCCTTGTTACAACATATCCAAGAACAGTATATCAATTCCTGATTAATGAAATCATCTCTCGAAATTATTGAAAACCATTCTCTGCGAACACTGAATACTTTCGGTGTCCCCGCTGTAGCCCGATATTTTGTGGAAGTGCATTCTACAGACATGCTTAAGGAAGCGCTTGCGTACGCTCGTGAACATAAGCTGGCTGTGATTCCATTGGGGGGAGGGAGTAATGTTGTGCTCGGTGACAGGATTGAGGGATTGGTTATTGCCGTAGCACTCAAAGGACGGAATATTCTCTCAATAACAGAATCTTTTGTTCAGGTGGAGGCGGCAGCCGGCGAGAACTGGCATGACTTCGTCCTCTGGACTCTCCAGCAGAGTGCTTTTGGACTGGAAAATCTTTCACTCATTCCCGGTTCTGTGGGTGCTTCACCTATTCAGAATATAGGTGCTTATGGTGTAGAGCTGAAAGACAGGTTTGTCTCTCTGGTGGCTGTGCACGTGCCCACAGGTAAACAGCGGATATTTAATAGTGAAGATTGTGCATTCGGGTACAGGGATTCAGTGTTCAAGCAAGCGCTCAGAGATCAATACATTATTATTTCAGTCAGGTTACATCTTGATGTTCGACTTCAACCCAGGCTGGGTTATGGTCAGCTTGTAACCCTATTGAAATCCCGGCTCGGAGATAAGGAACCATCGGGGCTTGATATCAGTCAGGCTGTCACTGATATCAGAAGAGATAAACTGCCTGATCCGGGCAGTCTCGGTAATGCGGGGAGCTTCTTCAAGAATCCTGTGGTGTCTGATGATGTGATGTCTGGTTTAAAAAAACGATTTCCTGACCTTGTAGTCTACCCTGCGGGAGATCAATGGAAGCTGGCTGCAGGCTGGTTAATTGATAAGGCCGGATTACGTGGTGTTCGCCATGGCTCTGTTGGAACCTATCAACATCAGGCCCTTGTTCTAATCAATCATGGTACTGCCAGCGGGCAGGATATCAGGCAATTTGCTGAATTTGTCAGGCAGGAAGTCAAAGCAATGTTTGATGTTCAGCTTGAAACTGAGCCCAGGTTTTATTGAGGCCCTGTAAATAGGGGCTGCAGTAATATGGTTTAACTCGATGCTGCAGTTTTTAGTTGTTGACTGATACACTTCTGCTCACGCAGCTTTCTGAGCGTGATACTTCAACGAAGCAGTGGGTTCCTGTTTGCCCAGATCGCGACCAGCCATATGCTTACTGGATTCCCTTGTTGGCAACACATCGTCCAAGGCTTTCGTTAAGGATTTCAACGCAGCCTCAGGGTCATCTGATGCGACCACTTCTTTGACCGTATCAACCAATGCTTCAGCTTTGAGGCGTTCGATCAGGCAACCTGCGGGCAACCCGGGTTGTTTGTTTTTGAGTCGGGCTGATTGCTCTGGATGCAGTAACAACAAATGATCGCACAGCAGGCTCAGGATCAAGCCACGCTCAGACCCTTCTTTGCCTTGCTGTTTGCTCAGTCGGTTCCAGCCGCCATACGCTTTCCAGTCCTGAATAAAAAGGACTCGACACCCACCTCAGCGAATACAGCCTGGCTATATCAGCGTGGTGCCATGACATATCAGAAGCGACCAGATAACGGTACTCTTCTTGACCATCTTCATACTTCAGAGCAACAACGAAACGACGCTTGTTGTGTGCCTTGATGTAGAGGCGAGCTGCGAGCATGGTCACCCGCTTTTCTTTTCCTCCACGAATAATTAACTGCGTTTCAACGCCTTTTTGTCGTGCAAAATAATCCCTGAGGGTGGCTTCTGAATTTCTGCTGGCCACTTTCTGATTGGAGCGCAATTGGCTAACGACTTGCGCCTGACCTGTTACGGCTGTCGCTTCATCCATGAGTTTTCCTGTACCGTAGAGCGCATCAGCCAGAACACCTTTAATCACTACTTCAGGAAAATGGTCAACGAATTCCCGGATCATCTGTAATGCCAGCGCTTGAAGCGTTGGAAAGCGGTTGTGGTCGGGTTCTGGACGTTTAGGTCTCAGTTTCTTTGCAACACCCTCTTTCTTGAGGTCTTTGTCGTGTTTTCGCCAAGCGGACAGCTGTGGATCGGGAACGTAAAACCGGAAACCTACAGGAAAGGTGGCAATGTCCGAGACCAAGACCATAAAGATCAGCTCCTGACCATTGATATAGCCACCTGTCGGTTTATCTCTGATTTTATGAGTGCCTTCGATCCGGGTCGTTCTTTTTGATCGTTGTTTGGCTGAATCATCAATCGTCAGAGTCCCTTCAGCAATACCATAATGAGACAGAATATTGCGAACACTGCCTGCAGCATACGATGCCATGCAATCTTTGCTGAATAGAAAATCCAGCATAGCCGGGTCGACTTGAACTTCCCAAGACTCCTTCGCTCAAAGGCCGCCCAGTTGAGTGTTTCAGTGACAACAATCCCCATAATTAGAGCGGTCAGGACTGTTTTTTGGATCGTTGTGAGTTGAGCAGAAGGCGTAATGCTTTTCAGTGAATCGCTCAAAGAATCCAGAAATACAGTAACAACAGAAAGAGGACGAATTAGCACTAACGACACTTGACGGTTATAAAATGGGAATGCAATCTTACCCTGTCAGCCTGCTGTTGTGTCGTTGATTCGTATCTCGCTGGGCTTGATGCAGGAGGCGCAGCAGTAGTCTGGTTTCGATATTCACATCAGAATATCCTGTCAAACGCTAAAAACTGCAGCATCGAGTTTAAGTAATAATAAAAGCGATCATAGTCGCTTAGTTTCTGTTGTAAACTAATTCAGTGTCTTATCCTTCAAGTTTTTGGTTTCTTCAATGGCAGTGTGACGCTTCGCTTAAACTGACAAACCCTGATAATTGTTACTTCTGCGTCTAAATAACTTTACATGTTGAATGATACCGGATAGCTTTTATCCTATTATGTGATCCGTGTCACAAAAATAGATTTAAGTTTCCGGTAACGCTTTTGTGTAAAAAGCCGTAGGTTCATCCTGAAACCTGCATTTTTAATGCAATGTTGGGGCTGAAAAAGAGTGAGAATGGGGGAGTGACAGATGACTCGATAACTGGGGCATCTTCAAATATAAGATTCAAAAACAAAGCTCAAAAACAAAGCTCAAAAACAAAGCTCAAAAACTAAGTTTAAAAGATGCTCGGTTCAGTGTGCAAAAGGCTTCAGATAAACAGCTACTGACTGTTGAGCAAGCATAGATAGACCCTAAAATGTAAAAAAAATATAAGACGCAGTGCGAGGCAACACAAGGATGAGTGCGTTTGAATATGCCGGAGGACCTCTGGCAGGTTGTTTGAGGCAACTTACTCAATATTTTGATTGTGAGTCGGATCTCTCATTTCTTGTTTCAGGGTTACCTCTGGTGGACGGGCTTTTATTACCTCGGGACTTTCATCGAGCCTCTGAGCGTGCCGGCTTGAAATCCACTCTCCAGGAAAAATCCCTGCTGGATATTAATGCCGATGACTTTCCGGTAATTTTGCTGTTGGCAGACGAAAAGGTCAGGATTGTTTATCAAATTAGTGATTCAGAATCCCAGTGGAGCACATCCTCCCCGGAAGGGGAAAGAGAACAACTTTCGTCCAGCAAGCTTGATGATGTTTACACCGGGTTTTGTATTTCGGTGAAACCACAAATTACCAGTGGTATAGGTATTAATGAAAATCTTGTAAATGACCTGCAGAACAGCAGGGCTTATCCGTGGTTCTGGCGAGTAGTCTTACCCTTTTGGCGCACCTATAGAGATGTTTTGGTCGCCAGTTTGCTGATTAATTTGTTTGCGCTGGTTTCTCCTCTGTTTGTGATGAATGTCTATGACCGGGTTGTTCCTAATCAGGCTTATGAAACGGGTGTGTGGCTTGAATAATGTCAGGCATGCAGGTTGTGAGCCACTGGAAACCCGTAGCGATCCATCTTCGACCAGAAAGCATCCCAATAACCCGTTGACTTCGCCAGAGCTCGTAATGTTAATAGCATTGACGCCCCTTGTTCCTTCCATCGCATGCCTGACTTACACATGCGCTGCTTAACCAGCGTTTTGCAAGCAGCTTCTGTTACACCAGAACCAATTGGTAACTTGTTTTCCAACGCTTCTGGATAAATCATTTGGTGCCAGTGATTTTTGAAATAAGTTCTGGCTTTATCCAGTTTTTCTTTAGAAACAAGACGTTTATTCCCGGGAGCTGCTTTCTTTAATTCTAACCATAAACGTTTTGCCTTACCAGGGGTGTTTTTTAATTCGTGCAGTGTTGATCTTAACCAGGCTTTGCGTTCATTCTGCATTTTTTTACCCGGATATATAGCTTCTGCCGCTTCTGCCACATATTCGCTAACGTGATAAAAATCCAGAATTGAATCGATGTAACAGGCTCAAGAAACGTTCAATTATCTGGCGCCCCATCAGCAACTCCAACGTAAGTGGCATCAGGAAAACGAGACTTCATTTTCTCAATGTCAGAAGAGAACCGCCTTATAAAAGTTTCTTTTCCGTATTCGGGGGCAGCGGCAGCGTACACCGTGTGCATTCGATTTCCTTCTTCATCATAAAGCGCAATAGTTCCGCACATTGCAATTCTGTAGCCCTCTTTATAAAGCAAGTTTGCACCATCCAGCCCCAAGCTAACTGTGGCTACTGGCTCGGGTAAATCCGGTAATTCATAAGTCCAGGATTCTTCTTTGGCCTGAGCAATACTGGCAACAACTTCTGCCAGGTCTTTAGCGGTCCATCGATGGATTTTACGTCCGTGGTTTCTTAGAAAATCTTGCTCTACTTCAGTGGAAGGCATGTGGGCAAACTTCCAACTGACCATGCAGGCATGTCGCGGGGTTGAATTAACAACAATTCGTGCAGATTGATCAAGGGGACAATAAATAGCACCGCCTTCACGACTTTGATAGATAAAACGATTGACCCTAACCGCTCCCCATGGAGTTTCATAAACCTTCAATTCTTTTTTACTTTTACTGGTCAACCGAACATTGCCAAGCGTAATGGGAGAACCGTCAGTATCAAGCCACTCAAGTTGCTTTTTTGTTCCCAGTTGTCCCGCTTCATTTAAGGCATCTTGCAAATGATTTTCGAAATCCACCATTGAGCGATTGTGCGGGATTTTGATAACGATTTCTGTGATTTCATCGTTGGATGAAAGGACTGAGCTGTACATATTTCCCAACGCCAAAAAGCCTATACGACCATACTAGTGTAGTCGTTTTTCTTGACATTGTTTAAATCACACACCCTATGAAACCCTCTGGCTCCTGGCTTTAGGTGTGTTAATTGCTTACATATTTGATTTCATTTCATTATTAAAATGATCCGGTCTCGATTTGTTGATCTGGCTGGAAAGCAAATTGATTTAACGTTATCTGCACAGCTACTGGAGCGAGTGCTCGGGTTAAAGCTGTCTGCAAGACCTGCGGCCACAGGCAGTTTTATGAGTAGCTTGTCAGAATTCGACAATATTCGTAATTTTCTAACATCCGCAACGATATTGACCCTGGTCGACCTGCCCTTTGTCTTGTTATTTCTTGCACTAATTACCTGGATTGCCCCGGTGCTGGTCATTATTCCCCTGGTATCGATGTTGCTGGCCTGTTTAATCGCTGTGTTTGTTAATAAGCCGTTGCAGAAAAGAATTTTTGAGAGTCAGCAAGTTGCCAGTGAACGACAGTCATTCATTATGGAAGCATTAATAGGCCTGGAAACCATAAAAACCTCTTCCGCTGAAAGCCAAAATCAATACCGCTGGGAAAGACTGAACAGGTATATGGCTGAAACAGGTTTGCAAATCAGAAGATTGCAATTTATCAGCAGCCAGAGTGCCACTTTTATAATGCAGGTATCTACCGTTCTGATTGTTGCCGGAGGGGTATATCTTATTGGTCTGGGAGAGTTGTCCATGGGTGGCTTAATCGCCACTATGATGATCTCGGGGCGATGCACGGCGCCTGTAGTTCAATCCATTGCTCTGCTTAACCAGTTTCAGAAAACCAAACAGGCCATGGAACATACAGATGCCATCATGAACCTTCCCCAGGAACGCCCTGTAAACAGACGTTTTTTAAAATTGGACGATGTAAAGGGTGCGATTACCATTGGCAACCTGTCCTTTTCATACCCCGAGGCACAGCCGCTGCTGAAAGACGTGAGCCTGAATATTGCGGCGGGTGAAAAAGTGGCTATCCTCGGAAGAATGGGGTCGGGAAAAAGTACTCTTTTACAGCTTTTAATGGGGCTATGGGAGCCTCTTGAAGGATCTATAAGTCTGGATGGTTTTGATTTACGTCAGCTTGATCCATCAACACTGCGTAAAGGTATTGGCTATGTGCCCCAGAGAATTAACCTGTTCACTGGTACTGTCAGAGAGAATATTGCCCTTGGACGTTACGGTATTTCTGATGAGTCTCTCATAAGGGCAGTCAAGCAGGCAGGACTGGGAGAGTTATTTGTAAACAGTGAAGCCGGCCTGGATATTCAAGTGGGTGAGAGTGGCAGAAATCTTTCCGGTGGACAAATTCAGTCAATCGGGATTGCCCGGGCTCTTCTGGATAACCCCCCTATTTTGATTCTGGATGAACCCACCAGTTCCATGGATAGCCAATGCGAGGCTGTTTTCAAAAATACATTAAAGGCAATGGCTGAAAAAACAATCATCCTGGTGACTCATAAAATGACCATGCTGGATGCCATGGAAAAGGTTGTGGTGATAGAGCAGGGAAAGATTGCTGCTGTTCGTGCAGCCAGAGATATTATCTCGAGCCAGAGAAAACAATCCAGCACTGCCTATGAGAGGAGCCACTGATGAATGATCAATCAGATTATCAGCAGCTTTATCTTATGGATGCCAAGGCTTCTGTGCAGGAAAGACTGCCATCAGGAGGGCGACCATTAATATTTATGACACTGTTGACTCTGGTTGTTTTTTTGCTCTGGGCATCTATTGCTGAAATGGATGAAATCACTCGTGGTGATGGCAAGGTGATTCCGTCCAGTCGGGTCCAGGCCATACAGAATCTTGAAGGTGGAATTATCGCTGATATTCAGGTGAGAGAGGGGCAAATAGTAGACAAGGGTCAGGTACTGGTGGAGATGGATGATACGCGATTTATTTCCAGTCAGGATGAGCAAAAAGCCAGCAGAGAGGCTCTGATTGCCAGACAGAGTCGATTGCAGGCCGAAGTGGACGAGACTGATTTTGTGCTTGCGGAGCATCAGAACGAATTCACCCCGGAAATAAGCCTTCAGGAACAGAAGCTGTTTTACAGTCGAAAAAAAGAACAGGAAAAAAGAAAAAGCGTTTTAACTGAAAAGCTGAATCAACATCAGAAGCAGCTGGAAGAGCTACAGGCAAAAACTTCATTGCTCAAGAGGCGACAGTCATTACTTCAGGAAGAGGTTGCTATTACTCGGACTCTGACAACAGAAGGTGCAGTGTCCAGGGTCGAACTGTTGAGAGTTGAAAGACAGGTCAGTGATGTGGATGGTGAAGTATTGATGAGCAGTAAAAGTATGGAACGTATCGATGCACTGATTCAGGAAACAAAGGCACGCTTTGGTGAAGTTGAGTTGAGTTTTAACAACGAAGCCAGGGAAGAGCTTAATGCGACACTGGCCAAATTAAATGCACTGATGGCTACAGATTCGGCAATACAGGATCGGGTTGAAAGAACAAGAGTCAGGTCACCTGTTCGGGGGATTGTTAAATCAATAATGGTCAATACGCTGGGTGGGGTTGTTCAGCCTGGTATGCAATTGATGGATATTGTTCCATTGGACGACAATTTGCTAATAGAGGCGAGAATTCGCCCTGAAGATATCGGTTTTCTGCATCCCGGACAAAAAGCGGTTGTCCGCTTTACAGCCTATGATTTCACGGTACATGGCGGACTGGAAGGGAAACTGTTGCATATCAGTGCGGATACCATTACTAACGATAAAGGTGAAAGCTTTTATCTGGTCATTATCGAAACAGAAAAAGTCAATCTTGGATCAACAGACGACGCTAAGCCTGTCATTCCCGGAATGGTAGCAACAGTCGATGTTATGACGGGAAAGAAATCATTGTTGACGTATTTATTAAAGCCTGTTCTTAGAGCAAAGCAGTTGGCTTTTACAGAACGATAGTTTGATAAAACTAATTTTTATAATGGACTACCGATTTGCCGGATAGGCAAAAACACGGAAACAGGAGCTTCCTCAATGGCCGTAGAATCAAACTTAACTGTTGGCTCTCTTTACTCAGTTTCAGGGAAAATTACCGCCAGAAGTCCTGATGGAAGTATTCGTAGTGTACAGAATGGCGATCCAGTCTACCTGAATGATGTGATTGTTGCGGCTGCGTCCAGTTCTGCCCGTATTAATTTAAAGGCCGGTTCCACTGTTCATGTGGAGTCAGATCAAAGCATTCATATCTCTCAATTTCTAAACGACAATGGGCTTCAATTGGTGGGTGAGCCGGATGTTGCTGATCTAAAAGATATTATCGTTGCAGACAGGCAGAAAGAAGAGAGCAGCGAACTTGATATAGACGATATTGAAAATTTACCCGAGCCGACAGCCGGCCCAGCTCCCATTTCTGATGGAGGCTCATCTGATACCGTTACGCCTCTGGATTTAAGTGGCAAGCAAGTTACTCCAGAAGCGGGAATAGATACCTCAGGACCGCAGCCGCTGATTCCACCTGCTGTTGAGGGCCAGCAGGCTATACCGACCGCTGGCAACGCATTACCAACGGTGACATTATCCAATATTATTGCCAGCGTTTCCGAAAACCTGGATACAACAAACAGTGTTAAGTTTGCCGATATAACTATTAACGACGATGGTATTGGCACAAATACTTTTTCTCTCAGTGGTGCTGACGCAGAAAAATTTATCATAGTAAATAACGGTGGCTTTTTTGAACTGCATATCAGGGCAGGGGAAAGCTTTGATTTTGAATCTCAAAATTTATTAGATGTTACGGTTAATGTCGATGATGCCAGTCTTGGTGGCGATGTTGATGATTCAGTAATAACTGCCCTTGCTGTTCTTGATGTTAACGAAGCGCCCAGTGTTGCCTTATCCAATATTGTCAGTAGTCTGCCTGAAGATACGGATACAGCGAACAGTATCAAAATTGCGGACATTTCAATTATTGATGACGCTCTTGGAACCAATACGCTTACGTTGACGGGTGCCGATGCGGACAAGTTTGAAATAATCAATAACAACGGTAATTTTGAGCTTCACCTCAAAGCAGGTGAAACCCTGGATCATGAATCACAAGATCTTCTTGACATCACGGTGGAAGTGGATGACCCGACCGTGGGTGGTTCAACGGATGGCTCAGATAGCAGTTCAGTTTCGATTACCAACGTAAATGAAGCACCTGTTTCTGATCGGGATGCCTTTGACGACAGTAATCTTATATATGAAGATGATTTATCCATTGCCGCAGATGCTGCCGCTGGTGTTTTAAGCAATGACAGTGATCCGGATGGTGATGATTTAACGGTCAGTGCCGTTAATGGTATCGACGGAAATGTCGGAAATGTTATTGCCGGACAATTCGGTAGTATTGTTATTAATCCCGATGGCAGTTACACCTACACACTGGATAACGCTAACCCAGCCGTGCAGGCCCTGGTAGAAAGTCAGATTAAAACTGACGTGTTTACTTACACAGCCAGTGACGGACAGGGTGGCACTGAAACACTGACATTGACTATTAATGTTGTCGGAACAGATGATCTTCCTAACCTGATTGATAACAACCCTGCCAACAACAGCGTCTTTGAAAATGCCAGTAACGGAACCGCCGTGGGAATCACAGCCCTGGCTGATGATCCGGATAATGGCACCAGCATCACTTACAGCCTGACCGACGATGCCGGCGGACGTTTCACCATTGACTCCAACACCGGCATCGTCACCATTGCAGACAGCAGCCTGCTAAATCACAGCATCAATCCCAGTCATGATATTGAAGTCACTGCGACGAGTAGTGATGGTGGGGTTGATAGCCAGATTCTTACGGTGAATGTGCAGTCGGTGAATGTTATCAGCATCGACAGCATCACCGATGATACCGGTGAGAGCAGCAGCGACTTCATCACCAACGACCAAACCTTGAGCGTTGCCGGTAGCTGGACCGAAGGCAGCGGCACACTGAGTGTGAGCGCCAACGGCACCACTTACGTGCTGGGCACCGATGCGGCGCTGACAAGCACTGGCGGCACCTAGACACTGGATCTGACCGGCACCACGCTGGCGGAAGGCGACTATCCGGTTGTTGCGACCGTGACCGACGTTGCAGGTAATAGCAGCGTTGCGAACCAGACGATCACCATCGACGTGATCGCGCCGGATGACGATGTGGCGAATGCGACCGACATCAGCATCGACAGCATCACCGATGATACCGGTGAGAGCAGCAGCGACTTCATCACCAACGACCAAACCTTGAGCGTTGCCGGTAGCTAGACCGAAGGCAGCGGCACACTGAGTGTGAGCGCCAACGGCACCACTTACGTGCTGGGCACCGATGCGGCGCTGACAAGCACTGGCGGCACCTGGACACTGGATCTGACCGGCACCACGCTGGCGGAAGGCGACTATCCGGTTGTTGCGACCGTGACCGACGTTGCAGGTAATAGCAGCGTTGCGAACCAGACGATCACCATCGACGTGACCGCGCCGGATGACGATGTGGCGAATGCGACCGACATCAGCATCGACAGCATCACCGATGATACCGGTGAGAGCAGCAGCGACTTCATCACCAACGACCAAACCTTGAGCGTTGCCGGTAGCTGGACCGAAGGCAGCGGCACACTGAGTGTGAGCGCCAACGGCACCACTTACGTGCTGGGCACCGATGCGGCGCTGACAAGCACTGGCGGCACCTGGACACTGGATCTGACCGGCACCACGCTGGCGGAAGGCGACTATCCGGTTGTTGCGACCGTGACCGACGTTGCAGGTAATAGCAGCGTTGCGAACCAGACGATCACCATCGACGTGACCGCGCCGGATGACGATGTGGCGAATGCGACCGACATCAGCATCGACAGCATCACCGATGATACCGGTGAGAGCAGCAGCGACTTCATCACCAACGACCAAACCTTGAGCGTTGCCGGTAGCTGGACCGAAGGCAGCGGCACACTGAGTGTGAGCGCCAACGGCACCACTTACGTGCTGGGCACCGATGCGGCGCTGACAAGCACTGGCGGCACCTGGACACTGGATCTGACCGGCACCACGCTGGCGGAAGGCGACTATCCGGTTGTTGCGACCGTGACCGACGTTGCAGGTAATAGCAGCGTTGCGAACCAGACGATCACCATCGACGTGACCGCGCCGGATGACGATGTGGCGAATGCGACCGACATCAGCATCGACAGCATCACCGATGATACCGGTGAGAGCAGCAGCGACTTCATCACCAACGACCAAACCTTGAGCGTTGCCGGTAGCTGGACCGAAGGCAGCGGCACACTGAGTGTGAGCGCCAACGGCACCACTTACGTGCTGGGCACCGATGCGGCGCTGACAAGCACTGGCGGCACCTGGACACTGGATCTGACCGGCACCACGCTGGCGGAAGGCGACTATCCGGTTGTTGCGACCGTGACCGACGTTGCAGGTAATAGCAGCGTTGCGAACCAGACGATCACCATCGACGTGACCGCGCCGGATGACGATGTGGCGAATGCGACCGACATCAGCATCGACAGCATCACCGATGATACCGGTGAGAGCAGCAGCGACTTCATCACCAACGACCAAACCTTGAGCGTTGCCGGTAGCTGGACCGAAGGCAGCGGCACACTGAGTGTGAGCGCCAACGGCACCACTTACGTGCTGGGCACCGATGCGGCGCTGACAAGCACTGGCGGCACCTGGACACTGGATCTGACCGGCACCACGCTGGCGGAAGGCGACTATCCGGTTGTTGCGACCGTGACCGACGTTGCAGGTAATAGCAGCGTTGCGAACCAGACGATAGTTATTAACATTCCCCCAACTAGCATTGATTCAACAGCCACCACAAACGAAGACACTTCCAAAAGCTTCAGCGTATCGGATTTTGTTTTTAATGATTTGGATGATGGTGATGATCTTGATCATATTACTATCACTTCCGTGACGGGCTCGGGTTTAACCCTGAGTGGTACCGCCTTGATGGTGGGTGATGAAATTGCCGCGGCTGACCTTGGTCTATTGTCGTATAACCCATCGCCTGAGCATATCAGTGGTAATAATCTGGCGAGTTTTGATTTTACGGTCAGTGACGGAGTTAACGACAGTGTTAGTTCATACACCATGACGGTGAATGTTACACCGGATGCTGATATGCCAACCCTTACGGTGACGGGTACCAGTACTGCAGTGGTTACATCGGGGTTGTTTGGTCATTGGCTGTTTGATGAAAATACAGGATTAACCACTGATAACGTGGCAGGCAGCCGACATGGTGGTCTTAATGGTGATGTTGCTTGGGAAGTATCCGGGCATACTGATTCAGCGGTTAGTTTTGATGGTGACGGAGATTATATCTCTGTGGATGCAGGCGCAACGGATGTTCCTCTTTATGAAACAGCAACACTTTCAATTTGGATCAAAGTTCCTGTTGATCATGGTTCTATCTCCAGTTTAGGCTGGGATGCCCCCTCGATTATAGGTACTGAAAGTGCTGAAGACGGTAATGACATTCAATGGGGGTGGATTGATACTTCCGGTCATCTGAATATTACCGCAGGCAGCGATAATGGAGCCCGCTCAGATCAATCCATTGCTGATGATACCTGGCACCATGTAGTGATTACCCGTGACCATCTTACTGGTGAAACCAGTATGATTATTGATGGTGTCCTCAATGATACTGACATCAGTGAAGAGGGTAACAAGAACGATGATTATTCCGGTTGGGATTTTGGTCGTACCACTGATGAATCGGGTTCTCATCGATTCTTCACAGGGAGCATGGATGATGCCCGTATTTATGATCGTGTTCTGACAACTCAGGAAGTCTGGGAGATTTACCAGGTTGAAAAAGCGATTGCTTCAAACAGTTATGATCTGATTGTTAAAGAAGGAGAGTTTATTGATTTCACCATTGACTCAGCCCTGATTGATGTTGATGGTTCAGAAACTCTGATGGTAGAAATCACCGGTATTCCTGCTGGTGTTACGATTCAGGATGGTTCCGGCAATAATAGTTTTACTTCGGTTGCTGATAACAGCAGCGTTGATATAACTGGTTGGGATATTGATCTGTTGGCGAAGTCGTATGCCTTACAGGTGAGAGCCTTTATAGATGCTGAGACTGCCGACCTGAATATGACTGTGGTGGCCACGGTAACAGACAGCGCTGGCGAAATAACAGATACAGCTACTAAAGATGCAGGGCTGGATGTATTTGTTTATTCATTGACTGAAGTGGTGGCCACACCGAATGAATACACCGGGTTACAGGATAGTTCGGTATCCGGAAATCTGATGACGGATGCTATAGATGATTATGATACGAATCCATCTGCAGGGCCTGTGAAGAACCAAACAGGTGATCCTGCTTTAGCTCTCAATTATGATGCCGGTGAGGACAGTGATGGAAATACGTTATGGGAGTCAGCGCCTGATTCTTTTGTTAATGATTTAACGCTGTCTGCCAGCAGCAGTTATGAAAATGTGACTTCAAGATATGAAGGCATTACTCAAGCCTTCAGATTTGATGGAGCCGGTGGATTGGGTGCGTCTGGAGCTATTGGTAACAGTTTGGATGGATTTAGTACAAACAATGATGCCAAGAGTGATGCAAGTTTTGAAATCTGGTTTAAATCTGAAGCGGGTCATGAATCTGAAGTAAATGTATTGTTTGAAACCGGTGGTCGATTTGATGGAACATCCCTGATAATTAAAGGTTCTGTGCTGGAGTTCAGAGCTCAGGATAATGATGATGCAACAACTGACCCGCTGACAGAAGCACTGTTAAGCTTTGATCTTGATGAGTTAGGGATAGATCCAACTGAAGAGTTTGTCCAGGTGACGGGTGTTGTTGATATTAATTCGGGGCCGCCATCGGTCTTCAAATTATATGTGAATGGTACACTAGTTACTGAAACAACGAATGCATTGATATTGGATTGGGCCGGTGGTAATCAACTTGGTCTGGGTACTATTGCAGGTAATTCCAATTTATATGAATCATCGACTGATACTGAAGGCAGTGCTGGTGATCTTGCTACGAATTTCGAAGGTGATATTGCCGAGTTCCGTTTTTATAATAAAGCATTAAGTAATACTGATGTGCTGGATAATTTTAAATCAGTTTCTGGTCTTTTTGTCAGTCAGGTCACTCAGGGAACGGACGTTTATAATGGTCCTTTCAATTTTAATACTCCTATTACCCT
>CBDBOO010000024.1:0-161084 GCA_965208385.1 Endozoicomonas sp.
TGTGTCGGGGCAGCGGTCAAAGAAGGTGGCTAGACGCCGCAGTGGTCGGCTATAAAGATCAATAGTGGACTTGCTTTTTCCTTGGAGTACCAAGGCTTGCAGGTGTTTTTGGTACAGTTGTTCAAATCGTTTTTGTTCGGTACTGTTCATTGAATGGACTTCCGGAATAAGCCACAACGGGTTGTTGTGGAATCAGGAAGTATTGGACATTCGCAGCGGTGCTTGTTTTCGTCGCGTAGCGGCTTGGTTCAACAAGGCAATCAAACGGACACATAAAAGCTGGCTGTCGTTCGTGTCTCACTATTTTAGCCAGTTTTTATTTAGCCGCTTATTGTGGCGTTATGTGGCAAAATGTGAGCTAATCTATATACTCTCTGAAAATATAAAATGATTGTGCAATGAAAATTTATGGACTTTGGTTTATTTGCCTTTCTGGGATAGTGATTGCTGGGGAGATAACTACGTATTCTGCTTCAAATCCTGAATGCTTGTCAGAAAAAGTCAATATTATAAAAACAGTTTCTGATTCGGGTGCGACTTCTTGGGCAATGCAATTTAATGATACTGAGGTTGCACTTCATGATGCTAATCCAGTAAGCGAATCTGATGTTATACAAATCTGGTATTCTGAAGATGATAAAGAGCCTTCAGAGCTCATGATTGACAGTGTTTCATCATCGGCTGGAAGCCAAGGTTTTCACGCAAACATAGAGCCAAAAATTCATATAGATAGCCACATAAATCGGGTAAGGGCTGGTTTTTCTCCAGCCCTCCCCACACCACCACGGCTTGCGGGTCCGCACCGGGCGGTTCACAGAAAGTTTTAACCTTCATTGAGTTCAGTAGCCTGTAACTGTCACCTTTATCCTCATTCTTGAGTCCAAGGTTTGGTTCCATGCACACTCAATGTTAACCAGAGCTGGTTTCATAAACTGTCGCCAATATCGAGTAAGAGCCGGTCGGCACATTCGCTATTGAGGGCAAATGACTCCTCTCTGCTTTCTATGTTCAGCCCTTCGTTGACGACTCCTGTCGAACAACTACTATGGCCTCTGCTGACTTCTGTCCAATCACCATGCAAAATTGCTCCTGCAGGCGCTATCGGTTGTCATCGGGTTTGCTCGAACAGGGTGATGAATCACTGCTCGCCGAGCCTGTTGTAACCAGTGGCTGAGAACTGGGATTGACCGATCGCATGTTGAGCAGATCTCCCCGGATAAGAACATGAACTGTCAGTGCACAACCGCCGCATTTACCGTATCTCTCAAACCAGAGGGCTTTGTGATCTTTGGCTCACTCGCCCACGAGAAGTCGGCCTTGTATGCGATTTCTGTCCGTCGGCTCGCACTTTTGCAGTCAGACTGCCTCCGCACAATCTCTCACGAGATTGCACTTGCCTTAAGCTAGTGGTTATCATCAGCAGGCGTCTTTACCGCCAGTCAGATGCTGGTTTACCCACAGGGGACTTGCACCCCATAAGTTCATGCCCATGCCGGGCGTACATCGGGTAAGGGCTGGTTTTTCTCCAGCCCTCCCCACACCACCACGGCTTGCGGGTCCGCACCGGGCGGTTCACAGAAAGTTTTAACCTTCATTGAGTTCAGTAGCCTGTAACTGTCACCTTTATCCTCATTCTTGAGTCCAAGGTTTGGTTCCATGCACACTCAATGTTAACCAGAGCTGGTTTCATAAACTGTCGCCAATATCGAGTAAGAGCCGGTCGGCACATTCGCTATTGAGGGCAAATGACTCCTCTCTGCTTTCTATGTTCAGCCCTTCGTTGACGACTCCTGTCGAACAACTACTATGGCCTCTGCTGACTTCTGTCCAATCACCATGCAAAATTGCTCCTGCAGGCGCTATCGGTTGTCATCGGGTTTGCTCGAACAGGGTGATGAATCACTGCTCGCCGAGCCTGTTGTAACCAGTGGCTGAGAACTGGGATTGACCGATCGCATGTTGAGCAGATCTCCCCGGATAAGAACATGAACTGTCAGTGCACAACCGCCGCATTTACCGTATCTCTCAAACCAGAGGGCTTTGTGATCTTTGGCTCACTCGCCCACGAGAAGTCGGCCTTGTATGCGATTTCTGTCCGTCGGCTCGCACTTTTGCAGTCAGACTGCCTCCGCACAATCTCTCACGAGATTGCACTTGCCTTAAGCTAGTGGTTATCATCAGCAGGCGTCTTTACCGCCAGTCAGATGCTGGTTTACCCACAGGGGACTTGCACCCCATAAGTTCATGCCCATGCCGGGCGTACATCGGGTAAGGGCTGGTTTTTCTCCAGCCCTCCCCACACCACCACGGCTTGCGGGTCCGCACCGGGCGGTTCACAGAAAGTTTTAACCTTCATTGAGTTCAGTAGCCTGTAACTGTCACCTTTATCCTCATTCTTGAGTCCAAGGTTTGGTTCCATGCACACTCAATGTTAACCAGAGCTGGTTTCATAAACTGTCGCCAATATCGAGTAAGAGCCGGTCGGCACATTCGCTATTGAGGGCAAATGACTCCTCTCTGCTTTCTATGTTCAGCCCTTCGTTGACGACTCCTGTCGAACAACTACTATGGCCTCTGCTGACTTCTGTCCAATCACCATGCAAAATTGCTCCTGCAGGCGCTATCGGTTGTCATCGGGTTTGCTCGAACAGGGTGATGAATCACTGCTCGCCGAGCCTGTTGTAACCAGTGGCTGAGAACTGGGATTGACCGATCGCATGTTGAGCAGATCTCCCCGGATAAGAACATGAACTGTCAGTGCACAACCGCCGCATTTACCGTATCTCTCAAACCAGAGGGCTTTGTGATCTTTGGCTCACTCGCCCACGAGAAGTCGGCCTTGTATGCGATTTCTGTCCGTCGGCTCGCACTTTTGCAGTCAGACTGCCTCCGCACAATCTCTCACGAGATTGCACTTGCCTTAAGCTAGTGGTTATCATCAGCAGGCGTCTTTACCGCCAGTCAGATGCTGGTTTACCCACAGGGGACTTGCACCCCATAAGTTCATGCCCATGCCGGGCGTACCAAATCAATCCAGGGGACTGCCTTCGGCAGCGGCTGATTGAGGCGTTAGCCTAAAATCATCGAACAACAATTAAAATGAGCAGTATAGAAAAATTAAAGTTCGTATTTATTTTCATGGATTTCATTATCTGCTTCAGACCACATATGGCATAGAAGATTGGGACTTTGCTCAGAAAAGCAAAAATTCTTGCAGTGCAGGTGGTACAGAGCCAGATGAATATTTGCCTCTCAGAGGAATATGAAAAATCTGATGCAGATTAAACGATCAGGCTATGGTGAGCTGGTAAATATTATTAAAAATGTAAAAATGGCTGATCATCAGCTGATTTAGTAAAATCACAAAAGTTCATGAAACCCTCCTCCAATCTTTGTATAATTTTTCTCAGTTTTCTTGTTTGGCGTACAAGATCTTGAGGATATATTAGTAAGGGCTGGGTAAGCTAAAAAGCCAACCGAGTAAACTTTTCTCCAGCCCTCCCCAGTCGAGTCAACCGGCGGAACCTCCCCGTCAGTTGCTCACAGATCCGGACTTGAACCTCTCGATTCATCCGGCTCTTCTTATCCAACCGCTGACACACAGCCTGCTCGCCAATGTGCCATTAACCAAGGAGCTTTCTGAGCGATGCGCCCCAAACATCGAGCTGCACGCTTCTTTCTGCCCCTCAATTTCTTGTATTTTCCCATAGCCCATCGAACCAGAGTGGCTTCCACATATGACAATACTCTTCTCAACTCTGATGGATAAAATTTTCCAAAGTAGTTGATCCAGCCCTGAACACGTGGATTGATCAGTTTTGCAAGCTCTTCAAGAGAGTACAATGATCGTTTCGTGGGAATTTCTAACTCCCTTATCTTGTCTTTGATACGCTGGGCGGATGCCTTGCTCATCGCTGGCAAGAAGTTGGGAAAGAATTTCCCATACCGGTTTCTGGCTAATCTCGTTCTGAATGTATAACTTAGAAAATCAAAAGATGTGTTTTCATGCGTTTCTGTTCTGTCCTCATCCTTACAGTAAACCAGTTTCGTCTTTTCCGGATGCAATGTAAGACCACAGTCGAGTAAACGACGTCTTACTGCTTCCAGCGTGAACTCTGCTTCTTGTTTACTGTGACAATGAATAACCGCATCATCAGCAAAACGCTCAAACCAGACATTCTGGATATTACATTCCAACCAATGATCAAACGCATAATGCATGAACAGGTTTGCCAACAATGGGCTAATAACTCCCCCTTGTGGCGTTCCTTTTACGCGCGGACACTCCTGACTTTCATTTTCAACCGGAGCCTGAAGCCAACGTTTGATGTACAACAATACCCAAGGTTCCCTGATGTGATGTTCCACTGCTCGCATGATGAGTTTATGATCCAGATTATCGAAAAAACCTTTGATATCCAGATCAATGACCCCTTCTCCATCATCAAGAGTGTCGCCAGCAGCGTTTTCGAGCTAACGCCAACGCCTGATGCGCTGAGCGGTTAGGTCTGTAGCCGTAGGAGTTTTCATGAAATACAGGTTCCACTAATGGCTCGACTATCAGCTTTACCACAGTTTGGGCTACACGATCGGCTACCGTCGTCTTCTCAACAAGAACGCCAGCAGCCTCGTGCCTCCATCTTTCTTGTCGATGGCTACACGCATGACGGGGGGAGGAAAGTAACTGCCCGATGACATTCGATTCCATATTTTGTACAGGTTCTTGCCTAAATTGGTTTCAAAGTCAGTCAGAGACTGACCGTCGATACCGGCAGCACCTTTGTTCGCTTTCACGCTTCGCCAGGCTTGATAGACAATCTCTTTAGAAATTGTGAACGGTTTTGCTTCCGTCATAGATTCATTCCAATAAATCGGTTGATCTACTCCTTCCGCTGGATAAGTCAGCCCCTTTACTCCACATCCATTACAGATGCTTCAACACTACTACGAGCTGATCCGCCCCTGTGCTCTGTATTGGTACTCTGAGCCTTGCTGTTTGTCAGCTTGGCTGGCTCCCTTAACACCAGAGCGACAGGTTCTCATGTTCCATAAAAGAGCCTGAAATCGGTTCATGCCATCTTTGTGCCGGACACCGCTCAGGCAGTAACTGGATAACCCCTGAACTTATCATAAGGTAGTGGTGCCCCTCATTTTTGAGGCTCTTCGCCGTTTCATATGGATTTAAGAATATCTGCCACAGGGCTGGCAATCATAAATATCATCATCAAAAACGTGTCTGTATTTCGATAACCTCTGGCGCGACTTCTTGCCGCTTGAAACAGGCTGTTTAGCCCCTCCATACGAGCATTGGTATAGGTTGACGTCCAGCGTTGTAATATCCGATCTGCGTGACTTTCTACTGTGCTGAGTGCTTTGCGAATAGGCTCTAGAATATCGCAGTCGCCCAGTGCTTCTTTCGCATACTTTATAAAGTGAGTCAGTCTCCATCGTGCTGCTCTTGGTGTTTCTGCCTTTCTGATCCAGCGGAGTTTCTCTTTGATCTTCCAGGCGATACCAGTCTTCAAGTCGCTCGCCTCAAGCTCCACAAGAGCTTCAATCTGCTTTTTAGTGAGAGGGCCATCTGCTTTCTTCAACACTGCCCAGCGTAGGCTTTTAGGATGGTCTTTCAACTTCCGCTCAGCTTTACGAACATCGTCCACAGCCTTAGTGAATAGCTGAACAACGTGAAACCAGTCAACGGTTACATTGGCCTCTGGGAACTCTTCTTTCGTCGCTGACAGAAACGCTGGAGACATGTCACAGACCACTTCCATCACATTGCTTGCCTGCCCGCCATGCTCTTCGAGGAAGGTTCTGAAATTCTTAACGGTTTCCTTACCTTTGCCAGCTATGTATGCGAACACTACCGGTTTGTCATTCCGGTTCATGTCGATGAACACTTGTGACTCATAGTTGTGACCGCGTTTTGAAGCTGTTTCATCCAGCCCAATAGCACTCAATTCTGATAGATCCATTACCATAAGAGATTGTTTGAAATAATGTTTAATCACTCGCCATATGCGTTTGTCATTCACAGGCCACCCGTGCTTGGCAACAGACCGCTTTCAGCATCTCTCTACCACCAGCGATGGCTAGCAGTGCCTGCTCAAACAGTAGTCCGTGAACTTACTATTCTCTCTTGCCTAAAGGGAACATTTCACGATGAATGCCGTGTTCCTCAGCAGCGCGTACGGGGGACTTGATTGCTTTAATATAGAATGGTGCTGAAAGGTTCAGGTGCTGCCATAAGCACTTTAAAGTCATGAGCCTGAGAAGCTTTACCGCACTTGGGGCATGGATAGAGTCTACCGCGTTCAGCACCATTACATTGAGTACCACACTCATTGGGTTTCTTTGTTGTATCGAGTATGCTGATCAACTATTTTCCAAGGCTGCCTGCAAGCCGAGGCCGAGCATAAATATCTGATTACCATCCATGGATGACTACTTAAACCTGTGAGCCCTTCCGGGTGCGGGGATTATCTGGCTCGGTCATAAAGCTTGATCAGCACAAAATCCATGAACAAACAGCGAGGAGCCATTTTTGATGTCGATATATACGCTTACGACACGTCATCAATGGTTCACTTGCGTTCATCTCCCGAACTCATACCTGACGCAATCTAGTTGCGCCTTTTCTGTGACGCTCACCACCCTGACTCTTAATCAACGCAGCTCACAGTGGTTTGGTGGTCGCTTCCAGAAGCCGCCACCGGAGGGCCCACCTCCATCTCAATTACAGTTACGAACAGACCGACTCTGTTCTCATGACACACCACCACCCGGCAAGCGGCTCCGCACCGGGCGGTTCATCAGGAATGGTGAAGCTTGATCCATCCGTCGCGTAGTGCGTACAACCCCTGCGATTTTAAATATGCATTCGACAATGCCTGATTAATTCCCGGTGTTTTCGAACTACGCCATGGGCCTTTACTGGTTACACAAATAAAAGGGACATCCATATATTCAACACCGGGAAATATAAGGAAATATAAGGGACACCCACAGATTTGTCCCGTCATACGGCTCTTCTTATCCAACCGGTGACACACAGCCTGCTCGCCAATGTGCCATTAACCACGGGGCTTTCTGAGCGACGAGACCCAAACATCGGGTGGCACGGCTCTTTCCGCCCCTTAATTTCTTGTATTTACCCATAGCCCATCGAACCAGAGTCGTTTCCATATACAACAGGATCTTTCTCACTTCTGATGAACAAAACTTTCCAAAGTAATTGATCCAGCCCTGCACATATGGATTGATCAATTTTGCAAGCTCTTCAAGAGAATACAATGATCGTTTCGTGGGAATTTCCAATGCCCTTATCTTGTCTTTGATTCGCTGAGCCGATGCTTTGCTCATCGCAGGCAAGAAGTTAGGGAAGAATTTCCCATAACGGTTTCTGGCTAATCTTGTTCTAAATAAAAGGGACATCCATATATTCAACACAAAACTTAAATAATTGTTCACTTACCAATGGATTCAGTTTGGTGAAAATATATGGATGTCCCCAAAAAACTCATTATATTAACAAGAAACTGGATTCATTAGACGATATTCAATACATAATCACTGTAAATGAGGATGAGATAATATTTCCTGAAAGTGAAGGTGTTGGCTATGTTGCGTGTAAGGGTTGAAAACGAAATACTGGTACATTAGTGCGTTTATAATGACTCACTGAAGTGCTAAGAAGGCTGTAAAATACATATACTAGCCTCTTAACAGTCTAATAGTGCTGTTTTTAATGACCAGAACCAACAGGTAGTTGGAACCATATTACTTTCAACCTTTAAGCGCAACATAGCCCTCCTGAGCATTGATAACCTGAAGCAGGGAGTCAATACTGGCCGGAGTTTCAGCGCTGTCAACGGACAAATTCGAGGCGCAACCCGGCTGAAGAGTGAGGGTGTCAGTCAATAGTTTCATAGCCGATATTTTATCAAAACAGGGGACAAAATGCGCCTAAAAACAGCTGTCGTAATGACGTTTTTTATGGGGTTTCATAAGACTGATGTCGTATCCATCCAATAGCCAGTTCAGCTGCTGGCCTGTTAGTGTTACCAGGTTGTCTGATTTTTTGGGCCACTTGAATTTGTCTTCCGCCACACTTTTGTAGTACAGCGAAAATTAAAGGGACAGCCAAAGATTTGACCTCAACAAAATCTGATCTATCTTTCTTCTGCCATTGATTTTTTAGTCGCAGGAGAAGCCATGACCCGTGCCCGCAGAAACCTGATTGACCGTTCAAGTACACCTTATTACCACTGCATGGCTCGTTGTGTCCGTCGTGCTTTTCTCTGTGGCAAGGATACATTCTCGGGTCAGGACATATAAGAATAATATAAGGGACATCCAGTGCGCCGAGATAAATCGGCAAGAGATTGAAGGTGAAAGTCCTTCATCCGGTAAGGTCTAGCAATCCGCCGGAGTGCCGGACCATCGGAACCCCGAGTCATGGGCGGTTGTCAGTATTGGCAATGGTTAAGCGTTGACAGGGGAAGGTACAGGCTCTGCTTTTAATTCGAGAGGGAGCTCCGAAACCATCATCGAGAACGCCGACCTTGTTGGGTGAAGGGGAAGGCAATACGACAGAATCACGCTATTGCAAGTGTTACTGTTGGTTCTCCGGAGTCAGTAGACCTGGTGCATGTACTGATGTCTTTTGTGCACCCTTCTTTCAAATAAGCGGGAGACCCTGTCAGTGATTCGCTGATCTCAATGAGAGTGTTCACAGCGGGTCGGATTCAGCGAAGTCAGAACGACAAAGGCTGAATACCTACGAATTATTTATTGTTGTAAATGTATGTCGTTGAACATTGTACTTTTTTAATACTTTGGCTGTCCTTGAATATTTTTTTTAGGTCTGCCGAATGAATCCCGGCTGTGTACCTCACTGACCACCTGACTCAGTGCATTCTTTGTACGTACGACAACAAATCTGTAGATGTCCCTCTCGTTCCTCGTTGAGTGTTTGCCTTGAATTGATTCATTCGAAGTTATATTTCTCTTTTACAGAATACGTAAACCTAATGCCACCAGTATTGATTTGACTGCTGTTTTCTACAGTAAATGCTTCAGGAAGCTTGATTGTTATTTGTACTGTTACAGATATTAATTCTACGCTTGTAGGCTGAAATTCACTCATCCCTGATAAGGCTGGCAATGCTAAACATGCCCCACCAGAAGTGCATGGAACAGGGATTGCTTGTACGCGCTTTTGTGTTTTTTTGGGGTTACTTTGTGCGACATTACTTGTAAAACGATACACAAAAAGTTTTGTGCCATTTTTTAATGTAACGATAAAAAATACGGAACTATAGCTTTTGTCATCTTTTGCTCTTGATAGTACATATACTTCTGATATTTCTGGATTGTGTAAGTCCACATCCCAGCGTTGAGCATTACCTTTTGAAACTCTGAAAGTACGGAGAAGCTGGTAGGTCTCTAAATTATCATCTTCAATGTATCCACTTATACTAATGGTATATTCCTCTTCATCGTCTTTATATGAAAATGAATTCTTCGTCAGTTTTTCTATTAAAGACCAAGTATTAACTGAAAAAAAACAAATAAAAGCATATATGTATGTTTCATAATAAATCCAAAAGTAGATATAACATACAGAATTATAAGTGACTATCTGATTTTTTTCTATGAACGGGCTTTTTTTGGGGACACCCAGTAATTTTTATGGATGACCCTCACCTCTCCCTCACCTCCACCATACTCAGCCTGCTGTCGGCAAAGTAGACTCTCACTGCTTACGTTAGTCCAATTAGCTTGATTTCTTCGACCAAAGCAAAGGATGGTGTCACTTATTTGAATCAGTCTCTTGATTGTGATTGAATTCCCTGCGATGTAAGCGCTTAAACAGGGGGCAGACTCCCCCTATTTGTCGAGATCGGATTTTAACGGACTGGCCCCGAATTTGTCTTTCCAAATTCGCGGTAACAGGTCTCGGATTTTTCGGGCGGGATGGTGACTGATGCGTTGCAGAACATCAACCAGATATTTGTAGGGGTCAATGCCTGCCAAACGGCAGCTTACGATGAGCGTCTGGAACACGGCAACATTATCCGCACCTTCTTCCGTCCAACAGAGTCGAGTAAGCCCGAAGGAATTTCACCCTCGAGCTTCTCTGTCGAGTCGCCCAAAGGAACCTCCCCTTCAGGCGCTCACAGAACCGGACTTGACAGTCTCCCGTCATCCGGCTCTTCTTATCCAACCGCTGGCAGCATGCCTATTCGCCAATGTGCCATTAACATGGGAACTCTGCGCGCTATGCGTCCCAACGTTCGAGCCGCTCGCACTTTGTGACCCCGCAATTTCTTGTACTTGCCCATCGCCCAACGAACCAGTGTTTCTTCCACGTAGTACAGAACCTTCTTCATTTCTGAAGGGTAGAATTCTCCAAAGTAATTGATCCAACCCTGAACATAAGGATTGATCAGCTTTGCCAACGCTGGAAGTGAATACCCTGATCGTTTCGTGGGAATAGCCAGTTCTTTTATGGTATCCCGTATGCGCTGAGCCGCAGCTCTGCTCATTGCAGGAAGAAAACCAGCGAAGTAATTCCCATACCGGCTACGAACTATTCTGGCCCGGAAGGTATAACTGAGAAAATCAAACGACGTGTGTTCATGCTTCTCCGGTCTCCCCGAAGCTTTACAGTAAACCAGCTTTGTTTTCACCGGATGCAATGTAAGACCACAGTCGAATAAACGACCTCTTATTGCTTCCAGTACAAACTCAGCTTCTTGCTTACTGCAACAGTGGATTAGCGCATCATCGGCATAACGCTCAAACCAGACATTCTGGATGTGACGCTCTAACCAATGATCAAACGCATAATGCATGAACAAGTTTGCCAGCAATGGACTTATCACTCCACCTTGCGGAGTGCCTATCCCTGCGGGTCGCTCAACTCTGTTACCTTCTCTGTTTTCAACTGGAGCTTGTAACCAACGTTTGATGTAGAGTAATACCCAAGGTTCCTTTATGTGGTGTTCCACCGCTTGCATCATGAGCTTGTGATCCAAATTATCAAAAAATCCTTTGATATCCAGATCAATCACCCATTCTCTTTGCCAACATCGTTTTCGGGCCACCGCTAACGCCTGAAGAATATAAGGGACACCCACAGATTTGACCTCAACAAAATCTGATCTATCTTTCTTCTGCCATTGATTTTTTAGTCGCAGGAGAAGCCATGACCCGTGCCCGCAGAAACCTGATTGATCGTTCCAGTACACCTTATTACTACCACTGTATGGCTCGCTGTGTCCGTCGTGCCTTTCTCTATTGGAATATAAGGGACACCCACAGATTTGACCTCAACAAAATCTGATCTATCTTTCTTCTGCCATTGATTTTTTAGTCGCAGGAGAAGCCATGACCCGTGCCCGCAGAAACCTGATTGATCGTTCCAGTACACCTTATTACTACCACTGTATGGCTCGCTGTGTCCGTCGTGCCTTTCTCTATGGCAAGGATTCGTTCTCCGGTCAGGATTATGAACATCGTCGTCAGTGGGTGGTGGATCGTCTGGATACGTTGGTTTCAGTGTTTGCTGTAGAAGAGGGGAACCAACAAAATCATAAATAAAAAATCAACATCAAATATTTATTTAATACCACTATTTATTCAATAATTCCCCTATCGAAACTTCAGCCTTGAGAAAAATTTATAGAGACCCTCAAACATCGATCCTCTGGATCGTTTGAGATGAAAAGCATCCCTCAAGATACTGTGCGTAAAAGCCGATATTATCTTTGCTGATGTATTCAGGATGTTTCAACAACAAACAGTCAGTCATATCATGGATGCCATACCCGGTTCTTCAGAACCTTTGCAACGCCCTACCCGTGTACGAAAAAAACGTGCACGACCAGCTGATATACAGCCGGAAACGCGATCTTTTGGTCGAAAACTCTGTGCTTATGCGCCAGCCACATCGGTTCAGGAAGGCGATTCGTCGCTAGAGCCGTCGGATCAGAATTTTCCTCTCCATCAGATGAGAATTGATAAGCGCCAGCAGTTTCTTTTTGATGAAATCGATGATTTTGGTGAATTGCTGCAACTGCATGATACCCTTCGTATTGATTCCAGAGTGGATGGCGGGAATTCTATTGTTGCTTCTGGTCAAAGAGGTGCCTTTGCTCACAAACCCTTTGTGGAGGGGGAGCTGGTAGGATTTTTTAAAGGGGAGTTAGTACTGTGTAAGTCATTGCCTGTTAACCCTGATGAGGGTGAGCGTCAACAGACAGATTATTCAAGGCTGGTCTGGAATCCGACGGGGGGGAAAGTCGAGTTGAGAATAAATGATGACTTTGCTGCCTGGACCAACGTTTACCTGCCTGATTCAGATGTTCGTCTCGGTTGTAATGGCCACTACGGCGGTAATCGTTTGCAATATATTAATCACAGTGAAGAACCCAATGTTGAAATAATGGTTCGGCTGGATACCCAACACCTGAGTTCAGCGCATCGAGCAGAATCAGAGTGGATTATGGATCCGGAAAAACTGGATCCCTGTCCACTGGTTATTACTGTTGTGGCTAATCAGCGGATAAATACGGGAGAGGAGCTGACCTTTGATAATCGCAAGCGTAATGAGCGGGATTCTGTTTTCTTTTCCACTGATGAATTGATAGAACAATCCATCCCGGAAGGCCTTAGCGTGGTCGGAACCAGCGTGTCCCACACGAATATAACACCCGCCATTGAAGAGAGAGATAGAGAAAAGTTAATTCTGGAAGATCTGATTAAAATATTGCCCTACGATATACAGGAATTAGTTCGTCGTGCAAGAGTGAATGAGTACGACGCCATAAAGACACTTCGCGATCGAGCCAATGAAACAGCCAGGAATCAAGGCAATACTGATAACTATGCTCTGGATGGCTATTTTCTGGTTTATCTTTATAAATTTGGTTTTAAGCGCCAGTGTTTGCAGCATATTACTCCAACAACCACTCAGAAAGTGATTGGCGGAAAATGCTGGAAAACCGAGGCTGAGATTTTTGAATATCTGCTACAGAGAGACCTGGTCCCTGATGATTATCGGGCGGCACTAATGCCGATTCCCTGGCTTGCCACCCAGGATAACGATGCGCTTTTGACGCGTTTTGTCGAGGAAACCTGCAGGCAGGGAAAGCTGAATATGAGTCTGGGCGGACAATTCACCAAATACGGCGTTAAAAAGCCTTCGGCATTATGTTCTGGCAATGATAGCGATGACAGAAAATGGCTTAATAATGATATCAGCTGGTTGTTACAACACATTGATTTGTTGCCGGAACCAGATGAACAGACTATTGAGCATATGATTGACCTGGATTTCAGGCACCTTAATAAAAAGGCGTTAGGTGATGATGAGCAGAAATGGGTGATATTTGTTGCTTATCTGCAGCAGAATAATCCAAGGGTATTATGCCGGTATCTGGAAAGACTGATCGAAAAATATAAGCATGATGAGATCAGTGGTGAACAGTGGGATTGCAGTAAACTATCCAGAAAAATCACTAATATGAAAATACCGTTGACTATTCATGGACAAACACAGAATCCCAGACTCAATGAACTGTGCTATTACCTTGGGAAAAATGGTAATGCTTCCCAAAAAGAAGCGGCATTTTTTTATTTAAGGCGTCATGATCAGTACCTTCTGGAACAAGCAAAGTCTGTTCAGAATTGCCGCAGGGAGATAGAGCGCAAGCTGTCAGAACCACCTGGACATCTATTTGCAGAAGTATGGCCCGAGTATCAAAGACTATTGGCTATGGATTATGCGAATGCTTATATTAGATGGGATGGCAACGAACCCAATTCCAGTGATATAAGCAAATTATTGCGTGTGTTTAAAAATAAAAAAATACTACCCGAGTGTGATAATTGGCAGGAAGCTAATATGAGAGAATTTTGGCGGATTGCTCATTCAAGACCTCAATCAGCGGGTCCCGGATGAGTTCAACTGAAACATTTTGCCCATTTTTACAACAATGGTTTTATAATACCAATCGAATTTTCTAACTCAGTGGATGGCTGCTAGTACTCTGACTCTGCGTCCCTTCAATTGGAGTTTTTCAAGCTAGTATCAGAATTTAATCCGGAGTCCATCTTCCAGGCTTGAGTGTCATCCTCCTTCACATTCCTGTGTTGTAGATTGTGATCCCCTCAGTATGACTGATTGAGAGACCAAATAGACAGGAACGTCACTCATTTGCTAACGATCACCAAAGGCAGTACCGGGCTTACTAGTACCCAGAGGCTCTTGGGGCGTTATATACGACCACAATATTCTTTGATAGACTTTTAGCCAAAAGAAAGAAGCTATGAAATAAAATAATAATAATGAAAACATTGAACATGCGGTAAAATTTTTTTTATTCAGTATCTCAGTTGGCGCTATCCAGACACTGAGTTTTACATTGATTTATGAATTGATCAAATTACAGTATTGGCCTTCATATCTAATTTCACTTACATTAAGTGTAATATGGAATTTTACACTAAATAGGAAATACACATTTAAGTCAGCAGCTAATGTACCAATAGCGATGATAAAAGTGGCAATAGCGATGATAAAAGTGGCAATATTCTACGCAACTTTTACACCACTTAGCACTTGGGCAGGACATCTCTTAAGTGAAGCTAAGGTAAATGCATATGTAATCTTAATCCCAACAATGATTACGAACCTCGTAAGTGAATTTTTATATACGAATTTTTATGTGTATAAAAATCAGATTAATACTGCACTGGTCAGGTGATCAGTTTTCTCATATTTTGGCAACATTTTCCCTCTCTTACTCCATCACTACTCTGGCTGCATAGCTTACTTCTGTTTCTGCGTAATGATTTTATGTCAGTGGCTCAAGGCAGATAAACAAGGTACAAATACCCAAAATAAATCTGAGTATTGGGAAAGACTAATTGCAAGTCTCATATATCAAAAACGAAAATTAACCTGACAGAAAACACCATGAGTGGAAGCTGTCAGGTTCTTTCTGGATTACTGTAACTAAAACCGAGAAACAGCGGCTTTCTTATACCCCCTGATCAGTACTGTTCAAGAATTATTCAGTAACCGTTGTCTCAGTTTGTTCCGAAGCGTCCGCCAGAGTGACAACAGATTCATCAGGCTCCCCTTTCCAGTTCAGATCTGACCAGCAGGAGAGGCATTGGCCACCGTGCTGCCTCTTCGATCGGCCCATATGACTTTGCCACTGCTGTTATCGACCAGTGCAATATCCACAACAGCACCTTCTGTGGGCTGCACTGCAACAGCCCCCGTTAATACTGCGAGGAGTACACCTGCAGCAATATCTTTGGCAATGGCACCATCAGATTTTTGAAAACCATTATATTGAATCAGCAGCGAAGCATCGGCACCGGTTTTTTCGGCAATTTGATTGAGCACACTACCGAGGGTAGTCGTAAATTTTGCTTTCTCTTTCTCTGAAACCATTCCCTCTTTATACATATCTTCTTTCGCTTTATTCCAGGCTTCCTTGGCCTGAGTAATGGCATAAGCGAATTCTTCATCATTTGCGGCTTCAGTGGAAAAATCAAAACTAATGACTTTAAGATTATTCTCTTCCAGCTTACAAGTAACTCCCTCTGAACTCACCAGTCCGCACAGGGTTAAGCCATCGCGGTCTGCTCTTCAGGTATCAGGAGGTAGCCCATATCTTTCGCCTTTTTTTTCAAATTAGTTAAGACTCTGGCTTTATATTCTTGCTCATAATGATCCTGCCCAAGGTCAATATATTCCGTCTTGTTTTTCAGCATGCTGTATATGAATCGGGCTAATTTATGTGCGGTTGCGGTGATCGCTTTCGGGGCTCCCAAGCGACTGCGCATTCTTCGATAGTAACCACCAAGCGCACTTTTTGAATTCGTCAGAGAGTATGCTGCCATCCTCAAAGCTTTTGATGCCCGGTTGGGTATCCGTTTGGTTTTACAGCTTAGAATTTTATCACCGGATATTTTGTTTTCAGGACTCAAACCAAGCCACGAAGCAAAATGTTTGGCTGTGGGCCATCGATTCATATCAGTTCCTGTTTCCGATAGTATTTTCAGAGCCGTATTTTCATCAATACCATCAATAGCTGTCAGGTCAACACCCGTTACCCGATAGAGCTCAGAACGAACGTCAAAGTCAGGAGAACTGGACGATTTACGTTTTTTAACCGGTTTATCAGGCATGTTGTCAGAATCATCAGCCTTGCTATCAAATTGTTTCAGCTGGCTCGCTAAAGCCCTGTCGCAGGCGCTGATCTTTTCATCATAAACGTCATAAAGTTCAACCGATTGCTGTAGGGCAAACAGATGCTCAGCCCGGTAGTGTCCTTTTAGAGATCTGGCAATTTGCTGTTCTGTCTTTTTGCAATGCGGATCACGATGTTTCGCCAATTGAAGTGGATCTCGCTCCCCTTCAACAATACACCGAATGATCGTCAATCCGGTTTTTCCCGTGATATCGGTAACGACATTATCCAGCAACAGGTTCATCTGTCTTAGAGCTTTTTGCATATGCTGTATATGCGACGCACGGTTTGCTACGAGATTGTCACGTTGCCTCATGTAAGCTCTTAATGCGCAAACCTCCTCATCCGGGCGAAAGGCGGTATTGAGCAATCCATAAGTGTGAAGCTGCTGAATCCACTGACAATCCTCAACGTCAGTTTTACGTCCAGCGACGTTTTTAACGTAGCGCGCATTCACAAGACGAACTTCGAGACCATGGGATTCAAGAATTTCAAAAGCGGGTATCCAGTAAATCCCTGTCGATTCCATCGCAACCGTAGTGATGCCTGCATTTATTAACCATTGCGCCATGTTTTCAAGGTCAGCGGTAAAACAAGGAAACGACCGAACAGGCTGATCATCTAACTCTTGCGGAATAGCTACGTAGTGCGTCTCTGAACCAATATCAATACCAGCCGCATACAGGTTAATGGTTTCTAAATGCCCATCAATTCGTTTCTGGGCTTTGGGAGAAGCAGTCTCAGTTTTTAACTTACTTTTCATAATACCCTCAAAATTCGGTCAAAATGCGGTCAAAGGCATATCCGGAAATAGGGCTGTCGACGATATACAGTCTTACAAACGAGATCGCCAAGCGTCATCAGTGATGGGGTCGTCAACTCCTGAACCATGCTTCTGATCGGGTAAAAAACACCAGTGTGCAAACGGTTTCTGGTCCAGACATGCTCTCATATGATCATAGAATGAATTTAATTTTTGGGAAGGAGTTACTTGTAGATGTGTGACCGCGGAGCGGGCCGGAGTGCTTCTGACAAAATATCCCCGGCCAATTCAAATTGCTTGTTTCGAATCCGGTTTTTAACAGATGCGAGAACAAAAGGTTTTCTGAATTGCTCATAGCCCAGGGTCTACGCATCAAATAAGGACTATGGTACTGAGTAATTCTTCGAGCTTTTTGTTATCCCAGCCAGCAGCCTGACGCTTAAGCCTTATGCTGCCTTTCGTATCCGTGTCCTGTGTATGAATATTCAGTGCTATCCGATTAAGAATTGACAGATTCTCGATGGCACAGTTATTGGTAGTTCTGTTCTGATCCTCACCAAAAGCAAGTTGAGTAGACCGGCGGAACTTCCCCGCCAGCCCCTCCTAGAACGGAACGTGAGCCTCTCGACTCATTCCGCTCCCATTAAACCATCGATCCTCTCATTCCTGCTCGCCAATGAGCAAACAGGTAACGATGAGTTTCAGCAACCTTCTCCATAAACTTGCCTGCCCTCGTTTTCCGCCGTTGAAGCTTCTTGTATTTATGTCTCGCCCACCAGATCAACGCTTTGTTGACCTCGCGGAAGACCCTATACAACTCTGAACGATAGAAGCAACCGTAGTAGTTTATCCAACCATTGATGATCGGATTGATCCACTTGGCTATTTCAACAAGACTTAAATCTGTCCGTTTTCGGATACCCAGCATCCTGATTTTCTTTATCATGCCCTTCTGCGCACTTCTGCTGGCAGCGGGGGAAAAACTGACAAAGACACTCTGCCTTTTTCTGTTCCGGCAGAGACGAGGTATGAAGGTGTACCCCAGAAAGTCGAAACTTATGTGCTCATGCTGACCTTTTCGAGAACCATCTTTGCAATACACAATTTTGGTTTTCGTTGGATGCAGTTCAAGCCCACACGCTTCAAATCTTTCCCTGAGCACAGCTAGCATCTGCTGAGCCTGCTGTTCACTATTACAGTGCACAAGCCCGTCATCTGCATACCTGCACCATTTCACATTTTGATGGTATTTCTCCATCCATTTGTCAAAAACATAATGTAGAAACAGATTCGCTAACACCGGACTGATAACACCTCCTTGCGGAGTGCCTTGTGTTCGCTCTACCTGCTCCCCATTTTCCATGACCATGGGTGCTTTTAACCATCGCTCTATGTACAGCAGCAGCCACTTACAATCTGTATGCTTGCGTACTGCTTTCATCAGCAGTTCATGTGAAATGTTATCGAACAGCCCTTTTATATCAAATTCCAGAACCCAGTCCTGATACCAGCACCGTTTTCGAGTCACCCGAACAGCATCAATCGCTGACTTGTTCGGCCTGTAGCCATAGGAATCACTGAGAAATGTGGGTTCCACCAGGGGCTCGAATGTGAGTTTGGCGACCATTTGGGCGATACGATCCTGTATCGTAGGGATACCAAGAATCCTTTCTCCACCCGATTTCTTAGGTATGGCGACGGCTTTCACAGCTGGCGGAAAGTAGCTGCCAGACGACATCCGGTTCCATATTTTGTATAAATTGTTCTTTAAGTCTTTCTCAAAGCCAGATATTGACTGGTTATCAATACCTGCGGCTCCTTTATTGGCTTTCACCAGTTGGTAGGCCTTAACGACCTGCCACCTATCAATGATGAATCGATGTGTATCTGTCACGATACCTCCTCCTGCTTAAACCACAGTTGGATACCGGAAAAATACTGTTTAACACTGCCCCTTCGCTCCACACTCATTACAAATGCTTCTCCACTACTACGAGCAGTTCCGTCCCAGTGCCAGACATTGGTACTCTCATACTTATCATTTTAATGATTTGTATTTCTCCCTTGGCATTCTGACGACTGGTTCCCACAGTTCCTGAAAAGAGCCTGAAAATGAGATCACGCCCACTTTACACCGGACACCACTTACACAGCCTTCGGAGCAACTTGTAAATTGATCACCAGCCTTAGACGCTGCTGGCTTTTGATGTCGAGTCTTTGGTTTACGATGCGTCATCATGGGTTCGATAACTCGTCTTCTCATTTCATACCTGTACATTTTATGATGCACGTTTCTTCAACGCTCACTACGAACACTCTTAATATCCGCAGCTTGAAGCGGTTTGAAGCCAGCCTCCGACGGCAGACTCCGGTGGGCCATACCACCATCTCTTTCCAAGCTTATCCATAAGACTTGCGCACTTCCTTATGCTGCAATCCTATGTGACTGTGGCACACCGTCAAGTCTCCAGTGCAGCTTGTTCTCCACTTCCCAATGCTTGCGAGCGATATCCAGCATTTCTGCCGCACTAAGCTGTTTGCTCATGATGTAATAATGCACGTCCATAGAAACAGCACTTTGTACTTGACGGTCACGCTGTATCATCCCGATTTGCTTCAGTCCTTGCCACTTTTCAGCTTCGCCGATCCCAGAGAGATCATCTATAACCCAGCCCATTCGCCGTTCGGTTCTGCCGTGCGCTTTGTCCAGAGTTTCTGAATAATTAAAACCCAGTGTTCCCTCTGGATGCTGTTCCCACCAATGTTCGGCAGCCTCTTTAATCTGCTTGTGCAAGTTGCCTTGGTTGCCTTTTACGGGAAGCAAATAGTCACCACCTTGCTCTATGCATACTTTGACAATTTCTTTCTGGCAATTGAGCGCGTCGGTTGTCACAAAGCAACCCTTAAGGTGAATAGACTTCAAAAGCTCGGGAACAGCAGTGATTTCATTGGACTTATCATCAACCTTCCGTTGACAGAGCACCATCCCCGTTTGAGTGCTCCATGCGCTGACCATATAAATGGCTCTTTTTGATTTACTCCTTGAGCCTCGAAGGCACTTGCCGTCAATAGGGATAACATCCTGTCCATCACCGGCGAACTGTCTAAAAGTGTCGGCGATCCAGCGTCTGAAGCACTCTTCAAAGGCGACTGGGTCGAGTAGGCAAAAAGTTCGGTAAAAAGTGTCGTGTGAGGGAATCCCACTGGGGAGTTCCAAAAAAGTGGAGAGCCAATCTTGTTTGGTACGTCCGAACTTTGCGATGGCTTCCCATGTATCTGCTCCGCAGAGAACGGCGCAGATGGCAATAATGAGAATATCGAGAAACTTGTGTAAACACATGCCTTCGCAGCGTGGATCGGGTACGTCGGCGATATAGGGAACCAATGTGTTCTGTTGTAAAGGTTTCATGGTGAGCATCTCAGAACCGGTGCTCTAAATACATCCAAGATGCAGTATTTTACAAGCTATAATTTCGTGAAAATTATAATGTACGTCTGTACTTATTTGATGCGTAGACCCTGGCTCATAGCCTGATTCGGAAATGATTAACTTTTTGATATCATCGTTAACTTCAGCCTTGATTCGAGTATTGATTTCCTTGATTCTGGTTTGAGTATCAGGGTGAGAACTCCAGACTGAACCACCTTCCTTTGTATGTTTTATTTCCTTCAGCTTTTTCAGTGAAGCCACAGCTGCATCGGTGTTGTACTGACCTTTAATCAAATAATCCAGACCATCCAGGTCTGCCTGCTTCTCCAGAGCACGACTGTATGATGCTAAATTGCTGATAGCTGCATAATAAACAAAACCTGTACCTAAGAAGATAAGATCAGCAATATGAGAACTGACAATGGTTTTCTTACGATCAATCAGTGATTTCAAGCTGTCTTTATTTACAACATGGGCAATTTCATGGGCAAGAATAAAAGCCAGTTCAGATTCGGTAGATAACTTAGCCAGCAGTCCGGAATTGAGATATATGTGCCCATTAGGAAGTGCAAACGCGTTCAACGTCGCATCCTTAACGATAAAATACTCAAGTTCGACAAAGGGATCGTTGAAAACCGGGGCTATTCTGGAAGCGATGTCTGTAATGAACTGGTTGGCACTTTTTTCCCTTACAATCAGACCTTTTTCAATGAAAGATTTGTGAAGTCGATCTGATTGTTTGAGAAGCGACCATTCTTCAGTCGATAAGGCTGGCTCGCTGTCAGCGTTTAGTGGTCGGTCATCTTTCGAGACTTGAGTGGTCCCACAAGAAGCAATCAGAAAAATAAGCGGTAAGAACCACAAGTATTTGTTCATATTCTTTTATTATTCTTTTTATAGTTGACGATGTCACTATACCTAGCTGACGAACAGCTTACAATTCTATCTGTTGTAGAACCTTCGGAAAATTCGTTTTTTATCTAATATTGAAGAAATCAACGGAGAGATTTTGAGTATATAACGACTGACTGGACAAAAATTGAGCGCGCTAGAATAAAACGAACGCTTTGGCTTTCATACTGGGTTTTGAATTTACACACATGAAACGATGGTAGTCGGTACTGGACTTGAACCAGCGACCCCTACCATGTCAAGGTAGTGCTCTACCACTGAGCTAACCGACTATATTGATCTATCGTACTATTTGAAGACTTCAGATACTTTCCAGTGGCTTGCAAGCAGGATACTGCAGCGAAAGAAAGTGGTAGGCGGTACTGGAGTCGAACCAGCGACCTCTGCCATGTCAAGGCAACGCTCTAACCAGCTGAGCTAACCGCCTGAAGTGGAGCGTATAGTAACAATGCAGATAAAAAATGCAAGAGTCTGGCTCAATGGGAATGGCTCTTTGTTTTTTTAATCTGTCCTGACAGACTGCTTGCCACTCCAGTGCTTATTGGCATCCTGAATAAAGCCCACGGTGTTTTTCAACCATTTTTTTCGCACACTCTTGCTGTAATTCAGATAAAGCCTGTCATTAATGATCGAGAACGCTTCCGGATCACTGGAAACGACTAATCCGAACGACATGGCATAGGCACAGTACCCGCCATATTCGGGCAAAAAATGCTCCGGGTTATCAGTAAACCGGGTTCGATTCTTCTCACTGATGAAATACCAGATAGCGTTCTGATATCGAACCGAAAACTCTGGTTCGCCCTGCATGGCCTTATTCAAATCAAAATACACGACAGGATCATATCCTCTGATCGCCACACCGGATTGTTGATAAACCGGTTTGTCTCCCAGGGTGGTACAACCACTCACCAGAAACAGGCTGATGGTACAGAATAAGAATAATCTTTTTCTATCTAACAAAAATTTCATTTTTTCTCTCTATCCTGCAATATAAAATATTCCAACTTCATTTGAAGCTGCCACATCCAAACAGCCATATAGAGCGTAAAGGTACTCAATGAGTATCTACTTAATACAACATTTATTAAAAGCAATCTATGGCAACAATAAATAAGGGATCGGCTTTGAACAAGCTTACCAACCCATTCTGGCAAAGAATTCTGGTACTTATTGTCTGCCTTGCGGCTATAGCAGGACTATCCGGTTTAAGCAGCAATGCCAGCTACCGGGTCTATTTCCCTGACTCCGACCCTTTGTTGCAACTTCACGACAAAATCAGCGAACTCTTCCAGTTAAACGATCAGCTGGTGATCATTATTCAATCCCCTGATGCCCGCGCTCTGGAAGAACTTCCAGGTATTCTTCCAGCTACACGACAACTGATAGACACGCTGAAACAGATACCGTCTGTCACTGCCGTTACCAGCTATGAACCCTTGATTTCTGACCCCGACGATATCTTTGCCAGCGAGACAACATCACCTATTGATGAAAAAATGGCATCACTGTTATTTTCAAGCAACCGACAGCAGGGGTTGATTGTTCTTGATGTGACGCTCGCCAATGCATCATCAGCACCGGCTATTCTGAATTTTAATCAACGCGTTAAACAGGCCGTCGATCAGTCGATTAACACCCCTTTAGGCACTCGCAGCTATTTCAGTGGTGCCCTGGCTCTGAATGCCGCTTATATCGACGTTGTCCGCCATGACCTGAAAATATTCTTCCCAGGTCTGATAGCTTTGATGCTCCTGTGTCTATCACTGATATTTCGACGATTTTCTGTCGCCCTCCTATTACTGGGTACAGGCATTCTGGCCACTCTGGCTGCTTTTGGTGTGCTGGGACATTTATCCAGCACTCTCGGTGCCATTAATGCGTTTGTGCCCGTTATTATTATTGCTCTCTGCATTGTCACGGCTATGCACAATGTACTTGGCTATTATCGATTAAGGGCAGACGGCCACACTAACTCTGAATCACTGAACATCAGCTATGCGGAAAACCTCAAACCACTGACACTCAGTTGCAGTACCACGGCCATTGGCTTTCTGTTTCTGGCTACCAGCCCCTCCCCTCCCATTCAACTGGTTGGCTACAGTGTGGCGGTGGGCATAGTTTTTTCTTACTTATTAATTCTGACCTGGCTGCGCTGGGCTCTATCCAAAATAGATATATCCTCCGCAGAGGCTCAGACAGTCATTCACCGTTTTTCACTGAAATCATTGCGGGCTTTCTGTCTGAAGCAGAAACAACTTATTCTGGTCGTCAGCCTGTTATCCTCTCTGCTCGCAGGTGTTGCCATCAGCCGGTTACAGGTCAATGATAATTTTTATCAATATTTCCCTGAAGAACATTCTTTCCGCCAGGGATTGAAGGTTCTTGATCAATCCTTTGCCGGAGCTGGAAAACTGAATTATGTGGTCAACAGCAATGGTAATGAAGGCCTGACTCAGCAAGAGTTGCAACAACTGTCACACTACCTGGACTGGCTAAAACAACAACCCGAAGTTAATCAGATTCTGACGATCCCGTTAACAATGCTCAACTTGGACTCTCTGAGCTGGTTTAAACAAAATTTCAGCTATGCATTACCGGAACTTCGCCGTTTATTAACGGATGACCAGAAAAAACTGAGAATTGAATTGCATATCAATGCCATGAGCGCGGGAGAAATCCTGGCCTTCGATCGAAAAAATAAAATCTGGCAGAGTGAAAACATTTCAGGCCTGAGTATTACCGGAGCCGCCAGTGCCGACATGATGTTTGCCAGCCTGAGTTATCGCAATGCCAACAATATGTTTACATCACTGATCATAGCTTTGTTACTGATCACCCTGCTGATTGGCGTGCTGCTCCGTTCTGTCACCGCTGTTTTTCTTGCCCTTATCAGTAACTTTTTACCCGTTCTTCTGGTTTATGGATTCTGGACTGCAGTGGGTGGTTACATCTCACTGGGCAGCGCCGTCGTTATGGGGATGATTCTGGGTATTATTGTTGATGACACCCTGCACATACTGATCAAATATCAGCGCTCACATCAAAACCATAGTTTTGAGGATGCTCAGCGGCTCATCTGGCAACAGGTAATGCCAGCGGTTGTATTGAGCAGTCTGGTGCTAATGGTGGCTCTACTGGTTGGGCTGTTATCCGATTTCAGACCGATTACAGAGCTCAGCTTCCTTAGCATTCTTACCATATGCGCTGCCTTGCTGGCTGACCTTCTGTTACTTCCAGCACTGTTAAGTTACACAAAAATAAGAAAGTTTTTCTAGGAGAAAACTGTGCAAAAAAAGGATTTAAAGTGCTTTGCTTTACCGGAATCAGCGCATAGTCCTCATGATAGCCATCCGATATTAGCGCTACTGAATACACAGTCTTTGCAGCTGTCGAGTATTACACCCTCTCAGCAGGTAGCATTGAGCCGGTTAACACCATTACTGTTATGCGGTGAACAGTCAGCCATGTTCGTATTTCATAAAGAAGCCGAGCGTCTGGCAGAACAGGCAACACATTGTCTGAATGATCTTCATTCTATCGAAGCCGATGAGTTTATTCATGAACAGGCTTTACAACATCTGCAGGATCAACTGCCCACCCCGGCGGATATCAGGCACATTAAGCGCAAGGCCCAGTTGTTCTATGCACGAATTAATAAATCCACCATCAGCCTTGCTCAGCATTTTGAGCTCATCAGTCACCTGGACGCCTGTGTCTGCCTCATTATGAGTTCTGTGGCCAGTTGCCTCCCGAAAAATTCAATTCCGGCCAGACTGTTCCATAACATCATGAAGGATGAAGCCCGGCACGTTACCATCGCCAGACAACATTCGGAATGGCTCAACGAGAATGGCTCACCAGGGCTGACCCAAATCGACCTGCACCAACAGCTGATTAAACTGTTGACCAGTGAAACAGAGAGTCTGGAGAATCTGGGCGTGGACACACAACAACTATTCAGCCGCATTCTTCAGTTGGCCGAAAAGAGGAATCTTCAATGACCGCACATATCGCCCCAGGCCGAATGAAACTGCTGGGATCAGGCTCCAGCTTGCCTGGCCTGCCTGTGTCTAACCATCGATTGCTGGACCATCTTGCTTCCGCCTGCGGAGAGCGTCTTGGTACAAGAGCCGGATCAATCGTTAAAAAACTGGGTATAGAACAGCGCCATCTTACCCGCCGACTCGACCAGCCCCTTTCAAAACCTCAAATCAGTGCGCCCGTCTTATCTGCTCAGGCTATACGCTCAGCAATGGATGAAGCTAAAAACCCTGAACCCGGCTTCATGATTTCTCATACAGCCTCACCTCATACCCTTCTTCCTTCCAGTGCTGCATGGATTGCCGACGAATTAAACTTCGCGCCACCCTATATGGAATTACGTCAGGCCTGCACTGGTTTTGCGAATGCTGTACAAATTGCCCAGGCCATGCTTCATGGCACCCCCGGTACTAAGCCCATTGTGCTGGTGGGAACTGAGACAGGATCGGTGTTCTTTGAAATCAGTAAGGAATTTATCGATATTAACCAGCTAGTTAACTATGTGCAGATGGGCGATGGTGCCGGAGCCGTGATCCTGGGTGCCGATGATAACAGTGAGCGCGCCATTATCAGTGATTGTTATGTGGGCCATATTGGTATCGATCAGGAGCCCGGGTTCAAACTGGTGGGAGGAAGCTCAGACTCACCCGTCTGCGACAGTGGCTTTCCACGATTTGAACACAACCCCAGAGCCGTTCGCGACAACGGCCCAAAACTGATTCTCAAAGGTCTGGAAACTGTTCTGGAAATGGGTTATCAGCTTAAGGATTTTGCCTATATTATCCCCCATCAGGCCAATGGTCATATCGACACAATGCTGGCGGAGCACCTGGATATATCACCGGACAGAGTTGTTAATGACGCCAGACAACTTGGCAATCTTGGCTCTGCTGCTATCTGGGTCAGCTTTGACCGCTTAAGAAAAAGCGGTCAGTTACAACAGGGCGATAAGGTCTTGATACTGGGCGCAGAAGCCACCAAATATATGTACGGTGGTTTTGTTTATACCCACTAACCCGAAGCGTTGGCGTTCCATGAAACCAGTAATGGAACGCCATACCGGGAAATATATTCGCGGGGATCACATCGTCTTAATACGCCCAATGGTCTGGGAATACCAAAAAATCTGCCCTGCTTCTTTATCATGCTTTCAGTCAGAATTATTTTAATACCTGGTCCCGCAGCCTGGTTATTTGATCCCTGACTGCTGCGGCTTCTTCAAATTCAAGATTTCGAGCATGATCCATCATTTGTGCCTCCAGCTCTTTAATTTTTGAGGCCATTACTTCAGGCGTCATCATTACATCATATTCACCCAGAGGTTCTCCAATTTTTCTGGCTGACTTCCCTTTCTTCTTACCCGGGATTACGGCACCTTCAAGAATATCCGCCACCGATTTACGAATACTCTTGGGTACGATGCCAAACTGTTCATTATGAGTCTTCTGCTTTAGACGACGACGATCCGTTTCAGTGATTGCCCTTTCCATAGAACCGGTGATTTTATCCGCGTATAAAATGGCACGGCCATTAACATTCCGAGCTGCACGACCAATGGTTTGTATCAATGAGCGGTCCGAACGCAGGAATCCTTCCTTGTCAGCATCCAGAATGGTCACCAGGGACACTTCCGGCATATCCAGACCCTCACGCAACAGATTGATCCCAACAAGAACATCAAAGGTGCCTATGCGTAAATCACGGATAATTTCTACCCGTTCCACAGTGTCTATATCCGAATGAAGGTATCGAACACGAACACCATGCTCACCCAGATACTCGGTGAGATCTTCTGCCATTCGCTTGGTCAACACGGTTACAAGAACACGTTCCCCTTTGACCACGGTTTTACCAATCTCTGATAACAGATCATCTACCTGAGTGGTGGCCGGGCGTACTTCAATTTCAGGATCAACCAACCCCGTGGGACGAACCACCTGTTCGGCCACCTGCCCCTGGTGTTCTGCCTCGTATTTACCCGGTGTGGCAGAAACAAAAATGGTCTGAGGGCGCCGATCTTCCCACTCTGCGAACATCATGGGGCGGTTATCCAGCGCCGAAGGCAGACGGAAACCGAATTCTACCAGTGTTTCCTTTCTGGACCGGTCACCTTTGTACATGGCGCCTATTTGAGGCACCGTCACATGGGATTCATCAATCACCAACAGGGCATTGTCAGGAATATAATCAAACAGGGTGGGCGGCGCTTCACCGGGTTTGTTTCCGGAAAGGTAGCGTGAATAGTTTTCTATGCCATTGCAGTAACCTAATTCCTGCATCATCTCCAGATCAAATCGTGTACGTTGCTCCAGCCTCTGAGCCTCCACCAGTTTATTATTGTTTCTCAAGACCTCCAGCCGCTCAACCAGATCCTGCTTTATTGAATCAATTGCATTGATAATGGTTTCTCTGGGCGTAGCGTAGTGGGTTTTCGGATAGATGGTCGCCCGGGGCAACTTTCTCAACACCTCACCGGTGAGCGGATCAAACTCACTGATGTTTTCCAGCTCTTCGTCAAACAACTCAAGTCGTATGGCTTCTTTTTCAGATTCCGCCGGAAAGATATCAATGACATCGCCCCTGACCCTATAAGTTGCCCGCTTCAATTCCATATCGTTACGGGTGTACTGCAGCTCGGCCAGACGACGCAGAATCGTGCGCTGGTCAACAATATCGCCCCGGTCCAGATGAAGCAGCATTTTCAGGTAGGATTTCGGATCGCCCAGACCATAGATTGCAGAAACGGTAGCAACAATAATGGCATCTTCCCGCTCCATTAATGCCTTGGTAGCGGACAAGCGCATCTGCTCAATATGCTCATTAACTGACGAATCTTTTTCAATGAAGGTATCCGAGCTGGGAACATAAGCTTCAGGCTGATAATAATCGTAATAGGAAACAAAATACTCAACCGCATTATCGGGAAAAAACTCTTTGAATTCCCCATAGAGCTGGGCCGCCAGCGTCTTATTGTGCACCATGACAATGGTGGGACGCTGAATGGACTCAATGACATTAGCCACTGTGAACGTTTTTCCCGAACCGGTTACTCCCAGCAGAGTCTGACAGGCCAGCCCTGAATTAATCCCTGATATCAACTTACTGATGGCTTCCGGCTGATCACCTGCAGGATTGAACTTTGATGTAACCTTAAATGCTCGAGACATAAATACCTTTTTATCCGGATAATTGCACAGACACCATCAGGAAAACCGAAACAGAATTTCGGCAATTCGTGTACTACCGACACTGATTGTGTATTATTCGCATGACTACCAGCGCTTCCTGCTGGCATTTTACTGCTCCTGACAATGATTAACGAGGAACATTGTGACTGGTCAACCATCTCATCGCGTTCAAATGGTCAAACCATCCCCGACCCTGGCCGTTACCGCCAAGGCAGCTGAGCTTCGTGCAGCAGGTCAGGACATTATCGGTCTGGGAGCAGGTGAACCTGATTTCGACACCCCTGAACATATTAAAGCTGCCGCTGTACAAGCCATAGCCGATGGCAAAACCAAATATACCGCAGTGGATGGCACAGCTGAACTGAAACAGGCCATTATCAACAAATTTCAACGCGACAATGGCCTGGAATTTTCAGCTAACCAGGTTCTGGTCTCCAGTGGTGGCAAGCAAAGCTTCTTTAATCTTTCTCTAGCCCTGCTGAACCCAGGGGATGAAGTTGTCATACCGGCGCCCTATTGGGTTTCTTACCCTGATATGGTGGCCATTGCTGAAGGTGTTCCGGTTATAGTACAGGCCGGACTGGAAAACCGGTTTAAAATAACACCGGATCAACTGGATGCCGCCATTACCCCAAAGACCAAATTAGTGGTCATTAACAGCCCTTCCAATCCATCCGGCACTGCCTATAGTCGTAAAGAACTTGAAGCACTCGGTCAGGTGCTCATCAAACACTCCCATGTGATGGTCGCTACCGATGATATGTATGAACATATCCTGTGGAGTGAAGAGCCATTCTGCAACATTCTCATGGCTTGTCCTGAGCTGTACGACAGAACTATTGTTTTGAATGGTGTATCAAAAGCCTATTCAATGACCGGCTGGCGTATTGGATATGCCGGGGGACCGGAATGGCTGATCAAAAATATGAAAAAGATCCAGTCCCAGAGCACTTCCAACCCCTGCTCCATTGCGCAGGCTGCAGCAATTGCTGCCCTGGATGGCTCTCAGGAATGCGTTCGTGAGATGCTGGTCTCATTTAAAAAACGTCACGATTATGTTGTCGGTCGCTTGAATAAGCTTCCTGGAGTCAGCGCTATTGAAGGTGACGGAACCTTTTATGCCTTTGCTGACTTTACAGCCGCAATGAAAAACTTAAACCTCAAAAAGGATACTGATCTAGCTGCTCTTTTTCTCGAAAAAGGCGTGGCTCTGGTTCCCGGCTCAGCCTTTGGAACCGAAGGCTGCATGAGACTTTCATTTGCAACCAGTGATGACGCACTGGAAAAGGCATTGAATCGTCTGGAAGATGCTCTTTCCTGATTAGTAATTCAGGTCGGCATTCCCCCGACCTGAACACACCTATCAAGCATTATAATCTGGCATGAAACGGGCTCAGACATTGAGTCCTGGTACGTGAAATGCCAATGATTATTTTCACACGATCAAACCCGAATCGTTGATACGCTCATTTAATTTTATCTGTCCAGTGAAGGGTTCAGGGAAATTGTCTGCAATATTTCTATGGTTTCCTGCACTTTCAGCAGATGCTGCTCCCAGGTAATATCACTTGAATATCTATATCTATATCTATACATCCAGTGAGTAACCTGCTCGAATAGTACCCGCTCAGAGTCGCGCAGTTGAGCCACATCAATAAACCCTGAAATACTGTCACGATACATTATTTGAACATCATCAGAGCCGGGAAAAGCACTCTGTAAACCGAGCTTAACCACCCGACTGCCATCAAAGTCGATAAATTTTACCTTACCCTGGTGATCAAGCATTACATTTTCGTCATGTAAATCATTATGAATAATTCCGCGCGAATGCATATCCGTCATGCCCTGCAGAAGAGCTATCAGTAATTTAGCCAGAGCAATGCTACCCAATGATTCTCCATGCTTTTTAATATCGAAAGTTTTACGTAGCGTTGTAATCACATTGGCTTCACTGAGCGTCATGAATACAGCATCAATTGATTGCTCATCAGCAATCACACCATAAACCTGGGTAAAATAAGACTGTTTGCTCAGTATATTACCGGCCCGTATCAGATTGAAAATTTCTTCCCGAGGCCAAGAGGATTTATAGATTTTCAATACGTAGTCTTTACTATGATTGGATGCCTCACTTTTACGAATACGCACCGCAGTCCCCTCCATACCTTCTCCTATGGTTTCCATATAACACCACTGATCGAAATCAAAGGTTTGCCAATTACTGTCATCCGCACTGAATTGATTCAAATCGCTTGTTGACCAGATTATATTTTCAAGATTATAAAAACTCAGGAGAGCGCCCCCCATAGCAAGTTCTGGCACCACCTCACGATTGATAGGAATGCACTGCTCAGGCTTAGCTGAAGCCGATGAAGTAGCAGGGCTCATGCACACAGATACTATAACGAGACGCTGGATTGTTTTAAGCTTCTGCAAGACCATCAATACACTACCTTCTTCTGATTATTTAATAACTTAGAGCTACCATTGGGAAAAAGTTCTGTTTTGAATTGATAAGATAGTGATCAGACACAATTCACTGAATACTGAATGAAATTGATTCTTCGGAGAAATCAACAGAAGCAATGCACTCGCGCCTCGGGAGCTTAATACAAGATTCCCCATAGCCAATCATTAATTGCGATATACCGCTTGACTCTTTAGTCTGGACAAGTATGATGACGATCAGCTGTTCCCTGATAGCTCAGTTGGTAGAGCAAATGACTGTTAATCATTGGGTCGCTGGTTCGAGTCCAGCTCAGGGAGCCAGAATTAAAAAAGCCAGCTGATCAGCTGGCTTTTTTAATTCTGGTCAATTGATTTTCTACCCTGCATTTCCCGCATAAGCCAGGAAACAAATCGTCAATAATATCCCCCGCCACAATAGATCAGCAGCAATTCCCGATGAATTCTGAGCCCCTTCTGCTGCAAGGCACACAGGCAGGTTGTAAAAAAGCCCTCGCACAATTTTAATCAACTAAAATAGATACTTACTACATTACTGTCGTTTACCTGATTATGGCTACCGCTATTAAGAAGTACAGCAAGCACTTTAATGCCACAAATCTTATCAACAAGGTATTCGAGTGGCTATGTTCCCGTCAATAGTTGGGAGCACTAAAGTCCTATAAAAACTTTATTTTCCTGCTCCACATATGGCTATTCATGAGATAGGAAGGTATCCCAGAACAAATCGCTGTTCTTTGGGCAATAAACAAATGCAATATACAAGATTTAGTCATATCTCTACTTTATAAGGCACGTCTGTAGCCCTGTAAACATAGGGAGTAAGCAATACAACTATTGGCGGGAACATAGCCTATTCGAGTGCTTTGGCAGAATTAAGGATCACCGATCTAGAAGTTGTCCTATTCCTTTTGAAAACTTCCTAATGTCTGCCTTTGCTATGATGCATCAAAAGTACGATTCTCTGTTAGGATTTGATGATGAGCGGGTAGATAAAATCCGTTGCCATAATCTTGAAAAGTTGTATCACGTCAAAGATGGAAAAGTTCCGTCTGACACTCAAATGAGAGCAGTTGTTGATTTAATAAATCCTGACGATATTCGAAAACCATTTAAGAAGTTATTTTCTATTATTCAACGAAATGGTGCCCTCAACGGATTCAAATTCAATTGTGATAAATTGAAAGACCATTATCTGCTGCCCATCAATGGCACCGGACTTTTTTATTCTGGGAAATGTGGCTGTAAAGACTGCTGCATTAAAAACGAAGGAAAGAAAAATGAAGCCTTCTACCATAATATGATGGGAGGCTGCATTGCTCACCCTGATCAGAAAACAGTTATACCTCTTGAACCAGAAGCTATTATTCGTCAGGATGGGTGCACCAAAAATGACTGCGAAAAAAATGCAATAAAACGTTTTTTTGCGCACGTAAAACGAGTACATCCTCTGCTGAAACTGATCATCCTTCTGGATGGTCTATACGCTGACAACCCTACTATCGCGCTGATTAAGAAGTATGGCTGGCACTATATCATTGTGGCTAAGGATGGTAATCATGTATCGCTTATTGAGGCGATGAATGCACTATATGATGAGGGAGAAGTCCATCACCATAAAATCAATGATAAAAAAAATGGAGTAAAGCACAACTTTCGATTCGCTAATAACGTCTCACTGAATTTGCAAGATCAGGTTGAGAAAGTCAATGTTCTTGATTACATTGAAATCGACAAGAAAGGTCACCAACATAATTGGTGCTGGGTAACAGATATTGAATTAAATGAAGAGACAGTACACAGTGTCATGAGAGGAGGACGATGCAGATGGCATATTGAAAATCAAACGTTTAACACCCTGAAAAACCAAGGTTATCATCTGGAACACAATTACGGTCATGGCAAAGAGCATCTGGCGACGAATTTTGCCTACCTTACATTTCTGGCATTTCTGGTGGATCAAATCCAGGAGATGTCCAGCCCGGAATTTCAAAAAGCATTAAAGAAGCGATCAAGAGGAACACGAAAATATCTTTGGAAGAGAATGACGTGTTTATTTATCAGTTGGATGGTTGATAGCTGGGAGGATTTATTTAGTGCAATCACAAATGGATTCAAGCCGGAAAAAATAAAGCTAGACACTTCATAAAATCGAAAGATAGCCAGGTTTTCAGGGTTATATTAAATTCCATTCTGCTGCCTCAATAGGAGTGCAGGCCTTTCTTTTGCTCTTATTTTTAAGTCTGTATTAAGTTGTCTCTAAGGTATCGGAATCAATTCGTCGGGAATAGCTGATAGATCAGTGACAGATTACTCACCTTCAATACCCTGAATAGGCGAAATGGTTTCCCAGGAATGACAGCCAGGGCACCGCCAGTGCATTTTCTTTCCAGAGAAACCACACTTCCCGCACTCATACACAGGTTTGAATTCCAGTATTCTGGCGATATGCTTTCGGATTAATACCAGACTGGTTTGAGACCCCTGAGTTGAATCCCTTAGCTGTAAATCAATCAAAACACTCAACCCTTTAAGAGTTGGATGACGATTTAACTGACTGGTCAAAAATTCAATAGCAGACGATTCACCTTCACCCTGAAGCCTTATTCTGGTCATCGCCAGTAACAGAGCGCTGCCGGGATCTTCTTTAAGACAATAGGACAGAAAGGATGTCAATCCACGAACACTGCCCAGTCGCTCATAAGCCATCTCCAGCATTGGAATCGCTAAAGAAACAAACTTCATATTCTGCCGTGAAATTTTCTGGAGAACCTTGATACACTCTTTGTAGCTACCCTCCGCCAGCTCCATTTGACCCAACAACAGACTGGCGCGCACGCTGTTTTTATCTTTGGTAAACGCTTTACGCACAAATTTTCGGGCAGCCAGATGATCATTATTTCTTAAACACAGATCACCCTGCTCACAATAGTAGTGAGCAAGATTAATGGAAAATTTTTCATTTTTTATCTGAAGCAACTTTTCAGCTACTTCAGCCGCCATAAACCATTCCTTTTCCTGCTCATAGACTTTCAATAGCTGAATCAGCGCCTCTTGACGATACTCACTATTTTGACGCCCCAGATCGGACAATATAGTTTCTGCACGATCCAGCAATCCCGCAGAAAGATAATCCCGGGCCAGGGCCAGCTGAACACGAATAGATTGATTAGAAGTCAGGCTGGGACGCGCAAGAAGATCCTGATGCACACGAATGGATTTATCAACTTCTCCCCGTTTGCAAAATAAACTACCCAGAGCAAGATAGGTATCTACGGTATCATTATTAATATCCAGGGCTTTGATGAACGTCTCTATTGCTTCATCTGTCTGCTCATTCAACAGGTAATTCAAGCCAACAAAATAATCCCGACTGAGACTCTGACCTCGATCAACTCCCTTGAGCCTCTGATCCCTTCTGCCGAAGAAATACCCAATCAGAATTGCAGCAAGAATAACAACAAGGAGAACAAGATCAGGCATCCGTTAACCCTTTCAGGGTATTCGTCCTCAGCTTCTGCAATTCCGCATCACGCCTTGCCAGATTTCGCCTGAGACTGGCATTCCCCAGACGAAGCCTTGCAATAACAAAACTGGCAACGGTCAAGCCCAATAAACCACCGAGAAGAAATGGCACAACCACCAGGGTTGACACTTTCAACTCAGGAAGAGTAAAACCAATAAAATCAAGGCCAATCATCTGGGTATTAGTCAGGGTAAAATTCACGAAGAAAATCAGAAAAACAAAAAACAGGGCCAGAACAAGCAAACGCTTACACCAGACAACAAGTGTCATGATCACAGTAATTCATACTCCGATAATTATCAGGATTCATAGCCTGATCTTCAACAAAAGCGCTATCGACTCAAACAGCTATCGGCTCAAACAGCTATCGGCTACTACCGATGACAAGCGGTCAGGCATGCGCCAATGTAAGCTTTTAGTCAATACAATCTAATCAGCAATTATCATGGGTATTTCTTAAAATAAAGTACCGCTGATTTAGCATTGATCAGCGGCCGTTATTTCAAAGCACTGTTAACCCGCTCTCTCATTTCTTTTCCCGGTTTAAAGTGAGGCACAAATTTACCACTAAGGCTCACAGACTCACCGGTTTTAGGATTTCGCCCCACTCTCGGAGCCCTGTAATGAAGAGAAAAGCTGCCAAACCCTCTAATCTCAACGCGCTCACCTTCAGCCAGCGCACGAGACATTGATTCAATAATGGTTTTAACCGCCAGCTCAACATCCTTGACTGACAGTTGCGGTTGTAATTCAGTTATCTGATCAATCATTTCAGACCGGGTCATTGTCATTTTTCCTTTCCCTACCACTCCCTGATGGTTCTGGTACAGATGCGCGATGAATTTAGATACACCTATTACAACCAGAGTATTCCTACCCTAGCTAACCCAAATCCAGAAATCAAGCAACCCTTTGATTCCCATAAAAAAACCGCGGAACAAGTCCGCGGTTTTTTTTAAAAGCCCAGAATAATTTCTTACCCTGCGCCAAAGACCTTCATAGCAGCAATTATTTGCTGTCCATCTGCGCCTTGATCAGATCACCAATAGTGGTAGGACCTGCTGTAGTGGTTTCAGCTTCAGGCTTGCTACGCAGCTCTTTCATAGCCGCTTTCTCTTCAGCCTGATCTTTCGCTTTGATAGAAAGACTGATGTTGCGGTTCTTACGATCGATACTGATGATGCGAGCTTCTACTTCTTCACCTTCTTTCAATACATTAGTTGCGTCTTCAACGCGATCAATGCTGATTTCAGAAGCTTTCAGAGTAGCGAGAACGTCTTCCGCCAGCTCTACAGTAGCAGCCTTGGCAGTGACTTCCTTGATAACACCCTTAACAATAGTGCCTTTTTCATTCAGGCTTGCGAAGGTGTTAAACGGATCTTCAGACAACTGCTTGATGCCCAGAGAAATACGCTCACGCTCTGCGTCGATAGCCAGGATAACAGCTTCAACTTCATCGCCCTTACGATATTTGCGAACAGCATCTTCGCCAACTTCGTTCCAGGAGATATCGGACAGATGTACCAGACCGTCGATGCCACCGTCCAGACCAATAAAGATACCGAAGTCAGTGATAGACTTGATCTTGCCTTTCAGCTTATCAGCCTTATTAAAGGTACCGGAGAACTCTTCCCAGGGATTATTCTTACACTGCTTGATACCCAGGGAGATACGACGACGCTCTTCGTCAATATCCAGAACCTGAACTTCAACTTCATCACCCAGAGAAACAACCTTGGAAGGATGAATATTCTTGTTAGTCCAATCCATTTCGGAAACGTGTACCAGACCTTCAACACCTTCTTCCAGCTCAACAAAGCAGCCGTAATCAGTCAGATTAGTCACACGACCGGTAACCCGTGTTCCTTCTGGGAAGCGGTTGGTAATAGCAACCCATGGATCTTCACCCAGCTGCTTCAGACCCAGAGATACGCGATTACGCTCACGATCAAACTTCAGTACCTTAACGTTGATTTCATCACCAACATTAACGATTTCGCCAGGATGCTTGATTCGCTTCCAGGCCATATCTGTAATGTGCAGCAGACCATCAACACCACCCAGATCAACAAAAGCACCGTAATCGGTCAGGTTCTTAACGATACCCTTAACTTCATGACCTTCCTGCAAGGATCCCAGCAGCTGCTCACGCTCAGCACTGTTTTCAGCTTCCAGAACACTACGACGAGAAACAACAACGTTGTTGCGTTTCTGATCCAGCTTGATGACCTTGAATTCCAGCTCTTTGCCTTCCAGATGCGCAGTATCGCGTACCGGACGAACGTCAACCAGAGAACCTGGCAGGAATGCACGAATAGAAGCCACGTCAACGGTGAATCCACCCTTAACCTTGCCAGAGATAACACCCTTGACAATTTCTTCTGCTTCGAAGGCTTTCTCGAGCTCGCCCCAGGCTTCCATACGCTTGGCTTTTTCACGGGACAGACGGGTTTCACCGAAACCGTCTTCAACCGCATCCAGAGCTACCTGGACTTCGTCGCCTATAGCGATGGACAGTTCACCGTTATCATCCTGGAACTGAGCCTTAGGGATAACACCCTCAGACTTAAGACCCGCATGCACAGTGACCCAGTCGCTATCGATATCTACCACTACGCCACTAACAATGGCGCCTGGCTTCATTTCGATTTCTTTCAGGCTTTCTTCAAATAGATCGGCAAAGCTTTCGCTCATGATTTTTCCTGTAACTATACGCACAGCCAGAGCACACTTATGGAATAAGTGTGATAACTGATTGTCTGCCACACTGCCAGCCAGTGTGGGTTACTATAAATGGGTTCGTATCTGGAATGCTGGCATTACGCCAGATTCGAACCACCAGTAAAAGAACGCAGGAACCGCCTGCATTCACAGATACAAACAACCCTGGAGCTGTTTGTGAAACTTTTAGTTTGAAACCTTCACGTTAAAAAAACTTGAAAACTTCAACTTAAAAAATTCTGAATATAACTGAGCGCTTAAAAAAGCCCTCTTAACCTCATTTCGGACAACACCCTGTTGAATACTTCCTGGATAGACATTCTAGTACTATCAAGGGCTACAGCATCATCAGCAGGTTTGAGTGGCGCCACAGCACGATTGCTGTCACGTTCATCTCTGGCCTGAATGTCAGACAAAAGGCGACCCAAACTAGCATCAATCCCTTTTTGTTGCAACTGTTCAAAACGTCTTTTTGCTCTTTCATCGGCACTGGCCGTAAGAAAGATTTTGAGGGGTGCCTCAGGAAAAACCACCGTCCCCATATCCCTGCCATCAGCAATCAAACCCGGTTTTTCCGCAAACCCTCGCTGACGTTGAAGCAAAGCAGAGCGCACGCCTGGCAGCATCGCCACCCTGGACGCCATGGCACCCACTTCTTCTGTACGAAGACTGGCTCCCACCTCTTCCCCTTCAAGCACAACCTTATGGCCTTCACCCTCTTCACCAGGGTGAAACTGAACATCCAGATGCCCGGCCAGAACCTCAAGAGAGGCTTCATCAGAAAAATCAACACCATGATTCATCGCGGCAAGCGCTGTCAGCCGATAAAGCGCTCCGCTATCCAGCAAACCCCAGCTCAACTCCTTTGCAAGCAAAGCCGCTATTGTTCCTTTACCCGAACCACTGGGGCCATCAATGGTGACTACAGTTACAGTCACTCCGGAATCACTCACTCGCCGATACCTTCAACAGAAACATTAAGACCCGCCTTACTGGCAAGTCGGATAAAATCTGGAAACGAAGTCGCAACATTAGCACAATCCTGAATACGAATTTCAGATCCCGCGCAAAGGCCTGCCACTGTAAACGCCATGGCGATCCGATGATCACCATGACTATCAACCGTTCCACCACCAATAGGCTGACCACCGTTAATAACCATGCCATCCGCCAGTGCTTCGGCATCAACACCTAAAATCTTGAGCCCGTCCACCATCGCCTGAATACGATCACTTTCTTTTACCCGCAGCTCTTTAGCGCCGGTTAACACTGTGCGACCTTCTGCACAGGCCGCCGCCACAAATAAAACAGGAAATTCATCAATGGCAATGGGAACCAGCTTTTGAGGTATTTCAATACCTTGCAATGCAGCTGACTTAACCCTGAGATCTGCCACGGGCTCACCACCCACCAGCTTTTCATTACTCAGAGTGATGTCCGCGCCCATCAGACGCAAAATTTCAACAACCCCCGATCGGGTAGGATTCATACCCACATGGGTCAGGGTCAAATCAGACCCTTGCGCAATAGACGCCGCCACCAGAAAAAAGGCTGCCGAAGAAATATCAGCAGGCACATCAATGGAGGTTGCAGACAGCGTGCCCCCACCAAGAATAGCTACTTTATTATCGATTGAATCTATCGAATAACCAAAGCCGCTTAACATTCTATTGGTATGATCTCTGACAATACCGGGCGCATCAGCCGATGTCTTACCCTCAGCATACATGCCAGCCAACAATAAACACGACTGAACCTGGGCAGACGCCATAGGCAGTTGATAATCAATCCCCTTAAGCTTTTTACCACCCTTTATATGCAGCGGAGGACGCCCCCCTTCGGCGGTGGCAATTTCTGCGCCCATTTCGACCAGGGGAGCCACCACACGATTCATGGGACGCCCCGAAAGCGAAACATCACCTGTGAGGGTGACGTCGAAATCCTGACCAGCCATCAGACCGGCCATTAATCGCATAGCGGTTCCGGCGTTCCCAAGATATAAAGGACCAGGCGGTGGCTGAAGGCCATTCATACCTACGCCGTGGATAGTAACCCGTCCATCCTGGGGGCCTTCAATAACAACACCCATATCACGAAATGCCTGCAGGGTCGCCATGGCGTCTTCACCTTCCAGGAAACCATCGACAATGGTTACCCCTTCTGCCAACGCACCCAGCATGATTGAGCGATGGGAAATGGACTTATCGCCCGGAACCCTCAACTCACCGGTCAACATCCCGCCAGGCGAGGTAATAAATGTCTGAGCACTGTCTTTCATACTTGCCATATAAGCTCTTCTTGCCAACACTGTGGCGAAATGCTGCCGGGCAGCCCGGGCACGTTCAAAAATTCCTAAAAGCCCCTGACTGTCATTCTCGACAACGGCCTTTCTGAGTCTGGTCAGACCCTCGGTAAAATGATCAAGAGATTTCAGAACCGCCTCACTGTTACCCAGGGCAATGTCGTGCCACATAATCGGGTCACTACCTGCAATCCGGGTAAAGTCTCTGAAACCACCTGCTGCAAAGCGAAAAATATCCTGATTATCAGGATTTCCTGCCAGGGTATCTACCAGAGAAAACGCCAGAAGATGTGGGAGATGACTGGTTTTTGCCAGTACTTCATCATGGCGCGCCACATCCATTATGCTGACGTTAGCACCACAGGACTGCCAGAGGTTTCCAATAACACGAAGGCAATCGCTGTCTGTTTCAGGCACTGGCGTCAATATCAGGTTATGAGCCACAAACAGGTCGGCTCTGGCAGCACTGACACCGCTTTTTTCAGACCCTGCAATAGGATGTCCCGGTACGAGATTGGAGGGCACACAGCCAAACACCTGCCTTGCTGCTTCAATCATCGCACCCTTACAACTGCCGACATCGGTAATAATTTTCCCGGTCAGCGAAATAGCGGACAACGCTCGTAAGACAGACTCCATCCCCAGCATCGGCACCGATAACATAATGACATCAGCCTGCTCTGCCCCTTCAAGCAGAGAACCACACCCCTCATCAATAATACCCAGTGCCAGCGCCTCATCAATGGACTCCTGACGCTGATCAAAGCCATACACCTTCGCGCAGACTCCGGAGGATTTAAGTGCAGCAGCAAACGAGCCACCCATCAATCCAAGTCCGACAACCAGCAGGGAATCTATAGATTGCAGGGTTTTAGTCACAGAATTTTCTCTAATACTTCAAGACACCGACTGTTTTCTTCCGGCAGCCCTACTGAAATCCGCAAGTGATTCAGCATTCCGTAATTTGCCACCGGCCGAACGATTACACCTTCCGAAAGGAGCTTTTGATAGATATTCATAGCATCACCAGCCATATCAACAGTGATAAAATTACCCGCTGACGGAATCCAGCTTAACCCCAGCCTCTCCAGACCGGTTTCCAGCTGAATCATTCCCAGCCTGTTAACCTCAACTGAACGCTCCAGATATTCTGCATCAGAAAGCACAGCAATGGCCGCTGCCTGCGCAGCCAGATTCACATTAAAAGGCTGGCGAAGGCGGTTAAGAACATCAGCAATCGCAGGACTGGATACCGAGTAACCCACTCGAGCACCGGCAAGACCGTAAGCTTTCGAGAACGTTCTCGTCACAACCAGGTTCGGATATTGATCCAGCAAAGCAATACCATCCGGGTGCCCGTCGTCATGGGCATATTCAAAATAGGCCTCATCCAACACTACAAGAACATCCTCCGGCACCTTTTCCAAAAAGGTATTCAATTCATTTTTTGAGAAACAGGTACCCGTGGGGTTATTAGGGTTGGCCAGAAAAACAATTCGGGTATCGCCTCTGATTGCCGCAGCCATCGCATCCAGATCATGCCCCCAGTCTTTAGCGGGCACAACAATACTTTCAGCACCGGAAGCTTTCACGGCTATAGGGTAAACGACAAAAGCAAATTCAGAAAAAACCGCTGAACTTTTCGGGCTCAACCAGCACTCAGCCAGCAGAACCAGCACATCGTTTGAACCATTACCCAGAGTAATTTGACTGGCCTCTACAGCCAGTTTTTCAGACAGTGCTTTCTTCAGCCCAAATCCACCACCATCAGGATACCGGGCCATGTCCATCATGCTCTCCCCCATAGCCATCACGGAAGAGGTTGCCGGTCCCAGTGGATTTTCATTACTGGCCAGTTTAACTATATCCTCAGGAACCAACCCCTGCTCACGAGCCAGCTCTTCAATGGGCTTTCCGGGAGGATAAGGGCTAAGACTCCGAACACCCGGTACAGCCAGCTCCAGAAAATCACACGACATAATTATACCTTTATTATAAAACCCGGAGTCTGCCAGACAGCTATAAACCAGCGAGGCAGCATTCAGGTTATTTATTGAACCCGCATACATTATCGGGCCATCATTAAATCTCAGAGGCCTTGCTATAGAACACCCTTGGGGTAAGATCCGAGAACCCGATAATCATGAGTCCGCTCGCTCAATCGTGACAACGCCTTGTTCACCACCGGGTCATCTCTGTGCCCATCGAAATCAATAAAGAAGACATAACTCCACATACCATTACGCGTCGGTCTGGACTCAATTCTGGTCAAATCAATATTGTATATATGGAAAGGCTCAAGAATAGTATGCAATGCACCAGGCTGATTTTTAATTCCTACAACGATGGACGTTTTATCCGCATCACTGGCAGGCACCTGTTCATTACCAATTATAAGAAACCGGGTTGAATTATCAGGTAAGTCTTCGATCTTTTCTGCCAGTTTATCCAGGCTGTATAATTCAGCGGCCATGTCACCCGCAATAGCCGCAGCATTCCATTCACCTCGAATACGTTTGGCTGCCTCTGCATTTGAACTCACCGCCACCCTTTCAGCCATAGGCCATTTCGCATCCAGCCATTTACGACACTGGGCAAGTGATTGGGCATGAGAATAAATACGGGTTATATGCTCTTTACGGGTATTTTCAGACACCAGCAGATGCTGATGTATTCTCAATACCACTTCACCACAAATCTGCAGAGATGAATCCATAAAGCTATCAAGGGTGTGACTGATGACACCCTCGGTAGAATTCTCAACAGGAACCACCCCATAATTTACAGCACCGGCCGCCACCTCACGAAAAACTTCATCAATAGCTGACATGGGCACACAAACCGCTGAATGTCCGAAATGTTTGATGGACGCCTGCTGGGTAAAGGTACCTTCAGGCCCCAGATACGCTACTTTAATCGGCTCTTCGAGCGCCAGACAGGCGGACATGATTTCCCGAAACAGTCGCGCCATCTCTTCATCATTCAGAGGGCCGGTATTTTTCTCCATGATACTGCGCAGCACCTGGGCTTCACGCTCAGGTCGATAAAAAACCGCAGAAGGATCAGCCGCTGTTTTGACACGGGCCACTTCCTGGGCACAACGCGCACGCTCACTGATAAACTCAAGTATTTTTTTATCAAGCCCATCTATTTTCTGGCGTAAACCATTCAGCTTATCATCTGTCATTATCCGTACCGCCGCTCAAACTCTTTCATAAACCCGATCAAAGCATCTACATGCTGCTCTGGCACAGCATTATAGATACTGGCTCTCATTCCGCCTACTGCCTTATGCCCCTTCAGATATCGAAACCCTGCCCGTTCCGACTCCGATAGAAAGACCGAATCCAGCTCGGGTTTCACCAAGGTAAATGGAACATTCATCCTTGATCGCCACTCAATATCCACCGGGTTACTGTAAAAATCCGAACCATCGATCTGACTATAGAGTTTGCCAGCCTTGCGGCCATTCAGCTGATTCATGGCCGTCAAGCCACCCTGCTTTTTCAGCCACTTGAAGACCAGTCCTGCCAGATACCAGGCGTAGGTAGGAGGCGTGTTATACATGGAATCCTTTGAGACCTGCACTTTATAATCCAGCACCGCAGGACAGATAGGTGAACTGCGTTCAAGCAGATCTTCACGAATGATCACCAGCGTCAGACCTGCTGGCCCCATGTTTTTCTGGGCACCTGCGTAAATCACGCCGAACTGACTGATATCTACCGGTCTGGACAGAATATTGGATGACATATCAGCCACCAGGGGCACATCACCTGAATCGGGAATAAAGGGGAATTCAAGCCCACCGATGGTTTCGTTGGGCGTGTAGTGCAGGTAGGCGGCATCAGAATTCAGCCGCCACTGGCTCTGCTCCGGCATACTGTGGAAATGAGTACCCTTTCCGTCCGCCACAATATCAACATCCAGATACCGCTGCGCTTCTTTTATTGCAGACTGAGCCCAATGACCACTGTTTATATAGTCCGCAGTAGTAAAACCGCCTTTGATATTCATCGGCAGGGCCGCAAATTGTCCCCGGGCACCACCCTGTAAAAACAGCACTTTATAATTGGAAGGTATTTTCAGCAGATCACGCAAATCTTCCTCTGCCTGACGGGCCACACCCATAAAAGCGTCACCACGATGACTGACTTCCATGATAGAGGCACCAATATCACCCCAATTCATCATTTCATCACGGGCCTGCTCCAACACTTCCCTGGGAAGCGGCGCAGGACCGGCGGAAAAGTTATAAACCCGACTTTCCAGTTGGGCCAACAGCTCATTTACAGAATGATTCACAACGACTCCTACCTGTTCTATGCACGTCCATCCAAACAGCAATTCAACCCAGATAACAAACACACAGTATAAAAGCAAAAACGCCAGCACCAGAAGCCTGACCAAGAACAGTTGCCCTACTGCGGACGCTATTCTCAGTCAAACTCCCAGGCTGGCGCTTTACTCAGAAACCATCAATCACTCTCGGGTTCCTGATTTTCAGACGATTCAGTTTGCTCCTGGGGAGGTACAGCTTCGGATGCAGGTTCGATACTCTCAGTAACTGCACCAGCATCCGCTTCAGCACTTTCAGCACCTTCAGCCTCTTCCAGAATTTCTGGTTCCTCAGGCTCTTCAACCCTGGCAACACCCACCAGCTTCTCATCAACCTGAACCTTGATAAGCGTGACACCCTGGGTATTACGACTCATCACTGACACCTCATCAATCCGGGTTCTCACCAGGGTTCCCTGATCGGATATCAGCATAATTTCTTCACCATCCTTCACCTGGATAGCGCCAATAAGCTCACCATTCCGCTCGGTCAGCTGCATGGAGATAACCCCCTGACCACCACGTCCGGTAATTCTGAAATCATCTACATTGGTCCGCTTACCAAAGCCATTTTCACTGGCCGTAAGTATCTGGGCTCCATCCTCAGGAATTATCAACGAAATAACCCGCTGACTCTCCTGCAAACGAATACCTCTGACACCCCGTGCAGTACGACCCATGGCCCGAACATCGGTTTCCTCGAAACGAATGGCTTTACCACCGTTGGACAGCAACATCACCTGCTTGTCACCGGTGGTAATTTCTGCACCCATGAGTACATCACCTTCATCCAGGCCAAGAGCTATCAAGCCACTGGATCTGGGACGGGAAAACTGCTCAAGAGGTGTTTTCTTCACGGTGCCATTCATGGTCGCCATAAAGACAAAATGCCCTTCAGTAAACTCTTCTACCGGCAATAATGCGGTGATTCGTTCACCTTCTTCAAAGGGCAGAATATTCACTACAGGTCGACCACGAGATGTTCGGCCCGCCTGGGGTATCTGGTAAACTTTTAACCAATACACCTTACCTCTGTTGGAGAAACAGAGAATCTGGGTATGAGTATTGGCCACCAGCATGTGTTCTACGTAATCTTCTTCTTTCACTGACGCTGCAGATTTACCCCGACCGCCACGTTTCTGGGCCTGATAGGTATCCAGAGGTGTGGTCTTGGCGTATCCACCATGAGATACAGTCACCACCATATCTTCAACATCAATAAGATCTTCAACCGTCAGATCACGTCGTGAGCTGGTAATATCCGTGCGTCGTTCATCACCAAACTCTTCGCGAACCTGTTCGAGCTCTTCACGAATAATCTCTTTCAACCGTTCCTGACTGGAAAGAATCAATAGCAACTCGGCAATCTTGTCCAGAAGTTCACGATATTCGTCCAGCAGTTTGTCATGTTCCAGACCGGTGAGACGGTGCAGACGCATTTCCAGAATAGCCTGAGCCTGAGCCGGAGAAAGGTAATACAGACCATCACGCAAACCATATTCTTCTGGCAGTTCATCCGGACGACAGGCATCTGCTCCAGCTCGTTCCGCCATTTCAGTCATATGACCAGGATTCCAGCCCTGCGCCACCAGCTTCTCTTTAGCGTCAGCCGGCGTGGGAGAATCTTTTATCAACTGAATAATAGGATCAATATTGGACAGGGCAACGGCCAGCCCTTCAAGAGTGTGTCCACGCTCACGGGCCTTGCGCAGTTCGAAAACGGTTCTGCGTGTAACCACCTCACGCCGATGACGGATAAAGGCAGCAATAATATCCTTCAGATTCATCAATTTTGGCTGGCCATCCTGCAGAGCCACCATATTGATGCCGAAAACGTTTTCCAGTTGAGTCTGGGAATAGAGGTTATTCAGAACTACTTCGGCATTTTCACCCCGACGCAGTTCAATGACCACCCGCATCCCGTCTTTATCAGACTCGTCACGAAGTTCGGTAATGCCTTCAATTTTGCGGTCTTTTACCAGTTCGGCAATTTTCTCGATGAGACGCGCCTTATTAACCTGATAAGGAAGCTCATTAATAATAATGGTGCTTTTGTTGCGTTTTTCATCGTGTTCAATATCAGCTTTGGCACGAATATAAATTCGTCCACGCCCGGAACGATAAGCCTGAAGAATTCCCGCACGACCATTAATAGTGGCGGCAGTAGGGAAATCGGGACCCGGAATGTGCTCCATCAATTCATCAATAGTGATGAATTCATCGTCCAGTAACGCCAGACAACCATTAACCACTTCGGTGAGATTGTGAGGGGGAATATTGGTGGCCATACCAACCGCAATACCCGCAGAGCCATTCACCAGCAGGTTAGGAACGCGGGTAGGCATTACTTCGGGAATCTGTTCAGTACCATCATAGTTAGGTACGTAATCAACCGTTTCCTTTTCAAGGTCAGCCAGCAGATGATGAGCAATCTTCTTCATGCGAATTTCTGTATATCGCATGGCCGCTGCTGAATCACCATCAATGGAACCAAAGTTCCCCTGACCATCTACCAACATATAACGCATGGAAAATGGTTGAGCCAGTCGAACTATTGTGTCGTAAACCGCTGAATCACCATGGGGGTGATACTTACCAATAACATCACCGACAACACGTGCCGATTTTTTGTAGGGTTTGTTCCAGTCATTGCCCAGTTCACTCATGGCAAACAAAACACGCCTGTGAACCGGTTTCAGTCCGTCACGAACATCGGGCAGTGCCCGCCCGACGATGACACTCATGGCATAGTCCAGATAGGACCGTTTGAGTTCATCTTCAATATTTACCGGGAGAATCTCTTTGGCAATTTCAGTCATGGAAACCCAGTCGTCCTTTTGCTTTCGCCCAACAGATAGCTTTCAGCATCCGTTCCAAATAACCCGCGGGCCAGGAACCCGTTGCAGCAATCCGGTTTAGTCAGTACAGGGTTAAACACCTTGAATCTGCTGCCGGAGGGCAGGAATTACTGCAGGAATCTCAGTTAATGCGACAAACCAGACAGCCGACGAATAATCTTGTTTGATCATCCTGCAGCAGTACATCTCTCATCGCTTGATACAAGCCCTCAAGAATACCACAGACTCTATGCTTACGGCGAGTCAGGGAGGGCCCGAAAAACAGGTTTTTTATCAATTCATCCGAAGCCTATTCCAGATAGCTGAACTGAAAAGACAACACAGGTATAATCGCCGGACGATACGAATCAGGTTTCAACGAATCGATTCAACAGTTCTATACCCATTGAATTTCAAGATCAGGCTAGGCGTCAACCTCATTCACCCCGTGAGCCTACAAGTAGTAGGTGATCGGGGTGAATGAGGGCAGACAACAACGCATCATCTTGAAAGGCGATGGGTATATTCAGAAACCACTTAGTTATTTACGGCTGGAATCAATGACCGAAATGCGCTCAGCACAAAATGTCGACCCGGGAGAAATTGCCAAATTTGAAGAGCTGGCCAGTCGCTGGTGGGATCCGGACAGTGAGTTCAGACCGCTGCATGAAATTAACCCTCTCAGACTGAATTATATTGATCAGCGGGTTGGACTGGCGGGTAAAAAGGTCATAGATATTGGTTGTGGCGGCGGTATTCTCAGTGAATCCATGGCCCTGCGTGGAGCCGATGTAACCGGTATCGATATGGGCGAAGCACCACTGTCCGTCGCCAGGCTTCACTGTCTCGACACGGGCGTTTCGGTTAATTACCGCCAGATCACCGCCGAAGAAATTGCTGAAGAGATGCCAGGGCAGTTTGATGTGGTCACCTGTCTCGAGATGCTGGAACATGTTCCTGAACCAGCGTCTGTGATAAAAGCCTGCAGTAAATTGCTCAAGCCCGGCGGGCAAGTATTTTTTGCCACCATTAATCGAAACCCAAAATCCTTTCTTTTTGCCATAGTCGGTGCAGAATACATTCTCAAACTGTTACCAAAAGGCACTCATGATCATAAAAAGTTTATTAAACCCAGTGAGCTGTCTAACGATATGCGCCGGGCCGAACTGGACATTCAGAGCATGATCGGTATGACCTACAACCCTGTGACAAAAGTCTACAAACTGGATAAAAACGACACTGATGTCAATTACCTGATCTATGGTACAAAATCTGAATGATTCAGGCATAAGCATTTATAAATACACTCAATTGACCCGGAAAAGAACATGACAGCCATTGAAGGCGTATTTTTTGACCTTGACGGCACGCTGCTTGATACCGCAGATGACTTTGTAGTAACCGTCAATCAGATGTTGTCCGATCACAACAGGCCGCCTATGGAAGAAGCGGTGATTCGCCGCAACGTCTCTGCCGGCTCCAGAACATTAATGCAGATGGCTTTCAATCTTGAGCCGGGGGCAAAACTTGAAGACAAGCGTAATCAGTTTCTTGAATATTATGATCTCCATATCAAGGATATAAGCCGGCACTCATCTGCACAGCTTTTTCCCGGAATTTCAACCTTGCTGGATGAACTTGATCACCGGGAAATCACCTGGGGAATAGTCACTAACAAACCCAGAGAATACACGCTACCTCTGCTGGATCAACTTAAGCTCAGAAACCGCAGCAAGGTCATCATCTGCCCCGAAGACGTTCAACAAACCAAGCCCCATCCTGAATCATTATTTCTGGCCTGTGAGCAGACCCGGTGCGCCCCTGAAAAAAGCGTTTATATTGGTGACCACTTCAGAGATATCGAAGCAGGGAGGCTGGCCGGAATGACAACCGTTGCCGCCCTGTACGGGTATATTGCCGATAATGATGACCCGGACACATGGCAGGCCGATGTTAACGTTCAAAATGCTGAAGAATTCCATCAATGGCTTCAGAAAATTAACTGGAAAATCCCTGTTTCTGCTTAGTAATTCCTGACCACTAATTAATAGTCAAGCGAGTTTTATATGTTTGAATACCAGGCTCCACCCAACCACCTGGAAGGCAGAATCATTCTGGTTACTGGCGCAGGTAGCGGCATTGGCCGCACTGCAGCCCTGAGTTTTGCCCGACAGGGTGCAACCGTCATTCTCATGGGAAGGACCACATCAAAGCTGGAAGCCGTTTACGATGAGATAGAACAGAATCAGTGGCCCCAGGCTGCCATTTACCCCATGAACCTGGAAGGGGCCACCGAGGATGATTTCTCCGATCTGGCGCAAACTATCGAGAAAGAATTTGGTCGTCTGGACGGGTTGCTGCACAACGCGGGTCTGCTCGGTGAACTGAAGCCCATCAGCCAGTACCAGACTGACACCTGGATGAAAATCATGCAGGTAAACCTCAATGCACCCTTTATAATGAGCCGTGAACTGCTTCCACTGCTAAGAAAAGGTCACCAGGCGTCTGTGGTCTTCACTTCATCCGGTGTGGGTCATAAAGGCAGAGCCCACTGGGGCGCTTACAGTGTTTCCAAATTTGCCACTGAAGGACTGATGCAGGTGATGGCTGATGAAGAAGACGGGATCAGTGACGTTCGAATCAACAGCATTAATCCGGGCGGCACCAGGTCATCCATGAGAGCCACTGCTTTTCCCGGAGAAGATCCTGCAACACTGCCAGCACCGGAAGACATCATGCCGGTTTATCTCTATCTCATGGGAGCAGATAGCACGGGCACCAACGGTGAGGCTTTCCACGCCCAACAATAATAATGCCTGCAGTAACGGTACCTGAACAGTACTTAGGCAGGACTGGCCATCCTTTATAATAGAGATGGCCTTCCTGCTTTCTATTCACTGCTTGCTAATCACTGCTTGCTAATCACTGAATTCAATTTAAGAAATCAAGACAACACTCTGTTCATCACCTACAGAAGACAGGCAGAGTCTATATCCTGCTCAGGTTTGTTTAAAAACCAGCGCTTTGAGCCCCGCCTCCGGATCAAGATCCCTGAATTCTTCGGGATTATCGAGACGGTAAAGGAATTCCAGCGCAGGCGCTTCACTGGCCATCTCTTCAATCAAAAAATCGGAACTGAGGGATGGATCATTGACACAGGCCAACACCAGACCGGATTCACAAAGCAGATCCGGTAAACGCCTCAGAATTTTTTTATAGTCCCGGGTCAGGGCAAAACTGCCTTTTTGAAAGGTTGGCGGATCAATAATCACCAGATCATAAGGTCCCATTTTTCTGACCTTACCCCAGGATTTGAATAACTCATGTCCCAGAAACCGGACGTGATCCAGATCATGATTGTTCAGCCTATGATTTTCCCGCCCTCTTTCCAGGGCTGCTTTTGCCATATCAAGATTAACCACCTGACGGGCACCGCCGGCAATGGCCGACACTGAAAAGCCACAGGTGTAGGCGAACAGATTAAGAACTGTTTTATTGCTGCAGTGCTCTTTTACCCATTTCCGGCCCAGTCGCATATCCAGAAACAGACCATTATTCTGCTTACGCCCGAGATCCAGCCTGAAATCAAGATTATTCTCGCATACAGTGGGTGAAACCTGCAGATCACCCCAGAGTACTTCGAGAGGCGATCCTTCAAGATATCGATGCTGTAACAGCATGGACACGCCCCCTGCCCTTTGCAGAAGATCTTTGTCCAGCAGGCTGCCCAGCATTACTTTAAGGGCGTTAACGAATTCACTGCCCGGATCCTTATACAAAGACACCAGCAGCTGCCCCTGCAACCAATCAGCAGACAGCTGTTCCAGCCCGGGCGAGCATCGCCCTCTACCGTGAAATAACCGACGCACTTCTGTCGGGGGATCTAAAAGCGAAGATACAAGGTGCTGCCCAAGGACAGAAAGAGCGGTAACATCCATCGAATATATCTGATTCAGGAGAAAAGCCAATATTAACAGTTGAATCAGGAACTTTCATGAATCCAGAAAGCTTCATGAACCCAGGATAAAGCCAGCACTGAATCTTTGTAGTAAAACAACCCTTTGACACAGCGTTTGGACAATTATTCTGCACCCTCTGGAAACCATAAACTAGGATATCGTCAATCCTTTCAAAACCGGTTCTTTCCGAGGTTGCCATGGTCAGACTTGTTACTGTAGTCGTGTTGTTCTCAATCTCATTAATGAGCTGGTCTTATGACCAGAAAAACCTGAATGAAGAAGTCGTTATTGCCGCAAACTGGCAGCAATTGTCGGGGGAATTCGACGCTTATATTTATCAAACCTTTAATGGAGCCAGGGAGCAACTGGAGCAGGCCTTGAAATCTGTGCCTCCAGGGATGAAGCCAGCCATTATTTCTGATATTGACGATACTCTTTTATCCGGAATTACCTATTTCACCTCATTCAGGGGCACACAGGAAAGCCGCGACATTGATCGATCAATTTACTGGTGGAATAATCAACCCACCTTTGCCCTGCCCGGAACAGTAGATTTTTTTAGACGGGTTCAACAACTGGGGATTGAAATATTTTACATCAGTGGTCGTTTTAACGATGTAAAAACAGCCACCTTCCAAAAGCTGAAAGAGTTCGGTTTCCCTGTAGTCAGTGAGGATTTCATACTGCTTCAGGAAAAAAACAACCTGACTGTCAGTAAGGAAGAAAAGCGACAGTGGATTCGTGATCAGAATTATCATGTCATCATGCTGTTCGGAGATCAGCTGGATGACCTCAATGAAATAAAAACACCTCTCAGTGCAGGAAAAAAACAATGGGTTAACCAACAGGCCCATCAGTTTGGTAAAGAGTGGTTTATTCTGCCAAATACTGTCTACGGCGCCTGGGAAGAAAGTACTGCCCCGAACTACCTTAAGATGAATCCTGCAGATAAACACAATGCTCGAATGAGATCCCTGAAATACAAACGCACCTATCAGAACACACGAGATAAGGAATACGTTCAACACCTGCTTCTGGCCGACGTTTGGTATCAAACATCCGCCGACTTTCATGCCACGGCGTACCAGGCATTTAATCAAGCGGAACGATCACTGAGAACCATAGATCGCAGCACCCTGGAAAACCCTGTCATTATTGTTGATATTGACGGCACCATTCTGAATTTTCTACCCATCTACGCTACTCCAATAGCTCAAGATAATCCCGGTGGAAATCAAAGGGTAGAATTTCTGAATGAGCAACAGCACGCCGAGCCAATCCCCGGTTCGCTGAAATTTCTAAAAAATGCCAGACAGCAAGGTTACGACATATTTTATGTGACCAATCGACCTGCTTCTACCGGGCAAAAAAATGCACCAGGAGATATAAAACTGGCCACCATAGCAACACTGAGAAAACATCAATTCCCTATGGCCGATGAAAAACATGTATTACTTCAGGGCGAATTCTGCCCGGAAGGCAAAGCCACCTGCGGCAAAGAGTTTCGTCGAAGAGCAATCATTAACGGAATCGCAGATGGTACAAAGCACGAAGCTGTTCTGTTCGTGGGCGACATGCTGGGGGACTTTGACTTGATTGAGAACAACCTTGACCCCCTTGACAAGAGCAGCGTTACTGCAACAAAAGATCTCTACGGCAAGCAATACATCATCATTCCAAACCCGGTAAATACAGCATGGATGCGCGCCCGGTACAGCCAGTCTGCAGGTACGGATATAAGAAATCTGACTATGTCTGAACAGGCAGAATTCCGTCGAAGTCTGATGCCGGACTGGGATAGAAAAAACGACTATAAAACTGCAAGCATAGCGTCCCCTGATATAGTGCCCCCTGATATAGTGCCCCCTGATAATGGGGAAAGGGTGTCAGGGAAGAATCCGCATTGAATAGTTCGAACAATCAGGTTTCAAGAACGGCAGGTCCGACCAAGGACCTGCCTGCAGAGCCGAGCGCTTTGCGTGTTCTCGTAAAACCCGTGCCAATAATATAGATATTTCATTGCGCACCCAATGAACAATTACCGAAGTCCGTCTATGTATCATCAGTAATTTTTCAACAGGCACTCCACTGATTTCCAGTGGCAGATTCAACCGTCATCCTTAATCCATGGAAGCCTGCTTGCTGTATAAAAGACGAATATCAGTCATACCGGAAATAACTCTTTTAATAATAATTTCAAGACCGGTGGTAAACACCTTGGAGTCCATGGCAATACCGTTATAATTACTGATCGTTCACAACAAATAACGGAAGCTAGGCATGACGCCCTGGATTCACATGCTGTCCTCCACCCTGAGACTGGTGGATTTACATGATAGTAATCACGAAAGACATTCAGGCAACACCAGTGTTTCGGTAGAAACACGTACCGGGTTGGGAGATGGCTACTGGCTAAACATCGCCTGTCTGCTTTTGGAATATCTGCTGGAACTGGACTATGAGACCAATGGACAGTACATCACCCAGAACCGATGCCTTAAGCATTTACAGATCCTGATTCCTGATCTCACCGCCGAAGATCTGTCGTACACCGTTAATGTTCTCAGCACACCCAGCGAACTGTTTTATAAAACACACATTGAAAACACACATTCGAAGACTGCCAGCACAAAACGTACTGCTCTTCTGGAAAAGCAATCAAAACTCGGCCATATTCGTTTATCCCATTCGGGCAGACAGAGTGTCACCCTGTCAAAACAGGTTGATGACATCCTTTACAGCGAACACGATGCGGCGAAAATCATTTCAGCCATAGCACGAAACGATTTTGATCGTATTCCAGTCATTGCCGATTCTATTTTGCTGGCAATCAGGGGGCTGACCCACGAAATACGAAGAACCAGAGAGAGCCCTGCCCTGGAAGGAAAACTCGAGTCTTTCCGCAATAACAGAAAACATTATGAAATGGCCATACGAAATATTCAGGCCACCATAATGGATTGCAGAAACCAGTTTCATCGACCTGAAATACGTGAACGTTTTCAGGTCTGGGCAGGCCAGCAGGACACAGAATGGGATCTGATGATTATCAATCAGCCATTCACCCGGATTCTGGTAGCCCTGGAAAACCTGAACCGCCGGTTAACCGACTTATTGCACGATATTGCTGAAGGCCGGATTCAGAGTATGGGGGTGGTTGATTTTTATAAAGCAGCATTGAATCTGGCCAGAAACCCTCCTGCAGATGAAGTACTTCAATCCGTTTTTCAGCATACGGCCCCCGTGAATGTCAGGGTTAATTTACCCTCTACCCGTGATTTCAGTCTGCTTCTGGATAACCGAAGAGCAGAATCAAATCCCAAACACCTCATCTATGACGATACGAGTGATGAACCCCGGGAATCATTGTTACTTCAACGTTTTCTGTCACTGTTCGGTCAAACACTGCGCAACCGCCTCACTGAAGGCCCCCTCTCCCTGGGCGAAGCCATCCAGAACGGCTGGCACTGTTACAGGAAATCTGAAGGTAATGATCAGGATTTCCTGCCACAGCTGATCAATATGTTTGTGGATACAGAACAGCTGCAGGCGAACCTTTCTGTAGCCGTTGAACCTGACAGTCTGAACATTGAATTACCAGACGGCCGACGCCTTCATGGCGACAACCCGGTATTGATCACTGAACAGTCAGTACCTCAATCCTCTAAACCACTGACCCAACTCTCTAAACCACTGACCCAATCCTCTGAAGAAAGGTAGCTCATTTATGAACATGTCTGAAATGGGCGAAATTCATGCCTATCTGCTCCGGCACCGAATAGCCGAAAGCACACCTCAGGACAGACGTCGCAGGTCTACGCAAACCGGTTTAATCTCGGAACGTGACGTCTGCGTCCTGCTCAACGAAGCGGATGAGGAACAACTGCAACAGCTGCGTTCATTTCTGTCAGGACAGGGATTAACTCTGGGTATCTATAACAGCGGCGATTATCCTGGCATTCCCGCCGGTGGAAAAATTTATATGCTCCTTCGTGATCCGGAATCCGATCTGCCTGCCCTATTCAGCCAGCAACAACTGATGCATAAACTGAAAATCCGGTCTGATTCCCAGGAAGCCGTTGCTCTGTGGTTCATTCACTGCTGGATGCTGATGCTTGGTTTGCTGTATACCCGCAATAACCGGGCACTGTCTGATGTCAGCCTCTATCAGGATGCATTATTTTCCATTGATGAATTGGCAGACAACCTCAGAACCCACCTGGAAACCCTGAGACGCGAAGGCCAGTCAGAGCATCAATCGCTCCGGCAATTAACCATTCTTCTCTCCGAAAAGGGAGAAGATATCAATCGCCGGTGTCGTAACTTTATTGATGTAATGATCGATGCGGGACATCTGGTTGAAAAAGAGAAAAACATTTACCAACAAACGCTCTTGGGCGCCCTTGAAGCAGAGCAAAGTGGACTGAATCACTTGAAACATATTATTCCGGATGAGATTACAGCTCGCATAGTCAATCTGGTGTCGCACGAATCACCGGTTCTTTCTTCCACGGATACTTCCACAGATTCTTCCACACAAGCCAATACCAGTACCGATTTACAGGAGGTAGCTGATGTCAGTCATTAATCGCATTGAAATCGCCAGTCTCCTCAATAAACACGGGGATATTAACACTCCCTGGGAAGCCAAGATGCGCCACCTGGTGCTGAATCTCCGGGGACAATCCACGGCCATGAATATGGAGAATGGTTTCGGAAAAACCACTCTCTCTGATGCCCTGATCGGTATTCTATCCCGTGACCGGACTCTTGTGAGAAAAACCCGGAAAAAACTGTCACCCTCCAAAGATGGTCACCCATGGTCTCATATCAGGGTGGAATTCAGTTACTCGTCAGGCCATGTGGGTCAGTCTGACCTGCTCGCTGCTGCCGGTGACAGCGTGGGCGGCACAGAACAATGGGTCTTTGGCATGTATGGTCATTCCGATACTGAACCAGGCTATTACTATTACCAGGGACGTTTGGAAGAACTTCCTGTCAGTGCCATTACCGTTGACAAAAAACTTCAGCTCTACAGTAATAAAGATTTCCAGAATTTTATACGACACCACAACACCACCATTGAACGCCCCAGAGACAGAGAATCCTGGCTTGATGCTATAAGTTCGCACATCAGTCGAAAAGAACTGGAACAGCTCGCCTCCTTTCAAAAAGAAGGGGGTGCTGATAAAAGCCAGATATTCAATGCCATCAAACCCCGCCCGGGAGAAAAAGCCGATCAGGCGTTCTTTTATGATGTGCTCGCCCCCCAGATTCTGGCAGGCGCCAGTCAGGGAGAAACGGATGAATCCGAGGAGTTTATTGAAGATCTTATTATTAATTCAGGCCAGAAGGTGTCTGATCTGAGGCATCAGATCAATGAAACCTCCAGCGACCTGCAACGAAACATCAACAAAGCCAGTCGACTGAATGATCTGGATCGTGCCGGTGACAAGCTGACCCATTCCAGAAACGAACGGAACGCTTCCCGAAAGGAGCTGATTGATCTGGCCAGTTGTCTGCAGACCATGACCCTGAGCGGTCTGCCCGGTATTGTTGCTGATCCTTCTGACAAACCCTCTGATAAGAATGATCCGGTTTCCCGTCTGGCCGCTGAACTGGCCATTCGACCCGGCGAAACAGAACCTTTGGTAGCTCTCTCTACCCTGGCCAAACTGACAGGGTCCAGTGCACGTAAACTGGAAGAATACTTTGAAAAGTCCCAGCTGGGCGGCCATCGCCATGATCGAACACCGATCACTTACAATCCCCGCGCCAGCTGGCGTTCCGGGAAATCAACAAGGCTTTATCCTGTTTACAGGGTTATCGAGCTACTGGACAAGAGTCAACTGTTTAACGATGACGCAGATCGGGTCAGTAAACTGGTATTACTGGCAGACGCCGCCGACCATTTTTTCAATCTGGACACCAACCCTTTCAGAGAGAATTATCTGGCAGATCAGAATTACCTGGAAACACTCCAGAAAGAAGTAAAAGAGTTAAAAGACCGGAAGCTCGAACTGGAGCATCAACGGGAGGATCTTGAAACCCGGGATAAGGATTTCACTGATAATGAGACGGTATACACCGACGCTCTGAAAGACGGATTGTTTACTGAGACTGAACTGGAAAACGCCAGGGAGACCCAAGAAAAAGTTCTGATAACAGCCAATGCGGTGGAAAAAAGTTATCAGGAATTCCTTCAGGAAAAAGGTTTCTTCTTCCCCAAAGCAGAACACTGGCATCAATTTGTCAGGGAACAGGGTGACCATCAGACGCCTGAAACCGTGCTGCAGGAAAAGGATGATCAGTACACTCAGCTTGAACAGAGACTTTCTGACCAGCAGGCACAGCTTGCAAATGATCAGAATCATGAAAAAAACGCCACCGGGCAATGGCATCAATCAGAGCAGACCCGACTACAACTCAGCAATAAACTGCAGCATCTCAACGATCTTCAAACGGACTTTCTTCATATAAAGAAGCTTTTTCCCGACGAAGACGTAGATGGATTAAGCCACCGACTGGAACAACAGCTGCAACATCTTCGTCAGCAGGAAAGATCACTGGCTCAGCAACAAAATTCTGACCAGTCAGAACATCTGGTTCTGAATAACTTATTCCCGGATTATCAGATTTTCCGACAGCATTTTCCTGAGCAGAAGCCTGAAGGATTGATCAGCCTTTTGTCTGCTGAGAAAAACGATCTGGAACACAGAAACGAAACACTGAAACGGGACATTGCAGAACTTGAACGACTGACATCCTGTCTGGAACAGTTCCGCATTCAGTTTCCTTCAGAGCAACCGGCACAGTGGCTGGAAAATGCACGAAGTAAGTACCCTGAATTGTTAACTGAACAGGTTTTTAATCGCAATACCATTTCCGATCTGGAACGGCAACTGACTGACCTGGAAAGCAACCCGGTGAGTCCCGGATCGACCGAACTGGAATGTGAAAACATACTGAAAGCCAACAGCATTAGCCATCAATCATTGCATCAGGTTATTTCAGAGTTATTTGATCAACAGGACATCCGACGCTCAGTATGGTTGACCCAGGCACACAACTTTCTGTTTGCCCCGGTAATAAATGATCTGGAAACCGCAGTGCAGGCCGCTGAGATATTTTCGGCCAAGCAGTTATCAATGCCGGTCTTCACCCGACAATCCCTGCAAACTGTCGCTGATGATCCTGACACGGCCACTTTAATGGGCGCAGTCATCGGCTTTGAAAGCATGGCCGTTCGTGCCCTTCTTGACCCACAGTACATTGAGCAATTAAAAACCCGGCTACAGAGTGATCTGGATGCCCACAATATCAGGCGTATCGATATTGAACAAAAACTGGATATTTACCAGCCAGAGTCTGCTTCATTCAAACTCACTGAAGCGGCCCTGCTGGCAGAGAAAGAAAATACCCTAACAAAACTGCCTCAAAAACAGGCTGAAATGGATATCAATCAGCAGACACTGATTAAACTGGTTGATGCCTTAACACCGGAAAGCCAGAAAATCATTCGCTCATCGGAGCGTTTTCTGGAAGCAGGCGGTGAAGCGACAATGGCCAATCTGGACCGAACCCTGACAATGCAGGCAGAGAAACTGGAATCCATCAATAAGGATATCCATCAGATCAACAGCCAGCTCAGTGGCGAAAACCGGAAACGACTGCTTCAGGCTGAAGAGTTTATCTACTCGGGTGGTAATGAATCGCTCAATCAGCTTCAGAACGATCTTGAACTGGCTTCCATTAATGGCCTTCAATTGAAAGAACAGCTGAACACCCTGTCGGAATCCATTGAGAGAACAAACCAACAGATACATCTGCTGAAACACCAGACAGATACTGTTTATACGGGCGGTGAAAAGGATCGGTTACTGAGTCTGGATGATTTCCTGAAAAAAGGTGGCCCCGACTTTATCAGAAAGGCCGATGAGACCCAGTCTTCCCTGGAGCGTCAAAGAAAACTGGCGCAGCAGAGAATGAGTTTGAAATTTGAGCGAATCCAGTCGTACATTAATGCCCGGGATCAGCAAGGGGGTACAGCGGCCGTTAAAAAACAACTTATGGCTGTGAAGAACAACATCGTTCAGACAAACCGGTTACAAGCCGACAAAGAAGTGGCAATCAGCCAGATACGCGATAATGAGCGGGAAACGATCAGCGCTATACGACAGGTGGATGAAACTGCTGATCGATGGCTGAAACAGCTGAAGCATTTCAGCTCAACCATGCTGGCTGAACTGCCCGAACCTGATCAGGATGCTCTGGAAGCACTCCCATTGTATGAAATGGCTACTGATTACCTGCAGAGCTGTCAGAATGATTCATTGAACATGGATGAAATCACCAACCTGGCATTAACGCTTGCGGGTCAACTTGAGCAGGAGAATACCGGTGAATTAACCAGAAAATCTGCTTTGCTCGAAAAAAACCATGATGCATTGGAAAGCAATTTCAGGGATATTTTAAACCGAATCCAGACCAGCGAACGACACCTGTTTAACAGCACCGAGCATTCCCGGCTGGGTACTTTGTCCAATGCCGATAATAAAGCGCTGGCCGAGTTACTGAGTATGAAAAACACTCTTGCCGGGCAGATACAATCGACAGAAGCACGACTTGAATTACTCAGGGACTCCATGACCGGCTATGAAGAAAAACTTCATGAACGGTTATCCAGCATCATTCTGCATTCCGTGGACAACCTTGGCATTCTCAAGAAAGTGGCCAAACAATCCAGTGGTAATCATGCTTTCTTTGATATTCAGGCTGATATTGTCAGCGAAGATGGCATTCGTATCCTGGTTCGCTCATTGCTTGCAGAAATCGAAGAAAACCAGAACCAGATACGCAGCCGCAAGGCCCGAAATCTCCCTGTTGGCACGGAAGAAAAACAGATAAAGGATCTGCAGAAAAATCTTCGAGGCCAGATTTATCGCCAGCTCTTTACCAACATCAAAATTCGACTGAAGCACGAAGCCATAAGACCTCATGGTGGTTTATTCAGTCTTAATGAAGATATGAGTGAAGGACAGCGGGAAGCAGTTTCTCTGATGTGGCTGGTCAAGCTTTCAGAATTCGCCATCGAAAGAGAGCTGAAATCGGTGCCCAGTCAATACCGTCGCAAGGAAAGAAAATCCAGCGAATCGGTGATTATTCTGGATGGTCTGTTCAGTAAACTGTCCCATAAAAAACTCATCGAGGACTCTCTGGAATCCCTGCGTAATACCAGGGGACGCTTCCAGATGGTGGGTTTGATTCATAACCCTAATTACGAAAACGATCCCGGGATATTTCCCACTTATCTGGTAGGGAATGTCATTGGCGGACTTCAGGGAGAAGGTGGCCATGTTACGGTAAAAGAAGGCGTTCAGGTCAGCCCCGGCACCGTTGGACGAGGCAATGGCGAAGCCAGTCTCTTTCATATTCATGTTGATAAGGAGCCTGAAACAGTGTGAGCATGGATATTGAAGAAGGCAAGAAACAGGTTCTGGAGTGGTTCATTCAGCGAAAAGGAAAACCTGCCAAGGCCAGCAGTATTGGCAGGATTCTGAGTCGAGATATGAACCTGAATAATCTAATGATTGCCCAGATTCTGAAAAGCCTCTTCATCGAGGGTGACATCTTGTCGTCACAAAATGACGTGAGATACGGCAACCTGAGTTGCAATATTGCCCCTCCTGTCACTGCATCAGAGACGCTCTGGCAATCCTGTCTTCACGCCAGCTCTGATAGCCAGATGCTCTTACCCTGCCACACGTCTTTATCAGAATGGCCACTAGAAGATCTGCAAAAGCTATTGGACGGTCTGTTTCAGCTGAAAAAAAACCTGCCCGATTCCTACAGAATGACTGCCTATGAAGCCTCGGCACGTTATCTTCTATCCTCTTCCAAACTGCTGAATTCATTGGATAAGCAGAGCCTCTTAACGTTTGGAATCGACACAGACCGGTTTCAATCTCCTGTCACGTATATGGTCATTGCCGGCCCAGCCCGGCCTGAACAGGTGTTGCTGATTGAAAATCCGCAAAGCTTCGAGGCATGCCTGCGACTGGGCTTATATCAGCATACCGGATTGCTTTGTACCTATGGCTATGGAATACAATGGAATCAGGTACTGGATAACCTCAACTCTGTTCACGGTATTATTCGTGCAGGTGACCCAGGTCTGACCATTGAGACACTGCTAAATCATGAGCGATTATTTTTCTGGGGCGATCTGGATTATGCTGGCTTGAATATCTATCAAAGTATCCAAAAACGGATTCCTCATTGTCTGCTCAGTCATTTATACTTGCCCATGGTCAAACGGGCACACTCCGGACAAAGTCACCGTTACTGTGATGCCACAGGGAAAGGTAAACAGTCTCAGTCTGAAAGCAGCATCCGGTTAACATCGGCCGTCGATCAGGAATCACTTTCTGATTCGGAGATTTCCGACAACTTTAATGAAGGTATAACGCTTGACCAGCTGGAAGCAGAATTGAGAATTGAAATTGAGAATTGAGAGCTCAGTAACATTTCATCTTTTTCGAGTAGCTGACTGCAGCCTTGCGCACCCCTGACAGAGATCATAGCCAATCATACCGGCAGCCTGATTGCTGCCGGTTCTATAGCAGTTTTCACAGCGCCAGCGTTCCGTACCATCCAATATTCCCTGTTGACAAACATCACAGCGGGTAAAGGGCATTTGTTGCCAGCGGCTCTTTTCACAGGAGAGGAAAGATTGGCATTGAGGGCAATGAAGACAGAGAGCATGTAGAACCGAAAGTTGCAGAGTCTGAAATTCAAGACCAATACCTTTTGAATAATCCATCAACCTTTGCTGATGATGTCTTTGGGCTGAATCAAACCTCTGTTGAAATCCCCCTGATGAGTCATGCATTCGGGGTGTATCCAACAATAAAGACATCATTTGATGAGCATTTTCTCCACTGTACTGAGCCGCTAACGCTTCAGCAGTACTAAACAATATTCGCATGTTTTCTTGCTGTGAAAACTTGCCCAGAAACTCTCTGATCATCCCGGCAAACCACTGCCTATCCTGCTGTACCGAGCCACCGGGTATACGAAAGACAGGCTGATGATTAATGCCATCCTGACTTCGATCCAAAAACATCAAAGTCAATCTTCCATCCGTATTCACCTGGATAGCCGGATGATACCTCTGATCAAGATGTCGCCCACGATCGTGGGCATTATGGAATTCCATAACCCAGATATATTGCAGCCAGCTCCAGCGGTCATTAGCGCTGGGTAAATATCGGTTCAATAAAAGATGAAGGAATGGATTAACCTGCCCCTGACTATTAAACACAGGCATCTGGAATGACACACCTGATTCGGCTCTATCCGGTATTGTACCGTTCATTAAAAAATATATACTTTGGAAAAAATTATTAAGAAAACCACCAGCACAGTTTAAGTTCTGAATAATCGGATAGCCCTGTTGTTTTTTCCTATTTACATTTAATTCAAGATAAACTCTGTCAGCGGTATCTTGACGAATAAAAATGGTCTTATTCTGATCCGGAAATTTATAACATTGGTAAGTCAGCGCACTGATAAATGCCTTCATTTCTTCCGATGAAATTTTTGCTAACGATTCTTGGACAGACGCTTCGTCTATCATTTTATTTCCCAGCATCAATTCAACAGCCCCACCCGCTTTCAACGGTTCAGGGCTTACTTTCATGCTTTCAGCTTTTTTAGAATGTTTGCCACTCTGGTTATTTGATGATCGCTCTGTTACAGTTCTGGAAAAATAGGGAGAAGCATCAGCTCCTGAAACTGATTCAGTATATTCGGAATGCAACTTTATCAATGCCCTGTTAAGATCAAGATCTGAACCGTTATAATGCAGCGCTGTGTATAAGAGTTCAGCAGTGTGCTGTAAATCCTTTGGCATGGCATCGATTCTCAACACTTCTGCCGCTATTTCACCCTGTAAGCCAGCAATGAATTTCAGATATATTGATTTTTTATGGACTGAATTGAACACTTCCCAAAATCGATGTTGGTACAACATCTGCAGAGCCGCTTCTGACCTGATCTGTGCATTCCCCTGTACTTTCTCTATATCAAGATCAGAATCTTTTACAGGATGTTTTGCCTTAAATGGAATGATGGGATGTTCTCCCAGCTGAATCACCAGAAGACTCAGAACTGCAGCCAGCACATCGGCAAATACGGGCCTGGTTTCAATAATACCGCCCAATGGGTGCTGCATTAAACTGGCAAGAGCAACAGGCCCCAGATAGTTAAGTGTTCCTACTTTCGCTTTAAGCAATACCGGTTGCCCTGGAACTATCTTAATGACATGAAAGTTTTTGCCAAAATCAATTAACACCCAACGCCCCTGATACATCATGATATTCTGGGGTTTAATGTCATTATGCACAAAACCGTTGTCATGAAATTCACTCAGATCCTGCATGAACTCTGACCAGTATTTCAAAATGGAATTTTGGTCCAGACCTGAATAGTCAATGGGCTCGGCTTCAAGCATAACCTGTAAATACAGGCTGAATTCACCCATAGAATCATCAAACTCAAATAACTTATTATCAGTAACAGGTATTGCAATTCTGCGCATTCGTTCAGAGGCTTTACTTAACTGTTCTACTCCGCCCCGGACTCTCTGAAATTCATCTTTCTCATCATGGTCAAATGCCATCAGTTTCATAACTCCGGCAGATCCAGCTACGCTCGTATCAGTAACTTTCACCAACAACCCTTCAGCCTGCACATCAACAAACCCTGTAACGGTATAATTCATATGTTCAGCAAATTTTCTGGCTTGTTGAATCAAATATTTTTTATCAGCCTCTGCATTTTCTCCTGCACGGTATTTAGTGGTCATTGCATGAATTTCCTGTGCGGCAGCAGCCAGTTCTCCCCATTCTTTTTTCGCTTTTTCATCGGGTGACAAAACTAATGACTCACCGGTTGCCCATGGGTCGTATCCTCCATCGCCTCCTGCCACAACCGGGCCTTCGTCGCCGGATAAACTGGACGAATCTTCGTCTGAATTGTCCGAATCGGGAGGCGTATAAAGATCAGTAATAAGATCAGTGCCATTACAACAGACTGCCCATTCATTAATCACTGATGACCCTGTCTTTATTTCTGGCTCTTCCTTTTTATCATCAGACAGTTTGTTATTGTTGTCATCCTCCTGCTGATTACGCCATCTCTTAAATAATTCGGATAAAGCCATATTATGAGGCGTATTGAACCCATAAGGTCCTCCACTGCCTTCATAATAACCCTGGGCAATCAGCCACTCTTCAAACATTATGCCCAGAATACGCTGCTGCCACTCACCTTCGGCGGATTGCCAGCCATCCGCCGTATAAATTTCCATATGTAATTCACCTTTACTGTCCCTGCGCCATCGCCAGGCCAGCACATCAGAATGCGCTGTATTGATAACCTGATCTACTAGACGCAGGTTGTGAGGCTGGCTATCGCCTATTCTCAAAATACCTTCTATTTCTGGTTTGAGGTCAGTACGACAATTCCGTGTGAATATTAGAAGTTCATCTTCCAGGTCATTGCGCCACCAATAATCCCATTGAAAAAAACCTTCAGGTGTATCCTTTATTTCCGGAATGAGCACTCTCTCAACATGATGACCATCACAGATAATTCCCGGAATCGCTGAATAGAGTTTCCCACCGGTTTCCTGATCAGACTGGAACCCTTCAGAAAATGCATAAATAGCTGAATGAGTCGTCGAAGGGAACAGGCGGATACCATGGTTAAACGCCGAGGGTTTGCTTCCCTTCATCAGCTTTTCATTGACTATAACTACATTCAGCTCAGATTGAGTGACCGGATTTTCAATGGATATTTGATCCCCCATTGCAACCGAAGAGTACTGATACAGGGTATCTGTAACAGGCTGAAGCTCACAGTGAACGCCTTGCTGACATGAAACAATGGAACCCTGAGGAACTGTTAGCACAATACTGCAATCCACATCAGATTCGCATTGATCCGATAAAGGGAAGGCTGCCCACTGTTTTGAAGGTCTGGCAGAAGACTGCTCACACAATCCCGGAGATGATATCTCAATGAATGATAATGAAGGCTGTTTTAAACGCTCGTGAACGAATGAATCGAAGAAACTGGTACTTTTGTACAACTGATACTCGATAAAAGAAAACAGGCTCGCTGATGCATTTTGTACAGTAAAAACAGAAAGGCTATAGCTGAATAAAATGAACAGCCAGCATCTGGCGTCCATTGAGAGCCTGCCCATGAAAAAATCCTGACATTTAAAATTATGGGATTAACCATAGAACAAGATTCTAATGAGACAGAATTATCTCATTGATGAAAAAACGCATTGATGAAAAAGCGCATTGAATCTGGTTGCCTGAAATCAGCAGAATTTCCCTATAATGCCTGTTGAACTTATTGTATTACTCCAGCTTTACTCTATAACTAATATACGATATTCCAGATATACGGATAATCACTCCGCAATTCTACCCATTTTCAGCGTCATACAACCGCACTACCCACAATTGAAACCAGTCACCAGAACTATGAAAGTACGCCCCTCAGGCTTTTTTGGCTTTTTACTGGAATCTAAATGGAAATATCACAGGCAGAAGACACCGGCAGAATGCACGTCAAACCGCTTATTGCATGGCTGAGTGTTATCTTCTTTGTTTACATGCTGCTGGTTGCTGTGGGTATGATTGGTACCGGCTTCAAATGGGCTGCAGGTGGCCCGGAAGCTGCGGCCAGCCTCTTTGGCTTTGCATCAAACCCTTTCACAGGCCTGGTAATTGGCCTTATAGCCACCATCATGGTTCAGTCTTCGAGCACCACATCGTCAATCATTGTCGGGCTGGTTGCCGGAGGACTCCCGGTTCATATTGCCATTCCGATGATTATGGGTACCAATATTGGCACCACTACCACAGCGACTCTGGTTAGTCTGGGCAATCTGGGTGAGCGAAAAGCATTCAGAAGATCATTCACCGCAGCCACAGCCCATGGTATTTTTAATGTTATCGCCGTGTTCATTTTCCTGCCACTGGAAATGATGACCGGTTTTTTAGCCCGATCCTCTCAATGGCTGGCCAACGAAATTTCCGGAGGCTCAGGTACCAATCTGGGTGGACTCGATTTTATTAAACCCGCTGTAAAACCACTGGTAAATGCCTTCTCCAATTTATACAGTCTTCTGCCAGGAGATACAGGCGGCATTGCCCTGGCGGTAACCGGCCTGATACTGACCTTTGCATCCATCAGCTATCTGGGAAAAATTCTGAAAAAGTTGATGGTTGGACGCACCAAGCAATTACTGCACAGGGCCATAGGCAACGGACCTGTGTCCGGAATAACCTCCGGAACCCTCGTGACTTTCCTGGTACAGTCTTCTTCAACGTCTACGTCTCTGGTCATTCCCCTGGTCGGTGCCGGCATATTCAAGCCGAAAGAAATTTATCCTTTCACACTGGGTGCAAATATTGGCACGACTATCACCGCCCTGCTTGCGGCTACTACCCTGAGCGGAGCAACAGCGATTTTCGGTCTGCAAATAGCACTGGTGCATCTTTTATTCAATATATCGGCGGTACTGCTTATTTACGGTAACCCCTGGGTGCGCATGATGCCCTTTAACCTGGCCAGGCGATTTGCCCAGGTTGCCAGTCGAAATAAATCAATAGTTATCGCATATATAGCCAGCGTGTTTTTCATACTGCCCGGATTCATGATTTTGGTAACCAGCTAATGAGCCATTTAAAACAGTTTACCCTAAGACAAAAACAGCTCAACGCTGAAGTTAAAATGACCAAAAAACACTTAAAACAGTTAAAGAAAGAATTGAATACCCTGAGGGAAAAACAACAGCACTGGGCGTAGCTTCTCAAAAAGTACTGGAACGTGAATAATTCAGGTTAGTCGTCTATCTTTTCTCTATGACTTTTTCAGAACTCCATCAGCTACAACCTGAACATCTTTTGAAATTCATTACTCAGCTGCAAGAGCAACTCATTCAGCAGAAAGAGCTGATAGAAACTCTTGAAGCTGAAATTCGGCGCCTGAAAAACCTGCCTGCAAAACCGGACATCAAGCCCAATAAAAAACCTTCCGACGATGAGGGGAGCGAAAACCCTGAAGGCAAAGACCTCGCACCAACGGACAGCGGTAAGCCTGATTCTGATGCCTCACAAAAGCGCAAGTTTGAAAAGCCCAACGAGAGAACCCGAAAACAGCGTAAGCAACCCCGGCACCACCGGCTGAAGAATCTATATCCATTGCAGCCACTGATGTTCCGCAAGGATCAACCTAGAACGGAACCACCCCCTTCCATGTGCAGGAATTGACGATTCAGGCATCCAGTCTGGAATACCTTTTGGAGCAATGGATAACCCCTGACGGACAAACTATTACGGCCAAACCGCCAGCTGATCTCCAGGGGCATCATTACGGACCAATGCTGCAAGCCTATGTCCTGCATCAATATCATGGTTGTTCTGTTACTCAGCCAGAACTGCTGGACTGGCTATGGGATATTGGGATCTCTATTTCAAGCGGAACACTTAGCCAGCTGCTAACGCAGGGACATGATCAGTTCCATACTGAGAAGCATAAATTACTGGTCGCAGGTATCCGCTGTTCAAGCTATATCCAGACAGACGACACAGGTACGAGGCATAAAGGACAGAATGGTTACTGCACCATCATTAATAATGAATCCTTTGCCTGGTTCGAAAGCACAGGCAGCAAGAGTCGGGAAAACTTCGTAAGCCTGCTGCATCGCCCATGGTTAACTTATTCATTAACAGAAGATGCCCTGACGTATCTGGAAAAACACGACTACCCCCAAAAGTGGCTTCGGATACTCAGGCCTTACAGCGGAATAACATTCCTGAATCATAAGGCATGGGTAGTCTGTATGAAAAACTTGGGTTTAACCGGAAGGCGACGTCAGCAAGCCAGTGAAGCGATGATTTATGGAAGCCTGATACTGCATGGTGCAGGTCATCTGACCACCTTCAGTGACGGGGCAAGACAATTCGACGTTTTCAAACACAGCCAGTGTTGGATTCATGCAGAGCGGGGACTGGCAAAAGTTCATCCGGTGAATGATCAGCAAGCAATGGCGCAGAAGTGGCTTCGAGCATGGTTCTGGACCATTTACAATGACCTGAAGGCCTTCAAGGCAGAGCCCGATGAAGGGAAGGCGCAAAAAGTATGGTTGGGATTTGAGGCATTAATCCAGACTCAAACGTGCTGCGAGCCACTTCAGGATGCGTTGTCAGGGTTAGCCTTGATCAAGGAAGAGTTATTGCTGGTTCTGCAAGACCCCAGTCTGCCACTGCACAACAACCTGAGCGAAAGCCAGATACGAGAATACGTTAAGCGACGAAAGATCAGTGGGGGGACGCGCAGCGATGCAGGGCGGCAATGTCGCGACACTTTTGCCAGCCTGAAGAAAACATGTCGCCTGTATGGTCTTTCATTCTGGGACTATCTGACAGACAGGCTAACAGGCAGTGGTGTGTTTCCGAGGCTATCGGACTTGATTGAAAAAGCGTCTCGCGTTTTATCTTGTGGGTTTTGCAGCAATTATTGAGAACTTACCACTGGGCTATTGATCATCTGGAAGATTTCCTCTCCATACCTGGTTCAGGAAAACGGTAGTGGGTTAAACCTGTTAAATTGCATGAATATCAATCCCGAATTCCAATTTATTTATCAAAAGACCAATCACGATATCGTGCATTTTCTCTGATTTTGAAAAGCAAATTGTTTTACGAGCTAAACGCTTAATTCTAGTCCTGAAGTTGAGGTTTTTTCTCTCAATTTTTTGTGTATTTGTTTTCCCTACAACATGCTCTGCTGGATTAAGATGCCGATCATATGCACCCCAATTATCAGTATAAAATCTCTTTATATTTAATGGAGCGAGCAGCTCTTTTAGAGTCTTAAATACCTTGTCAGTTCGCTTTCCAAAGGCATAAGCAAGAACCGTATTGGTGGTATGGTCAACTGCGTGCCAAAGCCAGCGCTGGTTAAATTTACTATTAACAAATGACCATTGCTCATCAAGCTCTGCCTCTTCGCAGGCAGGCTCTAGATGTATATTACTCTCATCTCCAAGCTCCATTGTGCGGATATTAGGATTAACTTTGATTAAGCCTTTTTCTTTTTTTTTAAGGTGTTTATGACAGTCGTTTTACTAATACCCAACACCCTCCCTGTATCCCTTACGCCACTGCCATTAATTGCCATCTCAACGATTTTTTCCTTAACTCCAGGCTCGTAGGCTTTGTAACGATATTTGAGCATGAACGTTTTAACATGGCAGTCAATATTACAACACAGGTAGCGCGGTACATTATGGGCGCTAACACCGATGTATTTGATGTTTTGGCTGTCACAAGTACTACAGCGTACTATTGAAGAACAAGTCATATTTAACTCGCTAGCAATACGTCTACTGTCGTATTATAGCTGACTTTTCGGAACCTACAGGTTTAACCCACTACCCAATGAACGACTCCTGAAATCAACGTTCCTTGAGTCCTTCATCCTGGTATCGAAGCAGCGGTGACATAAAATATTCAAGCAAGCGACGCTTTCCGGTTTTAACCTCCGCTGTCAGGGACATACCGACTTGTATGGCTTTATCATCACCATCGATCGTCATTTTCTGATCATTCATGACGACTCTTATGGGATAAACATGCTCGCCATTGGGCTGCTCTATTGAGTTACTGGAAACATACCGAATTGAACCATCCAGTGAACCGTAATAGGTGTATGGATAGCTTTCAAATTTAATATCAACAATCTGACCTTCCTTGACAAAGCCAATGTCTTTATTTTCAACAAAGGCTTCAATTTCAATTTCTGCATTACTGGGTACAATACTCATAAGTACCTGAGCCGGTTCAACCACACCACCAATCGTATGAATATTGACCTGCTCTATAATGCCATCAACTGATGCTCTGAGATAACTACGCTGGTCCCACTGCAATGCTTTCTCTAATGTCAGCTCTGCATTGTCCCATTTTTGCCGGTACTCATTCAGGTTTTCCATTCTTTGTTGTCTGAATTCCTGTTGATAGCGAATTCTGTCACTTGTTACAGATGACAATGCTGCTTTCCCTTCTTCCAGACGGCTTTTCTCCACCAGAAGCCGCTGGGTTGTTTCAACTTGTTTTTCACGCACAGCCAGCCATTCTAGTCTGGAAACATGCCCCTTTTTAAATAAGGCATGCACATCTTTTTCATTGTCTTCATATAATGGCGCCAGTACTTCGAGCCGCTGAATTTCAGCTTCACACGCTGTAATTGATGCTTTCTTCTGCCACTCCGATTGCTCCATTGCTGCATCGGCACTGATGAAATTTTTGTAATCGTATTCCAGTAATCGTTGTTGTGAAACAAGTTGTCGTTTACCCGGCACACCTGAAAGTACACCTGTAAATTCATTCATAGTCTCTATCGACAAAACAGGGAAAGACTCCGTTTTCAAAGGGTCAGAAATAGATTTCAATAGAATCTGAATCCGTGCAACACTCACCTGTGCTTCCAGTAACTCAGCACTTACCTGTTTCACATCAATTTCTGACTCGGTGGGATCCAGTTTAACCAGCAACTGTCCCTGCACAACTTTTTCACCTTCTAAGACATAAATGCGATCAATTTTCCCCATTATTAATGACTGAATTAATTTCAATTGTCCGACAGGGACCGTCTTCCCCTGGGCAACGGCTTCAGTATCAATATATCCAAACCATGAAAGAGTGATAACAACCAATAAGACCAAACTGATGATAAATGCTGTAATCCGTGCAAATTGTGAAGGCGGTGTTTCAAGAATTTCAACGGCTGCCGGGAGGAACTCCAGTTCTTCATTCTCAAGCTGTTTGTCGGGATGTTTCTTTTCATGTTCAAGACTGGCAGAAATCAAAGACAGATAATTTTTCGTTCTGCTAAACATTCTCCTGACTCCCCGTCTGGGCAGCCCAGAGACCCGCATATTGATTACCCTCTTTTATTAATGACTGATGTGAACCATCTTCAACCACCTGCCCCGAATCAATCACTATTATTCGATCACAGTTACGGATAGTCGAGAGCCTGTGGGCAATGATTATAACCGTTCTTCCACGGCTGATTTCATGCATATTGCTCTGAATAATACTTTCCGACTCATAATCCAGTGCGGATGTTGCTTCATCAAGAATGAGTATTCCCGGCTCAGTAATCAACGCTCTGGCTATGGCAATGCGCTGCAGCTGCCCCCCTGAAAGCCCGACGCCTCTTTCCCCGAGCGGGGTTTCATAACCCTGGGGTAGTTCAAGTATAAAATCATGAGCTCCCGCCAGAGTGGCTGCTTCTATAATACTGTCCATACTTTTGGTGGGATTTGATAAGGCAATATTCTCCCTGATGGTTCGGTTAAACAGAACATTGTCCTGTAACACTATTCCAATCTGATGCCTCAACCAGGAAGGTTCAACCAATGCAAGATTATTACCATCAATAAGTACTTTGCCCGATTCAGGTACATACAATCGTTGAATCAGTTTGGTTAAGGTCGATTTCCCGGAACCAGATCGTCCGGCAATACCGATAACCTGCCCATGGGGTATTACCAGATCCAAAGATTTAAGTATTTCCGGAGCATTGGGTGAATATCGGAAAACAACCTTTTCAAAACAGATATTACCCTTCAGAGTTGACGGTGCTGAAGTATTGGATCCTGATTGAGGCTCCGGAGGAAAATTAATCACATCCCCCAGTCGCTCCATTGAAATGCGAAACTGCTGGAAGTCCTGCCAGAGTTGTGCCAGCCGCAGTATCGGTGCAGCTACTTGTCCGGACAACATATTGAAAGCAATCAGCTCTCCCACAGACAACCCGCCCTGGATCACCAACAGGGACCCCTGCCACATCAGCAGAGCCATCACAATTTTACTGACCAGCTGCACGGATTGCCCGCCATACATTCCAAGCACCGTAGACCTGAAACTAGCTTTGGCATAGCCCGCGAGATACTCCTCCCACTTTTTGCGCATTTGTGGTTCCACGGCCATTGATTTCAATGTTTCCACACCGGTAATCGTTTCCGTGAGATACGCCTGATTCATGGCACTGCGCTGGAACTGTTCTTCTGCTCTTTTTCTAAGAGCCGGAGTAATCAAAATCGAGATCAGGGCATAAACAGGTATGGATGCAACAACAATCCAGGCGAGAGTTGAAGAATAAAAGAACATGACCGCAATAAAGATCAGACTGAAAAAAAGATCAATAACCAGTGTCAGTGCGCTGCTGGTAAGAAAATTTCGGATATTCTCCAGTTCTCTCACCCTTGCCACTACCTGACCTACAGGGCGTGATGAGAAAAAAGAGATGGGAAGTTTCAATAGATGTCTGAACAGTTGCGCTCCAAGCTCAACATCAACACGACTGGTTGTATGGGAAAATATATACGTTCTTAATCCACCCAGAATAATTTCAAACACCGAGATCGATATTAATCCAATCACCAGAAGATTCAGAGTCAGTTCAGCTCGATGAACCAGTACCTTATCCATGACCACCTGAAATATCAGTGGCGTTATCAATGCAAAAACCTGAATGAAAAACGTAGCAATCAGGACATCCCTGAATAATTTACGATATTTGACTATGGATGGAATAAACCAGGTTAAATCAAACTTTCTGCTGACACCCGGAATCAACCCACGGAATGTAACAAGAATCGCCTGACCATCCCAAAAAGACCAGAGCTCTTCTAGAGAAATGTTTTGAACAGGTTTGTTTGGATACTGGATCAACGCCTGGCCTTCCCTGACAGCACCAAATATAAAGTATTGTTGATCTTTAGCAGACGCTATAAAAGGAAACGATGCTTTTTCGAGACGGCTGCGTTTTATCGTTACCTTCTTTGATTTAAAACCATATTGTTTTGCCGCCCGGATCATTGACAATACTGATAAATCTTCACCACTGGAGCAAAATTCGTGAAACAACGTACTGGCATCAACAACAACATTGTAGAATTTAAATATCATTAACAGACAATATATTCCAGGATACGCGTCAACCGTTGTTTGTGTTTCATTATTCATTATTCATTATTCATTATTCATTATCTACAAGGCTATCTCCCAACCACTATGAAGTTAGTCAGTTATAACGTTAATGCAAATATATAGTTATATTCTAAAAAAACTCACCAATACAAATGACAACCTTCTTATGACTTTCATTACACTACCCACTTTAATAGCAATAGCAAAATCACTAACTATTCAAATGATATAGAAATCGTTAAAATTACATGAAAATAATCGAACACAACCCTAGCAATAACATACCAATTGAGTTAACAATTATTTGATTAGCCTGAGAAGCAGTTGTTGGTTCATCCGTTGATAACTGCCGAATATAAAGGTAAATTTTATCCGACTGATTCGATACAAAAAACACTTTATCTGGATAATCAGATACATCAATATCCGATATTGGATGATCCGTCTGTGGATTACCTGAATGGAAAACCTGTTCATTCGCCAGCTGTCCATTACTGTCAATATCATATCTCATTACAGAAAGCCCGGATGAAACAAAAACCTGATCATTGGTAACCTTAACACTTTTGATATCACTTAAAATGTAAATAGATTTAGCCACAAACCATTGACCATTAGCCTTCTGAAATACCAACAATCGACTAAATCGATTATCTGCAATATAAATAGTATGGGTGGGTGGATGAAATGCCATTCCATTCACATCACACCTAAAAACGTCTGATGAACGTTCATTCGGTATTGAAGCATTAATATCAATGCTCCACTCACCATCTGTAATGGTAAATTCAGAAAGTGTACTCTCACCGCAAACGAAAAAAGCTGTCGCATCAGATGTATATTCTATGACCGCAGCACCGTCCACAGGGGAAACTCCGAACTCGGTTTTTATATTGTATTCAGAAAACTCTCTGGAAACATCTAACTGGCCTGTCTGTTTATTTCTGTTAAAAACAGTGACCGATCCAGTTCTGGAGACCACAACCACCCATTTTCCATCGTTGCTGACTTTAATTCCATAGTTTTCATTTAACCCTTTGATACCATTTTCAGGATCAAAAAGAAAATCGGGTATGAGTACAGGTTTGACCCATTGGCTATTTATTTTTTGTACCCACCATATGCCTTTCGATCCATCAGCAATGTAAATACTCATAAAGTCGCTACTTATATCCATCGAGACAAAATTTGAGTCCTGAATCAAGGCATCAGGAAACTGAACCCTTCCGATATGTTTTCCGGCACCAGATAAAGAAACATCCAGAACTTCAATACTGTTATTACTGGTTAAAACATAAAGAAATTCATTACCATTATCGGCCTTTATAACCACAGGCTTAGTCAATTCCAAAGGATCATAATTTCCTTTAAAGCCACTCCAATAGTATTCATCAGTTGTTCTTAATTCTTCACAACGGGCTTCAATGCCATTAATAAGAAATGCTATAAAGAGGACACTCAAGCAGTGATACTTAATAGAAATCTTCACAATCCACCTCTCAAAATTCCACCCTGATGACAATAAAACCAAACACTCATGATTTATCTCTGATCAGTCATCTTCATGCTCCCATTAAATTACCCACTATTGCACTGTATTGTTGATGATAGGAAGGGTTTATTAATTTCTCAGCGGTTGAACAGTTTTCAACATCATCAAGCGGACATAAAAAATTGGCTGTTGCCTGTACCAGTTCATTGAGCCCCGTCACTACTACAGAATCAAACTCGAAAACACTGTTTTTTTCCGAAATAATTATACTGTCTCTGATATCCTCAACATACACTTCTTGAGAGCCGGATTCCGGCCAGACATATATTGTCAGACCGTCTACAGCGCCTTCATCAAAAACCAGTAAATCGTCAAAGTTTATACCTGAACCAAAAATGACTCGTTGAATGGCTTCTGATGAACTTCCGCCTTCATTGCCTGCCAGACTGTTAAAGAAAGCTTTCTCACCGTCACCCCGGTTATAATACAACGTATTCAAAGTAGCCAGCTGGCTGGTCACAGCAAAAAAACCATGGCCCTTACCACTATGAAACGTTGAATTCCCGCGATATATATGAACCCTGTTATCCTCATTATTTCCATAGATTGTCACTTCTGATGTACTGTTCCAGTAAATATTATTGATTGTAAGGAAGTGCCAAGTATGACCATTACTGGTCTGTATTTGTTTGCCCAGTCCATGATCATTTAATTCAACAATAGCCGTTTCGTTAACAGCCAGTTCAACCTGGAACTGGATGGTATCGTAGCCTATGGTATTTAGATTGCAATTCGTAACAGGAGGTGCTGAAGGGGTTGGAGTTGGCAAAATAATTGACGAAGTCTGTGTATTCACTGAGGTGCTGCAATATCTATCCGTTATGAAAAATATATTGCCATCGCCCACGATGTCCTCATCATCATCGAAGACCGGTAAAACTGGACTAATGGTCGGTGTAACCAGAGGACCCTGACTGCTTCGCTCTACAGTCTCTTCAATACCAAAATTAATTCTGTTGAAAAAATCGACGGGATCAACGGATATAGTAGGGCTTATGGTTGGCTGAATCATTTCAACAATTGTGGAATGCGGCGTTGGTACAGGTGTTGGGATAATGCTGGTTGGTATTGCAGGGACTGGCAGCGGAGTTACCGGTAAAAAGATTTCGGAAGTGACTGTGGTAGTGGGTGTTGGCACTGACGAAGTATCCATGCGGATATCTCCAATCACTTCACCATGATTCATTTCGTGGAACTCAGCCAGAGAGAGCTGGGACTGATCTGAAAAAACTACAAACTGCGGTTCAGTATTAATAATATTGATCCCAATATCCTGCTCAGGCAAACTGATTCTTGTTAAGAGCCCATTCGTGCTTTCTGCTATTAAATGTGCAGTGCTGGCAGAGAGCTGTTCGTTAAACAGGGAAAACGAACCAATATATCCGGCAAATCCATACCCCCGATCATCACGCCCCGCAATGATATTGTTCTCTCGATAGCCTTTTTCCAGTATTGGCAAATCCTTTCGAGCCATCTCCTGGCCATTTTTATAGACAGTGACCAGTCCTGCGTCATTCATACTGACCAGAACATGAACATTGTCGTGTCTATGAACAAAATCCATAACCGATAAAGTGTCACTATTTCCCTGTTCATTCGTTATTCTGACTACAAGCGCGGACGCACTGTTATGTACTCCTTGCAGGGATAATTCGAACACTGATCCATCGGATGATTCTGAAAACTTAACCAGGCTAACGATGGGTATTTCTGCAGAAGGTCTTCTGACTCGGCTCAATTCAAAGGCCACAGTCATATTGCCGCCGGTTTCAATATTCCGTATTTCACCCTGCAACCTTACTCGTTCAGAATGTTTTCCTTGGTTATGCCTGAAGTGCCATAGTGTGGATCCGCTGTCATCCTGACTCAATCCTATCCGATCAGATAAGCTAACTTCCGATTGATTTCCATGATCACCGCTACCACTACTGCCACTCTCGCTGCCAGAGCCCTCCATTGAAAAGGGGAGAGGCTTATAACACTCACTGATATAAGGTTCAAAAGGAGAAAGTGTCGGAAAATGAATACTGCTTACCAGGCTGTCCACACTCCCATGAATCTGTACCATCTGGTCACCGGGGTGGACTTCAAGGTCAAGGGCTGCGCCAGTAGTCAGAACAATTTTGTCTGTACCTCCACCAGGGCGAAGGGCGACTGATCCTTTTTCAATCTGGAAGAGTTCCGATTGAACTGAACCAGTAATCGTTCCCTGCTCATCTGAATTCCAGATAGCCGCTTCAAAGTCATCAAACAGAATACGCTCTGTGCCTGAAGAAGATATTTCACCGGAAGAAAAGTCAATGGATGCGCCTCTGTCACCACTGTAACGTAAACTGTCCTCTCCTCCGCCACCATGGAGATATTTCCAGCCCAGTGAATCCACATCAACGATGTCATTACCATTCTGAGCAAAAACAAGACTGGTATCACTTACACGAATTATGTCATTTAAATCTGAACCTGCTTTTATGAATGCATGATCTCCATCCAATATATCAATCGTCCCCACCACTCTCGATACGCCACCGGTGGCTTCGAAGATTTCTTTGGATGATAGATGTTTCTCTATTTGAGCAAACGTTACGTCCTCTTCTGAGTCAATCAGATTTTTATACCATGAAATCAGAAATGCTTCTGTTATGCTGGCAATTGAGCGTAATTGTTCCCAGGATAAAGTCACTGATGGCTGATTAACCAAATTCAGCAAGGCATGATTTTCATGTTCTGAACCGGTATTCGAATATCTTACGTCACCAGAGGTAAATTCTTCGAATTCATTGAGTTGATCTGCAGTCACCCGACTGGAGAACAGTTGTAACTCATATGCTGTATCACTATTCAATGATTCTATGATGAATGGGTAGAGATACTCCATTCTGATTCGAAGTAAATTATCACTATCAGCAAGGTATAAAGATACTCTGTTATTGTCGGGAAGAAATCGGACATCGGCAACTTCTGCATTTTTTAGAATAGCGAACTCATTGGGAAAATCATCAGAATGATTCCAGATATCGGCGTTATATAACCGTCGTCCGTTAATTTCTATCCTATCAAATGAGTTAACTTTTGGATCAAAGTAATCTCTTAACAGAATCCGATCACTTATTTTCGCAACTGAAAAATGATCTATGGTTTCAGCAGGCGGTAAAATGTAAACAACCAGGTTGTTCCCTACCTGCCTGAATAAAACCAGATCATCGGTGACAGGAAGGATGAAGAGTTCATGAATAACAGTAGATGCAAGTTCACCGAATGAAATGACCCCGTTATCATGATATACCTCAAATTTATCAAATCGCTCATCTATCGGTAATTCAATATTTCTGACCATTACCTGATCTTTATACTCTGAGCCAAAGTCAGTCACGCCATTAACAATAACCTGTCTGATGACATCCTGTCCCTCATAAATAACCCCATCAATGAATTCAAGATAATCAGGCCAGTTATTAATGGATAGAAACGGCCCCTGACAACTACTGAATTCAATAACAATGCCACTATCACTCTGGAATAATTGTTCAACCTGATCAGTAGTAAGCACTTTCTCAGACAGTATTACCGAATCGAGAATCAAAAACTCTTCCCGGATATCTTCTGAAAGCAGGCTGCCACCCAACCTGTTTTGCGAGCGAATTGTTCTCTCCAATACCGGAACAACAGCACTGAAAATATTTTCCTTATTTCGATAAATGATCATACTGCCAGCATGATCAACAGTAATGACCAGGTGGAACCATTGAAGGCTTGTGGGGGAATTCGTTGTAAAGAAATCAGTAATTTTTTCAGTAACCAGATTATCTGTATCCGCATCACTGACGGACACCTGCAAGTCCCTTCCTTCCAGAATTTCTATACTGAAAAAATCTCGCCCTGCTCCTTCAGTAAACTCTGCAATGGTTACTGTAGTGTTCGTGTTTCCCGGCACTTGAATCCAGCTGGAGAAACTCATGGCACCGCCAGAAAACTGCTCAGGAAGTTCTAGCCACTGTGAATGATGAGAAAACGCAACAGCATGATCAAATCCCCCATGACCGATGACTGTTTCAGGCGTGCCATGGATTATAAGGTCGGGTTGATCCGGTGAAAAAGAAAGAGGGATAAAGCTGGTGTATTCAACCCCACCGGCATTGATATCTTCAAATAATATTTTGTTGTACTGATTATTCCCCGGATCAAAAACAACACTGCTCTTGGCCGCTTTAGTCACAAAAATCTGATTATTTCCTGCTCCCGGATAGAGTCTGACTTGTCTGTAAAAGCCATCAGAAATAAGGTCATCACTGTCATTCAGTGAATAATCATTCGGTAGCAGGACGGACAAATCATCATTGCCCTGTTCACCATACAGACTGAACACCGGCTCAACATCAACACCCTCAGCTCGGGGAACCAATAACAGAAAGATATTGTCATTCCCGATATCTCCCATTTGCTGCGGCTCTGAAATTGTGGCCTCTAGAACATTATCCAGCCTTAAATCTCTGGTTAGCTGGTTTTCGACATAACTCTGTAACTGGTTTTGTAAAAGTATTTCATCAAAAATGATATCTGAATCACTGGACGATCCATCACCTGAACCACTGGAATAATCCTTATCTCTACCTGCATCGGTATCAATGATTCTAAGATAGCCAAATTGCCTTATCAGCGATACTACAAAGTGATCACTGACCAAACTGCCATCGTCTCTTACCCTGGGTTCCAGGGCATCCAGTTTTATTGTGACAAAGACCTTTTCGCCTTCGTCAGCCAAACGAAGAATCGATAATTCCAAATAATCTTCAGACAACTGGAGCCGCAACTGTTCTAAGGTTAACCCTTGACCACTCAGTATCAGGCTGTTATCAAGGGAATTATCAAAAATTACTGTTCCCGCAGCACTCCAGTCAACTTTATAGTAATCACCACCGTCCCGACCTTCGAGATAGTCGGCATCAATATCAGCAATCAACTGATCAACACCAGGACTGCCGAAATGCTGGTCATAACCCGCACCACCAACAGAGGTTGTTCCCAATTGCCCCTTAAGGCCACCAAGATACAGAACATCATTCCCTGATTCGCCATAGAGTCTGCTGTTGCCCTGATAGGCCGTCAGTTGATCATTACCATCACCACCAATTGCAATGCCAGATACCTGCTCGTTTAAGTAAATACTGTCTGCACCAGCCGTTCCTTCCGCATTTTCTATGCTGATCAAATGATCTTTTTTCTCCAGAACAGTTATTCCCTGTGCATCGGATATAGATCGATAAACGCCGCCAATGGCGCAGGGTTCAGGGCTTTCAGAACTACCCTCGCCGCTCCCAGCACTCTCAGCAAGAACTTCAGCTTCATCATCCGGACACTGACCAGTGGCAGAAGATTCTTCCAGCCTTATAACCAGCCCCAGGGGGAAACCTTCTTCCGGAACCCAGAAACTGTAATCAACGGTATCCTGACCGGCTCCTCCATGAATCATTTTTATGCCAGCACCAACAGTAACGAAGTCATCTCCCTGACGAGTGAATATCTGATCATCCCCCTCTTTGGTGGTAATACTGTTGGAGTTTTCATTTCCATAAGCAATATCAGCCTGGGGAGTCAGTACCAGGGCATTGAATCGCCAAACCAGATTTATTGATCCGGTTCCAATACGCATTATTTGACGATTGAGATCAATCCAGACGGGCAAGGGATCAGGGTAGGAAAAGACCAGTACATTATTATCAGGGCCACCATCAATCAGCTTTCTTCGATCGCCCCAGGGAGATGATATGATGACAACATCATCGCCTCCTTCCATTTCAATTCGGTCATTACCTCCCCCTGTTACGAAAGTTTCTCCCCGTTCGGAACCCATGACATTATCAGAGCCTTCCGTTCCCTGGATAACTTCAATGGATGAAAAGGTATCCTGAAAATTCCGGTATTGAATTCGAGTACTGTCCTCGTCATAAACCAGCCAGCCATAGGAGACCGTGGGATAATATTCAACGGATTCCCAGTTTTGTTGTACCGTCCCCATAGCCCAATCTACATCGATACCGGTTCGCTGGAATTTTATAAAAGGTTCATCATCGTAAACAGGCACTGTAGATGTGAGATAAATCAGGGTGTCAGTGTTATTTCCTCCACTGATATCATGACTACCCATACCCAGATAATAGTTATTATCGCCACCTTCATCACTCAGAATGTTGTGACCGGTAGAAGTAACAAAGCGTGTATTAGCGTCTGGATCTCCAATAAGTGTGTCATCACCGCTACTGTCTCTTACTTCTTCAAAATTTCTGGCAACCGATAAGTCAAGAGTTACTGACGGAACATTTATTTTGTGGGAATGAAAGAACAGTTTGTTTTGACACCCACTACGGAAATCATTTTTGGCCTTGGCATAACTGATACTGGTGCCATCCAGAATGGCGGGAAGAGCCTCATCGAACGTCAGCGTTGTTGTACCGGATTTCCAGGGTACAGGTGCAATCTCAGAAGTAAGATCAAAATCAATAAACTGTTCAGTGCCATCATGAAAATCGGTACTGATGCGAACATATTGAGTTTCCCGGCAATAATCAGAATCCCTGGCTGTTCTGAGAACTTCAAGCGTCTGATTCGAAAGGTCGACAATCAGTTCAAAACACTCATGGCAATCATTGTAGGATAACCGGAACTGCTCTCGCTTCCAGGTACCCAGAATATCATGCCCCCCGGCACCATCCAGACTTGATCCATCGGTTATACTGTCGGCAATAAGAATATTATCGGGCTCGGTGCCGCCATGAAGCGTTAGCGTTCCCCCTCTTAAAATAACCTGATTCTGGCCACTTCTCAGCCATACAGTGGCATGGCCTGAATTTGATACAATCTGATCATTTCCTCCCTTCGCATCAATTTCATCGTGTCCTCCCCCCAAAAGAAATACGGTATTTTCATCATCGCCTATTACCGTATCGTCGTCATCCGATAGAATAAACCGTTCAATATTGGCATATACACCATTGCCTTCTACGTCAATCTCACCCTGGTATAACATCTGCTCAGAAATCAGGGTGATATGAGTCCCTTTGTTACGATCCTTTCTCTGGGAAAAAGACACTGTGTCATAGTCCGGCCCGCCATCAATCACATGTCGGCCACGGACGATTTCAAAATGATCATTACCTTCTCGGCCAAATGCGATATCAAAACCATGTCCGATCAGGAAGACATCATTTCCACCGCGTCCATCCATATAATTTCTGCTGTTTCGGGCAATAAAAAGATTATTGCCCGAATCTCCCCAGACCTGGCTGCCAAAGGGGCTTAATACGACTTCTTCTATTCCTGTAATGGTTCCCTCAGTTCTCAAAATATCGATAAAGCTGGCATAGAAGGCAGCCACCTGAGATCTGGATGCGGAAAAAATCAGTTCATCAAGCTGAAAACTGAGCAGAACAGGTCCGGACGAAGCTTCCCTGTTACCCCAGCTGCGATCATCTTCAACGCCCGCAGCAACAAAATAAAGAGTATCACTGCTGATGTAGAGATTGCCGGTCCAGACCTCATGATCCCTGATGTAATCAGCCGGACGGTTAATACGCCTCTGGCGCTTGCATTTGCTTTGATGACAGGTGCTCCAGAAATGACACCAGTTGGGTTTCGATTTATGATACCAGTGACCATCGTACCGCTGATAGACTTCCATGGCATAGTAATCTCTGTGCGCCGCAAAATGGTATAAATCATCTTTCCGCCGGCTTAATACAGAAGTAGCCGAATAACTTCTTCCTTCTTCTTCTCTTTCTTCCTGATACTCAATATCATCATCGGTCTGGTAATAAACCTCATAAACGGTTCTCTTCTGGGCAATGGCAACATTTGCTTTCCCTACTTTATAAGCGGTGGTACTACCAGCAGAATAAAGGCCTTCAACAAATTCACCATCGGCCAGCTGGTCTTCATACAAAGCAGAAAGAGCGCCGTATTCTTCAATGATCTCAGCCGGGCGGCTGCGTACCTTATTCTGAAAACTGGCATAGGCCTGATTCAGGGAATCATAACTATCCCTGGTTGTATAAGGCATCATGTAACGTTCTTCAGGTAAGTTCCGTGAATGACCACTTGCAGAACGGTTATCTTCAATATGCCGACGACCTGCTGTAAATATACGGTTAGGTTCCGTTCCAATGCTCGTATCGGGAACCCAACGGTTTTCAGCTGCTTCAGTCGGATTAAAATTAACTCTTACATTTGCAAGAGTCCGGATATTAAAAATCTCTTCGAGAGCAGATAATTCAGGTGGGGATTCATTAATCAGCGGGTTAAATACCAGCCCCAGGTTTTCAAGTACTGAGTGCATTGAATTATCAAGACGTCCGGATTCCATATCAAAGGAAAACAGATATAACCCTTCCAGTGCAGGGCTGTATTTAAGTCCACTCTGAAATGTACTCCAGTACCGGTTCTGCCAGTCCCAGGTGGCAACACCGGGCATTTGCAATCGGTCCCTGCCGGGTCCTCCGGTACTAATACTGACACCGGTTCCCGGGGATAGCCGGTCATCACCCTCACCACCATCCTGAGCAATATCCCCCAGACTGTCGCGAAGATCATCATTTCCATCCCCACCAAATTGGTAGCGTCCACCGATCAGCAGGTCATTACCTCCGCCTCCATGACCAATCCCGTCTTCAGTGGTAAATTCTATGTAATCGTTTCCTGCACGTCCTTTGAATGAACCCTTCACTGCACGATAGTAATCATCTTTTTCTGTGCCTTCATCATCGTAGGCCTTGTCTACATCACTGATGATGGCGATGCCTTTTTCATTACCCTCTTCATTACCTTCAAGGTTAACTGAGTATTCATTTTGAAGGGTTTTCAGATTCCGGCTAAAACCTTTCTGAAGCAGGAAGTCATCAGCGCTGTACCTATATTTAAAGGCACTGTATCCCTGTTTTGAATAAGTCTCAGCATAATTTGCCAGCATGTCCCTGAAACCATCACTCTTTCCCATGGCATCCCAGACTTGTTTGGCATTGGGAGGAGGAATAAATAATGCCATGACTGTCTGGCCAATCACCAACAACTGACTGACAATATCAATAATGAAAGCGGCAGGCGGGAAGATAAAATCAAAAACCAGACTGGCTATATCCAGCACCACTCCAACCGCATCCAAAGAAGCCTGAATACCAAAAAAAATCTGTAATTCTGTGTTACCGGCTTTTCGGGCATCTTCTGCAGCGGCAATATTGGTACCAACGGCAAATATACCGGCCGTAATGGCAATGATTCCACCCACTACAGAAACGAAACGCGCAGTACGTGCTGATTGTTTTGCACCAAGTCCGAGGATAAGTCCAACCGCACCGGCCCCATTGTCTGAAACATTGGTCAGTGTCAGTGAAACTCTATTGACTGTTGTCAGTATGCCAAAAACAGAACCTGCATAGCCCAGGGCTATTCCGGTATACCCCAGGGCTTTGGTCTCTAGACTGAGATGTTCATCCAGTTCCCGTAAATTCTGCAACGCTACCGAGGTATGAACAAAACCGATAATAGCCTGAGTAGCTCCGATCAGTACCTGACCACCCTGAACGTATTTTGAATTTGAAAAACGGTCAATTGCACGGGCAACTTTACTATCGCCCGCTTTGGCCAACCGGGCTTTAATCCCTTTCAGACCAATGCCACCACCCGGGGAGCTCTGATACCCTGCAGCTTCCAGTTTCTTCAGCCCACTATCAATATTACTGACATCATTGAGCTGTTGTCTGAACTCAGGATTATCCAGAAGATGCTGACGAAGTCTGTCAATATCATTAGCTGAAACCCCCGGCTCGGACTTTATTGAATCCAGCGCATAATCCAGCGCTTCCAGCGGAGTGTACTGACCATTGGATGCAATAATTACTTCTGACAGGCTTGCCGTCAGTTTTTGAATAAAGGCCGGATTATCCTGAAGAGATTCAATGGCAACAGTGCCATAGCGTTCTGTTTCCAGCTTTTTGAATTCATCCCTGAAAGCAGGCCAGTCGGCTTCAGAAAAATCAGGGGGTCGCCGATCGTTCAACACGGCTTCACGCAGGGATGCCAGGTCTTCGATTTTCAGAGCACTGTCTATCTGATCATTGACCGAATCAAGCGCATCTATCGAGGTTTTTGACGCTCCGCAACTTCCTGCCTGACGGCGGCAACGGCTGGATAGGAGGTCGGCAATATTGGCACGATCCGGTTCAGGCAGATCAGCATCTTCAAGCAGACCGTCCAGTCTTCTTTGAAGCTGTTCTTTACTGATATCCAGTGCGACCGAACGAATATCATCAATATGATACTGGATAATGGCAATGCCATTAGCGGCCTTCTGTCGCAGGTTATCTGCTCTTCGACCATAAAGATCAGAGAGGTCAGACCAGTACTGCTGTTGCTGGGTATTACCGGATTTTTCAAATCTTGCACTTCTAGCTCTAAACCCGGCAGACTGAATATCCAGCCTGTCGGCACTGGAAATCGAAAGTTCCACCCGTTTTATTGTTTCAAAGGCAAGAATACGTGCGGGTCTTAAACTGACATCACCCGGGCTGCCTGGCGGTTTGCCATCCGGTAATAGCCCACCATCCACATTCCGCAGATCAACCGCAATCACCTGCGCCCGGGTCAAAGTTTCCGGCGCTTCTCCCTTGGCTACTTTAAGAAACTGATTGATGATCTCGCCACTGTAACTGGTGTGATCTTCTGACCCGATAATAATGCGGCCATCCCCTTCCAATGGCAGCATATAGGACGCATCCGCTTTAAGCGTATGATCAAACTCAATATTGACCACCTTGCCGTTGCGAAGTACGACGTTGAATTCTGCATCACCGACGTAGGGGGTCAGCTGGGTTAAGCCAATATCGGGAATAGTTTCAACCAGTGTCTGGCCTGCAGCCGAGAGAATATCGCCCATTAGAGCCTGGGCAATATGCGTTCTCAGGGAGCGGGTTATTTCACTACCGCTACCATCAAGAGCAAGAGGTCTTGCGGTGACCTGATTAAGAAATGCACTTCTGACTACATCCCCGTCGGTTTTCCGGAAATTCTCATCAAAAATAAGTTCCAGTGTCGCCAGACTGTGACCACTGTCAGAAAGACCATCCAGTTTTTTAACAACGGTTGACCAGAAACGTTCTTCTGTAGGGGGTATGTTTCTAAGTGATTCCAGGACACCCTCAAATCCAGCATCCTCTACACCTGAAAAGCGATTAACCCAGGATTCCGGTAACTGGTCACTGCTGATACGGATAAATCGCCGGTCACCTGCCTGAGCAACAGGTTCTCTGGTATCAGAATCCAACGCACCCAGATTAATGACCCGTTCACGACCCGCCAGATCTACAGTAACTTCGTATTGTCCGGTATCTGGAAACAGGAACTGACTTCCATTCGCTTTTCGTGCACTAATAGCTTCATGCAATCCATCCTGAACCTGACGTTCCAGGCCAATGGCAACAGGAATATCAGAAAATGTTTCCCCATAGGTCTTTTTATAAGCCGTGTTAATGGCATCTTGCAGCTGGACACTGACGTCTGTTACAGAATTACGATTCAGCCAGCTTTCAAGAGTTGCTATCTCGTTATTGGTAAGAATCCCTGTGACCACATCAGCAAGACCCGCTCTGAAGTTCAGCTGTACATCGCCTGCGCGGGCTCTCTGTACTTCCTGATAGATAAACTGGGTAAACAGGGATCGTAAATTTGCCGTGGATTCGCCAGGTAAAGTTTGTACCAGACGTTGTGCTTCTAGTTGAATGGCCAGAAACAAGGGCGCATCCTGACCGGTAAACTGATCAATACCCAGGGCAGGGTTACCGATAAGATGATAATCCACCTGTATATCAGCGGTGAATTTTCCCCTTGTAGTGACGTCGGATTCCGGAATCCTGTGAGCAACGGAGAATTGCTCTGATAGTTCAAGCGGGTCTATAAGTAGAAAACCGGGATTCAGGTATGTTTTTGTTATTTCCGCGTTGTAACCGTCTATCACCTGTCTGATGGTAACGTCCGGTTGATCGGCCAGTCTGTTCAACACCGTTGCAAATGCTTCAGTGGCAATACCTCTGGCTACAGCAACATCGATATCGGTAACATAGTCTGCATCGGACGCTGGAGATGTATCCAGCACCAGTCGCCCATCAATAGTTCTAACAACAAAATAGGCGCCCGGGTCGGAGAAGGTATTATCTGAAGCTGTTGCGCCCCCTCTTCGCACCAGCACATTCCCGAAGCTCTCCTGAACGGCGAGCTTTTCACTGGATGCCCGCAAGGGAACATCATTAATCGGTACAGGATCAATATCCGGTAACTTCAATGCGGTTCTGACATCGGATTCATAGTGACTATTGTCAGTCTGAAGCGCTAATGAATGATCAGGAGCAACAGCCAGGGCCGCATCCCTGACAAGGGGGAAAATACTGGAAGCTTCATGAAGCTGACTTCTCTGGCCTATGGCATCATTCAGTGTCGGGTCTACATGCACCACGCTGAATGTGGCTTCATCGCCAGTAACAAACCGCTGGCTGCGCGCAGTACTTTCATCGGGATCAACGTCCAGCACCACCAGCAATTTAACGTATTCAGGAATAGCCAGTTTGCCAGCGGTATCAACAACCCCCTTATTAACCAGATCACGGGCAGTGGCAGGCCGTCTTGCCTCATCGATACTGGCCTGTTCCAGAGTGTCCAGAACCGCCTGTCCCTGGGGGGTTTTCTCCAGAAAGTCGTAAACGGCTCTTATTATGTCATTACGGGCGGGATCACCCCTGATACTCGCAGAGAACTCAGGGGGCGCATAAAATCCGACGGATTGAAATTTCGGGTCAATAAAGGTAACCAGTCGACCGTCTGACTGAACACGATCTGCCAGCATAAGCCGTGATGCCAGTGTTGATTCCACCGTACTGGTTACCCTGACCAGCCCTTCGGGGCTGGAATGTCTGGGCGGTGAAGAAGCCGTATCAAGATAGGCTCTACCTGGGTCAGCCTGATTCTCTACATCGTAAAGGTGTAGAACATTAATCACTTCCTGGCTTTCTGACGGGGTAATACTGTGATGTAACTGTTGGCCATCAGGATTCAGGCCAATAACATAATTAAACAAACGCCCATCTGTGGTAAGTACAGCATCAACCCACTGCCCCAGAATACCTGTGTTAGAGTTACGTATAACCAGAGTCGTATCATCTGAATCCACAAGATTGAGTGAAACCACAGGGTCCAGGTGAGCATCAGGGTTTTCAAGAACGGTCTGTATATTGGCAGTCTGTAACTTTCTGGCGTTGTAGCTGCCATCCATGGTCTGATCCGTTACCAGAAACAGATCACCATTTTCTCTCCGTATAAACTGGTAATTCTCGGAATCAGCAGCATCAATCACCTTTAATCTATCAGCAAGGTTGTTGATTGGAGGAAGATCATTGGTAATAACATCGGTTTTTATCACAAGGTAGCTGTTTTCAGAATCATCACCACTTCTGATCCTTACAGCCAACTGATATTGATCACTTCCCTCTTCAACCACCACATTGAAAGGCGTTCTTTCCAGAATGGATCGCTCTTCTCCCTCCAGCTTTACAATCACAAACTCCGGCTCATCGCCCGGCACGGATCTTGAATCAGGAGAGCAACCTGCTTGACGCTTTCTTTTGGAAGAACCACAGCCTGCTCCCAGCCCCTCGGCTGCAGACAACAGATTATACTGCCCTCCCTCACTGTCCACTATGGTTTCGGCCAGACCATCCACCTGCCCGGTTCTGACAGGATCAGCTGCCAGCTCTTCTTTCATCGTAACAAGAGTCTGCAATGAATCTTCGTCAATTGACGCCTGCCCGTACTCGAGTAAATATTCAAGATTCTGTTCGCCCAGTATCTGCCGGAATTGCCTGTCGGCCAACTCAGCACGACTCTCACTGCCCTGTTGTTTCAGTTCCTGGTAATACTGGCTGATACCTTCAATCAGTTCACCGGTATCAACAACATTGTCAGCATTCTGCCGGGCGTACTCCACTGCTGCCCTAAGCTGACTTTGCAACAGACTTTGGTCAGTATTAAAGAGTTGCTTTAGTGCCAGAGAAAAATCCTCAGAAAACCCCGGGCGAATGGACAGATCATGGCTGACGTCACCCACGAGAGTATGGTAAACAGTATCAGTGTCAGATGGTAGCTGAACCAGTTTAAGCCCTGAATCTAAACCCAGGGGTTCTCCTGGCGAAACATCGACACTCGCTCCCTGATCCAGGCCAAAATAGCGTGTTACTTCTTCAGTGACTCCCTCGTCCTGATAACCATTTATCAGTGCCGCTGCAAACAGTTGCTTCACTGCCAGTTCAAAGGAAGGTCTGGGGGGCTTATCGGCTGTTCCTATCTCAATTTTCAGGTGTTCAGAATCAGCACCAAGGTCAGAATCAGAATCCGAATCCGGGACTATCAAGCGGCTCTCTACCAGTTTTCTATCGGGACGCAGTTCAATAAGGACTGCAGCAGGGTCGTTAACCCCCCTTTTCCGAAGCAAACGTTTCAAATCCCTGAGAAAAGAAATCACATCCTTACGCTGCAAGCTTCTCGACGTACGGACTAAATCATCCTGTAGCTGCAGAGGTCGTAATTCCGATTCAATTTGTCTCTGGCGATATGCCTCCAGATCCACACCAATTCGCACACCCAGATCATCATCACCCAGTTCAGGTAAGCGCAGTTCGAATACTGCTTCATCGTAATCTCCCTCGGCTATTTTATAGCTTTTATGTTGCTGTGCAAATTCCAGGTCATTCCTGCCACTCAATACCAGTGTTCGGCCAGTGGTATTTCCACTTTCAGCCCCCTCAAAATGAGTGGTATAGACAGATGCTCCGGCTCGAACATCTACCTTAATGACTTCCCCCGATGGCAACGTCAACTCGGGGGTAAAATAACCAAGCCGCCTCTGGAGCTCCTGAACCCGGGCTACAGCCAGTATCGGTACACTCATCCCTGCATCCAGACTCTGCACCACCTGAACCAGTCGATTTTCTACCAGTTTCACCGCAGCGTAAGCCCGCTCCTGACTTTGAAAATACTGAGCATCAACTGACAAAATATGGCGCTCAACCTGATCCCTGCCGCTGTCAGTTAACAAACGAAGTTTTTCCTCCAGTCTTTCATTGGGAAAGGTTTCGAGGCCAGGGTAATCCCTATAAAATGAAGGTAAATTATCCAGAAAGTCGGCAGTGGCTGCCGGTGACACACCAAACGATCTTGCATCCTGCATTAACTGCAATCGGCCTTCGAGACCTGCAGCAACCGGAGAAGCTCCTGCAAGTGCCATAAATAATGGATGCCTGCTTCTTCGTACTTCTGCAACAATGAAATGCCGCCCTGCATTTTCCACAACACCAATTCTTGAAGCCGTATGCAATCCTCCGGGGGAAATAACATCACGACTGTCGGGTAATGGCGTCACATATTCGTGAGCATCCAAAGTGGAAATCTGAAAAGCCCTGCCTTCTGACTTTCTTAATGCAACGGCATCCCTAAAGGTATTGTCTACTGATCTTTGTACAGTACTCTTTATCGATTCTCTGTTTTCAGGCGTGGTCTCCAGTCTCCTTGCATTTCTGACCTGCTCCACAATAATTGATATTGCATCAGCCAGTTGTACCCTATTAAAATCACTGACTACCTCTATTTCTGTTTTGCTTAATATTGCAGTGACAACATCCGCAGTCCCGGTTCTGAAAACCGCCTCAAGGGTTTCTTTTGGAACCTCACCATTCGCTTGTATTCCCTGAGATGACTTGTAAAACTCCTGAAATATCATCTGGGTAATCAATGAACGAATCTTCGGCAAGATCACTGGCTCAGATGAACCACTCTGAGCAGTGGTTAAGCGATCTGCAAGTTCGATACCCAGAATCTGACTGTTTCTGAATTCTTCACGTAAGCCAAAAAACAAGTCTCTGGTTCGGGCAAAGGGGTCACCCAGGGTTTCATATTCAATGGCCAGGTTGTAGTGATTATTGGTTGATTTCCTTTCACTGCCCTTCAGGCCACGGTTCAAAGACAGTGAGTCAGGTACATTGTCGGCAAGGTTTAACCGGTAGAGGGAGTCGGAAGATTCAAAATGGACATCAATACGCCGGTTATATTCCTCAATAATACTGCGAAATGTACGTTTTTCATCAGGTCCGATGTCATTCACAACATCCAGAAAAATATCTCTTGCAGCAAAAAAGTCGGAGTCATCATAATCTGCCGTCGCCAGGGGACCTGTTATCATTTCAATGTAGGCAGCCCCCTTGACCCTGTCCGCCTGAATATCCAGCAGAGGAAAACCGTTAATGCGTTCCGCTGTACTGGCAAGACTCGTCCGAACATACTCATCATCAGGCAGTGGCTGGTCGTTCAGAAAGAAAAAGTGTCCTCGAACCTCCTGCTCAAACCCTAACCGAACAGGGTTAGGGTCGGATGTCAGATCATTCTTATCGGTTCGACTGAACACTGCTGGCAAGTCCAGTTCCACTCGAATATCCGCTTCCACACTGGATGAATCAAAAATTTCTGTGTCACCAGCAACATTTTTCCCGGCAACCACCAGATCTTTCAGAACTTCTGTTAATCGGCTTCGATATTGAATCTGCTGCTCAGGATCAGCCACTTTCGCTGTGGGATCCACTGTCAGAACAACCAGTGATCCATCACCGTCATCAACACTGGCGGGATTATAAATACTGGATTCGGAAATACCCTCAAACGCCTCTGAGCTATCAAGAGCGATAACCACCCTGGCTGATTCGGGTAATTCACCATCAATAGAACCCGCAACGAGTTCGCTGAACGACGCGGGTCTTGCATAGCCTTCTGCGTCATTCAGTGTCTGTAACAAAGACTGGCCTGTAGAGGTATTTTCAAGGAAGCCAGCGAGGTAATTTCGGAACCGGCTTAAGGTGTCAGAATCCAGATCAGAGGGCACCAGAAAAACAATATGACTGTTTTGATAATCATTACCCAGAAGTGCCATCGCCGTGTAACTGCGGGTTGTTCCACTGTCACTTTCCACGGCCTGTACAGCACTGACAGCACTATCAAGATCAACACCGGTTTCCGGTACGACTAATGTGGACGTGCTGGCACTGCTGGCTGCCAGGCCGTGTACATCGGATGCATCGGCCGGTTCGGGAGATCCGGAACGACTGTTTAATATATCAAAAACGGCATAACGGGTTCCTTCCACAAGATCATCAGGCCCCGGATTGACTCTGAACAGGCCATCATCAGATCGCAACTGTATAGCCTGTGATGATTCCTGCCCTTCCACTGCGATGATCTGATACGCCTGGCCGTTCTCCAGGTTTATACGAACACTGGTGGTATCTACATCCGATGGTAAAGAGATCGAAGATCCCCTTTCACCCAGAACTTCCCCTGAAGGCAGCTCGAAGGCAAGATCTCCGTCTACCACATAAAGTACATCGTTCTGGACAAAGTAAACCCGTGCTTCCAGTTCCGCAGGTGTATCCACTATGGGTCTTACATCATCCAGAGTCGAAGATACATCTTCCTGTTTTTTTAAGGTGACACTGGTGATACAGCTGCCGCCCGCCTGTCTGCGACATCGAATACCCTGTAAATTATCAACCACCTGATTGGCATTGGCATTTTCGGGCTTATACACCTGTATTCCGGTTACCCGGCGTTGCCCATCAACAATGGTATAAAAATTCTCGTTTCTATTATTAACAACCACCGCATTAGCACGTTCGCGAAAGTCAGAGGGTGGCAAAGCTGCGGATTCGGCAGGATCAAAAATCAGATGAGGCACCGGACTGGCCGATTGATCGTGACTGACTCTGGCTAACCCGTCATCAGCTCCCCTGGAACGCTGGTCTCGGGAAATCTGAACAGATATCAAGGCAAAAGGCTGGCTGATCTTTGGCTCTGCCGCACTAAAAAGATTCTTTATGATCTGGGCATTTTCCTTACCCAAATCAGCTCTGAACGCTTTCCTGAGTTCTGGTGAAGGCAGGCTTTTTTGATGCGATAAAAGCGCTCTGGCAAATGATGCAACTTCAGGTGCATCAGGATTTGCAGCAATATATTGAAAGCTTCGCGCCAATGCATCCCGGACAAAAGTTCCACCTCCGGTATCTATGTCTTTTGCATGCAATAGACGCAAGCTGTTTTCAAAATCCTCTGCACTTCCCTGAAAAAACTGGAGATTATGCAATTCTGGCGCAGCAACCAGTTGTCGGTACAAACCACTGACTGAATCAGGCTCGGGAATGTTCACCGTATTCAGGGAACTGGTTAATCCTATGCGATCACCAGATCCATCAAGTTCACTAGAATCAATTCCCCATATTTGCTGAATTAACTGGCTGGAATCTGCATAGTGTTCTGATGTGCTATCCAAACCTCTGGCAAGCGCAATACCGTATAAATGATTGATAGCCCGGTCACTGGCGGCAGAGGTTCGGGGTAAACCCGCAACAGGTTCTGAACGGCCTGCATCTTCAGTCCCAAGGAAGATTCTTACCGGTATTGATTGCTCTGAATCAGAGCCGGGGAATTCGATCCGGCTCTGATCGGGACGCAGTCCGGGTTCCAGAACAAATTCAACATCCCTTCCTGCTATTTCCGTGTTGGAGTTGTTGGAGTTGTTGGAGTTAAGGCTGCTTAGCTGACGACGAAAGGCTCCCATTTCTCCTTCAAGATTTTGTCGTGTTATATGGTTAATATCATTCTGTAACTGCCCTGGCCTTAATTTGTTATTAACCCAGGCTTCGCGATAGCTATCCAGATTAACAATAATTCGGGATTCGGGAATTCCGATTTGTTCACCGGACCGACCGGTTATTCTGAAAACCTTCTGCTGCCCATCACTGATAACCGGTGCATAGCCTGTTCTTGATAGTTCAGTAGACAGATCATTAGCCGCCCCTATGACCGGGTTACGTCCGGGAGCACTATCAAAGACCGATTGATGAACACTCTGACTTCTATCTAATTCAACCGATACCCTTGCACCATCAAACTGGACAACGTCAAACCGGGATCTTTCCGTGAGCTGACTCAACTCACTGATTCTAACCCTCAGATCACCCTCAACGTGATCGCCATTTTCATGATTTGAAATAGCCTGCTGAACCCTGTGCCCCAGTAATGCATCAGCCAGATGGGATCGAGCCATAGCTAATGCCTGTATCGAATTTCCAGGTTCAACGGGCAAGGGTCTGAGACGATGGCCGGAAAGCAGAGCCTCTTCAAGTAACTGCCTGGAGTGAGCGGGTAATTGATTAATTCTGTTCTCAAGGAGGTCAGGCAACGACTGTCGCACACCCTCCCGCTGGGTTCCATAAGCCCTTTCATAATTTCTGACAAAAGCTTCTGCAACACCACTTTCGGAAGCTGATGCCAGGCTTTGCGGATTCTGCAGTAGTTTGAGATTACCTGTAAGACCTGATTCCGCTGGCGTGCTCTTGCTCAGTTTGTTGTATTCATGGCGTCCGTTACGAATTTCCAGCACCACAAAGCTGTTCATTGAAACCGGGTCATATTGGATAGGAGCCCGGCTCAGCGGATTAAATACCTGATGTTTTATCTGATCTCTGCCACCGCTATCCACCCTGGTCCATGACGTATCACTGTTTTTATGTTTACCCAGTTGAAAGCGATCCATGTTGTGGCGAAGATTCACAGCATGATCAAACAGTTCTGAAACTGTTTGTCCCAGTTCCGGTGTGTAGAGTATATTGCTGGCATCCGGATTATTGAACACCAGTCTGGAAGTATTATTAAATGCTTCCCGTGTTCGTCCCTCTATACCATCAAGCCCCACTTGCCCTCGATAGTCTCTCAAAGCCATTACATCATCGGTATCAAGAATGGCCGTAACTGCGTCCTGAGTGGATGCCCGGAATAAACTATCTACTATTTTTTTGTCAAATGTTCCGGGCTTTTCAAGACTGGTAATAAATTCCTGATAAACAAATTGAGTCAGCAGAGAGCGGAGGTGATCCGATGGAGTATAGATGGCATCTGCTGCTGTTCTTCCCTGATTGACCGTAGCTGCAATCTCATTTGACCATTGACGCGCCTGTTGTTGTGCAGAAAGAAAAACTTCCCTGTAATGCCCGGAGGACACCGCACGATCAATGCCAGACAGTGGATCTCCAATCACCCGGTAATCGATGGCAATATTCGTTTGAACGCCTACTCGCTGCCTGTTCAGGGCTGTATTTTTTATTCCGTCTCCATCGTCATACCCGGAAGCAAGCACAAGGCGATACTCAGAATGGGCATCTCCGAATTCAGCGTCCAGATTCCTATTAAATCGATCAGTAAAGACTCTGATGTCCTGGGTTTCCCCATCCGGAACCTCAGACAAAGTTCTATAAAGCAGGTCACGCACCTTGTAGTGAGCATTTGTGTCCAGATCACCCCGGCTAACCGGGGCACTGACCATCTCAACCAGAAATCCGCCATCGCCCCTGGAATCTGACGTAATACTCCATAAAGGGTATCCGTTCTGCTCACCCTCAGTGGATGCGAGAGAATAACGTTGATCAGAGCTTTCAGGAGGGAGGGTGAATTCTACCCCATAGCGATGAATTTCTTCTTCAAAACCGATGGTCTGGGGGTTATGGTTCTGAGCTACCGGGAGATGCGTGTTGGCATCACCCTCTATTGATGCTCGAATGAACGTGTCTTCAAGAAGCGGTTGCCCAAGCTGGAGTCGCATGATGTTTTCCAGCTGGTATCGATCAGCAACATCCAGACTGAAACCGGCGCTTTGCTGGTTCGCCTCCAGCAATTGATGGGCTGCAAACTCAAGAAACTGTGTGTCAACGTTTCTCCCTTTAGCCCCGCCAAATTCAGGATCCACATACACCAGACTGAATGTTCCGCCACCCTCCGGGCCAGCGGGATAAGAAGCAACCTTGCCGTGTTGGTCACTGCCAGGGGGAACAAAAACCACCAGAACATCCGCCGTTTGCGGAATGGGCAAATACCCATTCCCGGGAATTTCCCCGGTAGTCTGCAGTAAGCCGGTGGTGCGATAGAGTTCGCCGACTGTTTGAGGTCTGCTGGTCACTGTGGAACGATCCAGCAGTTTATTGTAAGAAGTCGCCGAAACTTCACCGCCCTGACCAGAATCAAGATCAAGATCAACAGGCAGGATCGCACCCGTGTTTAGCCATCGGAGTCTGTGGGTAAATGTTTCAACAACAGAAGCAGTGTCAACACCTGGAGAGGGTGAGTAGTCATCTGCCGCATAGATGAGCAACCTGTCGCGGTTATCTAACAGATTGGTTGAATAAAGCCGTCCATTAAAATCGCTATCGGGCCGTGACTGATAAGCGTCGGCAGCACTGCGAATTGAAAACACATCACCCGTCGAATCTGATGGCCTGATCTCAATACCTTCGTAAGGGCTATCTGGAACAGAGTCGCCGACTTCAACGATCAGCTGTCGCGACTCAAAGTCGGCTTCTTCAGGATTGACCAATAGGGCATAGTCTTGTCCGGGATCCGCTCTCCGGTAATAAGTGCCCTCTTCCGGAACCTCCAGAACCCGATATTCATCCGAATCCTGTGACACAACCTGAAGCACTTCACCTTCAGTCGTGCTGGCAAACTCATAACGAGTATCTGCCGGAGCAAACTCATAGTGAAATTCAGGGCCGAGATTCGATTCATCACCCGAAATAGCGGATACCACAGAACCATCTGTCACTTCACGCAGGACACTTCCGTCATCAGATTCCAGAACGGCATAAAGGGTACCTTCACGCTCTATAAAAGAGTGCCTTGCTGAGTCGGGCTCCAATGTCTCTACCCTTGCCGGACCATCATCCAACAGACTGGCAACCCGGTCGTAGAGAGGCTGCTCCTCTGAATCCAGGGTTTCGGTAAACACTTTCCTGTCAGGAAGCTGGGTGATAAGAAATGAACCCTCATCATTTCCATTGCGCACAACAATAAACCGCTCACCGGCATCGGTTTCAAACAGGCTGTACAGACTCTCGGATAAATTGTCGACAGTAAAAACATGGTGATGTTCACCACTGGCATCCCTGACAGTGAACTGGACTCTTGTACCTGAAGGGGCATTCGGTGCTTCGGATGGATCCAGCGCAAAATGTACCTGTCCATCATCGCCTACAATAATTTCTGCCAGACCATCATTCCCTCGCACTGAATAACGGCCTGCTTCATAACGTTCTTTTTGCTGGGAAAACTCCTGGACCAGTTCCGAATCCATCAACCTGGAAGCCAGAAGTTCATAGCCCGAGTTACCGATTGCTGCTCTGAAATCCTGTTGATTTCTCCAGCCGGACAACTGCTCATGATAAGCCAGTAAGGTATTGGCAAATCCATCCACAGAAACATCAGGATTGGTTTTAAACCAGAGAAATACCTGGTCCACGGCACCAGAAAGCTGTCCACTACTCTGCAGTTCTCCAAAGGCAAAGCTGAAATCAGCATCTGATCCCGATAATAAAGTAAGGTCATGGAGTGTATTCTGAACCAGTGTCCGATAGGCAGGTTCCTGAGCCATGGGGACAGGGTGAATGTTCAGAGTTGAAGATAAGCCGAACTCAGCTCCCAGTTGACGAACAACGCCAGGATCAAGATTCCAGGCCGTCTCGGCATGCACTCTGTTACCCGTGTCTTCCGGCAAAAGAAGAGCCTGTGAGGCACCGTATAATTCAGACAGTGTTCGTTCCACGGTTGTCTGGGGAAAGGAACGAATATCAGAGAGCCCAAGCTCCAGCTTTACGGTACCCTCTTCGTTATTAATACTCACCCTGGTACTTTCAAAAGAAAGTTCGGGCTTTAACTCGATGGCAATCCTCAGCTGTTCTCCCGGCCCCAGTGTTCTCTCTGTTGGGTAGGCGTCGGAAAGGTATCGGAGAACCGCCTGATTCAATTCACCCCGGACCATCAGACCCGACGCAAAATCCATATCGTCCTGAAACCGGCTGGCCGGTATTCTCTGATCAACAACCGCATCACTGTATTCGCTGCTATCAAGCACTATTCGTGCGTTGGTCAGGGCAGGCTCATGATCCCCATCGGGATAGACTCTGAGAATAACATCACGACCATTGGATTCTGTGGAATACCCTTCACCATAAGCTCGATAATAAAGCCCTTCCCCCGCATGAACTCTGGGTACAGAGAGGGGTACTTCCGCTATTGCCGGCGAAGGTAAAACACCATTCCTGACCAGCCTGCCCAGGCTGTTCTCAGCATTATGTCGATTGCGAAGGATAATCTGTACATCATCACCGAGAATGTAATCTAATGCAGGATAACGTGGTCGTGTTTCTGCCAGATCACTATAGGGTCGGTTCAAAAATGAATAGATTTCCGGTGACTGCTCAAAAACCCTGACCGTTGTACTGGTTGCTTGTGCTCCCTGAGTTGCTGTGATATCTACATCGCCCGCTATAAACACGGCAGCACGGAGATTCATATCCGCCAGTGCAAGCTGCTCACTGGTTTGCAGGATACGCCCTAAACCCTGAACTTCAGCCAGACGATTCAGCTCATTCAGTACCGTTTCCGGATAGGAAGCAAGATGCTCAAGCGTCGCATCCAGGCTGGCATCTGCAGCTACACCCAAATCAAGTCGTGCCCGGTCAATGGCCAGCTGCCAGCGTGTACGCACCTTATCTGATTGTTCTCCATCTCGCCCTGGATTAGCACTATCCAGCGCCTGATGCTGAGCCAGAACATGATCAACATCGGGTAACGAATCGCCACTTCGTTCACGATATATCCCAAGCAGTTCAGCCTGCCCGGTCTCCGGATCCACCGGACCTATGACCAACAGAATATTTTCATCTCGGGCGTAGGTGCGCCATTGTTCTATCAGTTCTTCGGGATAGCCGATGCTTGCGATAGCCTCCTTACCCTGAAGTAACTGATCGGATGAAGCGTCAGGCAGAACATCTCCGTCAAGTTGTCGCTTTGTTCGTCTATTTTCGGGGGTTTGTCTGAGTAGTTGCTGGATGGATCGTTTTACCGGTACCGAACTTTCAGCTTGCTGATTTGCCCGTGATTCATCATTAATAGAAATAATATGATTCAAAAAAGCCAGTTCATTCCCGGATTCAGCGTCTATAACCAGAGTTTCCTGATCGCTGGTGACTACCTGAAGGATCTGATCCCTCTGCTGGTTTCTTTGGACTTTAAGCAGTAATGATTCAACTTCATTTTCCTTCCCTAGATCACCCGGAGCAACTTCCAATAGCCATGAATATTCTTCCAATTGTCCCAGATAGGAAAGAAGCTGATCCAGTCGGGTCTGCCAGGTGTAATAAAGGGCTCTTCTGGTTAAACTCAGATCGGATGCTCTGATGGTCAGCCAGCTGGATTCTTCTCGCCTGAAAGCAAGGCTTCCTTCAGGCTCAAGCAGATATTCCAGATTCGCTGCAGCAAGGTCGGTTACATCCAGTTTCAGCAAGGTTGCCGTCAGTGTTTCGGCAACAAAATCCAGTCTGGATATTGTTGACAACTCTGACACAGGGTTCGAATGCAGTAGAACCGGTGATGCCGATTCAGCAGTAAGAACCTTTAATGCTCTGGCAGTATCACCCAGAACACAACCTTTCAGGTCATTGAATCTGGCATTATATTCTGGCCAGAATGCATCGGGATTCAGTCGCTCATACAACGCCAGAGAAAAAAAGTGGAGAAGAATCGCAACACCACGATCAATGATTTCTCCATTGAAATCAGTATCAGCAATGCTCTGGTAGGAAAATGCTGTACTCTCCCTGTTCAGGAAACTGTTGTTTACAACAATTGTTAACTGGTCGCCTGTCAGATAAAGGCCATTCCCCAGGGTTACCCGCTCGGATAACACAACCTGCACATTCCGGGTAATCCGTCCGGTCAATTCCGGTGTTATTAACAGCCGTTCTACAGCCTCGTTCAAAATGGTAATGGCATCCTGAAGTTCAGCTGGGGAATAGTATGAAAAAAGAGCCTCTGAAGCGCTGTTGATATAGGAATCCAGCACAAGGCTTAACTGATAATCCTGGTATTGCCAGCTCTTCTTGAAAAGCGGCCCATCAAGAGGAAGAAATCCCTGTCGCCTTAATGACTGTTGATAGAAAGTCAGACTGCTATCAATAATACGGTTCGATATGCTTCGATGATAGTCAATGGAAAAATGATTTTCAGGGTACTCGGTAGTACCTGTGTAAACTTGCCCGTTTCCCTGTCGGGTGAAGGTCGAGTGTCGGGATAGCCCCTCCTGCCAAAAAAACTGCCCATCAGTGCCTACAGTACAGAACCAGGCTCTGCCAACATGATCGATCTGGGTAATAGAATGAGAAACGGTTAAGCGCAGTGTCTGATCACCCAGCGACATCGAGTTCATCAGCTCAACACCAAACGCTTCCAGAGCCAAACTGTCCTGCAGAAGACCGCTGCTATCATTGATAGTAAGACTTGTCAGTGCTGTATCGCTTAATAAATCCGTTAGTTTTTGTGCTAAATCCCTACTGCTGAACCCCTGAAAATACAAGCGTTGAATGGTCTGTTCGGGAAAACTCACCCGTCAGAACCAGTTGCGTTTTCGGAAGTTCTGTATGCTCAACGGTTTCCCACAGATCAAAGGGCTCGTCAGACGAAGACGGCTGATACCAGAAAGAACGCCCTCTGAATTGATGCTGGAGATAGTGACTGGTCACAGCCACATTTCGCGAGGAATTCAACTGTACAAGGATCTGATGCCAGTAGTCATTCTGCTCATAATAATATTCAGAATAAGGACGATCATTCTCGTCCAGTGGCTCCCGGAGCTGACTCAGCTGAACAGGCTGGCCCTGAGATGTATCTGTTTGCCATTGTCTTGATACCGGATGATTCTCAGGAAGTCCGATGTAATTGTTTACCTTAAGCACTTCAACAATAGCTTCACGATACACTTCTGCACCGGTCGGAAAGTTGTCTTGCCAGCTCACCCCTTTCCCGGTCAGGGGAAAAAATCCAGGCAAGTAAACCTAATGATAATGACTGTTGTTGATCATTCAGCGCATTGAACAGGCGAGAACTTTTTTGCAGTATCTCACTGTCGCTGAAAATAAGATTAAGGTGCTGCTGTCGGATAAAATCAAATCGATCCAGAACAATCTCTCGGGCTTTTCTGGCAAACAGACTGTCTGCGTTGCCCATCAAAAGATTATCACTGATGCGTTGCTGGCTCTGTCCAAAATAGAGTGATTCAGGAATAACCCCAACATCCACCAACGACTTAAACAATGGCTTGTCACCATAATTTTTTACAGCTTCATTAATCCCATGAGCAGAACCAGGCTTTAGTAAATCCAGTTTACCCAAAAAATCAATGAAGCCTCCCCTGTCTGGCAAGGCAATGGCCTGTGCTCTTGCTGGAAAACTCTCTTCCATGAAATCCAGCACTGCTGCCATTTTTGCTCCAGCAACCAGATCCCACAGGCAATCCAGATAATTCAAGCTCTGAAAAAACTGACTCATTGATGGGAGGCAAAGCGTCTGGACTGATAACAAGTCCGCCTCTCTTGGAAATAATTTCCAGACGAACCAGATCAGTTGCTGATTTCAAATCACCAAACAGTATGGCTTCCTTATAGAAAGCAAGAAGTTCGTCATCGCTGTGCCAGAGAGAGGCAACATCCAGCGTCTGAATGGTTTCACCCAACATCTCATTCAGAATATTCTCAGGATGCTGACTGACATAGATAATCTGTGTCAGTTCTCTCTCACTGAAATCAAAATTTTCCGCCATATAACGATGCACGGCTTCATCAAAACGAAGTCCATCAGAGTGCATCAGCGCTATGATACTTTCAGTAGCCTGCAATTGTCCCTGTCTGATACGTTCAGTGAGTGAGTCACGAAAACGATCGGGGTCTGTCGCTGTATTAAGTTCTGAAGTCGCCGAATCAATGATGGTTTTTTCAGAATGCTGGTCAGAGTAATCTGGCTGTCCTTCCAGAAAATAGCGGTGCCGTTCTGGCTCCGTATCCAGGCGATAATGGTCTCTTTTCAAGATCTGTGGGAGGTGCCAGCAATGGGATATGCAAAAAATTCGGTACAGGATTTTTAGAATTTTCCAGATACTGATTGATTTGCGACAAAACAGGCAGTGCAAATGCATGAGTAAATGAATTTTTTACAGCATAGGATTCAATTATTATTTTCAGTCTGAGTATTAAGTTATAAGCAGTAAAACCAACACTGTTTTCGAGAAGTATAAATTCATTCAATAATAAAACTGACTCAAGATACTCAGATTCTTGTTGTTCAATGGGACTGAGGTGATCATCGCCGAGAGCCTTGAATGCATCTGGCGCTAATAAATTATACGAATCTGGAATTACGCCACCAGAACCGCTGGCATCACCCTCTCCGGTAGCTTCTCTGCTTAAGCGATTGTTCATTTTGGACACCTTGAACAAAAATATTTATTGAGATGAGTTTATACAGAAAATTTCGTCCACTTCGGAAACTAACTATAGATCAACATATAAAATAACTTACATTTATAAATACTTTAAAACAGTCTTTTAATCGTCATTAGACATTTCATTAAAAACAGTCAAATTGACGTATATATAAATTAACAATAACCAGATGGAATTTTATTAACATCCCCAAAAAATAAATAACTATAGAATTAACAATAAACACCTGAAAATTATATCTTTGCAACGTAATAAATCACTATCTATAGTCTTAAAAATTATAGCGTTCCACATACAGACTAAAAAAAACACTAAATTACACACCCTGAATTACACACCGAATTCGATCGAAGCAATAGAAACAGCATCCATGATTATTTTAAACACAACGATAATAAATGTTTTTTTTAAAAAAAACCATTTATTATTTTTATTAAAAAAATGCTTCATCGAAAAACCTTAAGTTATATTTTTTGTTGTTTCTATTTGATCCATATCCAAAACAGTTGCATTGCTGCAATTGAGCCACGTCCTGACCAATTTGTTTATGATCCAGTTTTTGTTAATACAATACTGTCTCCTCTTGAAGGGGTTATACACGATCTGGAAAGTGCCTCAGAATCTGTTTACACACCAGACGGCCTCTATTTAATCGTCACAGCACCTCTTCATTCAAAACTGAATATTTATAGAAAGGAAAATATAACCAGTGATCACTGGACTGTATCACAGATATTTGAAGCTTCCGATAACGGCTCATGTAATGAACAGGGCAATCAACCGAACTGTATTCCTGAACTTGAAGGTGCATCTGGCCTCGCAATCAATGAAATCAGTTACCAGCTGATTGCTACCGGTAAACGCGCCAATGCTATCGTTGTTCTCAATGCTCACAGGTCTGATAATGATATCCACTGGAGCCTTGATCAGATAATTACTTCAGCAGGTTCCGAACCTGTTATCAAATCACCATACAGAGTCAGACTTTCTAAAGATCGTTCTTCCTTTTATGCAATCAGTGACAATAACGGAATGTTATACTCTTGGAAAAAACCATCAGAAAACACTGACCAATGGATTCACTGGCAAAACCTTGATCTCGCCACAGACGTCCCCTGGTTACTCAAACAGATATTAATCCAGAGTGATGATAGACAAATTATACTGGCAGCCTCTACACCACCGTCCAGTTCGATAAAAGGTGGCATTCTCTTTCTTAACAATGAAGCAATGGATGATCAACTTTCTCTGAACCATTCAATTTCGAGTGACGAACTGCATTCACTCAATTTACCCACTGATCTTTGTTTCGCCAGAGGTGAAACACATCTTCTGGTCACTTCCGAAGGCGATGGTGGTAGCTTGACCGTTTTGTCTCGTCCCAGCGCACTCTCAAATCAGCAGCATTCAACTCAGCAGCATTCAAATCAGCAGCATTCAAATCAGCAGCATTCAAATCAGTGGCATTCAAATCAGGTATTCAGCGAAACATCAGCGAATGCTTCAAGCATTTCTTTACTGCATGGAGCCAGTCAAGTCGTAGTCAGTGATAATGGCGCAGACTACCAGTATGCTTTTGTAGCCTCAAAAATCAGTAATAGCCTGATTGTCTTTGTATTACCCCAGGAACAGGAAAACTGGAATATCTGGCAAATTTACGACAATCATGACAATGAACACGATCAGTCAGGTATTTCAGGCACCGCTTTATCACCCACACAGCCTCAATATCTGGCTGTGCTCGGCGCCTATAGCAAAGATATTAACATCTTTGTAATTTCAGCAAGACCCGTATTTCAATACACGGAACTAAACTATGACTACCGGTTAGGCCAAAATAGCACTATCGCTTCAATCAATATATCCTTCCCGAATGAAGGTGAAATACAGGCAGTCAACACGAATCACGAAGGGTTTTATGTAGATCATCTATTCAATTTCTGGCTTGACCCGGAATGGGAAAGTAATTTCACACAGGGCGACAGCATCGTCGTAAATCTAGTGGCAATTGATACTGAAAACCAGAGCACAGCCATTAATTCAACGGTCACTTTCGTACAGGATACAGAATTCCCATTTATATACCCTGTAATAGCCGCAGTTCTAGTCACAGCCGGGACTGTGTTTGCGGCTGTTTCTTACATCGGTTACAGACTATATAATAAAGGAAAAGAAAAAATACAGGATGAAGAAACTCAAGAATCCGCTAACCCCGCAACACTTCAAACTCTAGCGATTATAATTCCCGAAGATAATAATCCCGGACCAGGCTGTCAAATTCCTGATATACAGATGTCAGTGGTTAGTGTGATATCACTTGAGATTAGCGAGAGTAGAATGAATGCAGGAGAAGAACTTACTAAGACTGAAGAGGGAAATAATATTGAAGTAGAAAACGAAGACTCCACAGAAACTCACAGCAGCAGTGCATCTACCGATGAATCATCACCAAAGAGAAATGGAAAATCAAAGAGAACAAAACATAGATGGCACTCTGAATTTTCTGATGTTGATGTAGAAAGAGAGGTCAATATAATAGAAGATAAAATTAAACAGCAGACCCCTCCAGTGAGTGAAAGAAAAAAATAAATTATATTTAATTATTCCTGTTCACGACAAAAAGCTAACCCAGCAAACCCTTCGAATTACGATGAGCCTCACCATCAATTTAGTGAATGCCCGAATCCTCTCCATAGAATGCTGCATTAAACAAATCTATCGCAGAACTAATACTGTCTCCAAAAATATGTTCAATCACCGGGATAGCTAATAGAACAGAATAGGCCACTGATTTTTCTGCATGATACCCATCGATATTTGCACTAAAAACCAGGGCAAGCAGTAATAAATACTCTGGATTCCCTCTCTTTACCGCTTCAATTGTATCAACCAAAACAACAGTACTTAATAGTGCAAACCTGGGTAACCTGTTGTATTCATCATAACGATCCAGATACACACTTCCCAGGGTTATTGTCACAGGTATAATAAATCCGTTCGCTGCAGATTCACACTGATTTGAAAGCATAACTGTGGCTGCAGCCTTGGCCGTCAGTATTCCCATCACAGCCTTAGGTGTTACAGCCCTATGCAGAAGCATAGTAGTACCAGCTTTGAAAATCTGTAAACCTTCCGAATATGAACTACTTGGATTAACAGCACTCGTAAAGGCTGAATAAGTAGGCTCTTCCCTAATTTTAGTGGGTGATTTAATCTATATTGAACACTTCAAGGCAAGGATGCCGACATGCGCGATAAAGAACTCTACTCTAAAATACTTGGCGTTGAAACTCCGTGGCATGTCGCTCACGTGGAACTCTCCATTACTGAAGGAAAAGTCGAAATCTTTCTCGAACATGATGGCAAAAAGCCTTCTAAATGCAGTGTTTGTGATAAACCCTCTCCGGGTTACGATCGACGTCAGAAGAAGTGGCGGCATCTGGATACCTGCCAGTTTCAAACCATCCTTATTGCTGATGTTCCGCGTACACAATGTTCCGATCACGGTGTAAAAACAATACAGGTTCCATGGGCTGAACCGAACTCTGGTTTTACGGCCTTGTTTGAAGCACTTGTTATTGACTGGCTGAAAGAGGCAACAACCAGTGCAGTTGCCCAACAAATGAAGCTTAGCTGGAATGCCATCGACGGTATCCAACAGCGTGCAGTAGCGAGAGGTCTGGCACGCAGAGTACACGACAATCCCAAACGGTTAGCCGTTGACGAAACCTCATTCCAGAAGAGACGTGAGTACGTCACTGTGGTTACAGATCATGAAAAAGGCATTGTTTTACATTTGGCCGACAACCATAAAGCTGACAGCCTCAATGAGTACTTTGAGACCCTGACGCCAGACCAGAAAGCCGGTATTGAATGCGTTACCATGGATATGTGGAAGCCCTTTATCAAGGCAGTCACATTGCATGTGCCAGAAGCCAGGGAGCGAATAGCATTTGACAAGTTCCATGTTGCCCAGTACTTAGGCAATGCGGTCAATAAAGTTCGCATAGAAGAGCATAAAGCGCTTATGTCTACAGGGTCAGACTTACTCAAAGGTACCCGGTTTGACTGGCTAACAAATCCTGAAAATATGAGCGATGAAAAGTGGGAAGCGTTCGAGCCGTTGCGTGATTCAAAGCTGAAAACAGCACGAGCCTGGGCCATCAAAGAGATGGCGATGACACTGTGGAATTACACATCACGAGCTTGGGCTATCAAGGCATGGAAACGGTGGCTGAGCTGGGCACTGAGGTGTCGGCTTGAACCTGTTCGTAAAGTGGCCAAGATGATCAAAGAACACCTGTGGGGAATTATTAACGCAATAGTTCTGAAAGCCGACAATGGCCGTGCAGAAGGCATGAATGGAAAGATACAGCGACTCAAGGGTCGAGCCTACGGCTACAGAAACAGAGAAAGGTTCAAAACTGCAATCTACTTTCATTGTGGTGGCCTTGATCTTTATCCAAGAGGGGTGAATCGCTGAAATTTACCCACACAATCTGAGGTAGAGCCAATAAGTAATACAGCCCGCGGTCATTTCAATTCGCTTTCTGTGTTTTGAACTGAACTCGTAATCTGTCATTTGTGCAGATGAGTGTATCAATGCAGTTGATAAAGGAATTATTATATTTTAAATATCGCCTATTAGCTTTCCATGAGCAGGCTGATACATCGAACGCGTGACTGAAAATACAAGTTCATTTAGATGAACATTTTCCATTTTATATAATGCAGACAGAAACCCTGGAAAAACAGATCCATAGTTTTTGAAGACAGGTGCATTCACCGCTTCAGCAGTAGAACATTTGGAGGGTATACACAGTTTGGTACAAGCTGCAGCCGCACAAGTGACAGTGTTTTTTTTCCATAATAAACAGCATTTCCTAAGGTGCTGAAAGAACCAAGATAAAATAACCTCCTACACTAACCAGTACAACAGGCAAATAAAGCATTACCTCATATGCGCCGGCAAAAAAATCTTCCAGATTGTAATTAATACCTCTTTCGAGTTGTCTGGAATAGGCCTGTATAAGGTGTTCAACCTGATTATCGACATAATCAATCTTTTGTTTTTTACTCAATTCGCTATGTTGCTCTGCATCTTCTCGTAGCGCCTCAACGGCTATGTTCCCGCCAATAGTTGTATTGCTTACTCCCTATGTTTACAGGGCTACAGACGTGCCTTATAAAGTAGAGATATGACTAAATCTTGTATATTGCATTTGTTTATTGCCCAAAGAACAGCGATTTGTTCTGGGATACCTTCCTATCTCATGAATAGCCATATGTGGAGCAGGAAAATAAAGTTTTTATAGGACTTTAGTGCTCCCAACTATTGACGGGAACATAGCCCGCCTCAACGGTACCATCTCTATACAGATTGATTCTTTCTATTAACTCAGCAAGCGATTTAATGACTATTAATCCTACGGGTTCATCAGGACATACCTGACGGCCCGGGGAAGCACTAGTCTTGATCAAGAACGCAGCTATAGCTTTGGGTCCGGAAAATACCCATGTTGCAACGCCTTGCAGTATTGAATTATCAGCTCCCGGAGCCAATTCTGGAACCAGGTATTCATAATCGAACCTGATAAATTCACCAAACTTGTTAATTGAATCAATCGAACGCTGATCCATAAAACCGTAGACAAGAAATGACGTTGCAGCATCTTCGTCTTGGGTCAGATTAAAGCAACCACCAAGTTCGCTGCTGAGTATTACATCATTATCGAGCACCATATTGTTCTCATCACTGTATACCGATAATACAGATAAGAGAGAAACAACCACACTGACTACCGATAACCACTGCAGGCATTTGAGTCTCATACAGATCTTCAACAGATTATTTAGTGCTGAAAACTAGACCAATAATATTTAATTGCAAAACGGATGATTGATTTCTCAGGCTTCAATTAGCCTTTATTTTGTCGATACAGCAACGCAGTCACAGTTTATGGCACACTTTCACCAGTTATTCTCTGATGAATGGTGGCAACATTATTATGCTGTAAAGATACTGGGACACATCGAACTTTTCATGAGCATGCGATACGTCAGGTTGTCTCGAATCATTTTCAGGATGCGGCGTGCTTGAATCCATTATCATCACTGGAAGCAGCCGAAAGAAACGACATCGAGCGTGAATTACCAGAAGTAATTTAAGGCTGGGGAAATAAAAAGAAAGAATAGTAATTACTACAAGAAGAGAAATGGCGGTGAGGGAGGGATTCGAACCCTCGATACGGCTACAAACCGTATACTCCCTTAGCAGGGGAGCGCCTTCAGCCACTCGGCCACCTCACCACTTTGATTAACAACAGAGGACTAACAACAGAAATTTACAGAAGAAACAATGAATGGCGCGCTCGGGAGGATTCGAACCTCCGACCGCCTGGTTCGTAGCCAGGTACTCTATCCAGCTGAGCTACGAGCGCGAAACTGTTTCATTTCTTCTATAACACTTCTATCTATAAGACTTCTATCTATAACACTTCTATCGCTGACTGGCGCGCTCGGGAGGATTCGAACCTCCGACCGCCTGGTTCGTAGCCAGGTACTCTATCCAGCTGAGCTACGAGCGCCCTGTGTCAACGGGAGCGAACTATAGAGATTTCACTCACTCGAGTCAATGTGGAAATACGCAGAATCATCCTTGATTCTAGAAAATACGGTAAAACCTTATTTTTTATATATTTCAACGCATTACGAATCAGAATTCGTCATTAAAATAACAGCCCGACCGGTAAAAAAACACTTCAATCTTCAAATCATTCAAACATATAATCAATAACATTTACCGCTATCTTTTTATCCCCACGTTCTATAAGTTGATAATTACACCTAAGCTGCCACTAAAACAGCTCGGCTGTTAAAGGCAACCTGATTTGTGACCCTTGATGACAATGAATATTCACGGCGCTAATGAGACCCTGAAAACAGTTTTTCGGCGATTTTTTTTCTGCGTATTGATGGTCAGTCTGACTAACGGTCTTACTGGTTGCGGTTCAAACTACCTTTCGACCGACTCCCAGCCTCTCATCACACCGGAACAACTTCCACAAAAGCTTGTCAGTATTTCTCTACTGACTCAAAGCACCCCTCTATACGCATGGATACCTCAGGCTGACAAACAATCTGATACCCTTAGAATTTATATAGAAGGCGATGGACGGGCCTGGCTGAGCCGGGGAAGAGCATCCCTCGATCCCACCCCCGAAAACCGCCTGGTACACCGATTGATGCTGCAGGATAGTAAAGCGGATATCGCGTACCTTGCACGACCATGTCAATTTAATAACCACAGTAGCTGCTCACAGGAACTCTGGACGTTTAAACGCTATGACCCTGACACTCTGAACCTCATAAATGAAGGAATCAGATTTATTAAAAACAACGGAGCCTATCAGTCTCTCGAACTGGTAGGGTATTCCGGCGGCGCTACCATTGCATTACTGCTGGCCAGCCAGAGGGACGATGTGACCAGTGTCAGAACGCTGGCGGGCAATCTTGATCCTGAATTCACCAATCGCCTGCATCGCGTTTCCAGTATGCCTTCTGCTCTCAATCCAACCTCATTTTCAAAACAATTAACTGAGATCCCGCAGCTTCATTTTATCGGAGCTGAAGACAGAGTTATTCCAGCAGTGGTATTTCAGAAATACAGAGGTTATTTCAAACAGGTCAATTGCCTGAATAAACATGTTGTTGACGGTGCTACCCACTCCCGGGGCTGGCAGGCACATTGGAAAAAATTATTACAAATACAACCCGGGTGTTTTAACAAGAAGATTTCAGAGAAATAAAACGAAAAAAACCTGTTCTATTTCTAGAACAGGTTTTTAATATGGCGCACTCGGAAGGATTCGAACCTTCGACCGCTCGGTTCGTAGCCGAGTACTCTATCCAGCTGAGCTACGAGTGCGTTGTCTAACTTTAAATCTGGCGGTGAGGGAGGGATTCGAACCCTCGATACGGCTACAAACCGTATACTCCCTTAGCAGGGGAGCGCCTTCAGCCACTCGGCCACCTCACCGGGAACGCTGGCTATATTACCTCGAACTCTTTGGAATGCAAGCTTTTTTTCGGAAACACAACCTGCCTGTTTCACGCCTATAGCGACAATGTCCTTGTATTATTTCATCCGCTCTTTCAGAAGATGGTTCATGTGGTAATAGAAAGTAATTCAGGGATATTTGATAACGTGCAGATACAAAAACGCCTGTCACAAGGACAGGCGTTCTTTATCGATATTCAACCATCAAGCAAAAAATCTGAATGATAAAACAGCAAAACGCTCAGTAAGATTCAGAAACTGACGGTGTAACACCATTTTCTTTTTCTTTCTGTATGCGCTGGTAGATTTCTTCGCGGTGTACAGCCACTTCTTTGGGTGCATTCACGCCAATACGTACCTGATTGCCTTTAACGCCCAGAACGGTGACAGTGACTTCGTCTCCGACCATTAAGGTCTCTCCTACTCGGCGAGTCAGAATCAGCATTACAATCTCCTTATTTACATCTCTGTAAGTCAACAACCGTCAATTCTGAGCACGGCGGTGTATCGGTGAATGACATCTAACAACTGAGCAGACAAGTCACAGTATTAAACTTATTGGACTTATCTGACATATCCCTGAAATGGCTTTAATCCAGCTCAGGCAGGAAGTATATGTCAGCTCACACATTCATGCATATGAATTATTCAGCTAACCAAGTCTAGTCACCAAACTGAATATTTCCATGCGTATTTTTACCAGTTAAAATAATCGAAAGAGCTTGATATCAGCCGTTTCAAGTTTCTTCCTGAATGCCACCCAGGGGCAGCACATTCAGAAAATACTCGATACAACACTCTACGACAGGAATTTAGACATCAGTTGTCTCTTCAGGTTCCCTTCCCAGTTCAAATGCTGAGTGCAGGGCCCTGACAGCCAGTTCAAGATACTTTTCTGCAATAATGACTGAGATCTTTATCTCAGAAGTTGAAATGATTTGAATATTGATACCATCACCTGCCAGGGCTTCGAACATTTGCGTCGCCACACCGGCATGTGAGCGCATCCCCACACCCACTATGGAAACCTTGGCAATCTTGTTGTCCCCATCATACTCGCGGGCACCCAGCTCTCTGACTATTTCTTCAACCACTTCCTGGGTCCGCTGGTAATCATTGCGGTGCACAGTAAAGGTAAAGTCTGTAGTGCGATCTTCAGATACATTCTGAATAATCATATCTACTTCTATATTGGCACGACTGATAGGCCCCAGAATTCGCGTTGCCACACCCGGGATATCAGGAACACCCTTAATGGTGATTTTCGCTTCATCTCTGTTAAACGCTATGCCAGATACAACCGGTGATTCCATGGCGTCTTTCTCCTCCTCCAGCGTGATCAGTGTTCCAGGCCCATCCTGGAAGGCGTGTAAAACTCTCAGATTGACATTATATTTTCCGGCAAATTCCACAGCACGAATCTGCAAAACCTTTGAACCCAGGCTGGCCATTTCCAGCATTTCTTCAAAAGTCACCTTACTCAGGCGCCGGGCACCTTCGACTACTCTCGGGTCCGTTGTGTAAACGCCGTCAACATCGGTATAAATCTGACATTCATCGGCCTTCATGGCTGCAGCAAGGGCAACGGCTGTGGTATCAGAACCACCACGACCCAGCGTGGTAATGTTGCCCTCAGTATCAATACCCTGAAAACCGGCAACAATGACAACACGCCCCAGCTCCAGATCACGTTGAATGTTTTCAGTCTGAATTTCTTTTATTCTGGCTTTAGTGTGGACACTGTCAGTGACAATGGAGACCTGGGATCCGGTATACGATGCTGCCGAACAATCCCGCTCGTTCAGCGCCATACTCAAAAGCGCCATGGTGACTTGCTCACCAGTGGAAAGGATTACATCCATTTCTCTCGGGCTTGGCTGATTTTGCATTTGCTGAGCCAGATCAACCAATCGGTTGGTCTCACCACTCATGGCTGAAACAACGACAATGATGTCGTGCCCCTGATCCCGAAACCGTTTCACCTTGTCAGCGACTTCCTGAATTCTTTCCGGAGTGCCCACTGAGGTGCCGCCAAATTTTTGTACTATCAGCGCCATTTTATATGTTCTACTTCAAACTGCGATGAGAGAAGAGAATTCGATTTCTGCCCACTGTAGCCAGAATCGGGCAAAAAAAACTGTATTCCCGCTAAAAACCGATGTCGGAATGTACCACGGTTGCCCCAACGTTAAAATGACATGCCAGTAAAAACGGGCACCAAGGCCCGTTTTTATGATTCAGTACTCATTATCCAGATAAAATAGTTACAATTTCTGTTCCAGCCAAACAGATATACTCTTCAATGCTTCATCCAGATTTTCTGGCTGGGTGCCACCGCCCTGGGCAAAATCAGGGCGACCTCCCCCTTTGCCGCCCACTTGAGCTGCCACCATTTTCAACAAATCCCCTGCCTTCACCTTGCCGGTTAGATCTTTTGTAACACCGGCAGCCAGAGGCACTTTTCCGTCAGCCACCGTGCTCAGAAAAACAATCCCCGAACCCAGTTTACTTTTAAGCTGATCCACCATATCCCGCAGGGATTTAGGGTCTACTCCCTTCAGTTCGGCAGCCAGTAGCTTAACGCCTTTAACCTCAATGGCCTGAGACACCAGATCCGAACTACCGGCACTGGCCAGTTTCTGCTTCAAGTGCTGCAGTTCTTTCTCCAGCTCCCTGTTACGTTCCAGCAGTGACGTCACCTTGTCCGTTACATTTTCCCGGGAACCTTTCACCAGGCTGGCAACGGAATTTAACGTACCTGAAAGGTTTTCCTGATACTCATCAGCTCCCAGACCCGTCACCGCTTCTATACGTCGCACACCGGCTGCAATACCGGATTCGGCAACAATCCGGAAAGATCCGATATCCCCCGTGCGCTGTGCGTGAATGCCACCGCAGAGTTCTACAGAAAAACGATCACGCCCCATGGAGAGCACCCGCACTTCATCAGAATACTTCTCACCAAAAAGCGCCATGGCTCCTTTATTCCGGGCAGCGTCCATATCCATCAGTTCGGTTTCTACCGTCGTATTCACCCTGATCTGTTCGTTCACCAGACGCTCTACTTCACGAATTTCTTCAGGCTTTACCGCTTCAAAGTGGGAAAAGTCAAAACGCAGACGCTCAGGATCAACCAGGGAACCTTTCTGGTTCACATGATCACCCAGAACATTTCTCAGCGCCGCATGAAGCAGGTGAGTAGCAGAATGATTCAGGGACGTTGCCTGACGCTTTGCAGCGTCCACATCAGCAGAAACCGTATCACCTAATTTCAGTTCACCAGACACGACTTCAGTAATATGAAGGTGGTTGTCACCCTGCTTTTTAGTATCCAGAACCCTGAGCTGACCACCGTCAAAATCCAGAAGCCCTGTATCACCTACCTGACCACCGGATTCGGCATAGAAAGGCGTCTGATCCATCAACACAGTGGCTTTCTGCCCTGCCCTGATAACATCAACAGCCTCAGTGCCAACAAACAGAGATTGAATCTTACCGTTCCCCTGACATTGCCCATAGCCGGTAAATTCGGTTTTACCTTCAATGACTAACTGGTCATTGTAATCAATGCCAAATTTGCTGGAAGCACGGGCACGCACGCGCTGGGCCTCAAGCGCCTTTTCGAAGCCATCCTTATCTACAGAGAGCTTGCGTTCACGGGCAATATCTTCCGTCAGATCAATGGGGAATCCATAGGTGTCATACAGGGTAAACAACGTATCACCGGGAATCACATTGCCTTCCAATCCGACAATGCTCTCTTCCAGCAGCTTCAATCCCTTATCCAGAGTTCTGGTAAACTGCTCTTCCTCCTGCAGCAGGGTTCGTTCTATCAGGGCCTGATTTTTAGCCAGCTCTGGATAGGCGTCACCCATTATACGCACCAGGGAAACAACCAGCTTATAGAAGAAGGCATCCTTGGCACCCAGTTTATGTCCATGACGGCAGGCCCTGCGAATAATACGACGAAGTGTATATCCCCGACCTTCATTGGAAGGCATGACACCATCACTGATGAGGAAGCTGCAGGCACGGATATGGTCTGCAATAACCCGCAGAGAACCTTCTGTTGTGGCTGCGCCACTCAACAATCGGGATGCATCACCCAGCAATTCCTGGAACAGGTCTATTTCATAGTTGCTGTGTACATTCTGTAAAACAGCCGCCAGACGCTCCAGACCCATACCGGTATCCACCGATGGCTTGGGCAGCGGTTCCATATCACCATTGGACTGGCGATTGTACTGCATGAACACGATGTTCCAGATTTCAATAAAGCGATCGCCATCTTCATCTTTGGTGCCCGGACGATCACCCCAGATGTCGGAGCCATGATCGTAAAAAATCTCTGTACAGGGACCACAGGGGCCGGTATCGCCCATCTGCCAGAAATTATCGGAAGCAAATGGAGCGCCCTTGTTGTCACCAATACGAATGATGTCTTTTTCGGGCACACCAACATCATTCAGCCAGATGCTATACGCTTCATCATCGGACTCATAAACGGTGACACATAAACGATCCTTTGGAAGGTTCAGCACTTCTGTCAGAAATTTCCAGGAAAAACTAATGGCTTCTTTTTTGAAATAATCGCCAAAACTGAAATTACCCAGCATTTCAAAAAAAGTATGATGACGCGCCGTATAACCAACATTGTCCAGATCATTGTGCTTGCCACCGGCTCGAACACATTTCTGAGACGTTGTTGCCCTGGTGTAATTACGCTGCTCCCGGCCCAGAAACAAATCCTTGAATTGGTTCATTCCCGCATTAGTGAACAAAATAGTGGGATCATCAGCGGGCACCAGTGAGCCACTGCTAACTACAGCATGACCATTTTCCTGGTAATATTTCAGAAAAGCAGATCGTATCTCGTTTGTCTTCATACAAAATTCCCGCCGGGGGAGAAATCTCAGTTATTAATTAAACAGCCATGAACCGGAAATGCAGCTCAGCCGAAAATATGGAAATAGCTGTATTTCCATAGTAATTAGAAAAGGCGATTATATAGGAAGCGCTTGATTATTGAACCTATATACACCTCGCCACGCAAGATGCAGAATTCTATTGATCATCTGGATTCAATGTTTCCAAACGCGCTAATAAGCTGGACGTATCCCAGCGTCCACCGCCAATATTCTGCACATCCTTATAAAACTGATCCACCAGAGCAGTCAACGGTAAAGAAGCACCTGTCTGTTCTGATTGTTCCAGCACAATGGCCAGATCTTTGCGCATCCAGTCGACCGCAAAACCATGGTCGTAATGATTGTCGAGCATGGTCTGATATCGGTTCTCCATCTGCCAGGATTGCGCTGCACCCTTGGAAATCACCTCTATGACAGAAGCCGCATCCAGTCCGGCTTTTTTAGCGAAGTGCAGCCCTTCGGATAATCCCTGCACAACACCGGCAATACAAATCTGGTTGACCATCTTAGTCAGCTGCCCCGCACCGGCCTCCCCCATAAGCTTGCAACTTCTGGCATAGACATCCATTACCGGCGCAACCCGATCAAAGATTTGCTGTTGCCCACCACACATAATGGTCAACGCACCATTTTCAGCACCGGCCTGACCACCAGACACCGGAGCATCAATAAAACCGACTTCATGTTCTGCCGCCAATTCAGATAGCTCAACAGCCACAATTGCGGATGCCGTTGTATGGTCGACCAGCACTGCGCCCGGCTTCATACCCTGCAGCGCACCCTGCTCGCCAGCAACCACCTGTCGAAGATCATCATCATTCCCAACGCAGCAGAAAACAATATCAGAGCCTGACACAGCCTCTTTCGGCGTTGTGGCCAGACAACCGGAAAACGCTTCAAGCCATTGCTCGGCCTTTTTTACTGTCCGGTTATATACGGTGACCGAATAACCTGCATTCGCAAGATGCCCGGCCATGGGATAACCCATAACACCCAAACCCAGGAACGACACTCTCATCTTTTCTGACATACCATGCCTCAAACATTATGACTTTATGCTTTTCAGTCCCTGTAACATTTTCAGGGCCGGGGATTCATCGGGGCTTTTTCGCCCATTTTTTATACAGAGGTACTGATCACAATAAACCTGAACAATGGCGTTCAACATGTCAGACAATCGGGTTTCACCAACCACTGACAGCGCGTGCGCCGCAACCTCCGCAGTACAAAGGTGCTGACTATGACTATTTCTTCGCAGACTGTAAATGGATGGCGCTTCCGGAACCAGACTCAGCATAGGTAGGTTATGCAAATACGGACTCTGCCGGTACATTTTTCTAGCCTGCTGCCAGGTTGCATCAAGAATGATAAAAGCCAATGGATCCGTTTTTTTTTCTGCCCGATTTTCAAGAGACAGGCACTTTTGTCCTGGTACCGCATAATTCTCCGGAAAAACCAGTACTCCCTGATAAACCGAATTATCCAGCAACCACAGGAAATTTTCATCTGTAGCAACACGACTCCAATTGAACACACGGGTCTTCGGCAACATCGCCCTGATCAGTTTACCGGTATTCGTCGATTTGCCATGTTCCTGATCGTGCGTTAGCAACCTGAAACAGTGCCGGGAACTAATTCCGGCAACCAACTCACAGAGACAGACCTTCAGAGGCAAATAACAGACAGGGCAATTTTCAGACACAAAAAAGATACTTAACGTTTAAAATGCGAGTATATCAAAAGCTGTAAATACCTGTGAGTCGAATTACACTAACTCAGCTCTATCAGCACTTATGCAGTAGCGCCGTATCGACAAGCGCAGTTTTTTTTCGAGGGTTTTTCAACAGCGCCTTTATCCGTGATTACAACATTGAGATTCCGGTATTATAAGACGAGGCTCTACTCTCAAATCACTGGAGACAATTAGACCGTGTAAAGAGCCTTCTAAGCACCCTTTATTTTTGATGCCTGTATCTTTAATGTCTATATCTTGGAAGCTTTGATCTTGGAAGCCTGACCTTAGAAGTCTGATCTTAGAAGCCTGCAAACATCGGAAAGGATGTCTGCATTGGCTTAATACTCTGAATGGAGGGAAAAGCTTTTACTGATTTGACTGGCATTGAAACCCCGTTGTGCCAGAAAGCGAAACTGCTTTGGCTTTTAGCTTCTGATTTTCAGGCTGACCATCACCAAACTTTCTGGTTCGAATATCACAGGCCAGCTTAGTCCAGCTATCTTCATCTTCACACAGATACTGATTGATCACTTCGTTATCAATGCATTTCTGATTCAGTTCAGAACGAATGCGAACCGGGCCATAGCCTTTCTGCTTTCGGGAATAAACATAGCTTTCCACAAACCGGGCATCGTTTTGTAAACCCTGCTCACGGAGCCTGATCAACTCCTGTTCCAGAAGATCATAGGGAAAACGCAAAGCCAGCTTTCTTTTCAACTCCACAAAACCATGTTCACGTCGCGCCAGTAAATCTATGGCGGCACGACGTATCACTTTTGGCAATTGTTCAGTTTCAGATAACATTAGGTTATTCAACCAGCAATGCTTCTTGAGACTGCTTACCCTTTACTTTGCTTTTAACTTTTGATTCCGCTTCTGCTGCCGCCGCTGCCGCTTCTTTTTCCGCAGGAGAACCCAGCAGTTCTTTACGGATCTGCGACTCGATCTCGTTGGCTATTTCAGGATTATCTTTCAGATATTGTGCTGCATTGGCCTTGCCCTGACCTATTTTATTGCCTTTGTAGGCATACCAGGCACCGGACTTGTCAATCAGCTTCTGCTTCACGCCCAGATCAATCACTTCACCCATATGGTAAATACCATGACCATACAGAATCTGGAATTCAGCCTGACGGAATGGCGGAGACACCTTGTTTTTTACAACCTTCACACGGGTCTCATTACCGATAATTTCATCTCCCTGCTTTACGGCACCGGTGCGCCGGATATCCAGACGAACGGATGAATAAAACTTCAAGGCATTACCGCCAGTGGTGGTTTCGGGATTACCAAACATCACGCCTATCTTCATGCGAATCTGGTTGATAAAAATCACCATACAGTTCGTCTGCTTGATAGAACCTGTCAGTTTGCGCAGAGCCTGAGACATCAATCGCGCCTGGAGACCAACGTGGGAATCGCCCATATCACCTTCAATTTCAGCCTTTGGCACCAGGGCGGCTACGGAATCAATAACAATTACATCGACAGCACCGGAACGCACCAGCATGTCGGTAATCTCCAGCGCCTGCTCCCCGGTATCTGGCTGAGAAACATAAAGGTCATCCACTGCCACACCCAGCTTACCGGCATAAAGCGGGTCCAGAGCGTGCTCTGCATCAATAAAAGCACAGGTAGCGCCCTGCTTCTGAGCCTGGGCAATAACACTGAGGGTCAAGGTGGTTTTACCGGATGATTCAGGACCGTAAATTTCAACAACCCGCCCCTTGGGCAGCCCGCCAATACCCAGGGCGATATCCAATTGCAGGGAACCAGTGGAAATAGCAGGAATCTCTTCGTGCTTCTGGTCTCCCATGCGCATTACCGCACCTTTGCCAAACTGCCGATCAATCTGGCCAAGGGCCGCTGCCAATGCTTTCTTTCTGTTGTCATCCATTCTCAATACCCTCAGCTAGACGATTATCTTCAAGTTCATATTTTTAAGAATTAATAATACTGTATATTTAAACATGTACTGATTATTTGTCCAGTATTAACTGCACATTCTGTCAAAACTTTAAACGCACCAATTCTATCAGACCTTGCAGTGCAGCATGAACCGCCTGTCGACGCACTTCGGCCCGATCCCCTGCAAACAGAAAATGCCTTGCAAAGGGCTGTGAATTAACACTCCAGCCAATCCAGACGGTGCCTACCGGCTTTTCTGAAGTGCCTCCGGAAGGTCCGGCAATACCGGTTATTGCCAGCGACAGATCGCAATTCAACACTGAAGCTGCTCCTGAAGCCATTGCCACTGCCACCGGCTCGCTCACTGCACCATATTGTTCGATGGTACCGGCGGGGACATGAAGAAGGTTTTCCTTCATAGCATTGGAATAGCTGACCACTCCCCCTTCATACCAGGTAGAACTGCCCGCCAGGGCCGTTAATTCTTTACTGACCCAGCCACCCGTACAGGATTCAGCCGTAGCCAGTCGCAGCCCTTTTTCTTCCAGCAGTGCCGCCAGGTCTTCTGCCACATGTCGCAATTCCATATCCATATCAAAGACCATTCAGATATAAGACTCAGTGAATATTGCTATCAACTAACTAGAAAAACATGAGCAGAGTATTTTATCAATACGGCTCGTATAAATCGCATGTCAGAAGATTCTAGTCTAATGCCCGTCTATTGCTGACTTGGGTATACCAAACCCTGGCACACGCTTTACCTTGGTCGTCTTTTTTCCAGGCGATTTAGCTGGCACAATGGTTTCATTACATGCAGAGATACCTGGCATCAGAGTATTGTATTTTACGCTCGAAACCTTGAACTCTAGCGTGTCCGGATTTATTTCCGCTCTCAGCGCCCAGATTGTCAAGGTACCTCACCAATAACTGGTATCATAATGGACAGAACAACCTATCTGGCAGAAGTAGAAAAGCGCATTAAAAGCGTTTTTTCCCAATCCAGAAACGGCCATAAGGTATCATCCGTAGACCGCCATCGTCTGGAAGGCTTTATGCATGCGGGCGTTTTTATGGAAATGGCTACCATCGAAGAAATGTCATCACTCATGGAGACCGTTCACCAAAGCGTCTTTGGCAAAAGTATTCAACAGAGAAAGACTGAAAGCCCCGTTATCTGGGAAGCAGACAGTGTTGATTACAGCACCTATGAGTCTCCTGCATACAAGCGCTAGTCCTGGGCAATCCGCTTTAAATTTTACATTCGATAATCTTAACTATGATGCTCTGGTCAACAACGCCTATACGGGAATGTTATGGCCAACCGTCGTGTCCGCAGCTTTATCAGTTTGATGGCAGTTTTCTTTATTGTGCAGGCTAATACAGCCAGTTCCAGCGAAAACAAAGTCCGACTGATCAATGTTCAGCATGACGGATACTGTTTTTATCATGCCATAGCGGCTCTTAAGAGCTCGGAAGAAAGTGGCCATAGCCTGTATAAGCGATTAAAGACCTTTATCGATACATGCAATATTCAACAATCTCAACAATTAACAAGCCTGCTGAGTAGTTCCCCGGTTGAGTCCAACTTAACTGAGCTGACTGAGCATTTATCGAATCCTCCACTGCTGTCAGATGCCAATACCTGGGCGGGTGCTCCTGAAGCCGTGGCTCTTTCAGTCATGATTGACCAACCCATTCTGGTCTTATTTACAGGAGCCGATCTGGCCATTTTACCGGAAAGCTTTCTGGTGAACAGTAACGGTGTACACCCCCTGTACTCTCCGTCCACAGACAACCTGCCTATACCAGAGTTACAGGTCATTTTGTCTGGCCATTCCTGGTTCGCTCTGCAAACCATCAGCTCCAACCATGCCGCCCTTTCACAGAGTAATAATAACCTGAGAAGATACATTCAACAGTTACAGAGAGTATTAACTCAGTCCAATCGTTTTTTACGAGCTTTTGTGGTGAAAATCTGCCAAATGCAGCTCACTCTGGACTCAAGAAGCTGGCCCAGCCTCTGCACGATAACCGCTGGTGAAGATTTTACCCGTTCCGAAGAAAACCTTATTAAAATTAAAGCACTGACGAATCAGATCAAAACCGAACAGGCTCATCAACTCATTGAATCTACAAGATTAGATAACAGCCAGTTTACTGAATTTAAAACTTTGTTCCGGGAACAGAGTCAGGTACTGTTTCAGCCAACCGCCAGAAACATATTCTCAACATTACTAAGCGATTATTTCTCATTGACTGGGTTCACAATCGAAGCGTTTAATAGTCAGGTGGCTTCTGATATTGAGTATTTCTGGTCAGTGATTGATGCATTGATACGGGTTGCTGAAGGCTTACCCCAAGAGTATTGCGCGGAAAATGTACTGGCAGGTATTATACAGAACTATCAGGCTCAGGATGTATCAGCCTACAGAATTGAAAGCTCTGCAATTCATTATCCGGAAACTCTATCCACGGGCTTCCCATCAACTATTGAGTTTCAACCCGACGTAGAAGCTATCGAATTTGATCCGAATAATCCATTACATCATCTGTTCTTCTCTCTTTATATATCCTCTATGACCTTCGAACTCTCAAACCAGTTATTGACTGGACACCTTGCAACCAACAGCGCTCTAACCAGTAATGAACTGAATTATCTGGCACGAAGAAATCAGAGAGTTGATCAGAATCAAGACGACTCGGCTGCGGCATCAGCCACACCCACTCAATCAACTGCAACAACTGTCCAGAATAACCTGACTGCAGCCTTAAGGAGAATAACAGTCATGATACACGCCCTGGGTCGGCATTATTTTTCTGAACAGTGGCAACCAGACTCCTATCAGTGCATTACCATTCGATTGAGACTCAGCCAGGGATCCAGCGAAATTTATTTTATTGTTTTTCACAGTGACAGCTTTGTCCCAAGAGGTGGCTGGAGAGATAGGCAACTGCCTGAATAGATAACTTTTTTTGCAATTATTTCAGAAAAGAATCATATTCGAACAAGATCTATCTATAAAAACCAAAACCCCGATAATGAAATTTAATAAAAATAATGACTTGAATGATTCTCTTGATTTAACCGAAATCCTGATGAAGCCTTATTATCAAAAATACAACCTCAACTGGAACCGGGAAGAACGAAGAGACCTGTTGGAAACAGCCGAGCACTATCGCATACATATTTCCGATGAGTTTGCCGGGTTTTTCGCGTTCAAAACAGAAAATTGTGCCACCTATATTATCGATATGCAGATTCGAACCGAATTTCAGAACCGTGGCATCGGCAGCCATATCTTTGAGTTTATTGAAAAGAAAGCCAGGAATGCGGGCTCTGAAGCACTGAAACTCTCTGTTTTCAAGGAAAATCCCGCTGTAATACTTTATCATCAAAAAGGGTTCAGCATTCAACAAGAACTGAACATCGTTTATCGCATGGCGAAAGCGTTCACACCCGGGGAGTCCAATCAATGTCCTTAACAATCGCAGAAATAACAGAACAGGATATGGACGAAATACTGGCGTTTGCCAGCATAACTAATGAGCAGCATGTTATTCCCTGTTTGAACGACGAAGGTCAGAGAACAATGAGAGCCTCAATGAAAAAGGATGTCTCTGCCGTAATCGACCGGAAAAAATACCAGACGTTCAAAGGCATCCGTTTTGTGCCAATGAGCCTCGAAATCAACCATCTTTCAGAAATGGATTGAATCAGTGGAAGAATTAATTGCCCAGTACACCCATGCCGATGAAGATCTTCGCCTTGTCAGACAGAATATTACCCGCATGGAGTTCGATACCACTCTTCATGTTCTGCAAAAATATTTGAAACACGACACTGTTATTACCGAACTGGGCGCTGCTACAGGCCGCTATTCGCTGCACTATGCATCAAAAAAACATAGGGTCACAGCTGTAGAACTGGCTCCGGATCAGGTAGATATTCTGACCCGCAAAGCCAGCGAACAGCAGATACCGATCGATATCTTCCAGGGCAATGCCGTTTCAGTGCCGTTTATAGAAGATGAAACCCAGGATGCGGTATTAATTCTGGGGCCTCTCTATCACCTGCGTGAAGAAGAAAGCCGCCAGTCAGTGCTGAAAGAAGCGATGAGGATTCTGAAACCCGGAGGTATTGTGGCTGTCGCCTATATCAGCCGTTTTTTTGTGACAGGCATGTTTGCTCAACACTTCCCGGAACTGGTCACCCGTAAAGTACTAGAGCAACTTGTTCAAACAGGCACAGTAGACGACAGTCGGGCAGATCGTTTTTTTCGCGTTGGGTACTTTGGCACACCCACAGAGATTGAAGCACTGGTCACCAGTACAGGGTTCAGCCTTAGAGAACATGTAGCTACTGACGGTTACGGACGCTATATTGCAGCAGGACTGAATGCCTTATCTGAAGAACAGTACCAGGTCTGGCTGAAACTGCATCTATCAACCTGCAATGAAAGAACACTACTGGGCTCCAGTAATCATGGACTGATTATTGCGGAAAAGAACAACTGCTAACCAACGTGGTTCATCCAGTGACAATGGGCGCACACTCGAGCCTCAAACTAACGACAAAAAACCTGTTGGTGCTCACAGTGCACACCTATACCCAAACTGTCTGGGTATATAAAGGCCATTTCAAAAGAGACTGGTCTCTTGTGGGAGAAGTAAACTAACAGAAATTTATCACGTCAATTTAAACCTTAATGTCTGTTTTCTCTGAAGCAGAGAGCGAAACATCTCTGCTGGGTCACTGGAGTAAGCCTGGATTTTCTACCTGCTTTGATTGTTATTGCGTCGTCTTCTACCTGAATTATGACCCTGGGCATTGCCACCGGAGCGTTGACCATCTCTGTGCTCAACCCCTGTCTTTTTCGGCTTCTTGGGCTTATTAGTCTTGATTGGCCGACGGTCCAGGCGCGATTCAGGCAAAGTATTGACAGGAAAAAAACCATCAACAATCTTTCGGGTAATAATTTTCTGGGTCAACCTTTCAATATCCACCAGCTGTTTAAATTCGTCAGCGGTCACCAGAGACACGGCCTGCCCTGTAGATCCTGCACGCCCGGTTCGACCAATACGATGAACATAATCTTCCGGCACATTAGGCAAATCAAAATTAACCACCTGAGGCAGCTGGTCAATATCCAGCCCCCTGGCAGCAATATCGGTAGCCACCAGCACTTGTAGAGAACCATTTTTAAACTCGGCTAAAGCCTTGGTACGCGCTCCCTGACTTTTATTTCCATGAATGGCCGCTGCTTTAATCCCCCGGCTTTCAAGATGCTTGGTCAAACGGTTCGCACCATGTTTGGTGCGAGTAAACACCAACACCTGCCCCCAGTTTTCTTCTTTAATCAGTTTTGTAAGCAACGCCGGTTTTTTACTTTTATCAACCGGGCACAACCATTGCTCAACCGAAGGCGCGGCGGCATTACGGGGGGTCACCGATATTTCTACCGGATCATTTACCAGGCCTTTGGCCAGATTGCGAATATCATTGGAAAATGTCGCAGAGAACAATAGATTCTGTCGCTGCTTGGGCAGGAGCGCCAGAATTTTGCGGATATCGTGAATAAAGCCCATATCCAGCATTCGATCCGCTTCGTCCAATACAAGCACTTCTAGCTGTCGGAATCGAACGGCATTCTGGCTGTACAGATCCAACAGACGCCCCGGCGTGGCGACCAGTACATCAACGCCTTTTCTCAGCTTGATCATCTGGGGATTAATTTTTACACCACCAAAAACCACAGCGGATCGCAAGGGTAGATTCGATCCGTAAGTGGCGACACTCTCCCCTACCTGGGCAGCCAGCTCCCGGGTCGGCGTTAGCACCAGCGCACGAACCTGATTAGCATGTGCCCGCTCACCTTTCGACAACCGTTCCAGCAATGGAAGTGTAAAACCGGCTGTTTTTCCGGTACCGGTTTGCGCAGCAGCCATAACATCACTGCCTTCGATAATTGCCGGTATTGCCTGAGCCTGTATGGGAGAGGGGGTTTCGTAGCCCTGCTCAGCTACCGCTTTTAATATAGGGGCTGATAAGCCCAGTGAGGCAAAGCTCATAGGAAGGTCTCTTGTGAAATCTGTTAGTGGCCGGAACCGGCTCACCGGCGGGCATGGAGCTTACAGGATATGTGCAGCAAGTGCTATGACTGCACCGAGTCTATAAAAGAAATCAGAAATTGTTAAAAAATAACGACTGCGGCAGTATGATTGAAAACAACGAATAATAAAGCAGGATAATGATGTCTCTTCAATTGCAATTTTTGTATCGAATTCAACCTGTACGACCAGATATGCTGTTGGATGGCCCCACCGCCAATGAAGCCGAAATCATTTCCCGTCATTTCGAATATCTTCAGAAACTGACAGAACAATCTGTCGTGTTACTGGCAGGCCGTACTCTGAACACAGACTCCAGTAGCTTTGGCATCGTCATCTTTACAGCCGACACCGAAGAAGACGCCAGGCAATTAATGATGAATGATCCTGCTGTGAAAGAAAAGATTATGTCTGCAGAACTGTTTCCTTACAAAATTGCACTGATGTCAGAGAGTCAGGTTTAAATTTTTATGCAATCCGGTTGATCCTATCAGATATCTGACTGTGCAAAACAGATCAAAATACTGAAAGGAAGATATGAAGCAAGAAAGACAGCCAAATCTGTATTATGAGTGGCTCTTTATTATAAGTGACATAGAACAGAAGAATCTAACGGAGTATTCGACACATGGCATCCATCAAGTTTTCAAAAGAAGCAAAAGACGTTCTGGTCAAAAAAATACAGGCATATTTCAGAGAAGAACTGGAGCAGGATCTCGGCCAGTTCGATTCCCAGTTTCTACTTGATTTTTTTGCGGACGAAGTCGGGCCTTATTTTTACAATCAGGGCCTGTACGATGCACAATCTGTTCTGACCAGCAGACTGGAGAGCATCAGTGAAGCGATTTATGAAATAGAGAAACCAACATCAAACCACTAAAGCCAGCACTTATCAGCGTATTTGCTTGCTTTGGATATAACAGGTGAACAACTGCGTTCACCTGTTTCTGACGGTACCTTTTTCCACCCATACCTTATTACAACACTGAGTGCATACACTGTTCTATTAAGGGTGAAAAAATATCGTAAAACAACCGTCCACCGTCTTACAGGGAAAGGAAACCATGAATCACTATTCAAAAAATATAAAACCGTTTGTAGAAGATGAACTACACAGGGCTTCAGCCGCCATAGATTCCAGTCAACCTGAGCTGGCATTCAGGCACCTGGAAAATGCTCATATTCTCGGCCAGGAGTCCACCTTCTATCATGTCAAAGTACACTGGCTAATGATGTTATGGGGAATCAGGCAAAAAAACATAAAAGAAGTAATTGGTCAGATACTTAGAATGACTGGAGCCGCAACAAAAACAGCCATCAGGCTGGTACCCGCAGGAAATACCGGAGGGAGTAATGTCAGCCCTTTCAGAGTGATGCCTGTTAAAAATGAACATGCAGAAATAATAGCTTCGGCGAAAGCCAGAATGTAGCTTCTTGCAGGGTATCAATTTCAGGAACTCATCTCTCTGTTTTGGCAGAAAGACTTTAACCTGCGCAAAACGCTGAATTTCTATGATGAGCAGATGCAGCTCACTTCAGAACGGTTATTTCCAGCCTTCTGAAAGTGCTAAAATACAACGCTGTTTTTTCCACTGTTACCAGCCTTAGGCTATAAGAAAGAGTGATGAGAGACGCTTTATGAAACTCAGGATTGAATAATAGCGCCTCCAAAAAGCATTCATTCCGGTTTTAGCTACTGAACAGTAATTGCTGCATGATAAGATGACATGTCAATGAACAACCTGAAATTCAGATCTGCTTTGGCAAAGAAATTAACACGCTCTGAAGCCAACAGAATGACGGAATATCCTGGCAGAAAGGTAACCGCGTAACCTTCTGATCCGGATCATTCATTATTTAAATAACTTATTGATTTAAATGACTAATACAGATCTTTCCAAACAGACACCGATGATGCAGCAGTATCTGAAAATCAAGCAGCAACATCGGGAGCAGCTGGTCTTCTACCGTATGGGCGACTTTTACGAGCTGTTCTTTGATGATGCAAAAAAAGCAGCTCATCTTCTGGATATAACCCTGACAGCCCGAGGTCAATCCGGCGGTGAACCGATCCCTATGGCCGGCATCCCTTACCATGCCGCCGAGGGCTATCTGGCCAAACTGATTCGACTCAGGGAATCAGTTGCTATTGTTGAACAGATCGGGGACCCCGCCACCAGCAAAGGACCGGTTGAACGTAAAGTTGTTCGGATTCTGACACCTGGCACAGTCAGTGATGAAGCCTTGCTGGATGAACGTCAGGATAACCTGCTGCTGTCTGTCACCGGTAATGAACAACTTTATGGACTGGCGTTTCTTGATATCAGTAGCGGCCAGTTTACCGTGCTTGAAGTTTCCGGAACCGAAGCCCTTTTTTCAGAGATTGAACGCCTGAATCCAGCTGAGACTTTATTGAACGATCAATACAGCTGGCCTGAACCCCTGTTGAAACGCCGAGGAATCATGAAGCGCCCCCCATGGGACTTTGATCAGCAAACGGCTTTTGAACAGTTAACCCGACAATTTCAAACAAAAAACCTTGAGGGTTTTGGTTGTGAAAACCTCAGTGCAGCCATAGAAGCCGCTGGTTGTCTGCTGCAATATGCCAAAGAAACCCAACGCACGGCTTTGCCGCATATCCGCGGTCTCGGCCAGGAAAATCGTCAGGAAAGTGTGGTTCTCGATGCCGCAAGCCGCAAGAACCTCGAACTCTGCATAAACATGAATGGCGGACGCGAACATACCCTTGCGTCCGTTATAGATAGTACAGCCACCGCTATGGGCAGCCGATTGCTGGGGCGCTGGATCAATCGCCCTCTAAGAAATCTGAACAAACTTCAGGCAAGACAGCATGCCATTGCTGCACTGAAGGATGGTTTTCATTATGAATGCCTGCATTCGATTCTTAAAGGCATTGGCGATATTGAAAGAATTCTCGCCCGGGTTGCCCTTAAGTCAGCCCGCCCCAGAGATTTTGCAAGGCTCAGGGATGCCTTACATCAGCTTCCTGAATTACAACAGGTTCTGACAACCATTGACTGTCAAACTATTCAGATACTGGCAGAAAGCATCAGTGAACATCCTGATATTGCCAATCTGTTAAGCAAGGCAATTATTGAAAATCCACCGGTGGTCATTCGAGATGGAGGCGTTATTGCCACAGGATATGACCCGGAACTGGATGAACTGAGGTCACTCAGTGAAAATGCCGGAGACTACCTGGTTCAACTGGAGCTCAGGGAAAGAGAGCGTGCCGGGCTTTCTACCTTGAAAGTTGGATTCAACCGGGTTCATGGCTACTACATTGAATTGAGTCGAAGGGAATCCGATAAAGCTCCTGCAGACTACATTCGTCGCCAAACACTGAAAAATACCGAACGATTCATCACTCCGGAATTAAAAGAGTTTGAAGACAAGGCATTGTCCAGCAAAAGCCGTGCCCTGGCTCGTGAGAAATTACTCTACGAAGAACTGCTGAACAATCTGGTCGGGGAACTTGGCCCGTTACAAGAGTGCACACTCGGTCTTTCCGAGCTGGATGTCCTGGTTAACCTGGCTGAAAGAGCTGAAAATCTGAATCTATGCCAGCCGTTGCTGACACAGGCGGCAGGTCTTGAAATTACCGAAGGCCGTCACCCTGTCGTTGAGCAGGTTTTGAATGAACCTTTTGTTGCCAACAACGTGTCGTTCAACTCTCAACGGCGCATGCTCGTGATTACGGGTCCGAACATGGGTGGTAAATCCACTTATATGCGACAAACAGCCCTGATTGTTCTGCTTGCTCACATCGGTAGCTTCGTACCTGCATCCAGTGCCAAAATAGGCCTTGTAGATAGAATCTTCACCCGAATCGGATCTTCTGATGATCTGGCCGGTGGACGCTCAACCTTTATGGTTGAAATGACTGAAACAGCCAATATTCTACACAATGCCAGTGAACACAGCCTTGTATTAATGGATGAGATAGGCCGCGGCACCAGCACCTTTGATGGTTTGTCTCTTGCATGGGCCTGCGCGCGTTATCTGGCTGAATCGATTCGTGCCTTCACCCTCTTTGCGACCCATTATTTTGAACTGACCCAGCTTCCGGAAGAATGCACTACCGTGGCCAATGTGCATCTGAACGCCACTGAGCATGATGAACGTATTGTGTTTCTGCACGCGGTACAAGAAGGGCCTGCCAGTCAAAGCTACGGCCTGCAGGTTGCTCAACTGGCTGGCGTGCCAAGACATGTCGTTAATCAGGCCAGAGAAAAAATGATGGCTCTGGAAGCTGAATCTCAACACACTGATCACAGAGAAGAAAAATCAAAGCTCACTACTCACTCTGTACTCCAGCCTGATATGTTTGCCACACCGGAACCTCACCCTGCCATAACCATGCTGGATCAAATAAATCCGGATGATTTATCACCAAGGCAGGCGCTGGAAATGCTTTACTCTTTAAAGTCTGCTGGCAAAAATAACTGATTTTTCCCTGGCGGAATCTGTGATTCCGCCAGGGAAAATAGATCAGTGAATAAAGCGGCTCATTATGGTTGCACTTATTGTATTACTTCAGCTTTACCCATCAACTTCAACCTTTAAAGTCCTGCTTATTTTAAAAAACGAAGGCAACTACCCTGTTCAGTCATAAGGATATAGAAATACCTGCTATCCAGTGAGTTCTTAACTCTGGTAGTATTATCGACTTTCATACGTTGAGTAATACCGGACTTCGGTTAGTTTCCGGGTCAAAATGGATGTTCGCTGAATAAAGGACTACTTTGCTTCAGCCCCCTGGAATGAAACATCATTTCTATTTCTGGGACCATGGGTTAACCTCTCAACCTTAACTTTCAGTCAAAACAAATGGAGTTTAACCACCATGACTTTCGTAGTGGGTGAAAACTGCATCAAGTGCAAATACACCGATTGCGTGGAAGTCTGTCCTGTGGACTGCTTCTATGAAGGACCCAATTTCCTGGTTATTCACCCGGATGAATGCATTGACTGTGCTCTTTGTGAGCCAGAGTGTCCTGCGAACGCAATTTTTTCAGAAGATGAAGTACCAGAAGATCAGCAGGAATTCACAGAACTGAATGCCGAATTAGCTGATGTATGGCCTAATATAACCGAGAAAAAAGATCCGCTCCCGGATGCAGAAGACTGGGATGGCACCGAAGGCAAACTGGAACATCTGGAACGCTGATCTGAACTTTCTGTAAAGATAAAAAAAGCCATGAACAATCTGTTCATGGCTTTTTAATCTGTCTGGAGAAATAATACCCATTCAGCTTCATACTGTTCTGCTGCACTGACAGAAACGCTGACAGGTATCATTCATTATTTAATTAAATAATGACTCACCCGACAATCCCTGCTTCTCAAGAATCGAACGCAACCGTTTCAGGGCTTCTACCTGAATCTGTCTCACTCGTTCCCTGGTTAGCCCTATTTCCTTACCGACCTCTTCCAGAGTACTGGTTTCATATCCCCGAAGTCCAAAGCGACGTGCAACCACTTCTCTTTGTTTTTCAGAAAGTTCTCCCAGCCATTTATCCAGACTGTCATTAAGATCCAGATCCTGCAGCAATTCAGCCGGGTCCGACTCTTTTTCATCAGAAATAGTATCAAGAATTGATTTGTCTGAATCCGGTCCCAACGGTGTATCCACAGAAGTTACACGCTCATTCAGACCCAGCATGCGCTTGACATCATCTACGGGCTTATCAAGCAGCTGTGCTATTTCTTCCGGGCTCGGATCGTGATCCAGTTTTTGAGTTAATTCCCGAGCGGCCCTGAGATAAACATTCAACTCTTTCACAACGTGTATCGGCAATCTTATAGTACGGGTCTGATTCATTATCGCCCGCTCAATAGTCTGCCTGATCCACCATGTTGCATAGGTTGAAAAGCGAAAACCTCGCTCAGGGTCAAATTTCTCAACCGCACGAATCAACCCGAGATTACCCTCTTCAATCAGATCAAGAAGCGTTAAACCTCGATTCACATAACGGCGGGAAATTTTTACAACCAGTCGAAGGTTACTCTCAATCATCCGACGTCGACCGGCTTCTACACCCTTTCTGGCCAGACGCGCAAAATGAACCTCTTCTTCCGGTGTAAGAAGTGGAGAAAACCCTATTTCATTAAGGTAAAGCTGCGTAGCATCAATTGACTTATAAAAGCCATCATCTTCTTTACGCCGCCCCACACCCGCAGCAACAGTCGCACCGCCAGTTTTGGAAGCTTTCGCTTCGCTCGCCCCGGTTGAACCTGTCACTCCAGTCTCATGATCAGAGCCTGATTTATCCGTTCCCTGGATTACTTCTTCAGCAATACTGCTTTGCTCTGCGTCATCCCTCTTCGGTGCCATAAGAGTCAGTCCTATCCGAAAGTCCCACTCTTTGCCGAGCAACTCTAGGCTGCATCGACACCTGTGAGATCCCTCTACTAAAGCCGCTGACTTCAATACTTAACGCCTTGGCAGGTATCCCATAGGGTCGACCGGTTTGCCATTTCGCCGAATCTCGAAGTGCAGCTTAGGTTCCGTCGTTCCTGTAGAACCTATTTCGGCTATCTTCTGGCCCGCTTTAACTGAGTCTCCCTCACTCACATGTAACTCCTTATTGTGAGCATAAGCACTCAGATAGCTACTGTTATGTTTAAGAATTATCAGCCGACCATATCCCGTCAGATCGCTTCCTGCGTATACGACTTCGCCATTGCCAGCTGCCCTTACAGGCTCTCCTAAATCGCCCCTGATATCAATCCCCTTGTTAACGGGCACCGAGAGAGAGTATCGCCTGATTATCTTTCCACTGGCAGGCCAGAACCAGCCCGAGGACTTGTACCTTGGTTCTGAGTTCGTTTTTTTTACAATTGATTGTTTTTTGATCGTTGTTTTTTGACGGGGAACAGAGCTTGAACTCGACTTTCTAGTTGCCGACACACTACGCTTCTTCGATTGGCTTTTCCCATCAAGATTGATCGTTTGATTTGGATAAATGATAAAGGGCTCAGGTATCCCGTTGCTGCTGGCCAGCTCACGAAAATCTCTATTATAAAGCCAAGCTATTGAATAAAGAGATTCTCCCTCTGAAACCACGTGCTCACCCCGGGTTACTTTTGGAGGTGTACGTAACTCCCTGACCGCCACCGTTGAGGGATCATGACCACACCCTGTCAGAAGCAGCAAGATAAAAACAGCTTGAATTTTTATTGAGCATACGATCAACTTAAAACAACCTGTCATACTGGGCTCAGTCACCTCACTAACTCCAAATTTCCAAGATCATCCATCACACCTGATATAAATAAAAAGGATATCAAAACTATTTTTTGCTCATAAATAATATATGCAATTTCAAATTTCCAACCTCATATCCAACTCTAACCCTGAACGACTGCTGATAATTCCTTAACTCGCTACATTTTTCTGATGTTTGCGACCATCAACCCATTCAATAATCAATACAATCCCTATCGCAGCCAGCATCAGAGATATCGATTCATACAGGTAAGCTGATTGACCCGTTAATGATTCATAATGACCAGGCAGAACATTTTGTTGAAGAAAAGGTATTTCATTACCGGAACTATTGATTCGGGTTTGTAGAGTCTCTTTCCATGGCCAGACTTTTTCCAGCGCTCCAATCATTAATCCTGTCAGGAATGACAGCGCCATATTTCTATGCCTGTTTAACAACCAGGATAATAAATGTGAAAAAGTGAGTAACCCGGCAATACAACCTGAACCAAAAATAACCAGTGTCAATATATCAAGATTTTTTACGGCCTCCAGAACAACGCTGTACAAACCGAAAAGAAGAAGAATAAAACTCCCTGATATACCCGGTAAAATCATGGCACAAATAGCGATAGAACCGGCAAGGAACAGTGTTAAAGGTTCCGGAGACAGGTTTCCCGGTGTAAGAACATTGACCATGTAAGCCAGTATTATTCCCGCTATCAGGGCAACAACAGAAGTAAGACTCCATTGCGAAACCTGCCGCATCATATGCAAACCGGATACAAGAATCAGTCCGAAGAAAAACGACCATAACATTTCAGGGTAAACAGCCAACAGAAAACTGATCACATGGGCAAAAGACAGAACACTTAATAGAATCCCGCCAAATACACACAAAAGAAAAGTGCCATCAATGGCTTTCCATGCAGCCACAAATCCCTGCTGAAAGAGAATTTTCACTGTGGTCGGGCTGATACTCTTGAGAGCATTCAACAATCGGTCATAAATACCCGTAATAAATGCAATGGTTCCACCAGAAACTCCAGGCACAACATCCGCGGCCCCCATGGCCAACCCCCGGCCGACCAGTCCCAGTAGAGAGTGATTTTCAGACATAAACAAACCTATAATAATATTTTAAAATTTCGGGCAACAAAATCACTCAGCGGACAACCCCTGCCAGCAGGGGAACAAAGCGCACCGACTCAAGCACCTGATGCTCAAATTCATTTCCACGTCTGATGATAAGCATTAATTGTTGCAAACCATCATCGCCTACCGGGATCACCAATCGACCGCCATCAGAAGACAATTGCTGCAATAACTCCGGAGGAATTTCACCTGGAGCCGCTGTCACCAGAACACCATCAAACTCTTCCGCCTGCGGCCATCCCATTCCACCATCACTGTGGCGCAGACGAATATTCTTCATTGAGAGCTGTCTGAATCGCTTTCTCGCCTTTTCCTGCAAAGGCTGAATCCGTTCAACAGAAAAAACCTGCTTTACCAGCGAGGCCAGAACCGCTGTCTGATACCCCGATCCGGTGCCAATCTCCAGCACCTTATCCAATGGCCCATCGGCGAGTAAAGCCTCAGTCATGCGTGCAACAATATAGGGCTGCGACAACGTCTGGTTATGGCCTATAGGCAATGCTGTATCTTCATAAGCCCGATGAGAAAGGGCTTCATCAAGAAAAATATGACGGGGAACATGTCTAATAACATCCAGAACTTTCTGTGATTCAATCCCCTGATCAATCAGGCGCTGAATCATACGCTCGCGCGTTCTACGCGATGTCATACCAATACCATCAATCTTCAGATCCCTCATAAGCAGGCTCCCAGCCAACGTTCAACTAATGATATCGTCCCATGATTGGTTTTATCGTACTGAAGAGGAGTAACCGAAACAAAATTTTCAGAAATAGCATGAAAATCGGTTCCTTCACCACCATCGTCAGCCTCTCCCAGAGAAGCAATCCAATAGCCAGCTTTCCCCCTGGGATCCGTCATTTTAACAACAGGCTCAGGTCGGCTCCTATGCCCCAATCGGGTAGCTTTTATACCTCTGATATCAGCATAGGCACAGGGCGGTACATTCACATTGAGAATGGTGGTTGGGGGCAGGTGAAGGCCTTCCAGTTTGAGAAATAAGGTCTTTAATATCTGAGCTGAGGTGTCCAGATGCGCATTCGATTTCCCGCAGGAAGAGATGGCAATAGCATTTCGTCCCAGAAACCGTCCTTCCATAGCTGCCGCCACAGTACCGGAATAAAGTACATCGTCACCAAGGTTAGCTCCGATGTTGATACCTGAAATAACCCTGTCTGGCATTCCAGAGAGAAAGCCATTCACAGCCAGATGGACACAATCAGCCGGTGTACCATCAACACTGTAATAACCATTACTGTGTTCCTTAACTCTGAGCGGACGACCAAGAGTCAGTGAATTACTTAATCCTGAACAATCGTTATCCGGAGCCACAATGATGCATTCTGCCAGAGGTTTCAATATTTCATGGAGTCTGGCCAGACCGCCGGCTGTAACACCATCATCATTAGAAAGAAGTAACTTCATCCCTCCCCGGCCTCTCTGCACTCCAGAATTTCCCGTAGCACTGTAGTGGCAAAACAACCTTTGGGCAGTCTAAAGCTCAACACCAGGGTAGCGCCATCTTTCCATTGCCAATCCATGTCACATGGAATCAGGCGGGTATTTCGTCGCTCCTGCTTAAGACCAGCATGCTCAAGCCCATCACAAAGCACACTGTATTCAGCTGCAGCGGATTGCTCTAATTGCAAACAATCACTGCTGGAGGGTATTTCACCCCGTCCCCATAACGGTGCCGTCGGACTCAGGTCACCTGTTGCCAACCGTTGCAGAATACCCTCATCAGGGGCATCAAAAATCAAGCTCTTGCTGTCGTGAAAACCGAGAACATCTCCCGAGATGCATTGATTCCAGTTACCACTGGCAACCCTGAGCGATAGCACTTTATTGAATATCCATGACCGAGCTGCAGAGAGATACATCGATCGTTTGTTTCGCTGAACCCGAAAGCGTCCTTCAAACATGGCGATGGCTTTAGACAGGTTTCGTCCACCATGCCCAAAACGCTGGGGACCGTAATAATTGGGCACACCCTCACCAGCCACTTGTTTCAGGCGTGATTCAAGATCTTCCTTGTCAGCGTCTATATCCCGGAGTGTAATGACAAAGTGATTTGATTTTAATGTTCCGGTACGCAGCTTCTTTTGATGTCGGGCCTGAACCAGTATTTTCAATGTCTCTGACTCAAGTCCCTGCCAGTCGGGATCATCCATCCCTGGCAGCGAAACACAGAACCATTGACGGGTAACACCCAGCCGATCTTTCCTGCCTGCATAGCTGACAGACTGACGCTTTACTCCGGCAAATTGCGCTAACTGCCCTGCAACCCAATCAGTATTATCGCCTTGCTTTTCAACCAGCAGATATAAGTGTTCACCTTCTCCGACGGGATCAAAGGGCAATTCTTCAGTTACCCGAAAATCGCTGTGACAGGATTTAAATCGGCACTGACCGACAGGACCACCAAACGCGTAAGCATAATCCAGCTCATACTGATTAGCAGGTCTGGAGGTATCAGCAATTGTTTCAGAAAGGGTGTTCATGAAACTTCCAACGTCTTCAGTAAAACCACTGCATGTACTGCAATGCCTTCTTTCCTGCCCGTATAACCCAAATGCTCAGTCGTTGTCGCTTTTACATTGATCAGGGTCTTGTCGATTCCAAGATCTTCCGCAATTCTGACTCGCATTTGCTCGATATGAGGCGCCATCTTTGGTGTCTGAGCAATAATTGTACTATCAAGATTGAGGGGCACAAGCTGCTGTTGTTTCAGCAGATTCACTACATGACGTAACAATGTGCGACTATCTATTCCTGCATATCGCTCATCTGTGTCAGGAAAGTGTCGTCCAATATCACCCAGACCCGCAGCCCCGAGCAGGGCATCACACACAGCATGGAGAAGAACGTCTCCATCAGAGTGAGCCACAAGACCTGAACTGTGTGGAATAGAGACACCACCCAGAACTATATGATCACCGTCACCAAAACGGTGAACATCAAAACCATGCCCTATGCGCATTACGATATCTCAATGAGTTTGGATTGCTGTTCAATATAGAGACTGGCAAGAGCCAGATCAGAGCCACGTGTCACTTTTATATTATCCGGATGCCCCTCAACCATAAGGGGTTTATAACCGGCATATTCAATGGCACCCGCTTCATCCGTCACTGAAACGTTCTCATCTACAACCCGGATCATGGCATTTCGCAGTAATTTCATACGAAACATCTGTGGTGTCAGGGCATGCCAGAGCTGTTCCCGATCTACGGTATCAGTAATTTCACCAAGAGAATCGGTTCGCTTCATGGTATCGCGTACAGGATTACCCAGAATGCCTCCCACTGGATGAGTCCTTAGACTCTCCACCAACCATTCCAGATCAGATTTCCGGACACAGGGGCGAGCGACATCGTGAACCATTACCCAATCATGATCTGCAGCCACCTGATTCAACACCGCCAAGCCGTTCAGCACCGAGTTGTAACGCTCTTCTCCACCTTCAGCAAACAGAATACGATCATTATTCAACAATTCAATGTGACGACAGGTTTCATCGTCTTTATCCAATACAACGACAATTTTTCCCAATATAGGAAAATTCAGTAATCGCTCTACAGTATGCTCCATCAGGGTTTTCCCCCTGATTTCCAAATATTGTTTGGGAATATCAACATTCATTCTACGCCCGACACCTGCAGCCGGAACTATCGCCCAATATCGGGGTGTTTCTGCAGTACTCACTCTGACACCGCCCACTCAATCATAAGTAAGATAAAAAGTTTCGTCATTCTTGATCATGCCCAATTCCTGACGAGCCTGCTCCTCAATGGTTTCCATTCCCTGCTGTAATTCCACAACTTCTCTGGCTAACAGGCTGTTACGACGATAATGGCGTTCATTTTCCCGCTTTTGTCGCTCCAGCTTATTCTGCAACGAAACCATCTCTGCGATACTGCCCTCACCAATCCAGAGCCTGCTCTGAAGAACTATAAGCATCAAACTTAATACAATAATTATCAGCTTGCGCATCCGGCTAATCCATTTAATCCATACCCCAGTCTATCAAAGCTCAGGGCTACAGCCTATTCCGGAAACACGACAGAAGTGAAACTTTGCCGAAAAAACTGAAATACAAAAAAAGGGCGCTTTTCAGCACCCTTTTAGAGACTTAAACTTAGAGACTTAAACCCGAATCAGGCTTGCTTGAACTCAGCAATACCGCGATAGGGTGCCTTATCTCCCAACTGTTCTTCAATACGAAGCAGCTGATTATATTTAGCAACCCGATCGGAACGGCACAGGGAGCCTGTTTTTATCTGGCCAGCACATGTACCCACCGCCAGATCTGCGATGGTGGCATCTTCAGTTTCACCGGAGCGGTGAGAGATAACCGCAGTGTAACCTGCGTTCTTAGCCATTCTGATCGCTTCCAACGTTTCGGTCAATGAACCGATCTGATTGAATTTGATCAGAATAGAATTCGCTATCCCCTTATCAATACCTTCTTTGAGGATCTTGGTATTGGTCACAAACAGGTCGTCACCAACGATCTGAATTTTGTCACCCAGTATTTTAGTCTGGTACGCAAAACCGTCCCAATCTGATTCATCAAGACCATCTTCGATGGAAATAATTGGAAATTCTTCTGTCAGTTTTGCCAGATAATCAGAAAATTCATTGGATGAAAAGACCTTACCCTCACCCTTCATGTTGTACTGACCATCCACATAGAATTCGGAAGCCGCACAATCCATGGCCAGAGTCACTTCCTCGCCCAGTTTGTAACCAGCCACAGCAACCGCTTCTTTAATAACAGCCAGAGCTTCTGCATTGGACGCCAGGTTTGGAGCAAAGCCGCCTTCATCCCCAACCGCTGTATTCAGACCTTTACCGGATAATACCTTTTTCAGTGCATGGAAAATTTCAGCACCCATTCGCAGACCTTCCGCAAACGTTTTGGCACCTACTGGCTGTACCATAAACTCCTGAATATCAACATTATTATCGGCATGCTCGCCACCATTGATGATATTCATCATGGGTACTGGCATTGTGAACTGGCCGGAAGTGCCATTCAAATCAGCAATATGTTGATAGAGTGGGATGCCTTTGTCTGCGGCACATGCCTTGGCTGCAGCCAGAGAAACAGCCAGAATCGCGTTAGCGCCCAGCTTGGCCTTATTTTCAGTACCATCCAGGTCAATCATTTTATGATCAAGCCCACGCTGATCACCCGCATCAAAACCAATTAATGCAGTGCGAATCGGCCCATTTATATTGCCAACAGCTTTCAAAACGCCTTTACCAAGATAGCGACTTTTGTCTCCGTCACGCAGCTCCAGGGCTTCCCGGGAACCAGTGGAAGCACCACTGGGAGCACAGGCAGTACCAAAAGCACCAGACTCAAGAATAACATCAGCTTCAACAGTTGGGTTACCACGGGAGTCGAGAACTTCGCGAGCCTTGATTTCCTTGATTGCGGTCATATCTTTCTCCGGGTGAAAATACGGAATTTTAACGACAAAACTTTCTTCAAAACGTCCGTTATGAAAACGCTTGAAAGAAACTTCCTATACGACAATTCGATCTATACGACAATTCGGTACTTTGAGGTATCTGCCCAAAAAAATAGTGTACATACGGTCACTAATATCAACTTCGCACCGTTGCGGGCGCTGCAACTATACCACCGGAATAGTGTGTGTCAAAGCCATGAATCAAGCTGAATGGCACGCCCCGCCTGACCTTGGTATTCTTTTGATTATCTCTGTTAAACACTTGTACAAGTCTGTTCAATCTCGTGCGAACTGTACGAATAACACCCACCCCTCTCCCGCAAAAAAAAATCTATAGGAAAGAAAATAGATCAGTTACCTGCGATGGACAAAAAAAAGCCGCCAACAACATTCTGTCAGCGGCCACATAAATTCATCTCAAAGTGCTATAAGCTGGAATCCGGATATACCATTCATCTCAAAACAGGGTGCTTATCAAAACAGGGTACTTATCAAAACAGGGTACTTATCAAAACAGGGTGCTTATCAAAACAGGGTCCTTATCAAAACAGAGTACTTACGGGATAACACAGCAAACAATCAATGCGTATCCAGCGGATCAAACGATTTCACCAGATCATCCAGTGCTTTCATCTGCTTAAGAAAGGGCTTCAGTGCAGAGAGCCTTAAAGCAGAAGGTCCGTCACAGCGGGCAGCATCCGGATCCGGGTGCGCTTCCAGGAATAATCCTGCAAGTCCCGCCGCCATACCAGCGCGGGCCAGCTCAGCCACTTGATGACGTCGGCCACCCGATGCTGCACCCATGGGATCACGACACTGCAAGGCGTGAGTGACATCAAAAATCACTGGCGCCCCACCACTCACTTCCTTCATGGTGTGGAAGCCCAGCATATCGACAACAAGATTGTCATAACCAAAATTAGCTCCACGTTCACAGAGAATAACCTTGTCATTCCCCCCTTCGCGGAACTTGTCGACAATATTCCCCATCTGTCCGGGGCTCAGAAACTGTGGCTTTTTGATATTTATTACAGCGCCCGTCTTAGCCATCGCCGCAACCAGATCCGTTTGTCTCGCCAGAAATGCGGGCAACTGAATAACATCCACTACTTCCGCAACCGGCTGACACTGTTCAGGGGTATGCACATCTGTAATCAAGGGAATATTAAACGTTTCCTTAATTTCCTGAAAAATCTTCAACCCCTCTTCCAGACCAGGACCACGATAAGAGGCGATAGAGGAACGGTTTGCCTTATCAAAAGACGCCTTGAAAACATAGGGTATACCCAGTTCTTCAGTGGTCTTGACGAAGCTTTCAGCAACCATCATGGCCATGTCCCTGGATTCCAGAACATTCATACCGGCAAACAGGACAAAGGGCAGATCATTGGCAACACGGTTGTCACCAACTTCAATTATTCTGTTCAGCATACCAACCTCAATTCTGCTTACTGTGTGTTACTGCGGCATTAATGAACGCAGTGAAAAGCCCATGACCATCGCGAGGAGTGGAAGTGAATTCAGGGTGAAACTGGCAGGCAACAAACCAGGGATGATCGGCCACTTCGATCATTTCAACTAACGCATTATCTTCTGAACGACCGGCAACTTTCAGTCCAGCATTTTGAAGTTCTTCAACATAATTGTTGTTAACTTCATAACGGTGACGGTGTCGTTCAGTAATAACGTCATTACCGTAGGCCTTACGCGACAAAGTCTCCGGTGAAAGATTACAATTCTGGGCTCCCAGTCGCATGGTACCACCGAGATCAGAACTTTCAGTACGGGTTTCCGTTATGCCGCCGGCATCAGTCCATTCAGTAATTAGCCCAACAACCGGATGTTCAGCATGTCGGTCAAATTCCGTACTGTTAGCGCCTTTCAGGCCTGCTACATTACGGGCATATTCTATGACCGCAACCTGCATACCCAGACAGATACCCAGATAAGGAATCTTGTTTTCACGGGCATAACGAACGGTTTCGTATCTTGCCTTCTACACCACGGTTACCAAAACCACCTGGCACCAGAATAGCGCTGACACCTTCCAGGGCGCCCATACCATCCTGCTCCATGAGTCTCAGAGTCGATGTAGCGGATTTTAACCTTGGTACGAGTACTCGGAGACCTGCATGCTTTATGGCCTCAATCAGAGACTTGTAAGCATCCAGCAACTCCATGTATTTACCCACCATGGCAATGGTGATTTCGTTGTCAGTAGTTGAACTCACGATCTACAACATCAGTCCCACTCGGACAAGATCGGCTTCTTTGCAGTCCAGACCAAAACGTTCAACAATGATCTGATCCAGACTTCTGCTCATGCAGCATTTCCGGGATCTTGTAGATGCTGTCTGCATCTTCAAGAGAGATAACCGCACGCTCTTCCACGTTGGTAAACAGGGAAATTTTGCGACGAGCAGATGAATCAATGTAATGCTCGGACTGCGACATACCAGAATATCTGGCTGCAGGCCGATAGAGCGCAGCTCTTTAACAGAGTGCTGTGTCGGCTTGGTTTTAGTCTCACCAGCTGTCTTGATATAGGGCACCAGAGTCAGATGCATCAGCATCGCTCGATGGGAACCCAGCTCAACCTTCAGCTGACGAATCGCTTCCAGGAATGGCTGGGATTCAATATCACCCACAGTACCGCCGACTTCAACCAGGGCGATATCTGCATCACCCGCGCCCTTTCACGACGCGACGCTTGATTTCATCAGTGATATGAGGAATAACCTGAACTGTACCACCCAGATAATCTCCACGACGCTCTTTGCGCAGAACATCCTGATAAATACGACCGGAAGTGAAAGTTGTTGCCCTGTTTCATGGTCGTGCGAATAAAACGCTCATAGTGACCAAGATCCAGATCTGTCTCTGCACCATCTTCAGTAACGAAACACCTCACCGTGTTGGAAAGGGCTCATGGTACCGGGGTCCACATTGATATACGGATCCAGTTTGAGCATCGTCACGTTAAGGCCACGGGCCTCAAGGATGGCGGCGAGGGATGCCGATGCGATGCCTTTACCCAATGAGGAAACAACACCGCCGGTGACGAAAATATAACGCGTCATGCTTACCTGCTGTGATTTACAAATGCGGAGTGAAAAGATGTACTTAAGATGGGAGATCAGGATAACAAAAGCAGGGATAAACGTAAAACCCTTATCCCTGTTTCAGCAAAAAGATTGTATATAATGCTGCCATAACAATCAGGCTCAGCAGATAGTCCAATCAGGAATGAAACTTAGCCAGACACCACTTCTGGAGCGGCCAGCCTGTCCTTCTTCAGAACCAGCAAAGTAAATAAGCCAGCGGAGAAAAACATAAACAATCCATAGATACTGGGGGCAATAGACATAGGGCTACTCTGCAACACTCCCAATGTCACCAAAAGGGCCATGGTACCATTTTGCAATCCGATCTCCAGTGTAATTGTTCTGGTCTGAGCCTCATCATGAAGCAACCATTTTGCCACTGCGTATCCAAAAACCATGGTCAGTAAATTCAGGGCAATGGCTGCCGGACCAGCCTGTACTACATAGTCAACCACCCTATCACCCAGATTAATTCCAATAGCGACCACGACAATCAACAGCACTGCCACTGAAAAGCGACTGATATAGGGTTCGGCCAGTCGGGCCGCTTCAGGCCATTTCCGCCGAATCCACATACCGACCATCACAGGAAAAACAGTGACTACCATTAACTTGATCCAGGTGGTGAATATCGGCAACTGAAAGTCACCCTGCTCTAACCCCACACCATAAAAACTTATGGCCCAGGCACCCAGCACTGGAATTGAGAATGGCGTCAGAAAGCCAATCATTGTGGTTAAAGAGACAGACAGCCCCACATCAGCCCTGGCAAGATAGCTAAAGAGGTTAGATGTAGCACCACCGGGACAGAGAGCCAGAATAAATAAACCAATGGCCAATTCCCCCGACAGTCCGGTTAAATGAATAACCGCCACAGCAATGAGGGGCAATGCCACCAGCTGGCAGGTAGCGCCAACAATAAACGCTTTAGGTTGCTGGAAAACACGATTAAAGTCAGAGAAAGTAAGGCTTAGGCCTACACCGATTGTAATAAAAATCAGGGAAAGTGGCAGTCCTACCTGAGTAAGCATTTGAAACATGGTTTATACCGCGTTTAATATTATAATTATTATTTATCGCCGGGCAAAAAATGCTTGGAGCAACAGTCCGAACCAAGAGTCTGACCGAGAATAGCGTCTGTAGCGAGTTTCCAGACCAATTTGTTACGACCGCACGACTGCATGGATGCAGGAGCTAGTGCAACGCAGGAGCAGTTGCCGCGTAGGACAGACTGTTCTCGGTCAGACTCCCAAGTACATTACAATGGCAACATTTTAATAACAACAGGAATCATTTTCATCGAATCATTCCTACCTGACATTCAGTTCCATCGCACAACTACTCTTCCGGACTCGTCTTTATACCCCTTACAAATCCATAACCCTGGTGCCGCTATCATTCTCTCACCATCATAGAGAAACGGAAGTCGCTCTCTCAACCATGGTGGCACATTGTATTCCTGAAGCCATTTTTTCAGTGTTTTTCGCCCCTGCCGACCTTCAATGGCTATCTTCTCATTCTTGTCGATGTGTTTTCGCCACTTTACCTCAACGGGGTAACCCGGCAATTCAATACCCAAGCGGGTGTTATCACCCTGTAAGTCCAACGCAAGAATTCGACCATCCATTAATTCAAACTCAGAAGTTTCCTGCCAATTCCAGAATATCGGGTAGTAATCAACAGGCCGATCTGTTGCTGTAACAATGAGCATACCTCGAAAGCGCCTGAAGCAATATTCACCCGCATTCAGTACCGGAAGACTATCATCAGCCGCAGCAATCACCTCATGAAAAACACGCTCAAGGGCTTCACGACCCGGCATCAGATATTTCTGGATTTTTAACCATTGCCGTACAATCTGCCGCTGAAACAAACCATCAAATGCATCCAGCTCTGCCAACTCCAGTAATAGCTGCTCACCCAGCAACCACTCTGGCCTTTTGGCAATACAACGGTTCATTGCGGTGATCACATTCAATGATTGGCGTGCATTAACATCGGTTATTTCTTTTGATAATTCTGCAATTCGACTGGATGCTCCTGGCCAGCGCTGCTCGATAGCCGGTATCAGTGAATGGCGAAGAAAGTTTCTGGAAAAGCGCTCATCAATATTGGAATCATCTTCGATATGCTCAAGCTGATATCTCAATGCATACGCCTCGATATCTTCTCTGGAACAATCAAGCAGAGGCCTGACCAGACATCCCCGCCCAAGTGAACGAAATTCAGGTATTCCACCTAATCCTTCCAGCCCGGTTCCTCGAAACAGACGAAGCAACAGTGTTTCAGCTTGATCATTACTATGATGCCCCTGCAGGAGACAGTCATTCTCATCGAGGTTATTTTCAAAAATTTCATAACGGGCTTTTCTTGCCGCCTGCTCCAAACCTTCGCCAGAATTCGCGGACACATCCACTTCAACAATCTGGACAGCCACATCCCAGAGCTCACATATATGACGACAATGCGTAACCCAGCGATCAGCCTGAACACTTAATCCATGATGAATATGAAGAGCTTCAACAGAATCCAGAACACCCTGATTTCTTAGCATGACCGCCAGATGGAGGAGTACGGTGGAATCAACCCCACCACTGAAAGCTACTTTGACACGACACCCTTGCCAGGGTGCCAGTTTTTCAAGAAGAAACCCGGAACCGAGTTTCAATGCAGACGTTTTCCGATTCAAATGGCACCAAAGTCACGAATTTTACGGTATCTCTGATCGACCAATTCATCCGGTTCAAGCGCACACAGACGATCCAGCTCTGATACTAACGCAGCCTTCAGACTGGTCGCAGCCGCTTCAGGGTCACGATGAGCACCACCCAATGGCTCCTGAATCAGTGTATCAACCAGTTCCAGCTCTTTAAGCCTGACGGCGGTTACACCCATAGCTTCGGCGGCATTTGAGGCATATTCTGCTTTTTTCCAGAGAATAGAAGCGCAACCTTCCGGTGAAATAACCGCATAAGTTGAATAGCTCATCATCATCAGGTGATTACAAACGCCAATGGCCAGAGCGCCACCAGAGCCACCCTCACCAATAACCGTGGATATAACCGGCACTTTTAAACGGGACATTACCGCAAGGTTATAGGCAATGGCTTCACTTTGACCACGCTCTTCCGCCCCGATACCCGGGTATGCGCCCGGAGTATCAATAAAAGTCAGAATTGGCATATTAAATCGTTCAGCGGTTTCCATCAGACGACAGGCTTTACGATACCCTTCCGGCTTTGGCATACCAAAATTGCGACGCACTTTATCGGCAATTTCACGCCCCTTCTGATGACCAATAATCATAACCGGCCGCCCATCCAGACGTGCTATACCACCCACAATGGAGGCATCATCGGCAAAATGGCGATCACCGTGCATTTCATCGAATTCAGTAAAAATCTGATCAATATAATCCAGCGTATAGGGCCGACGGGGATGTCTGGCCAATTGCGCGACCTGCCAGGAAGACAGATTCGAGAAAATAGTTTCTGACAGGCTTTTGCACTTATTTTGAAGCGTACCGATTTCTTCAGTAATGTTGAGCTCTGCATCACTGCTCACCAGACGCAACTCTTCAATTTTTGCTTCCAGCTCTGCAATCGGCTGTTCAAAATCCAGATAATTAGGGTTCATGGAATCCACTTGCTCAGTCGACATCAGCAACACCGGCAAAAAACCGGATTACACATTATCAGGGATAATCTGAAGACAGAGAAAAGAATCTGCGGGATCTTTTGATCCGTATTACAGATTCCCAGAGATACCTTTCTGTCAGTCAGGGCTGCTTACGCCTGTTATTAAATAAACTTCAAAATACGTAAAGCCTAACGAATTGTCGAGTTAAAAAGCGTAAGTCTTCGTAAATCAAATGAAGAATACAACTCACTCGGCACTGAATCAGGAATACTCCACTTCAGCCGCTTCTTTTCCAAGCCACTGCCTGAGCTCCAGAACAAGCTCATCACTGGGGTTCACCTGCCATTGCTCGCCCAGCTGCAGGCTCACCATGGCATCTTCTCTCTGGTAATCAATTCTTACTGGCAACCGTCCGGACTGCTCTCCCAGTAAAGCAGATAAACGCCCTTGAAAACGGTTATTTACCTGATCATCTGACACTTTAATAACGAGCCGCCGTGCATAGTGGCTACGGGCATCCACCAGATGCATCAATTTTTTTGCCCGCACCTTCAGGCTACCCGAGTAATCATCGTGGGACACCTCTCCCTCCACCACCAGAACGGCATCCTTCTGTAATAAATGCTGATATTCTGTAAACGCTTCGGAAAACACCGAAACCTCTATACGCCCGGTTCTGTCATCCAGGGTAACAAAGCCCATTTTATCGCCACGCTTATTTCTCATGACCCTGAGATCAACCACCAATCCGGTGATATTCTGGCTCTCACCACGCGCTGGCTGTAAATCTTTTATACGATTACGGATAAAGTGACGAATTTCATTTTCATATTCATCAATGGGGTGCCCGGTAAGATAAAGCCCCAAGGTTTCTTTTTCTCCGGTCAACCGGATTTTGTCAGTCCACTCAGAGGCATTCTGGTACTGATCATAAACCCTTTCTTCTCCAGAAGGCACTAACGCTCCAAACATATCCATATGTCCGGATTCCAGACTCCTGACCGCCTGATCTGCCGCTTTTATAGCCCCCGACTGACAGGCCTTCAGCACAGCCCGGTTATAACCGAGTTTCTTATGTTCACTGCCAGTAGGACCTAACAGATCCGCTGCACCCGAACGTATCAATCCTTCAAGAACTCTTTTGTTGATACTTTTTGAATCAACCCGTTCACAGAAATCAAAAAGATCCTTGAATTCACCACCGGAGCTTCTTGCTTTGACAATGGCTTCTATAGGCCCTTCACCAACGCCTTTTATTGCACCCAGGCCATAAACAATCTGACCGTCATTGTTAACACCGAACATATATTCGCCACTATTAACACTGGGAGGCAAAACCGTCAGGCCCATATCCCGACACTCTTCAATAAATGTCACTACTTTATCGGTATTCTGCATATCGGAACTCATAACAGCCGCCATAAATTCCGCAGGATAATGGGCTTTCAACCAGAGTGTCTGATAAGAAACCAGGGCATAGGCTGCAGAGTGTGATTTGTTAAAACCGTAACCTGCAAATTTCTCCACAAGGTCAAAAATCTTCATGGCCAGTTCGCCATCAATACCCTGCCCTCTAGCCCCCTCTTTGAACACGGCTCTCTGCTTGGCCATTTCTTCCGGTTTTTTCTTACCCATCGCCCGACGAAGCATATCCGCGCCACCCAGCGAATATCCCGCCAGCACCTGGGCAATCTGCATGACCTGTTCCTGATAGAGAATTATCCCGTAGGTAGGCAGAAGAATGGGTTTCAGCCACTCATGCTGATATTGGGCATCGGGGAAAGAGACTTCCTCGCGTCCATGCTTACGGTTGATAAAGTTATCTACCATGCCTGACTGAAGCGGCCCCGGCCGAAACAATGCGACCAGAGCAATAATATCTTCAAAGCAATCAGGCAGCAGTCTCTTGACCAGATCTTTCATCCCCCTCGACTCAAGCTGAAAAACCGCGGTGGTCTCGGCGCGCTTGAGCATATCAAAGGAAATTTTATCATTCAGATCAATGGCCATAATGTCCAGAGGTTCCTCACCGCACTCTGCCCGGCGAGGATTGATCATTTTCAGCGCCCAATCAATGATGGTCAGGGTTCTGAGACCCAGAAAGTCAAACTTAACCAACCCCGCAGATTCAACATCATTCTTGTCAAACTGGGTAACCACCCCCTGGCCATGCTCATCACAATACAAGGGAGAAAAATCAGTCAGCTTCGTTGGGGAGATAACCACACCACCGGCATGCTTACCTACGTTTCTGGTAACACCCTCCAGTTTCAGCGCCATTTCCCAGATTTCAGCACCATCTTCATCAGAGGAAAGGAATTCCCGTATCACCTCTTCCTGCTCATAAGCCTTACTCAGGGTCATGCCTATTTCAAAGGGAATCATCTTAGAAAGACGGTCAGCCAGACCATATGACTTACCCTGCACACGAGCTACATCCCGAACCACCGCTTTCGCCGCCATGGTTCCAAAAGTAATGATCTGTGAAACGGCATCACGTCCATAGGTTCTCGCCACATAGTCGATAACCTTATCCCGACCTTCCATACAGAAATCAACGTCGAAATCCGGCATGGATACACGCTCAGGATTCAAAAAACGTTCAAAAAGAAGATCGTATTCTATGGGGTCAAGATCGGTGATTTTTTGAGCATAAGCCACCAGTGAACCCGCACCAGATCCACGCCCGGGACCTACGGGTATACCATTAGTTTTGGACCACTGGATAAAGTCCATTACAATGAGAAAGTAACCTGGAAATCCCATCTGAAGAATAATATCAAGCTCAAAATCAAGCCTGTCTCGATAGATTTTTTCTTTTTCGGCATAATCCGGTGCACTCTTATCGAGAATAAATTGCAACCGATCGGTCAACCCTTCATGGGAAAATTCCCGGAAAAATTGATCCATGGTTTTTCCTTCCGGAATCGGAAATTCAGGAAGGAAATACTCGCCCAACTTGACATCCACGGAACAACGACGGGCTATTTCTACTGTATTCTCGATAGCCTCGGGGATATCTGAAAACAGCTCTGCCATCTCGCTTTCAGATTTTAAATACTGTTCTTCACTGTATCGGTGAACACGACGAGGGTCGTCAAGGACCATACTCTCACCAATACAAACTCTGGACTCATGTGCCTCGAAATCACTTTTCCTGAGAAACATGACATCATTGGTCGCCACTACCGGACAATCAAGACGAGCAGCCTGATCCACAGCAAGATGAAGATAATCTTCATCAAAAGCTCTTTGGGTTCGCTGCAGCTCGAGATAGAACCGATCCGGGAACGCCTGCATCCATTCGATCAACAGCTCATCTGCAGCGTCCAGATTACCAGCAAGCAGTGAGCGTCCCACCTCCCCTTCCTTGGCACCCGATAATGCAATCAGTCCTTCCGATTTCTCCAGCACCCACTCCCGCTTTACAAGGGCTTTGCCAAGATGCTGATTCTCCAGAAAAGACTGCGAAATAAGTTCAGTAAGGTTTCTATAACCTTTCTCATTGACACAGAGAAGCACCAGACGGGTAGGCTCAAGCTCTTCATCCCTGTTGGCGATCCAGAGGTCTGCACCACAGATGGGTTTTAACCCGGCACTCATGGCTGATGAGTAAAACTTCACCAGAGAACACATGTTCGACTGATCAGTAACGGCAACGGCAGGCACCCCCGATTCAGTCATTGCCTTGAGCAGGGGCTTGATACGAACCAGGCCGTCGCTGAGAGAGAACTCGGTATGTAATCGCAGATGTACGAAGCGTGCAGGCATGGATAAGTTGACTAGTCAATGGTGGTACCTCATTGTACCAACCGAACCAGATTAGAAGCTACTATTCTCAACACCTTTCCCTTTCCCTTTCCCCTTCCATAGAAGCGCACAAGAGAAGCGCACAAGAACCCATCGAACGTTTTAAATTCCTGAGAATAGAAAAGAACATGTCAGATGACATCAAAACGCTCATCTACTCTATTTCGGAAATATGGCCGTTAAGCTCACCTTGAATTGAAGGAAAAGTTTAAAACAGTATCTCTGCTACAAAATGTTTTTCTCATTACTTTTTCGTCTTAGCTAGACGCCAGAATTAAATCTAATCTGATTATCCCATCTATTGGTTTAAAGACAGTGTATTGATATGAAGAGATTTATTTTCAGTAGCTTGCTTACCCCAATTCTAATCATCACCCTGATTACCAGCCATGCCGCACCGCTACCACCTGCTTTACTTGCTGACGATAACGACATTGTTACCATAAATACGAATTTATTTACCCGGGGAAACAGTGAAGCTCGGGAGAAAGCCCGGGCCAAAGCATTAACCGATGCAATAAGAAACGGCTTTAGTGTCAGAATTCTTGGGGCGAACCAGATAGTGCTCAGAGACCCCGTCACATTGGAACTGGCCAGAGACGGACAGTTTATTGAAGGTTCTTTATCAAACTATAAATTTAGCCCGATTCCAAATGACAACAAGGTGACCTACAAAGACCTGACACAAGCCCCCATTATTGGACTAAATGCCGGAGGCCGGATAGTTCTGTCAGGCTCAGGAACAAAGTTGAAAGGAATTAAAATTCTGGATCACAACTTCTCTGACTTTAGCGGCGTACGCATTGCCCGATCGTATATTGAGTCTCCTGGCTGTATTGAGATATCACCGGATGCAGCCGATGCTGAAATTACAGGCATTCATGTTAATTGCGTCTTCACCGGTTTATACAGCAGAGGACCTGTTCAGAGCACTCTATCCATTAAAGGGAGTTATTTTTATAGTTCCTGGACAACTCCCTTTATCTATAACATGGCTGACGCCCAACCCTCTGAAGAACCTTTCATGCAGAGGGAGCGCAGATCAAACCCTTTACTCTGCCCTACAATGCCTGACGTAAGTACAGATGACACATCAACACCGACCACTCCCCCCCCTTACTACTGTAACTCCTGTAACAACAACCATCTCTCCCTCTGGTTCAGAAATAGACATACGCAACACATTTTTTGATAACAGGATCGATCTTGCCACTCTGAGAACCAATAATTTAGATCTGTCTGCCTTCGGTCCCCGATATACAGCTGAGGAGATAGATGACGCATTATTGGGATCGGGAATATTTATTCGTGGTGCAAGCTCAGTATCTATCAAGAACTCATTAATACTTGCCTTTAACTACCCTGGTGGAGGCATAAACCTGAATGATGTAGCAGATTTCAAAATTCTGAAAAGTGAGGTATTCGGTTCATACGACAAAATAAAATTAAACAACTCTTCAGGAAAATTATGGGGGTCGGTATTTGTCAGTCAACAGGGAACGGGCAATACCATCGTTTTTTCTGGAGAATCCAGGCTCGAAACAGATCCAGGAAACGAGGAAGGGCAGATAATCAAAAAACGTATCAATCGATTTTTCAATCGAAGTAATCTTCCACCCCAGGGCCATCTCATTTGGCACTAACCTCCAATAACACCTTGAAGTAACAGTGTTCTGTACTCATCATCTGCCGCTGCCATTATGCGTCGGTTTTTCACTCCAAGTTTCAGAGAAGTTTCCTGCTTTAACAAGTTAAGTGCTATCTGTCTGTAAACGGCCATGTTCTCAGGACCAAAGCCTTTTCTGATACGACATTCATCTTCTCTAAACCCAATATCCAGAACCCAATGTAAGTTGTTTTCAACCGACCAATGAGCCCGAACAGATCTCATGAAATTCTCGGCATCGGTTGTCATGCTTGATATAAAATAACGACGCTCAAGGCTGACCTTTTCACCCTCATGACGCTCACTTTCCACGACTCCGATCATCGTAAGATCTCGCCAGTCATTACGTTGCTCAAGCCAGCTAATATCAGTACTTACCCAACATCGTCGAGCTTCTATGCGACCATGCCCTTTATCAATAGTTTCATGAAATTGGGTGCTTTCAGGTAAGATTTTTCTGGTTGCAAGATCATCAAGATAAAGTTTGATATCGTCGTGCAGTGATTTTTGATTTCCTTTAACAGCTAGAAGGTAATCAGCACCTTTTTCTCTGATTTTTTCAGCAATAGCTTTCTGGCAACCCATTGCGTCAGTGCTGATGATACAGCCACTCACTTCCAGCATATCCAGAAGAGCTGGGATGGCTGTAATCTCGTTCGACTTTTCTGATGTTTTTAGTTGTCCGAGTACCATTCCAGTCTGACTGGCCCACGCATTGACCATATGAATAGCGGCCTTATTGCTCCCTTTGTCGTAGGAACGTCTCAGTGTTTTACCATCAATAGCGATGACTTCTCCATGGGTGCGTTGAGCAATCAGGCTTACCCAGGTTATAATGCATTGACGAAATTCGTCCGGATCAATGCGTTCGAATACTCTGATAAAGGTGTGCTGGGAAGGAATTCCGTGGGGTAAAGGGATATAGAACTTAAGCCAGGATAACTTTTTCTTGCCAAGATATGAGACCATTTTCCAGTCTTCAGCACCGCAGGTAATGGCTATGTTCCCGTAAGTGGTTGAAAGTACCAATGTTCCACCAATCTGCTAACGAATCGTTCTGTAGTTAGCTTGGCAACACCTGCTAAATCACGCTTCCAAGCCAGGTAGTGCGGGAGGTAGCGTGTAGCTACTCCATGGAATTTACCCCTAATCCATCTCTTTAAAACGCTGTGGTACGTATTTACATTCTGGATATGGTAAATACCTTCTAAAACATGCTGACCTGATGACGTAATTAGCTCTTTAAACTCAAATCCTAGCTTCTCTGCGAGCTTTTCGTGCGCAAGGTGTGCATCGGCACAGACAGTAGCTTCAATCGATATTCGACCGTTCAAATGGCGACACAACTCATCGGCACTCTCATTATTTAAAATGCCGTCAACCGTGTGCCGATTACGATCTCGAGCCACCATTACCGGCACTTTGCGCGCTTTATGTGGATCGTTTCCACGCTTGCGTGTTGGTCTTGGCATACCATCTCTCTGACCTTTGAAGGATTCACGGAAAAAAGTTTCATCCAGCTCGGTAATTCCACAAAGCTCTTTTGCCTGATCATCATTAATCACTTCAAGGAAGCAATGACGCCAGCGGAAGGCCGTTTTCAAATTAATATCATACTCAATGGCTGACGCACGTAATGTCATAGAGTAAGTCATACCTGTCAGGTATTTATTCCATTTTCTTGGCTGTCTAAGTCTTCTTAAAGGTGTGTCTGTAAAGGCGTTGAAAGTTACAACACAGGTCTTGCAACGGTAGCGCTGTCTACCATTTGGCTCTTCCCTAATTTTAGTGGGTGATTTAATCTATATTGAACACTTCAAGGCAAGGATGCCGACATGCGCGATAAAGAACTCTACTCTAAAATACTTGGCGTTGAAACTCCGTGGCATGTCGCTCACGTGGAACTCTCCATTACTGAAGGAAAAGTCGAAATCTTTCTCGAACATGATGGCAAAAAGCCTTCTAAATGCAGTGTTTGTGATAAACCCTCTCCGGGTTACGATCGACGTCAGAAGAAGTGGCGGCATCTGGATACCTGCCAGTTTCAAACCATCCTTATTGCTGATGTTCCGCGTACACAATGTTCCGATCACGGTGTAAAAACAATACAGGTTCCATGGGCTGAACCGAACTCTGGTTTTACGGCCTTGTTTGAAGCACTCGTTGAACCAAGCCGCTACGCGACGAAAACAAGCACCGCTGCGAATGTCCAATACTTCCTGATTCCACAACAACCCGTTGTGGCTTATTCCGGAAGTCCATTCAATGAACAGTACCGAACAAAAACGATTTGAACAACTGTACCAAAAACACCTGCAAGCCTTGGTACTCCAAGGAAAAAGCAAGTCCACTATTGATCTTTATAGCCGACCACTGCGGCGTCTAGCCACCTTCTTTGACCGCTGCCCCGACACACTCACTCCTGATGATCTTAAAACCTATTTTGCTGCTCTGGTGCAATCTCATTCATGGAGCACCGTCAAAACCGACCGTAACGGGATTCAGTTTTTCTGGAAACATATCCTTAAGAAACACTGGAACTTTGTAGAAATCATCAAGCCCCCCACCGTCAAACGGCTTCCCGTTATTCTCACCGCATCAGAAATAGAACGCCTGCTCAATAAAGCCAGAAAGCTACGGTATTACACCATTCTGCTCACGCTTTACAGTATGGGGTTGAGGTTGAGTGAAGGCCTTAACCTGACCACAGCTGACATCGATTCCGAACAAATGAGGGTTCATTTACGAGGTTGTAAAGGCGGTAAAGATCGCTATGTCAACCTTCCTCTTCGTACGCTCAAAGCCCTGCGACGGTATTGGGCTACTCATCAGAACTCACGATTTCTGTTTCCTGAAGGACAAACCGCCACACAACGACATAATGCCACTCAATCCATGAGTTTGTCCTGTACCCAGAAAGCCATGAAGCAACTGGTCGAAGACGCCAGAATCAATAAAAAAGTCAGTCCTCACAACTTACGGCACAGTTTTGCTACCCACTTACTGGAGCAAGGTCTGAGCCTTAGAGCTATTCAGACGTTGCTCGGACACATGTGCCCTAAAACAACGGCTGTCTATACCCAGCTCACTGAAACAGTTCAACTGAATACCCAAAAAACCATGAATCATATGATCGACTCTCTCAACCTAAAAGGAGACGATCAATGAATCTCGCTGACATTGCTGATCAGTACAGTGATCGTTTTCTGAAAAAATACGAACATCGTTTATTACCGGGTCATCGAAAAGCACTTAAAGCCATCCAACTCTGTCGAACTCCAGGTTCAGGCATGACATTACTGGAATGCAATGGCTGTGGCAGTCGGGATCAAAAGCCCATGTCTTGCGGACACCGTCACTGCAATCGTTGCCAGAACACCGACACCAGCCAGTGGCTGGCACGGCAAAGTCAAAAGTTGCTGCCAGTGGAATACTTTATGGTGACTTTTACCTTACCCGCTCAACTTCGAACACTGGCATGGCAGCACCAGCGAACGGTTTATGACCTCTTATTCAGAATCGCTTCAGACACCCTGAAAGAGTTTGGCGCGAATCCTAAAAACATGGACGCAAATCTGGGCATGACCGGTGTATTGCATACCCACAGTCGTCGGTTGGATTACCATCCCCATGTACACTTTGTCGTAGCCGGCGGAGGCATCAACACTCGAAGAAATGAGTGGCGAAAACTCAAGGGCAAATATCTGTTCAATGGTAAGAATCTGGCCAAAGTGTTTCGAGCCAAACTCCTGAAAGCACTGGATGAACACAAACTTTTATCACCAAAGCTAAAGGTCACAGTCCCGAAAGAATGGGTCGTTAACTGCAAACACGTCGGTAAAGGATTGACTGCCCTAAAGTATCTTTCTCGCTACCTTTATAGAGGCGTGATCAGCGATAAAAACATTCTGTCCAGTCGACAAGGACAAGTCACCTTTGCCTACATCAACAGCGAAACCGGCAAAACAGACACCCGAACTCTGTCTGGTGAAGATTTTTTGTGGTTGGTATTAAAACACGTCCTTCCCAAACGCTTCCGACGATCTCGGGATTACGGATTTCTACACAGCAATGCAAAGAAGCGACTGTTTTTGGTGCAGCTACTTCTGAACGTCATTATCAGCCCAATAAAAGCCATTATTCGACCGGTATTCAAATGCAGAAAGTGTGGCGAATCCATGAAGCACATTGCATTCCGTTTTATGAAACCGACCTGAGTTAATAGAAAGAAATCTTCACCGCCATTCACAAGAACGGAGGGAATAACAGACCGTCTTACAGAATAATAAAGCGTCAGACTACTATTAAGCAGTGGTCGGATGGCTCACATCTTGAATAAAGAGCGTTCAGGAAAAACGCTCTGATTTAATACGCGCAAGAAAAGATATCTTCAATAGACCACCTTCACCATAAATCAACCCGGGCTTGTGCAACAACAGGATAAGATTGCGGCTGGGCGCAATCTATCCTTATTCGTTATTGACTGGCTGAAAGAGGCAACAACCAGTGCAGTTGCCCAACAAATGAAGCTTAGCTGGAATGCCATCGACGGTATCCAACAGCGTGCAGTAGCGAGAGGTCTGGCACGCAGAGTACACGACAATCCCAAACGGTTAGCCGTTGACGAAACCTCATTCCAGAAGAGGCGTGAGTACGTCACTGTGGTTACAGATCATGAAAAAGGCATTGTTTTACATTTGGCCGACAACCATAAAGCTGACAGCCTCAATGAGTACTTTGAGACCCTGACGCCAGACCAGAAAGCCGGTATTGAATGCGTTACCATGGATATGTGGAAGCCCTTTATCAAGGCAGTCACATTGCATGTGCCAGAAGCCAGGGAGCGAATAGCATTTGACAAGTTCCATGTTGCCCAGTACTTAGGCAATGCGGTCAATAAAGTTCGCATAGAAGAGCATAAAGCGCTTATGTCTACAGGGTCAGACTTACTCAAAGGTACCCGGTTTGACTGGCTAACAAATCCTGAAAATATGAGCGATGAAAAGTGGGAAGCGTTCGAGCCGTTGCGTGATTCAAAGCTGAAAACAGCACGAGCCTGGGCCATCAAAGAGATGGCGATGACACTGTGGAATTACACATCACGAGCTTGGGCTATCAAGGCATGGAAACGGTGGCTGAGCTGGGCACTGAGGTGTCGGCTTGAACCTGTTCGTAAAGTGGCCAAGATGATCAAAGAACACCTGTGGGGAATTATTAACGCAATAGTTCTGAAAGCCGACAATGGCCGTGCAGAAGGCATGAATGGAAAGATACAGCGACTCAAGGGTCGAGCCTACGGCTACAGAAACAGAGAAAGGTTCAAAACTGCAATTTACTTTCATTGTGGTGGCCTTGATCTTTATCCAAGAGGGGTGAATCGCTGAAATTTACCCACACAATCTGAGGTAGAGCCTACCATTTCTAACTCCCCAGCGATGAATCTCATGACCTTTGCACTTAGGGCACTGAGGATGCTTTTCAAAGCAAGATAATATGGTCATTTCAAGGTCAGGAATTGAGTGTGCTTTATTCGGAGTTAATTCACTAGAAACTGAATCAGAATTAGTAGTTTCAACTGTGTCACTGTTCTGTATTTTAGGGCTTTGGAGTGTATTGTTAAGAATATCCCTCTGCTCGCTAGTTAATGATGAAATGGAATTAATAAAGCTTTGGAAGAGATTAGATCGCATAACACGCCCCTGAAAAGTAGAAGGCATGGGAAGTATAGCTCATTCAACCACTTACGGGAACATAGAGTCTCTTCCAATATGAAATGAGCCTAAAGGAGGCTCTAATTTCCAATATGAAATGAGCCCGCCGCAATTGGATCTTTCGTCCATGATTACAGGATGAAAGTTATCATGAATACAAGGCTCATAAAGACACTGTCACAAGTGCAAGAACTGCTTCATTACGCCCCTGATATTGAGCCCGGATGGGAATCAAAAGATGAATGTTATCAGTGGGTTGAGGCGACTTTAAGGTACTTCAAATATCGAGCGCTCAGCAGGCCCGACAAGGGGCTCATTAAGCGTTATCTCGCAGTGGCTACAGGCTACTCAAGATCGCAGATTACCCGCCTTATTCATACCTGTCAGTCGAAGGGGACTCTGAAGCGTAAACAGCGCACAATCAATGGTTTCAAATCCAAATACACCAAGGCCGATACAAGGCTTCTGGCTGAGACGGATCGATTGCATAACGACCTGAATGGGGTAGCCATTAAGAAACTCTGTGAAAGGGCTTTTTTACGGGGTGACGAGCGTTACGAGCGACTGGCCGGCATCTCGGTTTCACACCTCTACAATCTCAGGCAATCAAATACATATCGTAATATCCGAACCCACAAGGACTGCACACGTCCAGTAAAGCGAGCCATTGGCACACGTCGTCGTCCAGCTCCTGAAGGACAACCAGGTTTTATTCGAATCGATACGGTTCATCAGGGTGATAAAGACAAAGTGAAAGGTTTGTATCACATTAATGCTGTTGATGAGATGACTCAATTCCAGATTGTTTGCACAGTGGAGAGAATTAGCGAAGCCTTTCTGATCCCTGTGCTTGAAGAGATTCTGGCAGCTTTCCCCTTTAAATTACAGGGTTTTCACTCGGATAACGGATCAGAGTATATAAATTATAGCGTAGCAAAACTACTCGACAATCTTCATATAAAATTCACGAAATCAAGATCAAGAAAAACAAACGACAACGCGCTTGCAGAATGTAAAAACGGTGCAGTTATAAGAAAGATACTTGGTTATGCCCATATTCCACAAAAATATGCGACAGAAGTAAATGAGTTCAATCGAAAATATCTCACCCCCTACCTGAATTATCACAGGCCCTGTTTCTTTGCTGAAACTGTCGTAGACAAGAAAGGTAAGGAGAGAAAAAAGTATCTTTATGAAAATATGATGACACCGTACGAAAAATTCAAATCATTACCAAAAAGTGCAAAATATTTGAAGAAAGGAATCACTCTTGAAGCTCTACAAGCAAAGGCTGATTCTATGAGCGATAATGAAGCAGCAGAAAGGCTTCAGTCTGCACGAGAATCACTTTTTAAAACCATTTTTGAACGAAAGGCCTGAGCGCACTGGCTTATGCTTCTTTCAGGCTCATTTTAGGATTGGAAAATACTCATAGCCGCAGGTAATCATGCAAACGGCAATGAATACGAGGTGTGAAAGTGGGTAGCGATGATTATCTGCACGAACTTCGGTCAATTCTGAAAAAGTATCCAAGAGAGTCACTTACGGCATCCTTATTATTCAAGCATAGGATGCCAAATTTTCAGAATGTTTTATTGTACATTCTGCCTATTTCAAAGTGTTATTTGATGGTTAGTGCCAAATGAGATGGCCCTGTCTTCCACCCAGATTCATTTGCAGAGATGAACGTACAAAACTGGCCTATCAGGCAAATGTATTTATCCTTGGAAGTGACAATCAGATAATGGATTGTCAGCAATTCCCCACGTTTCATTAAACCCCTTGGTATCACTAGCGTACGAAGTCGTATATATTTTGTATGCTCGTGATAAATAGTCGAGTTTTTGGGAAAAATTACATATCTCAACACGTAAGCAGCTGTAGCTGCGCCCTGCGTGTGATGCTTCTTATACGCTGTTACCGATGTCGTATAAGCATGGGGAATAGCTGATGGATTGTGATGGTGATAATGAATTCATACGTACAGCAATAACAAATTATATTGCCGGCTTGCCAGAAAACGAATCACTTCCCCCCCTGAGCAAGCTGCATACATCACAAACACTGGATCGCTTTAATGCTGGAAAGTGATCAGAAAACAAGATCATTACATTAAACAGGATACCCGCTATTTTTCAAAAATAGCCGGTAGAGGTATAACCCGATGAGACTTTTTACTACTTATCAATATTCTCGAGCAAAATCCGGACTGGCTTAAATGATCGTCGGTGTATGGAAGTCGGACCCAGCTCTTTCAAGGCTTCCATATGCACCTTGGTTGGATAACCTTTATGTCCGGCAATACCATAACCTGGAAATTCTCTATCCATAACGAGCATTTCCCTGTCTCTCACTACCTTTGCCAGAATAGAAGCGGCAGCTATTGCCGGAACACGACTATCACCTTTTACAATAGCTTCTGCACGGAAAGGTAAATCAGGACAACGGTTACCATCGATATACGCCAGTTCCGGTACAACATGCAGTCCCAGAACCGCTCGCCTCATGGCAAGAAGGCTTGCCTGCAAAATATTTAACTCATCAATTTCTGCAACCTCAGCCCGCCCAACAGACCAGCTCAGTGCATTTTCACAAATAATGTCGTACAGACTTTCCCGCTTTTTTTCAGACAGCTTTTTAGAATCATTCATCCCGTTTATAGGCTTCAATGGGTCCAGAATAACCGCTGCCGCTATCACAGGGCCACACAGAGGACCACGACCTACCTCATCGACACCGGCGATAATCAACTCAGGTGAAGGATCATAAAATTCGAAATCACTTTGCAGCATTTTTCATCTCGATAACAGACTGAATGGCATCAAATGCCAACTTACTGGCATCTCGCTTCAACTGATGATGTATATCCGTAAACTCCTGCTTGAGCCGGTACCTGTAATCCTGATCGGTCATTGCACGCATCATGGCCTTACAAAGGTTCTCAGAGGTTGCATCATTCTGTAACAACTCTGGAATCAGCGCTCTTCCGGCCAGAAGATTCGGCAGGGAAACATGATCAATCTTCACCATACGACTGATAATGGCAAAACTAAGAGGTGCCATTTTATAACTGACGACTATTGGTTTTTTATGCAGGGCCGCTTCCAGAACAGCAGTGCCGGATGCAATCAAAATAGCATCTGACGCGGCCATGACATCTTGAGAGCGCCCATCAAAAACCGTAATATCCAGATCAGGAAAATCATCCAGAACAGGCAGAATCTGCCGTTTTCTATGCTCATTGGCACAGGGAATCAAAAAACGTACCTGAGGAATTTGCCTCTGTAATAGCCGAGCTGTTTCCAGAAATAATCGACTTAACCGACTAACCTCTGATTTTCGACTACCCGGTAGAAGTGCAATGACAGGCCCGTCTGGAAAGATATCCAGTTCCCTGCGAGCTTTCAGTTGATCAGGCGCCATGGCAATCTGATCAGCCAGAGGATGACCGACAAAAGTGACCGGAACATTATGCTTCCGATAATAATCCTCTTCAAAGGGCAAAAGTGTCAGCATATGATCCACTGAACGCTTTATTTTCTTCAATCGCCCTTCTCGCCAGGCCCAAACCTGGGGACTGACATAGTGTGCCGTGGCAATTCCGGCGTCTTTTAGTTTTCTTTCAAGCACCAGATTGAAATCCGGTGCATCAATACCAATGAATATATCGGGCTTGTCATTGATCAGTGTATCCTTCAGTTGCCTGCGAATACCCAGCAACTCCCTCAGTCGCCCCAGCACTTCCACCAACCCCATGACAGAAAGCCTTTCCATAGGGAACAGGCTCTCAAAACCTTCCGCCTTCATCAACGGACCACCAATACCATAACAGTACGCTTCTGGATGATGCTGTCTGATTTCCCTTATCAGGGCCGCTCCGAGTATGTCTCCCGACGCCTCACCTGCCACCATGGCTATGAATAATGGTCTTGTCATGGGTTATCTGGTAATACCACGTTCCGAAGATTCCAGAGAATCGATCAACACCTCAATCTCTGGCAGTGAAGGAATAGTTTTTAACTGATCTATCGCATCAGTGATTTTCAGACCCTGACGATAGATTATTTTATAGCATTGTCGCAAAGAACGAATCAGTTCAGCACTGTACCCCCGACGACGCATGCCTTCATAATTCATACCATGGGCACTGGCAGGGTTACCGCTGGTCATGACAAAAGCTGGCACATCTTTAAACAAAGCCGTATGAGCCGCACTCATACTGTAAGCACCGATTTTACAGAACTGATGTATGGTGGTGAATCCGCCCAGAATGACACCATCATCAATAATAACATGCCCCGCCAGAGTGGCATTGTTCGCCATAATACAGTTATTACCAATGGTGCAATCGTGTGCTACATGAACATAAGCCATCAACAGATTGTCGTTGCCGATTCGAGTCAGGCTCTGATCCTGGCTGGTACCACGATGAACAGTACAACCTTCCCTGATAATATTATTGTCGCCTATTTCCAGATATGTGGCTTCGCCAGAATACTTTTTATCCTGACAGTCTTCTCCCACACTGGCGAACTGAAAAATATGATTATTCTTTCCTATTCTGGTCGGCCCCTTGACAACCACATGTGAATTAATGACAGTTCCGGATTCTATCTCAACACCCGAACCAATATAAGACCAAGGACCTACACTTACACTCTCTCCCAGATGTACGCCGGGTTCGATTATTGCGCTGGG
>CBDBOO010000025.1:0-10388 GCA_965208385.1 Endozoicomonas sp.
GTACACTCCTTCCGTCGTTCAGTCTGCGCCTTGATCAAAGAAAAAATACTTTGCCAAAACAGCACATTTAAAGTGTTAAACCAAAACCCACTTGAAACATAAGGTTCTCAGTAGGTGTAGACATGACTTAGAGCAAAGAATATTCCAGAAAATAAGAGGTATAATTTTTACATTTACCCATGCTAAAAGTCCTACACGAAAAATGGAGCCAGTCTCCGGAAGACCTATATCAATCCGGATTATCAGCGCCTCATCACAGAACACGAGAGCGCTTTATGGCTCTTTATCGAGTTATTGGGAATGAATCCCCTTCGCAGGTGGCACTTAGCATCAATCGTGCGGCACATACGGTATGGAAGTGGATCAAAGATTATAATAACTCCGGACCCAGAGCCTTACAGTACAAACGTACGGGAGGGCACCCCCCTTTTGCCCGTTCAACGAATCCGTTATAACCAGAGCCATTCAGTGTTCAACTGAAGCGGCGGCGAATGGAGAGCAACTATCCTTGCCTCGCTGGACTCTCAAACGGCTGGTCAGCTGGTGCAAAGAGAAGTGGGGCTTCACCTGCTCAAGAGAAACTGTTCGTCGTGTATTAAAAAGAAATAATATTTCCTGGAAAAAAGCAAAGAAGCTTTTAAATCGAGCCGACCCAGAGAAAAGGGCAAACTACCTTAAACAGCTCGAACCGTTACTCCAGCAGGCAACCAAGCAAGAAAAACTGATTGTTTATATTGATGAAGCACACATCCATCAAGAGACGGATATTGGTAACGGGTGGTCTACAAAAGGTGATCGGTTCTTCGTGTCCTCTCATTCCCCGGGGTTTTCAAAAGTCACTTTCTATGGGCTGTATTACTACAATGAGGGGCAGGTTCGAATCTGGCCTTATCCGAGAGGTAACAAACAGCACACAGTGAATGTGCTGGAGCGTATCCGGCAGGAAAATCCTGAACGTGAGGTTACCATTATTTGGGACGGAGCCTCTTATCATCGGGCATCTGATGTCTGCGAAGCGGCACGAAAGCTTAAAATAGAGTTGGTTTTACTGCCGCCATACAGTCCAGACTTTATGCCTGTTGAGGCTCTTTGGCGCTGGTTCAGGGAGGATCTTACTTACCATTACTGCTACAAGACTCAGGATGAACTCGTAAAAGCAGCAGGTGCATTCTGTGCAAAAATCAACCAAATGCCCGTCGAGTTAGCTGATAGGCTACATTCCAGAGAATCTATTGATGAAGCGGAAGAAGCTCTCAGAAAACCAGTCAAACCAAAACTCAAATAAAACCGCCGGTTTCATGTGGGTTTTGGTTTATATGAAAATAACTGTAACTATTCAGCCCCCTAAAAATAAACTGGCATTTTTAAGAATTTGTACCAAATTAGAGGTAAGTTTTTTTTCCTGCGCTGCCATGAACCAATCTGCTCCAGATTTTCAAACCATCGCGATGCTGCTTGCCATTATTGCCAAGCAACAAGCGGAGTTTGCAAAACTGGAAGAGCACTGCAAAGAGCTTGAAGGCAGGTTGAAATTAAACAGTCGAAACAGCAGCAAGCCGCCATCTACCGACGGTTACGCCAAACCACCGTCCCCCGGAAGCTCAAACAAGAGCGATGCGGATGCAGCAGCCGATAATAATCCTGATCAAAAAGCGAATGACGACAAACCAAACCCAAAAAGTCTACGGCAGTCGTCAAACCGTAACGTTGGCGGACAACCTGGTCACAAGGGCTGCACACTTAAACAGGTCGCTGCCCCCGACCATACTCACTGTTATCCGATAAAAGATTGTGAAATTTGCCAGCGGTCGCTCCTTTCTGTCGAACCCATTCGATGTGTAGAGCGGCAAGTGTTTGAACCGGGTTGTTTTGATTGTTTCGAAGTGACAGCTCATGTGGCTGAAGTTAAAGAATGCACCTGCGGGCACACAAACCAGGCCCGGTTTCCTGAGGGTGTGAATGCTCATGTGCAGTACGGCCCGAAAACTCAGGCATTTGCAGTCTACCTGTGCCAATTTCAGCTTATTCCTTACAAGCGTGTGTCAGAATTTTTCTGGGATATCTTCGGTCTTGAGGTTAGTCCCGGCTCAATTTGCGCGTTTCAGGACGTTGCGTACACCCAGCTGGCTTCCACAGAACAAGTCATCATTGATGCACTCATCAACGAACCCGTCGCCGGTGCTGATGAGACTGGTATGAGGGTCTGTGGAACACTTTGGTGGATGCACGTCATGCGCACTGATCAATGGACGCTGTATCACCTCGATCCCAGTAAAGGACACTCAGCCATGGAGAAAATGGGTGTTTTGTTGTTGTTCTGCGGAGTTCTGGTACACGACCATTACAAAGCTTATTTTCGTTACGCTGCCGCCCACGCGTTGTGTAATGCTCACCATTTAAGAGAGCTTCAGGGTGTCATAGACAGAGATGGCAATTATCTTGCTGCCCGTCTTCAGCGCTTATTGAGGTTGGCTTGGCATTTAACCAAGGGGTTTCGAAAAGCAGGCATGCAGAGTATGCCGGAAGTTATTTGCAAGCGTATCGAAGCCGTCTTCGAACGGACAGCTAAAAAGGCTAAGGACAAAGAAGCAGAATCTATGGAGCTGAGTCGTGAGAAGCTTGGACTCGACAAAGTAAAAAACACCAAAGCGTTCAACCTCTTCAAACGATTGGTGAATTTTCAGGAGGAAACCTTAAGGTTCATGATTGATTTTGCCGTCCCCTTCGATAATAACGGAAGTGAGCAAGATGTTCGAAACGGCAAGGTGAAGCAAAAAATATCCGGCAGCTTCAGAAGTGAAAAAGGTGCCAAGTGGTACAGTCGGATACGAAGTTATATATCATCGGCGAGAAAGCAGGGTCATCATGTATTTGAGGCTCTGCTTATAGCTCTTAAGAATTACAACAACCATCCTTTGCTGGGTGCTGAATAGTTACAAATAACTACCTTAACGATCTTTATCTGATCCGTTCAATGAACGTTCAGATCGCCATACACTTAGCAATAACAAAACAATGTTTGTTATATACTTGAGAGTGTTCTCAGCAAGAATTTTATTAAACGACTGATTCATTACGATCAAAGATTGTAATAAGTCAGCTGAGTAATTCAATTCAGCTTAAATTTGGATTCCACATTTTTAAAGAGCACATTATCCATTCGGATAACGAAGCAATATGCTTAATGAATAAGTCAGGATAACTGTCTATTGATTATAATGAGAGTAGGAATTGGTGGAGCTATGCGGGATCGAACCGCAGACCTCCTGCGTGCAAAGCAGGCGCTCTCCCAGCTGAGCTATAGCCCCATATACCATTTTCATCAATCAATTTATTGCCATAATTTTGCTCTGATCGAGGCGAAAGAAAGCGAAGCATACATTAGTATGTGGGCTTTCTTTCAACGAAGAGCAGGACAAAATTTGGTGGGTCTGGGCAGATTCGAACTGCCGACCTCACCCTTATCAGGGGTGCGCTCTAACCAACTGAGCTACAGACCCAATCGGCTATGTTGCACTTAGGGGTTGAAAGCAACATCGTTCCAGTTTTTTGCAATTACTGGTTATAAAAGCCCAGTCTACATGCCTAAAAAGAGCTCAAAACGCCAGTTTCTTTCCAGAATTTGAGTTTTTTATGCGTACGATGGTTTCGAAAAAGCAGTTCAACCCTTTAATGCAACATAGCCGACCCAATCTATTACCACAAAGGCAATTGACTGATTCATTAAACACATTTTTAAAGATCAAAAAAAAAGCCCAAAGGCCTTTATTTTAAAAAATAATCAAACAATTCGTGTGAACGCTTATGGATGTCGATCGTCGTTTAAGGAGGTGATCCAGCCCCAGGTTCCCCTAGGGCTACCTTGTTACGACTTCACCCCAGTCATGAATCACTCCGTGGTGACCGCTCTCCCCTTCTCCTAAGATCAGAGGTTAAGCTAGCCACTTCTGGAGCAACCCACTCCCATGGTGTGACGGGCGGTGTGTACAAGGCCCGGGAACGTATTCACCGTGACATTCTGATTCACGATTACTAGCGATTCCGACTTCATGGGGTCGAGTTGCAGACCCCAATCCGGACTACGATGCACTTTCTCAGATTAGCTCCACCTTGCGGCTTGGCAACCGTCTGTATGCACCATTGTAGCACGTGTGTAGCCCCGGCCGTAAGGGCCATGATGACTTGACGTCGTCCCCACCTTCCTCCGGTTTGTCACCGGCAGTCTCCCTAGAGTGCCCACCATAACGTGCTGGTAACTAAGGACAAGGGTTGCGCTCGTTGCGGACTTAACCCAACATCTCACGACACGAGCTGACGACAGCCATGCAGCAACTGCGTTCCCGAAGGCACTATCTCTAAAGGATTCGCAGGATGTCAAGGCCGGGTAAGGTTCTTCGCGTTGCTTCGAATTAAACCACTGACGTCAATTCACCTTGCGGCCGTATCCCCAGGCGGTCTACTTATCGCGTTAGCTTCGTTACCAAGAATCACTCCCGACAACTAGTTCGTTTACGGCGTGGACTAAGGGTATCTAATCCTGTTTGCTCCCCACGCTTTCGTACCTCAGCGTCAGTGTCAGACCAGAGTGTCGCCTTCGCCACTGGGGGTGCAATTAAAAGTCTGCAACGCTCGTTAAATCGCATTTTCCCAGTCATCCCACTCGTCGTTTGCTCTCATTTCTCTCGAGCATGTAAGGCATTGTCTATTTTCCACCACGCCCCTGGAATCTTAAGCCTTTCCTGAACTGCGCTGTTTGCGCTCTATCTCTCCGGAACCGATGGGCAGAGTTTGCGGCTTTTGCTCCCATGTAATCAAACTGACCATTTCGGTTTCGCAAATAACGATGACATTCCTCAGAAGGATTTGACTCTTTCCCTTTTTTGCCGTTACGCCAAGGTTCGAGCTCTGTCATAATAATCTCACCCGCTTTTAGGCGTTTTCTTTTGTACATTGATGCTTTTTGCACCTTGTCATTCATTTTTTACGCAGTCTTTTGCTGCCTTCGCCAGTATTCGCAAGTATGATAATAATCAACAAGATAACTACCTTGATCTGCAAATACTCTCTGCGCCTGACTTTCTATCCAAATCTCCATCGCTTATTTCTGATTGCGATTCAAGCTGATTTTATCGCACAACTCAACCACTGATCTCCGGCGTCACCAGGCTCCTTCATGGTTAAACCATACCGCTTATCCAGAGCCTTGCTCATAGACCAGACACAATTTGGCTTCCTTCCAGTAGTTTATCTCCGGGGGCCTCCTCATCCACAAGAACGATCGGTACATAGCTGGCCTGCTTTGGCATTCCTGGCAATGTTCTAATGACAGATAGCTCGTATACAGCGAGCATGGTTCAAGGCAATGGCACGCACAGAGGGTTCTGGTTTGCTCTTTCAATTTACAGGCAGCTTTCGCATCGGAAGCAAAATCGATGGAGAGTTAATGAATAATCTCGGCCTGACACCGGAAGCTTCACTGAAGGGTGAGGCGAGCCCTGCAACCGTCAGGAAATGCTCTAATACTGTTATTTTGCCAAAGTGGTCGTCCAAAAAATGTTTTTTTCGAACAACAGCATCTGGATGTGTTGCAGCGTTCTTTTGAGCTTCTTTGAATGTTCCCCAGTCGCTCATATAGTTTCTACTGCATCTTCAGCTTTCGAAGGAACCGGATTCTGCTTCGCGATGACAAGCAGGATTTCAAGCTTTCAGTTTTTCGGTTAACACATTTCATTTGTCATTCACAGAAGTGAACATCAATATGGAGAGTATGGCTAGCATTTATGTAGCTGCGGCACACTTTTAAGTGCACCCCGCCACTGGTGTTCCTTCCTATATCTGCATTTCAGCTACACAGGAAATTCTCCTCTTCCGCACTCTAGCTGCCCAGTTGGATGCAGTTCCCAGGTTGAGCCCGGGGCTTTCACATCCAACTTAGGCAGCCGCCTACGCACGCTTTACGCCCAGTAATTCCGATTAACGCTTGCACCCTCCGTATTACCGCGGCTGCTGGCACGGAGTTAGCCGGTGCTTCTTCTGCGAGTAACGTCACAGTAATAGAGTATTAATCTATTACCTTTCCTCCTCGCTGAAAGTGCTTTACAACCCTAGAGCCTTCTTCACACACGCGGCATGGCTGCATCAGGCTTTCGCCCATTGTGCAATATTCCCCACTGCTGCCTCCCGTAGGAGTCTGGGCCGTGTCTCAGTCCCAGTGTGGCTGATCATCCTCTCAGACCAGCTACGGATCGTTGCCTTGGTAGGCCTTTACCCCACCAACTAGCTAATCCGACGCAGGCTCATCCAATAGTGCAAGGTCCGGCTCTCCTAAAAGAACAAGAGCCCCTGCTTTCCCCCGTAGGGCGTATGCGGTATTAATCCGGATTTCTCCGGGCTATCCCCCGCTACTGGGTAGATTCCTACGTGTTACGCACCCGTCCGCCGCTTGTCAGCAACTAGCAAGCTAGTTCTGTTACCGCTCGACTTGCATGTGTTAGGCCTGCCGCCAGCGTTCAATCTGAGCCATGATCAAACTCTTCAGTTTAAATCTTGTTGCCAGACTCTCTCGAAAGAAAGTTAGCTGCTCATCTTACAATTAAACGTCACATTTATTTAACTCTCTACTCTCTGTGACAAGAGCATGAGCTGAATTAACGAGTGTTCACTTGCTTGATTCACATTTTAAATCATTTCAAAGCGCCTTCCGAAAAAAGCTAACTTTGTTGATCGATGCAATCACACAAGCGCCCACACGAATTGTCTGATATCTTTTTAAAGAACTTGATTTGATGCGACCAGCGTCTTATCCAAATCTCCGATCAACCGTTGAAGGTGATCAGCAAGGCCGCCGGCTATGTTCCATTAAGAGGTTGAAGGCGAAACAGGCTCATAATCTTATTGGTCAGTCGATCAATATCTAATGGGGTACTTTCTGTTAGAGCCCTTCTCCATCCCAGGTAGTGAGACAAATATTTTGTTGCAACACCGTGAAATACCCCTTTAATCCACTGTTTTAAATGGCTGTGATACGCATTGACATGTTGCAAGTGGAAAACACCATCTAAAACCTTTTGTCCAGAGGATGTGACAAGCTCTTTAAATATAAAACCCAGCTTTCTCGCGAGCTTTTCATGGGCAAGGCTTGCATCAGCACAAACGATAGCTTCTATGTTTATACGTCCGTCCAAATTCTTGCAGAGTTCGTCAGCACTTCCATTATCTAAAACTGCATCAACAGTAGAGTCTGACCTATCTCTGGCCACCATAACCGGAATTTTTCGACATTCTGACTTTTCGTCATTGCCTCGTTTTCTGGCAGGTCTGGGTAAGTTTTTCCTCTGCCCTTTGAATGATTCACGAAATAATGTTTCATCGAGTTCGGTGATACCGTTTAGCTCAGGGGCTTGGTCATCTTCCATAGTCTTTAAAAAACGGTGTCTCCAGCGAAATGCAGTTTTCAAATTAACCCCACATTCCTTGGCAGCAGGGCGTAGTGTCAAAGAATGAGTCATTCCTTCAAGATACTTATCCCACTTTTCTGGGTGCTGTAAGCGAGCTAACTGGGTGTTAGAAAAAGAATTGAACGTTGAATGACAATCCCTGCAGCGATAACGCTGCCTTTTGTTCCGAATACCCCATTTATAAAGCTCTTCTGACTCGCAGTGAGGGCATTTTGGAGCCTTAGTAAAATTGGCTTCAATAGTTGCTGCTATTCCTGCAGTAGAATAGTTTTCCGACAAGACTTGAATCAGTTCATTCCGCTGATAGCTTGTTAATGACGGTAGAGAATTAAGAATTGCTTGAAAGTATTGAGATTGCATAACAAGCCTCCCATTAAACGACAGCTAATGAGAGTTTAGTTCATTCAACCATTTTGCGGAACATAGCCAAGGCCGCCTATCTTAGCGAACCGTGTTTTGTTGTCAAGCGATCGTTTGAAGCGCTTTTCAACTCGCTGAGCTGTGTTCGAAAACCTCACTCAACGGCGACGCATTCTACTGAATGCTTTTTGATTGTCAACCAACAAGTTAGCCTCTAATCAAACTTCTTGTTTCACGCCGAAAGTTGTTGAACTGTTCGTTGTTGCCCGAAGAAGTGGAGCGCATTCTATACGTCCCACTTCTTTTATCCTGAATCCGTGATTTCTTAATTCAGGAGACGTATTTCCATCCTTATTAACTCAATCCCGACATAAGGAATCGTTATTTCCTTAACCTTCACAAAAAAAGAGACCGTATTGCTTAAAAAAACAACAGAAATCTAAGCGTTAGAGAGTATTTTGTAATTCCTATGCAAACAAAATCCTACCGACTCAACGGCATTTTTGATTCAGTTTAATAATGAGAACGTATTGGCTAGCAGAGCATCTTTTCAGGGAAAAGCTTCATAAAGGCGCGTAAACCAGGACTATGACGGCCAAACCGTAGAATAAACTGATGCCCTTTTTCCATAAATCGTGCAGCCTGATAAATCAGCTCCTGCATGACCGTTTTGATTCTACGGCGGCTGGCTTTGTGACGGACGGGTGATTCCGGTCCAAGCAAGCAGGTTTGACCCATGTAACGTAAGATATTGTAAGTTAGGGCACCAAGGCACATGACAAGGTCATTTGTGTCAAATTTTCCAGATGGAAGTCTTTCAAGATCCATATCGGTCTTGAATTCACTGTGGAACTGTTCGCTGGTCGCATGATCTTCATAAAGCAATATAACGTCATCATTGCTGTACCCGTCCTCATCCAGTGTCGTCCACCAACCATCAAGTTCATAGTCTGGGGTTAAAAAATACTGCCCCACTGAATCCGTGGTTCGCCTAATAATACGGATGATAAGGCGCTGCTTTCCGTAGACAGTTTCATGGATGACGGTGTGTGTCGCATAGTGCTTTCCGGGGCGAAGCTCATCCCACTCCACGCCAGCTGTTTCAAGTGTTGGAAGCCAGGATGTAGCCGTGTATTGTTGGCGGGGATTGAGTTTGGTGATGTGATCAACGTTCTTATAGCGAGCGACGTCTTTGCGTGTGTCCTCGGCATCATGAGCACTGTCGAGACGTAGCAATATCGGTTGCTGAGTAAGACGACGAACTCTGTGTAATATGCGGTTGAGGAATGGTAAAAATCGTTCTGAGAATGCTGTGAACCGGGACGAAGCTCAGCCCCCATACACCATCCCTCCTGCCCGAGGTAAGCCATAATGGGGGCATAACCAAAGAACTTCTTGTAAGTATATTGAGAGCCCTCTTTTTTGGTCTTACTGTTATCCTGAGGAGTAACATCTATATCGAGCGGAATATGCTCAAAGTTATCGAGTTTTTTGGGAAGAGGAGTGACCGGTGCATTGAGTTCAACCAATAACTCGGCAAGGGCTTCTTCAATTAGCGGTATCAGTTCTGTGGCATCTTCATTAAAGCGCTGCCGTAGCCGACTGGAAGACGGCATCTGTTTAATACCCATGCTGCGCTTGAACCAGTCATCGTGACGATAGTTGTCAATAGAATCAAAATTGGTTTTACCTAAGGCGAGTAAGCCGATAAAAGCACGCACCAGTTCAATGTTGGGAATCCCATGGCGCTTCTTAATAGAACGGAGTGAACGTTTTAAAGATGTGTTTTTGTTTAGGGCACGGCCTACGAAACAGAGCCCTGCTGCCGGGGTATAGAATTCGCTCTTCGATTGCTCAAATTTGAGTTCCACAGAATTTCACTTATTGGGTGAGATTTTGAATAAGTGAATTCTAGCCTACAGCTACTGGCAGGGCTGGGTTTTTGTGATTTTTTTATCACCTGAACTCACGGATTCAGGTTTATGACAACTTGTTAAAAACACCTATATCAACACTTATTGTGTTGCTTCTGTGCTGGGCTCACCGCTACCGCTTGCTGAAGGGCAGTGATCTGCAAACAGGCGAGTACACACAGCACCTTTATCTTCTCCCTTAAAGTTCCAGCCAGTAATATAGTTATCCATAAGTTCTTCCTGCATGTCTACATAGAAAGTCTGACCTCTGGCGTGCTCCATCAAACTCAGAGCCAGACCATTCACGAAGTTCTGCCAGCCAATTCGAGGTCGGGCTTTATACCAGCGCCCCAATACCTCGATGGCTTTCTCCATGTTCCTTTCATCATTACCTGTGACAGAGTGATCTGTGATGAGACGGATCATCTTACGCAGATCCTGTCGTGCACTTGATCCTGGACGTCCTTCTACATAATTAGCTAATGGACTCAGAGACTGACTCTCACAGTAATGATCTCTGGCCCGTGATGGCATGCTAATAAAGATCCGTAACAGGCTGGATACGGCATAGCGATACTCCCAGGAGTCGCCCTGACGAATGGCAAAAGTATTCAACTCTGACATTAATCCTTTTATCCGTCATTCAGCATCGAAATCA
>CBDBOO010000026.1:0-52296 GCA_965208385.1 Endozoicomonas sp.
TCTAAGCCTGATGTTAAAGATTGCGAGCATGTTTTAGGTCGCTTTTGTGAAGAACTTATTACTACAAATAAATTTTCATTCACAAGAGAGTCATTCATAAAGAATATTTCAAATTTCTGTCAACAGAAGCTGTTAGATCTAGAAACTCACTTAGTTTTCGATATCTTATTTAACAATAATATAATTATAAAGTCTGAGTCAGGTTTTTGTTTCAGATCATCATACTGGGTTTTTTATTTTGCTGCAAAACGCATGTATGTCAGTAAGGATTTCTATGAAAAAATCTTGAAAGACGAACTATATGTTTCATTTCCTGAAATAATAGAGTTTTATACAGGTATTGATAGAAATAGAAGCGAAGTTCTTAAAGTCCTTACAAGAGATATTGATGTATCTTGTCAAGTTACCGAAGATAAAACTGGCCTACCTGACAATATGAACCCACTAGAATATGTGACTTGGGGGTTCTCCCAGGAAAGCATCGAGGAGATGAAGTCAGAGATTAACGAAGATGTACAAACCTCAAAGTTACCTGATAACCTTAAGGACCGGCATGCAGACAGCACTTACAATCAACTGAAACCATATAATCAAAGTATAAATGCAATATTAGATGAATATTCATTTTCATCGCTTATCCAGAAAATAAAAGCATGCTGCCGCGCACTAAGAAACAGTGACTATGTTGATCCTGACATTAAAAGAAACCTACTTAAAGAAATCACTAGAGGGTGGAAGCAGGTTTCAAAAATCTTATTTGCTTTAGCACCAGTATTAGCTGAACGTGGTCACGTAGAATACGATGGTCAAGGATTCATTTTACATGGTAACTTTGGCGATACTGTGGATGAACGATTAGAGAAAATATTCTTATGCAACATGCTCAATGTTATTGGAATATTTAAAGATGATCTGTTTTCAGAGAAAATCGGCCCACTTTTATTTGATGCAGTTAAAAATGAGAAAGATAGAACTATAAAGCATCTTCTCATGCTCCTCTTAATATCAGAAAGACCAAAAAACTGGAAAAGATATATAGAAGATTATATTTCTGCAATTAAAAAAGACTCTTTCTACTTGGTGGATACTGTATTATACCTAAAAACACGATATCAATATGACTTTGCAACAGAAAATGATTTGGGTTCTATAAGATCATTACTCAAAATAGCTTATGCTAAACATGAATTTGGTAAAAATAGACCCAATGCTAAAGATATTAACAAAATATCTAATAAAGTAATCCCTGAAAGAGAGGAGTCTGAAAGTGCATGACACAATGAGTGTAATTATTCAGCTAACGAATAAGGATAAGATTGCGCCCAGCCGCAATCTTATCCTGTTGTTGCACAAGCCCTCACAGTAAATAAAAGGGACATCCATATATTCAATACAAAACTTAAATAATTGTTCACTTACAAATGGATTCAGTTTGGTGAAAATATATGGATGCCCCCAAAAAACTTTACACAAAAACACTGAAAGAAAAATAGTATTATCTGTATCAGTACAGAAATGAACGTTATATAACGGGTATTCTGTATTGGTACATCTACTAAGCGTTAGAACTCAGGCGTTGATTCAATCCTATTTACGGAGGAATAGAAATGAAACTATATATAAAAAATATATGCTTTGTTGGTTTTACATTGTTTGCAAGTGCAGTGCAGTGTGAACAGCTGATTTCAAAGAGCGTTTTTGTACAGCAAGCAGATCCAGTAACACACAAGTTTCTTAAAAATGAATTTTCATATTTCCCTGCAGGAACAAAATTAATTAAAGGAAATATGACATTTAATCACAAGGGATCAAGCAGAAGGTTAGTTTATGCCGACAACGGAATTGTAGCTTATATACCTGATGGCATGTATTGGGACAGCGGACAAATCAATAGTTTTAAAAGAGAAGGTGGAAATAAATGGGTATTTATTACTAGATCCAAAGACATCGTTGCTAAATTGTCTGATGAAGTAAGGTTAGTTATGGGGTTCAGTCGAGGTGAAAAATATCCTCTCATTGAAGAGAATGAAAATGCATTCATCGTAAAAGTAGGTAAGCGAAAATTATCTAGCCTAGGGAATGATATTAATTATCAAGTATCTATTCCAAGAAAAAATGCAAAATTAGTAGATTTGTCAAAACCTCTCACTCGAAATGATACTTCAGTATTTAAATTAAGTGTTATTGATGGTATCGCAGGAATAAAAAAATCATGTAACACAACGATCGCAAAAGCATCGAAATACGGTGGAAAAGTTTCAGGAGAAGTAGGATTTAGTTTAGAGAAGTTCTGGGTTTCACTAACGGCAAAAGGTGAAGTAAGTGCAGAGAGCGAAACAAGTAAACTCGAAGAATTTGAAAAAAATGAAAATGTATCACGAGAGTATTATACAAGAGAGTATCAAACAGGCATATATAAACTTACAAGATATAAAGCTTGTGGAGCTAATCAAGACTTCAAATACATTTATACAAACACAGATATAGATGAAATATCAATTTCTAAAGACTGGGCAGGTAAACTACCAAAAGATAGTAGAACAGGCCAAGTATTAATCACATGTCCAAAACAGTACTTTGACTACTTCGATGAGTTGACTGCATGGAACTTTGACCCGGGGGAAGTTCCATTTATAATCTCTCATACAGCTAAATTTAAGTCTTTGACTAGTAGTGATTGTCAAAAGCTCAACGAATAAGGATAGATTGCGCCCAACCGCAATCTTATCCGGTTGTTGCACAAGCCATCACGAGTTTGCACTTGCCTTAAGCTAGTGGTTATCATCAGCAGGCGACTTTACCGCCAGTCAGATGTTGGTTTACCCACAGGGGTCTTGCACCCCATAAGTTCATGCCCATGCCGGGCGTACCAAGTCATTCCAGGTGACGCCTACGGCGCACCTGAATGAGGCGTTAAATTTCTATGAAACATCTCGCAAGATTCTATATTTGGTACCCTTCAGAGCTAAGGGTTGAACCAGGTACGTCAACATTTACAATTGAGATGACTAACTATCGAATCTCAATATTGGGTAGCCGTGCATCTGTATTAACTATGAGTCTAGATAACTCAATTATTAGGAAACAGGCGGACAATAAAAATGGCTATAAATATGAGCTAGAAAGATATCCTTCAGAGTTTGGTGACAATCAATTTGTAAATTTCAATCCACTGAATAATGAAAATTTAGACGTAAATTTATTGATTGACTCGGATGCGGATGGTGAGAACTATCAATTCAGCAAGACATCAAAATATACGAGAATAATTCTATTTTTTGAGATTAATCCAGATAAAGAAGACGTTACAGATTTAGTCTTTAAAGGTCTGGACAAATTCCTCACAGTATATCGATTTGTAACTCTTGATACGCAAGTAAAGACATCAAGAGAGTTGGAACCATTTAAGCCTCAGCTAAAGGGAATAGTTATACCAAGTTCTGATGCTGATCATAGCCTAACCTTTGAAGAAAGGTGTATAAAACACGAGCACACAAAACTTGATGAGACAAATCATATACACCTATTAAATAGACTCAAATCAGACGACGATATACCATCTCTAGATCGTAAGACATCTGGGGCACATATTGCTCATTACCTCAGCTGCAATGAATTTGATGAATGGAGAGTTTTGCTAACCCGAGCATATGAGCTTGCAAATGAACAGGGGCTCTTTAGCTCAGCTGTTCTAGAAGCTTTTATTGCTTTTGAACAGATTGCATTCATTACTTCAAAAGAAATGAGAAATAAACTCAGATGGAAGGAGAAGGTTCCAAAAAATATTGCAGGTGTTATAACTGAGTTCCTTCCAAAAACAGGTATGAGCAAAGATTCTATAGGTAATCTGCATCAAGTTAGACAGCTGAGAAATAAAATCGTACATGATGGCTATAGTTGTTCGGATATTGAGTTCGAACACTCCTTAAATGCAATCAACAAAGCAGCGGAGGAGTTAACGAAATTTAATCGGGTAAGGGCTGGTTTTTCTCCAACCCTCCCCAGTCGAGTCAACCGGCGGAACCTCCCCGTCAGTTGCTCACAGATCCGGACTTGAACCTCTCGATTCATCCGGCTCTTCTTATCCAACCGCTGACACACAGCCTGCTCGCCAATGTGCCATTAACCAAGGAGCTTTCTGAGCGATGCGCCCCAAACATCGAGCTGCACGCTTCTTTCTGCCCCTCAATTTCTTGTATTTTCCCATAGCCCATCGAACCAGAGTGGCTTCCACATATGACAATACTCTTCTCAACTCTGATGGATAAAATTTTCCAAAGTAGTTGATCCAGCCCTGAACACGTGGATTGATCAGTTTTGCAAGCTCTTCAAGAGAGTACAATGATCGTTTCGTGGGAATTTCTAACTCCCTTATCTTGTCTTTGATACGCTGGGCGGATGCCTTGCTCATCGCTGGCAAGAAGTTGGGAAAGAATTTCCCATACCGGTTTCTGGCTAATCTCGTTCTGAATGTATAACTTAGAAAATCAAAAGATGTGTTTTCATGCGTTTCTGTTCTGTCCTCATCCTTACAGTAAACCAGTTTCGTCTTTTCCGGATGCAATGTAAGACCACAGTCGAGTAAACGACGTCTTACTGCTTCCAGCGTGAACTCTGCTTCTTGTTTACTGTGACAATGAATAACCGCATCATCAGCAAAACGCTCAAACCAGACATTCTGGATATTACATTCCAACCAATGATCAAACGCATAATGCATGAACAGGTTTGCCAACAATGGGCTAATAACTCCCCCTTGTGGCGTTCCTTTTACGCGCGGACACTCCTGACTTTCATTTTCAACCGGAGCCTGAAGCCAACGTTTGATGTACAACAATACCCAAGGTTCCCTGATGTGATGTTCCACTGCTCGCATGATGAGTTTATGATCCAGATTATCGAAAAACCCTTTGATATCCAGATCAATGACCCCTTCTCCATCATCAAGAGTGTCGCCAACAGTTTTCGAGCTAACGCCAACGCCTGATGCGCTGAGCGGTTAGGTCTGTAGCCGAGGAGTTTTCATGAAATACAGGTTCCACTAATGGCTCGACAGTATTTTCCAATCCTAAAATGAGCCTGAAAGAAGCATAAGCCAGTGCGCTCAGGCCTTTCGTTCAAAAATGGTTTTAAAAAGTGATTCTCGTGCAGACTGAAGCCTTTCTGCTGCTTCATTATCGCTCATAGAATCAGCCTTTGCTTGTAGAGCTTCAAGAGTGATTCCTTTCTTCAAATATTTTGCACTTTTTGGTAATGATTTGAATTTTTCGTACGGTGTCATCATATTTTCATAAAGATACTTTTTTCTCTCCTTACCTTTCTTGTCTACGACAGTTTCAGCAATGAAACAGGGCCTGTGATAATTCAGGTAGGGGGTGAGATATTTTCGATTGAATTCATTTACTTCTGTCGCATATTTTTGTGGAATATGGGCATAACCAAGTATCTTTCTTATAACTGCACCGTTTTTACATTCTGCAAGCGCGTTGTCGTTTGTTTTTCTTGATCTTGATTTCGTGAATTTTATATGAAGATTGTCGAGTAGTTTTGCTACGCTATAATTTATATACTCTGATCCGTTATCCGAGTGAAAACCCTGTAATTTAAAGGGGAAAGCTGCCAGAATCTCTTCAAGCACAGGGATCAGAAAGGCTTCGCTAATTCTCTCCACTGTGCAAACAATCTGGAATTGAGTCATCTCATCAACAGCATTAATGTGATACAAACCTTTCACTTTGTCTTTATCACCCTGATGAACCGTATCGATTCGAATAAAACCTGGTTGTCCTTCAGGAGCTGGACGACGACGTGTGCCAATGGCTCGCTTTACTGGACGTGTGCAGTCCTTGTGGGTTCGGATATTACGATATGTATTTGATTGCCTGAGATTGTAGAGGTGTGAAACCGAGATGCCGGCCAGTCGCTCGTAACGCTCGTCACCCCGTAAAAAAGCCCTTTCACAGAGTTTCTTAATGGCTACCCCATTCAGGTCGTTATGCAATCGATCCGTCTCAGCCAGAAGCCTTGTATCGGCCTTGGTGTATTTGGATTTGAAACCATTGATTGTGCGCTGTTTACGCTTCAGAGTCCCCTTCGACTGACAGGTATGAATAAGGCGGGTAATCTGCGATCTTGAGTAGCCTGTAGCCACTGCGAGATAACGCTTAATGAGCCCCTTGTCGGGCCTGCTGAGCGCTCGATATTTGAAGTACCTTAAAGTCGCCTCAACCCACTGATAACATTCATCTTTTGATTCCCATCCGGGCTCAATATCAGGGGCGTAATGAAGCAGTTCTTGCACTTGTGACAGTGTCTTTATGAGCCTTGTATTCATGATAACTTTCATCCTGTAATCATGGACGAAAGATCCAATTGCGGCGGGCTCATTTCATATTGGAAATTAGAGCCTCCTTTAGGCTCATTTCATATTGGAAGAGACTTCGACTATCAGCTTTACCACAGTTTGGGCTACACGGTCGGCTACCGTGCGGTACTCCCAGCAGCCTCGTGCCTCCATCTTTCTTGTCGATGGCTACACGCATTCGGGGGGAGGAAAGTAACTGCCCGATGACATTTGTTCCATATTTTGTACAGGTTCTTGCCTAAATGGGTTTCAAAGTCAGCCAGAGACTGACCATCAATACCGGCAGCACCTTTGAACGCTTTCACGCTTCGCCAGGCTTGATAGACAAGCTCTTTAGAAATTGTGAACGGTTTTGCTTCCGTCATAGATTCATTCCAATAAATCGGTTGATCTACTCCTTCCGCTGGATAAGTCAGCCCCTTTGCTCCACATCCATTACAGATGCTTCAACACTACTACGAGCTGATCCGCCCCTGTGCTCTGTATTGGTACTCTGAGCCTTGCTGTTTGTCAGCTTGGCTGGCTCCCTTAACACCAGAGCGACAGGTTCTCATGTTCCATAAAAGAGCCTGAAATCGGTTCATGCCATCTTTGTGCCGGACACCGCTCAGGCAGTAACTGGATAACCCCTGAACTTATCATAAGGTAGTGGTGCCCCTCATTTTTGATGTCGATATATACGCTTACGACACGTCATCAATGGTTCACTTGCGTTCATCTCCCGAACTCATACCTGACGCAATCTAGTTGCGCCTTTTCTGTGACGCTCACCACCCTGACTCTTAATCAACGCAGCTCACAGTGGTTTGGTGGTCGCTTCCAGAAGCCGCCACCGGAGGGCCCACCTCCATCTCAATTACAGTTACGAACAGACCGACTCTGTTCTCATGACACACCACCACCCGGCAAGCGGCTCCGCACCGGGCGGTTCATCAGAGATAAAAGGGACATCCATATATTCAACACAAAACTTAAATAATTGTTCACTTACCAATGGATTCAGTTTGGTGAAAATATATGGATGTCCCCAAAAAACTTTGAAACTTTGTGTGGTGAAAATATATGGATGTCCCCAAAAAACTTTAGAGAGTCCCACCGGCAGTTTTATCCTCAAGAATGTATAGATAAATTGTTTCATGGTGAAGTTTGATTATGCCTTCTTTTTCCAATCGACCAACAACTTGTTCAGGACTCCAGTCCTCACGGATATCATTTTCGATACGTCGTATAATATCATCCGTGAGCTTAACGGATTTCGGCTTGGTCTGATGACGTTCTTGCGCCATTCTGTCTGCCTGTTTATGTCGATATCCACGTTGCCCTGTATTGCGAGCCAACTCACGTGAAATCGTTGCCTGGCTTCGACCAAGTTTTCTGCTAATTGCATTCTGCGAAACACCATCCCGGATTTGAAATTCGATATAATGTATCTCTTCAAAGCTAAGGTGTGCCATCCATGGTTCCCTTTGATGAAATTTCAGTTGCTTTACACAGAGTACCTCTGAGCCCTAATTCATTTCAAAGGCTCTTTGCTAATTTCATGGCGACCGGGGTTATGCGTTTATTATACGAATGCAGGAAGCTTGATTTTTCCCATAAGACAGATTAGAGCATGACCTAGATAGGTCAGAGCTTCGCGACTCCGCTCCTCCCAATCGAATCGTCAAACGGAATCCCCCTCAAACGCTCTCGGAACAAGAGCTCAAAAACTCACAGGCTTACTTAACATTGGAAGAGATATTTGTATTTGCATCACACACATGCACGACTATAATTCAGGCCTACGAATGGAAAAGGTCTACCTAACTGTAGTTGTGTGATACCAGTCTGAAGTTCTGTTTTATTCGTAGCTGGCCTGTTCTCGTACAAAAAAACTCGCCTTTGACAACTTGGTAACGAAACGTGGTTGCCTTTTGCCCTAAATAGCCTCTTGGCCTGTTCATCGAATAGATGGGCTCCAGATGCTGGGCTGTTCCTTTCTGCTCACAGCGTACGGTGGTATCTTGGGATGCCTAGCCAGCTGGTGTGGCTTCATGCGTTATTTCTGGTATTTATTATGAATGCGAGAATATTTTTGTTTCGTGTCATATTCTTCAGTTTGCTTTTTTTCGGTATTAATACACTACGGGCGAGCTCCTACAACATTTTAACACCCATTGCAATCGACTTGAATTTAGTAAAAAAAAATAAAAGCGCGCTTTGGTTGGAATCAACGAGTTCGCTACAGGCATATACCGTTTCTTCAGATTTACTTTCAACACTCATTGATTCGGACTCTGTCTCTATTCCCATTCCAGAAGGAGGCTTTGCTGAAGCTTCATTTGTCAGATTGGACAGGGTTGGTGAATCTGTTATCTGGATTGGGTCATCACTTGACGGTAGTCTTACCGACACCTTTCTGTTACCTGTGAATAATACACTTATTGGACAGTTTCAACATAATGGCCGTCGGTATGAACTGGAGCCTTTCGTCTTGTCTGAAGGGGGGCAGCAACGTACATTGATCCTCGTTCGGGGAACATATTCCCCCTCCCAGTCAAATCAGCAACTGGATGTAAAAAAAAGAAGTGCTAATGTCATTAATGACCTTCACCTAAACCATCAGGCGATGATTCCAGCTGACGCAGAATTAAGGCTTTTATCAATATATACCGGTGATGCCCGCAGAGAGTCCCAGGGGCGAAAAAACATCGAGGCAAAAATAAATCTATCCATTAGCCAAACCAACAAGGCTCTTGAAAGGGCCGGAGTGACACACAGAATTCACCTTACAGCACACATTGAAATGGAAAATGAGGCTCGCTTTTTAGAGCATCTCTCATCAAGAAGAAGTTTTAAACGTGAACTTCATTCCGCGGATATTCGTAGATACAGGGAACTTCATCAAGCCGACGTTGTTTCAATAGTGATAAGTGACTGGGGTGCTAATTTTAACAGTGGAGGAGGCAGCTGTGGTATCGCAGGATATATTTTACAAAGAGATCAGACCCTGACAGAAATATTTGATAATGCAGGCTTTATCTCAGTGGCAAGCTGCCTATCGAACTACACTTTCAGTCACGAGATAGGACATATTTTCGGTCTGGCTCACCCCAGAGATTCGCAGTCCGCATACAGAGAGTTTGGTGTAGGCTTTAAATCCAACACTCTGTCAACATTAATGAGGTCAACTCCCTATTGCAACAGCGCGCTACCTCCTATACAATTCCCGGATTATTGTAACAAGGTTCTCTGGTATTCTTCAGCCACAAGCACGACCCCTCAAGGTGAGGCACTAGGCGATACCGATCATGATTCTGCACTTCTACTGAAAGAAACCACACCTGTAATTGCCAGCCTTTATGAACGCTTACCTCATTTTGTTGTACATCCTAAAAACATTCGGTTAATTCCTGGCCGCACCATAACACTTCAATCAAGAGCAGAAGGAGTAGGAGATCTTACGTACGAATGGTTTAAAGATGGTGTATCGCTGGATAGCTCTGGCTCATTGCATCAAATCGAAAATGCTAGCGACGGAGATAGCGGCCAGTATTTTGTACGGGTTTCAAACCTACACGGGAGTTCTGATTCTGCTATAGCGTCTATTGGTAACCCCGTTTTTGTAAAACAACCGGTTTTCATAACAGTTAAATTAGGAAAGGCTTTCAGGCTGACAGCTATTGCGAAAGGAAAGGGGACATTGACATATCAGTGGTATAAAGACGATCAACCCCTCAATGATGAGTCATCCCACAAATATTTTGTGAAATCTGCTGCCCGTGATGATGAGGGCTTGTATTATGTGACCGCCACGAATGACTCAGGAAACTCCGTCAAGTCAGTTGTTGTCAAAGTTGACGTTACACGACATCCACCGGACATCTTAAAACCAAATGGTGGCTCATTTAAAGTAACCTTGGGCTCAGATTTACGATTAATTACGTTTTTTTTAGCTCCGGAGCCATCACACAAATATCAATGGTTTAAAGACGGTGTTGCAATTGAACAGTATGGCAATAGACGTATATATCAAATAACAAATGCCAGTGAAGAAGATGCCGGTATCTATACACTTGAAGTCAGAGAGAGTTTTACCAACACCAAGGATACATCAAGTCCTTTTGTTGTAACGGTAACCAATCCTGCTAACCCTTAAGAGTGGACGAAACATTCTTCAGAACATCACGCAAAAAAAATCGCCCTGGGGGGGGGGAGGACTTGGTAGGGAAAGACCCCACCGTCACCGTAGGAGGTCTTCCCGACATAATAGTCAGCCTGGAGGCCACTGCATCTGTCGACCACCAATCAGGTGACAATGCAGGTGATAAACGGCCTGACCGCCCTGACTGTTGCAGTTCACCGCCAGTCGATACCCATCTTCAGCAACCCCTTCATCAGTTGCCAGTTTCCTCGCCACCAGCATAATTTTACCCAGCAAAGCCTGATCTTCTTCACTGGCATCGTTCAGTGATGCAAGGTGCTTTTTTGGAATCACCTGAATATGAACAGGTGCCTGTGGATTAAAAGAATAAAAGGGACATCCATATATTCAACACAAAACTTAAATAATTGTTCACTTACCAATGGATTCAGTTTGGTGAAAATATATGGATGTCCAAATGTAAATATATGGCTGTCCTCAATTATTCCGCACAGATTTTACTGACGAGGCTTTAATGTAAATATATGGCTGTCTTCAATTATTTATTTATGGCTGTCCTCAATTATTCATCGTTTATGCCGGTAAGCATTCAGAAAACGTTCTATTTCACCCATGATGTGGATCAGCATTTAATGAACGTATTTCACCCGGCCTATGGACACGACAGTAACCACCATAATCTGCATCGCCTTGAAAAGACATTCAGTGATGGAATAGCGTATTTGACCAGTGGTCAGGATCCGGGTTTACAACGTATTTTCGAGCGATTGGTGAATATTGACGAGCGCAACTGGCTGAACCAGTCTCCGCTTATCAAAAAGCAGCCTCTCCATAACAGCCTCGATGATAATATCAGTGAATTGTCCCTTGATCTCGCCCTGCCTGATTTCATCGGCAAGCCACAGCTGTACTCTGGCTTTCTGTTTCTGGAGAAGTTCAGTGAATTAATTTTCCCCACCAGTCAGACATTTCTGGGGTTCCTTCGTCTGAATTATCAACTCTTTCACGGGTTTCAGGATCTTCAACAGCCCCATGACCAGCGACAGAGACACATTCCTATAACGACTTTTATGGCGGGATTCGGCAAAATCATTGAATATATCAATACAGTCAACTCCGACTGTGCTGCACCGAACAGTTCCAATATGGACCTGATCGGTACTTTCAGAACCATTCCCTGTCAGGCTGCTCCATCTGAACAAATGTGGCAGGAACTATTCGATCATAACGAACGCGACCTCATGGACGATCTTCTGACTCACCAGCAAGATCAGAGAATGGAAGACATGGATTTAGAAAGCCGATGCGCCTTTTGAAGTTCTGGAATGACTGGTTTGCGTCTGAGTCTCCGGCAGTCCACTGACTGCTGGTATTCCGGTTATAGAATCCTTGGGTTCATCTGAGTAATGCCCAGATAATAAACTCACGGTTGCCATCGCCGCCTTTTATCGGGCTATCAAAATACCCCTTTACTTCCATCCCCAGAGTTTTACACAACGTTTTGATGGTGTGCTCTACCTGTGGATAAAGTGATTCATCCCTGACAATTCCTCCTTTACCAAGACCACCGGAACCCACTTCAAACTGCGGTTTTACCAGGCTCAGTAATTGACCACCCGGTTTCAACAAGGGAGTCAGCGATGGCAGGATTTTGGTCTGAGAAATAAACGACACATCCATAACCGCTAGATCAAAGCCCTGTTGATCCGGTGTGTATTCCATCAGTTGATCATGGGGAAGATTTCGACCATTAATTCCTTCAAGGCATACCACACGTTCATCGCTTCTGAGAGAAGCAACCAGCTGGTCATGTCCTACCTCCACACCGATCACCCTTGCCGCACCTGCCTGAAGAGCACAATCGGTAAAGCCTCCGGTTGACTGTCCCACATCTATAACCGTTGCTCCCGATATATCCAGACCTGATTCCTGCAGAGCAGCAGACAGCTTTAATCCACCTCTGGAAACATATTGATCCGAAGCATCTGGTTCTATCTGGATATCAGTCACATCCGGGTATTTCTGACTGGGCTTACCCGGAACTTCCCAGTGACCGGCATGCCAGACCTTCACACGACCTTCCGAGATCAGACGTTGGGCCCGGGTTCTGGATGATATAATGCCTTTGTCTACTAGTAGACGATCGATTCTTTCCATGGTTTATCCCATTACATCGGTAAATACCGACAGTATACATTGATAATCAGTTCCGAAAGGGAAGGGAAAGCCAGATCCTGTTCAGGCGCTATTAATTCCGGCAACCCAGGTTTCCCTTACCTGTAAATTATCATCCAGACAGACCAGATCGGCACGATACCCTGGTTTCAACCAGCCCACTTTATGATCAACACCAAAATATTCAGCCGGATAGCGTGATGCCATAGCTAACGCATGTTCCGTAGGAATATTTGCCTGTTCAACCGCTATTTTCACTGCATCAGCCAGGGAAATTGCTGATCCGGCCAGATGGCCTTCAGAATTCACCAGACGGTCGGACTGCATTTTCCCCTCACTCTTCTGTACTTCAATCCTTTCGCCAAACAGAGTGAACTGCCCGGTTATGCCACCAACAGTCGCCATGGCATCGGAGACAAAAAACAGCTTACCGAGGGGTTTGGCAAAGTAGGCAATGCGGAAACTGGCCAGGTGAGAGTGAACACCATCCACAATAATACCTGCCCAGCTGTTTCTATCTTCAAGAGCAGCACCCACAACGCCCGGACTTCTGGACGTCAGAGGGCTCATAGCGTTATAAATATGGGTAAAACAATCCAATCCCTTTTCCAGGGCTGCTTTTATTTGCTCATAACTGGCATTGGTATGCCCGGCACTGATTTTTATTCCCATGTCAGTCAAGATTTCGATCATTTCCAAAGGCACCTTTTCAGGCGCCAGAGTCAATAATACCGGAACAGAATCCAGCTGTTCTAATTGACAGACATCATCTGTGGTTGGCTGGCGAAGATAACTTTCCGGATGAACCCCTCGTTTCTCAACATTGAAATATGGTCCCTCCAGATGAACACCAAGTACCGCCGGATTGCTTTGCATGGCCTGCTTTACCGCTTTTATACAACAGCGGGTATTTTCAAAAGAATCCGATATTACCGTTGGGAGTAAACTGGTTGTACCCAATAACCGGTGACTATCGGTTATGGCCTTCAGCGATGCGACTGTGGGGGTGTTGTTAAACAGGAAATCACCACCTCCATTGACCTGCAAATCGATAAAACCGGGTGTGATAATACCCTGATCAAAACGGGTAATATTAATATCAGGAGCTAAATCACTCAGGCTGCACAAGCAATCAATAAGGCCATCATTGATAACAACAGCCATATTCCTGTGTAAGGTTTCTCCATCAAATATTTCTGGTGCAGTCAGAGCTATTCTACTCATTTAATCTTTTTACCCTTTCGATCCTGATTTTCATTAATCACCCGGATAAATATACCCATTGGTTTTCAAGATGAGCAGACTAAACGCATCATCTTAAAAGGGGAAGGTATACCAATATTCACACAGGATCTGGTCATGGTGTCAGTATTACTGACTAACAGGTTATAACAATTATTTTCCCTCTCTGCTTTACTGTACTTCGAGATAAAAGAGAATATCCCATGATTGGTATTGAAAGCATTCCGGTCCAGCCGATGTGTGCATTCACATCAGCAGGAACATCACCACAACACACAGAGGGAAACCATGTGGTGACCATGCCTGCCTGTAAAAACAGGCTGACACCTGAAGAATCATCAGATAACTCCAGAGGGCTTGGCTCACTGAAACGCAATGGCAGTCTATCCACCAGTTCTACCGACTCTATTACTGGCAGATCCTCCACAATACATCCACCTGACTTCAGTATTTCAGTGGGCAGATATTATCAGGGCAGGCCTCTGAATATAGCCTGCTCCGACAGTGAATCCGAATCTTCAACAGAAATGGATGGAGTCCATCACAACCATGATTTTGCCATTGGAAGGGACGACCAAGAGCATGTCACCATGACCTCATCGCAATTTATGGCACCTCTTCTTAATGAGGCCAGCCCATCAGAATTCACTGCTGATCATCCTATGCTCTCAAGGCCTGATTTTAAACTCTTTCCTCATCTGAGCTATTCCCCTTCGACTCAATTTATCATTGCCCGTGAAGCTGTCACAAGCGCCTTTCCACTGTTATCTGATAATATTCCAAGAGGTGTGCAATTGGGAAAAGGTGGGTACGGCACCGTATTCCAGGTAGCATCAGACAATATACTTAATGGCAAGGTTTTTGCCCTGAAAGTCTTCGATACTACGAAAAAAGATGGCTCTGAGGACAGCATTCTTTTAAGACGCGCCACCAGAGAAGTGAACACTCACATCCGTATAAAGCATCCGAATATTGTCCCTGCTATTTGTTACCTGATGCACAACACCACGGTATTACTCGGAATGGAACTTGCACCTCAGGTTCTCTCAACCCTCCTTAGACAAAAGCAATGTGATCCAGCATTCGAAATGCTTTCAACAAGAGAAGAAATATTTTCGGGAATCTGTAATGGTGTCAAATATTTACACCAGGCGCTAAAAATTATTCATGGTGATTTAAAGTCTCCAAATGTCCTTCTCAAGCAGGACAATACCCCCATGATTTCTGATTTTGGTCTCAGCTCACCCATTAAGGAAGCACGAACCTTACTAAAAACACCTGTCTACTATATGGACCAGAAATTAACCGGTGCCGATAGAATTCCAATGACTACAGCATCCGATATGTTTTCCCTGGGTGTGTTGATGCTGGAGCTGGAGCTGGGACGTTATCTGCCCTTTATCTGGTCTGACCGGGTCAAGGCTAATACATTTCAAGATAAGAACCCACAATGGCTTACAACGCCATTCTATAGGCACTTTCAACAACAATGCAGCCTATATTGGATGTCAGAAGTAAATCGTCAGCCTTTGATCACTGATCTGTTCAGTACTGATAAACTGATTTCAGTTTGTCGATTCGACCAGGCGAATAATAGAACTCAACTGATCAGTATTCTGGAAGAAGTTGTTTACCCTCTGCTTGTCAGAAACCCCGAAGACAGGCCGGATATCAACCAACTATCAGACAGTCTGAGACGACTGAAAATGTCTTCAACGCCCCTGGTAACAGCCCAGCTCCCTGCTTCGTCAAAACGACGCAACCCTTTCAGCGATATGACTAATGTCGGACCTGAGCAAAAATCTGCAAGACGTAGCCTGAGTTTCCCTCATTATCAGTAGCCTGCCGAAGCAGCCTCTGCCTTGCTGCGAAATAGATGAAGGCTGGTTTAATATATCCATTTCCATTCCCATTGAAAATGTGGGCAGACTGCAAACAAGCTCACACCTTCATGGGGAATGGGTAGAGGGAGGGTAGAAGATACTCAGCGAACCTCATACACCGTTGTTGTGCCCGACACTTCATAGCCAACAATTAGTAAAGCATTACCTGTCGGACTATTTGAAGCAGTAACAAACTTCATCCCCTCAGGGGATAGATCGCCAGCTCTGCCTGTATCCTTACTGGCATCCACTGAAAAGTCACGGTTATTCAGGTATTCAACATATTCGGCTTTTTCAGGATTGGTGATGTCGTACATGAAAATGCCACCGGTTCTTTCCAGACCAATAAAAGCATAGGTTCTTCCATTCACTTCACCCACAGCCAGGGCTTCGGGCTCGGGTCCCTTATCATCACTTCTGGAATCGCCTTTGGTTTTATCATCATTATTATTAAAATCATCGCCCAGCAAAGCGGATGTGATCTGTTCAAATTCTGAACCTGAGTCGTACATCAGTTCACCCGTTTCATTCCAGATCGAAAAAGAACGGGCACCATAGGAATACAGCTGTTCGAAATCACCGTTTTGATCCAGATCACCCAGAGTATTGGTGACTTTCAGTCGAGCCAGCTTCTTTTTATCTTTGGCATCTGCTGCATGGGGATGATCGGAAGCGACTTTAATTTTCTTGACCCTGACTTCTTCAGTAAATCCAAGGCAACCATCCTCTTCATCAAAATCAAGACCACCTGAGGCCAGGCAGGTTTCTTTATTGTCGGATTGATACCAGTAGTCTCTGGCGTCTCCTTCATTGGCTGTGACAATAAAGGTTTTACCGTAAGCACTGTAACTGGCAATGGTATCAGGCTGATACATACCATAGACCTGTTGCCATGGCTGAATATTAACACCGTCATCTTTATTACTGGCATCAATAGGGTTCTCACCGTAATGCTTAAAACCCAATGGATTAATAGATTCTATTGTTCCTTTATTGATATCAATAACCGCAGTGGCGTTATTTTCCTGAAGTGAAACAAATGCTTTTCTGGAATCTTTCGAAACGGCAATATATTCGGGCTCCAGATCCTGAGCCACTGTCGCATTTCTACCAAATATACGTACCGCATCAGACAGTTCTTCATGGCGACGCCCACCTTCATTAAATTCAGCAAAACCCAGACGCTGGACTCTGCCACCACGAACACCATTTTCCACCGAGATGATGCTGACAGAACCTTCCGGGTCAATCTGGTAGTCTTTTGATGGTTCACCTTCATTGGCTACCAGCACAAATTTTCCATTGGGTGTAAAAGTAACCATATCCGGCAGTGCATCAGTTACAACGTAATTACTGAAACGGGCCTGCCCTTTTTTATTCAGTGTATAAAATGCAACGATTCCCCTGGCCTGTTTATTTTTATTCTCTACCGCCACAGCCATAAGATCACCATGAACGGCAACACTGTTTGCGGCTCCCAGTGGAATAGACGCGATTGAACTTTGAATATTTACGGAACCACGTTTTTTAAGGTTTGATGCTTGCAGCGGTGTTTTCAATTCATCACTGCTTAATGTTGTTGCATCAATAATATCCACAGATCCTGCCGCAGCATTTACTACCAGAATAGATTGGCTATTGTTATGCCATGTCACTATTTCCGATGCTCCCTCGTGAAAAATACCAGATGTATATCGGGCAATGGGCGTCATGGTTGGTTTCTGTGATGCGGATGTCTGAAAAACCAAAACACCGGAGGCCAGTGTCGCAACACCGATGGCAATCGTTGCCAGAGATTTTTTCAGTTTCATGGAATATCCTGCTCAGAAAATGATTACTGGCAAGATTTATATAGGGATTTCATGAAGGATAAATGACAGTTTTATTGAAAAAAAGTTAAAGCATTTTTCACCGACTTATATCCATTGGATTTCAAGATGAGGCTAGGAGCCAGACCGAGAATTAACCCGCACTGTCAAAGTAAAAAGCTAGAATTCAAAATCGATCAACATTTGATCGATTTTGGAAGAGTTTTAGTCATACTTAACCATTTCAAGCCTTTTCTTACCCTTTATGCTGCATTTCTCAACCTTTTTACATCTTCAAGACGGATTGATCCCGTGGATACCGCTGTCGCACATTTTTTCATATTGTGCGCCGCGCATACCAGTGAGAATTCCGCATCTACTTTCTCTTTACCTCTGAGGCTAAAGCCCCGGAAACCGGAATTCTTAATCTGACCAAACGGTGGCTCTGCAATTACCTTGCGATGGACGTATACCGCCTTCGCTTCTTTTGTCTCCATCTTTTTATTCATGGCCTGTCGCACGACTTCAAATTTGTCTGTACGAATCACCCGGCCAGCTTCTTTCTTTGAGCCGCTGCATCTTGAGCGATAGGGACACTCTGTGCATATATCTTTATCTGCACGATAACCTTTCCTTTTGGCCTTGCTCTGGGGCTTGGTGACGAGCTTTTTTCTGGCGGGACAGATAAATACATCCGCGTCGGCATCGTAAGTAAAATCCGCTTTGACAAACTTCCGGTCAGAATTTTCAAGGCCTGTCCCTGCGGCCTTTTCCTGACGGTCCGTGGCGACATAGGCATCAATACCACTCTCGTCCAGGGTCTGTAGATTTGAGCCCGAATTGTAGCCATTGTCCAAGCTCATCTTATCCACAGTTTCACCCTCGGTGGTCTCAGATAATGCCGCCAGGGCTGGCTCTACTTCCTGTAAATCATTCGCGCTCTGGCTGACGTGTTGGCCAACGATAATCTGGTTATCTTTATCAACGCTGATTTGTGCGTTGTAGCTGTATTCACAGTGTCCTTTTTTGCTCATGATCCGGGCGTCATGATCTGAAAAGCTGATTTGTTTTTTGTCGTCTATCAGTTCGCCCGGATGAAGCGTTTCTTCACGCTCTTCAAGCGCCTTTTTGGCTTTCTTAATTTTCTCGAGACGCTCTTGTTTGAATTGCAAGTCTTCAGGAATACTGTAGCCATTAGCCTCCTGATAAGTGTCGTCTTCTTCCTGATCACACTGGCGGGCTTTATTGATCAGATCATCAATCTCAGCACTCAGTTCTGCTTCTTTAGCCTTAAGTCGACCATAGCTCATGGCTTTGTGCTTTGACGTACTGGCTTTGAATTTAGACCCGTCAAGACTGATATGGCCAAGAGAGGCCATTTTAAGCTCCAGAGCGAGTTTGACACTTTGCTTAAAGCAATCATGGAAGAATGTCAGGTGATCTTTACGGAAGTCGCCCAGAACCCTGAAATTAGGGCAGTTCATTTGGGCGATGTACATGAAAGCCAGGTCCTGTCGGCATCGCTTTTCAATTTCACGAGAGCTGAACACACCATGGCTATAGGCGTAGATCAGGATGGAAATGATCAGCTTGGGAGGATAGGCATGTTGGCCGAGATGATGGTACTTGCTCTCAACTTCAGAGGTATCTATGTACTGAAAAATAGTTTCATAGACATAGCAGTCATGCTGCTTGGGAAGTAGATCAAAAATATTGGTCGGAAACAGCAAGTGCTGATTAAATTCAACAGGGCTGTCCTTAAATTTTGGTGGTGGCAACATTTGGCATTATTAGAATCAAGATTTGAGGCCTATCTTAACAGATAAGCCTGACCGAGAATTAACCCGCACTGTCAAAGTAAAAAGCTAGAATTCAAAATCGATCAATATTTGATCGATTTTGGAAGAGTTTTAGTCATACTTAACCATTTCAAGCCTTTTCTTACCCTTTATGCTGCATTTCTCAACCTTTTTACATCTTCAAGACGGATTGATCCCGTGGATACCGCTTTCGCACATTTTTTCATATTGTGCGCCGCGCATACCAGTGAGAATTTATGCTCTACAGGGTACTGAAGGATGTAAAAATCTCTCGCCAAATTTCGGTAAATAACTGTTTACAGAGTTACCTCTGTATCTTCCAGTACGGCGGGTATACCATCACCTGATCCTCATGACGTGTTTTACCGTCGTTACATACGGTTTGACATATTTCAATATGATAAGAAGATCTGCGAATGAAAGACTGGATAATCGAAGGAAATAAGGAAGCATTCTCCCTTGCTATCTGGCTTATAAAAGTCACAGTTCCAGTATTGATTCTGGTTAAAATACTGACCGAAATGGGTTTTCTGCAAGTATTGGCAAATACTCTCGAGCCGACAATGGCATCTGTGGGTCTGCCTGGTGAAATGGCATTTGTCATTGCTGCAGCAATGCTTGTGGAAGTTCATGCAGGCCTTGTGTTATTTGCCACCATCGCGCCATCTATGGATTTATCGGTGGCTCAGGTTACCGTTGCCGGAGCCATGATGCTGGTTGCCCATGCATTACCTCTGGAAGGCCGCATCGCACAACTGGCAGGAATACGCTTACCTTTTATTTTGTTTATTCGCATCAGCACCATGTACCTCGTTGGCTGGCTGCTGTATCAATATTATCAGACATTTGATCTCTTACAGATACAACATGAATTTCTCTGGATACCTGAGCAAAACAATGAAAATCTTACTGACTGGGTCTTTACACAGCTAAAAAATCTATCGGCGATTATCGCCTCTCTATATGTGCTTATTTTTTGTCTTAAACTTCTTAAGTTAATGGGAATTGAAAAGCTTTTAATTAAAATTCTGTCTCCCCTGCTGCGTATTTTTGGTGTTAACGATAAGGCCGTTGCCCTGACAATAGTTGGATTCACGCTGGGGTTAACCTACGGCGGTGGACTTATGATTAAGGAAGCCAATTCCGGTCATGTTTCGCCAAAGGAAATGCTCATAGTTATAACGCTCTTGAGTCTGGCTCACAGCCTGATTGAAGACACCATCATTCTGCTTATTATTGGTGCTGATATTTCAGGTATCCTCATGGGAAGAATGATCATTGCATTGACTATTGTTTTTCTTTTCACCCGATTACTCCATATATACGGCGACAAAATGGTGCAGAAGCTGGTTATACCTGCATACCCAAAAAAGCAGTAATTTGTATGACAGACTCTTCATAGCCGCCAGTCATTGCTGCCGGACAGGATTATCGTAAAAGTAACAATCGCAGGTGAGTCATTTTTTAATGCCGTAGCCCTTTTGCGACAACCTCTGATAGTCTGTATCGTATCTCTAACAGGGCTCTTTCATAGACCTCATACCAATCTTTATTTGAAGGTGAATTTATAGAGTGCCAGAAAAAGTTGAAGTAATGCCCTCCATCGTCCTGAGTGTAGTGCCGCCAGGATTCTGCAAGATTTTCACAATGACAATGGACAAAGTGCCATTCCTGATTTTCATACTCTGATTGCCACATACCGAGATATTCTGTATCCATAGCGGTTCGAATTCCCGACTCTTCATGAAGTTCTCTTAAAGCTGCACTTAAAACTGTCTCCCCCTTTTCAATAGTACCTTTTACAAACTGCACCCCTGCCTCAGGATGATGAAATACCAGAACTTCCTTTGCACCATTCACATCTCTGGTTACCACTGGGCAGGCCTCGATCATTCTATCCCTGATTTTTTCCTGATTGAGTATCATGATTTTCCTCTAGCCGAGCGTATCTCTTCCAGAATTCCTAATGCCGTTATTTCAGGATTATCAGACAGAATGATTGGCCGACCTACAATCAGATAGGAAGCACCTGATTCAATAGCTTGCGTTGGCGTTCCAACCCTGTTTTGGTCATCCCGATTTATTGATACAGGCCTGATACCCGGAGTGATGATCAGCGTTTGTTCTTTCAGTTCCTTTCTTAACCCTCTAATTTCTGCTGTGGAGGCTACAACCCCGTCACATCCACTATTTTCAGCTAATACGGCCAGTCTTTTAACTTGCGCTTCGCAGCTACCTAAAAAACCTATTTCTTTTAAATCCTCGTCTTCCAGACCGGTAACCACGGTTAATGCAATAATATTCATCTCCGGGAAATCATGTGCAGCCTCAGCGGCTGCCGCCAGCATTCTTCGGCCTCCGGAAGCATGAACCGTGACAAAATCAACACCATGATGTCCGGCTATGCGCACTGCGGATGCAACTGAATTTGGAATTTCATGTAACTTCAGATCAAGAAACACCTTTTTCCCGATATTTTTTAAAAATGATATTACTTTTGGACCTTCAGAAGTAAACAACTGATGTCCTATTTTATAGGTCGCTACGCTATCTCCCAGCGTTTCAACTATCTTTGTCATTGCGTCTATGGAATCCAAATCCAGAGCTACAATCAACTGATCTCTCGCTTGCACCATATTATTCTTCTTTTTTTATAATTATCACGAAGATACAAAAAAGGCCGCCCGAAGGCAGCCTTTTTAACACCAGATACATTGCATCAGGTATTGTTACACATCACCAAAGTTCAAAGCTTCAGACAGTGCCTGTTCCACTTCGGAAGCAGATACTTTAGCTGGAGTCTCTGTCTCTGGCTCTTCACGTCCTTTACGACGCTCAGCATGGTATGTCAGACCGGTTCCTGCTGGAATCAGACGACCTACAACAACGTTTTCCTTGAGCCCGCGGAGATAATCCCGCTTGCCGGTTACTGCTGCTTCAGTCAGGACTCGAGTCGTTTCCTGGAATGAGGCTGCAGAGATAAAGGATTCTGTTGCCAGAGATGCTTTGGTAATACCCAGAAGTACACGTTCAAACTTGGCCGGGAAACGATCTTCACGGTCCATTTTCTCGTTTTCTTCCAGAAGACGGTTGTATTCTACCTGATCACCCCGGATAAAGTTGGTATCACCGGTATCGGCAATCTCTACCTTGCGAAGCATCTGACGTAAAATAGTTTCAATGTGCTTATCATCAATTCGAACACCCTGCAGACGATATACGTCCTGGATTTCGTTGACGATATAACGAGCCAGTTCACTGACACCCAATAGACGCAGAACGTCATGTGGGTTGGTTGGTCCGTCAGAAACTACTTCACCCTTAGTGACCTGTTCACCTTCAAACACGTTCAGGTGACGCCACTTTGGAATCAGCTCTTCGTATGGATCACTGCCATCATTAGGCGTAATGACCAGACGCTTCTTACCCTTGGTTTCCTTACCAAAACCGATGGTTCCGGAAATTTCAGCAAGAATAGAGTGCTCTTTTGGCTTACGTGCTTCAAAGAGGTCGGCCACTCGTGGCAGACCACCGGTGATGTCCTTGTTACCGGACGACTGCTGCGGAATACGCGCCAGCACATCACCAATCTCTACACTGGTACCATCCGCCAGGTTAACCAAAGCGTTGGCAGGCAGGAAGTACTGAGCTGGTACATCTGTTCCAGGAAGCTTAAGTTCTTTCCCTTCCGCATCAAACAACTGGATAGCAGGACGTACATCCTTACCCGCTTCTGGACGATCCTTCGGATCCATCACTTCGATATTAGAAAGCCCGGTCAACTCATCGGTTTGAGTCTTGACGGTGATGCCCTCTTCCATCCCCAGGAATTTCAGGATACCACTGGTTTCAGTAACAATCGGGTGCGTGTGCGGATCCCATTTAGCAACGTTCTGACCCGCTTCAATCTGGTCACCGTCCTTCACCTGGATAACTGCACCATAAGGCAGTTTGTAACGTTCGCGTTCGCGAGAAAACTCGTCGGCGATGGCTAATTGGCCGGAACGGCTCACTGCCACCAGGTTTCCGTCGTTACGCTCAACGAATTTCAAGTTGTGAAGACGTACAGAACCTTTGGTTTTCACCGTTATACTGTCAGCGGCAGCATTACGAGACGCAGCACCACCAATGTGGAAGGTACGCATGGTCAGCTGTGTACCAGGTTCACCGATAGACTGTGCGGCAATAACACCAACAGCTTCACCCTTGTTAACCAGATGACCACGGCCCAGATCACGACCGTAACACTTGGCACAGATACCGTGACGAATTTCACAGGCTATGGGCGAGCGAACACGCATCTCATCAACGTTAGATGCTTCAAGGCGTTTCACCCACTTCTCGTCAATCAGGGTACCCGCAGGAATCGCGATCACGGATTTCGTTCCCGGCTTGATAACATCTTCTGCAACAACTCGTCCCAGAATACGTTCACCAAGAGGTGCCACAACATCACCACCTTCAATATGTGGTGTCATTAACAGACCGTTGGTGGTTCCACAGTCATCTTTTGTTACCACAAGATCCTGAGCAACATCGACCAGACGACGGGTCAGGTAACCGGAGTTGGCTGTTTTCAGGGCGGTATCCGCAAGACCCTTACGGGCACCGTGAGTGGAGATGAAGTATTCCTGTACGTTCAGACCTTCACGGAAGTTTGCGGTGATTGGTGTTTCAATGATGGAGCCATCCGGCTTGGCCATCAAACCACGCATACCAGCCAGCTGACGAATCTGGGCAGCACTACCACGGGCACCGGAATCAGCCATCATGTAAACGCTGTTGAAAGATTCCTGTTCTTCCATCTCACCCTGCTTGTTAATCACAGTGTCAGACTTCAGGTTATCCATCATGCGTTTTGCCAGCATTTCGTTGGCACGGGACCAGATATCAATAACCTTGTTGTATTTTTCGCCCTGGGTTACCAGACCGGAAGCAAACTGGTTTTCAATCTCGCGCACTTCTTCGTTGGCATCATCAATAATACGACCCTTGTCATCAGGAATAACGAAGTCATTCACACCAATGGAAGTACCGGAGATAGTGGCATACTGGAAGCCGGTGTACATCATCTGGTCAGCAAAGATGACGGTTTCTTTTAATCCAACCCGACGATAACAGGAGTTCAACAGGTTAGAGATGGCTTTCTTCTTCATGGCCTGGTTGACCAGCGAGAAAGGAAGACCTTCTGGTACGATGTCCCAGAGAATCATCCGGCCTACAGTGGTCTCAGCAAGAAACTTGTTGTCGTGTAACTCACCTTCATCATCGGTGTATCTTTCGTGTACGCGGACTCTGACCTTGGCGTGCAGATCTGCTGCGCCGGTACGGAATGCCCGCATTACTTCGTCAATGTCGACGAACGCCATACCTTCGCCTTTGGCGTTAATACGGTCACGGGTCATGTAGTACAAGCCCAGTACAACGTCCTGGGAAGGTACAATAATAGGGTCGCCGCTTGCCGGTGCCAGAATGTTGTTGGTTGACATCATCAGGGCACGCGCTTCTATCTGGGCTTCCAGAGTCAGCGGTATGTGTACCGCCATCTGGTCACCGTCAAAGTCAGCGTTATACGCTGCACACACCAATGGGTGCAGCTGGATCGCCTTACCTTCAATCAGAACCGGTTCAAACGCCTGAATACCCAGACGGTGCAGGGTAGGAGCACGGTTCAGCATGACCGGATGTTCACGAATAACATCAGCCAGCACGTCCCACACTTCCGGTGTTTCGCGCTCAACCATTTTCTTGGCGGCTTTAATTGTCGTAGCGAGGCCGCGACCTTCCAGCTTGCCGAAAATAAATGGCTTGAACAGTTCCAGTGCCATTTTCTTAGGCAATCCGCACTGATGCAGGCGCAGGGTAGGTCCTACGGTGATTACAGAACGACCGGAGTAATCTACACGCTTACCGAGCAGGTTCTGACGGAAACGACCCTGCTTACCCTTGATCATGTCAGCCAGGGATTTAAGAGGACGCTTGTTAGAACCGGTTATGGCACGTCCACGACGACCGTTGTCCAGCAGTGCATCGACAGATTCCTGCAGCATGCGCTTTTCGTTACGAACAATAATGTCAGGCGCGTTCAGGTCAAGCAGACGCTTTAGACGATTGTTACGGTTGATTACCCGACGGTACAGATCGTTCAGGTCAGACGTTGCAAAACGACCACCATCCAGAGGTACCAGTGGGCGCAGATCTGGCGGCAGAACCGGCAGAACCGTCAGAATCATCCACTCAGGGTTGTTGCCTGAATTATGGAATGCTTCAACCAGCTTCAGACGCTTGGACAGCTTCTTCAGTTTGGTTTCAGAGTTGGTCTGAGGAATTTCTTCGCGGAGCGTCTTGACCTCTTCTTCAAGATCAATATCACCCAGCAGGGCTTTAACGGCTTCGGCACCCATACGGGCATCAAAATCGTCGCCAAATTCTTCCAGCGCTTCGTAGTACTGCTCGTCAGACAACAACTGGTTCTTTTCCAGAGTTGTCATACCCGGATCAACAACAACGTATGATTCAAAATAAAGCACACGTTCGATGTCGCGCAGGGTCATATCCAGCAGCAAACCGATGCGGGATGGCAGGGACTTCAGGAACCATATATGAGCAACCGGACTTGCCAGTTCAATATGCCCCATACGGTCGCGACGGACCTTGGCCAGTGCAACTTCAACGCCACACTTTTCACAGATAACACCACGGTGCTTCAGACGCTTGTACTTTCCGCACAGGCATTCGTAGTCTTTTACCGGGCCAAAGATTTTGGCACAAAACAGACCATCACGCTCAGGTTTGAACGTACGGTAGTTGATTGTTTCAGGTTTCTTTACTTCACCATAGGACCATGAACGGACCATTTCCGGTGAGGCCAGGCCAATCCGAATAGCGTCGAATTCATCCGTCTGGCCCTGTGTCTTGAGCAGATTCAATAGGTCTTTCAAGATCGTCTCTCCTCGCGGTGCAAGACGCCAGACTTAATAATTAAGACAGGCGCCTCAGCCACACGTTGTCGTTATTCGGTATCTAATTCGATATCGATGCCAAGGGAACGGATTTCTTTCAACAGTACGTTGAAGGATTCCGGCATGCCGGGTTCCATCCTGTGATCGCCGTCCACGATGTTTTTATACATCTTGGTACGACCTGCAACGTCATCGGACTTAACAGTCAGCATTTCCTGCAAGGTGTAAGCGGCACCGTATGCTTCCAGTGCCCATACTTCCATCTCACCAAATCGCTGACCACCGAACTGGGCCTTACCACCCAGAGGCTGCTGGGTAACCAGAGAGTATGAACCTGTGGAACGTGCATGCATTTTGTCGTCAACCAGGTGGTTCAACTTCAGCATGTACATATAACCCACGGTAACCGGACGTTCGAAGGCATTGCCTGATCGTCCGTCAAACAGCTCTGTTTGACCGGTATCACTCATGTCGGCAAGACGAAGCAGCCTTTTGATCTCTGCTTCCTTGGCGCCATCAAATACCGACGTAGCCATTGGTACACCACCCCGAAGGTTTTTCGCCAGCTCAATGATTTCGTTATCACTGAAGGTGTCGAGTTCTACAGGGCTGTGGCCTGGTACACCGTTATAAACTTCATCAAGGAATGTACGCAGCTCAGCAATACTTCTGCGGGCTTCGACCATCTTGTTGATCTTGACACCCAGACCTTTCGCCGCCGCACCCAGGTGTGTTTCCAGCACCTGTCCTACGTTCATTCGAGATGGTACACCGAGTGGATTGAGAACCACGTCGACCGGGTTACCTTCTGCATCATGCGGCATGTCTTCAACAGGCATGATGATAGAGATAACACCCTTGTTACCGTGACGACCCGCCATTTTGTCGCCAGGCTGAATACGACGTCTGATAGCAAGATAGACCTTGACGATTTTCAGGACACCAGGTGCCATGTCATCGCCTGTCTGCAATTTCTTTTTCTTGTCTTCGAAACGCTCATCGAGTTGAGCACGACGTTCTGTCAGCTGTTCTCTTGAGAGATCAAGCATCTCGTTCAGACTTTCATCGGACATGGACAGTTTGAACCACTGCTCATGCTCCAGACCATCAAGGAAACTGTCTGTGATTCTGTCGCCCTTGGCCAGACCATGACCACGATCAACAGATTGATCACGCAGAGATTCACGAAGACGATCAAAAGTATCTCGTTCTACTACACGGAATTCTTCATTCAGGTCCTTGCGGTACTCATCAAGCTGGGATTTTTCAATAGACAGGGCTCGAACATCTTTATCCACACCATCACGGGTGAATACCTGCACATCGATAACAGTCCCTTTAACGGATGTCGGTACACGCAGCGATGTGTCTTTAACATCAGAGGCTTTTTCACCGAAAATTGCACGGAGCAGTTTCTCTTCTGGTGTCAGCTGGGTTTCACCTTTTGGTGTTACCTTACCCACCAGAATGTCGCCAGCACCCACTTCAGCACCAACATAAACAATACCGGCTTCATCCAGCTTGTTCAGGGCTGATTCACCCACATTTGGAATATCAGAAGTTATTTCTTCCGAGCCCAGTTTGGTATCTCGTGCTACACAGGTCAGTTCCTGTATATGGATAGTCGTGAAGCGATCTTCCTGAACCACACGCTCTGAGATGAGAATGGAATCCTCAAAGTTGTATCCGTTCCAGGGCATGAAGGCCACGCGCATGTTCTGGCCAAGAGCCAGCTCACCCATGTCGACGGATGGACCGTCAGCCATGATATCGCCGCGGGCAATGGTTTCACCCTGCTTCACCAGTGCACGCTGATTGATACAGGTATTCTGGTTAGAACGGGTGTACTTAGTCAGATTGTAAATATCAACCCCGGCTTCACCAGGTTGAACTTCACTGTCATTAACACGAACAACGATGCGAGCAGCATCGACAGTATCAATAACACCACCTCGACGCGCGACAACACAGACACCGGAATCAGAGGCTACATTGCGCTCCATACCGGTACCAACCAATGGCTTGTCAGCTTTCAGGGTTGGCACAGCCTGACGCTGCATGTTCGATCCCATCAATGCCCGGTTAGCATCATCGTGCTCGAGGAATGGAATCAAAGAAGCTGCAACAGAAACCACCTGCTTGGTGGAGACGTCCATATACTGGACTTTTTCCGGTCCCATCAGGGTGAATTCGTTACGGTGCCTCACGTTAACCAGTTCGGAGGTCAGGTTATTACCCTCATCCATTGGTGCGGAGGCCTGGGCAATAACGTACTCGCCTTCTTCAATGGCAGACAGGTAATCAATGTCGTTAGTTACCTTACCGTCAACCACTTTACGGTATGGAGATTCCAGAAAACCGTAATCGTTAGTACGAGCGTATGTTGCCAGAGAGTTGATCAGACCAATGTTTGGTCCTTCGGGTGTTTCAATCGGGCATACACGACCATAGTGAGTCGGATGCACGTCCCGGACTTCAAAACCGGCACGCTCACGGGTCAGACCACCTGGGCCTAACGCAGAGACACGACGTTTGTGAGTAACCTCGGACAAGGGGTTGTTCTGATCCATAAACTGTGACAGCTGGCTGGAACCAAAAAATTCTTTGATGGCAGCCGCAACCGGCTTGGCATTGATCAGATCCTGAGGCATCAGGCCTTCTGATTCGGCCAGGCTCAAACGCTCCTTAACGGCACGTTCTACACGAACCAAGTCCTACACGGAACTGGTTTTCAGCCATTTCGCCAACAGAACGCACACGGCGGTTACCGAGGTGATCGATATCGTCACAAATACCTTTACCATTACGGATGTCAACCAAAATCTTCAGAACGTCAATAATGTCAGCGTTATCCAGCACGCCGGAGCCCGTATCTTCACTGCGGCCCAGACGACGGTTGAACTTCATCCGACCCACAGCAGAAAGGTCGTAACGCTCAGTAGAGAAGAACAGGTTCCTGAATAAACCTTCAGCCGCATCTTGTGTTGGCGGCTCACCCGGACGCATCATGCGGTAGATTTCTACCAGAGCTTCCAGCCGGTTTGTGGTGGTATCACTGCGCAGCGTATCGGAAATATAAGAACCACATTCCAACTCGTTGGTATAAATGGTTTCTACTTTCTTGATACCAGCAGACATCAACTGCTCATAAATTTCCGCGGTTATTTCAGCATTGCATTCAGCAATGATTTCACCGGTGGACTTATGAATAATAGTCTTGGCCAGAACACGACCATAGATGTAGTCAACAGGTGCATCCAGGTTTTCTATTTTGGTTTTCTGCAGCTGGCGAATATGGCGAGCTGTCACACGACGGCCCTTCTCAACCAATACATTGCCATCATTATCGAGGATATCGAAACTGGCCGCTTCGCCACGCAGGCGTTCGGGAACCAATATTGTGCTTACTTTTTCCGTACTGATTTTGAATTCAACAAAATCAAAGAAATTCTCCAGAATTTCTTCATTGGACATACCAATTGAACGGAGTAGTACCGTTGCAGGCAACTTACGGCGGCGATCTATTCGTACAAATAAAAGGTCTTTTGGATCATATTCAAAATCAAGCCAGGAACCACGGTAGGGTATAACCCTGGCAGAATAGAGCAGTTTACCGGATGAATGAGTCTTACCGCGGTCGTTATCGAAAAATACACCAGGTGAACGGTGCAACTGGGATACGATAACCCGCTCGGTACCATTAATAACAAAGGTACCGTTGTCTGTCATGAGCGGTATTTCGCCCATGTAAACTTCTTGTTCTTTTATATCCTTGATCGCCTTACTGGCGGAATCCTTATCATAGATAATCAGGCGCACTTTTACACGCAGAGGTACTGCGTAGGTAACACCTCTAAGCTGACATTCCTTGACATCAAATGAAGGAGTGCCCAATCTGTAACTTACATATTCAAGAGCCGCATTACCGGAATAGCTTACAATAGGAAAGACAGATTTAAAGGCTGCATGCAGACCAATATCTTTCCGCGCGGCCGGCTCTTTGCCTGACTGCAACAGCTTGTGATAAGAATCAAGCTGAATTGCCAGCAGGTACGGCACATTCATGACATGCGGCAGTTTGCCGAAGTCCTTGCGGATGCGTTTTTTCTCAGTATACGAGTATGCCATCAGCGTTCCCCAGCTTGGTCACCTGTGTTCTGGCTTCAGACAGCATAGTCTGGCCATCGAGGTTTATTCGAGAGCGGGTGGCTCCCTGTCACAACCAAATAGTTTCGGTACTTTCGGTACTTTCGGTACTCTGAAAGAAACCGTTGTATGAGCTATAGCGTCTGGTCAGAAATTTCTGACTTTGTGCAATTGCTTTTTTTAAATGCAATTACCCATTATCTCACAGCTTTTATCAGACTGAAACCAACAGTTTCAATTCCCATTATCTTCATCCTTACTGCCATCAGTAAATCCTGGATGTCAGCCCCTTTATTTCTACATAAAAAAACCAACAATCAGAAAACAATACAGTCATGTTAAATCTCAACCAATCAAGACAAACAGACTGCAAACTTACTGCCCATTCCGTACAGGATGATATAGCTCATACAACGGAAAAAGGCCGGCACCCATACAGGCACCAGCCACCTGAGACTATTATGCAATAGACTCGGGATTATGCAACATTGCAGTAGAAATTACTTGATTTCTACTGAAGCGCCAGCTTCTTCCAGTTGCTTTTTCAGTTCTTCAGCTTCTTCCTTGGTAGCGCCTTCCTTCAGAGGAGCAGGAGCGCTATCTACAACACCCTTAGCTTCTTTCAGGCCAAGACCGGTAGCAGCACGAACAACCTTGATCACGTTAACTTTCTTGTCGCCTACGGCAGTCAGAATAACGTCAAATTCAGTCTGTTCTTCAGCAGCAGCAGCTTCAGCAGCAGGAGCAGCAGCAGCAACTGCAGCAGCAGCAGTAACGCCGAATTTTTCTTCCATTGCTGAAACCAGCTCGACAACGTCCATTACGGACATTTCGGCGATTGCATTCAGGATATCTTCTTTGGACAGAGCCATGTCATATCTCCAAAAATCTTGTATGGGATAAACCCAGAATTCGTTTAAATAAGATAAGAAAACCACATACTTTTAACCCATCGACGAGTTCTTCACCCGTCGGAGATTTTAAGCGGCGTTCTTTTTCTCGTCGGCAACAGCTGCCACTACACGGGTAACACTGGCAGGAATCTCGTTTAGAGTTCTTGCAAGCTTGGTTACTGGTGCAATCATTACACTCATCAGCATCGCGCGAGCCTGATCCAGAGTAGGCAACTCAGCCAGAACATCAATTTGTTCCGCACCAAGAACCTGTCCAGAGATGGACAGAGCCTTAACTTCCAGTTCTTTGTTCTCTTTCGCAAAATCCTTAATGATGCGGGCTGCCGCACCTGGATCTTCCTGAGAGAAGGCCAGCACAGTCGGACCTACCAGGGAATCCTGCAAACACTCAAAATCAGTGCCTTCAACTGCACGCCTGGCCAGTGTGTTACGTACAACCCTTAGGTATACGCCACCTTCACGAGCCTGCTTGCGCAGTGCGGTCATTTGACCAACAGTGAGTCCACGGTAATCCGCGATAACAGCCGACAGAGCGCTTTGTGCAGCCTCGCTGACTTCAGCGACAATCGCCTTCTTGTCTTCGAGTCCTAACGCCATTGGCTTTACTCCAAAATATGAAGTTAAATCCAGCCGATTTACAGTGTAATCAGCTGAACACTTTCAATACGGTGAGGGGTTTTTGATAAAAAATGCATAACATTTCTGAACAATCTCACCGTCTACGCAGGAAATTAAGTTTTCTGTTTTTTGTCTGATTCAATAAGGATCAAACCCTGCATACGCAGGCACAACATCAAACCCCTACGATCTTTGACGACCCCCGAATAACCGGGGAACCCAAAGTTTATTCAGCTGTAATTCATTAACTGAATTACAGCTATTAAGGTTTAGAAAACCTTAGATTTCCAGAGAAGCCATGTCGATTGTGATTCCCGGCCCCATCGTGGAGGACAGAGTCATTTTCTTCATGTAGATACCCTTACTGGAAGCTGGCTTCAGCCTCTTTATATCAGCAACTAACGCTTCAACGTTTTGCTTCAGGGAACCCGCTTCAAAATCGATCTTGCCAACACCTGCATGGATAATACCATTCTTGTCAGTACGGAAACGCACCTGACCTGCCTTGGCATTCTTAACAGCTTCAGCAACATTTGGTGTCACAGTGCCAACCTTAGGGTTAGGCATCAGGCCACGAGGACCCAGGATCTGACCCAGCTGACCAACAACTCGCATTGCATCAGGCGATGCAATAACTACGTCAAAATTCATTTCACCTGCTTTTACCTGGGCAGCCAGATCGTCCATACCGACAATCTCTGCACCAGCTTCTTTAGCAGCTTCAGCGTTCGCGCCCTGTGTAAACACAGCTACGCGAACGTCTTTACCTGTGCCGTTTGGCAGCACGGTAGAACCACGAACAACCTGATCTGACTTACGAGGATCAACGCCCAGGTTCACAGAAACTTCTACAGTTTCCTTGAACTTAACGCCTGACACTTCTTTAAGCAGATTGGCAGCATCTTCAAAGGCATAAGCTTTAGTAGCTTCAACCTTCTCAGCAATCATCTTTGCACGCTTAGTCAACTTAGCCATTATTCTACACCCTCCACATTCAGACCCATGGAGCGGGCAGAGCCAGCGATGGTGCGAATAGCAGCATTTTCATCAGCAGCGGTCAGATCAGGTTCTTTAATTTTGGCAATTTCCAGCAACTGCTCACGGGTAGCGGTACCCACTTTTTCAGTATTTGGACGGCCTGAACCTTTCTTCAACTTCAGAACTTTTTTCAGTAGAACTGACGCTGGCGGTGTTTTAGTTTCAAACGTAAAACTGCGGTCACTGTAAACAGTGATAACCACGGGTGTAGGCATACCAGCATCCAGCTTTTGGGTGCTAGCGTTAAACGCCTTACAGAATTCCATGATATTCACACCGTGTTGACCCAAAGCAGGACCAACAGGTGGTGAAGGATTAGCCTGACCGGCAGGCACTTGCAGCTTAATATAAGCTTGGACTTTCTTAGCCATGTTTAACCTCATACGGGTCTCAGCCTCAACAAACCCCCTAGCTAAAGAAGATCATCTCATCGGCTACCCAAATAGAAAGCGCGACAGTCTATAGGTTTTACCTAGAAACCACCAGTCTTTCAGAAAAAAAACCCTGCATTGCCATAAAGCAACACAGGGCTTTCAAAACATATAAACTTTTACACTTTTTCCACTTGAATAAATTCAAGCTCAACCGGCGTAGAGCGACCAAATATCATAACAGCGACATGCAGCCTGCTCTTTTCGTAATTAACCGTTTCCACAACACCATTAAAGTCAGCAAACGGGCCATCTACTACCCGAACCATCTCACCCGGCTCAAATAATGTTTTAGGCCTTGGCGCCTCAGCACCTTCATGAATTCGCTGAAGAATAGCGTCTGCCTCTTTTTCTGTAATAGGAGCAGGTTTATCAGCTGTCCCGCCTATAAAACCCATTACACGAGGAGTATCCCTAATAAGGTGCCAGGAATCTTCATTCATTTCCATCTGGACTAACACGTAACCCGGAAAGAACTTTCGCTCACTTTTCCGTTTCTGGCCATTCTTGATTTCCACCACTTCTTCGGTAGGAACCAGAATTTCACCAAAGCTCTCTTCCATACCAAAGCGGGTAACCCGCTCAGTCAGTGAACGCATCACCTGCTTCTCGTAGCCAGAGTAAGCATGAACCACATACCAACGCTTTGCCATGTCCTACCCCCTATCCTATCAGGCTGCTGATTATCCAGCCTAGCAGAGAATCCAGCGCCCACAAAATGAGCCCAATAATCAGAACTACAACAACAACAATCATTGTAGTTTGCACGGTTTCCTGACGGGTAGGCCAGACAACCTTACGAATCTCTACCTTGGCCTCTTTGACCAACTCCCAGAAGGCACCGCCTTTGACGGTCTGCATGGCAATAAAACCAGCCACTCCTGCAAGCGCAAGCAAAGCCACTACTCTATAGAGCAGCGACTCTGTAGAAAAATAATAATTTCCATATACACCAACAGCAACAAGAGTCGCTACGAGGCCCCATTTGAGACCATCCAGACGACCCGAAGTCGCAATATCAGAATTTCCACTCATCAGCTTGAATATCTCTATCTAAGCAAGGGCATTATCCAGAAAAAAATGGCAGGCCAGGAGGGAATCGAACCCCCAACCCCCGGTTTTGGAGACCGGTGCTCTACCAATTGAACTACTGGCCTATATCGTTAAAACTTTTCCAGACACAGAAGCCAATCGATTATAATCAGCATCCAATCACCTGAAAAGCTTTATTTATTCAGATCCCACTTAAACAGACACGAAGTAGTGACAACCAAGACAGACAAAACGCCTACCTAAAAAGTGGAGCTCTTAACCGGAGTTGAACCGGTGACCTCATCCTTACCAAGGATGCGCTCTACCAACTGAGCTATAAGAGCAGTATCGATTTGAAATTGGAGCGGGTAGCGGGAATCGAACCCGCATCATCAGCTTGGAAGGCTGAGGTTCTACCGCTAAACTATACCCGCAGAACCAAGTAACATAACAGGTAAAAACCTAAAGGCATACCCGAAACCTGAAAATACCAAACCAGACTTAAAAGCCTGTCATTCGAAACATTCAGGAAGTAAAGCTGGTGGTGGGGGCTGGATTCGAACCAGCGAAGCTTTCGCGTCAGATTTACAGTCTGATCCCTTTGGCCGCTCGGGAACCCCACCAATTGATGCGCTATTCTATTCAGGATCAGTTCAAAGTCAAGCCAGAATTTCTTCCTTTTCCTCACTCACTGATTCAGTGGTGATTTGCTTGCCCTGCTGCCTGAGCGCGTGGCGTATATTATTGAAACTCGTCGTTCGATGCAATGCTTTTACAGTTCTTTTTTATCTTTTTAAGATCAGGGAACTGTCTTGCAGTTTCATTCCAGAATGATTGATTCAGCTTGCCCTCTTCTGACACATCCAGTTCCAGCCACCAGAGCTCCGGAGTTCGGGGTAGTGTTTTAATAGCCACATTATAACCCGCCTCCATTAAACGACGACTGACTGTATTTGCTGACGCCTCCTTGTTAAACAATCCCAAAGAAATACCATTAGATAACTCACCTTGAGTAATGACAAAACTATCTATCTTCTGAGCCTGAAGCTCTCTTAGCATTCGTATGGCTGCATCACGACCGGGCAGAGGCGGAATATGAACCCAATAGCCAGCACTGGCGGCTCCCATATCTGAACGTTCCTTACTACTGACCCCCATGGAAAAAAGTCTTTGTTGTAATTGATCAGCTTTTTCAGGTTTTCTAAAAGGACCGAGCAACAGACATGCGTCTTTACTATAAAATTTACTGTCTTCAGAAGCCTGAGATACAGCCGTCATCGGCCTGGGGTTAACTGTTCTTTCCTTTAACAACGCCTCTGATAATAAGATCAAACGTCTGCCTGATTCCTCTTGCAGGGAATCAACTCGACGCTCCATGGCGTAATCCAGATGTGATTGCCGGTACATTCCCCAGGCAAAGTAGCCAATATTGGCAAGAATCAATGCCAGCACAGTCCATCGCATCAACATTCCTCACAGGCCAGTGACAATCCATCCATAACCAGATCCGGCACAGAATATATCGTTGACGAAATATAAGGCTGCAATTGATCAGCATCACCACCGGTAAGAAAAACGACAGGGTTATCCATTCTCTGACACTGAGTGTTGATCATCGCAACCGCCATCGACAGAACCCCATTATTAATGCAGGCCATCGATTCTACTCCTGGCACTATTGAAGTCGCCGGATCATCAATCATCTCAAGATGGGCAGTATTCACATTCAATGCTTTTTTCATCAATCCCAAACCAGGTACCACATACCCACCAAGATGCTGCCCATGGCGATCAACCAGATCAATCGTCAAGGCTGTACCACTGTCGACAATCAGCTTATCACAGCGTTGTTTCTGATGGTGTGCAGCCAGCATGGCAAGCCATCGATCAACACCTAATGTCCGGGCATTCTTATAAGCGACATTAATCCCACAATTCAGAGCGCTGACCACGACAGTCTCCAGCGTCACTCCAGTCTGTTCTTTCATAACGGTTATCAGTGCATTCGTTCTTTCGCTGCCTGAGACCACTGAAGCCCTTGCCCTGTCTATTCTGTCCAGCCCTGCCAGCACACCCGGCAAGTGAGTAGCCCATGATTCCGAGTTCATCACAAAACCACGGTCAGTCACGCTGCCATTTTTTAACAGCCGCCATTTCAAGCGGGTATTGCCTGCATCCAGTTCTAATATATTCATTATTTAACAGCTGCCATCAGTCAGAAATATTGGATCAGGAACGACGCAGTGATACTTCACCACCATTAAAAACCATCATACCCGTATCGGTTTCCAGCAATAAACCTCCCAGGTCATTCACACCAGCAGCCATTCCTGAGATTTTTCTTCCCGAAGCATCCAGAGTTACCTTTTGTCCGAAATAGGCATCATGACGACTCCATTCTTCACGAAACATTGCAAAGCCTCCACTGCCATAACCCTCAAGAACATGGCAGAGGGTATTTATAATGGCACTGGCAATCCCATTACGACTGACCGGTTTGCCACAGATGCGATGCAGATCCACTGCAGGTTGAGCAATATCATTAATCTGCTCTTCACTCAGCGACACATTGACACCGATACCTATAATGACTTCACACTCTCCGGTTGGATCGCCATGAACTTCCAGAAGTATGCCGCTCAACTTTTTATAACCTTCAGATGAAAGCCAAAGCACATCGTTTGGCCATTTCAATTTCAGATCTCTGGCACCACAGGATTCCAGCGCCTTCAAGACGGCCAGGCCCACAGCCAGACTCAAACCTTCCAGCGAAGCGGTGCCCTCTCCCATTTTCCAGCAGGCTGACAGGGCGATGGTTGAACCAAAGGGTGAATGCCAGAGTCGTCCACGCCTTCCCCGGCCACCGGTTTGATGCTCGGCAAGACAAAAATGCTTTTTAGATAAATCAGATGCAGCCTGTTCTCTGACCAGATCATTTGTGGATACCGTCGTCAGACAAGTATGAAGGGCGACCTTTTTTTTCAGATTCACATCAAGGCCGGACTCTATCTGCTTCGCATCCAGCAATTCAGTGCCAGGGTTCAGACAGTACCCCTTACCCCGAACAGATTCGATTTGAAGACCCAGCTCTTCCAGTGTTTTTAATTTTTTCCATATGGCTGCCCTGGTCATCCCCAATGACGTACCAAGCTCCTCACCGGAATGAAAATCGCCATCAGATAACAACTCTAATAATTTTTCCATGGAACACACCATTTTACGTTAATGAGCATGATATATTCCCTTGCTGGCAAACCTCAATTCAGAAACGGGTATTCAGCACAATCAAATGCAGCCCAACCATCAAAAAACACATGAATCATAAAAACACATGAACCAGCAAACCACTGAGCACAATAGAGAGAATCATTCTTTCCAGCCAGATAACCAGCAAGCTGCCTATGGACAGTGGAATCCCTGAAAACACTATGCAGGGTATGCTGGCCGATAAAAATAAAATGGATGACACCGAACTCACTGCAACCACCAGCCGCGTTTCCAGCATGGCATCCCTGGCCAGCAGCGAGGGCAAGAACACCTCCGCCAATCCGGAGGAAAGACTTTTGCTGATAATCTCTGGTTCAGCCAGGTGCATCAACTTGCAAAATGGATAAAAAATCCAGCCCAGCCCGTCAAAAAATGGCGTATAACGAGCCAGAACCAAGCCAACTGCGCCAACAAACATAATAGTTGGCAATATGCTGCCCGCCATTTTCAAACCTGCAAAAAAGCTTTCCATTATCTGACGATGCAGAGGAGGTGATTGTGACATTTTCAGGATGAAATGTTGCCATGCTTCAGTAACACATTCATGGGAATCCTCAATCGCTGCACCTTCAGAATCTTCCAGATGTAATTCTTCCAGATGTAATAAAGGAGGCAACCGGGCTGTAATAGCCGTAACCAGAAATGTCACCAGAAGACACCCCCAGAAATAAAACAACCAGTGATCCATTAATCCCAGGGTCTCAGCGATAACCACCATAAAGGTCACTGAAACAGTTGAAAACCCTGTGGCAATAATCGCCGCCTGCCTGAGGCTATAAATTTTCTGTTGATAAAGCCTGCCCGTTAATAACAGGGCCAGTGAATAACTGCCCATAAATGAAGTTACAGCATCCACTATTGCACATCCCGGTAATCGCCAGACCTTTTGCATAATTGGCTTCAGAGAATAACCAACCAACTCCATCAGCCCGCAACTGGTTAGCAATGGAAGGAAGATAGCCCCAACAGGAATAATGATTCCCACCATAAGAACCAGTTTATAAAAAAGAAAAGGCAACATATCAGGTTGCATTAACATATCTGGTCCCCGGTGAGTTATCACCAGAATTGCTGCCGTCAATCCTGACAGCATAACGGCCAGTCCGACCATTAATGACAAAACACTGGTAGCCGATCTGACGGCCTTGATGATCCCGATCAGCATCAAACCAACCACCCAGAACTCGGTAGCTGTTCGATATTCAAGGGCCGCAGATACAATATGATCCAGAACAATGGTATATCTGCCATTCCACTCAACCGGTATAAAAAAAAATAAAACTCCAGCACTGCTGCAAAGCAGCAGTCTGACCAGAGCCAGCGTTTCATTTTTATTCATGGGGTTAGCCAGTAACGGTATTGGTAATTTGAGTACAGAGAGCCTAGCCCAAGAACCTCCTGAAAGCCCGATGGTTAAAGATTTACGCTTATCTCTTCTTTGTATCGTTTACCTAAATATGGAATCCCGTCACACCTCTGCATATACTGCTAGCTGCCGGAGATACAAGAATTAAACTCAATCGGGATAAATAGCGTATGGGCATTTTTAAAAGTCACATCACTCAAATGAGTGCCTATAAACCACCGCTGGAAGGAAGGAATCCCGGTAAACATCTCCTTCTGGATTTCAATGAAAGAACCCTGCCGGTCAGCCATCATATAAAGCAGGCACTTATTAATTATATTCAGGATGATTGTCTGCAACTCTACCCTTCTTATGGTGATGTGACTGAGAAAATAGCCTATTACTGCGAAGTAAATAAATCAGAAATAATGATCACCAACGGTTCTGATCAGGGTATCGATTTGATCATCAGGGGAACCTGCAGGGAAGGTGATGAAATAATCATTCCCGCTCCTACTTTTGCCATGTACCACCAATGCGCAAAAATAGAGAACCTGAAAATAATTGAACCCGCCTATTCAAAACTGGCTGGTTTTCCTTTGCAAGCCGTACTGAATGCAATAACAGACAACACCAGACTGATCGTTATAGCCAATCCAAACAATCCCAGTGGTACTGGAATCGACAAAAAAGATATTCTGGCGATCGCACAGATAGCCCCCGATACAGCCATTCTTGTTGACGAATGTTACTTCGAATACTCCGGAGCAACTGTGGCTGATGCCATTAATACCTGTCCAAATCTACTGATCACCCGAACCTTTTCAAAAACCTGGGGGCTTCCCTCAATTCGTCTCGGATATATCATCAGCCAAAAGGACAATATCAAAGCCCTGCTTAACATCCGGGGACCTTATGATGTAAACCAGTTTGCCACTGTCGCCATTAATGCAGCCCTCGATAACCCGCAATATACCCATAATTACGTCAGTGAGGTAATGACCCAGTCCAAACCCATGCTGGAAGCTTATTTAAAGCAGAAAGGTGTTGATTACTGGCACAGTACGGCCAATTTTCTATGGACATTCCCGGACAACACGACAGCGGTCGAGCAGCATCTTCGCCAGAATAATATTCTTATTCGCCCAAAAATCAGCGCAGAGGGGCAGATGGGTTTGCGTATTACTATTGGTGATCTGCCACAAACCGAACACTTAATCAGAATTCTCGACCAGGTTCTTTGAATAATAGAATGAAAGACTCTGTATTTTCACAAGCTCATGGGCAGCACTTAATCAGTGCTGCTTCTGCATGACCCGGAAAACTCAATGACCGCCTGCAGACAAAATATCTTGACGCTGACAGACCAGTGCTCCCGCACGGCACTGGTCAACACGGATATCCGGTTATCCCTGCTGGCATTGGGTTGCATCACTCTTTTACCCCCCCCCATGCTCGGAGGGAAAAATTCTCTGGCTTTATCCTTATCCGGTGCTGTTCTTCTGACAGCATCTGAGTTGGCGGGTCGAGCTTACTTTTATGATTTGTTGAATTTACGTCTGCTTTAGGTTTTATCTGGACGAGTCGCCTGACACGTCCAGTTAATTCTCATGAGAAATACTGTTTCGGAGTCACTCCCAGAGTTCTCCGAAACAGGGCAATAAAACTGCTCTGGCTTTGAAAGCCCACCTCTAAAGCCACTCTGGAGACTGAATCTCCCAAAGCAAGTTGCTTTACAGCGGCAAGCAGACGAATCTGCTGACGGCACTGGACAAAACTCATACCCAGTTCAGCATCAAACAATCTGGACAAAGTACGCACACTGACGCATACCTATCTTGCCCACCAGGACAGCTCATGTTGGATTGCCGGATTTTCATAGAAAGCAGAAAGGATTTTTTCAAGTCTGGGTTCAGCCGCCAGAGGCTGATGCAATGGTTCTGTTTGCAATGTAGCCAGCTGATCAATCATAACCTGAACCAGCCTTCCCCCAGATCCTGCGGTGTCGTAAGGCCGAGGAAGTTCAAAAAACTTCAGCAATAACTCCCTCATCAATGGAGACATCTGTAACACAATATTGTGATCTGGCAGATCAGTTTTAACGTCAGGAGCAATGTACAAGCTTCGCATCGACACATCACGGGTCATTTCAACCTCATGCATTCTGTTCGCAGGCACCCAGACAGCTCTTTGTGGCGGGACTATCCATATTCCATTGTCAGTGGAAACAGTCAGTACCCCACTTATGGCGTACACTACCTGAGAACGGTCATGAGTATGCCAACCGGCACTGTGCCCCGCCGGGTATTCAGAAGATAGACCTGTGACAGCCTGTAATACCATTTCCGAATTCTAATTATGCTATTGCGCTGCCTTTGAGCGACTCTCCGGTGATTCGATAGTAGTAACAGCCACTTTATCCTCTTCTGAAATCAGAGTTAGTCATTGACCTGTTTGGACTATATTTTGTCATTTTGCAACCTATACGCCAACTTCGCATCCAGTAAAATTGCTGCATATTCATCCAGCATTCAGGCTAAACCATGACAAAAAAATCACTGCACTTTTATATGTTGAATTTAGGCCATGGACTGGATCATTTTTTTGTACTGATTTTCCCTTCCGCAATGTAACTATTCAGCACCCCCTGTAATAATTGAGTAATATGTGGTTTTAGTTATAAGCCTTCTCTTTTCTTGGCTTCAGGACACTCTCATTGTTGTACTGTTATCTAAGATTGGAGCTTTGAGCACCTTGCCAAGGATCAGATGTCGTTTATTTGCTCTATTTCAACGATAAAAGGCTATTTTCTTGAATCTGCTTTTCTGGTCGGATTTTTTTATCCCTTGCGGGACAGGCTCTTCACAAAGTTTACCTTTTTTGTGGGGGTGCTGAATAGTTACTCCGCAATTCTGTTTCTTACAGATCAATGGCAAATGCCTTATGAAGAACTGTTGAAAGCGGGTAGTTTTGGCGCACTGGCTTATGGTCTTGGAGCCATACCCGCTGGTTGGCTTGCTGATAAACTGGGGCGTTTTACTATGATGGTCGCCTTCTTTATTGGTATTGGACTGTCTTCTATTGCCGCAGGACTTACCAGCAATGCAACCCAACTGGGTATTGCTGTGAGTTTTATCGGTATTTTTGCTGCTATTTATCATCCGGTAGGTATTGCCATGGTGTATAGCACTTCCGATAAACCTGGCCGGGCACTGGCCGTCAATGGCGTTATGGGAAATCTTGGACTCGCAATAGCAGCAGTCACCACTACCCTGCTATCCAGCTGGATCAGTTGGAGAACGGCTTTTATTGTTCCCTGCGTGATATCTGTTCTAAGCGGGCTTGTATACTGGCAACAATTCAGGGAGTTCGATTATGCTGTCGGAACAACCACCAAAAAGCATTCACCGCCCTTGCCTGATACCAAAATAATGGCAAAGATTTTTATTGCTATCGCTGTCATTGCTCTTTGTGGAGGCCTTGCATTCAGTAGCTTAACCACCGCACTGCCAAAAATCATTGCAGAGGATCCCCTAACCCGGCACTTATCGCTCTCAAATACAGGTGGAATTGCAACGCTGATTTTTGTATTTGCTTCTATGGCCCAGATGGTTACTGGCGAACTAATGGATCGCTACTCCCCAGCGCTGCTGCTCACTATTTTGTGTGGCTCAAGAGTTATTTTATTATTAGCGGCAGCCATGTTTGAGTCTCCTTTCTTCCTGCTGGCAGTAATTCTTTTTGTAACCTTTGCCCAACTGCCGGTCAATGACTGGCTGACCGGCCGTTATTCTTCTGATGCGTGGCGCTCACGTTTCTATGCCCTGAAATATACCCTGAGCCTGGGTGTCGCTTCCGCCGCTTACTGGCTGATCGCATTAACCTATGAAAACAGCTCAGGGTTTTCTCTGCTCTATCTGATTCTGGGAGTGGGACTGATGCCAGCCACCCTTGCTGGAAGTTATCTTCTCAAGCTGACCCGACAGCCGCAGGAAATCACTGCAACCCGCTAACATAGGCACAGTCTGAATAGCTGTTCAACAAAACAAACAAAACCAAACAAAACTGGACAACCAAAGTGTTGGTTGTCCTGCTTTATTGCGGGTAATAATTTTGAACATCGTCGTCAGTGGGTCGTTGATCGCCTGAACCTCCTCACAGAGGTTTTTGCCATCGAAGTCTGCGCTTACGCAGTCATGTCGAACCACTATCACGTTGTCCTTCATATTAATCGTGAGGTGGGTAAATCGTGGAATACCAGAGAGGTTCTCGAACATTGGACGACGTTGTTCTCTGGCCATGTTCTGGTGCAACGCTATCTGGAAAACGACAAAATGGATCATGCAGAGTTACAGAAAGTAGAAGAGTTTTCAGAGATATATCGCTGCCGCCTGTTAGATATCAGCTGGTTTATGCGTTGTTTGAATGAGCACCTGGCTCGGGAAGCCAACAAGGAAGACGGCTGTAAGGGGCGTTTCTGGGAAGGTCGTTATAAAAATCAGGCTTTGCTGGATGAGGCGGCATTACTCACCTGTATGACCTATGTAGATTTAAACCCTATACGAGCAAAATTAGCCAAAACGCCTGAAAAATCTGCCTATACATCAATAAAACAAAGAGTGCAGAAGCTCTCCCTGCCTGCCGGTAAAAAACAACCAAAACATCTGAAGCCATTACAGGCGCAAGGTCAGAATCCGGAACAGGCGATTCCCTATACACTCAATGGTTATCTGCAATTAGTTGATTGGACTGGCCGGGTTATTCGAAAAGATAAACGAGGAAGCATTCCTGCTGATACCCCTCCCATTCTTGAGCGAATAGGTATCGACCCTGACGAATGGCTGAAAACCATGCGCTGGAATAATCGCTTCCGCAGGGCTGTTGGCAAACTCGCTTCTTTAAAAGCTTACGCACGGAATACAGGCCGACACTGGGTTCAAGGCGTTGGCAGCAGTTCGTTGCTATTCACATAAAAGCGCTAACAGCATACTCCCCTTCCATAAAGCTGCTTTGATAATAATACCCCCCTTCCTCTGATTAGTAGCACAGCCTCCTCTTTAAACTCCATTCTCGCGGGTTATTTCCAGCTTGCCTTGCCACGATGACTGAACTGTTCACCGAGCAACCCCAGCACTCTGGAACCTTTTGTTGGGTGTCCTTATTATTTGTTCTCGCGGGTTATTTCCAGCTTGCCTTGCCACGATGACTGAACTGTTCACCGAGCAACCCCAGCACTCTGGAACCTTTTGTTGGGTGTCCTTATTATTTGACCCCAGCACTCTGGAACCTTTTGTTTGTCCTTATTATTTGCTTCCTTATTATTTGCTACTACAGCCTTTGCTGGTTTTCTGGGGTAATCTGTGAGCGCTAATCTATACTGTGCGGGCTTACATACTTTAGGACTGTTACTGCCTTATGAGTCATCGGTCTTTTATATACATTCTGATCCTGCTAGCTGGGCTACTTATGCGCTTGGCCTGTGCTCAGGACTTGGCTGTGCAGTCTGCACCACTGCCTGTGATTGAGGGCAAGATCAATGGTATGGACGTGGTGGTGCAGGGGGAGTCTGTGGCTTTTTTTGCGGGCCAGTTGTCGGGAAGCTACACCGAAGAGACCTGCTTTGAAGACTTGCATTGCACCATGCACAAGAACCACACACCAGCGGTTCAGATCAGTCCTGAAGGTATCAGGCTGTTGCTGTTGAATACTGGCAATCTGGAACTGGATAAAGACAAAGATGATGCGTCACAGAGTGTTGTGCTTCCTTCACGGAGTTTTGCAGAGTTGCTTCTTCCCGCAGGAGAAGAGATAAGGCCAACGCCAACACTGGCGATTTTAAATACCGGCAATCCTGTGGTGGATGAGACGCCGGGACTGGCGTTGGTTAGCAGTGAGACCATGAGACTGATGGCGACAACGGTTGAGACGATTAGTTTGCGGTCAACGTCAGTCAGTAGCATGGATGATAAGTTAACCCAGAGTGACCTTGAACCAACTGAAACCGTTAGGGTGATGACGACGATTACAGGGGAGTTAGATGGATTAAGAAGGGATCTGATGTCTCCTGCCACCACTGTGCCAGTGTCAACACGTGTGCAAACCAATCCTGTGCAAACCAATATTGCTTATCCTGATCTGGGGGGTGAAGAGGTTTGGCTGGAAGGGGAGACTGGTGTTTTGAAAATCAGGCCGAGTCCGGGTGGTCAGTCCGGTAGTAGCAGAAGGGTAGCTGGTTCGCTTACCTATGCTGTGAAACAAGTGGGCACCACAACAAGTGGTGTAAAAAGTGCCTCTTCAACGAGTGATCCCTCATCAGCTGAGTATGCTCCATCACTAACAGCAACACCACAAGCTAGCCCTTCTGGTTCTGGTAGTCGTCGAGTTGCTGTTGTTACTCCTATTGTTACTCCTATTGTTACTCCTATTGTTACTCCTATTGTTGCTCCTATTGTTACTCCTATTGTTGCTCCTATTGTTACTCCTATGGCATCGAGAGGTCCAGTCACTGCCCTTCTGCAGTCCGGCGGAGCTAATGATGTTGTAGAGCAATTCTTATTAACATATCAAGCAACAGGTAAAGGGCACGCAGGGGTTGCTCCAGAAAGACATGCAATCACTGCCAGTTACACAAGATTTTATGATGAAATCATTCAAAAACATCCCGGAAATGAATGGGATGAGCGACTTAATGCATTTGCTCAACGTCTGATTGAGATACACTTTTGCACAGAACAGCAAGTAAATGACGTATTGCATACACAGGGACTTTCAATATCAAGTCGATTCAGTAGGATAAGAGGTTGTATCGACGCACAAATTGGAATGTCCTGTCATAATTTTAAGAAATTAATCAAGCTTCTGAATGATACAGGCCACCATGATCTAGCAGAATTGTTAGTTCAGTTTTATAACCAGAAGAAGTATGGGCAGGCTGTACCTGGATCGCGAACACCTTATAATCCCGATCCCCCCAGGCAAGTTCAAACTCCGAGCGTGGGGCAGGGATATTCCCAGCAAAATCCCCCCTGCACATAGAGCTGTACATAGAAGAACGGACACTTCTTATGGAGGGGCTTTATACGACAATGTCGACCGAAGCTCCATGAGCGGACAACCACCTGCTGCAAGTCAGGCTTTTGGGGCAGCACATCGAGGGGGAGTGGCGGCCTCAAATAAGGCTAAGGTTGATGTTCTACGAAAGAATATGGAAATCATTAAGGGTACAGTCTCCGCAGATTTAGGATATTTTGGGTCACGTTTTATAGCTGAAAAACTTGTAGATCAGACTATCTTCACAGAAATCAGATCGATGTATGGTGTTGGAAATAGGGAAAAGGCTGAGTAAATTATAAATAATGTAATTTCAAATATCGAGATGGATCCGCAGCTGTTCGAGACATTTTTGGGAACTTTCACAGACTCAATTACCTACAGTGGTCTGGCACAGATCTTAAGAGAAGCCTTAAGAGAAGCCTTAAGAGAAGCCCCATGAAGGCAATTCCCCCGTAGCTTGCTGCGGGGAGTTGCTTTATTTTAATAACTGTAGTTACGCACTCCGCTGTCGTTTACTACCACTGGTCTAAGTACGGGACAAAAAATCTGAAAGCTTGGTGATTGTAAAGCTGGAAGGGTATGAGCTGACTCCCATGTAGAGTAACTTGTATGGTCTCTAACCTCCGTACAGTTTACCGTAGTCGTACATGGAAGAAGTCAGCTCATTGGCCCTAGAATTTAATCCAGATTTTTCATTTATTACTACAACTTGCCATACTCAGCCTGCTGTCGGCAAAGTAGACTCTCACTGCTTACGTTAGTCCAATCAGTTTGATTTCTTCGACCAAAACAAAGGATGGTGTCACTTATTTGAGTCAGTCTCTTAATTGAATTCTCTGCGATATCTTCTCGCCATCTCCAGGCTGTGAAATTTTCAGAAGTAGTGTGATATGAAAAATCTGGCTGTCCCTTTTATTGCTAATCTATACTGTGCGGGCTTACATACTTTAGGACTGTTACTGCCTTATGAGTCATCGGTCTTTTATATACATTCTGATCCTGCTAGCTGGGCTACTTATGCGCTTGGCCTGTGCTCAGGACTTGGCTGTGCAGTCTGCACCACTGCCTGTGATTGAGGGCAAGATCAATGGTATGGACGTGGTGGTGCAGGGGGAGTCTGTGGCTTTTTTTGCGGGGCAGTTGTCGGGAAGCTACACCGAAGAGACCTGCTTTGAAGACTTGCATTGCACCATGCACAAGAACCACACACCAGCGGTTCAGATCAGTCCTGAAGGTATCAGGCTGTTGCTGTTGAATACTGGCAATCTGGAACTGGATAAAGACAAAGATGATGCGTCACAGAGTGTTGTGCTTCCTTCACGGAGTTTTGCAGAGTTGCTTCTTCCCGCAGGAGAAGAGATAAGGCCAACGCCAACACTGGCGATTTTAAATACCGGCAATCCTGTGGTGGATGAGACGCCGGGACTGGCGTTGGTTAGCAGTGAGACCATGAGACTGATGGCGACAACGGTTGAGACGATTAGTTTGCGGTCAACGTCAGTCAGTAGCATGGATGATAAGTTAACCCAGAGTGACCTTGAACCAACTGAAACCGTTAGGGTGATGACGACGATTACAGGGGAGTTAGATGGATTAAGAAGGGATCTGATGTCTCCTGCCACCACTGTGCCAGTGTCAACACGTGTGCAAACCAATCCTGTGCAAACCAATATTGCTTATCCTGATCTGGGGGGTGAAGAGGTTTGGCTGGAAGGGGAGACTGGTGTTTTGAAAATCAGGCCGAGTCCGGGTGGTCAGTCCGGTAGTAGCAGAAGGGTAGCTGGTTCGCTTACCTATGCTGTGAAACAAGTGGGCACCACAACAAGTGGTGTAAAAAGTGCCTCTTCAACGAGTGATCCCTCATCAGCTGAGTATGCTCCATCACTAACAGCAACACCACAAGCTAGCCCTTCTGGTTCTGGTAGTCGTCGAGTTGCTGTTGTTACTCCTATTGTTACTCCTATTGTTACTCCTATTGTTACTCCTATTGTTACTCCTATTGTTGCTCCTATTGTTACTCCTATTGTTGCTCCTATTGTTACTCCTATGGCATCGAGAGGTCCAGTCACTGCCCTTCTGCAGTCCGGCGGAGCTAATGATGTTGTAGAGCAATTCTTATTAACATATCAAGCAACAGGTAAAGGGCACGCAGGGGTTGCTCCAGGGAAATGAATGGGATGAGCGACTTAATGCATTTGCTCAACGTCTGATTGAGATACACTTTTGCACAGAACAGCAAGTAAATGACGTATTGCATACACAGGGACTTTCAATATCAAGTCGATTCAGTAGGATAAGAGGTTGTATCGACGCACAAATTGGAATGTCCTGTCATAATTTTAAGAAATTAATCAAGCTTCTGAATGATACAGGCCACCATGATCTAGCAGAATTGTTAGTTCAGTTTTATAACCAGAAGAAGTATGGGCAGGCTGTACCTGGATCGCGAACACCTTATAATCCCGATCCCCCCAGGCAAGTTCAAACTCCGAGCGTGGGGCAGGGATATTCCCAGCAAAATCCCCCTGCACATAGAGCTGTACATAGAAGAACGGACACTTCTTATGGAGGGGCTTTATACGACAATGTCGACCGAAGCTCCATGAGCGGACAACCACCTGCTGCAAGTCAGGCTTTTGGGGCAGCACATCGAGGGGGAGTGGCGGCCTCAAATAAGGCTAAGGTTGATGTTCTACGAAAGAATATGGAAATCATTAAGGGTACAGTCTCCGCAGATTTAGGATATTTTGGGTCACGTTTTATAGCTGAAAAACTTGTAGATCAGACTATCTTCACAGAAATCAGATCGATGTATGGTGTTGGAAATAGGGAAAAGGCTGAGTAAATTATAAATAATGTAATTTCAAATATCGAGATGGATCCGCAGCTGTTCGAGACATTTTTGGGAACTTTCACAGACTCAATTACCTACAGTGGTCTGGCACAGATCTTAAGAGAAGCCTTAAGAGAAGCCTTAAGAGAAGCCCCATGAAGGCAATTCCCCCGTAGCTTGCTGCGGGGAGTTGCTTTATTTTAATAACTGTAGTTACGCACTCCGCTGTCGTTTACTACCACTGGTCTAAGTACGGGACAAAAAATCTGAAAGCTTGGTGATTGTAGAGCTGGAAGGGTATGAGCTGACTCCCATGTAGAGTAACTTGTATGGTCTCTAACCTCCGTACAGTTTACCGTAGTCGTACATAGAAGAAGTCAGCTCATTGGCCCTAGAATTTAATCCAGATTTTTCATTTATTACTACAACTTGCCATACTCAGCCTGCTGTCGGCAAAGTAGACTCTCACTGCTTACGTTAGTCCAATCAGTTTGATTTCTTCGACCAAAACAAAGGATGGTGTCACTTATTTGAGTCAGTCTCTTAATTGAATTCTCTGCGATATCTTCTCGCCATCTCCAGGCTGTGAAATTTTCAGAAGTAGTGTGATATGAAAAATCTGGCTGTCCCTTTTATTGCTAATCTATACTGTGCGGGCTTACATACTTTAGGACTGTTACTGCCTTATGAATCATCGATCTTTTATATACATTCTGATCCTGCTAGCTGGGCTACTTATGCGCTTGGCCTGTGCTCAGGACTTGGCTGTGCAGTCTGCACCACTGCCTGTGATTGAGGGCAAGATCAATGGTATGGACGTGGTGGTGCAGGGGGAGTCTGTGGCTTTTTTTGCGGGGCAGTTGTCGGGAAGCTACACCGAAGAGACCTGCTTTGAAGACTTGCATTGCACCATGCACAAGAACCACACACCAGCGGTTCAGATCAGTCCTGAAGGTATCAGGCTGTTGCTGTTGAATACTGGCAATCTGGAACTGGATAAAGACAAAGATGATGCGTCACAGAGTGTTGTGCTTCCTTCACGGAGTTTTGCAGAGTTGCTTCTTCCCGCAGGAGAAGAGATAAGGCCAACGCCAACACTGGCGATTTTAAATACCGGCAATCCTGTGGTGGATGAGACGCCGGGACTGGCGTTGGTTAGCAGTGAGACCATGAGACTGATGGCGACAACGGTTGAGACGATTAGTTTGCGGTCAACGTCAGTCAGTAGCATGGATGATAAGTTAACCCAGAGTGACCTTGAACCAACTGAAACCGTTAGGGTGATGACGACGATTACAGGGGAGTTAGATGGATTAAGAAGGGATCTGATGTCTCCTGCCACCACTGTGCCAGTGTCAACACGTGTGCAAACCAATATTGCTTATCCTGATCTGGGGGGTGAAGAGGTTTGGCTGGAAGGGGAGACTGGTGTTTTGAAAATCAGGCCGAGTCCGGGTGGTCAGTCCGGTAGTAGCAGAAGGGTAGCTGGTTCGCTTACCTATGCTGTGAAACAAGTGGGCACCACAACAAGTGGTGTAAAAAGTGCCTCTTCAACGAGTGATCCCTCATCAGCTGAGTATGCTCCATCACTAACAGCAACACCACAAGCTAGCCCTTCTGGTTCTGGTAGTCGTCGAGTTGCTGTTGTTACTCCTATTGTTACTCCTATTGTTACTCCTATTGTTGCTCCTATTGTTACTCCTATTGTTGCTCCTATTGTTACTCCTATGGCATCGAGAGGTCCAGTCACTGCCCTTCTGCAGTCCGGCGGAGCTAATGATGTTGTAGAGCAATTCTTATTAACATATCAAGCAACAGGTAAAGGGCACGCAGGGGTTGCTCCAGAAAGACATGCAATCACTGCCAGTTACACAAGATTTTATGATGAAATCATTCAAAAACATCCCGGAAATGAATGGGATGAGCGACTTAATGCATTTGCTCAACGTCTGATTGAGATACACTTTTGCACAGAACAGCAAGTAAATGACGTATTGCATACACAGGGACTTTCAATATCAAGTCGATTCAGTAGGATAAGAGGTTGTATCGACGCACAAATTGGAATGTCCTGTCATAATTTTAAGAAATTAATCAAGCTTCTGAATGATACAGGCCACCATGATCTAGCAGAATTGTTAGTTCAGTTTTATAACCAGAAGAAGTATGGGCAGGCTGTACCTGGATCGCGAACACCTTATAATCCCGATCCCCCCAGGCAAGTTCAAACTCCGAGCGTGGGGCAGGGATATTCCCAGCAAAATTCCCCTGCACATAGAACTGGACATAGAAGAACGCACACTTCTTATGGAGGAGAGGCTTTCAGCGATGTCGGCCGAAGACTCATGAGCGGACAACCACCTGCTACAAGTCAGGCTTTTGGGGCAGCACATCGAGGGGGAGTGGCGGCCTCAAATAAGGCTAAGGTTGATGTTCTACGAAAGAATATGGAAATCATTAAGGGTACAGTCTCCGTAGATTTAGGATATTTTGGGTCACGTTTTATAGCTGAAAAACTTGTAGATCAGACTATCTTCGCAGAAATCAGATCGATGTATGGTGTTGGAAATAGGGAAAAGGCTGAGAAAATTATAAATAATGTAATTTCAAATATCGAGATGGATCCGCAGCTGTTCGAGACATTTTTGGGAACTTTCACAGACTCAAGTACCTACAGTGGTCTGGCACAGATCTTAAGAGAAGCCTTAAGAGAAGCCCCATGAAGGCAATTCCCCCGTAGCTTGCTGCGGGGAGTTGCTTTATTTTAATAACTGTAGTTACGCACTCCGCTGTCGTTTACTACCACTGGTCTAAGTACGGGACAAAAAATCTGAAAGCTTGGTGATTGTAGAGCTGGAAGGGTATGAGCTGACTCCCATGTAGAGTAACTTGTATGGTCTCTAACCTCCGTACAGTTTACCGTAGTCGTACATGGAAGAAGTCAGCTCATTGGCCCTAGAATTTAATCCAGATTTTTCATTTATTACTACAACTTGCCATACTCAGCCTGCTGTCGGCAAAGTAGACTCTCACTGCTTACGTTAGTCCAATCAGTTTGATTTCTTCGACCAAAACAAAGGATGGTGTCACTTATTTGAGTCAGTCTCTTAATTGAATTCTCTGCGATATCTTCTCGCCATCTCCAGGCTGTGAAATTTTCAGAAGTAGTGTGATATGAAAAATCTGGCTGTCCCTTTTATTGCTAATCTATACTGTGCGGG
>CBDBOO010000027.1:0-20741 GCA_965208385.1 Endozoicomonas sp.
TTGTCTAATGTTGATACTTTCGGGTACATAGATCCTTTATTATCAATTTCTATAGACGGCCAGGCTTTACGAATAATAAGTAATGAAACATTTTTTTGAGTCGTCCATTCAAGTATTTGTTCTCGCTGCATTTTAGATGCATGTAGCCTAGTGTTTGCATAAAATAATTCTTGGGCAAGAGACTCTTGAAATAGCTCCTTATCTTTGGAGTCTTCATCCATTTTTTCAAGAGCTTGTTCAATATTTTTACTTTTATAGTGTCTTATATTTTCGTTGTGAAAATTGACGATTTTGACAATAACAGATAAGAGAATAAATCCTGACACAGCAACTGCTGCAACTATCTGGACGGCTTCATTATCTGAAACACTTGAAAATATATCTATCCAAGGGATCTTATCTGACACTCATAACTCTCCTTGTTGACCTAACGCCAAAATAACAGGCGTAAAATGTTTGGCTAATATTTGTGACGAAGGAGCAAAGCCAAACATTTTTACGTCCTTGTTGATTTTTCTTGTTAGCTTTTTGCGTTGACCGACTTAATATCGGTAAGCGTCCACTGCCCACCCGTTCTTTCAAGCTTTCCTTTTACAGTTAATTCCATACCTTCAATATGAGCTTTACAAGCAAGTTTATAGTCATGAGAGTTTAAAACAGCCTTTACATCAAGTTTAGAACTACTCTCATCGATATATTTAATAATGATGCTTTTGGTAATTGATTCATCTACAGGGTTATTATTACAGTGTAAATTAATAATTTTTCCCGTAATTACTTTATCTTCTGGAGGAACTTCTTTCAATTTACTTGATGCATATGAAATGACGTCATAATGAGCTTCATTAAGAATAATACTATTAAAGGAACTGATATCATCTGACAAGTTGATTTCTTTTGCCCAATTAAATGCTAACTCAACAGACTTTGTCGTTTGATTTGATATATTTAAAATGGCATCACACATCTTAGAATTAAAGGCCGAGTCATATGCATCAACTAAAATATCTGCGTTATCATGCTTTACCGACTGAGATATTAATTGAAGACCTCTAGCTATTCTTTCATTAACCTTTCTCTCAAACGGAAGGTCAAATAACTCTCTATCTTCACGGGGCTTTATAATCGGTAACTCCACCGTAAAACCAAAACTTCCTTTAAATGTATGACCAAAACGGCAGTTTTCAATAAATTTTTGACTCCTCGATAACGGAGCATCAAAATGTCTTGAGGGTGCAATCTCTGAAGATGCGCCATATAAGAATAGAGATCTTATTCCGCCAATCTCACGATAAACTTCATCAATGGGAAGACTGTTATCAAATATTCCTGTATCTATTATTCGCGCTCTAAATATATCCGTAAAACATGAAGAAAGGCTTCTAATTACGTCACTAGAATCTTGTTCATAATAAAACGATAAAGTGTTGATGACATCGGCTAGACGGCTATTATAATCCAGAAAACTAGTTGCTTTAGGTACAATAATCTCAATGGTTTCTCCTAATGAATTCTTAGGACTTGTATAAATAATATTTTTCTCTAGATATACAGGAGACCCTCTAGACCACCCCTTCATAGATAAAAAAGAATTTAAATTTTCAAGATTTATTGTTTTCAAGATTGGAGAATTCATATTAATCATATTCATTGTAACTCTCCTATTTTTACTTTAGCAATTAACTCTTGAACGGCCTCTGGAGTTAAGCGGTTCTCTATTGGTATTTTAATTCTAGCCTGAGTTTTATTTTTATGTAGCTCACCCTTTAAGTGGTAAAAATAACAACTCTTTTTTAATAATAGACCTTCTTCTGTGGAGGTTAACCATTGAGATTCATCTCTAGGTAAACACAATACAACCAATAAGCACGGTATTGAAGAGTTTTTCTCTCTAAAAATCAATTTGTTATATGTGTCAATTTCAACATCATAAACTATATGACCATCTTTCTCTGACCAATTAATAGTTGACTTTAATTGACAATCAAACGAAGTTCCAAGGTCCATCAATTTACCATTAAATGATTGTATATTCCTTACAGAAACGTCAACACCATAATCATTTGGAACTAAGTTGAAAGTAGCTCCAGCTTTCGAAACAATAGCTCCAACATGAGCAACACTTAATGATTCTTCAATTGATTGTATTGGTACAGCCATACATATCCTTTGTTAATTGGAACGACAACATTGCCAGTTCATCCTGAAAAGCTAACGCCCAAATCAGGTGCGCCGTAGGCGTCACCTGGATTTTTTTGGTACGCCCGGCATGGGCATGAACTTATGGGGTGCAAGTCCCCTGTGGGTAAACCAGCATCTGACTGGCGGTAAAGACGCCTGCTGATGATAACCACTAGCTTAAGGCAAGTGCAATCTCGTGAGAGATTGTGCGGAGGCAGTCTGACTGCAAAAGTGCGAGCCGACGGACAGAAATCGCATACAAGGCCGACTTCTCGTGGGCGAGTGAGCCAAAGATCACAAAGCCCTCTGGTTTGAGAGATACGGTAAATGCGGCGGTTGTGCACTGACAGTTCATGTTCTTATCCGGGGAGATCTGCTCAACATGCGATCGGTCAATCCCAGTTCTCAGCCACTGGTTACAACAGGCTCGGCGAGCAGTGATTCATCACCCTGTTCGAGCAAACCCGATGACAACCGATAGCGCCTGCAGGAGCAATTTTGCATGGTGATTGGACAGAAGTCAGCAGAGGCCATAGTAGTTGTTCGACAGGAGTCGTCAACGAAGGGCTGAACATAGAAAGCAGAGAGGAGTCATTTGCCCTCAATAGCGAATGTGCCGACCGGCTCTTACTCGATATTGGCGACAGTTTATGAAACCAGCTCTGGTTAACATGGGTGTAATTAAAAGTGTTCCATCTACCCATTATCCAGCTTGCTGCCAGTACTGATCCCAGTCCCCGTTAGAACGCAATGTTCTTAAGCAAAGCATTGCTCCTGCGATGGAAGGCTTCCACCAAGCACCCGGTATTTTTAGTCGCATCTGCACTACTGCACTGTTAGAACTTTCTATTTCGCCAGAGCCAATGGGAAGATTGGCTGCTTCTGCTGCAGCATATTCGAATTGCCCTGGACGGTTTCGGATATATCGGTGACACTCCTCTGGTTTATTGGCTGCTTTGCCTTTCTTTCCGTTTCTATGCGGATCAAGCTCTGCCATGACGGCATTAATATTGCCAGATTTCATGCGTTCCTGCTGGATATGCCGCCACTGTACACGTGTTTCCTTGTTAAACCCGACACACTCTTCTGCTGCATCAGCGAAGTGCTCAGAGAGATGATAATAGTCAACGAGGAAACTTCCTTGCTCTCCAAACACTCTCTTTGTCTGGTTGGCAATCCAGGTGGCTCCATCGCTCACGCAATGGATAGAGGATTGCCGGTTGAGCCCCTGCTCTATTGCACAACTCAACCACTGGTCACCTGCTTCATCCGGCCCTCCCATTGTGGCCTGATGACGTTTATCTGAACTACCCAGCTTATAGACCTGGCAAAGTTTAGCCTCCTGCCATTCAGTTTTACGTGCTTTGCGTTTGTCACCTTCTGCCTCTTCATCAAAGAGGACAACAGGAATCATGCTTCCATCCATTTCTCCTATGAACTGGGCAGCTTCACCGAGGCAGTCCTGACGATTTTGTGATGCACTGATGGAATCATTTTGCATACAGCTTGCGTGCTCAAGAGTTATGGCTCGAATAGAAGACTCAGGCACATCAATACCATAATGTTCATGTATTTTTTTTGCAGCTGCCTGAAAAGAACTATCTGCACCAAAGTCTACAATTTTACGTTGAATTGTGCGGGAGTAGTCGCGACAGTGAATATGAGCGGCATGACTGAAAGGTCTGACCCGATGCTTGTCTACCGTCTGGCAGCGTTCAAGAACTTCTATTTTCCCATAGGTGCTCAGCCAATAAGTGTTTTTTTTTTGAGTTTTAGCTCCGGGGTGCTTCAGGCAAGCCTCGCCAAATTTTTGATCTTCCTTGTAGGTACCCCAGCCAGTAAGCAGTTCATTGCCCATTTCACGCAGGTGGACAATGACGGCTTCTTCAGCATCATCAGCACGATCCAGGAGACCTGACTCGGCTTCAACAATATCCAGGAAGTGCAGAAACTCTAAGCTCAAAGCTCGGGGTGGGCTGCAAGTCTATCAGCAAGAGAAATAGGTGAGGGCATAATACTAACTAGGGTTGAGAAATACTCTTACATTATCGTTCATATTGAGGTTTTGTGGGCAGAAAAACTTCTAATGAACACTTTTAATTACACCCAATACAGAATACCCGTTATATAACGTTCTTTTCTGTACTGATACAGATAATACTCTTTTTTTTGCAGTGTTTTTTTGTGTATAAAGGTGTTTTTGGGGACATTCATATATTTTCACCAAACTGAATCCATTGGTTAGTGAATAATTATTTAAGTTTTGTGTTGAATATATGGATGTTCTCTTATTTTTTTGGCGAGCAGGCTGTGTGTCAGCGGTTGGATAAGAAGAGCCGGATGAATCGAGAGGTTCAAGTCCGGATCTGTGAGCAACTGACGGGGAGGTTCCGCCGGTTGACTCGACTGGGGGCTGGAGGTTAAAGACCTCTGGCTACCCGATTATGTGCGTATTCTGATTATTATTTTCTAACGTTTTGGATAACGTATAGATTTAGTTTGAGCCTTTATCAACTCAATTTCATAATTGAGCTTTTCTAGATTTCTCTTTGAGATTTCATCTTGTAATGGTTGTATTTTATTGTGCCAGTTCATAAAGCCATAAAACATCAGTGCTACTGAAATAATAAAGAATATTGCGATTATATTTAGAAATAATTTCTTATCAGAAGCATCGATATCTTTCTGTGATTCAAGAATGTACTTCTTTGCTTCTTGCTCTTTTGTTAGGGATTCAATACTTGCAAAAGCCTGCAACTCAATATATCGATCGAATGCTTTATCATTATAACTTTGATGATTTTGAACGAACATAAATGCAGTCGCTATAAACAATATCAAACCGAATAAAGCATAAAATTTAAAGATATTGTCTGTTGGTAATGGAACTTTGGATTGCATGATTCACTTCTTGTTTTGTGTAGCACATAACGCCCAAATCATGCACCGCCGAAGGTGGTCGCATGGATTTTTTGGTACGCCCGGCATGGGCATGAACTTATGGTGTTTTTTTTGGGACATCCATATATTTTCACCAAACTGAATCCATTGGTAAGTGAACAATTATTTAAGTTTTGTGTTGAATATATGGATGTCCCTTTTATCCATTCTTTTATCCATTAAGGGTCTCTGAACTTGTTGAAAAATCACTCTCGGTGAATCGCGAAGTGCGGACCTGCACGCTACGTGATGTGGGGAGGGCTGGAGAAAGACCAGCCCTTACCCGATTTAGCTGCTTGTCTATCGAATATTCAGAAACTCACGGTAAGCTAAGTGTATAGACCAAGTTATATTGTCTTTAGAATTTTCTATTGAGTTATATAAGTCAGGATCATCAGTGAAATGAGTAAAAGTTTTTCTATCGTCACATATCCGTGATATAAGTCCAAGCTTGTAGAGGAACCCGCCGAGATCTTTTGGTTCTACATATGGCTTGCCATCGATTAGCGGAATATCTTTTGCGTCCCTATCTCGAATGAAATTATCATCAAGGGTTACATGAATATCACTAAAGGTGAATTCTTTTTGTGAAGCTCGCAAAGAATCTATTAGATTGTTTAACTCATCAAATTGATGGTTGTGCTCCTTGATTAAATCATCTCTTCTGTTTTTTCCGAAATCTAAAAGAATGAAGTTGATATGATCTAAAGTTATTTTCTTTGCGCGTGGATTTTCTTTTGCTTTCTTACCTGCCATTCTGCCAAGTTGACCCATCCATCTTGGTCTTTTGTTTGAAAAAGCAGTTATTGCTTCAAAAATTCTTGCGTTTTCATTACCTCTCTATTCGATTGGCGACTCAAATACTAAATCAATTATTTTGTTATAATCCCCTTTTAATTTATATTTTGCTTCTCTCGATTCAGGATGTTTACGTTGAACATATGAGAGTATTTTCTGCGCTAACATATCTCTCATATGCTTTCGAGTCCAGATTATTTCAATGATATATTGCTCAATCTTATCAAGGTCTTCCAAATGCTTGAGGCAAGACCATACATCACTCCTAACGCTTGCTCTAACGTTTAAACCTTTTAAAGTGAAAGACAACGCTCTTATAGCACTAAAAAAAGAACCTACACGAGCTTGGTGCTCTGATGTGTTTTGAAATTTTGCGTCAATATCGTCTATGAGAATCCAAACACAAGAATCTTTGTTATCATCTTGATAGTTTTGAAGTAGCTCATTCAAGTTGCTTGGTTGATTAGCATTGACCTCAACTCCTAGCCCTGGGATTTTCCCTTTGACACGACCAATTAGTCCACCAATTATATTTTTACTTTTAAAGCCTTCTATTTCAGCGAGTTCTACCATTGACATTTCATCGCTGGTTAGTGCAAATCCAATTCTATCGCCAATTTCTACAATTATTTTTTTGCAAATTATTTGTTTCCAGTAATTTTCAAGGTACGAGTGATCTTCACCTGAGAAATCCCCTAGACCTAATAAATCATTTCCCTTAACTCTTATTACAATGGGTAATTCATAATCATCATCATTTTTAAGTTTGTACTCTAAGCGTGATAGAAGTGCTGACTTCCCCATTCCTTTCCTTGCACTGACGATTGATAGTTTTTCATCTGAATCAAAGAAGTCATCAAAATCATTATTGTCGATATAATATGAATTAAGAACATCTAAGTCCTCGTCCTCTCCAGCTTCATTGCCAAAAAGTTTTTTATCCTTGAGGTTAATACTTATCATTTATTACTACTTAAATTATTTAGATTGACTTGATGTATGTTTGGAAGCTAACGCTTAGTAGATGTACCAATACAGAATACCCGTTATATAACGTTCTTTTCTGTACTGATACAGATAATACTCTTTTTTTGCAGTGTTTTTGTGTGTACAAAAGGTTTTTGGGGACATTCATATATTTTCACCAAACTGAATCCATTGGTAAGTGAACAATTATTTAAGTTTTGTGTTGAATATATGGATGTCCTTTTATTCCCGTATTCCCGTGTTATTCCCGTGTTGAATATATGGATGTCCTTTTATTTTCACCAGAAAATATATCTTCAATAGACGACCTTCACCATAAGTCAAACCGGGCTTGTGCAACAACAGGATAAGATTGCGGCTGGGCGCAATCTATCCTTGTTCGTTACACGTCATTTGCATTAAACTCTACTGTTACTACTTGAGTGCTTGCCCCCAAGTATTCATAAACGGCTTTGGTTTTTTTAAGAAATGCTCCATCCCTTGAGAGAAGAAAACTACAGAAGGAAGCCATTGAAGCATGTCCAGCATCACTCATTGCGGCTGTGAACCTTCGCTGTTCTTTCATCTTTGAGTCAGGAAAATAACCAACAACATTTAATACATTATAAGCGGAGGTTACTTTCTCATGTAAGTGCATTTCACGATTTCTATATATTGGGCTTTTGGATATACCCAAAAACTGTTCGATTGAAAACCCTTTGTATGATTCGTGATTTTCAAAATGTTTCCATATCTTTTTTATGACATTAGGCGGTTCAATGTTATTTAGCTGGATTGGCCCAATGCCTGTTGAATCCCGATAATCTTTAACTCCAGACCATTCTTTATCGTTTTCTATATGCTCTTTCAATACAGATGATGACTGGCCGAGAGCTTCGTCATATTGGCTTTGCATACTTTCAAGCATATGATTAATGCCAATATCAAGGTGTGGAAAAGCATCCTTCAGCACTTTTGAATGATCGGAAATATAAGATAATAGCCCAGCAAACGACTCTGACTGCTGCCCATTAATATCTTCGAAACTTTTACCTTTATTCCCTCCATAAAATTTAGAGAGAGAGCCTAAAGTTGCTTCCTGCATTAACTCATAAACAGGTTCAATGTTATCACAATAATCCTTGTAAGCTTCAAATGGATTTCTATCTGTGATGGTTGCATCGCCTCGAGGAGTAAAGTCTGAATCAACTCTGATTTTTAGGTAGTACGCATTTAGATCAGAGAGAACATTTAAAAAACTCTCATACCCATCACCAGATCTTTTTATTTCTTTCAATGTTTCATCAGAATATATAACTTGATACGACTCAATCAGCTTACTTTTAAACTCTACAACATCGTACTTGACGGCTATGTTCCCGTCAATAGTTGGGAGCACTAAAGTCCTATAAAAACTTTATTTTCCTGCTCCACATATGGCTATTCATGAGATAGGAAGGTATCCCAGAACAAATCGCTGTTCTTTGGGCAATAAACAAATGCAATATACAAGATTTAGTCATATCTCTACTTTATAAGGCACGTCTGTAGCCCTGTAAACATAGGGAGTAAGCAATACAACTATTGGCGGGAACATAGCCGTACTTGACCATAATATCAAGGACATTTTGATCTAAATATGCTGTTGGCTTTCCTGTGTAATAATCCATAAATGTTGCATAATTTCTATTATGACGTGTAACGCTCAGTAGATGTACCAATACAGAATACCCGTCATATAACGTTCTTTTCTGTACTGATACAGATAATACTCTTTTTTTTGCAGTGTTTTTGTGTGTATACACATAACAGTATTCCTTAGAAACACTACACCCCTTGCGAATCCAGGCTTATAGCCACGCCCTGATTACTTCTGAAATTCAATGGCATCTAAAAACTTGACGATTCGTTGTGGGATCAAGGGTGTTTTTAAACCCCAAGCACGCTACCGCCCGGAGATGCGGCCATGGTCTTGTACTGACTGGCTAAGCTTGGGTCTCGATAGCTTTCTGTTGTGCTAACTTTATGTGAAACGATTGTACTTATACTTATGGGAAAACTATAGCGAAAAATTGCAGGCCAAAATAAGCCCCACAACGGGGGCTTCATCCTTACTGAAAATTATGACAATTTGAACGACGCTTCTTTCTGCTCTCCATTTTCAAACCGGGCTTTCATCTGATCCAGTGAATCTTTCAGGGCATCATAAATTTGCTTCACCTGTTTGTCGGTGTAGTCAAATTTTGACCGGTCTGACAGGTTGCCCACCGTTGCGATTTGCTTCAGCACTTTGGGGACTCTGACTTCAGCCAGTGCCACAAATTTTTCCTGCTTGGTTTTCGTCTCTTCTTTCAGTGCGCTTTTCTGTTCTTTCTTTTCTTTAGCCATGACGTTTCTCTCATTGTTTTGTTATCGCATCCCTGTGGGTGAGTCCTTGCTGTCATCAGGTGATAGAACTAATAGCTGCCTGATGACGTCTATTTAAAGTAGGAGAGTAAAATTAGGGGAGCAAAAGAAAGTAGGAGGGCAATTCATGGCTGTGAAGCTGGAGAATCATAGCGAAAGTTAGTGCGCACTACGGTACGGATAAAGCAGGACGCATTTGGGGCGTTGCAGGGCGATGTTTGAAGGGGAGGGGGTCGCTGTATTCGAGGCGATGAAAAAATGCGATAGAGGCGGGTTTACCGACGTTTGGGGAAAACATCGGGGAATCAGGCTCCCCGATGTCGTGCGGTACGATTTTTCCGGTATAACGTTCACGATAACTTTTTCAGAACGTACGGTTTGGTACCATTTACGAATCTTAGGTTGCAATGAAATTGTAACCTAATTTTGATCCTTGTATTCTAAGTCATTGTTTTCATTATCAAAATCCATTTCATGAAATTCATACCACATAACATTGATGATCCCGAAGGCACAGGCCAGTAATACGCCGAGAATCCATGCGAAATACCACATATCCAATCCCTCCTTAATACAGTGTATGGCTTTCTTGTTTAATTTGCTCTGAGGTCATTCGACCCCACATCTTATAAAAACACCAGGTTGTATAGCCCAGAATGGTCGGTACAAAAATTCCGGCGACAATGGTCATAATGCCCAGTGTCAGGTAGCTGGAGGTTGAATCCCATATTGTCAGGCTCATGGCTGGGTTGGTGCTGGAAGTCAGGACAAATGGAAACAGGGAGAACCCGGCTGTCATTATAATTCCTGCCAGCCCCAGGGCTGAGAAAATAAACATTAATCCTTCTCTGGTTGTTTTGCTCAGGGCAATTACAGCGATGGGACCCACAAAACCCAGGGCCGGAGCGATGGCCATCCAGGGGTATAGGAAAGTTTTTTTGGGGACATCCATAAGTTTTTTTGGGGACATCCATATATTTTCACCAAACTGAATCCATTGGTAAGTGAACAATTATTTAAGTTTTGTGTTGAATATATGGATATCCCTTTTATTCTGACACCAAACATCACATCAATAACAGGCTTTGCAACCATACCTGGAACCGAAGTGCTGCCAACATGCTCAATTCCGCCGTAGTTCCATTTGCCTGTTAAAGCCATTAAATGGCCTTTTTCTTACTCAAATTTTGAAGGCCAAGAAAGGTCATATTCTTCAAGGATTACTGGTGCACTACTCATACTATGGGATTTCTCTAGTGATGCTAACAGCAGGTTATACCATTGCCGGTTTCTAATATGTGTTATGAACATGGCTTTTCAGGCTCAGAGACAAGGCGGAGTGACGAGTCATAGCCTTAGCTATGGCGAGGAACTCCAACGCAGGATCTGAGCCTGAAAAGGCAGCGCAATAGCATAATTAGAATTCGGAAATGGTATTAGTTCATTTTCTATCCGAATTCGCACTCAGCAGAACGTTTGGCTGAACCGGTTGAATTCAGGTGTCACAGGATGAACATAAAACATTCACTTACTCGACATATCTAGACAACTTCCCTGTCACACAACGGCACCAGACTGAATCTCATAATAACTATATGTGGGAAAGGTCATTGTGAAGGACAGGTCAAAGGACATTGTGCCGGACATTTTGCCGGACATTTTGCCGGACATTGTGCCAGCCATTGAAATATCGAATCTAAGCAAACATTTTCGAAGCAGCCGAATCGCGCTTGAAAGCGTTGATTTCGATGTTGATCATGGCGAAATGGTGGCTTTGATTGGTCCCAGTGGTTCCGGTAAATCAACACTCCTGAGACATCTTTCCGGTTTTGGTTCTGTCTGACCAAAAAGAAGACAGCTCTGTGAGAATTCTCGGGCACACCATCCAGAGAAATGGTCGTCTGGCCCCAAAGGTTCGTGCGAGCCGTGCCGGAATCGGGCTGATATTTCAGCAATTCAATCTGGTACGAAGACTAAGTGTCATTCATAACGTCATGCTGGGTGGTTTGCATCGAATGCCCTGGTATCGCAGCTGGTTTTCCCTGTTTAACAAGAAAGAAAAAACCCAGGCACTGGAAGCTCTCGAACGGGTGGGGCTTTCTGGTTTTGCCTGGCAAAGGGCTTCGGAATTATCAGGAGGACAGCAGCAGCGGGTTGCCATTGCCAGAGCATTAATGCAGAAAGCGAGCGTGATTCTGGCAGATGAACCTATTGCATCCCTGGACCCGGTGTCATCTCGTCAGGTGATGGATCTGTTAAAAGAAATTAATAAAAAAGACGGTATTACGATTCTCGTCACTTTGCATCAGGTTGATTATGCGCTGTCCCTGGTGTGAACGGGTGATTGCCCTGAAAAAATGGCATTGTTTTTCTCGATAACCCTTCGACGGAAATAGATCATGATCGATTAGCAGAAGTCTATGGCAGTTCATCGCAAGAGCTGATTACCGGTGTTTATGGTGAAGGTCGCCTGACCGGTAATTTGTCCGATAAAAATGCCAATTCTGCTAACGAGCATGCCCTGAGTGTCGCTTAGTTAATAATATTGATTGGAGACAGGAAATGAAAAACATCGCTGCAGTCAGACAGTGGCTGGATAATATAACAAAGATGGCAGTAGTGGCCCTTGGCCTGATAATGACACCATTTGTTATGGCTGCTGAAGACATTAAGACGTTGAATTTTGGCATCATATCAACGGAATCCACTCAGAACCTGAAACAAAACTGGTTGCCCTTCCTGAACGATATGGAGCAACAGCTGGGTGTTAAAGTGAAGCCCTTTTTTGCCCCTGATTATGCCGGAATAATTCAGGCAATGCGTTTTAATAAGGTAGATGTAGCCTGGTATGGCAATAAGTCGGCCATGGAAGCAGTGGATCGTGCTGGAGGTGAAATTTTTGCCCAGACGGTGGATGTCAGTGGCAACCCCGGTTACTGGAGCCTTCTTATTACTCATAAAGACAGCCCTCTGAATACGGTTCAGGATGTTCTGGATAATGCCGGCAGTCTTACATTTGGTAATGGTGATCCAAACTCCACGTCGGGTTATCTGGTGCCTTCCTACTATGTTTTCGCCAAAAACAATATCGATGCAAAAAAAGCATTCCGTCGTGTGACTTCAGCGGGGCATGAGACCAATGCTCTGGCTGTTGCCAACAGACAGGTGGATTTTTCTACGAACAATACTGAAAACCTGGATCGTCTGAAGTTGACGTACCCTGAAAAAGAAAAACTGATCAAAGTGCTCTGGAAATCCCCACTGATTCCTTCTGACCCTATTGTCTGGCGTAAGAACCTGCCGGAGTCGGTGAAAGGCAAAGTTTATGACTTCTTTATGACCTATGGAAAAAGCGGTAAGGCCGCTGAACTGGCCAGGCTGGAAGCTTTGCAGTGGGCTCCGTTTCGAGCGTCAAGCGATGATCAACTGCTGCCTATACGTCAGCTGGTACTGTTCCGGAATAAACTGAAAGCAGTGAATAGTTCAAATTTATCAGCTGCCGAAAAAACAGAGAAAGTGGCTATTATTGATGCACAGCTTTCTGTGTTGAATCGACGCATGGCGGCTCTGGAAGCTCGTTCAAACCAGGGCTAGTAAAGAATCATTACCGGGAAATACCCATGCAAACGATCATAGGCAATAGATTTAAAGCAGAGCAGGCGCTTTCCAGCGCGCCCAGACGCAGTTGGCTCGAATTGCTTGCATGGGGTGTTGTTATCGGATTGCTGGTGTGGTCCTGGGGTGGTGCAGAAATGGATCTCGCCACTCTGGTTCGCGACAGTGGCAATATGAAAACCTTTGCTGCAGATTTTTTCCCTCCGGATTTTACCGAGTGGCGCTTTTATCTTGAAGAAATGGTTACTACCTTCCAGATTGCTGTATGGGGGACGGTACTGGCGATTGTTTTGTCCATCCCGCTTGGCATTCTCAGTTCGGACAATCTGGTGCCCTGGTGGGTGTGTCAGCCCGTTCGACGAATGATGGATGCTTGCAGAGCGATTAATGAAATGGTTTTTGCCATGTTGTTTGTAGTCGCTGTGGGTCTCGGACCCTTTGCCGGAGTGCTGGCACTGTTTATTCATACGACCGGTGTTTTGGCGAAACTTTTTTCCGAAGCAGTGGAAGCTATTGAGCCGGGACCAGTAGAAGGCGTTCGGGCTACCGGAGCCAGCGCTATGGAAGAAATCATTCACGGTGTTTTACCCCAGGTGATGCCTCTGTGGATTTCGTATTCGTTGTATCGTTTTGAATCCAATGTCAGATCGGCCACGGTGGTTGGCATGGTTGGAGCGGGAGGCATTGGTGTTGTGCTCTGGGAAAGCATAAGGGGATTTCAGTTTCAGGAAACCGGTGCCCAGATGGTAGTGATTGTGATCACTGTGACGGTTCTGGATCTGATTTCCCAGCAACTTAGAAAACGCTGTATCTGATAACATAGTTCAGAATATCTGAACTATGTTATACCTTCTCCGAATTCTAATTATGCTATTGCGCTGTCTTTTCAGAATCAGATCCTGCGTTGGAGTTCCTCGTTATGGTTATGGCTATGGCTATGACTCGTCACTCCGCCTTGACTCTGAGCCTGAAAAGCCATGCTCGTAACGTAAATTAGAAACCGGCAATGGTATTAATTCAACTTGTATAGACATCCAGACAACGACCATGGCCATCTATCAGGATATTGCCAGCGTGTTAGAGCAGGAGATTGGTCACCAGTTTCGTCCTGGTGATTATTTACCCTCGGAGCACGAGCTGGCAGATCGATTTCAGGTAAACCGGCATACTCTTCGGAGGGCTGTGGATAACCTTATTCTTAAAGGGCTGGTGCTGCGACAGCATGGGCGTGGCATGATGATTACCGGTCGACCCATTGACTATCCGATTCATAATCGGTCCTGTTATACAGAGAATCTGGCCGAACAGGGAAAAATCCTGGAAACCGAGGTGCTATCCTGCACCTTGATCAAAAAACGGTTCCGCTATCAATCGGTGTTTTCAGACAACACCTGTCAGCTGGTTCATATCAGAACCTTACGGACGATTGATGAATTTCCAGTCTCCGTAATTGATCATTATCTTGATCTCTCTGAACACATTAATGTTCTGAAATCATTTGATCATGGATCCTTGCACAGCTTTATCAAGCTGAATCTAGGGATACCACTTGGCCGTGGAAAAACTTTATTAAGAGCAAAAATGCCTTCTAATGAGGATGCCCGGACTCTTCTTCTGGGGCATGGTATTCCCGTTGTGCGGGTGGAAACCCAAAACCACATCTGTGATCCGCACCTTTCTAAAATCTGCGTTGAGTTGTCTATCAGCATTAATCGGGCAGATCTATTTCAATACAGTCTGGAGCCGGGTTCATGAATAACAGACAAGAATGGTTAAGTGTATTGGCAAAGGCCGATTCGGCCCAGTTGGAGCAGCTCTGGGCGAACTGTGATCTGGATATTCAATGGCAGCCTATAAGAGCCGTAGAAAGCGGATTAATACAACTTCAGGGGCGCATGGGTGGAACCGGTAACCGATTTAACCTGGGTGACATGACAGTGTCACGTGCTGCTGTAAAAATTAACGGTGGCTACGAAGGTTTCGGGTATGTGGCAGGTCTGAACCGGCTGCATTGTGAAAGAATGGCTCTGTTGGATGCCATGATGCAGAGTCCGGAATATCGGGATGTTCTGCAGCAGAGAGTCATTGCACCTTTAGCCGCAACAGCAGAAGAAAACAGGAAAATCAGGGCAGAGAAAATCGCTGCCACCAAGGTGGATTTCTTTACTGTGGTCAGGGGAGAAGACTGATGCAAACCAATTGTGCTCAGCTACAACCGGGGTTTACCGATACTGTCCATGACGCCCAGAAAGCCTATAGGGTTCTGCTCAAGGTTATGAGTGAGCCCGGGCGGATTGGCGGGCTGCCCCCGCATATTTCCTTCGGCTCTCTCCACAGTGCCACCAGTGCCATACTGCTGACGCTGGTGGACATGGATACACCTTTATGGATAGACCCTGCACTGAGTTCGGAATCAACTCTGCGTAATCTTCGATTTCACTGTGGATGTCCTGTATCGAATCATCCTGTATCGCATCATGGTCAGGAAGTGGCTTTTCTGATAACCAGAGGTTCAGGGTCTTTGAAACCCGAGTCTTGTAATAGTGGCGATCCTGCTTATCCGGATAAAGCCTCCACGGTTATTCTGCAGGTTGATCAGATACAGGGAAGTAATGATCGCAATCAATCAGCAGGCACTACCGTAAACAACACCATCAACGATATGAACCGTCCTTCAATACTCACTCTTACTGGTCCGGGAATCTGTGGGCATAGAACGATCAGGGTCAGTGGTCTTTCCCGGGACTGGTTGCAGTGGCTGAGTAAACGACAAAGACAATTTCCCCTGGCAATGGATCTTTTTCTGGTGAGTCAGGATCGAGTGATGGCCATCCCCAGAAGCACTCGTGTTTCGCTTCATTCCGCAGCCACTATTTTGGAGGCCTGCTGATGTATGTTGCGGTAAAAGGAGGAGAAAAAGCCATTGATGCGGCGCATCGCTTACTGGCTGAAAAGCGCCGGGGTGATGTGGGTGTAGCAGAACTGGCCGTTTCCCAGGTTGAGCAGCAACTGCCTCTGGCGGTTGACCGGGTGATGAACGAGGGGAATGTTTATGACCGTGGACTGGCTGCACTGGCCATTAAACAGTCCGCTGGCGATCTTGTGGAAGCCATTTTTCTGCTGAGAGCTTATAAAACGACACTGACACGGTTTATGACCAGTCAACCACTGGATACCAGTGGCATAGAAGCTTCCCGTCGAATATCGGCCACTTATAAGGATCTTCCAGGAGGGCAGAAACTGGGTTCAACCTTTGATTACACCCACCGACTGCTTGATTTTGCATTATTGGCTGAAGGCGAAACTGATCAGCTGTCTGTACCGGCTGAAAGAGTGGAACATGAACATGAAGTTTGCCCCAGGGTTATGACACTGTTGGAACAGGAAGGTCTTATGTGCTCTGAACTGGATGATCAGCAACCGGCCACAGATATCACCCGGGACCCGGTCAGCTATCCCTGCGATCGAAGTGCACGACTGCAGTCGTTGGTTCAGGGAGATGAGGGTTTTCTATTGTCCCTGGGGTATTCCACCCAGAGAGGGTATGGCCGTAATCATCCATTTGCCGGAGAAATCAAAACCGGGCTGGTCAGTGTCAATATTGTTCCTGAAGAACTGGGTTTTGAAATCGAGATTGCTGATATTGAGATGACGGAATGTGAAATGATCACCGGTTTCCATGACCGCTCCGATGATGCCGGGCAGCCGCAGTTTACCCGTGGTTATGGATTGGTGTTCGGGGCATCAGAGCGCAAAGCCATGGCTATGGCGCTGGTGGATAGGGCATTACAGTGTGAAGACTATCAGGAAGAAGCGGACGTTCCGGCGCGGCAGCAGGAATTCGTACTGAGCCATTGCGATAATGTTGATGCATCCGGTTTTTTATCTCACCTGAAACTTCCCCATTATGTGGATTTTCAATCAGAGCTGGAACTGCTTCGCACATTGCGAAAAGAAAGAAACGCGCAGGGAGAGATGGAAAGATGAATAATCCGGCCATCTGTGGATATAACTTTGCCTATCTGGATGAACAGACCAAGCGCATGCTACGTCGGGCCATATTGAAAGCCGTGGCTATTCCCGGCTATCAGGTGCCTTTTGCCGGGCGGGAAATGCCTATGCCTTATGGCTGGGGAACCGGCGGTATTCAGGTTACCGCCGCTATTATTGGTGCCGATGATTGCCTGAAAGTGATTGATCAGGGGGCGGATGACACGACCAATGCTGTGAGTATCCGGCGATTCTTTGCCCGAACTACCGCCGTTAAGACGACAGAGAACACCCATAAAGCCAGTATTATCCAGACACGGCACCGGATACCTGAAAAGCCTCTGACCAATGACCAGATTCTGGTCTATCAGGTGCCCATTCCTGAACCTCTGCGTTTTATTGAACCCAGTGAACAGGAAACCCGGCAGATGCATGCCCTGGAAGAATACGGTGTTATGCACCTGAAACTGTATGAAGACATAGCCAGTCATGGGCATATATCCACAACCTATGCCTATCCGGTTCGGGTCAATGGCCGGTATATCATGGACCCATCACCCATTCCCAAGTTTGATAATCCAAAGATGCATCAGTCTCCCGCGCTTCAGCTTTTTGGTGCCGGACGGGAAAAACGTATCTACGCCATTCCTCCCTGGACTGATGTGGTCAGTCTGGATTTCGATGATCACCCCTTTACGATTCAGCGTTGGGATGAGTGCTGTACTCTCTGTGGGGCAAAGGACAGTTTTCTGGACGAAGTACTGATCGATGATCAGGGAGGGCGGATGTTTGTATGCTCTGATACAGACTATTGCCAGCAGGTTCAAAATAGTGGCAGGTCGGAAGACAGTCAGAAAATAATGGAAGAGACCATGGTGCGGGAGAGTTTTCAATGACCCTGCCCGGAGAAATATCCGACTTTTCGTCGTTTTTCTGATGAGCAGCCACTGCTTTCGGTGTCCGGACTGACCCGGCTCTATGCCCCGGGAAAAGGGTGTGAAGATGTCAGTTTTGATCTCTGGCCTGGCGAAGTTATGGGTATTGTTGGGGAGTCCGGTTCCGGAAAAACAACCCTGCTCAATGTGCTCAGCGGTCGTATGGCACCTGATGACCGACACATCAATAGCGGTCAGTTGTTTTATACCGCCAGGGATGGTCAGAGCGAAGAGCTTTACGAATTATCTGAATCGCGCAGGCGTTATCTGCTTCGAACAGAATGGGGATTTGTACACCAGCATGCCAGAGACGGACTTCGGATGAATGTGTCTGGCGGAGCCAATATTGCCGAACGATTGATGGCTCTGGACCAGCGTCATTATGGCAAGTTACGCGCGACTGGTCAGCAATGGTTACAGGATGTGGATCTGGATCCGGATCGAATCGATGATAAACCCACGACATTCTCCGGGGGCATGCAGCAACGTCTACAGATTGCCCGTAATCTGGTGACCGCACCTCGACTGGTGTTTATGGATGAGCCCACGGGCGGTCTGGATGTATCTGTTCAGGCACGCTTGCTGGATCTTATGCGACGCCTGGTTCTGGAGTTGAACCTGTCGGCCATTATTGTCACCCATGATCTGGCTGTTGCCCGGCTGCTGGCCCACCGTCTCATGGTGATGAAAGATGGAAAGGTGGTTGAAAGCGGGCTGACGGATCAGGTATTGGATGACCCTCAGCACTCCTATACCCAACTGCTGGTTTCATCAGTACTGACACCATAATCACAAGAGAACTATCGATGATAGAACGAAAGGATAACGTCAGGATTGATGTCAGCGGGCTGACCAGAACCTTTGTTTTGCATAACCAGAATCATGCAGAAATCCCGGTACTGAATAACGTAAATTTCAAGGTCAGTGAAGGTGAATGTCTGGTTCTAAATGGTTGCTCCGGTTCAGGTAAGAGTTCCCTGATGAGGACGTTGTATGGAAACTATCGCGTGGGTTCCGGCAAGGTTCGTATTCGTGGTGAACAGGGCTGGGTGGATATGGCCTTGGCCAGCCCCAGACAGGTGATTAGCCTGAGGCGCAGCAGTCTTGGTTATGTCAGTCAGTTTTTAAGGGTTATTCCCAGGGTTTCTACCCTGGACGTTACCATGCAACCACTGCTTGAACTTGGTGTGAATAAGGAAGACTGTCTTGACCGGGCAAAAGGAATGCTACGCCGGTTAAACGTACCTGAACGGTTATGGCTGTTACCCCCGGCAACGTTTTCCGGTGGCGAGCAGCAACGGGTTAATGTCGCCCGCGGATTTATGGTGAATTATCCTGTTTTTCTGCTGGATGAGCCCACCGCCTCCCTGGACAGTAAAAACAGTCAGGTCGTGATGGAATTAATCAGTGAAGCCCGTCAGAGGGGCGCTGCCATCGTGGGTATTTTTCATGATAACGCCTTAAGAGATCAAATTGCCGATCGTCAGCTGATGATGAACGGTGAAGCCAATGCTGCCTGAGGTAGCCAAAGGACGGAACCATGCTTTTAACCAATGCTCGTCTGGTACTGAATGATGAAGTGTTCCATGGCACTTTGCAGGTCAGTCATGGAAAAATCCAGGAAATAGCCACGGGTGGCACCGGCTTGCCCGGAGCAGTGGATTGTGAGGGAGATTATCTGTTACCAGGTTTTATAGAGCTGCATACAGACAATATGGAAAAGTATTTTTGCCCTCGCCCCGGTGTTGACTGGCCTGCTGATTCCGCGTTTCACAGTCATGATGCACAGATGGTCGCTGCGGGAATTACAACGGTATTTGATGCGGTTTCTATTGGCGATGTAGCAGAAAAAAGCCTGAGACTGCGAAATTTGCAAAGAATGGTTGATGCCGTTAACAATCACAGGACGACTTCCAGGGCTGAGCATTTTTTACATTTGCGTTGTGAAGTCAGCCACAGTGAAACCCTGCAGCGGTTTGAACAGTTGGTTGAAGAGAATAATGTACGGCTTGTGTCTGTTATGGATCATTCACCGGGCCAGCGCCAGTTTGTGCGCATGGAGAAGTACCGGGAATATTATCAGGGGAAGTTTGGTTACAGTGATGAGGAACTGGATGAATTTGTCACCCGGCAGAGAGCGGGGAGTGAGCAATTCAGCACCCGTTATCGTCAACTCATCTGTCGTTTATGCCATGAGCGGGATATAGCTATCGCCAGTCATGATGATGCCACAGAGGAGCATGTTCAGGACGCTGTTGCCATGAACATGGCCATTGCTGAATTTCCTACGACACAGGCGGCCGCGGCTGCATCACACAATGCCGGACTGTCGGTGTTGATGGGCGCGCCCAATGTGGTTCGTGGCGGATCCCATTCGGGTAATGTGGCTGCTCATATTCTGGCGGCTGCCGGTCATCTGGATATTCTGTCCAGTGATTATTACCCGGCCAGTCTTCTGGATGCGGCTTTTCTTCTGGCAGAAAGGGAGGATAACGTAATGAGTATTGCTGACAGTGTCCGGTGTATTTCATCAACACCGGCTATTGCTGCAGGATTAATGGACCGTGGGCGACTGGCGCAGGGGTTACGTGGAGATATTGTTCGGGTCAGAGATGATGAGTCGCGACCAAGAGTCATAACAGTTTGGAACCAGGGAGAGAGGGTTTTCTAATGGCTGGACGATTGATTTTTCTGATGGGACCCTCTGGGGCAGGTAAGGACAGTATGCTCAGGGTGTTACGAACCAAGGTAGCGAAAGAAAAATTACCGGTTGCGATTATCCATCGCTATATTACCCGGCCACCCGGACTGGGTATTGAAAATCATGTTTCCCTGTCAGAGGAAGAGTTTGAGCTGCGACAGTGGGCAGGGCTTTTCGCCCTTGACTGGCAAGCCAACGGGTATCGCTAT
>CBDBOO010000028.1:0-18474 GCA_965208385.1 Endozoicomonas sp.
CATGGCAGTTTTGGATAGAACTTATTCTGATGGTGTAAACTGGGCGATAACTCAGGGCCGGTTAAATTCTCTGTATTATCGAATAAATTAGATTCACGCCACCGGTTCACAGGGGGTTACAAAGGCAGGGCGGTGGTGTACTTCATTTGCTCCATGGAAAAACTGGACGTAACGTCAGCCAGCCCATCAACACTATTGACCAGTTGCTTGTAGAAATAATCGAAGCACTGGATATCCCGAACGACAACCCTGAGCAGATAATCGAATTCACCACTCATGCGATAGCATTCTGCTATTTCCGGAAAAGAGTGAATTTTTTCTGCAAAGGATTCCAGCCACTGGCTGTTATGATGCCGGGTTTTGATATGAACAAACACCGAAACACCCAGTCCCACCTTTTCCGGATCAATAAGAGCTACCCGTCGGGTAATATAACCCTCTGATTCCAGCCTCTTGATTCTTTTCCAGCAGGGGGTTGGCGATAAATTAACTTTCTCCGCCAGGTCTGCAAGAGACAAAGTGGCATCTTCTTGAAGCTCAAGCAGTAAATTTCTATCTATTTTGTCCATTGTCTTGCTGCAGCAGTGAAGTATCAGAATGTTGGCATAAGTCGGCCTGACAACCAATGACAAATCAGTTGATACGATAATAAAAATAATATAGCGGGGATTTGATCTTGTGCCAGTCTTAGCAGCCCAGACTCTATTTTGCTGTTAACAGGAGCGGTGATCTTGCCATGAAGGTGCATAAATCTGTTGTTATAGGGGTGGCGCTGATGATTGTCTGTCCTGTCATGGGGTTGGCCGCAGAAATATACTGTCCACCGGTTGAGCAGGTTCTGTATAGCAGGCATTCTCAAACCTGGCGTTCTGATTTACTGAATAACATGCCTGATGTCTGGAAGCGGCTGGAATCGGAAACAGTACTTGGCCTTCGGGAGAAGGGGGTCGGTAAAAAGCTGTCTTCGACGGGTTTTGATTTCAGATTTCATGGTGTCTATATTGACACTGATCCGGATACAGCCGCGCAGACGCTGACCTGTGCGTACATAAATGCAGCGGGGAATAAAATTAAACTGACTCCCCTTCACTCAGAGCTGGATGATTTCAGTGGGCTCCATTTGCCTCTTCATCCTGTTGGGAGGTCATGGGATGCGGTGTCTGGCGATAGGGAGAAACATCGGAAAGAATGCACAATTTCAAGGGAACGTTGTGGCTTCTTGATTCCACTCATCAGCATCCGTTTGAACTATTTTGAGCCAGCAGTGCAAATGGGCAAAAAAGAGCAGGCAGTGACTCTGATGGGGCTTTGGCGTCAGGGCATTGTATTTAATGTGACAGCACCGGCCATTAACGGTTTCGCCTACAGTTCTTCTCTTGGTGGTACGCTGACTGTTGATCTTCACACCCGCCTGCTCGTGAATATACAAGGCAATGAAATAAGTGCTTATGAGCAGGTCAGTGCTTTAGGTTCTGATAATGAATGTTTTGGAAAGAGAGCACCCTGTACTACTGACGAGAGCAAACCTGTGTTAAATCGCTGTATGGATTCAGTGCTTAGAGACAATATTTGCGATGATCAATATGGCATTCTTGATATTGTGAAACAGGTTGATGACCAGGGAAATGTGATGGAATTTAAATGTAGTTTTTATGCATATTCGAAGAAAACCTTCAGGAAATATGAACATACAGAGCTTTAATTGCGGTACTGGTTATCAATAGTTGATTCAGACTGATACCTGGCCATCGATTCATGGTTCAAAACAGCGTACTCTGGGATCCAGCAGCTAGATCATATATTTGAACTGTGAATCAGGTTACGGAGGACACCTTCACATGTTAATAAAACGTTATCTGTCGTTTTTATTATTAATGACAGCAATGCTTGCAGGTTGCAATCAATCCACCCCTGATGCTGAGAACAGTGCAGACAAAAACGGACAATCCATCGTTTCGGAGAGTGGTGCAAAAAGCGATACTGACAACAAATCCATGTCCGGGAGTGAAGCCAGACAGGTCAACGACAAGAACGTTGATTTACGAATACAGGATATTTCTGAAAGGGAGTTTGGCAAAATTAATGCGCTGGCTGTTCTGTTCAGTGCACCACTTGAACCCAATCAAGATTTCCTTCGGTACATTCATCTGACCCCTTCCCTGGGTGAACCTGTGTTGAGTGAAGATGGAAGGAAACTGTATTTTACAGGCCTTGAACCCGAAGTCAGTTATACCATTGATATTGGCAAGGGCATTAAAGGTATCCACGGAAAAACCCTCTCCAGTGGTGAACAGAAAGAGTTACAGGCAAGAGCTATGAGTCCCACGGTATCCTTTGAAACGGAAGGTGCCGTTATGATGCCGGGCGAAACAGAAGCACTGCCGGTTATGGCCATTAATGCGCCTGAGGCAGAGTTAAATATTTATCGCGTGAAAGAAGACAGTGTTTCCACTTTTTTTGACTACTACGAATACAATGACAACTACCTTGAAGATTACCTGACGCATATTTACACCGCCCGTATTAAAACCGGTGAAAGCAAGAATACCAGGAACCGGGTGTTAGTTGAGCTGGATACCATTGGAAAAGTTAAAGAGCCGGGTGTTTACTTTGCCACTCTGGCTAAGCCCGGCGCCTTCAGTTTCGATTCTTCAACCTGGTTTACTGTTTCATCCATCGGCCTGCATATTCGTAAATACCGGGACCATACACGGTTGATTGCCCAGAACATTGCCACCGGTAAACTATTGTCTGAAGTGGATATCAGCGTACTGGATAGCCAGTCCAAACTCTGGACAAAGGGTGTTACCGATCAGGATGGTTCATTTGTTTTTCGCAATAATTTTCGCAATAAAGAGAACAGAAAAACGCCTTATCTTATTCTTGCCCGTAACAACAATGAAGTCACTGCCCTGGAGTACCATGCACCTTCTTTCGACTTGTCGGAATTCGATGTGTCTGGAAGATCGTATCAAGCCACTGAGATGTTTGTTTATTCTGGACGGGATATTTATCGCCCGGGAGAGTCAGCCACGTTCAGTGTATTGAAAAGAGATCAGGACGGACAACCGGTTGAGGGTCCGGTTAATATTGAAATATTCAAACCCGGTGGACAGCGATTTAAAAACTGGCTGGTGGAGTCAGCTGTTGCGGGTTATCACGAAGTGACACTGGATATTCCCTCAGGAGTCCCCACAGGTACCTGGCGGGCAGAGGTGCACAGTCCAGCCAGCGAATCCGGGAAAAGCCGTTTCAATTTCAAGGTGGAAGAATTTTTACCGGAACGTTTGAAATTGAGTTTCAATCAGGGGCTTCCGGCTCTGACCAGCTTTGTACCGGATGATGGCTTGCAGGTTCGTGTTCTGGGCGAATATCTCTACGGTGCTCCGGCGGCCGGTAATCGCCTCGATGCCAATATGCGGGTAAGACCCTGGGGAATGCCCTTTTCGCAACTGAAAGAATATATCTTTGGCAATCCGGACTTTGACCGGTATGACATGGAAGAATTACAAACCGTTGAACTTAAGGACGACGGAACAACCATCACCCGTGTTTCCATGAAAAACTATGACTGGCGTGAATGGCCGGTGCCTGCTCAAGTCACCTTGCAGTACAGCCTTTATGAAACCGGTGGTCGGGCCATCAATAGAAACGTTCATACCCTGCTCTGGCCAAGGGAAAGCTTCGTGGGGGTAAAGCCTTTATTCAAGGATCTGCAATCAGACAGTAATGGTTTGGCCCGATTTAATCTGGTTCGTGCCAACCGACTGGGTGAAACCCTGCTTTCCGGAGAGGCAAAAATTGAGCTGTATCGGGAAGAGGTTAAGTATTTCTGGACCTATACCCGTTCCCGGGGCTGGCATTATCAGCGGGATGAAAATGAATACCTGGCCAGCAGTGCGGTGGTTGATTTTTCATCCGTAGAGGGTGGTTCTCTTGATTTACCGGTGGATTGGGGGCGCTACCGTCTGGAAGTGACGGATCTGCAGTCGCAGGGGAAAACGACCGTTGCATTTCATGCCGGTGAAGACTGGTACTCTTCATGGAATTCCGACAGTGATCAGATAAGGCCGGATCAGGTCAGGCTTGCGCTGAACAACAAGAGTTTTAAGGCCGGAGACACTGCACAGGTGCGTATTTCTGCACCCACAGAAGGTACTGCGGTCATTATGCTGGAATCGGATGAGGTTTTGTTCATCACTGAGGCCAAGTTATTTGATAAACAGGCCGAAGTTTCTGTGCCGATACCTGTGGATATTGCACGACATGATTTGTACGTTTCTGCATTTGTGGTGGCACCAACCGACAGCACCGAGAAGGTGGCCAAACGCAGCTTTGGTATTATTCCACTGCCCATGAACAGAGATGACAGAAAACTCAATATTGATATTGATGTGCCCGAGAAGTGGCGACCGGAGCAACAGGTTATTGCTGATGTGAGTGTTCTGGATGCCACGGGGAATCCCGTTAACGGTGATGTCTATCTGACATTGAGTGCGGTGGATAGCGGTGTTCTCAGTGTTACAGGGTACAAAGTCCGGGAACCACACACATTCTTTTACGGACAGAGAAAATACAGCTCCAGTATTACTGATATGTTTGATGACATTCTGGAATACAAAATGGCGGATGCTGCAGAGCAACGCTGGGGTGGCGATGCTGATCTGACCCGTGGCGGCGACAAGCCCAAAACCGATGTGCAGATTGTCAGTCTGTTCAGCCATCTGGTGAAAGTGGTCAACGGTAAAGCGGAAGTGCCTCTGAACCTGCCTCCGTTTGAGGGCGAATTGCAGCTGACTGCCGTGGGCTTTTCTCAGGATGACTTTGGTATTGACCGTGAAAGTGTCAAAGTGGCTTCGCCCGTGGTGATTCAATTATCCCAACCCGGTTTTCTGGCCACGGGTGATCAGGCAACCCTGGCGCTGGATTTTGTTAATATGAATGGCAAACCTGAAGAACTGTCTATTGCAGTGAAAACCTCAGGTGCATTGAATAGCCATTCAATCGATCAGACGTTTACTCTGGCTGATGGTGAAAAAAAGGTTGTCTATTTTGATGTTGATGCAGGCAATCTTGCGGGTGTCGGAACGGTTTCAGTCACTGTTACTCTGGCCGGGGAAGTGCTGGAGCGGAACTGGACTCTGGGTGTGCGAAATGGCTACCCTTCCCGCTACAATATTGTCTCGTCGGTTCTGTCAAAAGGAGAGGCGGTAACCCTAGAACCGGAATTGTTATCAGGATTAATTCCGGTCACTATCCATGGTCAGCTCAGAGTAGGCAAGTTGCCAGACCTTCAGGTGGCAGATCACTGGCGCTACCTGACTGAATATCCCTACAGTTGCCTCGAACAAACCACCAGTAAAACCCTGCCTTTTGCCGTGACTGGTTTACAGGATACGCTCTCACGCTCGAATATAGATTTCAATCCAGCTCTGGCCAATGAAAAGGTAGCGGATGCCCTGGCTCGATACGACGAGCTGCAGAGATCCAATGGTAGTTTTGGCCTCTGGTCAAAAACGTCACCGGAAGAGCATTGGTTGACGGTGTATGCCACGGAGTTTCTGTTTGATCTGAAGCGGGCGGGCTATGAGGTTCCCGAGCGAATGCTGCACCGTGCTACCCGTAGGATTAAACAATACGTCACCCAGCGTACGCCTTTACTGGTGAAACGCTGGACGGACAACCCGTCCCATTACAATCTGGCTTACCGGTCTTACGCTGCTTATGTACTGGCGAAAGAGGGATTAATCTCTCTGGGACCGGTTCGGGATATTGTGGAAAATAACCTGTCGGATGCCAAATCTCCCTTGCCCGGAGTTCATCTGGCCATGGCTACGCTTTATACCGGTGATATGAATGAAGGCTTTGAGCTGGTAAAAAATGCTCTTCAGCTGCAGAGAGACCCTGAACTTTATCTGGGTGATTATGGCTCTGTCATTCGGGATCAGGCTGCGGTGATTTACACGCTGTTGCAGGAAGATGTACTGAAAGAGGATGCGCTGGAACTGCTGTTGAGTCTGCATCGGAATCTATTGCAAAAACAGTATTTGAGCCCGCAGGAAAGAAGTGCATTGTTCAAGCTGGCTAACAAACTGGAAGCTATATCGGCCAGTGATGCCTGGAGTGGTGAGTTGATAACTTCGGAGCAGCAGATAACCCTTGATCGAATAGGCGATTATGTGCGGAATTTCCAGAAGGATGAAGTCGGGCAGAAACCTCGTTTTATGAGCACCTCCCATGAGCCGCTGTTTACTTCCTTTGCCTATTCGGGTGTACCCACCGAGATGCCTGAAGATGTTAATAACGGAATAGAAGTGAGGAGTCGTTATTATCGGGTTGAGCAGGGCAAGGCGACTCTTATCGAAGACATCGAAAACATCGAAAACATCGAAAATAAACGGCCACTGACTGTTGGCGATCTGGTCATGGTCCGGATTTCAGTGACCGCTGCCAGCCGTATTCCTGATGCTCTTCTGGTTAATCTGATGCCGGCTGGATTAGAGTTGGAAAACCAGAATCTGGATAATGCCCTCAAGCTCGAAGATATCAGGCTGGAGGGTGAAACTGTTGCCAGCAATGCCCGCTTTGAGTATCAGGAATATCGTGATGATCGTTATGTGGCCGCTCTGGATCTCGGGAAAAAGCGGGAACAGGTGGTATTTTTCATTGCCCGGGCCGTCAATCCGGGTAGTTACATTGCGCCCCCTGCCATGGTCGAATCCATGTACACACCGGATATTCATGGTGTCAGTAATGCCATTGGCAAAGTTCGTGTGGTTAATCATTGATGGTGATGAATGATGGCTGATGAATAATTACTGATGAACGCTCTGTTGAACGCGGTTTTTAAACGCAGAAAGGCGCCCGCCGTTGTCATTATTAGATTGATGATGACGGTGGCTGGCTTTTTCCTGATTTTTTTTCTGAGCAATGTTTTTTTACCGCTTACCCTGCCCGATGAAAGAGAACGTTTTTCTACCGTTGTGCTGGATTCCGAAGGATACCCATTAAGGGTCTTTGCTGATTCCGAAGGGATCTGGCGATATCAGGTGAGTCTCGATGAGGTTTCTCCTCTTTATCTGGAAGCACTGCTGACCTTTGAGGATCGTTATTTTTATCAGCATCCCGGTGTCAATCCGTTCAGTCTTGTCAGGGCGGCCATGCAGTGGGTTGTTAGTGGTCGTGTTATTTCCGGTGGCTCAACTCTGACCATGCAGGTGGCCCGGATTCTTTATCCCCATTCCAGAACCATGAAAGGAAAGTGTTACCAGATATTCAGAGCGTTTCAGCTTGAGTGGTTCCTGAATAAACGGGAAATTCTTGAGTTGTATCTGAACTATGTTCCTTTCGGCGGAACCATTGAGGGCGTACAGGCTGCCAGCTTCCAGTATTTTCAAAAGCCTGCAGACAAACTGAGACATTCTGAAGCGGCTCTGTTGGCAGCATTGCCTCAGGCACCTTCAAGGCTGCGTCCTGATCGTTATCCGGAACGTGCCAGAAGGGCCAGGGACAAGGTGCTTGAAAGACTGGAAACCTTTGCAATCTGGTCGTCAGAAGATATTACTTATGCCCGACAGGAACCAGTGGCGGTTTGGGAAATGGCCAGTCCCATGGTGGCGCCATTGTTATCCAGACGATTGAAATATGAATACCCTGACCAGTCAGTCATCAAAACGACACTGGATAGAAACATTCAGCAACCTCTTGAAGAATATGTGAAAAGCTACGGTGATTTTCAGGGGGCTGCCATTTCGGCGGCAGTGATGGTGGTTGAAAATGCCACAGGGAATGTTAAAGCCTATATTGCTTCATCGGATTTTTCGGACTTTTCCCGTGCCGGGCAGGTGGACATGATTCAGGCCATTCGATCTCCCGGCTCTACCCTTAAACCCTTACTTTACGCCCTGGCCATTGATGATCACCTGATTCACTCCGAATCATTAATGGCCGATGTGCCAAGGGTTTCCAGCCAATATAAACCTGGAAATTTTTCAAGAGGTTTTTCAGGACCTGTCTCTGTCTCGGAGGCACTTCAGCGTTCTCTGAATATCCCTTTTGTTCAGCTTATTGAAGCCTATGGCGAACAGCGCTTTGTGAACCGGCTTGCTCATGTTCTGCAACCCGTGGTACTGCCGGACGGGAAGGCCAATGCGGCAGTGATTCTGGGCGGTGCCGGGATCTCTCTTGAACGACAGGTTGCCTTGTTCAGTGCATTTGGCAATGGTGGGTTTGTCCGGAAACCCACTTTTATTGCAGGCCATAGAAAGAAAGAGAGTCGTCGTTTAATGAGCAGGGAGGCAGCATGGATAACCTATACCACACTGCGTGAGGTCAAATTACCTGGAAATTACGCAGTGGGTGTATCCCGGGAATTACTGCCCAGGGTTGCCTGGAAAACAGGAACCTCGTACGGACATCGGGATGCCTGGGCTATAGGTGTTACTGCCGGATACACCATCGGAGTCTGGCTGGGACGTCCGGATGGACAGCCCATGGATAAGAAGATGGGGGTGACCACCGCCGGACCTCTGATGTTTACAGCATTTGAACTGATGAATCAAAGAGCGGGTGAAATAGACAGACCGGGTAGAGTAAAGAAAATTAATATCTGCTGGCCCGATGGACGATCCGTGGAAAGTGGGAATAACCATTGTGATAAACAGCGTCTTGCCTGGACAGTCAATGGCGTAACCCCGGGAACACTGGCGCCTGAGCGTGACAGGCAATTTTTTAACGCTGGATTTTCTGTTCTCCTTGATCCGGAAACGGGGCTCAGGGTTAATAGAAACTGTGCTGTCAGCCAGACTGTTGCCAGGAGGGTGACTGTCTGGCCGGTGGCACTGGAACCCTGGTTGGCAGAGCCGCTTCGACGGAGTCATCGATTACCGAAATACCATGGGCGTTGCCTGGTTAAGTCTTTTCAGCCAAATCATCTCAGGCTGGTGGGTGCCGAAGACGGGCAGATTTTTCATGTAAAAAAAGGTGTTAAACCCGTTATTAATCTCAGGCTCGAAGGAGGCAGTGGTCGTATTCTCTGGTTTATGAATGGCCAGTTAATCAAAAAGAGTGATAACAGGAAAAACTATCTGTTAACCCTGAACCATCTGGATAAAGGCGACAATCAGCTTGTGGCTCTGGATGATACCGGAGCCATGGCCAGGCTGAACCTTATATTATTATGATGAGACAGTGGCACGAAGATGTGCCATGAAGATGTGCCATGAAGACGTGCCATGAAGGATAGAAACCGTCTGATAGCGGGTTCTATTGGTCTTCTCTGGAGATCAGTCCTACGACCTGAAAATTTCTGTCTTTAACGACCAGCGAGTGAAGATGCTCTTTATTCATGATAGCCCGTGCTTCCGCGGCACTGGCATTTTCCTGAATGCAGACCGGCGAGGCATTCATGATACTTCTGGCCGAAATACCTTTCAGACTCTCAACTCCAGCCAGATTTCTGCGCAGGTCACCATCAGTTATGATGCCACACAGTATGTCACCCTCCATGACCAGGCTTATATTGGTTCGGTTTTGAGTCATGCTCTGCATAACATCTTTCAGGGTGCTTTCAGGTGATACACTGGCAAAGGGGCCCCGGTGAACAATATCCCGCACCCATTCCATTTTCTGATCACTGCCCTGTGCCTGGGGAGAACTGTGAACCCTGCGTCGTATCAGGGCTTCAGCCAGAAGATCTCCGATGGCCAGTAAAACCGTTGTATAAGTCGTTGGAGCAAGCTCGCGATTGTCACGGACTTTTTCGACACTGGCATCCAGAACAATGTTCGCTTGCTGAGCCACGGGCCCCAAAGGGTCTCCGGTAATGACTATAACCTTGTTACCCATCTTTTGAATAAGCGGGTAGAGTCGTATGAGTTCTTCCGTCTTGCCGCTGTATGACAGCATGATAATTACGTCACCCTGACCAATCATGTTCAGATTGTCCTGTCGGGTGTCAGCAGGGTTCAGTAAATGGGTAGACAATCCGGTGTCATAGAGAGCTGAGGCGATTTTCTGGCCGATAAGTCCGGACTGTTTCATACCAAAGAGAATGGCCCGTCCCCGGCATTCAGCTAACAGTTCAAGTGCTTCGGAAAAGCTTCCGTTGATTCTGGCTTCCAGTGCTTGCAGGGCTTGAACCTGCCCAGCAACATTGTCGCGCATTATCTGGGAAACCAGCTGATATTGTTCTGACTGACTCATTTCTGCATCCCGTGACATTTTTAGAAATATTGTCACAAGGTCTCTGAAAAGTTATTGACCGGGAACAGCAAACGGGCATGAATCGAGATGCCCGTACGCGGGTATTATGAACCAGCGGGATTCAAAAGAAGATTGCAGCTTGCTGTAATCTCGTTGAACTGTTGACAAACGTATTCGCCGTTGATGAGTTCCATGTCTTTATAGTATTGAAACGGGCTGCAGCTAAATGAAATTTGGAGTTTGACTGATCTGTGTGCACTTTCAATATTACCGATTTATTATGGCGGGCTGCAGACCGTTAGTCCCTGCACCCATTGCTGTTCTGTTTCTTCTGCGTATGCCCGCATTGATTTTAACCGACCCACTGCTCGCCGGAAGTAGTTGTTCCAACCCGGAATCAATACCCAGCCGTTCTAGAATAGGAGGCGCATCGTGCATGATATGACCTCGCATACCCCTACTGATCCAATCAACCAGTTCCAGCTGTAATCTCCGGACTTTGCCCCAGGACTCGAAGGAGCATTTACCGAACTCATAGCTGGCAGATAAAAACCGGCAACCTGAAAACTGTGAATGAGGTCAAATCTGTGGGTGTCCTAATTATTCTTTTATTTCTCAAATGCATGCCCAACTAATGTCGGGTTTTCAATTACTGTATTATTAATAGTACAGGTTGCTTTTAGTTCTGGATCAACGTGACTTATATAATACTGCTGCGCGGGGCTGTAACGGACACGGTGTTTATGTTCGAGCTCTTCTAAGCTACTAAACAGAGCAAGATCTCTTTCGGAAGCCCTTGTTAAAGCCATATGTTCTTCTACTTTCAGAAATATACTGAAATCCCAGAATTCGATAAGTTCTGGACGATGTAAAAACAGACCTTCAAAAACTAAAATACTGTCAGGAGCAACTTCAACCCAAGGGCAATCCGTAGGCTTATTGAGTTCAGAATCAAAAATAGCTCTTTTTATTTTTCTGTTTTGATACAAAGGTTTTAATAAAAAATCTATTAAACCTTTAATGTTTACAGTATCTTGATAACAGCCAATAGCTGATTCAAAACCCTTAGCATAGCGGACTTCTCTGCTATTAAAGAAATCATCTACTGATGCCTGAATAACGTTCACACCTTCCAATTTAAGTCGATTAGAAATTTCTCTAGCTATAGTGGTTTTTCCAGAGGCCATTAGTCCGTCTACAGCAACTTTAACAATACCGTCACTTTTTGTAGTCATGATTTTAGAGACTAATTTATCTAAAATATCTTCTCGATTCAAACCTACAACCCTAAACATTAAACGATTCAAACCTACAACCCTAAACATTAAACGCCTCGTTAAGAGGCAAGATACTATTGGCTAAATTAGCGACGAAGGCGTGAAATCAACCTTTTTATCCTTTTAAGCGACGTTATGAGTATATTTTGGACAGCCATATATTTCCAATATTAAATAATTCTTCTCTGAGAAATCACTCAGGCAGCGACAAGAAAAAGTGACTTTATCGATATGTTGATAAAGAATCCGACTTAGATTTCAAGCGGATCAATTTAAAAAAATTAAACGAAAGCAAAAATGCTGTAGTTTCAATCTTACGGGTTTATGGAGGCAGGTTGCATCAAATAAAGTTATGAAATTTGACCCATATCGAATTCAGCCCGAAAACACTCGACTGCAGGCTGTTAGCCCCTGCACCCATTGCTGTCCTGTTTTTTCTGCGTATGCCCGCATTGATTTTAACCGACCTACAGCTCGTCGGAATTGATTGTTCCAACCTATGGTCTTCAACCATTCATCAGAATCAATGCCCAATCGTTCCAGAATAGGAGGCGCATCATGCATAATATGCCCCCGCTTATCCGACCGGATAATTCTTCCGGTCCAGTCAACCAGCTCCAGATAGTTGACCAGGGTGAAGGGGATTGCAGTCTCCGGATTTTGTCCCTGGGCACGAAGAGGCTTTAACTGGACACTCTGTTTTTTGTCCGAGGTTCCTGTGTATTTTCTGATACGACGCTGTATAGAGGTATAGCCTGATGAATCCGGTGTTTTGGCCATTTTCGCCCGAATGGGATTCAAATCCACATACGCCATGCAGGTCAGCAATGCGGCTTCATCCAACAACGCCTGACTTTTAAATCGCCCTTCCCAGAATCGCCCCTTACACCCATCTTCTTTGTTCGCTTCCCTGGCCAGATGTTCATTCAAGCACCTCATGAACCAGCTGATATCCATCAAACGGCCTCGGTACTCTTCTGCGTATTCATCCACTCGTAAGAGTTCACCCTGATCAAGCTTTATTCCAGCCAGATATCGCTGAACCAGAACTGGCCCAGTGAATAATTGTGTCCATCGGGCAAAGATATCATCCCGGCTCCAGTCTTTTGCTTCAGCACCATTAATATGCAACACCACATGATAATGGTTCGACATCACCGCATAAGCACAGACTTCTACGGCAAAGACTGAAACCAGCGCATCCAGACGATCCACCACCCACTGACGACGATGCTCGTAACTCTTACCGGAGAAATTATCCTTACCACAGAGAAAAGCACGCCGGACACAACGGGCTATATAGTGATAGTAAGGCGTACTGCTACGATCAATCAGACTTCTGCGGGCACGGGTCATGGCTTCTCCTGGGCTGAAAATCAGCGGCAGGAGAAAGATAGAACAGATTTTGTTCAGGTCAAATCTGTGGGTGTCCTAATTATTAGGTGCTAATTATTAGGTGTCCTAATTATTCTATGTGGGCGTCCTAATTATTTCTCATTCTATGTGGGTGTCCTAATTATTTCTAATTATTTTTCCTAATTATTCTTCCATTCTTCCATTCTTCCTAATTATTCTAATTATTTTCCTAATTATTTGGTGCCTTTGAGACATTGAGAAATTGAGACATTGATTTTCGGCAATCGTAAATTGCAAGAACTAAAAACTGCAGAATCGAGTAACAAAACCCAAAAGCTTCTCCTAGACTGCAATTCGTTGCTTCTCTGAACTCTGAAGAGGAGTGGCTGAGTTCGCAGGAATACGAAATAGATGTCACTGACGAGAAAAAAATGAAATATATATCAGTCCTTCTTGTGTTTGTTGGAGTATTTGCATGTGGATTGCCTCAGGCTCACCCCGGTAAACGTTCCAATGATGCTGGCTACGAAAATAAACTTGATATGGACGATTGGCCCGTGGCAAAACGAACCAAGTCACCAGTCCAGATGACAAGGAGTTTTATAGGTGCCTGCCGAAAGGCGGGTATTGCTGTAAAAGCATGCAAAAGAAAAGCGAAGAAGCTTGCTCGTCAATGCGTGAGCACAGAGACAGAGACAGAGAGTACCCCCTCGGACTCTGAGTACGATGGGGCGGACAATATTTTTCAGCCCGTTATAGATTTTACGCATTCTCCCATTGCTACACGCGATACGATTAAAGCGGCGCACCAAAAAGCCTGTCATCTCCAAAAACATGGTGAGCATACTTTTGCTGCCGAAAGCCTGGAAACGACTATTTATAAATTACAGCATCAAAATATCGCTATGGATAGCGCAGCTCTGCCTGAGTTCGCCAATCTGTTTCAGCTCTGGGCGTCATTACCTCATATCACGAAGGAGAAATCGCAAGCGCAGAGCAAAATTAGGTCTTGGATGGACTCATGGCCTGCTGTTGTTTGGCTGGATCGGGCTTCTGAGGTATTGATAGAAATGTTGGCAGCGGCCTTTGAAACGGAAGTTTATGATGACGCAGCCCCGCCCGAATATAGTGATATATGGCTTGATGATATGCTTGATTCAATTGAAGACCTACGAGTACGCAGCAGCATCAGGCATCTGGTTCAGGCTTCAGCTGCCGACGACCCGGTTCAGAGAGAAGAATACCTCCGTAACGCTATTCTTGCTGGTTATTCTCACCCTTTGCCTTACCTGCAAACCATTTCTCATCTGGTCAATCAGGAGCGTCATGAAGAGGCTCACCACGTCTTTGAGATGTATCGCCTGGCCGTTATCTTTAATAGGCGCTGGAGCAATTCAGGGAATGCAACGCATGGCTTGGAATACGATCGTCGTAGAGAACTTTATAGACTGCAGGATGTATACGAGACGAGCGCTGGATTATATGTTGCCAAACCGCTATGTGCCAACTCGGGAAAGTCTGGATGACAGCTTGAATGCCTGGCCTCAAAATTCAAGACAACAGGCTGAAGATATGTTGTTTGAGAAAACGTTCGAAACCAATTGGAATATGCGTGAACCCATTATTGGGTTTTCTAACGCAGTTATTGTCCGTTCCCGTCAGCGCTGGTTAGATTCAGCAGCCCTGGAAGGGCAAGTAGAAAAAGTGCAGGGTTATATTCAAAGTGCGTATGCGCCACGGAGTCTACCAGTTCTGCATGAACAGCTCGCCCTGATGCTAACCGATCTGGGGAGGCAGCGAGAGGCTGCTGATCTGCTTTATGGTTTTGTTAGTATCTACAGGGATGGTGTAGGCACGAGTTATGATCTGTCTTTACACCTCATAGCAGTGGCTCACGAGCTGAACCAATTAGGGGAGTCCGTTTCAGTTCCCTCGTACGATCAATCAATGAAACTGGTGCAAGAAATTCGGGTATCGGCTCAGCAAGAGGCTCTGGGGGAAAGGCTGAAAAAAATTCGCAGAGAGGCCCGAACGAATGAAGCGGATACACACCAGTTACGTCAGCTCTACCAGAGCATTCCTGAAGAGCTGACACGTTTTAATCCTGGTGGCGCCATGGTCGGGGGATTTGGCAGAATGTTGATACGTGGTTTAACGGAGGCTAAAGAGCAAAAGCTTTATTCGGGATCAATTCCTGACCCGAAAATGACGTCAGAGTTATACAATAAGCTGCTTTGCAAAAACGTTCGCATATTGCAATTATTTTCTCCAACATTTGACCATGCTGATATAGAAGAAATGACCGGGTTGTATCTTGAGGCACTGAGCGTCATAGATGGTACCTCTCTCCCGGAAGATGCCATAGCATTACAATGGTTGGCTCACTCGAAATGGCTGGCTTCCCATAACTCATCCATTACATCTCTCAAGTCCCTTCAGGAAGCTCGTAATCTGGTCAAAAAAGCAGCGCAACACTCTGTAGATATTATCAGACCCATGAAAACAATACGAAACTTAAAATGTTCTGACCGAGGACCAGAAGAAGCACAGAAAGCCGGGACGCATTATCAACGTGTAATTACTCAGATTAAAGAGAAAGAAGTTGATTTTTCATTCCCTATGAAGAAGGAAAGCACAGTACGCTTTCATCAAGCTCCTTTCTATTCAGTACCTCCGGGTTACGCACTTTATGATGTGCCTTCCGACGGTTTGTGCATGTATCATGCCTTATCAAGTATGTATGGTATTCCTTTACGAGAATTGTTGCTCAAGATGTACCATCGTCTGCACACTATCAGCCAGATAATTGCGCTCAATCTTTCTCAGAACGCCCCTTTGGAGAATGGGTTAAATCCATCGGATCTGCTGATAATTTCCCCCTTTATTGAAATGCATTCAACTGATAGCAATGCCCTGCAAAGTTTTCAAGAACTGGATTACGCAATCTCGTCTCTTATTGAGGCCATTAATCACGCAAACTCTGGCGGTATAGCCCGGAGCAGCGTTTGGGGCATGCACTCATTACTGAACACCGCTGCCGTTATCCTGTCCGCATCTTCGTCTTTACCGGGTTCACCGTTTGTTGCCCAGCTACCCACGCTTAATGCCGGCGGCACAGCTCACACAGGTGCACCACAATTTACGCAATACAACCCTGATGGTTCGAGCGTAACCTCCAGTCACTTCTCACCAAATGGTCTGCCATTGCTCATTCATACAGAGGGGAATCATTGGATGTATGCTTTACCGGTAATCAATGAGCCTATTACCCATTCAACCACAAATAGAACCGCTTACTGACATTGTGTCTGGACTTAGTTTTGAACATGGCAACACGGCCAATCTGCCTTATCTGTTCCAGCAGTTGCTCTTGGGACCTGATTTAGATTTTGGAGCACTGCTCCTTGATGTTGGGGAGGTATTCAGATTCGGATCTCATTAAGCTAACTTGAGACCGATGCCTCAGGCGTCATAGGCATACTGATCTGCATCTATGTGCGGTTTCTGAAGTTATACCTGACGCCTTTGAAGATGTGATACCAATTCCATCTTCTAAAGATGAGCCGCAAGAGACCACCGACCCGCTTAGAAAAAGCTATACTACTACCGGTTATTTCTTGCGATGTCAGTGTTATGTCTCATATTCCAGATTTCCCCAAAGGCTTTCATGACGAAGACTTTCAAAGCGCAGCTCGTCATGCATCTGATAATAGAGAGTGCATCAGGTTACTTGGTCTTTCATTTCTTCAAAAAGGTTTTTCTGAGGTTGAGGTGGCGAATCTTCTGAATGTTCATGCCCAAACCGTTTTTGGCTGGTTACATCGATATAAAGAAGGAGGTTTTGCCGCTATGGCAAATCTATGGATGTCCCATTCCTTCTCCATTCCTTCTTCCTTCGCTTATTAATGTTTTGTTAGCTTGCTGATACCCACTTACTTTCAAGACTAATAACCTGGTTGTCAAAGTCAATTGAGGCTTGTACACCTAATGGTGTGACCAGCATTGGATGAGTATGACAACTATCGAAACCATAAAGTATTGGAACGCTTTTCCCATTTAAAACTTCCAGTAAAACATCGAGAGGCGTACGACCAGTCCCTTTATTGTCAAATAGTTCGTGCTTACAAAGAACAATTGCCCCAACTTTATTAAATACCCCGCAAGCCATTAGATGAGCAAAAGAACGCTCTACTGTTTCGATTCCTTTTAATGAATCCTCAATAAGTAGAATATCGCCTGATTGGATTTGTGGCATATATTGACTACCCCAGATACCAGCCATTGTACTTAAATTTCCACCAATAATTCGCCCACTGACTTTACCGCTACCAAGATATTGCCATTCGTTTGAATAAGCGGGTTTAGCTGAGTTTTGAGTTTCCCAATCGTGCTTAATATCCGTCCATACCTGCGGCATAGTGTAACGATATGAGTCTGATGCTAAACACAAGATGTCTAGAAAAGAGTGAAGGGTCTCATCCACAAGTGGCGGGAACTCACCAAAAGAAGCCACCAGTGCTGGACCGTAAAATGTGATCAATCCCGTTTGAGCATAAATCCCAAGAAGCAAAGCCGTTACATCCGAGTAGCCGATAACAATTTTTGGATCACTTCTTAGTGCATCATAATCAATATATGGCAATAGTGAATTACTATTATTGCCACCAATTGTCGACATAATACAACGAACATCAGGGGCACGAATTAATTGGTTCAGTTCTTCAGCTCTTGCTTGAATTGAGCCGGAGCGATATGAGTCCGAGCACCCGGTAAGATTACCCTGCACCAGTTCAAATCCATGAGATTCAAGATATGCTTTTGCTCGATTAAAACGGTTTGGAGCAAACACAGTTGCAGGGGACGAAGGTGAAAAAAAACCTATTTTGTCACCTGCATTTAACGCTTTAGGGTATATCACTAACAGATACCTCTGTACTTTCAAAAGCAAACTAATGCCCTAATAAGGGGCTGATAATAGTTTGCTAAAATATGTGGCGGAGCGGAACCTGACAAACTGTTAGCCGCCCCGTCTTAATTGGCCTGCTATGTGTTTTTACTAGAAATAAATAGTTGAGTAAATTGAATAAATGATTCAGTTATAAAAGCACCTGGCATCAAAATAACTTTGAAAACCATAAGTTGTCTATTCCAGTTGTCAGTTATTTTAAATGGATTATTAATTAATCCACCTGCCCAGCCCATGTTAGAAGTATCAGGTTTCGGTCTTATAAAATACCCAAAAAGACAATAAGGTACTAAAAATAGAGAAGGCATAATGAATAACTCTAACGCTTTTACTGAAGCACTGGAATATAATGAATAATAGAAAAAGCCAACTAAAATAAAGGCTATTAAAAAACGAAATGTTACAGATCCATTAGAGCGAGAAGGTAACCCTCGATGACCAGTTTCTACTGATCCTACCGTTCCTGGGTTTTTTCTTTCACAGAACCATTCGAATAAACTCATGTTTAATCTCATCCTTGATGTTGATATATCGAAACACATAATAGCTGCTTATACGAATTAAGTTTGCATAAGATGCTGTGTATTTACTATGCGAACTACTTTTGCTTAATTCATACACGTTGCTGAGCAAGATTAACTTCAATAAAATCTCAAATGTGTTATCCGCAGT
>CBDBOO010000029.1:0-27500 GCA_965208385.1 Endozoicomonas sp.
TGAAATATCTATTCGGCAGTGCTCTGGTGAGTGCCGGACTACCACTTAAACGCCAGACTCCGTGGGCTGATTTCGCCGTATTCCAAGCAAGGAATCGACTCACCCCCAGACGCCTTAGCATGCGGTAACCCTTTCCTCCCCACTGCTTGTAGAGATAACACCGCAATCGTCGTCGAATCCATTTATCCAGATCTCGCAGAGGACTCACTATTTCGGCTATTCCGAAATAGGCTTTCCAGCCAAGCAGGGATTTTCTTAGCTCTGCGATGACCTGTGTGATCGAATGGCCTCTCGTTCGACGGCTCAGCATTCTCACGGTCTCTTTCAATTTCGATAGCGACTTCTCACTGACCTTAATTTTCAGTGCCCGCTTGCCGAACGTAAATCCAAGGAAAGTTCTCTCCCATGGTCGGCCTACTGCACTTTTCTGGGTATTCACTGTGAGTCGCAGTGATTCTCCAACAAAACGCTGCAGGCTTTTCATTACACGTGTGCCCGTTCTCTGACTTTTCACAAACACCATAAAGTCATCAGCGTAACGGACAAACCGAAGCCCTCGTCTTTCCAATTCCCAATCCAGATTATTCAGCACGACATTGGAGAGTACAGGTGACAATGGGCCACCCTGTGGAACACCTTCCGTTGTCGCCTGTTTTCTTCCGTTGATTTCAACACCGGCTTTTAAATAGCGGTTTACGAGCCTTAGAAACCCCTGATCCTGATGTTTCGTTTCGAGCTGCTTCATCAATAAATCATGATTGACACCGTCGAAGAACGCTTCAAGATCACAATCAACTACCCAGTCATATCCATTTCGCAGAGTCTCCTGCGCATAGAGTATCGCTTGCTGTGCTCTTCGGCGGGGACGAAATCCGTAACTGTTGTCATGGAATTCGCACTCCCATTCTTCCTGAAGAACCTGAGCTATCGCTTGCTGTATTAAGCGATCCAATACAGTAGGGATACCCAGTTTTCGCTTGCGACCGTCCGGCTTAGGGATTTCCACCCTTAATACCGGTTTTGGAGAGTAAGTTCCGTCAATTAATCGTTGTCGTATCGTAGACCAATGTCGTTTGAGAAAGGTAGGAAGGTCAGTGACGGTCATGCCATCAACGCCCGGAGCTCCTTTATTACGTTGAACTTGTTTCAAAGCCCGCACCAGATTATTCCTATCCAGTACACGACTCATTAAAGATGAACAAAAGGTGCCTCTCTTGAATTATGAGTGGTTCAGTTGGATTTCCCATTCCTGATTCATCCTCCGGATTGTCCAGAGACAACAGAAGTTGCTTGTCAGATGCCATTCAGAAATACTTCCCCAACGATTACTTTCCGTGATTTGTTCCGGCCTTCAGCGACAAGAAACCGCCTACTATGCCATCTGCTGACTTCTGCCATACGATCACATCAGATTGCTCTGATGTCAGTTGATCCCTCAACATACGACAGACCTCCCGAGGTAAGACACTTAACTTTCATCACGTAGACGCCCAATTTATAAAACGTATCTCAATTGCAGATGGAGGGCTTAGTGGTCACGTGCCCACTGGCCCCAGATACGTCACACCTCATATCGGGTTCCTGTTCGTCGCCCCGTGATTTTGCGTTGGGCTTCCTTCAGACCCTGCCTCGCGACAACGCCCTCGCCTAAAGCGCCTACTGTTGGTGCCCTTTCGCTAACCTTCGGCTCTGCGAATACCTGGTAAGAGGACTTTCACCTCTCTAGTTAAGTGCCATGCTCGGCACACACGCCCAAATCAGGTGCGCCGTAGGCGTCACCTGGATTTGCTTGGTACGCCCGGCATGGGCATGAACTTATGGGGTGCAAGTCCCCTGTGGGTAAACCAGCATCTGACTGGCGGTAAAGACGCCTGCTGATGATAACCACTAGCTTAAGGCAAGTGCAATCTCGTGAGAGATTGTGCGGAGGCAGTCTGACTGCAAAAGTGCGAGCCGACGGACAGAAATCGCATACAAGGCCGACTTCTCGTGGGCGAGTGAGCCAAAGATCACAAAGCCCTCTGGTTTGAGAGATACGGTAAATGCGGCGGTTGTGCACTGACAGTTCATGTTCTTATCCGGGGAGATCTGCTCAACATGCGATCGGTCAATCCCAGTTCTCAGCCACTGGTTACAACAGGCTCGGCGAGCAGTGATTCATCACCCTGTTCGAGCAAACCCGATGACAACCGATAGCGCCTGCAGGAGCAATTTTGCATGGTGATTGGACAGAAGTCAGCAGAGGCCATAGTAGTTGTTCGACAGGAGTCGTCAACGAAGGGCTGAACATAGAAAGCAGAGAGGAGTCATTTGCCCTCAATAGCGAATGTGCCGACCGGCTCTTACTCGATATTGGCGACAGTTTATGAAACCAGCTCTGGTTAACATTGAGTGTGCATGGAACCAAACCTTGGACTCAAGAATGAGGATAAAGGTGACAGTTACAGGCTACTGAACTCAATGAAGGTTAAAACTTTCTGTGAACCGCCCGGTGCGGACCCGCAAGCCGTGGTGGTGTGGGGAGGGCTGGAGAAAAACCAGCCCTTACCCGATTTAGTACTTTGTTACAGACCATTCACAAATGTTGCTATACCATCCCAAGTCCATTTTATTTTCTTTATTCCATCAAGTTCATCGGGTGTATCCCCCCCTGTGTCAGCATAGTTGTCGCCTCTTCTGAATTTTCAAACTTAAACAGGGGGCGGTCAGTGAGTAATCAATGTCCCGCTATTCAGAAGAGTTCAAAGAGTCCATCATTCAGAAGATGATGCCACCCAATAACGTGCCGGTTTCTCAATTGGTACGTGATACTGGTATCTCGGATGTGACTCTGTACACTTGGCGAAAGAAAGCAGTTTCTAAAGGAGTGCCTGTGCCAGGCGACGGAAAGAATCCAGATCAGTGGACACCTGAAAACAAATTTGCCGTGATCATTGAAACGGCGGCGTTGAATAAAGCGGAAATAGCTGAATATTGTCGTAAGAAAGGCTTGTTTTCTGAACAAATCCAGCAATGGAAAGGCGCCTTTATTAACAGTGCTTCTTCCCAGCCTGACAGCCAGCTAAAGCAGCGCAAAACATTGTCTAACGAGCAGAAAAAAGACAAGCAAATTATCAAAAAATTAGAGCGTGAACTGAATCGCAAGGACAAAGCGTTAGCAGAAACTGCCGCCTTGCTGGTACTCGCAAAAAAGGCCCGAGAGATCTGGGGGGCGCCAGAGGACGATTAGTCTCTCTCCCGGATCGACAAAACGCTGTCAGCCTGATTAAACAGGCCACTAAAGACGGAGCTCGCCAGTCAAAAGCCTGCGAGACTCTTGATCTGTCAGAAAGAACCCTTCAACGTTGGATAAAAAGTGATGACGTGGCGCCCGACAATCGTAAAAATGCTGACAGGCCTGAGCCTGTTAACAAACTATCTGAAGCAGAACGACAGGCGATTGTTGACGTCTGTAACAGCGACCGTTTTAAAAGCCTTCCACCGAGCCAGATTGTGCCTACATTAGTGGATGAGGGCGTATATATGGGTTCCGAGAGGACATTTTACCGGGTACTTCATGAAACAGATCAACAGCACCATCGTGGTCGTGCGGCTAAAGCAAAGCGGCACAAGCCGACGTCATATCGCGCTACCGGGCCTAACCAGGTGTGGTCTTGGGATATCACGTTTTTACGCTCTCCAGTGCGAGGCCAGTTTTATTACCTGTATCTGGTAATAGACATCTATAGCCGTATGGTTGTTACATGGGAAATTCACGAAAATGAATCGGCAGAGCATGCTTCGGAAATGATCACTAAGGCCTGTATAAAACATGGAATTGCAGCCATGGAGAAACCATTGGTGTTGCATTCAGACAACGGTAGCGCCATGAAAGGCGGCACGATGCTGTCAACTCTGCAGAGCCTTGGTGTTGTGAGTTCATTCAGCCGTCCACGGGTCAGTGATGATAACCCCTATTCCGAGGCCATCTTCAGAACCCTGAAGTACCGTCCAGGGTATCCACGCAAACCCTTTGCTGATATTGAAGCAGCACGTGGCTGGGTGCATGGTTTTGCCCAATGGTACAACGAAGAACACAAGCACAGTGGGCTGAAATTTCTGACACCCGGTCAAAGACACCGGGGTGAAACCGAAATGTTCATGGATAACCGTAGAAAGGTTTATGAACAGGCTAAACAGCGTCACCCGGAACGCTGGGGAAAAAGGCCGACAAGGAACTGGGATCTGCCAGATGAGGTCTGGCTGAATCCAGACAAGCTTGCTGATGAACAGCTAAGCGAAGTCGCTTGAGTTGAGGCGACAACTATGTTGACAAACACCGTATCTGAGATTGTGCAACCTTTCATGTATACACCTAGGACAGGGATTTTTTCTTCTTTAGCACATTTTATTTCCCAAATAGCACCATCAGCTTGTTTTAAATTCTTAGTTACTAAAACAATTACACCATCACAACCTTTGATCTTTGTTCGACACCTCGTTTTCCAAGAATTGCTCCATGGTTCTTTTACTGACATATCAACGAAATCATATGGCACTTCGTCTTTCTTTGCTTGACCGGTAAATAAATTTTTAACCTGTACATCTTCAATTGCAAAGCTTGTGAAAATTCGTTTGTTTCCCATTTTTCTTCCCTAAGATAGTGTACTGGCAATATGACAAATTACATCTGACTTATATATGAAATAACCAGCTTCCAAAATGCCGACCATTACAATCATCCATCTATAATTTTTGATTATTTTTGCTTCTGTCTCTGTATTTGATTCGTATTTTATTTCATCCTTCAATATTCCCCATTCATAAGAAAACATATTTGTTCTAAGTTGGTTTTCAATGGTGTCAATTACCTTGAATTTCCCTTCGTTTAACTTTCCGTACGAATTTATTAGTTTCTCCCAGAAGAATGAGACTATAAACGCCAAAAGCGCAAGTGCTAGCATTCCAACTGATGCCATGATAGAAAAATCAAGGGCTTTACCAAGAAGCAAAGAAATAGATAAAATTGATGATGTTACTGTGAAAAATAAATTGTTAACTTTTAATCTCTGCTCAGTTACTTTCTCAGTAGACCCTACCATTATTTTGTACTGTTCAATTAATAGTTGTCTATCTTCAGTGAATATTTCTTTTAAATGTTGATAACAATCTTCATTGCTATCAAAAATAGGATAGCCTTCTAAGTATTCAGCTGAATCACTATCAAAACTTGATAACTTTATACCTACAATACGTTTATTTAATAGCTTGGATTTCTCAAGCTCCCATCTCATGGGTTCACTATCAAATGTTTTATCACTTAATAGAAAAATTGAAAAATCTACTTTTTGTAATTTCTTTATGACACTGGCTTTCCAAGTATCCGAATGTTCCTTTTCTCGTATAATCGCAAGAGTGTTTTTTGATGAATTAAGTAATTCTTTAACAACCTTGTCTGACTCGCATGCATCAATAGATCTATTGCAAACAAATACCTTCATATTTTCCCTATTATCTACTTATGACTCGATACATGATTAGAGTACTAACAGCAGGTTATACGGTCAAATACCGCATAACTAACTCTCTATGACTTTCATGTGGAACTGAAAAATCTTTATTCTTCAGTTAGTTATATACAACTGTGAATCTATGAATGGTTATGCATTCGTTCGTATTGACCCAAATGGTTAAATGTCGGTTAACTCGCACTAATATATAAATGACCATTAAGCCGATGATTTGTATTGACTTTTCCATGCATAAAAAAATTGGATATACGACTTTTTTGCTGACATTTAGTTTGCTGCCCCTGCAATATGGATTCCTGGAAGCTGAATAATAAGCGCCACACAGAACGACGGCGGGAGTGTTGGCGACTTTCGGAATCTATCTTTCGCTGTTGAGTGAGGTTTAGCTTCACTTCCCTGTGTTTTGGATTCCGTGGTCCGCACGGAATGACGGCGATAAAGGTCGCGATATCTGGAATCTATCTTTTGTTGTTGAGTGAGGTTTAGCTTCACTTCACTGTGTTTTGGATTCCGTGGTCCACACAGAATGACGGCGGTGTGGCGGCGGCGCAAGGAACGACGGCGGGAGTGTTGGCGACTTTTGGAATCCATCTTTTGTTGTTGAGTGAGGTTTGGCTTCACTTCCCTGTGTTTTGGATTCCTTGGTCCTCACGGAATGACGGCGGTGAAGGTAGCGATATCTGGAATCTATCTTTTGCCGTTGAGTGAGGTTTAGCTTCACTTTCCTGTGTTTTGGATTCCGTGGTCCGCACGGAATGACGGCTGAAAAAGTCGCGACATCTGGAATCTATCTTTTGCCGTTGAGTGAGGTTTAGTTTCACTTCCTTGTGCTTTGGATTCCGTGGTCCGCACGGAATGACGGCTGTAAAGGTCGCGATATCTGGAATCCATCTTTTGTTGTTGAGTGTGGTTTAGCTTCACTTCCCTGTGTTTTGGATTCCGTGGTCCGCACGGAATGACGGCGGTGTGGTGGCAACTTTCGGAATCCATCTTTTGTTGTTGAGTGAGGTTTGGCTTCACTTCCTTGTGTTTTGGATTCCTGGAAACTGAAGAATAAGCTCCACACGGAATGACGGCGAAAAAAATAACGCCTCCCGTCGTCTGCTGGCGCTATCTTCTTAAAGTTTCAATAAAAAAATAAGGAGGGAATCATAGAAGAAGCGGTGAGTGATTCTGAAAACGAGTAAAATTCAGACACGCTACCGCTCCGGGATTTGATAGACTGAGGCAGTCGATGAGCTGATTCCCTTTGGCTCAGGATTTTTTTAGTAGAATGATACTGCCTTTTATTGAATAAATTATGAAGGGAAAATATCAATTGCAGGCAGATGAATGTTCATTATGTGAAATCATTCGCATTTTATGCACTCACTTATGCACTCACTTATGAAGAGCTTCGATATCGGAGGATTAAAAGATAGCGGCAATCAGTTGCAAAACAGCCAGGGCGAAAATACCAGCCACTACATCATCAATCATTATGCCAACACCGCCGTGAACTCTTTTATCCAGAAGTCCGATGGGCCAGGGTTTTCTGATATCAAAGACCCTGAACAACACAAAGCCTAATAACATCCACTGCCAGCCTGCAGGCGCTGCAATCATGGTAATCCAGTAGCCACAGAATTCATCCCAGACTATGCCCGGGTGATCATGTGCTTTTAAATCCTTCGATGTTCGCTCACAGAGCCAAATGCCAAAAATAATGGCAAGAATAACAATGGTCAGATATCCCCAGAGCGGTAGCCCCTGCAGCAAGAGATACAGAGGAATGGCAGCCAGTGTTCCAAACGTACCGGGAGCAAATGGCGCAAGGCCACTTCCGAAGCCGAAAGCCAGGAAATGGACGGGATTTTTCCAGACAGAATCTTTAGGATTCATTCAATAGTAAACCTGATGAGATAAGCCGAGTTATGACAGTGGAAGTCCGCTGCGTCAATTGAATTCGAAAAAATAGTATTCTAAAAATGAGTATAGGCTTTGGGTTCAATCGCTCTGCCATCCTGACGATTTATGATGCCCGGCCGCTTGGTCAGCTCACCAATACAGGTTAGAGGGCACTCTTTCATAGATTCCTCCATAGATTCCTCCATAGATTCCTCCATAGATTCCTCCATAGACTCCTCCATAGACTCCTCCATAGATTCTTCCATAGACTCTTCTATAGACGACCCCATAAAATGCTCCGGAAGTAACCGGGCACACTCAGCAGGAAGGGTAAAACACAGTTCATAGTCATCCCCTCCTGTCATAGCCAGTGAGGCGGCGGCTTCATCGCCGTAAATATGCCGTAGTTCGGGTGAAAGGGGTAAGAGCCCCGGGTCAATCTCTGCGCCAAGATCGCTGGCTTTCAGAATATGTCCCAGATCACCCAGCAATCCATCAGAAATATCCAGTGCACTGGTCACACCCTGATCCCTGAGCCAGATGCCTTCTTCCAGCCTGGGCGATGGGTGATAATAACGATTCAATAGAAACCGGATATTTTCATCCAATTCCTGATCAGGCTCGCGGTACTCCAGCACATAGGGCAGCGCTCCGGCTGCATCACCCAGCTGACCGGTCACGTAAATACGATCTCCAGCGTTGGCTTTGCTTCTTAGCATGGCCTTACCTTTGGGTACCAGCCCCTGCACATGTAAAGACAGGGTTAATGGCCCTCTGGTAGTATCACCACCAATCAGGGCCACGGCTGTTTTTTGGGCAAGCACTGACAATCCATCACTGAATGCCTTCAGCCAGTGGGTGTTTGTTTCGGGTATTGTAAGGCCAAGGGTAAAACTGTGGGGCTCTGCCCCCATGGCGGCAAGGTCACTGAGTGTTACCGCAAGGGCTCGGTAACCCAACAAAAATGGATTGCAGTTTTTGGGAAAATGAACGCCTTCCACCAGCGTATCCAATGACTGAACCAGTTGCATACCGGCAGGTATTTCAAGGAGGGCACAATCATCACCAATGCCCAGTAATTCACCATCCAGACTCTTTCGCTGTGCGGTCAGTTCGGGACGATCAAAGAATTTACGGATCAGTTCAAATTCGCCAATAGACATATCATCGAATCGTTGATTATAGGAAGTGGATGATCGGACCAGATATAATATTCACTGGTCCGTCACATCAGGTATTACTTCTTTTTAAACGCCCGGACTTCTTCAGCGCGGAGTTTCGGAGCCAGTTTATCCAGAATACCATTGATATATCGATGGGAATCCTGGGCACCAAAGCGCTTGACCAGCTCAATGGATTCATTGATGACAACACGATACGGGACATCCTGACGGTTAATCAGTTCATAACATCCAATACGCAATGCGGCCAACTCCACTGGATCAAGCTGTTCGAGCTTTCGGTCGAGAAGACCGCTCATGGCTTCATCCAGCGTGCTCACCTGGGCAGGTACGCCATGGAGAATAACGCTGAAATACTCGTCGTCCACCTTGCTTAAATCATTTTCCGACCGAAACTGAGCTTCAATTTCCTGAAGGGAAGATTTGGCTATCTGCCACTGATACAAAGCCTGTAACGCCAACTGTCTGGCCCGGCGACGGGCAGAAGGTTTTGGACGGTTACCCGCTGGTTTTTTACGCTGTGATGTATTTGGCGAGGTGCTCACCTCAAGCCTCCAGATTTTTTAACAGAGAGACCATTTCAAAGGCTGCCATAGCGGCCTCTTCACCCTTGTTACCAGCCTTGGTACCGGAACGTTCGATAGCCTGCTCAATGGTATCCACTGTCAGTACACCGAAGCTGACCGGAATTTCAAATTCCAGGTTCACGTGCGACAATCCTTTCACACACTCATTGGCAACAAATTCAAAATGAGGAGTGCCGCCACGAATAACAGCGCCCAGCGCTATGATTGCATCAAACTTTCCTGTTTGGGCAACCTTCTTGGCAGTCAGAGGAATCTCTACTGCACCCGGGCAACGAACAAGAGTAATATCGTCTTCAGGAATACCATGGCGGATTAAAGAATCCAGGGCTCCCTGAACCAGACTTTCAACAACAAATGCATTCCAGCGACCGACGACGATGGCATACTTGCCTCCATTCGCCTGCAAAGAACCTTCAATCGTTTTAACAGCCATCACAATACCCTCTGATCGATTGACAATATCGGTATTAGCCAGTCATTGCCAAAACTGAAATCGCAACTCAAAACATGGTGCTATTTTCAGTAAAAACAAACTGTCGTTTGTTCGTATCAACAAAAACAAACACCACCGCCAATACTGGCGATGGTGTTCAATTCAAAACGCTGCTCTACCGGAATTACTCCCCGAAAGGAAGGTATTCCACCACTTCCAGATCAAAACCAGACAAAGCTGCAAAACGTATGGGTGAACTCAGCAAACGCATTTTACCCACGCCAAGATCACGAAGAATCTGTGAACCGGTTCCTACCGCCTGATAAGCCCGGGACATACCGCTGCCAGATGGCCGCCCTTTGGCATCGGTAAACCGATCCAGAGCGGTGGCAAGATCCACCTGATCTTCTGTATCCAGCAGCACGACAACACCCATACCTTCTTCTGCAACTTTGGCCATAGCCTTGTGCAGAGGCCAGCTCTGGCTGTTCTCGGTTGTACGGGCCGTTAATAAATCACGAAAAGGCTCCATGACATGTACTCTGACCAATACCGGGGAATCCGATGTAATATAGCCTTTACTCAGCGCCAGATGCTTACACCCTGATATCGTATCCCGATACACGGTCAGATCAAACTGGCCAAAATCTGTTTCAAGATGTCTCTGCTCGGTTTTCTCAACGGTTGTTTCATTAAGAATCCGGTAATGAATCAGATCAGCAATAGTACCGATTTTGAGATCATGTTCTTCAGCAAAGGTTTCCAGATCTGGCCTTCGTGCCATGGAACCATCTTCATTCATGATCTCAATAATGGCAGCCGACGGAGCCAGTCCTGCCAGACGCGCCAGATCACAACCTGCTTCGGTATGACCGGCACGACTCAATACACCACCGGGCTGCGCTCTCAATGGAAACACATGACCCGGCTGAACAATGTCTTCAGGACGGGAAAAGGAATCAACCGCAACCCGTATGGTTTTAGCTCGATCCTGGGCTGAAATACCGGTGGTTACACCTTCTGCCGCCTCGATGGACACCGTAAAAGGCGTGCCATAGCCGGATTGATTGTCATCATTACCAACCATCTGGGGCAACCCCAGGAAGTCACAACGCTCTCCGGTCAGGGTGAGGCACAATAATCCGCGGGCTTCCCTGGTCATGAAATTGACTATTTCCGGAGTGATCTTCTCTGCGGAAACAATCAGATCACCTTCATTCTCACGATCTTCATCATCCATGAGAATAACGGGCTTACCGAGACGAATATCTTCAATGATTTCTTCGATGGAATTCAGCTGCATAACATCCCTCAGGAATCCGGTATTGAATCGATTCCGACTATTTGGCGGTATTCTACCGTTTTACGCGTCTGTTAACAGCTCTCTGTTGAGCAAATAGGGTTATTATCCGCATATTCTTAATCACCGTTTTCAGTAATCTCTTCAAGCTGTCATCTTAAACGGGGAATCGCCTTGTAATAACAGACTCATCACATAGGCTGAAAACGGAAATGCACGAACTATTTGAAGCCGTGCTCGGCAAGAAATGATTCCGTTATGTTTGATTCCGGCTTGTTGCCAGTCTGCAACGACGGATCCAGCAAGCGTTCCAGATATCGAGCGATCTGATCCACTTCCAGGTTCAGCTGAGTGCCTACTTTCCAACCGGTAATATTGGTTTCCTGCTGGGTATGGGGAACTATATTCAATGAAAAACGACGACCGTCTACTGCATTAACCGTCAGGCTGACACCATCAACGGTAATAGAGCCTTTATGGGCGATATATTTTGCCAGCACTCTTGGCGCTTTAATCCAGTAAATGGTTGACCGGGCTGCAGGTTCCATGGAAATAACCTGACCCACACCATCAACATGACCGCTGACCAGATGACCACCAAGACGGGTTGTGGGAGTCAGGGCTTTTTCCAGGTTCACGGAATCACCAACACTGAGCTCTCCCAGGGTTGAATGGCTCAGGGTTTCCAGAGAGACATCGGCAATGTAGCCATCACCCGGAAGCTCTACGGCCGTCAGGCAGATTCCGTTAGTGGCAATGCTGTCGCCCAGCTGAACATCCGACATATCCAGTTTGCCGGAGCTGATGTACAAACGAACATCGCCCTGCCTTTTTTCCATAGATTTAACGGTACCTACGGCTTCAATAATTCCTGTAAACATGGTTAACCCTGTATTAATTAATGCGTTTCTGCAGGTCTGGCTGTTATCTTCCAGTCCTGGCCCACGGCCCGGATATCCAAAATGGTTAAATTCTTTTTCTCTGACATTTGCAAAAAAGGTAATTGCATCAGAGGTCGTGCATGTGAGCCCAGCAAGACCGGAGCCATAAAGATCACCAGCTCATCAATCAGTCCCTGGTCCATCATACTTCCCGCAAGCGTCGCACCGGTTTCCAGCAGTACTTCATTACAGCCCCTTTGCCCCAGTTCCGCCAGAACGTGTTTTGGGTTTATGGCATTGCCATTGTGAACCAGAATTTCGGCTCCGGCCTGTTGCAGTTTTTCCATGGCCTGCGGATCAGCCTGTTCTGTGGTAAATATAAGGCATTGCCCGGGGCCGGTAATGACCTTGGCATCAGCGGGGGTCTGCAGTCTGGAATCCAGAATCACCCGCAATGGCTGTCGCTGACAAATGCTTTCAGCGTCTTCCATGGGCATCTGTTCGGGCCGCAGGGTCAGTGCCGGGTTATCTTGTACCACTGAGCCAACACCGGTGACGATGGCACAGCTTTGCGCTCTCAGCTTTTGTACCTGCTGGCGGGCATCAGGACCGGTAATCCACTGGGATTCACCACTTTCCATGGCGGTTCTGCCATCCAGGCTCATGGCCAGTTTGGCCCGAACCATGGGGTAACCGGTTTCCATACGCTTGAAAAAGCCTTCATTTAACGCCCGTGCCTCTTCTTCCAACACGCCTGATTGACACTGAACACCGGCAGCTTTCAGTCTACTCATACCCTTGCCGGATACTGACGGATTGGCATCTTCAACGGCGGCCACTACACGGCCAACTCCGGCATTAATTAGTGCCTCAGCACAGGGACCTGTGCGTCCATGATGGCTGCAGGGCTCAAGAGTGACATAGGCTGTGGCGCCTCTGGCTTGATTTCCCGCCATGGCCAGCGCATGTATTTCGGCATGAGGTTCACCAGCACTCTGATGCCAGCCCTCACCAATGATTTCGTTATGTGAATTGACGATGACACACCCCACCCTTGGGTTGGGCATGGTGGAATAAACACCATTATGTGCCAGCATTAGAGCTCTGGCCATAAATCGATAATCTTCTGATCGATAGTCTTCTGATCGATAGTCTTCTGAAGAACAGGTTGCCATTCAGCCTCTCACGGAATTCTCTGAGGATAACATCAGCACCAATAATACCTCTGACTGATTTATTTGAAACTATTTCACCCATTCATAGTCTAAATTATTCCGACATTCAGGGAGTAGAGAATCATGAAGTATCCAGCCCGCTTGCTTTGTACCTTGCTCATGACACTCACTTGTTATGCCCACAGCGACTCCGAAAACAGCTTTGATCAGGTCGTCAAAGAAGACTGCATGAGTCTGGATGATACCTGGTACGGTTATCTATCCAGTTTCGGGCAATCGCTGGGGTCTCCTGCTGCAGCTTTCTGGAACGAGCTTTACTGGCGGATGCCGGAGTTAGCTGGTTTTGGTGCTATTGTGCTGGTCAACACACTCTTTCAAGGCAATGATCCCAAGCGTTCCGCTTCCATGATCGGCAAGGTTGTCCTGGTAACCGGTGCGATACAACTAACTCACTCCGGATTGGCCGCTTATTTTATTCCTGAAGATTCAACCGGGGTTAACGCTGTATCTGCAAGTCTGTCGGCATTGACCTATGCAACCCCAAGTCTGGTTATGGCCTTTGAACCATTAATTAATGCTGCAAGGCATCCGGGCTGTGTTAACTGTGCGGCAATGCCATTCAGCATAGTGCTGGGCGCAGCATCACTGGTTCCCCATGCCATACCCCTGCTGCACAACCCAGCAGTGACAAACCTCATTAGTCAAAAAAGCCCAGATCTTAACCTGATAGGCCAGATATACCACCAGGGGGGCAAGCTTAATCTCTGCTCACCCGAGGACAGTACTGAACCACATATCTATATGGCCGCCCATCATAAAAGAACTGAAACGGCCCTCTTCAAGCATGTTGACCCTGCATCCAACCCCTGCAAAGACACGACAAATTTCACTGCTAAAGACTTGAAAAACTGCAAGCATGCCATGCTGGTTAATCAACTCTATACCGTTAAACAGGAGCAGCTCCATGAAACAGGCGTCACCTCAACCGTTCTGCATCATAATGATCTTGATTTGGATTTAAGGCTGATTGGAGAGCTCGATCAGCTGACAATCGATAAAATTCAGCAGGCTCTGTTACTGGAATCCGATAGTTTACTGGAGGCCAGTAAACCCGTTGATGATTACTCTGAAACAAATTCGGTAAGGGATGACTGGTTTCAGTATTTTCTCAGCGCCCAGGATGAACAGGGAAGATATCTATTATTCGGTGTTCAGATGAATACTGAATCTGATGAGTTCACTGACTGGGGAGTTACCCAGTTTAACTACCTGGCTCAGGAACACATTAGTTATTTTCCTCACATTGCTATCGTCGCTGAATTCCCGTCTGATCAAGATCTAACCGGATTGTCTGATGCCCTGTTCCGCTTTTTCAAAAGAGCCAAAACACACGCTGCTTTATTTCAGATCTCTGAACCCACCAATAGTGATCAGAACTATTTGGATGAAATATCGGGTGGTGCTGGCAACGATATAGTCTTCGATGAGCCATCTGAACATGGGAGGATGGGTTTTATTACGTCGGAAAATAATTTACGGACAGACGAATCGTTCAGAGATGATCAAAACATAGCATCAGAAAATGAGGTCTATAACCGACTTGCCACCGACTCCACCAGTAAAGAAGGTATAGAGGCAGAAGAAAACGATTTACCAACGGGGGAAATATCAGCAGATCCTTATCGTCAGGATGAACTATAAAGCCAATACCGGCCAGATTACTCTGGCCGTCATTTCAGTTCACTACAATATGCTCGAATGAGCCGTCCGCCTGAATGCTGAATGCCTTGCCAAAACCAACCGTGTATTGTCCTTTTTCAGGTTTTAACTCAAACAGGTGGAAGTCAGGAAGCTTGCGTAACAGCTCCAGAGTATTCCCAAAACTGTCCTGCATTTTGTCCAGCAGTGCATCACAGCGGTCTGTATCACGCGCCAGCTCAGTCACCGAGCAATTAAAAAAAGCACGCTCTCTGGCAAAGAGATTCCGTGTTTCCGATTCCGGCGCAGCAAACAGAATAGAGGCTACCGGGTTTTGCATCAGGTTTCGGGTATGGTGTGCCAGCTCACTGACAAAAATATAGAAATTGCCATTTTCTTCCCTGAGATAAGGCGCATAACTTATTTCCGGATATCCCGCTGTTGAGAGGGTGGAAAGAGACACTGTTTTTTGTGAACTGATTAACCGCTGGCATTGAGCAGCAATGCCAGCAATCTCTGCATCATCAGTAAATCGTTGAGTCATACGAAGCCTTAATGAGAATGGATATCATTCGCATAATATAATCCCATCCAACTCAATAATCCACACCTTAATACATACCAATCCCGTCGCTGTGAGCTTCTTGTTGTATAAGAAAAAACGGAGTGAGGGTCGATTCGTTTCTCACCGTTATTTGCCTATCCGTACTTCATCAGCAATCAGCTCGATATCTCCCGAAACCGTACCGATCGATGCCCTGCCTTTTCCTTCACCCAGGGTTAACAGGATATTCTGACTGCGGGTGTACTTACTGACTTTAGGCTTCTGATTGGTGATTCTGTTTCGGATATCACCTCCTGGTCCCGTTTCAACGTCAATTTCCACATTGATCATATCTTTGATATCCAATGTCTGATCGCCGCTTACAGTGGCCATTTCCAAATCACTGTCAGCAGTGAGGTTTTCCAGAACTATATCCAGATCACCACTGATACTTTCTACTTCAAGCGATTCTGGTGTATCAAGACGTACTTTGATATCACCGGAAACCGACTTCAATGTCATATCAGGAGTGACACCATCTGTCTCTATATCTCCAGATACACTGCCGAGGGAGAGTAAGTCGCCCACTGATGAACGATCTCTGATATCTCCACTGACGGAAGAAAGTCTGACATTCCCCTTTAGCTTTTGAGTCAAAATATCTCCGCTGACTGTAGCCAGATTAATTTTGCCTTCGACATTCTTTAGCCTCACATCACCACTGACACTGACCAGTTCAATAGAGCCAAGAGATTTCCCGTCGATATCTGCACTGACAGTCGATAACTCTACCGCCCGGTTTCTGGGGTAGTGGATGGTCAATTGAGAGCCATCATTCTTATCATTGCGATCAGACCACGAGTTCGGCATATGCACCTTGATCAATAATTCATTACCGTGGGATTCAAATTCAAACTTCTCGGTTAACACATCCAGTCTGCCGTCTACTTTAACGGTGTCACCTTTGGTTCCAACCAGAGAGACATCTCCCCTGGGCACTTCAATAACCAGCAGTTGATTTTCATCGATGGTTCTACTCTCATTTACAGACTCTGCGGCATTTACAGACTCTGCGGCAAATAGAGAACCGAACACACTCATCATTAATATGAATGACCATGATTGCTTAATATTCATAATATTTCTCTCCTTAGAATCGCTGTTGATATCTTTGATGTCGCAGTTTTTGCTCTGAAATTAATTCCGTTTCCCTTTGCTGTACCCATAGCCATAACTCCAACAATGAAGTGTTTGACGGGTCCTGCATCAAAGACTGAAATAATTCATTTCTCGCATTCCGAAGCGTTTCCAACCCCTCACTTATGGGCTGTTTTTCCTGATTAACAATGATCTGATATTCACTCTGACTGGATTTAAGCTGGTCTTCATGCTGCTGCGACATCACAGTCAACATCGACACCATTGTCTGGTTTTGTTGCTGCGTGCCGAACCAGTATCCACCACTGACACCCAGTCCCGCACCCAGAACAATGGAGAGCAAAATACTCGCAGCCAATGCCCATGATCTGGTTGGTGGGCTGACAGGTCGATCCAGGGCTCGTTCAATACCAGGCCAGAGATCTCTGACAGGCTCATAGCTACGCGGTAACTCTTTCAGTACTGAATTCATAGGATCCTGATTCACTTCAGCATCTCCTTGAGTAACTGTCTGGCCCGGTGATATTGTGTTTTACTGGTTCCTTCACTTATTCCAAGTAGCACACCTATCTCAGCGTGTCCGTAACCTTCTATGGCAAACAGGACGAAAACCTGTCTTGCACGGTCAGGTAGCTTGAGTACTAAACGATCCATACGGGTGTGTGGCTTGAATAATGTCAGGCATGCAGGTTGTGAGACACTGGAAACCCGTAGCGATCCATCTTCGACCAGAAAGCATCCCAATAACCCGTTGACTTCGCCAGAGCTCGTAATGTTAATAGCATTGACGCCCCTTGTTCCTTCCATCGCATGCCTGACTTACACATGCGCTGCTTAACCAGCGTTTTGCAAGCAGCTTCTGTTACACCAGAACCAATTGGTAACTTGTTTTCCAACGCTTCTGGATAAATCATTTGGTGCCAGTGATTTTTGAAATAAGTTCTGGCTTTATCCAGTTTTTCTTTAGAAACAAGACGTTTATTCCCGGGAGCTGCTTTCTTTAATTCCAACCATAAACGTTTTGCCTTACCAGGGGTGTTTTTTAATTCGTGCAGTGTTGATCTTAACCAGGCTTTGCGTTCATTCTGCATTTTTTTACCCGGATATATAGCTTCTGCCGCTTCTGCCACATATTCGCTAACGTGATAAAAATCCAGAATTTGAATCGATGTAATACCATTTCCGTTTTCTAACTACGATAATACAGCCCATTCACGGGAGCATAGGCTGGTTACCCGACCAGCCTCAGAAACAAGCTTGTTCCAACCACAACAACATGCATTTACAATGTCATCATAATTTTTAAAAGATCGGTTGGATAAATCATGCTCCCGAAGCCACTCCCAAATTTCTTCTGCACTATTTAATTCCGGTGCATAAGGCGGTAAAGGAATCAATGTCAGGTTATCAAAAGTAGGCAAGTCTTTAGAATGATGATATCCCGCATTATCAATTATTACGGCAGCATGCCGTCCTTTATTGGTTATCTTTGAGATTTCAGACAAATGTAGCGTCATCATTTCTGTATTGATCGTTGAGAGCACTAAAGCAGTTCCAATATCCCTTTCGGGGCAGACAGCAGCAAATACATAAGCATATGTAAATTGTCTCTGCCGAATTATTCCGGGTCTGCTTCCTTTAATAGCCCAAATCCTACTGACCGTGTTTTGTTGACCAAAACGACCTTCATCTTGAAACCAAACGTCAACATCTTTTAGGTTTACTTTATCTGGAAGCCTTTGCTGCACCTCTGTTTTGAAGTTTTTTTAAATGCTTCTTGCACTTCTAAATCCTGCTTTGGATGGTGTGTGCGACCAGATATCCACGAAAGACCGACTTTATGGAGTAACTTGTAAACAATAGAATTAACGCACTCAGTTCCGAAATCTTTTTTTAATACGTCTTTAACATCGCGACCAACGATTCTTCCACCTTCACGTTTCTCTTGAAGATCAAGAACTGTATTTTTAAAATCCTTTTCCTGTTCATTATTGAGTGTATTTTTTCTACCTCGTCCACCTTGATCTTTGAGGGCTTCAGCACCTCCTTGTTTATAGCGCTGCAACCAATCAAACACAGATCGAGGGTTAACCTTTAAAAGGTTTGCCACCTCTTTTTCTGATAAACCTTTTTGAATGAATGCCAGACCAAGCAATCTAATGCATTCTTTGTTATCTGATGCATGACGAGCTTTATCTTGAAAATCTTCGTCATGAAAGCCATTTGGAAGTTCAGGAGTACGAGACATTTGGTAAAAACACACAAGAAAACCTACTTACAGGATAGTTCTGGACAGGCTGATTGTGTGTGTTTTTTTCCGTATTTAAAAAATGAAATTGGTATAACAGGCTCAAGAAACGTCCAATTATCTGGCGCCCCATCAGCAACTCCAACGTAAGTGGCATCAGGAAAACGAGACTTCATTTTCTCAATGTCAGAAGAGAACCGCCTTATAAAAGTTTCTTTTCCGTATTCGGGGGCAGCGGCAGCGTACACCGTGTGCATTCGATTTCCTTCTTCATCATAAAGCGCAACAGTTCCGCACATTGCAATTCTGTAGCCCTCTTTATAAAGCAAGTTTGCACCATCCAGCCCCAAGCTAACTGTGGCTACTGGCTCGGGTAAATCCGGTAATTCATAAGTCCAGGATTCTTCTTTGGCCTGAGCAATACTGGCAACAACTTCTGCCAGGTCTTTAGCGGTTCTTCGATGGATTTTACGTCCGTGGTTTCTTAGAAAATCTTGCTCTACTTCAGTGGAAGGGGCTATGTTCCCGTCAATAGTTGGGAGCACTAAAGTCCTATAAAAACTTTATTTTCCTGCTCCACATATGGCTATTCATGAGATAGGAAGGTATCCCAGAACAAATCGCTGTTCTTTGGGCAATAAACAAATGCAATATACAAGATTTAGTCATATCTCTACTTTATAAGGCACGTCTGTAGCCCTGTAAACATAGGGAGTAAGCAATACAACTATTGGCGGGAACATAGCCAGTGGAAGGCATGTGGGCAAACTTCCAACTGACCATGCAGGCATGTCGCGGGGTTGAATTAACAACAATTCGTGCAGATTGATCAAGGGGACAATAAATAGCACCGCCTTCACGACTTTGATAGATAAAACGATTGACCCTAACCGCTCCCCATGGAGTTTCATAAACCTTCAATTCTTTTTTACTTTTACTGGTCAACCGAACATTGCCAAGCGTAATGGGAGAACCGTCAGTATCAAGCCACTCAAGTTGCTTTTTTGTTCCCAGTTGTCCCGCTTCATTTAAGGCATCTTGCAAATGATTTTCGAAATCCACCATTGAGCGATTGTGCGGGATTTTGATAACGATTTCTGTGATTTCATCGTTGGATGAAAGGACTGAGCTGTACATATTTCTCAACGCCAAAAAGCCTATACGACCATACTAGTGTAGTCGTTTTTCTTGACATTGTTTAAATCACACACCCATCCATACCATGTAAATCGGAATCCGGCTCACAATCCTCGGCTTGAGTTTCAATCGGTATCAGATTCTGCCACCAATGCTTTTTCCGCTGCTCATTAAGCACCAGATTAATCGTCAAACGATGAAGCCATGTGGCAAAGCGTGATTCAAAACGGTATTGCGGCAATTTTTGCCAGAGCCTTATAAAAACATCCTGCACAGCATCTTCAGCTCGAGATGGCTGCTTTAATAACCGAAGACACAGCGCATAGGTTTGCGCTGCATAGCGAGAATAAACGCGCTCGAAAGCCTGTCTGTCTCCCCTCTGGGCATTCAATATGTCAGCCCGCTCCTGCTTTTCCTCACTGGGAACTTCCTGACGTACCTCAGTTAACACGACAGTCTCCTTCCTATCTTATATTTATTTAGACAGCGGCTGAGCGCTAAAAGGTTTGTATGGAATTAAAAAATAACCGGAAAGTCATAAAATAAATGCTTTAACTGGAACGTGAGATATTGCTGAGAATGTTCTGATATTTAATTTTGTTCAATAGTAACCCGAAGCAAAGCTTTGGGTTACCCAATAGAGGCGCCGCCGGAACAAGTTGCAACACCTTGTTAACACCTATTTGTATAACTTTCTTACGGATTCATTTGTTGGATCAGATAAAAGGTCTTGTGGATGATCCCCCCCAAATGTGGCCCACTTACTTTTTCCGGTATAAGAAAAATTCACTAGCTCTTTTTTTGTAAAAGAATCAAAGATAATTAATTGAATTTCGATTCTATCCGGCTTACCAGACCATTCTGTTGCACGATCTTCCCAATGTAAAATCACTGGTTTTACATAGTAGCCATACTTTTCAGTGTTTATGTTGTTAAGACATTTATCCTCTTTGCATTTCTGGGTGACATCAGCTCTTTTAGCATTCTTTGAAAACGCTGCTCTAACTGCGTTGGCGGTCATACGCCCAGAATTATGATATTGAGCATTATCATACATACCATCATCCGGGATGGAAATTAGAACTCCTTTTGAGAAGTCAAGTTTTGCTAAAGGAGCCTGTAGTTCAGAGTGTTTGTATGTTGAGGAGAAAGTTAGTGCCAAATGAGATCGCCCTGAAGGAGCCTGTAGTTCAGAGTGTTTGTATGTTGAGGCGCAACCGGCCATTAAGCAAAGTGATAAAACTAATAATATTTTTTTGTACATTATATTTCCTCGATATTGCATTGTGATACAGATCAACATTCTGTGTTAGAGTTCGTCATTATTCCCGTAAGGCATAAACAATCATAGGGTACTAATTGCTACGGTTCTGCTATTCATTCCGATTTGCCGACCGACCTGAAACAGGTATGCTCATCACGAAGCCAATAGTTTTAATTGGTGTTATTTATTCTGTTAAGTCGGCCAGAATCATGTCAGCGGCTTTTTCCCCAATCATGACACAGGGTGCATTCGTGTTACCGCCAATCAGAGTCGGCATAATGGATGCGTCTACCACTCTCAATCCTTCAAAACCATGAACTTTGAGTTCATTGTCAACAACAGCAAGTTTATCCTGCCCCATTCGACAGGTACCCACCGGGTGATATACGGTATCAGCTCTCTGACGTATGATAGCTTCCAGTTCATCTTCGTTTTCAACATCGATGGCATACAACTCTTTACCTCGAAATGCCTTCAGAGAATCTGATTCCAGAATTTTTCGAACCTGTTTATAGGCCTTTCTAAGCGTCTTAATGTCATCATCCTGGGTTAAGAATCCCGGGTCAATCACAGGAGGCTGCAAAGGATCTGAAGAAGCCAGTGTCAACTGTCCGGTACTTTTGGGACGCAATACACAAACATGACAACTGAAACCATGACCAAGATGAAATTTTCGCCCGTGGTCGTCCACAAGCCCGACAACAAAATGCAATTGTACATCCGGCTTCGTTAATTCAGGCGCAGTTTTTAAAAAACCTCCCGCTTCTGCCAGGTTGCTGGTCATTATCCCAGTTCGTTTCTTTCTGTATTCAAATACGCCTTTGGTTATCCTTATTGCCCCACCAATAGAAATGCCAATGAGATCTCGGGAAGATGATTTATAAGCTAATGTATAATCTATGTGATCCTGGAGGTTCTGACCGACGCCCGGCAAATCTGATTTTATCGTGATTCCGTGCTTTTCCAGCTCATCTGCCGGACCAATACCGGATAGCATTAATAACTGAGGAGAGTTGAACGCGCCGCCCGATAGAATAACTTCCCTGTCAGCTTTGAAAATCTCTTCCCTGCCATTGCGCCTACAACGTACGCCTGTCGTTTTATTACCGTCAAACAATACTTCCAATACCTGAGTATTGGTGAATATCGTCAGATTTTTTCGATCTTTCAGCTCTGACAAATAACCTTTGGCCACACTGTGACGTTCACCATTTTTCTGGGTCACCTGATAGTAGCCAACACCTTCCTGATCATGCCCATTGAAATCCTGGTTTTCCGAATACCCCTGCTCAATGGCACTGTCAATAAACGCTCTGGAGACCCGGTTAGGCGATCTTAAATCGGTAACATTGAGTGGACCTTCAACACCATGAAGATCATCCTCTCCACGCTCCTGATTTTCCGACCGGCGGAAATAAGGCAATACATCATTCCAGCTCCAGCCTTCATTCCCCAGAGAAGCCCAGTGATCATAGTCATCCTTATGACCTCTGATATAAACCATGGCATTGATCGAACTGCTCCCACCAAGAACTTTGCCTCTTGGTTGATACCCTTCACGATTATTAAGTCCTGATTGAGGGGTAGTCAGAAATGACCAGTTTGCATCTGTACTTCTTGAAGCATTAACAATGAGACCGGCTGGCATGTGTATAAACAAACTGTCATCCATACTACCGGCTTCAAGAAGAGCGACTTTATTGGAAGGATTTTCACTGAGTCTGGAGGCAAGAACGCAGCCAGAAGAGCCTGCGCCTATAATGATATAGTCGTACATGGGAGATCTCGTTTTTATTGATTTTATCTGATGATCAGTAACCTGATCATCACACTACACCTCTACCTTGTCCCTATACCTTATCAAACCATTAACCGTGAATAAACACGACATGTGACATTTATAGAATCATTCTGATCGCTTTACAAAGCCGCTAAACAAGTTGATATTCTTTAACCATTGTTACTATGGTTTTCAATACGATCAGAGCCAGGATCAACTTGGGAGCCCAATGCATAGCTCTGACGTCATTAATAAATTGTCCAATCATTACAGCTACCCGGTGATTATTTGATTGAGAACAACGAGTTTATGCCAATTCCGCATGGGAACCAATCAGGCTGATTACTGTATTTGTACTGGCAGCAAACACATCATGCGAATAAAAGAGAGAACTGCAGTGTACTTTCTCATACTGGTATCGCAATGATCCGGCTTGCTGGAATGACCTGATTCAGGGGTACAGCTCTTTCAGTGAATACTGGATAACCAGAGATTCCCCTGTCACATCCGCTTTTTGTACTGATTTTAGAAATTCTCTTTTTTTATCGCTGGTTTGCACTCGAAAGGGTGCCTCTGATGGAGCATCAATCATCACCTTGATCGCCCTGGCAACCTCTGCCGGATCCTGCCCTGTGGCTAGCCCATGATCCAATCGTCTACTGAAACGTTGCCACAGGTCTTTATACGCTGATGGTAAGATCAACGGTTCCGTTGCACTGTCTCTGAAACGAGTCTTAACAAAGCCTGGTCTATAACACGACAGTGAATATCTGCACCATCGCTCATCTTACCCACATAACCTTCCAGAGATGCACAAACTCCTTCCAGTCCAAACTTTGAACCTGAATAAACATCCATAAACGGAAACCCGACAGCGCCAGCCAGTGATGAAACATTGACAATTCTGCCATACTTATTCTTTCGCATAATTGGCAGCACTTCTTTCATCAATAAGGTAGGGCCAATTAAATTAATTTTGAACTGTTTTTCAATTTCAGTACTGGATAATGCTTCAATAGGCCCATAGACACCTACCCCTGCATTATTTACCAGCACATCCAGTTTTTTTTCCCGATCCACGATATTTTTTATCAACAGTTTGATTGATTCGCTTTCTGTCTGATCCAAATGCAGAAATTTGATATCAGAATGAATGCCAGCAATGCCCGTCGCCGTATTGTAAGTTCCGTAAACCGTATATTTAGCGGATTGACTGGCCAGTAATTTTGCCGTCTCCAACCCTATCCCCTTTGATGCACCGGTAATCAAAACTACTTTTGGAGATCCCACTGCTAACGAGGCAAACCAGAGCATTGTTGATATCAGAATTGATATCAGAATTGATATCAGAATTGATATCAGAATTGATATCAGAGTTGATATCAGAGTTGGCAACCATATTCTGCACGGCTTCCCTGAATAAGTACTGAACATTTAGTCGCCCGCATGATTTCATAACTCGATCAAAGCTAGTTTATAGTCTGATAATTTCAACCTGGATTCAGCAGTTGGATGCGGATTTTGTGGGAAATTCTGTGCGTTATCAGCAAAGCGCGCCGTTAGACAATGGCTGTAGTCCCTGGCAAACGGCGCAACGCGGCTGAGGACATTCATATTTTTCACAAAACCGCAGAGCGAACTTTAACTCCAAGGATTGAGGGAAAAATTAAGCGCCCAACTGCTGAATCCAGGCTCAATGCTGCTTCATGAAAAACAGGTAAGAATAAACTTCAATGGATCGGTGTATTCCTTATTACTGGTCGATTTATTTTCAGCTCACAGCAAAAAGCCCAGTTTAAAAATCACAGACAAAAAAACCCAGTTGATTGCTCAACTGGGTTTTCTATTTAATGCCTGACGATGACCTACTCTCACATGGGGATACCCCACACTACCATCGGCGATGTGTCATTTCACTGCTGAGTTCGGGATGGGATCAGGTGGGTCTAACACTCTATGGTCGTCAAGCGAAACGGTTAAGGCTGAGTTCTCACTCAACCTTATGGAATCACTGTAATTTAAGCTGTCTTAATTCTTGCTTAACACTCTCATGCTTCATGCATGGCTTTTTAAATCACTTTGGCGTTATATGGTCAAGCCGCACGAGTCATTAGTACTGGTTAGCTCAACGCCTCACAGCGCTTACACACCCAGCCTATCAACGTCATAGTCTTTGACGGCTCTTCAGGGGCATCTAGTGCCCAGGGAAGTCTCATCTTGAAGGGGGCTTCCCGCTTAGATGCTTTCAGCGGTTATCCCGTCCGAACGTAGCTACCGGGCAATGCGTCTGGCGACACAACCCGAACACCAGTGGTCCGTCCACTCCGGTCCTCTCGTACTAGGAGCAGCTCTTCTCAAACTTCCAACGTCCACGGCAGATAGGGACCGAACTGTCTCACGACGTTCTAAACCCAGCTCGCGTACCACTTTAAATGGCGAACAGCCATACCCTTGGGACCGGCTTCAGCCCCAGGATGTGATGAGCCGACATCGAGGTGCCAAACACCGCCGTCGATGTGAACTCTTGGGCGGTATCAGCCTGTTATCCCCGGAGTACCTTTTATCCGTTGAGCGATGGCCCTTCCATTCAGAACCACCGGATCACTATGACCTACTTTCGTACCTGCTCGACATGTACGTCTCGCAGTCAAGCTGGCTTGTGCCATTACACTAACCGTACGATGTCCGACCGTACTTAGCCAACCTTCGTGCTCCTCCGTTACTCTTTAGGAGGAGACCGCCCCAGTCAAACTACCCACCACACAATGTCCTCGATCCCGATAAGGGACCAGAGTTAGAACCTCAATATTGCCAGGGTGGTATTTCAAGGTTGGCTCCACGCAATCTAGCGATCACGCTTCAAAGCCTCCCACCTATCCTACACAAGCAACATCAAAATCCACTGTGAAGCTGTAGTAAAGGTTCACGGGGTCTTTCCGTCTAGCCGCGGATACACAGCATCTTAACTGCGATTTCAATTTCACTGAGTCTCGGGTGGAGACAGCGTGGCCATCGTTACGCCATTCGTGCAGGTCGGAACTTACCCGACAAGGAATTTCGCTACCTTAGGACCGTTATAGTTACGGCCGCCGTTTACTGGGGCTTCGATCAAGAGCTTCTCTCACCACCACATTGCTCTTGTTGTCTGCGTTAAACGTCTTCGCTCGTTCAGTCATTTACTGTTATGTAAACTCCTTCACTCGCTCAGCCGTTTGCCTTGCAACAAAAACAATCTGGAGGTGAGATAACCCCATCAATTAACCTTCCAGCACCGGGCAGGCGTCACACCGTATACGTCCACTTTCGTGTTAGCACAGTGCTGTGTTTTTAATAAACAGTCGCAGCCACCTGGTATCTTCGACCAGTCCCAGCTTAGGAAGCCATTTGCCCATAAAGAGCAGTTCCATCACCAGAACTGGCGCACCTTCTCCCGAAGTTACGGTGCCATTTTGCCTAGTTCCTTCACCCGAGTTCTCTCAAGCGCCTTGGTATTCTCTACCTGACCACCTGTGTCGGTTTGGGGTACGGTCTCTTTTGACCTGAAGCTTAGAAGTTTTTCCTGGAAGCATGGCATCAATCACTTCTGATCCGTAGATCATCGTCATCAGTTCTCGGCCTTGAGGACCCGGATTTACCTGAGTCCCCAGCCTACCACTTTAAACGCGGACAACCAGCGCCGCGCTGACCTAGCCTTCTCCGTCACTCCGTCGCAGTCAAAAGGGGTACAGGAATATTGACCTGTTTCCCATCGATTACGTCTTTCGACCTCACCTTAGGGGCCGACTCACCCTGCGCCGATTAGCGTTGCGCAGGAACCCTTGGTCTTCCGGCGAGGGAGGATCTCACTCCCTTTATCGTTACTCATGTCAGCATTCGCACTTCTGATACGTCCAGCATGCCTCCCGGCACACCTTCAACCGCTTACAGAACGCTCCTCTACCGCACTAAGATTCCGAAGAATCAAAGTACCCGTAGCTTCGGTGAACAGTTTGAGCCCCGTTAAATCTTCCGCGCGAGCCGACTCGACCAGTGAGCTATTACGCTTTCTTTAAAGGATGGCTGCTTCTAAGCCAACCTCCTGGCTGTCTGGGCCTTCTCACATCGTTTCCCACTTAACTGTTACTTTGGGACCTTAGCTGACGGTCTGGGTTGTTTCCCTTTCCACGACGGACGTTAGCACCCGCCGTGTGTCTCCCTTGATTGCACTCATCGGTATTCGGAGTTTGCATGGGGTTGGTAAGTCGGGATGACCCCCTAGCCCAAACAGTGCTCTACCCCCGATGGTGATACAAGAGGCGCTACCTAAATAGCTTTCGAGGAGAACCAGCTATCTCCGGGCTTGATTAGCCTTTCACTCCTATCCACAAGTCATCCGCTAACTTTTCAACGGTAGTCGGTTCGGTCCTCCAATCAGTGTTACCTGATCTTCAACCTGCCCATGGATAGATCGCCCGGTTTCGGGTCTACACCCTGCGACTCATTCGCCCTATTAAGACTCGCTTTCGCTACGGCTTCCCTATGCGGTTAACCTTGCCACAGAATGTAAGTCGCTGACCCATTATACAAAAGGTACGCAGTCACAGAACGTTCTTTATAAATAAAGAGTGCCCGCTCCCACTGCTTGTACGTACACGGTTTCAGGTTCTATTTCACTCCCCTCAACGGGGTTCTTTTCGCCTTTCCCTCACGGTACTGGTTCACTATCGGTCAGTCAGGA
>CBDBOO010000029.1:32500-56116 GCA_965208385.1 Endozoicomonas sp.
GAGGGGGGCGACTCATTATAAAAGCGCAGTTATTACGCTTCCATAGAACCCTTTACTTTTTTTCATGGCATTTTTTTCAAGCTGACGAATACGTTCTGCCGATACACCATAATGAGCAGCCAACTCATGAAGCGTTGATTTATCTTCGCTCAGCCAGCGTTTTTCAAGAATATCCCGACTACGCTCATCCAGCAGGGAAAGCGCACTCCTCAACATGCCGACAGAAGTTTCTGACCAGTCCGAATCTTCCAGCAGTTTCGCAGGATCCTCCTTATTATCTTCAAGATAGTAGGCTGGTGCCTGATACGCTTTAGTATCGTCATCATCAGAAAAAGCATCAAAAGCCGTGTCATGACCAGACATTCGGCCTTCCATCTCACGCACAACCTTGGCATCAACACCAAGATCTTCGGCAACCGCTTTCACTTCATCATTAGTGAGCCAGGCCAAACGTTTTTTGGCGCTGCGAAGATTAAAGAACAACTTGCGCTGACCTTTAGTGGTCGCTACCTTGACGATGCGCCAGTTCCTCAGAATGAACTCATGTATTTCTGCTTTCACCCAATGCACAGCAAACGACACAAGACGCACACCCACTTCAGGATTAAAGCGTTTTACCGCTTTCATCAGCCCGACATTGCCTTCCTGTATAAGGTCAGACAATGGTAATCCATATCCTGAATAACTTTTTGCGATATGCACGACAAATCTCAAATGGGACATAACCAGCTGTCGTGCAGCCTCAAGATCATTGTCATAATAGAGACGTTCAGCCAGCGCTTTTTCCTGCTCAACAGACAATACAGCAATACTGCTGACCGACCGAACATAAGCATCAAGGTTACGCCCCGGTACTAACATATCGATTGGTTGAAGACTGGTTCCCATATCTGACTCCGACAAAGTTTCTTCTTTACTTAACAACTACAAAGCATAAAGGTGGATAATTTCGACAATAATAACAAATTTATAGGTTCATAGTGCCATCGACTTTACAGTAACTTTTCTTAATTTACTGCGCTGCATCTCATTATTCCGGAACCAGATCACGCAAATGACGATAGCAGCTAACCATAGCACCGACAATACCAAGTACAATTCCTGACAAAACGAGTGCACTCAACATATACAACCCGGGACCTGCCAGTGAAAACTGACTGCCATACAAGCCTGCCAGCTCACTGACCTGACCGACAATTACGGCCAGAACAGTAAAAACAACCAGTATCGCTAAAAATGCGCCAGCCAGGCCATACCACATCCCCATATAAAGGAATGGCAGCATGATAAAGCCGTTGGTCCCTCCAACCATCTTGATAACACGAATCTCATCACGCCGACTTTCAATAGTCAGGCGTATGGTATTACTGATGACCAACAGGACAGTCAGCCCCAGAAGACAACCCAGGGTTACAGCCACCCGATCCAGCAAGGCCAATATCGTATACAGTCTTTTTACCCACTGACGATCGAGCTTTACCTGTTTCACAGCTTCGATATCTTTATATCGGGTAGCCAGCTGACTCAGAGCATCCGATGAAAGCCCTGCGATAGGTGTAATTTCAACCACTCCGGGCAATGGATTAAATCCCAGTTCATCAATGACATTACTGATTCCAGCCTGCTTCTGAAAATCCTGCAGGCCGTCGGCCGGTGAAATATAGACAACGCTTTCTATACCAGGTTCCTTTCTGATATCAGTCACTAATGCCTGTGCCTGCAAATCTGTTGCTTTATCGCTTAGATAAATTGAAATTCGTGGTTGTCCATCCCAACCCGAACTCAACACTTCAAGATTGGCAACCAGAACGAACAACAAGGCCGGAAGGGAAAAGGCCACAGCAATCATCAGGCTATTTATCAGGCTGGCTACAGGGTATTTGATTAATCGCCTTAACGCTTCTGATGCCATGTCCCGATGCAGACCAAAGAGGTATCCCGTGGTCAAAGCAGCCGCATATTGCCGGTTAGCGCCACGGGGAACAACCTTCTCTGCCGAATTGTCGCCTTCAGGTTCTATCCGACGGGAACCATCCTTGTTTCGTCTGTTTTTCCTGGGGAACAGGCTCATTGAAACTCCTGATCATTGACCAGCCGCCCTTGATTAAGGGTAAGAACACGATGTCTCATACGTGCAACCAGAGCGAGATCATGACTGGCTACCAGCACGGTGACCCCCACCTGGTTAAAGTTTTCGAACAACTGCATAATTTCATTTGAAAGCTGTGGATCAAGATTACCTGTGGGTTCATCAGCAAGAATTAACGCTGGCCGATTAACAACGGCACGTGCAAGCCCCACTCTTTGCTGCTGCCCTCCGGAAAGCTCCACAGGCGAGAGGCTTTCTTTATTCAGTAGCCCGACCATATCCAGAGCCGCTCTCACACGGGCACCGCATTCTTTCTGAGAATACCCTGCGATGAGCAGGGGCAGGGCAACGTTATCAAAAACGGTTCGATCAAACAGCAGCTGATGATCCTGAAAGACAACGCCTATATTCCGGCGAAAGTAAGGCACTTCACTGTTGCTCAGCGAGCGGAGGTTATGTCCGCCAACCCAGATCTGTCCACCACTGGATCGCTCCAACAGCATGACAAGCTTCATCAAGGTGCTTTTGCCTGCACCGGAATGCCCTGTCAGAAAAGCAATTTCACCCCGTTCCAGATGAAAATCTATCTGTTCCAGACCAGTATGCCCACCGGGGTAGCGCTTGCTGACATTATCAAATCGAATCATCAGGTCATCCCTGCATACTGTCTATTCCTTTCGCCTGTATGTTCAGTTGTTTTCACTATTATCAAATAGAGCCTGAACAAACTCATCAGCAGAGAAAGGACGTAAATCATCAATCTGCTCACCCACACCCAGAAAACGAATGGGCATTTCCATCTGTTTAGAGAGAGCGAATATCACCCCTCCTTTCGCAGTACCATCCAGCTTCGTTAAAGCCAGACCGGTTAACTGAACAGCCTCATTAAATGTTTTTGCCTGACTCAGAGCATTCTGTCCGGTACCGGCATCAAGAACCAGCAACACTTCATGAGGAGCAGCAGCATCCAGTTTACCCAGAACCCGTTTTACTTTTTTGAGTTCTTCCATCAGGTGATCTTTGTTATGGAGTCGCCCGGCAGTATCGGCAATCAATACATCGACACCACGGGCTTTGGCTGCTTCGAAGGCGTCATACAAAACAGACGCACTGTCTGCTCCAGTATGCTGGGCAACCACCGGAATATCGTTGCGTTCCCCCCAGACCTGTAGCTGTTCGACTGCCGCCGCCCGGAACGTATCGCCTGCCGCCAGCATGACACTGCGACCTTCGTTCTGGAATTTTCGGGCAAGCTTACCTATGGTGGTGGTTTTACCCACACCATTGACGCCCACCACCAGTATGACAAAAGGATCATTCTGTTCGGGAATAATCAACGGCTTGTCAGCTGGTTCAAGAATCTCAGCCAATTCCGACTTGAGCGCCATCAGCAGGGCATCAGCATCGCCCAGCTCTTTATATTTAACTTTTTTAGTCAGCCTGCTGATGATATCTGTGGTTGCTTCAACACCCACATCCGATACCAATAGCTGCGTTTCCAGTTCATCCAGTAAATCGTCATCAATTTCTTTTTTGCCGATAAACAGTTCGGCAACACCTTCAACCAGAACACCACGGGTTTTTGATAGCCCTTTGCGCATTCTGGTAAAAAAACCGGCTTTTTCTTCACGAACCGGTTGTTCTACGACACTGACGTCTGGTTCAGTCAGGGTAACAATCTCAGCTGCAGGCTCATCACGATCCGGTTCTTCGATCCGGCCTGATTCAGCGGTGCTTTCTTTTGCAACAACTTCTGCAACAACTTCTGCAACAACCTCTTCAACAACTTCTGCAACAACCTCTTCAACAACTTCCGCAACAACCTCTGTAACGGTTTCATCTACCCGGGTTTTGTCAGAGCTGGATAAACTCGTTTCGGAAACAACTTCTGCGGCAGGTGCTTCAGCTATTTCATCTGTGGATTCTAATGGTTCAACTTGCGGCTCAACCCGGGTTTCTTTCGGGCGTTCAGACTCTGAAGTATCAATCTCAATCGATTCAGCAACAACCTCTTCTGGTGGCTGCACTTCTTCCTGAGTCTCTTCAGGCTGTTCCTTTTTCGAGTCACGTCGACCCCAGGGCCAAATTCGACGCTTGGCCGTTTTCTCATCGTCTTTGCGAGAACCGAACATAAACTACTTCAATCAGAATAGTGAGAAGGCTTGCGCCTGTTTAATCCATGCCGCCTTAGCAGAAGCAGGAGTCGTGACAGGGCAGAGAAATTGTGTGGTTCATCCTATCGTAATTCGTCCTGACACGAAACGAACTTTCTGAGGCAATCCCTTGTCCAAGGCATCTATTATAACGGTGTCATTTCGAGGTGCCCGATTTCATGCAGTATTCAGGCTCGTTCCTTTCAGGGATATACAGATTTTCAATTATGATTCTGATGGCTTTTCTCAGCCAGAAATCACTGGCTGGGAATACTATGGCTCAGTTCACCCTGAAAAATGGTCTGAAAGTGGTTTTAGAAGAAGACCATCGGGCTCCGATAGTTGAAGTTCAGCTATGGTATCACGTTGGCAGTGCTGACGAGACCCTGGGTAATACCGGAGTCTCCCACGCCCTGGAGCACATGATGTTTGAAGGTACCCGACAAACCGGACCGGGACAGTTCAGCGACATCAGCAATAAACTCGGCATCAGTTATAACGCTTATACATCAGCCGATTTCACGGTATTTCACAGCACGATGGTGAGCAACAGGTTACCTGCCATTCTGGCTATGGAAGCCGATCGTATGAAAAACCTTCTTTTAGATGAACAAAGATTCAAGCTTGAACACAAGGTAATTCTGGAAGAGTGGAGATCTGGCAGCATAGACTCTCCCTATGGCTACGCCAATGAGTTTTTCCTCGCCCAGGCTTATATAAAGAGCCCGTATCGCCAACCGATTATAGGTTGGCCGGAAGATGTGCAGTCATTGACTGTAGAAAAACTGAAACGATGGTACAACACTTGGTACGCGCCCAATAACGCCTCGCTGATTATCGTCGGTGATATTAACAGTACGAAGTTGAGAAAGAGTATTGAATACTACTTCTCATCTATTCCTTCAAAAAAGCTGCCTCAAAGGCAGCCTCTGACCGATATTAATGAACCCGGGGAGCGCAGCCTTAACATAATCCACCCACTGTCTTCTGTTTCGATGGTTTTCATGGGAATCAATGTGCCAGTCCATGAGCCCGGTGCCAACAACTGGGAACCTTATGCCCTGTTGATGCTGGCCAATATTCTGGATGGAGGTTTCAGCGCCCGTTTTGAGTCAGAGTTGATTCGGAAACAGAGACTGGCAACCTATATCAACACGGATTACGACCCTTTTTGCAGGGGCGAAACTCTGTTCACTGTATACGCACTGCCTGATACGAATACGCTCACCCACCCGGACCATTTAATAGAGGCTATTTGGCAACAGTTGGAATGGGTCAAACAAACACCTCCTTCGCCCGCTGAAATGGCAAGATCCCTGTCAAAACTGAGAGCATCGGAAATTTTTAAAAAGGACTCTGTCAGCCAGAGGGCAGAAGAACTGGGATTGCTGTCCAGTCTGACTTTGCCAGTGAACCGGGCGGATGAATACCATGAAAAATTAAAAGCAGTCACACCGGAACAAATTCAGCGGGTTGCCCAGACATATTTTAAAAAAAACCGTCTGACCAGAGTCACGCTTCAATCGTCACAGGAAAGATTGAACACGACACAGGAGAATTCCCGACAACTAGACTTTGAATCCAATAATGAGACACCTGATGATTTAATAAGTGCAGGTAAACAACCATGAGTATGTCCGGCTGCATCTCAACCAAACGACTGATCACGTGTACCGCTATCGGTTTTCTGGTGATCATATTGATAGATTGTTACTCACAGATGCAAGAAGAAAACACATTCGATAATGTTGAATTGACTCCCTCAATCAAGGAAGCAATAGCATCAATCCCTGAATCAATTCCAGCCCGTCCTCTGAAAATTCAGCACTGGACCAGCTCTCTGGGTACACCTGTCTACTTTATTTACACGCCAGAACCCAAAATGCTTGATCTGGAACTGACATTTAATGTGGGCTCATCCAGAGACGCTGATCGCTACGGGCTGGCGAAACTGACCAGCAGTATGCTGGCTGAAGGCTCAAAACATCATTCTGCTGACAGCATTGCCAGAACACTGGAAAATCTGGGTACTGAATTATTTACAGTTTCAGGCAAGGATCGTACGGTCATCTCTCTGCGAACCTTAACAGAAAAAACGCATTTACAACCTTCTGTGAATCTGTTGACAGAGATCGTTTCCCAACCCGCCTTTCATCAAAGTGATTTTGAACGTGTCCGACAAAAAAGCCTCACTGATATTCAGGTCATGTCAAAATTCCCTGATCACCAGGCAGAACAATTAATGGATCAACTGATTTACAAACAACACCCATACAGCAACCCGATTAATGGGCTGGAAAACACTATCAAATCCATCGAACCAGAGGATTTACAGGCATTTCATCAACATTATTACGTAGCACGCAATTTGACTATTACTCTGGTTGGCAATCTCAGCAAAGAGCAGGCTGAACAAATTTCTGAACATATCAGTCTGGCCTTACCTGCAGGTAACATGGCGGAAGACTTACCAGAACCGGCAAAACTGAAATCATTCCACCAAAAACAGATTACCGCCAGTTCCGAGCAGACTTACGTGTTTTATGCCTGCCCGGGAATTCCCAGATCATCCCCGGATTACCCTGCCATTTATGTTGCCAATCAAATACTGGGAGGCAATCACTCGATCCTTGTGGAACAGCTCCGTGAAAAGAAAGGTCTGGTTTACAGTATCTCCAGTGTCATATCCACTCTGCACTACGGTGGCAGTTTTGGTATTTACCTGCAAACACGGGGAGATCAGCAAGCAGTCGCCATCAACACCCTACAAAAGTTACTCAGTCTGTTTGTTTCTAAAGGTCCAACCCAGCAGCAGCTGGATGATACCAGAAGCATGATTAACGGATATTTTTCTCTAAGCACTGCCAGTAACAGTGAACTGATCAGATTGCTCAGTAATATCGCATATCATCAACTACCGGTTAATGAACCAGAGTTATTTCTTACGGCCATCAACCATTTGACCACAGAAGATGTTCGGAATGCCTTCGCCAGAATTATAAACCCGGAATATATGATTCTGATCACGGCTGGCGGCTCCGATCATGAATCATCGAGCCATCGTCTTTGAAAGTGCAGGGTTGCTGGCTGCATCTCTAATTACTTCGGGTGATAGAGGGGAACAAACCATCACAATAAAACCATTGCAGGGTATAATCCCCACAAATTTTATGGCAGCCCAGCGGTTTCTTTACCCGAAAACCGGGCACATATACTCGCCAGAATGATTACCCAATGGAGTCCGTCATGCCCCGAAACGCCGTGAGTCGTGCAGGAAAAGGCAATCGCCAACAACACTCAGGCAAACAGGCCGTGAAGAGTCCGGGCATGCTCCGAATCATTGCCGGAAGCTGGCGCGGACGAAAATTACCCGTGGCCGACCTGCCGGGATTACGGCCAACATCAGATCGTATTCGGGAAACTGTGTTCAACTGGCTGAACCCATCCCTGCCCGGTGCGCGTGTGCTGGATTGTTTCAGTGGTTTCCGGTAGTCTCTCATTTGAAGCGCTTTCCCGTGGAGCCCGTGTCGCTACCCTGCTTGAAAACGCAGGCACTGCAGCACATATTTTGAAAGACAACCTGAAACTATTAAATGTGAATAACGCCAACGTTATTCACACAGACAGCCTGAACTGGTTGCAACAACCTGCCAGCGAACCTTTTGATATTATTTTCCTTGATCCTCCTTTTCATCAGGACATGCTGGAAACTGCCTGCCAGCTTCTGGATAAGAATGGGTACCTTTCTGACCACAGCCTGATTTATGTTGAGGTGGAAAAAGAACTCTCCCCCCTTCCGGTTCCGGAGCACTGGCAGTGTTTGAAAAACAAGACGGCCGGACAGGTTTCATTCAACCTTTTTCAGTACACATCATCAACGAACACCTGATATCAATGAAAGTAGACTTGCATCATTGTTATGGGTAATCTGTGCGCCGCTGATCTCTATCAAAAAACAACTGACGCTGATAGTTGTATATTCGCGTAATACGAATTCAAAAAAGAAGCGTTGATCAAACGTCTTTACATAGAAATTCGGATAACAGAGAACTCAAAGGAGCGGTTTCATGAAACAACCCGTACGTATCGCAGTCACTGGCGCAGCTGGTAATATCAGTTATTCCCTTCTGTTCAAGATTGCTGCCGGTGAGATGCTGGGGCAGGATCAGCCAGTCATTCTGCAACTGGTTGAGATTCCCCAGGCTATGGATAAGCTGCGTGGTGTAGCCATGGAGCTTGAAGACTGTGCATTCCCGCTGGTTCATGGTATCAGCCTCCATGACAACCCGTTCGATGGTTTCCGTGGCATTCATTACGCCATGCTGGTTGGTGCCCGTCCACGCTCAAAAGGTATGGAACGTGCTGATCTGCTGGAAGCTAACGCGGTTATCTTTGCTGAGCAGGGTAAAGCCCTGAACGAAGTGGCTAACCGTGATGTGAAAGCCCTGGTGGTTGGCAACCCGGCTAACACCAACTGTCTGATTCTGTCTCGTAACGCACCGGACCTGGCTCCTTCCCAGTTCTGCGCCATGACTCGTCTCGATCATAATCGTGCCAAGGGTATCCTGGGCAACAAGCTGGGTGTAAATGCTGCTGACATCGAGGGTGTTTGCGTGTGGGGTAACCACTCTCCAACTATGTACCCTGACCTGCACCATGCCCAGGTTCTGGCTGATGAAGCTGCCATCGATATGATTGATGAGCAATGGTACAAGGAAGAATTTACGCCTCGCATCCAGAAGCGTGGCGCAGAAATCATCAACTGGCGTGGACTGTCTTCAGCCGCTTCTGCCGCACAGGCCGCCCTGGATCATATGCACGACTGGGCTCTGGGCAGCGATAGCACCATTGTTTCCATGGGCATTATTTCCGACGGCAGCTATGGCGTTGCCAAAGGTATTTACTACTCCTTCCCGGTTGTCTGTGAATTCGGCAGTTATCAGATTGTTCAGGGGCTGCATATCAATGAATACGGCCAGGAAATGATGAAAAAGACCGAACAGGAGCTGCTGGAAGAAAAAGCGGCTGTTGATCATCTACTGCCTGCAGAAACCGCAGAATCCCGTGAAAACCTCAGAGTATCCGGTCGCACCGGTCAAACTGAGTTCGATTCAGGCATGAGTACCGGCGAATCTTATTACAAGGCTGACCGTATCTGCTAAACGCCTGATCTGTAAAATGTCTGGTTTGTAGAATGTCTGGTTTGTAAAAAGTCAGGTCTGTAAAAAATCAGGACATGGCAAATCAAAACAAAGGCCGATCTTTTTGATCGGCTTTTTTTATTCCATTATTTTATTCTGACGTTCTATTAATCTGGATTAACCAGAACCCTTACTTAAATCCAGACTGACTTGCCGATAATAAACAAATCACTTCAGGAGACAGGTAATGAGTACAGGAGGCATCACCCCCCCCCATCAACCATCTGTGAACACTGCATCTAACGGGGACAGTTCTGTCGAGGAGACATCCGGCCACACAACGATCTCGCCACAAAAGCAGATCCCCCGTGCTCGAGGCAAAACACCGAACACAACTCTGGCCCACAGAACAGCCTCTCCTGTAAATATTCCTCCCGAACTGAATGCTCACGCACAAAAGAAGCGGCAGCTGATCAACACTCATCAGCAGGCTCACCAGCAACATGCCGGATTAATTGATCAAAAGGCGGTTCTGACACATCTTCCAGCCCTGCATCAACAATTACTTTCGGGGACTAAACCTTCCAATCTACCCTATAACGTTGTATTTGTAGCGGATAATGGTGAAAGAACCGGCGTCATTCCACCCGATCAAAGCCTGAAAGAACAACCAGAAAAAGAAACCTTTCTTAAAAATCAGCTGAAAGCAGAAGTGGCTTCCTTAGAGAAACACTTTACACCAGAGAGGCAAATAGCCCTCAATGAGCAGTTAGAAAAAATGGATCAGCTGCTAGCTGTATGTTCGGTAGAACTTGAAGCCTTTGGCATTCAGGCGCCACCACCGAACCTTCAACCCCGCTCTGCATATCTTGATATTGAATTATTAACCGGGTTTCCCAGATCGAAGCCTGAAGAGCCCCGCAGTTCATCAAGACCTAAAACAAACGATGATCAGCACTTTCTGCTTTCCCCGCAGCAAAAAGCAGAAGCGCTAGATGCTGCGCCTGACATAAAAGTTGCCGCACCCGCCCTACAACCATCCCGGTTGAAAAACACGGGCGATTTGTCAAAGGAGTGGCTGGCATTTTATTGCGATGGTAATAAAACCATTCCGAAGCAACTCTGGACACTGAATAAAATCAGATCATTCTCCGAAGAACAGCTGGAAGATGAACATAGCTACATTCAATTATTATTCCCGAATACAGAACCCAGTAAAGTCAACAAAGAAGCCCCCATCCTTACTCCGGCTATGATCCATCAGGTAAGAAATTCTTCCGAACTACAACAGGAAGTGGAAAAATCACTGGATACAATGCTGGGATTCTGGGGGCTCAAACGGAAAGGAAACGCCATCGAAGTTATTCCCAATAGCCCCAGACAACATCAGAAATGGTGTCTGGACGACAATAATCATAATCATCTGAGAGTTTCCCGGGTTCTCTACTTCCTGAAAGACTGTGGTTATGGAACCTGCGCCCTGAACCTGGAATCAAAGCTCAATGAACATAGAACCAGAAATGGTATTCCGGTAAATCCCCACTGGTTGAAAGCCGTTGGTAAACCAGTACACGAGAGGCAGCCTCCCATAGCCACGGCTGCCACTAGAGCCTCAGCCATTAGAGCCTCAGCCACTAGAACCTCAGCCACTAGAACCTCAGCCACTAGAACCTCAGCCACTAGAACCTCAACCACTAGACCCCCAACAAGAGTCCGTCAAAATACAAGTTCTAATCCAGAGCGTGCGATAAAATCCTATAAAGACTATATGACAGAATTCCCTTACTCTGCTTGCAGAAACAAATCGAAAATCATGTTTTATGATCGGATGAAACCCAATTACGAGTTCACCAATTTTTATACCCCACCAAAACCGCTCCTGATCGACGGACATCACTGGAAAACCACTGAGCACTATTTCCAGGCGTGCAAATTCACAGTGGACAGCCCCGACTGGAAGAACATCCAATCATTACCCACTGCCCGACTTGTTTATGATTACCTTCATCCCCCCGGAAAACCCTCTTTGCTTATCAGCATGACCTACCTCGAATGGAATAAGATAAAAGACCAAGTCATGCTCCATGCCATTCGGGCAAAAGCAGAGCAGGATAGCACTTTCTCCGAGAGCTTATTAAAAACGGGAAACCTGCCATTATTCGAAGACTCGCCTAAGGATTCTTACTGGGGAATTGGAGAATCAAAAGCTGGTGAAAACCGGCTTGGCGCAATGCTCATGCAGATCAGGGATGAACTGAGAGCAGGACGAAGATTGGAAGAATAACTTCCTGGCGGGTATTAGCTGCTTACAATTCACTCAACTCACTGACAGTCAGGTTTCTACTCTGACCTGATAACAGTGTTTCATCCAATGTCAGATTACCCACCGACAACCGGTGCAAAGCCAGTACCGGATTTCGGAATCGACCAAACATTCTTTTGATCTGATGATACTTCCCTTCAACCAGGGTAACTTCGGCCGTATATTCATCAATAATTTTTAGCCTGGCAGGTCGTGTCGTTATGTTTTCATAAGGAAAATACATGCCTTCAGCAAATGCCTGCACATAGTCTTCTGATAAGGGGTTCTTCAGTGTTACCCGATAGACTTTACTGACTTTGGTTTCAGGCAGAGATAATTGCCGTGACCAGCGTCCATCATTGGTCAACAATAACAACCCGGATGAATTAAGATCCAATCTGCCCACTATATGCAACTGTGCTTTGTCCGGTCGATCCATGAGATCAACAACCGTTGTATGCTGATCGTCTTTTGTAGCACTGACCACACCCACCGGCTTATTCATGATCACATGGACAGGTACCCTGTTTTGCAGAACGTCACCGTCAACCACGATTCTGGAAAACTCGTGAATCCGCAAATCGGCATCCCGGATAATATCATTGTCCACCTGAACTCGTCCCTGAGCCAGCATCCCTTTAATATCGCGACGTTTAACTGACAGTGTCTGGCTGATAAACCGGTCAATCCTGGCCGACTTTGATTTCATTGCAAATGTGAACCTAGGAAAAAATACGTTTTGCCCAAACAGTCAGACCAGCAGCAACACTGCCAAAATGATCACCGTCCAGCACGTCAACAGAACTCAATCTCTGCTGTATAGCCTTCTGTATTATGGGGGATTGGCCAGCCCCGCCGGTGACATAAACAAGATCAGGCTGGCAACCAGCCTGATTAATGGTTTCATCCATTAACTGCACCATTTTCGCCACGGGCCGTGCCACCGCTTCAGACAACTCTTGTCGGGTAATTTCACAGTTCAGCCCTGCTTCAATATAACCAAGATCCACAGCGAATTGAGATTCATCTGACAAGCCGATTTTACACAGCTCGGCACTTCGCACCAGATGATGATTCTGTTTATCCTGGCGCAACTTAATGAAGCGATTTATTTGTTTTGGATCAACAACATCCAGTTTTAACTGATCAAGATAGAGACCGGTATCCAGGCTATTGAATCGAGCCTGGGCGCCCACATCATTGGTGCTGACCGCCTCCCAGAATGTGTTGGCTGGCATGGATTTACCGCTTTTCAGTGGCGATAACATCCCAAACAAGGGCATCAGGTTTTTACCGGCCAGGGATATATCAAGATCATTACCTCCCACCCGCTCGCCACTATGGCCGATGAAATCATCATTTCGCAGCGTCTTATTCCGGTGTCCCGGCCCCATTCGAACCATGGCACAGTCTGTTGTACCGCCGCCAACATCTACCACCAGAACGGTTTTATCCCGATCCAGCTGTGCTTCAAAATTCAAACCGGCAGCTATGGGTTCGAACAAAAATTCTACTGATTTAAAACCTGCTTTTCGGGCAGAGGAAGTGAGAAGTTCAATAGCTTGCCGATTACTTTTCTCGGCATTCAACCCCTGAAAATTAACCGGACGCCCTATCACTGTATGGGTGATTGTTTCATTCAGATTCAATTCGGCCTTCTGTTTAATGGACTGCATCATGGCCGTTACAATGTCTTCAATAAAGTGCAGATTTCCGGAACTGAGCCCTGTGGCACCCAAAAAGGATTTAGGCGATTTAACAAAGTAGCCTTCTTCTGGCAGGGCAAAATAGTGCTCAAAGGCTTCCCGACCAAAAAACAGACTCTGATCATCGGGTTCGAGCCCTTCTTCACGACGCACACGTCGAGCCTGAGCCAGTTGATTGGAACGGGATGCAATATATTCTTCCTGCAGGCCAGATTCAGGAATATGAAGCCCCACAGATTCACAAATCAGTTCGCGCTCAACGGCATAAAGTGTGGACGGCATAAATGCCCTGCCTTGTTCCAATGGCAATAAATCAACACTATCGGTTTTCCCGGTTTCCTCCCGGACAATACCCATGGCACAATTCGACGTTCCGTAATCAAAACCTGTGATCATTCGGTTATCCTGACATTCATACAGCAGTCCATCTGGCGACCTATTCAGAAACAAAAAAAGCCGGAAAAACTATCATATCGACCAGGGGGCCACCAGTGTTTACTGGATATTTTCAAAACAATATAATTTAGATTGAAGAAAAACGGGTTTCAGTTGATGTCAAAACGTCTCTATTTACGAATAATAAAAAGGAATAGCTGTGACCACCAATGGTTCTTTTAATCCCATGCCCGGATTATCCAGCCCACACCTTCAAACCCTGTGGTCCACACTCTTCCGTAAACCTCCAACACTGGAGCGACGGCGTGAAACGCTTCCCTTGCCCGATGGCGATTTCATCCACCTCGACTGGTACGGTACCAATGAAACATCACCCCTGATAATTCTGCTTCACGGCCTTACAGGCAGCTCCGACTCCAGCTACATCACCGGTCTGCAAAAACAGCTTCATAACAAAAACTGGCAGAGCGTTGCGGTCAATTTTCGGGGTTGCAGTGGCGAATACAACCATCTTCCACGAAGTTACCATTCGGGGGACAGCCAGGAACTTAACACTATTCTTGAAATATTAACCTGCCGTTACCCGGGGCGGACGTTTGCGGCAGTGGGTTATTCTCTGGGCGGCAATGTTTTACTGAAATATCAGGGTGAACAAGCCGGAGAAAGCAAGCTGGAATGTGCAGTGGCTGTATCCGTCCCCTTTCGTCTGGACCTTTGCGCTGAACGAATGAACCAGGGATTTTCCCGATTATATCGTAATCGTTTTCTTAAAGATCTTTCCGGTCAGATAGAAGATAAGCGTCAGTTTTTTACTCAAAAACAATGGCATGATCATGCTGACTATCTGGATCAGTTTATTCGGCTGGATCCTATAAAAACATTCCAGCAATTCGACCATGAAATCACAGCCCCCATGCATGGCTTCCTGAGCGGCACGGATTATTATGAAAAATCCAGTAGTCGTTATTATCTGAAGGAAATCAAAAAACCAACCCTGATTCTTCACGCCAGGGACGATCCGTTTATGACACCGAAAACCATTCCTTCTCTTTCTGAACTATCACAAGACACCTGTCTTGAACTTTCAGAAAAGGGTGGGCATGTAGGTTTTATCGGTGGAACTCTGTACAAACCAGAATACTGGCTGGAACAGAAAATTCCTGATTTTCTGGCGAGTTATCTTGGGTAAAAAACAATCCGGATTAAATATCAAGCGGCGTATAATAAGACTGTTCCAGTTGTATAAAGGCCTCTCTGGCAGACTCGGTAATAAAACCACGATCCAGCATTAATATCTGATAAATGACCCGCTGCAGTATTGCTTTGTCAGCTTGCTCTTCGTCATTCAGAAATACGCTGTGCAATAGCTCATGCCAGCCTGTCAGTACCATAAAGGTATTCAGCGCCAGCGACTCCATTTCACTGTCGGTGGCCAGCATAATATCGGCCGCCACCAGCCCTTCGAATATTTTTTTGAGAACGTTCAGACAGGCCCGTGCGAAGGTTCTGTATGCCTGCATCAGGGTTTCATTTCGACCGATAAACCCGTGCATGTCCCTGAATATAAAACGGTACTGCCACATGCATCCCAGGGTTTGTTCAAGGTACTGTCTTTTATCATCCAGAGTGATCGCACGGTTTTCAGGCAGAACAATACCGTCAAATAGAGAAGCTTGAAGGCGTTTAAACAGCTCAAGAATAATCGCTTCCTTGTTACGAAAGTGATAATAAAGATTGCCCGGAGAAATACCCAGGTGCTTAGCTATATGGTTGGTGGAAATACCCCGTTCGCCCCGTTCATTGAGCAACATCAGGGCTGTTTCAAGAATTTTATCCCGGGTATTACGAGCCATTGGAATTCCGAATTTTGTGACCATTACAAACAATTCTTTTTAGCATACAGAGCAACCAGAAAATAAGGTAGTCTTGACTAATTAGAGCAATTACTCTAAAAATAGGGAAAAAATAAACGGAGCTTCCAGATAATGAATGCCAATGCCCCTGAACTCATGAAATCCCAGGACCCCACCAAACCGTTGCAACAGGCTGCCCATTCTGCAGACAATCTGGATGAGTTACTGAAGGCGCAGCAAGCGGCATTTCTGGACAATCCCTACCCCGATTTCGAGGAAAGAAAAAAACGTCTTCTCAGCTTGCAAAAAGCCCTGTTAAAAAACAAAGGCGCTTTGATTGATGCACTGGATGCTGACTTTGGCGGTAGAGCCAGAAATGAGTCCCTGCTGGCCGAATTCATGCCTAACATTGGCGGCATAAAATATACACTGAAGCGACTCAAGAAATGGATGAAGCCCAGCAAGCGTCATGTCAGCGCCCAGCTTCAGCCAGCTTCAGCCAGAGTTGTCTATCAGCCCCTGGGCGTTGTGGGTATCGTTGTTCCCTTTAACTATCCGCTGTTTTTATCTGCAGGGCCTTTATTAACCGTTCTGGCTGCCGGCAACCGCGCCATGATCAAAATGTCTGAATTCACACCCAAAACATCGGAACTGTTTGCACGCATCATTGCTGATACCTTCCCCAGTAATCTGGTCACGGTGATCAATGGCGATGAGCATGTGGCTGCCGAGTTTACAAAACTCCCTTTCGATCACCTGATCTTTACCGGTTCCACCAATGTCGGTCATCACGTAATGCGGGCAGCGGCTGATAACCTTACCCCGGTGACCCTGGAACTCGGTGGTAAATCCCCGGTCATTGTGGACAGTGATTTCCCTATAGAAGAATCCGCTGAACGGATCTGTTATGGCAAGTCATTGAATGCCGGACAAACCTGCATTGCACCAGATTACATACTGGTCAAAAACGATCAGAAAGAAGCCTTTGTAAACGCTTATCAGGATGCGTTCAAACGAATGTACCCAAAAGTCAGCGGTAACAGTGATTACACTTCGGTAATCAATGATCGACACCACCAACGGTTGAACCGGCACCTTGAAGACGCCAGAACAAAGGGTGCGACCATAGTCTCTCCCTTGGATGAAACCGTAGAAGACGGCTCACGTCGCATGCCCGTGCAGCTGATACTTGATCCTACCGACGATATGACGGTGATGCAGGAAGAAATTTTTGGCCCTCTGCTGCCGGTGATCGGTGTTGATTCCCTGGATGAAGCCATCAATTACATTCACCAGAGACCCCGTCCGCTGGCGCTCTATTACTTCGGTTCGGATAAGAAAAATCATGAAAGAGTTATTGCCCGGACGCACTCCGGCGGTGTTTGTATTAATGAATGTCTTTTTCATGCTGCTGTAGACGATATGCCATTCGGCGGCGTGGGGCCTTCAGGAATGGGGCACTATCATGGCCACGAAGGTTTTCTGACTTTCTCCAAAGCAAAGGGTGTGTTGACTAAAGGCCGGTTTAACAGTGCCCGGATTATTTTCCCCCCCTATAATGGCTGGCTGCAAAAGAAATTGATGACTTTTATTTCCGGTGGCTGATAATAATCTGTTCTGATTCATCATGGAAGAATGAAAAAATGGAGGAATAAAAAAATCAGAGAATCGGAGCATTTGCTCCGGTTTTTTATTGATATTTGAACAGGTTGAACTATTTCGATACCATCCCCATCAGTTGATGTTAGGTTGAGAGCGACCTTTCCGATTTTCTACGGCCTACAATGTTTCTGGCAAACTGTTACGTTTCAGCATTTCGATCTTCGGTTCGCAAAGCAGACTTAATAGAGAGCAAGCAGCAATTATTGGTATAACAACTCCTTATTCGCCTATAGCTCCCACTTCCGGAATGCTGGCGGGAGACGCACTATACATGATCACGGTAATCTATCCTGGCACCTTCGACCCAATTACAAAGGGTCATCTGGATCTGGTTGAAAGAGCCGCAAAACTGTTCGACAAGATAGTTATTGCTGTTGCCGAAAGCCCGAAAAAGCAGCCTCTCTTTGAATTGGCAGACCGGGTAAGAATGGCAAAGGAAGTCACCTCTCATATAGGTAATGTGGAAGTAACCGGTTTCAGTTCCCTGCTGGCCAAGTTCCTGATTGAACAGGATGCCCAGGTTATTCTACGGGGGTTACGTGCGGTGTCCGACTTCGAGTATGAATTCCAGATGGCCAATATGAATCGAGTTCTGGCTCCCCAGGTAGAAAGCCTGTTTCTGACACCTGCAGAGCAATACTCTTATATATCATCAACTCTCGTGCGTGAAATTGCCTCCCTCGGTGGTGATGTCACCAAGTTTGTGGCCCCATGTGTGCAGGAAGCACTGACAGAAAAGTTCGGCAAAAGCTGAAATACTGTGGGAAGAAAAGATAAGAGGTTAACCCATGGCTTTGATAATTACTGACGATTGCATCAATTGCGATGTCTGTGAGCCGGAATGTCCGAATAGCGCCATTTCTCCGGGTGTGGAGATTTATGAAATAGATCCTGACCTTTGCACAGAATGTGTAGGTCACTATGATGAACCTCAGTGTCAGCAGGTCTGCCCTGTGGATTGCATACCCAAGGATCCGGAGAAAGAAGAGTCGAAAGAAGACTTAATGGAAAAATATCTGATAATCACCGCAGCCTGATCATCAGATACTGACTTAAGAAGGGGTTTTCTATACGGAAACCCCTTTTTCTTTTAGCTGACCAGTACACCGTTTTTATAGTCCTCCATGGCCTGCCTGACTTCCTGTTCGGTATTCATCACAAAAGGGCCATACTGCACCACCGGTTCATTCAGTGGCGTTCCCCCGAGCAATAATAACCCCGCTTCAGAATGGTTTTTGAGTGCCAGTGTATCGCCTGATCCCAGGACAACCAGATGCCCCGCACCGATGCTTGTTGAGCCGCTAACTGACACCGATCCCGAATAGACATAGAACATCGCCTTTTCGCAATCCACGGGAAAGTGTGTGGTGCTATCTTCAGATAATCTGACATCCACAATGAGTGGTCTGGTGGCGGCTCTCTCTACAGCCCCTCTGTGCTCTTCACCATTCACCAAAAGCTTACCGGCTATCAAACGACATGAGGCGTTCGGTAACCTGACCATCGGAATCTCTTCAGGGGATAATCCCAGATAATCTGGATCCGACATTTTTTCTGTTCCGGGCAAATTGAGCCACAATTGAAAGCCATGGAGTTGTCGATTTTCCGCAATAGGCATCTCCGAGTGAATGACACCACGACCTGCCCGCATCCATTGCACACCACCGCTGCCAATTTCCTCAACATTCCCCATATGGTCTTCATGCTGAAATCCGCCTTTCAGCATAATCGATATGGTTTCCATACCCCGGTGAGGGTGAGAAGGAAAACCTCCCGCCAGACCGTCACCATCGGTAGAGTGAATCTCATCCAGCATCAAAAAAGGGTCCATGGTCTGATGATTCAGACGACCCATTACTCTTTTCAGCTGTACACCGGCACCATCTGATGCCGGCACCGCCTTCACTGTTTGCACGACATCTCTCAGTTTCATGCAGACTCCCTCAGGCAACCAGTTTATCGATGGCTTCTGCTGCGTTATTCAATGCCTGCTCTTTGGGTTCATCCCCCATATTCAGGCCTTCAGCATAAATAAACTCAACATCGGTGATACCAATAAATGCCAGAAAATGTCTTACCAGGGCTGTCTGGGTATCGTGCTCTGTTCCTGCATAAATACCGCCCCGGGCAGCCAGAACATAGGCTTTTTTGTTTTCCAGCAAACCCATCGGCCCTTTCTCTGTGTATTTGAAAGTAATGCCGGCACGGGCAATATGATCAAAGTAGGCTTTCAAGGTGGAAGGCAAACTGAAGTTATACATTGGTAGTCCCAGTACCAGAACATCAGTCGCCTTGATTTCTGTAATCAGGGCATCAGACAATTCAGCCGATTGCTGTTGTTTTTCACTGCGCTCGCTGTCTGCCATACCAAAGCCCATGATGGCTTCTGCATCCAGATGCGGAACAGGATTTTCTGCCAGATCCCGTACAGTGACTTCTGTTTCATTGTTATTGGCAACATAGGCCTCGACAAATTTCTGGCTGAGCTGTGTAGATTGACCCTGCTGACCGAAAAGGCTGCTGTTGATTTGAAGTAACTTACTCATATTCTATTCCTCATGTTTTTCTGTAAATCTATGCCTTTTAATTTAATGTCGAAATAACTGAATAAAAAGCGCAAAATATCGCAGGTATCAATCGTTTTTTTCGATCATTTTATGCCCAGAGAGAGAATATGGCTCGAGTAACGCTGGAACAATGGCGCATGTTGCAGGCGGTGGTTAAGCTGGGCGGATTTGCCCAGGCATCAGAAGCCCTGCATAAAAGCCAGTCCACCATTAGCTACGCGGTGAATAAACTTCAACAGCAGCTGGGCATAAATATTCTTGAAATACGTGGACGCAAAGCTCATCTCACTGAAGCAGGAGAAGTGTTGCTACGCCGCTCTCAGGTGTTATTGAAAGAGGCTGAATCTCTTGAAAAGGTAGCCAGCAGCCTATCAGCAGGCTGGGAAGGCACAATTACTCTTGCGGTGGATGTTATCTTTTCTTCCCAAACACTGGATCGGGCTTTGACGGAATTCTCCCCGGCCTCCCGTCACAGTCGGCTGGAACTGGTGGAGTCTGTGTTGTCGGGCACGACTGACATGCTGATTTCAGGACAGGCCGATCTGGTCATCACCGGACAGGTGCCCCAGGGATTTCTTGGAGAACCATTGACCAAAATTAATTTTGCGCCTGTCGCCCGCTGGGATCATCCACTGATCGCTCAAAAGCGTCCTGTTAATAACAAGGATCTAAAACAGCATCGTCAGCTGGTGATCAGAGATTCCGGAGTCAAACGAGACTCCGATGCGGGCTGGCTGGGATCGGAAGAACGCTGGACAGTAAGCCATATCAGTTCATCCATTCGCTTACTCAAACAGGGACTTGGGTTTGCCTGGTTGCCCACCCATCATATTCAATCAGGCTTGGAGGATGGTACTTTCAAGGTCATTGAAGTAGAGCCAAAGGATGAACGCAGTGTTCAGTTGTATATGGTCTTTCCGGATCCTGACAATACAGGCCCTGCGACCAGGGAGTTGGCCCGAATACTCCGGGAGATTTGTACTGAAACCGAATAGTATTTGAATCATTATGGAGACGCGGTAAAAACGTAAATCAGATAGTCCGCTTACTTAACTGAGCTTTACCAGTTCTCCCAATTTGCCATCAGAGCCATAGGATATCTGGAAGGTTCCATGAACGCCTTCCCTGGTCACATATTTCAGTAAAATATCGTAGGGAATGCTCATGCTCTGGCCTTCCTGCGTTCTCACCTGAACCCGGTGCTTCAAGCCTTTATAAAATTGCAGTACCTGTTCGGAATTCAGACTGATTGAAAACACCGCCTTGTGCATCGCACACTCCTCTTTGCTGAATGATTTATGGCTGAATAATTTATGTCTGGATAGTTTTTGTCTTGATAGATTAATTCTAGCAGCACTGTTAACGGTTTCTAGCAGGTTCTTTTACCAATTAAAGATCAGCCATAATATTTTACTTTTAATTCTGACGGCCATTGTAAACCATCCGGCCTTCATCCCTGAATAGATGAAAAACACTCAGTGCCTCATCTCTGTGTACACCTGAAATCAATTCTATACCTCTGGCATTCAATTCTTCCCGCCACCGGGGATGCACAGGGCCTTCATCGAACCCTGTTATGCTCTCCATTTCGGCGTCATCTCCGGCAATCACCAGAGAACGTATTCCGGACCAGAGTGTCGCACCATAGCACATGGTGCAGGGTTTCCAGTTCACCACCAGCTGATGATCCTTCATATCAGTCCCTCCAAGATCCCAGCTAGCCAGTGCTTTCTGAGCGAGAGACAGCGCCATTACCTCGGCATGCGCTGAAGAACATTGACTGCTGACGACCCGATTGACACCCATGGCAATCACTCTGCCTGAGTCACGTTCAAAAACCCCAGCAGCAAAAGGTCCTCCTGTATCATGTTGAATATTCAGCCGTGAAAAGTGGATAACTGTCTTCATCCTCTCTGTTATTTCCGGAATACAAACAGGTAAATTATCGCATTCCTGCTGGCACCATTGCGGCAAACTCAACTGAACGTCATATGGTTGCATTATCTCATCCCTAATAACGGTGGTGTCCAAACGCATGGCTTCTGACTTTTTCACCCACCTTGTATCCAATATAAGTAAAGATCAGTATGGGTCCACAACCCAATAACAGCGTCGAAATCCAGGGTGATAAAACAAGCCCACCATAAAGAGTGGCAAAGTAAGCAATAGGCGATGCCAGCAGATAGCCTGCCAGACCCCAGTAAAGACAACCTGAATATTTGTGTGTCATCAGGGGCAGAATAACCCCAAGAGCTGAAATAATTCCCATCGGGAAGAATACAAGTAATTCATTAATCTGGTATTCAGCCAATGGACCGAAGCGAATATAACTGGAAAGGCCATAAATCCCTGGCCATATAAATACCAGTAGAATAAAAAACGCAGTCATGGGAACAGGCTTGATCATGTTTCCTACCAATCACAGTTTCAGGATTGATCCAGTCATCAAAATAGACCAGCTAAATATTATCAGCAGGCAGTCATTACTCGATACATGGGTGTAAAGAACTGCCTGCCTTTTTAATATTAGAAGATACAGGGTTGTTGTCTGTACTCTCTCACTGATACACCAGCCCGGCCAATCGCCTGAGTCACAGCCATAATCCTAGATTCAGAATGAGAAATGTTTTTTTATCCATAAAAAAAGCCCCGAAGTCTCCAACGGGGCTTGATTCAGGGCTCAGGAGGTCTTACTGGCCTGGCTGCGGAGGCATAAGGCCTTCGGGTAATTCCATATTATTGGGCGCCTGCATTTGCTGCATCACCTGGTTAATTGATTCTCGGATACTGGCAATCATTGCCTTATAGCCTTCATCAAAACCTTTATAGAATGACAACTCGGTTCCTTTCAGATCACCTTCCGGTTGAACGATGGCGGGTTGCTTTCCTTCCGGATTTTCACCGTTGAAGAAAGATTCCATAGAGGTTGGCACCGTCAGAGCCACTCGGCCACCAGCCATGTATCCGTCAATGAAGCGCCCTTTAACAAAGGGATGATCTCCACCAATGCCGGAAACCTGGAACGAGTCAGACGCTTCACACCAGCGATCTTTATATTCACTGGCCTGTTCTTCTGAACGACAATCAAATTCAGTAATGCCAAGGGCAGCCAGAACAGATTTATAGCCTTTCCTGTAACCTGTTTCCCATGGAGATTCTTTTTTATCCTCTACCAGTAATTTAGGCAGACGGCTGTCATTCCCCTGTCGACCATCATTAATCCCATCGCGATAGCCTTTCAGAAACTGACCAAAAACGCCATCCTCTTCGGCATAGACACTCTGGTCAAAACTTGATTTTGCCTCACACCAGCTTTGCTGAAGGGCGTCCGACAGATCATCCACACTGCAATCGTAAGTTTCAGCCTGCTGAAATACGGGGGTAACGTCCTTTTCTGCAGGGGCCACTTTAGGGCAATCGGCAGGTTTACTGCACCCCTGCAAGAGAGCAAGTACCGCTGCTACCGGCAACAATGCCGCCAGAATCAATCTTCGCATTCAATCCTCCTTCACAAGGGATTTGATTTTTTTCTTGAAAGCATCCGTTACCGCCGAAGGCGATCAGTGATCACTTTCCTGTTTCACATTGTTTAAATTCAAGGGTTTTGACGGAGCTGGTTAAATATAGTTCAGAAAAAAGAATAAATTTATTTGATGAAGGGAAACTTGAGGAGCATGTGAAAACAGTAGGATGGAGGCGATCTGACCCTTTCGTATCTGGCTTGTTATTGCATGATTCGGTATTTCG
>CBDBOO010000030.1:0-43985 GCA_965208385.1 Endozoicomonas sp.
AAAGTAGAAATATATTATGAGCGATAAAATTTATCCTGGAACACACCCAAATTTCAAAGATTCACACTTTACGGAAAATGAAAAGAATATCATCAGCACTCTTTCGAAAGAGTTTTATGTCACAAACGGTGGCGAGAAAATAAAATTAGGATATAACAGTGTCTACAAATATATCATTCTCAGCCCAACTGAAATTTACACCGACATGTTCAATCTCGACAGAGAGATAGTTGTTGTATTTAGCGACTATGAAAACATACAAGCTAGAACATTAGATGTTTTTGAATACATATCTAAAAAACATTCTTCTTTAAGAATAGAGAAAATTTGCAATATACTGGTAAGCGCAGATACCGATGTAGAGTCTTCTCTCGAGGTACTTGTAAAAAATGAACCTGAGACACAAGTAATAATCCCATTCTCTTACCAAGAGTTAGATAAAATATCAGACCCGTTCTTCTTTAGAAATAGATTTAGAAAGTATTTCTATACACGAGATCTTCTTCTTTAGAAATAGATTTAGAAAGTATTTCTATACACGAGATCTATTTGCTTTTGAAGCACCATTAAAGAAAGACATATACTTTTTTGGAAGAAGTGATTTAATTCAAGAGTTAACAAATCGATTAAAAAGTGGAGAGAACTCAGGTCTATTTGGGTTACGAAAAACTGGCAAAACATCTTTAATAAACGGTATCGAGAGAAACCTCATCAAAGATCAAATACGTTCTGTAATAATTGACTGTCAAGAGCCATCACTAAACCAAAGAAGATGGTTTGAAGCGTTATATTTTATTTGCACAAAGGTTAAAGAAGCCCTTAAGACAACAATTGAATTCCCAGAAGAGGAAGAATTTACAGATAAAAATGCATCATTTCACACTGAAACATTTCTCAAAAAGTGTAGGGCTGGTTTAACCGGACCAATATTTCTTATCTTTGATGAAATTGAGAATATATCAAGGGCTACCGCCCCAGCTGAGCACTGGTGCGATGGAAAAGATTTCGCTCTATTTTGGCAGTCACTACGATCAATTTTCCAAAGAAATTCAAATTTAATATCATATTTAATTGTTGGAACAAATCCAACATGTATTGAGACCCCTAAAATAGAAAACATTGACAATCCAATCTTTAATCATTTCAACCCGATGTACATACCTGGGTTTGAGGTACGCGACACTCGAGAAATGGTTAGGAAACTTGGAAAACGAATGGGTCTCAAATTTGAAGAAAATGTATACTCTAAGCTCACTGATGATTTTGGTGGTCACCCATTCTTAATGAGACATGTTTGCAGTCTAATTTCCGCTGAAGTAAAAGAGATGGAAAGGCCTGTTGAAATTGGAAGAAACTCATATAGTGAGTCAAAGAGTGAGTTTACACTGAACCATTCTAATTACTTAGAGATGATCATTAGTGTATTAAAAGACTACTATCCAGATGAATATGAAATGTTATGTATGTTGGCAAATGATGACATTTCAACATTTCAAGAGTTTGCTGACTTACATCCATCATATACTGCCCACCTCTTAGGGTACGGTTTAATACGCAGAGAGCGATGTGGTTTTGATTTCAATATAGATTCGATAAAGGATTATATTTTAGATCAATCAAAATATAAAAAGATCGGACTATCCACCGAAGACATGTGGAGTGAAATCTCTCAACGACGAAACTCTGCAGAGATAAAACTAAGAAAGCTTGTTAAGTTTCTCTTGAAAGCAAACATGGGATCAGGAGAAGCAAAACAAACGATCCTGAATATTTTTGGTGGGCAGCGGAAAAATACATTATCAGCTCTTTCTTATGATGATCTCTTTAATGCTAACAAAAGTGAAATATATTTCCTTGATTTAGGAAAAATAATTTCAAAGAAATGGGATATATTCAAAAACTCATTTGATAAAACAAAACAAGAAACATTCAAGCAAATCGAATTCATTAATGCATCTCGAGCTGATGCTCATGCCAAAGAAATTTCTGAAGAGCAATTTACATATTTTAGAGTATGCATGAGCAATCTTGAAAATGACTTAGAGGATATGCTCTAACCGGGTTGTAACGAATAAGGATAGATTGCGCCCAGCCGCAATCTTATCCTGTTGTTGCACAAGCCCGGGTTGATTTCTGGTGAGGGTAGTCTATTGAAGTTTACTTCTTGGGTAGACATTGAATCAGAGCGTTTTTCCGGAACGCTCTTTATTCAAGATGTGAGCCATCCGACCACTGCTTAATAGTAGTCTGACGCTTTATTATTCTGTAAGACGGTTTGTTATTCCCTCCGTTCTTGTGAATGGCGGTGAAGATTTCTTTCTATTAACTCAGGTCGGTTTCATAAAACGGAATGCAATGTGCTTCATGGATTCGCCACACTTTCTGCATTTGAATACCGGTCGAATAATGGCTTTTATTGGGCTGATAATGACGTTCAGAAGTAGCTGCACCAAAAACAGTCGCTTCTTTGCATTGCTGTGTAGAAATCCGTAATCCCGAGATCGTCGGAAGCGTTTGGGAAGGACGTGTTTTAATACCAACCACAAAAAATCTTCACCAGACAGAGTTCGGGTGTCTGTTTTGCCGGTTTCGCTGTTGATGTAGGCAAAGGTGACTTGTCCTTGTCGACTGGACAGAATGTTTTTATCGCTGATGACTCCTCTATAAAGGTAGCGAGAAAGATACTTTAGGGCGGTCAATCCTTTACCGACGTGTTTGCAGTTAACGACCCATTCTTTCGGGACTGTGACCTTTAGTTTTGGTGATAAAAGTTTGTGTTCATCCAGTGCTTTCAGGAGTTTAGCTCGAAACACTTTGGCCAGATTCTTACCATTGAACAGATATTTGCCCTTGAGTTTTCGCCACTCATTTCTTCGAGTGTTGATGCCTCCGCCGGCTACGACAAAGTGTACATGGGGATGGTAATCCAACCGACGACTGTGGGTATGCAATACACCGGTCATGCCCAGATCCGCGTCCATGTTTTTAGGATTTGCGCCAAACTCTTTCAGGGTGTCTGAAGCGATTCTGAATAAGAGGTCATAAACCGTTCGCTGGTGCTGCCATGCCAGCGTTCGAAGTTGAGCGGGTAAGGTAAAAGTCACCATAAAGTATTCCACCGGCAGCAGCTTTTGACTTTGCCGTGCCAGCCACTGGCTGGTGTCGGTGTTCTGGCAACGATTACAGTGACGGTGTCCGCAAGACATGGGCTTTTGATCCCGACTGCCACAGCCATTGCATTCCAGTAATGTCATGCCTGAACCTGGAGTTCGACAGAGTTGGATCGCTTTAAGTGCTTTGCGATGACCCGGTAATAAACACGGCTCGTATTGTTTCAGAAACCGATCACCATACTCATCGGCAATGTCAGCGAGATTCATTGATCGTCTCCTTTTAGGTTGAGAGCGTCGATCATATGATTCATGGTTTTTTGGGTATTCAGTTGGATGGTTTCAGTGAGCTGGGTATAAACAGCCGTTGTTTTAGGGCACATGTGTCCGAGCAACGTCTGAATAGCTCTAAGGCTCAGTCCTTGCTCCAGCAGGTGGGTAGCAAAACTGTGTCGTAAACTGTGAGGACTGACTTTTTTATTGATTCTGGCGTCTTCGACCAATTGCTTCATGGCTTTCTGGGTACAGGACAAACTCATGGATTGAGTGGCTTTATGTCGTTGTTTGGCGGTTTGTCCTTCAGGAAACAGAAATCGTGGGTTCTGATGAGTCGCCCAATACCGTCGTAGGGCTTTGAGCGTACGAAGGGGAAGGTTGACATAGCGATCTTTACCGCCTTTACAACCTCGTAAATGAACCTTCATTCGTTCGGAATCGATGTCAGCTGTGGTCAGGTTAAGGCCTTCACTCAACCTCAACCCCATACTGTAAAGCGTGAGCAGAATGGTGTAATACCGTAGCTTTCTGGCTTTATTGAGCAGGCGTTCTATTTCTGATGCGGTGAGAATAACGGGAAGCCGTTTGACGGTGGGGGGCTTGATGATTTCTACAAAGTTCCAGTGTTTCTTAAGGATATGTTTCCAGAAAAACTGAAGCCCGTTACGGTGTTTTAGGGCACATGTGTCCGAGCAACGTCTGAATAGGCTCTAAGGCTCAGACCTTGCTCCAGTAAGTGGGTAGCAAAACTGTGCCGTAAGTTGTGAGGACTGACTTTTTTATTGATTCTGGCGTCTTCGACCAGTTGCTTCATGGCTTTCTGGGTACAGGACAAGCTCATGGATTGAGTGGCTTTATGTCGTTGTTTGGCGGTTTGTCCTTCAGGAAACAGAAATCGAGGATTCTGATGAGTAGCCCAATACCGTCGCAGGGCTTTGATGCGTACGAAGGGGAAGGTTAGACATAGCGATCTTTACCGCCTTTACAACCTCGTAAATGAACCCTCATTTGTTCGGAATCGATGTCAGCCACCGTCAGGTTCAGTCCTTCACTCAGACCTCAATCCCATACTGTAAAGCGTGAGCAGAATGGTGTAATACCGTAGCTGTTCTGGCTTTATTGAGCAGGCGTTCTATTTCTGATGCGGTGAGAATAACGGTGAAGCCGTTTGACCGATGGCGGCTTGATTTGACGTCTCCACGAAATTCCAGTGTATTTTAAGGATATGTTTCAGAAAAACTGAAGCCCGTATACGGTCGGTTTTGACGGTGCTCCATGAATGAGATTTCACCAGAGCAGCAAAATAGGTTTTCAGATCATCGGGAGTGAGGGTGTCGGGACAGCGGTTAAAGAAGGTGGCTAGACGCCGCAGTGGTCGGCTATAAAGATCAATGGTAGATTTACTTTTGCCTTGGAGTATCAGGGTTTGCAGGTGGTTTTGATACAATTGTTCAAATCGTTTTTGTTCGGTATTGTTCATTGAATGGACTTCCGGAATAAGCCACAACGGGTTGTTGTGGAATCAGGAAGTATTGGACATTCGCAGCGGTGCTTGTTTTCGTCGCGTAGCGGCTTGGTTCAACAAGGCATTCAATCTGACAAATACTGTTTGGCTTTTGTCACTGCGTTCCAAAATTTTAGCCAAGCATTATTTGCAGCTTAATGCGGCGTTAGGCATCAGCAAATCATTTGCAACAAAATACATTACGCAGTTTTTTTTGATTTTCTTTGAACAACTCATGATATCTTTGAGCAAAGCGATCTACGCAAGGCTCTAAAAGGACTTCCACAGAAGGTGCTATACCATCACGCCACTCAGGGAGGTCTACACCATGTAGCCTACAAAGAGTATTTGTTATCATTTCTGCAATTCCTCCAGGCCCTCTAACTACTGGCGCTAATTGAACGTACCACCAATGTATTGCAGGAATTGTAGATAAGTCTCCTTTTAGAGCTTTATCTATTAAGTCATGTATATGCTCCATAACTATTTCTGTATATTTTTTATCTGGATGCACCCATACAGCAGATTCTTTGTTTTGGCCTTTAAAACATTCATACTCACCAAAATATGAGTTATTTTCAAACCTTGGTAAATTACAAAAGATATATTGCGTAAGAGGAATTTCATCGGAGCCGATTTTACCTATAATTAGCCCGTACCCAAGCTGCCCTCTCCCTTCATTTCTTCTAAAATATTTCTCTTCCCATGCATGCCCAGCCTCGGATTGCTTATCAGTAAATTTATTACTTTCGTATTCTAATGCTACAGCTCTTTCGATAGCATATTTGTAAGCAGGACAACACATAGCCGTCCAACCTGGATCATATAACCGTGGTTCTTTCATTAAGGCAGCCTCCCTTCGCATGCCAAAGAACTCACGATCTTGATAACCCCTTTTTTCTTCTATTTGCGACCTCCATGACTCAAAAAAGCTAACTAACTCTGTAGGGTTCCATTTTCCTTTGGTTATTCCAGAAACAGCCTTTAGAACACCTTCTTCAAACATTTCGTTGAAGATTTCAGGATTTCCATATTGAACCCAATCTTTTATGTTACGCTTTGCCAAATGTTTACCTTCAAAAATACTAGTCTCAAATTTTAGTTTCGGTTCTACGGGGTCTACGTCTTGACTTTCTATAGCAATATCCCCAAGTTTAGCTATATTCTTTTTTTTCTTACTTGGAACTTCTTCTTGTCCTTGACTAATAAAGGTTTTCTTGTCTAATACGCTTGACGCTGTAGTTGCTGGATTCATACATTTTAGCCCTTAGCCCTTAGCCCTTAGCCCTTAGCCTTAGTTCTTAGTTCTTAGTTCTTAGTTCTTAGTTCTTAGTTCTTAGTTCTTAGTTCTTAGTTCTTAGTTCTTAGTCCTATAGAATTTTATTGAGTTCAATGTAGTTACTGACAGTGGCGCAAGAATGCCTAACGAATAAGGATAGATTGCGCCCAGCCGCAATCTTATCCGGTTGTTGCACAAGCCCGGGTTGATTTCTGGTGAGGGTAGTCTATTGAAGTTTACTTCTTTGGGAGATATTGAATCAGAGCGTTTTTACGGAACGCTCTTTATTCAAGATGTAAGCCGTCCGACCACTGCATTATAGTAGTCTGACGCTTTATTATTCTGTAAGACGGTTTATTATTCCCTCCGTTCTTGTGAATGGCGGTGAAGATTTCTTTCTATTAACTCAGGTCGGTTTCATAAAACGGAATGCAATGTGCTTCATGGATTCGCCACACTTTCTGCATTTGAATACCGGTCGAATAATGGCTTTTATTGGACTGATAATGACGTTCAGAAGTAGCTGCACCAAAAACAGTCGCTTCTTTGCATTGCTGTGTAGAAATCCGTAATCCCGAGATCGTCGGAAGCGTTTGGGAAGGACGTGTTTTAATACCAACCACAAAAAATCTTCACCAGACAGAGTTCGGGTGTCTGTTTTGCCGGTTTCGCTGTTGATGTAGGCAAAGGTGACTTGTCCTTGTCGACTGGACAGAATGTTTTTATCGCTGATCACGCCTCTATAAAGGTAGCGAGAAAGATACTTTAGGGCAGTCAATCCTTTACCGACGTGTTTGCAGTTAACGACCCATTCTTTCGGGACTGTGACCTTTAGCTTTGGTGATAAAAGTTTGTGTTCATCCAGTGCTTTCAGGAGTTTGGCTCGAAACACTTTGGCCAGATTCTTACCATTGAACAGATATTTGCCCTTGAGTTTTCGCCACTCATTTCTTCGAGTGTTGATGCCTCCGCCGGGTACGACAAAGTGTACATGGGGATGGTAATCCAACCGACGACTGTGGGTATGCAATACACCGGTCATGCCCAGATCCGCGTCCATGTTTTTAGGATTTGCGCCAAACTCTTTCAGGGTGTCTGAAGCGATTCTGAATAAGAGGTCATAAACCGTTCGCTGGTGCTGCCATGCCAGTGTTCGAAGTTGAGCGGGTAAGGTAAAAGTCACCATAAAGTATTCCACTGGCAGCAGCTTTTGACTTTGCCGTGCCAGCCACTGGCTGGTGTCGGTGTTCTGGCAACGATTGCAGTGACGGTGTCCGCAAGACATGGGCTTTTGATCCCGACTGCCACAGCCATTGCATTCCAGTAATGTCATGCCTGAACCTGGAGTTCGACAGAGTTGGATGGCTTTAAGTGCTTTTCGATGACCCGGTAATAAACGATGTTCGTATTTTTTCAGAAAACGATCACTGTACTGATCAGCAATGTCAGCGAGATTCATTGATCGTCTCCTTTTAGGTTGAGAGAGTCGATCATATGATTCATGGTTTTTTGGGTATTCAGTTGAACTGTTTCAGTGAGCTGGGTATAGACAGCCGTTGTTTTAGGGCACATGTGTCCGAGCAACGTCTGAATAGCTCTAAGGCTCAGACCTTGCTCCAGTAAGTGGGTAGCAAAACTGTGCCGTAAGTTGTGAGGACTGACTTTTTTATTGATTCTGGCGTCTTCGACCAGTTGCTTCATGGCTTTCTGGGTACAGGACAAACTCATGGATTGAGTGGCATTATGTCGTTGTGTGGCGGTTTGTCCTTCAGGAAACAGAAATCGTGAGTTCTGATGAGTAGCCCAATACCGTCGCAGGGCTTTGAGCGTACGAAGGGGAAGGTTGACATAGCGATCTTTACCGCCTTTACAACCTCGTAAATGAACCCTCATTTGTTCGGAATCGATGTCAGCTGTGGTCAGGTTAAGGCCTTCACTCAACCTCAACCCCATACTGTAAAGCGTGAGCAGAATGGTGTAATACCGTAGCTTTCTGGCTTTATTGAGCAGGCGTTCTATTTCTGATGCGGTGAGAATAACGGGAAGCCGTTTGACGGTGGGGGGCTTGATGATTTCTACAAAGTTCCAGTGTTTCTTAAGGATATGTTTCCAGAAAAACTGAATCCCGTTACGGTCGGTTTTGACGGTGCTCCATGAATGAGATTGCACCAGAGCAGCAAAATAGGTTTTAAGATCATCAGGAGTGAGTGTGTCGGGGCAGCGGTCAAAGAAGGTGGCTAGACGCCGCAGTGGTCGGCTATAAAGATCAATAGTGGACTTGCTTTTTCCTTGGAGTACCAAGGCTTGCAGGTGTTTTTGGTACAGTTGTTCAAATCGTTTTTGTTCGGTACTGTTCATTGAATGGACTTCCGGAATAAGCCACAACGGGTTGTTGTGGAATCAGGAAGTATTGGATATTCGGAACGGTGCTTGTTTTCGCCGCGTAGCGGCTTGGTTCAACAAGTTGGTGATGTTCGCTACGGGCTTGCAGCCCTTCGCCGGACAGCCACCGCTGCGCGGCGTCTGCTGCATACCAAGGCGTTATGTTGCTCAATCTACAGTTACAGAGAGTTATACTCAGTATATTTTGATTTTCTAATTTGACATGCAACTACATTGATTATTGTTAGGATTGATGTGGTAATGACTACAAATAAACCTGTGCCAACCACAGCCGCTTGTAAATTCGCACAACCTTCATCTGAGTAACTATCAGGGCTCGGTTCGCCATGAATCCAAGCTCCATTAGTTTGATTACTTTCAACAGAATAATTGCTTGGCAGCAAGCAGCTGTGTTGTGATCCAGACAGGCCCTGGATATAACAGAGAGTCTCATTATTCATTTGCCAATAACTTTGATTAAAACGGTAGTTAGAGGAAATAAAATGAGAAGCAGAAGTATTTAAAGATGTAAAATCGGGAAATAATTCACTAAAATTTGTGGTTTTTCTTAAGGTGTTGTCTTCATTTAAAACAATACATTTGCTTTTATCCTGAGAAAGCACTCCATATATCTTAAGCTCATGACTCAAGCAACCAATATAATTTCGCTCTATATATTCACTATTTATGTATGGTTCAATATCAACGGGAATAGATTCAAATAAGCGAGCTAAATCTTGATCTGGGCTATCGATTTTATCAGCCAATGAGGTAGTGGAAAATATGATCAACAATAAACTTAAAATCTTCACTGAGTCACAACCGATGAACAGTCTATTCTACCTCACACTGTAGCCCAGAACCGAGCAACCGCAACATAACGAATAAGGATAGATTGCGCCCAGCCGCAATCTTATCCAGTTGTTGCACAAGCCCGGGTTGATTTCTGGTGAGGGTGGTCTATTGAAGTTTACTTCTTTGGGAGATATTGAATCAGAGCGTTTTTACGGAACGCTCTTTATTCAAGATGTAGGCCGTCCGACCACTGCATTATAGTAGTCTGACGCTTTATTATTCTGTAAGACGGTCTGTTATTCCCTCCGTTCTTGTGAATGGCTATGAGTATTTCTGTTTGTTAACTCAGGTCGGTTTCATAAAACGGAATGCAATGTGCTTCATGGATTCGCCACACTTTCTGCATTTGAATACCGGTCGAATAATGGCTTTTATTGGGCTGATAATGACGTTCAGAAGTAGCTGCACCAAAAACAGTCGCTTCTTTGCATTGCTGTGTAGAAATCCGTAATCCCGAGATCGTCGGAAGCGTTTGGGGAGGACGTGTTTTAATACCAGCCATAGAAAATCTTCGCCAGACAGAGTTCGGGTGTCTGTTTTGCCGGTTTCGCTGTTGATGTAGGCAAAGGTGACTTGTCCTTGTCGACTGGACAGAATATTTTTATCGCTGATCACGCCGGGTGTAATTAAAAGCGTTCCATCTACCCATTATCCAGCTTGCTGCCAGTACTGATCCCAGTCCCCGTTAGAACGCAATGTTCTTAAGCAAAGCATTGCTCCTGCGATGGAAGGCTTCCACCAAGCACCCGGTATTTTTAGTCGCATCTGCACTACTGCACTGTTAGAACTTTCTATTTCGCCAGAGCCAATGGGAAGATTGGCTGCTTCTGCTGCAGCATATTCGAATTGCCCTGGACGGTTTCGGATATATCGGTGACACTCCTCTGGTTTATTGGCTGCTTTGCCTTTCTTTCCGTTTCTATGCGGATCAAGCTCTGCCATGACGGCATTAACATTGCCAGATTTCATGCGTTCCTGCTGGATATGCCGCCACTGTACACGTGTTTCCTTGTTAAACCCGACACACTCTTCTGCTGCATCAGCGAAGTGCTCAGAGAGATGATAATAGTCAACGAGGAAACTTCCTTGCTCTCCAAACACTCTCTTTGTCTGGTTGGCAATCCAGGTGGCTCCATCGCTCACGCAATGGATAGAGGATTGCCGGTTGAGCCCCTGCTCTATTGCACAACTCAACCACTGGTCACCTGCTTCATCCGGCCCTCCCATTGTGGCCTGATGACGTTTATCTGAGCTACCCAGCTTATAGACCTGGCAAAGTTTAGCCTCCTGCCATTCAGTTTTACGTGCTTTGCGTTTGTCACCTTCTGCCTCTTCATCAAAGAGGACAACAGGAATCCAGCTATTCCCCATGCTTATACGACATCGGTAACAGCGTATAAGAAGCATCACACGCAGGGCGCAGCTACAGCTGCTTACGTGTTGAGATATGTAATTTTCCCAAAAACTCGACTATTTATCACGAGCATAGAAAATATATACGACTTCGTACGCTAGTGATACCAAGGGGTTTAATGAAACGTGGGGAATTGCTGACAGGAATCATGCTTCCATCCATTTCTCCTATGAACTGGGCAGCTTCACCGAGGCAGTCCTGACGATTTTGTGATGCACTGATGGAATCATTTTGCATACAGCTTGCGTGCTCAAGAGTTATGGCTCGAATAGAAGCTCAGGCACATCAATACCATAATGTTCATGTATTTTTTTTGGCTCTACCTCAGATTGTGTGGGTAAATTTCAGCGATTCACCCCTCTTGGATAAAGATCAAGGCCACCACAATGAAAGTAAATTGCAGTTTTGAACCTTTCTCTGTTTCTGTAGCCGTAGGCTCGACCCTTGAGTCGCTGTATCTTTCCATTCATGCCTTCTGCACGGCCATTGTCGGCTTTCAGAACTATTGCGTTAATAATTCCCCACAGGTGTTCTTTGATCATCTTGGCCACTTTACGAACAGGTTCAAGCCGACACCTCAGTGCCCAGCTCAGCCACCGTTTCCATGCCTTGATAGCCCAAGCTCGTGATGTGTAATTCCACAGTGTCATCGCCATCTCTTTGATGGCCCAGGCTCGTGCTGTTTTCAGCTTTGAATCACGCAACGGCTCGAACGCTTCCCACTTTTCATCGCTCATATTTTCAGGATTTGTTAGCCAGTCAAACCGGGTACCTTTGAGTAAGTCTGACCCTGTAGACATAAGCGCTTTGTGCTCTTCTATGCGAACTTTATTGACCGCATTGCCTAAGTACTGGGCAACATGGAACTTGTCAAATGCTATTCGCTCCCTGGCTTCTGGCACATGCAATGTGACTGCCTTGATAAAGGGCTTCCACATATCCATGGTAACGCATTCAATACAGGCTTTCTGGTCTGGCGTCAGGGTCTCAAAGTACTCATTGAGGCTGTCAGCTTTATGGTTGTCGGCCAAATGTAAAACAATGCCTTTTTCATGATCTGTAACCACAGTGACGTACTCACGCCTCTTCTGGAATGAGGTTTCGTCAACGGCTAACCGTTTGGGATTGTCGTGTACTCTGCGTGCCAGACCTCTCGCTACTGCACGCTGTTGGATACCGTCGATGGCATTCCAGCTAAGCTTCATTTGTTGGGCAACTGCACTGGTTGTTGCCTCTTTCAGCCAGTCAATAACAAGTGCTTCAAACAAGGCCGTAGAACCAGAGTTCGGTTCAGCCCATGGAACCTGTATTGTTTTTACACCGTGATCGGAACATTGTGTACGCGGAACATCAGCAATAAGGATGGTTTGAAACTGGCAGGTATCCAGATGCCGCCACTTCTTCTGACGTCGATCGTAACCCGGAGAGGGTTTATCACAAACACTGCATTTAGAAGGCTTTTTGCCATCATGTTCGAGAAAGATTTCGACTTTTCCTTCAGTAATGGAGAGTTCCACGTGAGCGACATGCCACGGAGTTTCAACGCCAAGTATTTTAGAGTAGAGTTCTTTATCGCGCATGTCGGCATCCTTGCCTTGAAGTGTTCAATATAGATTAAATCACCCACTAAAATTAGGGAAGAGCCTTTTTTTTGCAGCTGCCTGAAAAGAACTATCTGCACCAAAGTCTACAATTTTACGTTGAATTGTGCGGGAGTAGTTGCGACAGTGAATATGAGCGGCATGACTGAAAGGTCTGACCCGATGCTTGTCTACCGTCTGGCAGCGTTCAAGAACTTCTATTTTCCCATAGGTGCTCAGCCAATAAGTGTTTTTTTTTTGAGTTTTAGCTCCGGGGTGCTTCAGGCAAGCCTCGCCAAATTTTTGATCTTCCTTGTAGGTACCCCAGCCAGTAAGCAGTTCATTGCCCATTTCACGCAGGTGGGCAATGACGGCTTCTTCAGCATCATCAGCACGATCCAGGAGACCTGACTCGGCTTCAACAATATCCAGAAGTGCAGAAACTCTAAGCTCAAGCTCGGGGTGGGCTGCAAGTCTATCAGCAAGAGAAATAGGTGAGCGCATAATACTGACTAGGGTTGAGAAATACTCTTACATTATCGTTCATATTGAGGTTTTGTGGGCAGAAAAACTTCTAATGAACACTTTTAATTACACCCGATCACGCCTCTATAAAGGTAGCGAGAAAAAAGGTAGCGAGAAAGATACTTTAGAGCGGTCAATCCTTTACCGACGTGCGTGCAGTTAACGATCCATTCTTTGGGGACCGTGACCTTTAGCTTTGGTGATAAAAGTTTGTGTTCATCCAGTGCTTTCAGGAGTTTGGCTCGAAACACTTTGGCCAGATTCTTACCATTGAACAGATATTTGCCCTTGAGTTTTCGCCACTCATTTCTTCGAGTGTTGATGCCTCCGCCGGCTACGACAAAGTGTACATGGGGATGGTAATCCAACCGACGACTGTGGGTATGCAATACACCGGTCATGCCCAGATCTGCGTCCATGTTTTTAGGATTCGCGCCAAACTCTTTCAGGGTGTCTGAAGCGATTCTGAATAAGAGGTCATAAACCGTTCGCTGGTGCTGACATGCCAGCGTTCGAAGTTGAGCGGGTAAGGTAAAAGTCACCATAAAGTAATCCACCGGCAGCAGCTTTTGACTTTGCCGTGCCAGCCACTGGCTGGTGTCGGTGTTCTGGCAACGATTGCAGTGACGGTGTCCGCAAGACATGGGCTTTTGATCCCGACTGCCACAGCCATTGCATTCCAGTAATGTCATGCCTGAGCTAGGGGTTCGACAGAGTTGGATCGCTTTAAGTGCTTTGCGATGACCCGGTAATAAACACGGCTCGTATTTTTTCAGAAACCGATCACTGTACTGATCAGCAATGTCAGCGAGATTCATTGATCGTCTCCTTTTAGGTTGAGAGCGTCGATCATATGATTCATGGTTTTTTGGGTATTCAGTTGGATGGTTTCGGTGAGCTGGGTATAGATAGCCGTTGTTTTAGGGCACATGTGTCCGAGCAAAGTCTGAATAGCTCTAAGGCTCAGACCTTGCTCCAGTAAGTGGGTAGCAAAACTGTGTCGTAAGTTGTGAGGACTGACTTTTTTATTGATTCTGGCGTCTTCGACCAGTTGCTTCATGGCTTTCTGGGTACAGGACAAGCTCATGGATTGAGTGGCTTTATGTCGTTGTTTGGCGGTTTGTCCTTCAGGAAACAGAAATCGAGGGTTCTGATGAGTCGCCCAATACCGTCGTAGGGCTTTGAGCGTACGAAGGGGAAGGTCGGCATAGCGATCTTTACCGCCTTTACAACCTCGTAAATGAACCCTCATTCGTTCGGAATCGATGTCAGCCACCGTCAGGTTCAGTCCTTCACTCAGCCTCAATCCCATACTGTAAAGCGTGAGCAGAATGGTGTAATACCGTAGCTTTCTGGCTTTATTGAGCAGGCGTTCTATTTCTGATGCGGTGAGAATAACGGGAAGCCGTTTGACCGATGGCGGCTTGATGATCTCCACGAAATTCCAGTGTATTTTAAGGACATGTTTCCAGAAAAACTGAATTCCGTTACGGTCGGTTTTGACGGTGCTCCATGAATGAGATTTCACCAGAGCAGCAAAATAGGTTTTCAGATCATCAGGAGTGAGGGTGTCGGGGCAGCGGTGAAAGAAGGTGGCTAAACGCCGCAGTGATCGGCTATAAAGATCAATAGTGGACTTGCTTTTTCCTTGAAGTACCAAGGTTTGCAGGTGTTTTTGGTACAGTTGTTCAAATCGTTTTTGTTCGGTACTGTTCATTGAATGGACTTCCAGAATAAGCCACAACGGGTTGTTGTGGAATCAGGAAGTATTGGACATTCGCAGCGGTGCTTGTTTTCGTCGCGTAGCGGCTTGGTTCAACAAGGCGCTCAAACGGAAAAAATACAGTTGGCTGCCTTCGCGCATTATAGCCAACCGTTTTTTTCCGCTTAGCTTGGCGTTATATGAAAAAGATATATCATCGAAAATTTGCTTGTAACCTGATGAGTCTATCTTAAACCTCAGATCTTCATCCTGAGGTTTTCGTCGTGAGAAAGTTAATTAGTCTTATCATCCTGGTTATTTTTAGTACCTCAGTAAAATCATTCCTCATCGTAGGAAAGCCTCAAAGAGGAGCCCAAACAATACAGCAATTTGCGAGAAAAAGTGTTGGCGAACTGATTTTTTACACATCATCAATCTTATTTATCAGAGGTTTTTCTCCAATCTGGACGAATACGAATACGGATAAAAGATATCACGGTATACTTACGTTGGTAGGAATTCTTGGGATTGGTTCTGCTCAAAAAGCCCAAGTTGAACTCGATCTAAAGGATGTTTCTATGAGGAATAAAAGAGACACAATATTTCGCTCTTTAATACTTACAGGAAAAGAAACAAATCTATCTAGAGCAATTAATTGGGATTTAGTTTATCAAAAAATCAAGGACGAATGTCATGAGGATGATGAGTTAAACTCTATCGAGTCATGTGCTTTTCATCAGTTACATCTAGAAAGAAACAACCTCCCAAAAGAAATAGGTAGCGAAAGCTTAACGCTAAATCTTAATGGTAATGAGTTTGTATCAATGCCCTATAATGAATCAAGCTTATATGATTCAACTTTTAGTTCATACAGTAAAACTTATGAGGTTTTTCCTGGTGAATTTTTTCTAGTTACAACTAATCAAGGTTTTAATACTTGGGTGTCTTTTAATAATAGCGGACACCTTTTTATTTGGTCTCATTGATGGTTGAGTGCAATTTTTCATATAAATCGGGTAAGGGCTGGTCTCTCTCCAGCCCTCCCCTCCCCACACCACCCGGCATGCGGGTCCGCACCGGGCGGTTCACCGGTGGTGGTGAAACCTGATCCATAAGTCTTTCAGTGAAACAAGCCCAAGATTACTAAGATAACTGTCGTTTAATGCCTGCTGAACCGCATACGTTTTGCTGGTAGTGGGTTAAACCTGTAGGTTCCGAAAAGTCAGCTATAATACGACAGTAGACGTATTGCTAGCGAGTTAAATATGACTTGTTCTTCAATAGTACGCTGTAGTACTTGTGACAGCCAAAACATCAAATACATCGGTGTTAGCGCCCATAATGTACCGCGCAACCTGTGTTGTAATATTGACTGCCATGTTAAAACGTTCATGCTCAAATATCGTTACAAAGCCTACGAGCCTGGAGTTAAGGAAAAAATCGTTGAGATAGCAATTAATGGCAGTGGCGTAAGGGATACAAGGAGGGTGTTGGGTATCCCCCTGTGTCAGCATAGTTGTCGCCTCTTCTGAATTTTCAAACTTAAACAGGGGGCGGTCAGTGAGTAATCAATGTCCCGCTATTCAGAAGAGTTCAAAGAGTCCATCATTCAGAAGATGATGCCACCCAATAACGTGCCGGTTTCTCAATTGGTACGTGATACTGGTATCTCGGATGTGACTCTGTACACTTGGCGAAAGAAAGCAGTTTCTAAAGGAGTGCCTGTGCCAGGCGACGGAAAGAATCCAGATCAGTGGACACCTGAAAACAAATTTGCCGTGATCATTGAAACGGCGGCGTTGAATAAAGCGGAAATAGCTGAATATTGTCGTAAGAAAGGCTTGTTTTCTGAACAAATCCAGCAATGGAAAGGCGCCTTTATTAACAGTGCTTCTTCCCAGCCTGACAGCCAGCTAAAGCAGCGCAAAACATTGTCTAACGAGCAGAAAAAAGACAAGCAAATTATCAAAAAATTAGAGCGTGAACTGAATCGCAAGGACAAAGCGTTAGCAGAAACTGCCGCCTTGCTGGTACTCGCAAAAAAGGCCCGAGAGATCTGGGGGGCGCCAGAGGACGATTAGTCTCTCTCCCGGATCGACAAAACGCTGTCAGCCTGATTAAACAGGCCACTAAAGACGGAGCTCGCCAGTCAAAAGCCTGCGAGACTCTTGATCTGTCAGAAAGAACCCTTCAACGTTGGATAAAAAGTGATGACGTGGCGCCCGACAATCGTAAAAATGCTGACAGGCCTGAGCCTGTTAACAAACTATCTGAAGCAGAACGACAGGCGATTGTTGACGTCTGTAACAGCGACCGTTTTAAAAGCCTTCCACCGAGCCAGATTGTGCCTACATTAGTGGATGAGGGCGTATATATGGGTTCCGAGAGGACATTTTACCGGGTACTTCATGAAACAGATCAACAGCACCATCGTGGTCGTGCGGCTAAAGCAAAGCGGCACAAGCCGACGTCATATCGCGCTACCGGGCCTAACCAGGTGTGGTCTTGGGATATCACGTTTTTACGCTCTCCAGTGCGAGGCCAGTTTTATTACCTGTATCTGGTAATAGACATCTATAGCCGTATGGTTGTTACATGGGAAATTCACGAAAATGAATCGGCAGAGCATGCTTCGGAAATGATCACTAAGGCCTGTATAAAACATGGAATTGCAGCCATGGAGAAACCATTGGTGTTGCATTCAGACAACGGTAGCGCCATGAAAGGCGGCACGATGCTGTCAACTCTGCAGAGCCTTGGTGTTGTGAGTTCATTCAGCCGTCCACGGGTCAGTGATGATAACCCCTATTCCGAGGCCATCTTCAGAACCCTGAAGTACCGTCCAGGGTATCCACGCAAACCCTTTGCTGATATTGAAGCAGCACGTGGCTGGGTGCATGGTTTTGCCCAATGGTACAACGAAGAACACAAGCACAGTGGGCTGAAATTTCTGACACCCGGTCAAAGACACCGGGGTGAAACCGAAATGTTCATGGATAACCGTAGAAAGGTTTATGAACAGGCTAAACAGCGTCACCCGGAACGCTGGGGAAAAAGGCCGACAAGGAACTGGGATCTGCCAGATGAGGTCTGGCTGAATCCAGACAAGCTTGCTGATGAACAGCTAAGCGAAGTCGCTTGAGTTGAGGCGACAACTATGTTGACAAACACCGGTATTAGTAAAACGACTGTCATAAACACCTTAAAAAAAAAGAAAAAGGCTTAATCAAAGTTAATCCTAATATCCGCACAATGGAGCTTGGAGATGAGAGTAATATACATCTAGAGCCTGCCTGCGAAGAGGCAGAGCTTGATGAGCAATGGTCATTTGTTAATAGTAAATTTAACCAGCGCTGGCTTTGGCACGCAGTTGACCATACCACCAATACGGTTCTTGCTTATGCCTTTGGAAAGCGAACTGACAAGGTATTTAAGACTCTAAAAGAGCTGCTCGCTCCATTTAATATAAAGAGATTTTATACTGATAATTGGGGTGCATATGATCGGCATCTTAATCCAGCAGAGCATGTTGTAGGGAAAACAAATACACAAAAAATTGAGAGAAAAAACCTCAACTTCAGGACTAGAATTAGGGCGAAAGTCTCATATTGACCGGAACTCTCATTCCATATTGTTAGACTGAACAGGGAATGGAACCACATTGCTCGTGGTTACCTCTGTGACCTTGGCACAGTAAGTTACTGACAAAAGCTTCCAGCCATTATCAAACCAGCCACTCTGTATTAATGACCTGAGAGTCAGAATGCCTTGACCTCCGGGGTGTCGCCAGCGCATACCTGAACACTTCATCCGCTGTGTCACTAACGTTTTACAGGTCGCCTCAATAACGCCAGATCCTATAGGCAGGTTGCACGACAGGTGTTCTGCATACTTCATGCGGTCACGATTATTCCTGAAGTATTCCAACTCTGTCTTTAACTTCGATCGCCGAGGATGTCGGCTGTGTTGATAGGCCAAAGCCTTGATGACTTTCTCAACCCCATCAGATTCTTCCTTCAAAATATGACGGTAGGTGATGAACTTCTCTTTGGGTTTTGAACTGTTTTCACCGTAGGACAGGTCAAACGCCTTCTTCAGATGTTCTGCTGCATGATAAAAATCCACGATTTCATGCCCTTGAGGAAGCTCTTTGGCAAGATAAGTCCAGTTGTCTTTAGCGCCATCAGCCACCTTGACCAATGACAGTTGAGGCTTCTGCCTGAGTGCTTCGTTCAGGAAACGGGAGAGCGACTGCTTTAGAGTTACTTTCTTGCTCTCTGGCATTCGGCCAATCCTGATGGTCGACAGGCGTTCACCTTCAACATCGTAAAACGACAGAGTTCCACAACTGGCTTCCTGGCAACCTGCCGGGCCACGAGTACGCTTGCCTTCAGCTGTACTTTGTTCACGTTTTTCCTGACGTTTCCCGTCTTTCATAGGCAGCATGACACCGTCCAAAGAGGCCGCTACAGTTACCGCTTCTTCGGGAACCTTGAGGCTATCTTTGAGGATGCACTCAAAAGGCTCACGGTACTGTTCCCATTGTTCATTGAACTTTTTTGGAAGTCGGGTTAACGAGCTTTCCGACGGTGACATATTACCCATCAAATCGAGCAGAGTTTTGGCGATCCCCGGAGAGAGCTGAGCCACAACCCAGACCGCTTGCTTTGCGGCCCTTGGCGTCCAGTAACCCTCAACGATGCCTGCCCTGAGTTCCAGGGGGACAATGCAGTCATCCTTGCCGCTGCGGTATAGCGTGCGGGCAACTCGGATGGGACCAGCAGCTGACTGGTAAGTTTGGGAGCAACGCAATGCACGATGATAGCAGGTGCCGTTCACCTCAATAGCAGGAATATCTATATCGAGGCCGGACAAGTCTTCTGCCAGGGTCTCCCGCTCTGCTTGAACAAAGAGAGCGTGAAGCTCGTTTTCATAATCTTCAAAGTGTTTAATCGGGTCATGGTGCTTGCGAAGGGAGGCCAGTTTGTGCTCAAGCTGCTGGATAATACGGCAGGGATGATTGGCGGCTTCAGTCAGTTGCTGACATAATTCCATCGGGGCGGCCTCTCACTGAAAGATGTTGGTTTCCAGTTAGCATCATACCTGCGTTTGGTCGTTACCCTCCCTTGTCTGAGAAAAGTCGATGTCGTGTCGTTTATACTGGAGCCCATGCCCTGCAATGACGGTCAATATGAGACTTACACCCCTAGAATTAAGCGTTTAGCTCGTAAAACAATTTGCTTTTCAAAATCAGAGAAAATGCACGATATCGTGATTGGTCTTTTGATAAATAAATTGGAATTCGGGATTGATATTCATGCAATTTAACAGGTTTAACCCACTACCGACCTCCTGTACCAGCGACTGATCCGTTTCTCGCTCATTGAAGAGTAGCGGCTCAAGTTACGGAAATTGGCTTTCCCCTGAAATACGACAAGGGCAGAGAAAAGTAATACGATGAAGGTCTTCTGAGGTTTTTTAACAGTGGACATAGCGTCCAGCGCGGTCTTTACTATGGATTCCATGAGGAAAATTATCAGCATGTAGAGGTTTTAGATTCCACTATTATCGCTGTTTTTCCTCATAGCATACCTTTTTATAAAAAGTGTCCGAAGTATTGTTAAATACATCTGTTTGAAATCTAAGTCGATTCTTTATCAACATATCTATAAAAACACTTTTTCTTGTTGCTGCCTGCGTGAGTTACCAGAGAAGAATTATTTAATGTTGTAAATATATGGCTGTCCTCAATTATTTTTCTCAATTATTTTTACTATAGATTCCATGAGGAAAATTATCAGCGTGTAGAGGTTTTAGATTCCACTATTATCGCTATTTTTCCTCACGGCATACCTTTTTATAAAAAGTGTCCGAAGTATTGACTTAAAAGAAATAGTGGAAATAGAAGAGAAGAGTGAAATATTTGTGAATGGAAAGCCTTGTTAGACATGTCCGTAAATACGTCATCAGAAGTGCAACTCTTTCGTTCCCCATCAAAATAATCGTGGAAGGTTAAATTACTTAAATCGATAATAATGCTATTCCACGCAAATCTGCAAGGTCTGCTATTACTATCTTTTTCTCTAAAAGCTTCAAAAATAATATCACCTTCTTCATTTACTATTTGTAGAATAGAAATTATGTCATTTCTCGAATCAATGTTAGCATGTGCGTAAGTTATTAAATACTCATTTATTTGATCATCTTTAAAATCACCGTAAACACTAGAGCATATTATTGAATGTATAGCTGAATCATATCTCCATACTTCTGCGCCAGTTCTACTATGAGAATCAATTATATATCTGACAGGAAAACTTGAATTAAAATCATTTATACCTAAGCTCGCCCCATCCGGATGATGGTGTGCAAAGCTTGCTAGTTGGTTATTAAAAAGCATTAACTCGAATGGATTGTTAGTCAGCGAAAGAGAATGCTGACCAATAGGTTTTTCATTTGTATTGTTTAATCGAACTGAAAGCTCTTGCAGTGAAGTAAAGTTTTTGTACCAAAATTTTTCTTCATCGCCTAAAATCCAGATTATGTTTCCAGTTGTATAGTCAACCTTTATAACAAAGTTTTCACGACTAGATGCAATAATTGAAGAATCCATGCTATCTTGAATTGCAGAATTCATATGAAACCAGTCAATTCCATCCCGGATCCATAGACTTGAATTTTCTCCATTTGACTCAATATGTTGAGAAATAATTTCTCCAAAATCCCATGTACTAACTAGCGTTCCATTAACATCAACCTCAATAAGAATTGACTCAATTTTCCTAGTGCCATTGATCGATGCATCTATTTCTAATAGATAACCATTCTCTGACTTACTTATATCATGATGTTGAGAAATTCCGGTCAAGTCAGCAGTTTCTATTTTTTTTTCAAATGCAGTATCATCTAAAAAACGAAAACAAAGAGCATCATCTGTGAAAGTCACAAAAGCATTATTATCAAATAGAGAAGGTCCTGCATTGTAACTAAATTCTGAAGCCCAACGAATTTGTCCATCAATATCTAAAACTATTGGTCCAGAAACTCGACTTTTTACAAAGATAAAGCTAATCCTTGGGCTGCCAACATTAGTGTATGGCTGACTTAATCGGATATCATCATATAAGTCATTACGATATCCTTCTGTTGGAATACTTACAGTTTCAATATCTTCCGAACCAGAATTAAATAAAACACTTACCTCAACTGAGTTTTTGTAATTAGCATACATTCCAAAAATCGGAAGAATTATTTCATCATTACTTTTTTTTAGAGAATCTCGTAGAAATGTCGCACTAATTTCTTTTGATTTAAAAGTAGGTTTTCTTAAAATTCTGAATTTGATACTATTTACGTTAGAAATATCAACGCCCCTTATCACTAACGAAGATATAAACGGTGATAAGCTAGTATCTTTTTCAGTTATACTAGTAGCTGATTCCGTAAAAGGTGAAAGGATACTTATCAAACAAAGTACAAATACAGTTAGAAACTTCATCTTACATTACCGCCATATCTTATTGTGAAACCATATAACCATATAACCATATAACCATATAACCATATAACCATATAACCATATATAGTGAAATGGCACTGACTTAAGGAATCCAACCCAGAAATAACAAGGCTTGCCCAAGAAGAAAATCGACTATAAATATCGTGTATATTTCCTCTCCCCGAGCAAGCCACGACCAAGTTTAGCCCAAAATACAAATAAAAAAATAAAAAAGACAGCCTTAGATTTGACCTCAACAAAATCTGATCTATCTTTCTTCTGCCATTGATTGTTCATACGCAGGAGAAGCCATGACCCGTGCACGCAGAAACCTGATAGACCGTTCCAGTACACCATATTACCACTGCATGGCTCGCTGCGTTCGTCGTGCTTTTCTCTGTGGCAAGGATTCGTTCTCCGGTCAGGATTATGAGCATCGTCGGCAGTGGGTAGTAGATCGTCTGGATGCGCTGGTTTCAGTTTTTGCCATAGAAGTCTGCGCCTATGCGGTGATGTCGAACCATTATCATGTGGTGTTACATATCAATACGGCTGCTGCAGAGAGCTGGAACCGTGATGATATCTTTGCCCGATGGACACAATTATTCACCGGGCCTGTTCTTGTGCAGCGTTATCTGGCTGGAATAAAGCTTATCAAGGCGAACTCTTGCGGGTAGATGAATATGCTGAAGAATACCGCTGTCGTTTGATGGATATCAGCTGGTTCATGAGGTGTTTGAATGAGCATCTGGCCAGGGAAGCAAACAAAGAAGATCGGTGTAAAGATCGTTTCTGGGAAGGACGATTTAAAAGTCAGGCACTGTTGGATGAAGCCGCTTTACTGACCTGCATGGCTTATGTGGATCTGAATCCGATTAGAGCAAAGCTGGCCAAAACACCTGAATCATCGGACTTTACTTCTATACAATGTCGTATAGAGAGTCGTATAGATAGTCGTATAGATAGTCGTACCAAAAAGTACACGGCTACCACGGGTAAAAAACAGAGTGTGCAGTTAAAGCCCCTTCGTGCCCAGGGACAAAACCCTGAGATTGCAATTCCTTTTACTTTGGTCAACTATCTGGAACTGGTTGACTGGGCTGGAAGAGAAATCCGGCCGGATAAGCGTGGTCATATAAGGCATGATGCGCCTCCGATTCTGGAACGATTGGGCATTGATCCTGATGAATGGTTGAAGACCATCGGTTGGAACAACCAATTCCGACGTGCTGTGGGTCGGTTAAAATCAATGCGAGCATACGCAGAAAAAACAGGACAGCAATGGGTGCAGGGGCTAACAGCTTGCAGTCGAGTATTTTCGGGCTGAATTCTATATTGGTCAAATCTCATGATTTCACTTAAAACAACCTGCCTCAATAAATCTTCAATATTGAAGCTACAATACTTCTGCCTTCGTTCTGTTTTTTAAAACATCTGTTTGAAATCTAAGTCGGATTCTTTATCAACAAATCTATAAAAACACTTTTTTGTTGCTGCCTGTATGAGTTACCAGAGAAGAATTATTTAATGTTGTAACTCGATGCTGCAGTTTTTAGCGTTTGACAGGATATTCTGATGTGAATATCGAAACCAGACTACTGCTGCGCCTCCTGCATCAAGCCCAGCGAGATACGATCAACGACACAACAGCAGGCTGACAGGGTAAGATTGCATTCCCATTTTATAACCGTCAAGTGTCGCTAGTACTCCATTCGGCTCGAAATGATATTTTCGTAAAATAGCTCATCCTGATAACTCCATTGAAACAAACGACGGAGTTACGATGCTAATCAAATATCATGTCCGATTGACTGATGATGAGCGGGTAATGCTTGAAACCCTGATCAAGCGGGATAAACCCAGAGTTGCTCAGCACAAGAAACGTCGAGCTGGAATTCTTTTAGCCATTGATGAAAACCAATCTCCCCTGACTCACCAACAGGTAGCCAAAGCTTTCTGTGTCAGGGTGGTTACTATCTGCCGCCTTCGTCAGCGCCTCGTTGAAGAAGGCTTGGAAGTAGCCATTAATGGCAAGCATGCTGGTAATAGTCACAAGCGCAAACTGGACGGTGAAGGACAAGCTCACCTTATCGCCATTGCCTGCTCGCCTCCACCGGAAGGTCGGTGTCGTTGGACGCTGAACTTACTACGAGACAAAATGGTTGAGCTACAGTATGTTGACGAAATCTCCAGAAGCACCGTTCATGCCGAGTTAAAAAAAAACGAACTTAAACCTTGGCTGAAGAAAGAATGGTGTATCCCTGAAGAGGAAAGTGCCCATTTTGTCAGTGCTATGGAGGAGGTTCTGGATCTTTACCAACAACCTTATGACCCCAAGCGTCCCTTGGTTTGTCTCGACGAAAGCAATAAACAGTTAATCATTGAGGTACGTAAACCTATCGCTATAGAGCCTGGTAAGCCCGAGCGCTATGACACGGAGTATGACCGCAATGGCGTCAGTAATATCTTCATGATATTCGAGCCCCTGGCAGGCTGGCGACATGTTGAGATCACTGATCGCAGAACGGCTGTAGACTGGGCGCATCAGGTCAAAGAGTTAGTGGACGGTCGTTACAAAGAGGCGGATAAAATTGTACTGGTACAGGACAACCTGAACACCCATACAGCGGCGTCCCTTTATAAAGCCTTTAGCCCTGAAGAGGCGCACCGAATTGCGAACAAACTTGAGTTTCACTACACGCCAAAACACGGCAGCTGGCTGGATATGGCTGAAATAGAGTTGAGCATACTGAGTCGCCAATGTTTGAACTGTCGTATACCGGATCAGGATACGCTTCGCCGTGAAGTGGAAGCTTGGGAGGCAGAGCGCAATGCTTGTAAATCTGCGATGGAGTGGCGTTTCACCACAGAGAATGCGCGAACTAAGCTGAAAAAGCTTTATCCTGTGTTGCCAGAACCCGCTTGCACTGGATAATGAAAAGCCTCATTGATTGAGGCAGTAAACAACAAACCGTCGTTCAGTTTCTTCATTGAAAGCTGGCTAATGGTGGGGTATGTGCCAAATATCATATCTATCGTAAAGATCTACAATATCAAGTGTTTGAATATGAATATCGTCTCTGAATTGGATAAATAGAAATTATCTGGTCGGTCAGACGTTCCTCAGTCTCAAATTCAGAAAAACGCAGTACTAGTGCTAATTCGTCCTCTTTCTGTTGTTACTGTATTTCTGGATTCTTTGAGCGATTCACTGAAAAGCATTACGCCTTCTGCTCAACTCACAACGATCCAAAAAACAGTCCTGACCGCTCTAATTATGGGGATTGTTGTCACTGAAACACTCAACTGGGCGGCCTTTGAGCGAAGGAGTCTTGGGAAGTTCAAGTCGACCCGGCTATGCTGGATTTTCTATTCAGCAAAGATTGCATGGCATCGTATGCTGCAGGCCAGTGTTCGCAATATTCTGTCTCATTATGGTATTGCTGAAGGGACTCTGACGATTGATGATTCAGCCAAACAACGATCAAAAAGAACGACCCGGATCGAAGGCACTCATAAAATCAGAGATAAACCGACAGGTGGCTATATCAATGGTCAGGAGCTGATCTTTATGGTCTTGGTCTCGGACATTGCCACCTTTCCTGTAGGTTTCCGGTTTTACGTTCCCGATCCACAGCTGTCCGCTTGGCGAAAACACGACAAAGACCTCAAGAAAGAGGGTGTTGCAAAGAAACTGAGACCTAAACGTCCAGAACCCGACCACAACCGCTTTCCAACGCTTCAAGCGCTGGCATTACAGATGATCCGGGAATTCGTTGACCATTTTCCTGAAGTAGTGATTAAAGGTGTTCTGGCTGATGCGCTCTACGGTACAGGAAAATTCATGGATGAAGCGACAGCCGTAACAGGTCAGGCGCAAGTCGTTAGCCAATTGCGCTCCAATCAGAAAGTGGCCAGCAGAAATTCAGAAGCCACCCTCAGGGATTATTTTGCACGACAAAAAGGCGTTGAAACGCAGTTAATTATTCGTGGAGGAAAAGAAAAGCGGGTGACCATGCTCGCAGCTCGCCTCTACATCAAGGCACACAACAAGCGTCGTTTCGTTGTTGCTCTGAAGTATGAAGATGAAGAAGAGTACCGTTATCTGGTCGCTTCTGATATGTCATGGCACCACGCTGATATAGCCAGGCTGTATTCGCTGAGGTGGTTGGTCGAGGTTTTTATTCAGGACTGGAAAGCGTATGGCGGCTGGAACCGACTGAGCAAACAGCAAGGCAAAGAAGGGTCTGAGCGTGGCTTGATCCTGAGCCTGCTGTGCGATCATTTGTTGTTACTGCATCCAGAGCAATCAGCCCGACTCAAAAACAAACAACCCGGGTTGCCCGCAGGTTGCCTGATCGAACGCCTCAAAGCTGAAGCATTGGTTGATACGGTCAAAGAAGTGGTCGCATCAGATGACCCTGAGGCTGCGTTGAAATCCTTAACGAAAGCCTTGGACGATGTGTTGCCAACAAGGGAATCCAGTAAGCATATGGCTGGTCGCGATCTGGGCAAACAGGAACCCACTGCTTCGTTGAAGTATCACGCTCAGAAAGCTGCGTGAGCAGAAGTGTATCAGTCAACAACTAAAAACTGCAGCATCGAGTGTAAATATATGGCTGTCCTCAATTATTTTTGATTTCACTTAAAACAACCTGCCTCAATAAATCTTCAATATTGAAGCTACAATACTTCTGCCTTCGTTCTGTTTTTTAAATACATCAGTTTGAAATCTAAGTCGATTCTTTATCAACCTATCTATAAAAACACTTTTTTTGTTGCTGCCTGTATGAGTTACCAGAGAAGAATTATTTAATGTTGTAAATATATGGCTGTCCTCAATTATTTTCGTATTTAATGTTGTAAATATATGGCTGTCCTCAATTATTTTCGTACACCTTATTACCACTGCATGGCTCGTTGTGTCCGTCGTGCTTTTCTCTGTGGCAAGGATGCATTCTCGGGTCAGGATTATGAGCATCGTCGGCAGTGGGTATTAGATCGTCTGGATGCGCTGGTTTCAGTGTTTGCCATAGAAGTCTGCGCTTATGCAGTGATGTCGAACCATTATCATGTGGTGTTACATATCAACGGAATAAAAGAGACAGCCATAGATTTGACCTCAACAAAATCTGATCTATCTTTCTTCTGCCATTGATTGTTCATAAGCAGGAGAAGCCATGACCCGTGCCCGCAGAAACCTGATTGACCGTTCCAGTACACCTTATTACCACTGCATGGCTCGTTGTGTCCGTCGTGTATTTCTATGTGGCAAGGATGCATTCTCCGGTCAGAATTATGAGCATCGTCGGCAGTGGGTAGTAGATCGTCTGGATGCGCTGGTTTCAGTGTTTACCATAGAAGTCTGCGCTTATGCGGTGATGTCGAATCATTACCATGTGGTATTGCACATTAATGCAGCTGTTGCAGAAAACTGGAGCCGGGATGAGGTTTTTGCCCGATGGACACAATTATTCACTGGGCCAGTTCTGGTGCAGCGTTATCTGGCTGGAATAAAGCTTGATCAGGGTGAACTCTTGCGGGTAGATGAATATGCTGAAGAATACCGCAGTCGTTTGATGGATATCAGCTGGTTCATGAGGTGTTTGAATGAGCATCTGGCCAGAGAAGCGAACAAAGAAGATCAGTGTAAAGGTCGTTTCTGGGAAGGACGATTTAAAAGTCAGGCACTGGTGGATGAAGCCGCTTTACTGACCTGTATGGCTTATGTGGATCTGAATCCGATTAGAGCAAAGCTGGCCAAAACACCTGAATCATCGGACTTTACTTCTATACAATGTCAGCTATTCCCCATGCTTATACGACATCGGTAACAGCGTATAAGAAGCATCACACGCAGGGCGCAGCTACAGCTGCTTACGTGTTGAGATATGTAATTTTTCCCAAAAACTCGACTATTTATCACGAGCATACAAAATATATACGACTTCGTACGCTAGTGATACCAAGAGGTTTAATGAAACGTGGGGAATTGCTGATACAATGTCGTATAGAGAGTCGTATAGAGAGTCGTATCAAAAAGTACACGGCTACCACGGGTAAAAAACAGAGTGTGCAGTTAAAGCCCCTTCGTGCCCCAGGGCGATCTCATTTGGCACTAACTTTCTCTGTTTGGCTAATTATTCAGCACACAAAAGTACCAAAATAAGCCTAATTTCCTGTACTTCTCAAAAATTCAGTTTTTAAAGCTAGCTTTTTGAATATGCAACAGGATTGGTGTTTGTCAAATGAGATCGCCCTGCTTCGTGCCCAGGGACAAAATCCGGATATTGCGATTCCTTTTACTTTGGTTAATTACCTGGAACTGGTTGACTGGGGTGTAATTAAAAGTGTTCATTAGAAGTTTTTCTGCCCACAAAACCTCAATATGAACGATAATGTAAGAGTATTTCTCAACCCTAGTTAGTATTATGCCCTCACCTATTTCTCTTGCTGATAGACTTGCAGCCCACCCCGAGCTTGAGCTTAGAGTTTCTGCACTTCTGGATATTGTTGAAGCCGAGTCAGGTCTCCTGGATCGTGCTGATGATGCTGAAGAAGCCGTCATTGCCCACCTGCGTGAAATGGGCAATGAACTGCTTACTGGCTGGGGTACCTACAAGGAAGATCAAAAATTTGGCGAGGCTTGCCTGAAGCACCCCGGAGCTAAAACTCAAAAAAAAACACTTATTGGCTGAGCACCTATGGGAAAATAGAAGTTCTTGAACGCTGCCAGACGGTAGACAAGCATCGGGTCAGACCTTTCAGTCATGCCGCTCATATTCACTGTCGCGACTACTCCCGCACAATTCAACGTAAAATTGTAGACTTTGGTGCAGATAGTTCTTTTCAGGCAGCTGCAAAAAAAATACATGAACATTATGGTATTGATGTGCCTGAGTCTTCTATTCGAGCCATAACTCTTGAGCACGCAAGCTGTATGCAAAATGATTCCATCAGTGCATCACAAAATCGTCAGGACTGCCTCGGTGAAGCTGCCCAGTTCATAGGAGAAATGGATGGAAGCATGATTCCTGTTGTCCTCATTGATGAAGAGGCAGAAGGTGACAAACGCAAAGCACGTAAAACTGAATGGCAGGAGGCTAAACTTTGCCAGGTCTATAAGCTGGGTAGTTCAGATAAACGTCATCAGGCCACAATGGGAGGGCCGGATGAAGCAGGTGACCAGTGGTTGAGTTGTGCAATAGAGCAGGGGCTCAACCGGCAATCCTCTATCCATTGCGTGAGCGATGGAGCCACCTGGATTGCCAACCAGACAAAGAGAGTGTTTGGAGAGCAAGGAAGTTTCCTCGTTGACTATTATCATCTCTCTGAGCACTTCGCTGATGCAGCAGAAGAGTGTGTCGGGTTTAATAAGGAAACACGTGTACAGTGGCGGCATATCCAGCAGGAACGCATGAAATCTGGCAATGTTAATGCCGTCATGGCAGAGCTTGATCCGCATAGAAACGGAAAGAAAGGCAAAGCAGCCAATAAACCAGAGGAGTGTCACCGATATATCCGAAACCGTCCAGGGCAATTCGAATATGCTGCAGCAGAAGCAGCCAATCTTCCCATTGGTTCTGGCGAAATAGAAAGTTCTAACAGTGCAGTAGTGCAGATGCGACTAAAAATACCGGGTGCTTGGTGGAAGCCTTCCATCGCAGGAGCAATGCTTTGCTTAAGAACATTGCGTTCTAACGGGGACTGGGATCAGTACTGGCAGCAAGCAGGATAATGGGTAGATGGAACACTTTTAATTACACCCGGTTGACTGGGCTGGAAGAGAAATCCGGCCGGATAAGCGTGGTCATATAAGCATGATACACCTCCTATTCTGGAACGACTAGGCATTGATCCTGATGAATGGTTGAAAACCATAGGTTGGAACAACCAATTCCGGCGAGCGGTGGGTCGGTTAGCATCAATGCGGGCATACGCAGAAAAAACAGGACAGCAATGGGTGCAGGGTCTAATAGCTTGCAGTCGAGTATTTTCGGGCTGAATTCTATATTGGTCAAATTTCATGATTTCACTTAAAACAACCTGCCTCAATAAATCTTCAATATTGAAGCTACAATACTTCTGCCTTCGTTCTGTTTTTTAAATACATCAGTTTGAAATATAAGTCGATTCTTTATCAACAAATCTATAAAAACAATTTTTTGTTGCTGACCGCGTGATTTATCAGAGAATATTTATTTATTGTTGTAAATGTATGTCGTTGAACACTGTACTTTTTTAATACTTTGGCTGTCCTTGAATATCGTTGGCGGCAATGTTTTCAAGGTAGCAGCCTTTCTCTCTGGATTTGAGTATCATGAGACAGTCCTCTCGGTTGATCATGGTTTCCTTTCCCAAGTGTTGGTAGCACTATGGAAATCGGCCATGAAGTGGTTAATCGAGAGGTCATTTCAAACCGGTGAAATCAGTTCATTTGGGGGCGGTGGTAACATAGGCAATGCGTAAGTGATTCAAAGTGTTCAAATGAACCAGAATGGGTGTTAAAGTTAACCAGAATACGCAACTCGTTAGTCGGGCACTTTTCCAGGGGGTGGATGAGTCTGATTAATTATATATGGCCATTTAGTACCAATATTATGAAAAAATATTTATTATTACAATCTCACTATTACTTACTCCTTACGTAATGGCTGGTGACTGCGTAATCCTATTACACGGACTTGCTAAATCAGAAAGGGATATGAGAAAAATTGAAAAAGCTTTAACTGAAGAAGGTTTTCATCCTGTAAATTACGATTATGATTCCAGAGCATCTTCAATAGAAGAGCTTTCCGAAAAAACAGTAAAAGCAGCATTGAAGCAATGCCCTACTTTCAGCAAGCTTCACTTTGTTACACACTCTATGGGTGGAATTCTCGTAAGGGATTATTTATCGAAAAATAAGATTACTAACCTTGGTAGAGTTGTCATGCTTGGACCACCAAATCAAGGAAGTGAAGCTATTGATACCTACCGAGACGTCCCAGGATTTGAGCAGATTAGCGGACCTGCAGGGCTACAATTAGGGACTGGAACAATGAGTATCCCTAACAGCCTTGGTGCTGCTAATTTCGATGTAGGGATCATTGCTGGCACACGTACTGTTAACCTGATTCTTTCACAAATCCTCCCAGGACAAGATGATGGAAAAGTAACCGTCGAGCGAACAAGGCTTGCAGGAATGAATGATCACATCACTATGCCTGTAACTCACCCATTTATGATGAAGAACAAAAAAGTAATAAACCAGGTCATTCACTATTTGAAATACGGTAAATTTGATCGTAACAAAAAAAAGCCATACAAACATTCCAGGCTATGTTCCCGTAAGTGGTTGAATAAGCTATACTTCCCATGCCTTCTACTTTTCAGGGGCGTGTTATGCGATCTAATCTCTTCCAAAGCTTTATTAATTCCATTTCATCATTAACTAGCGAGCAGAGGGATATTCTTAACAATACACTCCAAAGCCCTAAAATACAGAACAGTGACACAGTTGAAACTACTAATTCTGATTCAGTTTCTAGTGAATTAACTCCGAATAAAGCACACTCAATTCCTGACCTTGAAATGACCATATTATCTTGCTTTGAAAAGCATCCTCAGTGCCCTAAGTGCAAGGGGCGTGTTATGCGATCTAATCTCTTCCAAAGCTTTATTAATTCCATTTCATCATTAACTAGCGAGCAGAGGGATATTCTTAACAATACACTCCAAAGCCCTAAAATACAGAACAGTGACACAGTTGAAACTACTAATTCTGATTCAGTTTCTAGTGAATTAACTCCGAATAAAGCACACTCAATTCCTGACCTTGAAATGACCATATTATCTTGCTTTGAAAAGCATCCTCAGTGCCCTAAGTGCAAAGGTCATGAGATTCATCGCTGGGGAGTTAGAAATGGTAGACAGCGCTACCGTTGCAAGACCTGTGTTGTAACTTTCAACGCCTTTACAGACACACCTTTAAGAAGACTTAGACAGCCAAGAAAATGGAATAAATACCTGACAGGTATGACTTACTCTATGACATTACGTGCGTCAGCCATTGAGTATGATATTAATTTGAAAACGGCCTTCCGCTGGCGTCATTGCTTCCTTGAAGTGATTAATGATGATCAGGCAAAAGAGCTTTGTGGAATTACCGAGCTGGATGAAACTTTTTTCCGTGAATCCTTCAAAGGTCAGAGAGATGGTATGCCAAGACCAACACGCAAGCGTGGAAACGATCCACATAAAGCGCGCAAAGTGCCGGTAATGGTGGCTCGAGATCGTAATCGGCACACGGTTGACGGCATTTTAAATAATGAGAGTGCCGATGAGTTGTGTCGCCATTTGAACGGTCGAATATCGATTGAAGCTACTGGCTACTGTCTGTGCCGATGCACACCTTGCGCACGAAAAGCTCGCAGAGAAGCTAGGATTTGAGTTTAAAGAGCTAGTTACGTCATCAGGTCAGCATGTTTTAGAAGGTATTTACCATATCCAGAATGTAAATACGTACCACAGCGTTTTAAAGAGATGGATTAGGGGTAAATTCCATGGAGTAGCTACACGCTACCTCCCGCACTACCTGGCTTGGAAGCGTGATTTAGCAAGTGTTGCCAAGCTAACTACAGAACGATTCGTTAGCAGATTGGTGGAACATTGGTACTTTCAACCACTTACGGGAACATAGCCAACATTCCATGTGACGCCTAAGGTGCACCTGAATGCGGCGTTTGTTGTCATACAATAATTCGAACAATAAATAATATTGAAAAGTGAAGAAATGAAAGCTATGTAAATATATAGCTATCCTCAAGTATTTCATAATTTATCGGAGAAGAAATATTTGATGTTGGAAATGCATGGCTGTTATCAAGTATTTTAGTATTTTATTAAACGCACTTTGCATACTGGCTTCTATAGTAATTTAAGGGAGTATGATGTGGCCGGATAATAGCCCATTATAGTCGCCTAACAAACTGCGCAAGTACAGATTTGATTCTGACCTTGATGTGAATGTGCTTAATATAATAATTGGAATTGAAGAACCTGACAGATTCCAGGTTAAAATGAGAAATTCCTCATTTTTGTAATTATGAATAAAGGTCCAATGGCCAGCATCTTTTTTTGAACTTGTAATCCAAAAAAAAGCCGTATTATCAGTAAGTTTGCCCTCTAAACTATCGCAAACTGCTATAAAAGTTTCTAACCAGCTAATACTGGCTTCAGGGGCTATGTTCCCGCCAACAGTTGTATTGCTTACTCCCTATGTTTACAGGGCTACAGACGTGCCTTATAAAGTAGAGATATGACTAAATCTTGTATATTGCATTTGTTTATTGCCCAAAGAACAGCGATTTGTTCTGGGATACCTTCCTATCTCATGAATAGCCATATGTGGAGCAGGAAAATAAAGTTTTTATAGGACTTGAGTGCTCCCAACTATTGACGGGAACATAGCCGGCTTCAGGCCTTTGATCCGAAAAAAACACTCTCCATTTTCTCTTTGACACGTAATTATCCATTCTATGCAAGCCACTGATTAAAAGGGATGCTTTTTTTTGCAGAAATTCAGATCTTGATATTTTATCTGAAAATAGTGCTGGAATGCTTTCTATTAATAATATTTTCCCTGTTTTCTGTATTTGTAATTTATCCTGAATTTTTCTATGTCTGCTTTCACTCATTGTTAAAAACAAATGACTTGCTACTTTTATTGCAGTTGTCAGTATTGATCCATTTAATGAGTAGGGTGGCTGAGAAGCTATTTCTGATAGTAAAGCAGTCTCATTATCGCTTGTAACAGGCATTAAGAGAGAGTATAAATTATTAATTTCTGGAAATGGAAGTGTGAATTTATAATCAACTTCTACGATTTCACCTTGAAGTGTTCGATAAATTTTAATTATTTCATCTCTGCATGGGTAGCAAGTTTCTGCACTGCTGCATGTACAGAATGGACAACTAAGATCTCGGGTTTAGAGAATTATAAGTACGATAGTTTCGTATTTTTTTAACGCAAATAAGTTCAAACAACCGCTTCACCCATTACGAAGAAGCGGTTGCCATGCTCACCTCAGAACAGAAAATTATCCTCCGGGAGCTTTCCTTATATACGACATTCCTTGTCGGTGCACTATCGTCACTTGCTGCACCAACGTTCTGTGAATTGCTTCTGGGCAGCATGGTTTCCGGCGAAGGCTTTCTTACACAGGCTCTCCTGATGGTTCACTACGAAAATGTTTGGAGCAGCTATCATCACTGGGTTTCTCAGGGCTTGTGGCGTTGGCGAGATCTAGCGCATCGCCTGATATTATTGGTCAGTTCCAAAGTGCCTGACGGTCAGACTATTCCTATTATCCTCGACGACCTGACACTTGAACGCTGTTCTGGCGAAGCACCTGCATGCCGAATACATCACCAACACGGCAAGAAAAAGAATCGGAGTGTTTATATTCTCGGTCAATGCTGGGTTTTTCTGGCGATTGCTTTTCAGCGGCCATCTGACAAAGTGCATACCGCCATTCCTGTCATGGCTTTTCCATCGCCCAAATCAGGCAACATCAGCAAGCTTAAAATTGCCAAAGCGATGCTTAAGTCTGTACGACAGACTCTTCAGGATCGGTCATTGCGACTGCTCACTGACTGCTGGTTTATGAATCACACTATGATGCAACCCGCACTCGAACTAGGATATGAGGTCATTGGTCATATACCCAAAAATCGAGCGCTCTATGCTCTCCCTTTCGAAGCCTTTCCTCCTTCACCCATTAAAAGGAAAGGGCGCAAGCGTAAGTACGGTGTGAAAATGACGTCTGAAGAAGTCGAGAAGTTACCAGAGACCACAATGACTATTTGGCTTTACAGAAAATACCGGACAGTCTCTTTTCGGTCCTGTATTTGCCGCGCCCGTTTTCTGAAAGGGCGCATTGTCCGTGTCGTCTGGAGTCGTTTTGAAAACGACAAAGGACAAACAGAAACCAAATTATTTCTCTCAACCAATCCGGATTTGGAAGCCCATGAGGTGCTATTAGCCTACTCGCTCAGATGGCCTATAGAGCCAATGTTTCAGCAACTTAAACACGAGTTTGGGTGCAAGCATTTATGGCAACGGAAGCTCAGAACGCTGCTACGATGGATGCATATTAAAATGGCGGGTTATGCACTGATGCAATTATTGACCATTTGTAAAAATTCAGCAGCTATTGAGGTAGCCAAAACCCCCTGGAGACATCCTGATACCGTCACAGCCGGAATGCTTAGGCGTGCGCTGTTTTGGATTATTCCTCAGTTTCGAATTCGTGACTGCTGGAACCGATATGAGCAAAAATTAGAGCTGGAATTGCCGAATCTGAACGAACGTTCGGATGATATTCTACCGAAAGCAGCATAACCGAACGCAGACCCAGCTATTTTACTGATTTAAACAAGCTCCCGTTGGGCTATGTTCCCGCCAATAGTTGTATTGCTTACTCCCTATGTTTACAGGGCTACAGACGTGCCTTATAAAGTAGAGATATGACTAAATCTTGTATATTGCATTTGTTTATTGCCCAAAGAACAGCGATTTGTTCTGGGATACCTTCCTATCTCATGAATAGCCATATGTGGAGCAGGAAAATAAAGTTTTTATAGGACTTGAGTGCTCCCAACTATTGACGGGAACATAGCCCTCCCGTTGGGTGCCTGATGGTTTTGATTGCGCTCACTTAAAATATTTTTCCGAACGTTCGTGTTTTTAAAACTCTAAACCTGAGAACTAAGATAATAGGGGTATGTATCATAGCTGTAAGATGAAAGTAAATAAAATAATGCAAATGTAAAAATGTGAGCTTTCAAAGATTTACCTCTATAAATAATGAGTAGTTGATTTCAAATGTCATTTTCAAGCGAAATAAGGTGGTCTGTATAGAAACAAGTAATGATTGGGGGTGTTTTAATTAAGGTTGGAGTACTAAAGATTCAAGGGCTCATCATATAACCGGATAGAAGCTCATCATATCCTCCTAATATATTTCGTAGATACTGATTGACTTCAGATTCAGAGTTGAAGCTGGCTAGTATGATAATTGATTCTGGTGGAACTGAAAGGCTCCAGTTTGGCTATGTTCCCGTCAATAGTTGGGAGCACTCAAGTCCTATAAAAACTTCATTTTCCTGCTCCACATATGGCTATTCATGAGATAGGAAGGTATCCCAGAACAAATCGCTGTTCTTTGGGCAATAAACAAATGCAATATACAAGATTTAGTCATATCTCTACTTTATAAGGCACGTCTGTAGCCCTGTAAACATAGGGAGTAAGCAATACAACTATTGGCGGGAACATAGCCCTCCAGTTTAATATCAGAAATTCTTCATTTTTTTTAATGTGAATAAGAAACCAATTTCCAGAAGTACGTATTGAGTTTGTAATCCATAGGAATGCTATGTTTTCATCGCTGTCGTCATTCACTCTCTCGCAGGCATTTCTAAACGTTTCAAGCCAGCTTTCCCTTGCACTGGGTGTTTCTCTTTCAGTAAAGGTTTCCCAGCTCCAGCTTTCCCCAGCACTGAGTGCTTCTCTTTCAGTAAAAGCTTTCCAGTTTTTTTTAATTTCATTGTTAGATATTTTACGTAATCCATTAATTATCAAAGAAGATTTTTTTTGTAAAATCTCTGATCTGGAGATTTTTTCTGATAATAACGCTGGAATACTTTCAATGAGTAATATTTTCCCTGTCTTTTGCAGTTGTAATTTGTTTTGAATATAAGTCTGGCTGTAATCGCTCATCATTAAAAACAGATTATGCACTACATTCACTGCCGTGAGCAGGGTTGATCCGTTTAATGAATAGGGGGCTTGAGAAGCAATTCTTGATAATAATAAAGATTTACTTTCAAAAATTTTCGGAGAGAATATTGAGTAAATCTTGGTGCCCTGTATATGGAACAGTAAACGTATATTCAACTTCTGTGATTTCACCTTAAAGAGTGCGATAAATTTTTATTATTTCGTTTCTGCATGGCATACAACTTTCTGTATCGTAATGAGTGCAGTAAGGGCACTTTAAATCATAAGGATGAATGTTTCCGCTGTATAATGAAACTAAAATAAAAAATGAGTATATAAAGAGATGTGTTTTCACAAACTTACCTATGTTTATTAAGGGTTTGTTGAATACATACGGGACTTGTTCGCACCTTTCTGATTAACTATTTCGATTATATTATAATTTCTGATCTCGATATATACAAATATAGTCTTGTATAATTATTGTTTATAACTGTCGTGCAGAGTCTATAAAAGAAAATATATTCTACTATGATGAGTGATAAAAAATATAATGGATATATATAATTACCCTGCTTTGAAAGTCCTGTTAATCATTCCTCTGGCGGTGTAATTGCTACCAAGTTAATCAAGAACTACAAGTACTTTGACTTTCAGTCTGTCTTAAACATACAGGTATGAAGACCACGGCTAGCAAAGCTTTTCTTCTTCAGTTAGCGCTATTACGGTGTTTGTCAACATAGTTGTCGCCTCAACTCAAGCGACTTCGCTTAGCTGTTCATCAGCAAGCTTGTCTGGATTCAGCCAGACCTCATCTGGCAGATCCCAGTTCCTTGTCGGCCTTTTTCCCCAGCGTTCCGGGTGACGCTGTTTAGCCTGTTCATAAACCTTTCTACGGTTATCCATGAACATTTCGGTTTCACCCCGGTGTCTTTGACCGGGTGTCAGAAATTTCAGCCCACTGTGCTTGTGTTCTTCGTTGTACCATTGGGCAAAACCATGCACCCAGCCACGTGCTGCTTCAATATCAGCAAAGGGTTTGCGTGGATACCCTGGACGGTACTTCAGGGTTCTGAAGATGGCCTCGGAATAGGGGTTATCATCACTGACCCGTGGACGGCTGAATGAACTCACAACACCAAGGCTCTGCAGAGTTGACAGCATCGTGCCGCCTTTCATGGCGCTACCGTTGTCTGAATGCAACACCAATGGTTTCTCCATGGCTGCAATTCCATGTTTTATACAGGCCTTAGTGATCATTTCCGAAGCATGCTCTGCCAATTCATTTTCGTGAATTTCCCATGTAACAACCATACGGCTATAGATGTCTATTACCAGATACAGGTAATAAAACTGGCCTCGCACTGGAGAGCGTAAAAACGTGATATCCCAAGACCACACCTGGTTAGGCCCGGTAGCGCGATATGACGTCGGCTTGTGCCGCTTTGCTTTAGCCGCACGACCACGATGGTGCTGTTGATCTGTTTCATGAAGTACCCGGTAAAATGTCCTCTCGGAACCCATATATACGCCCTCATCCACTAATGTAGGCACAATCTGGCTCGGTGGAAGGCTTTTAAAACGGTCGCTGTTACAGACGTCAACAATCGCCTGTCGTTCTGCTTCAGATAGTTTGTTAACAGGCTCAGGCCTGTCAGCATTTTTACGATTGTCGGGCGCCACGTCATCACTTTTTATCCAACGTTGAAGGGTTCTTTCTGACAGATCAAGAGTCTCGCAGGCTTTTGACTGGCGAGCTCCGTCTTTAGTGGCCTGTTTAATCAGGCTGACAGCGTTTTGTCGATCCGGGAGAGAGACTAATCGTCCTCTGGCGCCCCCCAGATCTCTCGGGCCTTTTTTGCGAGTACCAGCAAGGCGGCAGTTTCTGCTAACGCTTTGTCCTTGCGATTCAGTTCACGCTCTAATTTTTTGATAATTTGCTTGTCTTTTTTCTGCTCGTTAGACAATGTTTTGCGCTGCTTTAGCTGGCTGTCAGGCTGGGAAGAAGCACTGTTAATAAAGGCGCCTTTCCATTGCTGGATTTGTTCAGAAAACAAGCCTTTCTTACGACAATATTCAGCTATTTCCGCTTTATTCAACGCCGCCGTTTCAATGATCACGGCAAATTTGTTTTCAGGTGTCCACTGATCTGGATTCTTTCCGTCGCCTGGCACAGGCACTCCTTTAGAAACTGCTTTCTTTCGCCAAGTGTACAGAGTCACATCCGAGATACCAGTATCACGTACCAATTGAGAAACCGGCACGTTATTGGGTGGCATCATCTTCTGAATGATGGACTCTTTGAACTCTTCTGAATAGCGGGACATTGATTACTCACTGACCGCCCCCTGTTTAAGTTTGAAAATTCAGAAGAGGCGACAACTATGCTGACACAGGGGGATTAAGGCTTAGGTAGGCTCGCCTGTAATGTTACTTGCTATGATTGTTTCGACTCATAGTAAAATTTAGGTTTTCATATGTCTTGGGTTTACTTGGTTTTGGCAGGACTTTTTGAGATAGGATGGCCTGTAGGTCTGAAAATGTCCCAGGAAAGCGAGTCCCGAGTTACCGGGATTTTTGTTGCTGTTTTCTTCATGGCACTGAGCGGGTTTTTTCTTTGGCTAGCTCAGAAGCAAATTCCGTTAGGTACATCGTATGCAGTATGGACCGGTATAGGTGCTGCAGGTACGTTTTTAGTGGGTGTGCTCATATACGGTGATCCAACTAGTTTAGGGCGTTATTTTGGCATAGTTCTGATCATTGCTGGTGTGGCATCATTAAAATTTGCTCATTAGCAATTTATCGGTATCAAAATCAGAGTTCCGATATTTAAAAAAACAAGGAGAAAATTAAGAGATAGTCACAGATTTGATCTTGTAACTGTATGGTTGGATTCGAATAAAATTATATTGTTTAACTAACCGTTATGTTCATCTATTACCGTGTACTATATTACATGTTGGTTTAAAAGGTGAGTTGGTAGACTTATGACTTCTTTAGAAATTGCCAAGAATTACTTCGAGCTCTCTAATGAAAGCAACTTTAAAGAAATCGAGAGGATGTTTTGTAAAAGTTCTACATTTCGTTCAGGAAAAGGCGAACTCTTTCTTGGATGTGAAAAGATAATGGCAATGCAAAGGGTTCATCATGGAATATATAAACAATTGAAATGGACTGTAAATGAGGTTAGTGAACTCAAACCTGGAATAGTCCGTTTTGAGTTTGATTTTACAGGTGAAAAGCAAGATGGTGAAGCTGTTAGTTATTCAGGCGTGGAAGATATAGTTATTCACGACAAGATGATACAGCACATTCAGGTACAAATAACGCAAAGTAACAGCCGTTAACTTTTTAGTCTACAACTGAAATATAACAAGAGCGTGTGTTCGTCGCTGTGCTCATTGGACGCCTGTGGCGCTGCACGTGCAGGCGATATGAATTTATCAACCAACGAGTGAATTATGAAATTGGGTATAAAGGAATTATGCCATGTTGCCATTAGTTGTCGTTCAATGGAAAAATCATTGGCTTTCTACACGAATGTTTTTGGATTTCAGATAAACGATGCATTAGGAAGTAATAACGGTAACATCAAGCTTGATATTGGTAATCGAACCTATATCGAATTGTTTCCGTTTTCAATGTATGAATCCTATGGCAGAGGGTGTATAGCGCATTTTGCCATTGAAGTAGAGTGCGTAAGTACAATAATTGTTCACTTGTCTCGAAATGGATTCCAGCCTTTACGAGGTCCTTTTGAAGTAAAGTGTGCCGGGTCAGACAGGGTAATAAGAAAGCTTGTTTTTTATGCTGGCCCTGATGGCGAAGAGATAGAGTTGATAGAAAGTATAAATTCATAAAAAGGCGCTTAAGCAGCGCTCCAACGCGTGACATTTTGCTCAGCAAAAATAGTCAATTGCAGCCTATGTTTGCAGTGCAGAATCTCAAGAAAATTCATGGCTACGGTCATGAAAAATTATAGGGAACAATGAAAAAATGAAAAATATTTGCTTAATATTTCTTTCCTCATTTTTAATCGCAGGATGTGCTAAAATCCCAAAGTCAGATCAAGTATTTGGAGAGACTCTGCCAACTTATGTTGAAAATAATGATGTTGATTTAGCAACAATATATTTTAGTTCAGATAAAAAGTATGAATCTAAAAAAGGAGTTCCATTTCCTGGTGAGCCTGTTATTTGTGAAGAAGAAGGTTTGTTAAAAGTTGACTACCCAGAAACAGGGAGCGCTATTGTAAAAGTTCCTTCAAACAAGCTGATAAGGCTATGTTCCCGCCAATAGTTGTATTGCTTACTCCCTATGTTTACAGGGCTACAGACGTGCCTTATAAAGTAGAGATATGACTAAATCTTGTATATTGCATTTGTTTATTGCCCAAAGAACAGCGATTTGTTCTGGGATACCTTCCTATCTCATGAATAGCCATATGTGGAGCAGGAAAATAAAGTTTTTATAGGACTTTAGTGCTCCCAACTATTGACGGCACATAGCCAGCTGATAACATTAACTTCGATAATTTAATGGTATAATAGTGGGTGGGAAAAAACCTGTTGGCCGTTTGTTAAATTCACTCCTAAACCGAACAAAACTTATGCAGTTGTTAATGAAAGAATGGGTGGTAAGGGTATTGCTGCGCTCTGGACTGGTGTTGCATTTCAGGATTGTAGGGTAAGTGTGTTTGAAATAAATGAAGATTCATTTAAAAGAATACAAGTTCAAGAAATACCTGCATCCAAGGTATGTCAAAGATAGTTAAAGATTAATTGACACCCAAGCATATAGTCGTAACGAAATCTGATCTTTCTTTTGCGATTAATTATTCATGTGTTTTATGAATAATGGTCCGAATCGCCGTGAGTGTATCTGTATGGATTAATCTTGAAGAATTTAGTAGCTCGAAAGTAATTGTCTTTCCTAATTTAATTGAGGCAAAGAACGTAGATATAAATTCAAATAACAGGTAGTTACACCAGGCATTATGTGAAATCAATTGAGTACAGAATATGAGAATTGTTCCAGCAGAAAAATCAGATCTAAAATTATTTTTTTCATATTTGGAAAATCATATTTCTGAAAATGGACAAGATGATTCGTATTTGTTTCAGCCTGCATCGAAAGATGAAAGTTGGGTGACTGATACTACCAAAGAACGATTCGAAAATGGATTTTCTATTGATTTTGGAAATCCAGGATGGAGGAAACTTTGGCTTGCAAAAGATGAAGCAGGTAATATCAAAGGGCATATTGATCTTCGACATCATAGTCATGAAAGCTGCTATCACAGATTTTTACTTGGAATGGGAGTAGATAGTTCGTGTCGTAAGAAAGGAATCGGGCTAAAATTAATAGATGTCGTTTCAAACTTCTGCAAAAATAACGAAGAAATTGCCTGGATTGATTTATGTGTATTATCTGAAAATATTCCAGCAAAAAACTTATATATAAAAGCAGGCTTTACCGTAGGCGGTGAATTCCAGGATCAATATCGCATTGATGGAAAATCTGTCTCAGAAACAGCCATGACGAAAAGTGTCCAACAATTCGCATATTAATCATGCAAAAAAGGATGCCTTCTACTGGGCTTAAAGCATATAGGAAATCCAGGATTATATTTCTGATGTTCCTCTCTCCATCGAATAGTTATTCTTTTGTGGGTTGTTTATATATTTTTTAATTTCTCCCTGAATTGATTAAATACACTTTTTAGCTATCTCAAATGATATTGCTGGTAACCACTGGCAGTTGAGCCGGACGTAATGAATAAAAACCAGAGAAAACCATGTATGACAAGAATACTAGTTTTAATAATTTCACTTTTTACTTTTTACTTTTTACTTTTGGGTGTAGTAATACCGAATCTGCACTTTCGGATTCTAAATCTTCAAATTTCTATAGCCCAATGCAAGATAAGCAACGAAGTAAAAATAAGTATTTGGACTATACCCATCATATGGGTGAAAGTCTCATATTGACCGGAACTCTCATTCCATATTGTTAGACTGAACAGGGAATGGAACCACATTGCTCGTGGTTACCTCTGTGACCTTGGCACAGTAAGTTACTGACAAAAGCTTCCAGCCATTATCAAACCAGCCACTCTGTATTAATGACCTGAGAGTCAGAATGCCTTGACCTCCGGGGTGTCGCCAGCGCATACCTGAACACTTCATCCGCTGTGTCACTAACGTTTTACAGGTCGCCTCAATAACGCCAGATCCTATAGGCAGGTTGCACGACAGGTGTTCTGCATACTTCATGCGGTCACGATTATTCCTGAAGTATTCCAACTCTGTCTTTAACTTCGATCGCCGAGGATGTCGGCTGTGTTGATAGGCCAAAGCCTTGATGACTTTCTCAACCCCATCAGATTCTTCCTTCAAAATATGACGGTAGGTGATGAACTTCTCTTTGGGTTTTGAACTGTTTTCACCGTAGGACAGGTCAAACGCCTTCTTCAGATGTTCTGCTGCATGATAAAAATCCACGATTTCATGCCCTTGAGGAAGCTCTTTGGCAAGATAAGTCCAGTTGTCTTTAGCGCCATCAGCCACCTTGACCAATGACAGTTGAGGCTTCTGCCTGAGTGCTTCGTTCAGGAAACGGGAGAGCGACTGCTTTAGAGTTACTTTCTTGCTCTCTGGCATTCGGCCAATCCTGATGGTCGACAGGCGTTCACCTTCAACATCGTAAAACGACAGAGTTCCACAACTGGCTTCCTGGCAACCTGCCGGGCCACGAGTACGCTTGCCTTCAGCTGTACTTTGTTCACGTTTTTCCTGACGTTTCCCGTCTTTCATAGGCAGCATGACACCGTCCAAAGAGGCCGCTACAGTAAGCGCTTAAACAGGGGGCAGACTCCCCCTATTTGTCGAGATCGGATTTTAACGGACTGGCCCCGAATTTGTCTTTCCAACTCGCGGTAACAGGTCTCGGATTTTTCGGGCGGGATGGTGCCTGATGCGTTGCAGAACATCAACCAGATATTTGTAGGGGTCAATGCCTGCCAAACGGCAGCTTACGATGAGCGTCTGGAACACGGCAACATTATCCGCACCTTCTTCCGTCCAACAGAACATCC
>CBDBOO010000031.1:0-7042 GCA_965208385.1 Endozoicomonas sp.
TATTGCCTCCATTGTATTCTGTCTTCTATAAATGAATGCACATCCCCATAACATCTGACGCAGAATAGTTGTATTAGCTTCTACTTTTTCCTTAAGAAATAATGGTTCTTTTACAGTACAGGACAGTCCGAGCAAATCTATGAAATCAGCTTCTGCTCTACTTCGATGTAACATCATATTGGTCAGTCTGAATTGATAGTTCGGGATTGAATAGGGCGTTAAAGACACAGCACTGCTGGGATATAAGCCAAAACTGAGCTCAGACAACATCAATAGTGCAGAGAAAGAGCCGAAGGCAATATGTTTAACCAGAACGGTAATATCTTGTGGATTGGCTTGATGATGATGTACAGACAGCAACGTTTGCGAGAGTTCCAGTTGTTCTGCCACACAAGCCTCATCGCAACGGAGTGCCACCTCCAGAGAAACACCAGGATTACCCTCTTTCATCCGATGCTGTATTAGGGCTTTATGGTAGAAACAATGGGCTTTGATTCTATTTATTTCATCCTGTTTTTTGGATTCAGAAAGAAGCTTTAGCTCCTTAATTCTCTGATCAATTTGAGCCAATACACTTTTCAGGTGTTCTTTATTCCCAGAGAAGTCCGGCCAGGTCAGCCCGAAAAATTCCTTCTGGATGGTTTCCGGATCCTTTTTAACATTCTCTGTAGCGACGACTGTTTCAGGTAACTGAGAACGTCTATCCTCTATTGCCTTCTCTTTAACTTCGGGTTCCCCGAAATCACCCTGCAACGGCTCCTTCGCAACTATCGTCGGGCCAGCTGCCGATGTCTGCAGCTCTCTGTGCCTCCATTCGGATACAGAATTGTCTCCTTTCCCAGGTGCTGTTTCAGAAGCCGGTAACGGGAACACGCCTTTTTGTGGTGTTAACTCATCCATTCTTGCAGAATAGTAAACTTTGATCCCTCCTGCATTCATATTCTTAAGGAGTTCTGATGGAAGCCGTTTCGATCAATCAACATGCAATTTTTATGGAAATAGCTCTGACAGAATCCCGAAAAGCTCTTCCTCATTGCCTGCCCAATCCCCCTGTGGGCTGTATACTGGGGGTGTAATTAAAAGTGTTCATTAGAAGTTTTTCTGCCCACAAAACCTCAATATGAACGATAATGTAAGAGTATTTCTCAACCCTAGTTAGTATTATGCCCTCACCTATTTCTCTTGCTGATAGACTTGCAGCCCACCCCGAGCTTGAGCTTAGAGTTTCTGCACTTCTGGATATTGTTGAAGCCGAGTCAGGTCTCCTGGATCGTGCTGATGATGCTGATGATGCTGAAGAAGCCGTCATTGCCCACCTGCGTGAAATGGGCAATGAACTGCTTACTGGCTGGGGTACCTACAAGGAAGATCAAAAATTTGGCGAGGCTTGCCTGAAGCACCCCGGAGCTAAAACTCAAAAAAAAACACTTATTGGCTGAGCACCTATGGGAAAATAGAAGTTCTTGAACGCTGCCAGACGGTAGACAAGCATCGGGTCAGACCTTTCAGTCATGCCGCTCATATTCACTGTCGCGACTACTCCCGCACAATTCAACGTAAAATTGTAGACTTTGGTGCAGATAGTTCTTTTCAGGCAGCTGCAAAAAAAATACATGAACATTATGGTATTGATGTGCCTGAGTCTTCTATTCGAGCCATAACTCTTGAGCACGCAAGCTGTATGCAAAATGATTCCATCAGTGCATCACAAAATCGTCAGGACTGCCTCGGTGAAGCTGCCCAGTTCATAGGAGAAATGGATGGAAGCATGATTCCTGTTGTCCTCATTGATGAAGAGGCAGAAGGTGACAAACGCAAAGCACGTAAAACTGAATGGCAGGAGGCTAAACTTTGCCAGGTCTATAAGCTGGGTAGTTCAGATAAACGTCATCAGGCCACAATGGGAGGGCCGGATGAAGCAGGTGACCAGTGGTTGAGTTGTGCAATAGAGCAGGGGCTCAACCGGCAATCCTCTATCCATTGCGTGAGCGATGGAGCCACCTGGATTGCCAACCAGACAAAGAGAGTGTTTGGAGAGCAAGGAAGTTTCCTCGTTGACTATTATCATCTCTCTGAGCACTTCGCTGATGCAGCAGAAGAGTGTGTCGGGTTTAACAAGGAAACACGTGTACAGTGGCGGCATATCCAGCAGGAACGCATGAAATCTGGCAATGTTAATGCCGTCATGGCAGAGCTTGATCCGCATAGAAACGGAAAGAAAGGCAAAGCAGCCAATAAACCAGAGGAGTGTCACCGATATATCCGAAACCGTCCAGGGCAATTCGAATATGCTGCAGCAGAAGCAGCCAATCTTCCCATTGGCTCTGGCGAAATAGAAAGTTCTAACAGTGCAGTAGTGCAGATGCGACTAAAAATACCGGGTGCTTGGTGGAAGCCTTCCATCGCAGGAGCAATGCTTTGCTTAAGAACATTGCGTTCTAACGGGGACTGGGATCAGTACTGGCAGCAAGCAGGATAATGGGTAGATGGAACACTTTTAATTACACCCGTATACTGGTTAAGAATGGCGCTGTCATTGCCAGAAGCCATACTCAAAAGCCAGGCGATAACCACGCTGAAGCCGGAGCCCTGAAAAAACACCCCGGATCGCTCAAAGAAGTATCTGCTTATGTGACCCTGGAACCCTGTTCATTTCATGGTCGGACACCATCCTGTGCACATGCTCTTATTCTGAGAAAAACAGGGTGTGTTTATGTGGCAATGACCGATCCGGATTCAAGAAATAATGGACAGGGTATTGCTATGCTTCGTAGGAACGGCATTGAAGTAGTCGAGAATGTCTTAACAGGCAAAGTTTCAGAGTTTCTTACGCCCTATTTAAGATCATGATATTTATCCTACTTACCTCTTTATTGAATACTCATCTGAATCCATTGGAGAAATAAACTCGTATTATATTTTATCAACCAGTCCGCCATGACTTTTTTGAAAGTGATGACGTCTTTGAAAGTGATGACGTCTTTGAAAGTGGAAAGAAATGAAAGTGGAGAGAAATATGACCAATCGCTTTTCAGCGATACTTCTACTGTTTTTCAGTGTCGTACTGAGTCAAACAGCCAGTGCCGACAAAATATACACTACCGGATTCTGGGGTATCGGAAAGGCCGTGGGAGGCTACGACACGGTTGCATATTTCACTGAAGGAAAACCGGTAAAGGGCAACAGTAAATTCAGCTACGAGTGGAACAAGGCAAAATGGCTGTTTTCCAGCCAGGAAAACCTCGACTTGTTTAAAGCAACCCCTCCAGAATACGCACCTCAATATGGCGGTCACTGTGCCTGGGCTGTTGCTGCCAAAAATGATCTGGTAAAAGGCGATCCAAATTTCTGGAAAATTGTCGATGGAAAACTCTATTTAAACTATGACGATTCAGTGCAGAAAATGTGGCTCAAGGATATTCCCGGATTTATTTTCGGAGCCGACAATAACTGGGTAGGACTGAATAAATAGAACACGAATAAACGGCCTTTAAAAGCACAGCGGCTTTCTAAAGGCCTTAATCTATCTATAAACCAAAAATGACTTTTTCCCGCTTCAATGCATAGCTGGATGCTGCACCAAAAGCCACTGCGAAGAGCAAGGTGACCAGGCTGGAAATCACCAGTTCAATAACAGGAATCGGCTGTCCCTTGATCATTTCTGTAATCGCCAATTGCTGACCGGACACCGGCATCCACTTCAAGACATCCGGCAATACGTCAAAGCCGGAAGCCATCACCAGTCCAATAGGCACAAAGAGAACAATCGTCATATACGACTGAGCCTCCTTAAATGACTTGGCAAAAAATGAAAAGTACAACTGCAATGTGGCCGCTAAAAAAGCGATAGGCACTGTAAACAAAAAGATTAATGCTGCTGTTGTTAGTGATAAATCAACACTGAAACCCAATTCATGCCAGGGCACCCGGTCGTAGGCAATAAGGGAAACGACGATGGTCATCAAAAAACCGAAAAGAGAAAAGCAAACAACCGCCACCGTTTTCGCCATCAGAATCTGCCAAGTCGTCACAGGCTGAGATAACAACAACCCCAGAGAATTACGCTCACGCTCCCCCGCACTGGTATCCATGGCAAGGTTCAATCCTGAAATAAACACCGACAGCATCAAAGTCAGCAGTAACCCTCCCAGAATGACGCCGGCCTTCGATTCACGAGTGGCCAAGTCATGAACGGTAATGGTCACTGGTTTGCTGATCAGAGGGCTTATGCCACGGGCAATCAGCCTCAGTGAAGCCATTTCACTGGAATAACGTCTAATCGAACTTCTAACCTGACTAAAAGCTGAGCGAAGCCCCTTATCAGAACGGTCAGCAGTTAATATTATTTCAGCAGGCTCACCTTGAGCCATTTGTTCCGGATATTCTTCAGGAATTGTCAGAATGATACTCAGTCTGCTGTTACTATCATCACTGTGCACAATATCGGAACTCGCCAGATGACGAATCAGATCAGCCGCATATTCTGCACCTTCAATACTAATCTCTATATCCTTCTGATCTTTAAGATCCGAGATCATCACCGCAAACGACAAACTCATTATAATCGGCATAATCAATGCATAAGACATGCCAGCCAGAATAGATCGTTTGTCACGCAGAGCATCTCGCAGCTCTTTTTGAATCATTGCCAAGACCTGATGCATCATGCTGCAATCCCCTCATCCGTCCCGGTCAATTCAAAAAACGCATCCTCCAGAGACGTTTTCTCTGTCATTTCACACAACTCTGACGGACTCCCCTGGGCCACCAGCTTACCATCAGCCATCACCACTACCTGATCACAGAGCGCCGAAACTTCCTGCATGACATGGCTGGAAAACAGCACGCAATGTCCCTGTTCTTTTAACTGATTCAATGTTGCTCTTAACATCCGGGTACTCATCACATCCAGTCCACGGGTGGGCTCATCCAATACAATATTATTTGGTTTATGAACAATGGCCTGTGCCAGAGCGGTTTTCATACGCTGCCCCTGGGAAAACCCCTTACAGCGTCGATCGGCAATATCCATCATCTGCATGGTTTGCAGAACCTGTTCAGTTGCAATAGCTGCGCTGGCTTTATCCATACCATTGATTCGGGCAAAGTAATCTATGTATTCCCTGGCCGTGAGCCGCTCATACAATCCGAAAGGATCGGGAAATAACCCCAGTTGTTTTTTGGCTTCAAGTCCATGGCTGGCAACATTGAAGCCATCAATAATAGCTTCACCCTGATCGGGTTTCAGTAGTCCGAACAGAGTTCGGAGTGTCGTGGTTTTTCCAGCCCCGTTTGGCCCCAGTAACCCGGTAATCTGACCATCTTCCGCTTTGAAGCTGAAATTATCCAGGGCCTGAACTTCACCAATCTTTTTGCTTAACCCCTTAACGTCAATCATTCTCGGGACTCCTTTCTGGATTCAACGGTATTGGCACTGAGATAAAAGGCTCGACGCGTGTCTTTTTCGAGGCAGCTGCTATCCAGATCCGCTATTGATTCAGTATCAATTAATTGCGCGATAAGTTCAGAGGCACAACTCTGAAAAGCCACTCCATGGGTTGCATAAGGCGCAACCAGATGAAGGGAATTAGTCATCTGTTCAGCAGCCATCTCTCCCCAGGATGGAGGCGTTGCCGGATCCATTTCTCCCGACAGCAGTAGTGTTGGGATATCACTGTTCACTGGCTCCGAAAAATCCTCAGACACCGTAGGAATCTGCCAGACAGGGCAGGTCTGCTTAAACAGTTCTACCATTTTTGCAGCAACGACTGAACTCTGAACTAACTGCTGTTCCTGCCCCGGTGTCAGACGATGAAAATCCTCACCACAGACAACCGCCATATGCATGCCCATGGCTATACCTATATCAGAACTGCCGTTTAAGAGCCCCAGCAAAGGACGATAATTGCCTTTTGCCGCAGCATTTATGATGTATGGAACCAATGAACGGGAGCTGGGATTGTACATGGCCAGACGAAGACTACTCAGGAACTTGTTCTGGGTGACCAGGAACTCTGACTGTTTGGACGTCAATGGATGTAAAACACTTGTTTTTACTGGTGCCACAGCAAGATCTTTTACTATTTTATCAAACTGGGTTTCCAATTCGGGAAACCGCTTCTGACACAAGTCAGTTGTCTTGCAATCTTCCAGTACCTGGTCAAACGCACGATTAATAGCATGACCAACAGTAATCACTGATTGCTGCATGGGAACAACACCATCCAGAGTCGCTGTTGCCACCTGTTCCGGGTAATGGCGCATATACAGCTGAACCATACGGGTGCCATAGGAAATGCCATACAGATGCCAGCGATCAATACTCAACTGCTGACGAACCCGTTCAAAATCTTTCAGGGCGGTCAGACTGCCGTAGTGCACAACATCCGCATCTTGTTCCTCCAGGCAAGCTCGTGCTACTTCAGTCTGATCAATTTTTTCATCATTAAAGCTCAGGCTGTCACTTAACATTACCTCACTGCATTCCAGAATATTGGATTTTCCCGTTCCCCTCTGGTCAACAAGAATCAGATCTCTGTCCTGACGAATCCGGTAAAATGTCTGGGCAAACAATTTCGCCTGATCGATGGCAGATTGCCCAGGACCACCGGAAACAGCCAGTAACGGAGCCTGGCCCAGGGCTTCTTTAATGGCTGGAATGATCGCGTAGTGAATTGTGATCTGCTTACCCTCTGGCTCCCCATAATCTTCCGGAACCTTCACGGAACCACACTGAACTCTTTCAGACAGGCCATTCAGATAGCAACCTTTAAGATTTGGATCAGTCAGATTTGGATCAGTCAGATTTGGATCAGTCAGATTTGGATCAGTCAGATTTGGATCAGTCAGATTTGGATCAGTCAGATTTGGGTTGGCCAGAGCGAGAGTGCTCAATAACAGCAACAGGCTGACGACAGATAGCTTCAGGGTTCCTGTAAATAACTGTATTTTTGATTTAATGACATAGATTTTAAGCTTTTGCTTTAATATTAACCTGCATTCCATGCTTTTTCATTCATCTTGTTTTAATAATTGAATGCCT
>CBDBOO010000032.1:0-31231 GCA_965208385.1 Endozoicomonas sp.
TCAATTTTTCCCCTGTTTTTTCATAGAGTTACAGGATTCTTGAAAATCTACTTATACGAACTGTTTTTGCTGCATTCAGTTTGCTGTCCCTGCAGTATGGATTCCTGGAAACTGAAGAATAAGCTCCACACGGAATGACGGCGATAAAGGTCGCGATATCTGAAATCCATCTTTTGCTGTTGAGTGAGATTTAGCTTCACTTCCCTGTGTTTTGGATTCCGTGGTCCACACGGAATGACGGCGGTAGGGGTAGATATCATCGTGCCTGTTTAGCTGCATTCAGTTTGCTGTCCCTGCAGTATGGATTCCTGGAAACTGAAGAATAAGATCCACACGGAATGACGTCGATAAAGGTCGCGATATCTGAAATCCATCTTTTGCCGATGAGTGAGATTTAGCTTCACTTCCCTGTGTTTTGGATTCCGTGATCCACACGGAATGACGTCGATAAAGGTCGCGATATCTGAAATCCATCTTTTGCCGATGAGTGAGGTTTAGCTTCACTTCCCTGTGTTATGGATTCCGTGGTCCGCACGAAATGACGGCGGGAGTATTGGCGACTTTCGGAATCCATCTTTCGCTGTTGAGTGAGGTTTAGCTTCACTTCCCTGTGTTATGGATTCCGTGGTCCGCACGGAATGACGGCGGTAGGGGTAGATATATCATCGTGCCTGTTTAGCTGCATTCAGTTTGCTGTCCCTGTAGGATGGATTCCGTGATCCACACGAAATGACGGCGATAAAGGTCGCGATATCTGAAATCCATCTTTTGCCGTTGAGTGAGATTTAGCTTCACTTCCCTGTGTTTTGGATTCCGTGGTCAACACAGAATGACGGCGGTAGGGGTAGACATATCATCGTGCCTGTTTAGCTGCATTCAGTTTGCTGTCCCTGCAGTATGGATTCCTGGAAACTGAAGAATAAGCTCCACACAGAATGACGGCGGTAAAGGTCGCGATATCTGGAATCCATCTTTTGTTGTTGAGTGAGGTTTAGCTTTACTCCCCTGTGTTTTGGATTCTCAGCCTCGCACAGAATGATGGCGAGAGAAATAACGACATTCGTCGTCTGTCGGGGCCGCCTTCTTGAAGTTTTAACAAAACTGTAAGAGAGAATCTGAGAGAAAGCGGTAAGTAATTTTGAAAATCAGTAAAATTCAGACACGCTACCGCTCCGGGATTTGATGGGCTGAGGCAGCCGATGAGCTAGTTCCCTTAGGCTCTGTATTATTTTTAATAAAATGATACTGCCTTTTATTGAATAAATTATGAAGGGGAAGTTACAAATAAAGGCATAAGAATGCCTATTATGTGAAAATAGTCGCATTTTATTCAGCAATTTATATCGTTTTCATTCTGATTTCTGTGAGCCTGGACTATCAGTGCGATAGTGATAGCCAATACGATAGCTATAGCCAGAGGATAGTTAAGCTGTGAAAGGGCAAGCTGTTGTTATAAAAATGCCACTGCCAGACTTGATGCCAATTGATCATTGTCCGGTTGAGTGGCATGGCCATTTAGGATGGATGTCGTCAGTTATAACTTATTATTCACCCATTCCCAAACCTTCCCGCCTGGGATCGGCTCCGCCCATGTAGCCCTGTTGCGATATGACTATGCCGTGCAGGCCGCTGTTTAATTCCCTGACTCGCACCTTGTAACCCAGCTTTTCAAGATCCGGTTTCATCGCTTCGGCGCTGCTTCCCAGCTCGATATCAAAAACACCGGTACGATTGACCAGGTTCGGATAATTTATGGCTTCCTGAATGGTCATCCCCCAATCGATATGGGCGATAAGGGCTTTGGCAACATAGCCGATTATTCGACTGCCACCTGGTGAGCCAAGAATCAAATAGGGCTTATTGGCTCTATCCATAACAATGGTGGGTGCCATGGAAGACCGTGGGCGTTTACCAGGTTGTATTCTGTTGGCGATTGGCATTCCGTCTTTTTCAGCCACAAATGAAAAGTCAGTGAGTTCATTGTTCAACAGAAAACCATTGGTCATTAAACGGGATCCAAACCCATTTTCAATGGTGGTGGTCATGGAGAGTGCATTGCCATAGGCATCGGCAATGGAAATATGGCTGGTTGACGGGAATTCGATGGACTGATCATCCGATTGGATGTCTGCCTGCACGGGAGCAGGCTGACCCGCTGACACGGATTCAAGGGCCACGGAATTCCTTAACAGTTTTGATCGTCGGGCAAGGTAATGCCTGTCAATCAATCCGGCGACAGGAACAGGTACAAAGTCATCGTCGGCCATATAACGGGCCCTGTCGGAAAAGGCCAGTCTTGAGGCATCACCAATCAAGCGCCAGGATTCAGCGTTGTCTGCACCGGTGCGGGCAAGATCGAAATGGTTCAACATCCCCAGAATTTGTCCCAGGGTCAGTGCTCCGGAGCTGGGTGGCCCCATTCCGCATACATTATATTGTCGATAAGCAGAGCAAACAGGCTTTCGTTCAATCACCCGATAAGACGCTAAATCTTTCAGAGTCAGTTTTCCCGGGCTTCCTGCTGCAGACTGTACTGTGCTGACAATGTCTCTGGCTATTCTGCCACTATAAAAAGCACTGGCACCATCCGTTGCTATGGCCTGGAGTGTTGATGCAAACTCAGGGTTCTTGAGAAGGTCACCCTCTTGAAGAGGTGATCCGTTGTTATGAAAAAAATACTGACGTGCTCCGGAAAATCGTTTCAGCCTTTGCTGATCCTTGTCTATGAGCTTTGCCAGTCTGGGCGATACCTTGAATCCGTCATAGGCCAGTTTGATTGCGGGCTCGAACAGGGTGGCCCAGGGCAGGCGGCCATATTGCTCATGCAGTTTTTCCAGCAATCGAACCGTGCCGGGAGTGCCTACGGATTTACCTCCCACCACTGCATCATAGAATTTCTGTGGCTGGCCATTTGCATTCTGAAACAGTGTTGCTGTGGCTGTCAGTGGTGCTGTTTCACGGCCATCCAATGTCGTGAGTCGTTGAGCACCGGCATCGTAATAAACCGTAAAGGCACCGCCACCAATACCTGAAGATTGTGGTTCCACAAGATTAAGTACCAGCTGTGTGGCTATGGCGGCATCGGCTGCTGTTCCTCCCTGTTCGAGCATGTCATATCCTGCCCGTGTGGCCAGAGGATTTGCTGTCACAATCATAAAGTTTTTGCTGGTAACCAGAGTCTGGGTGCGGGTTCCAGTGGCGGCTTCCGGTGCACGATCTTCATTATTCTGTGTTGCTGTAACAGCGGTGTTCGATAAAACGCAGAGGACGGTTATCTGAAGAATCCCTTTCAGTTTACTGATCACTTTATTAGTCCCTGTAAATGGTGATTGATTACATCAACACTACACTATGATGAAATCAGCCATATTACAAAAAAATCATGAGTTAGCTGACGCGCTTTAATATGACGACTGTCGTATAAGGCGCAATGTGATTGCTGAAGAGTTCAATTCGGAGGAGCGCTATTTTCTTAGTACAAACAGCATAGAGATTGCATTAAACGAATGCTCAATCGTTTTATCTTTCTCTTTTCCTGATAAATAAGCGATATATTCAACTATTCTGTTATGCAGATCAAAAGACAGAACGTTGAATCAATTTTTTAGAATCAACTTTTATAAATCAAGTTGTGGTATTGATGCTGATATTAATAGAACGAATGTTCAAATTAATTTGTCAGGCTTTCAGCTTGTCTGCGGTTTAAAATTCTGCGGGAGCCTTGTGATTACAGGCTTTGATTAATATTGTTCAGTCGGTGTTAAATGTTGTGATATGAATAATAGTGCTCATTGTTTTTTGAGTTAGCTCAAACTTTGGTTACATTTTGATAGTTTAAGTAAAAAACTGGTTCAGTTTAATGAAGTCAAGCTTTACAATCCCGCAACATTCAAAGCTGCTTTTGATTAATTCATTATCATGAACTACGTCCGTAGATTCTGGAGGTAACCTGTTCTCATGCAAATTTTAATGAGCCTGGTAGGTATTGCTAGCTTACTGGCTATTGCCGTACTTTTGTCTGACAACCGTAAAGCGATTAAATTCAGGACTGTGGGTGGGGCATTTGCTATCCAGGCTTTCCTTGGCGCATTTGTTTTATACGTACCTATTGGTCAGGATATGCTGGGTGGCATGTCTAATGCCGTAAGTAATGTTATCAATTACGCGAATGAAGGCATTGGCTTCCTGTTTGGTGATCTGGGCCGGTTCAAAATTGGCTTTATTTTTGCCATTAACGTCTTGCCGATCATTATATTCTTTTCTGCTCTGGTCGCCGTGCTTTATTACCTGGGAGTCATGCAGAAAATTGTTCTGGTTCTGGGTGGTGGTCTCCAGAAGTTACTGGGCACTAGCCGTACAGAATCCCTTTCTGCAACAGCCAATATTTTTGTTGGTCAGACTGAAGCGCCATTGGTGGTACGTCCTTATATCGGTCGCATGACTCAATCTGAGCTTTTCGCCGTTATGGTAGGTGGCCTGGCCTCAGTTGCCGGTTCTGTTCTGGCGGGTTATGCCGGTATGGGCGTAGAGCTGAAATACCTGATTGCTGCGAGCTTCATGGCTGCACCAGGTGGTCTGCTGATGGCTAAAATTATCAAGCCTGAAACCGAAACACCGGATGATACTGAATTATCCGATGAGCAGAGTGAAGAGGAAAAACCTGCCAACATCATTGATGCTGCTGCCTCCGGTGCTTCTTCCGGTTTGAAGCTGGCTGCAAACGTTGGTGCCATGCTCCTGGCATTCATCGCCCTGATTGCCATGATTAATGGTCTCATTGGCTGGGTTGGTGGTTTCTTCGACCAGCCTGATATCAGTCTGGAAATTATTCTGGGTTATGTCTTCAGCCCGCTGGCGTTCCTGATTGGTGTTCCATGGTCTGAAGCTCTGACTGCTGGTAGCTTTATCGGTCAGAAAGTTGTCGTTAATGAGTTTGTGGCTTACCTGGATTTTGTTAAATACACTGATCCGGCTGCAGCTACAGCGGCTGGCGTAGAAGTTCTTTCTGCCAAGACTCAGGCAATTATTACTTTTGCACTCTGTGGCTTTGCTAACCTGTCATCCATCGCTATTTTGCTGGGTGGTCTGGGTATCATGGCACCACATCGTCGTAAAGACATTGCCAACATGGGACTGAAAGCTGTTGCTGCGGGTACTCTGTCGAATCTGATGAGTGCAACCATTGCAGGCATGATGCTTTCCCTGTAAATCGAAACAGATTTTTCTGATTCAAGAATAGGCCAGAGATTTATCTCTGGCCTATTCTATTGTCCATTGGAAAACAAACAGGGCTCTCCGATGAATGAAGTAATCCTTGCCTTAATCTCAGGCTTCGCTGTGGGTATTTTTTTCAGTTTTCTTCGCTTGCCTATTCCGGCTCCCCCCGTACTCCCAGGTGTTATTGGTATTGTTGGTGTTTATCTTGGTGGCGTCTGTTACCAGGAGTTCCTGGCCCGATTTTTCAGCTGAACAGCTTTGAGTTCACAGAAAATAACAGGCAATAATTGTTATAGAATGGCTTCAACAGTTAGACTGCTTTGAAATTCAAATGCCTCTTCCCGTGAAGAGGGAACATTCGGTTTATTCAATGGAGTTTTCTATTCAATGGAGTTTTCAGTATCGACACGGAAGCCGGAAACTGTTGTTGCCTTGCTGGTTATCTTCAGTGTTTTTCTGCTGCACCTTGTCATTGCACCTTTGGTCTCACTGGGGGTTGATGAAGCTCACTATGCTCTCTATGCCCTGCATCCGGCATTAAGTTACTTTGACCATCCGCCCATGGTGGGTTTGTTACAGATGCTGGTGGCACCCTTAGGTTATAACGAATTTACCTTACGTTTAATTCCCGCTTTGCTTTATCTGCTGATCAGTTGGCAGGTGTTCAGACTCACTCACATCTTTTACCCCAAAGGCCCGAAGTGGCAGGGGTTCATTGCCGTATTTCTAGTGAATACCGCGCCCATTATGCAATTGCTGGGCTGGGGGCTGGTTCCGGATCTGCCATTAATTGTTATAGCCCTGTTTTCCCTGGAGGTAATCTATCGCATTGCTCTGAAAGAGCATCTTCGTGATTGGATACTGCTTGGGTTGCTCTATGGAATGGCTGGTCTGACAAAATATACTGCCGTATTTCTTCCCCTGGGCATGATGTTTTTCATGATCGGCAGGGAAGGGTGGAAGTGGCTGATAAAACCCGGCCCATGGCTGGCGGCTTTGGTGGCCCTGATCTTTATTTCTCCTGTATTACTCTGGAACAGTCAAAATGACTGGGCTTCGTTTACATATCAGTTTGATCATGCCAGTGGTGGTGACTGGGATATAAAAGATGTACTGGTCATGCAGGTTGTACAGTTATTCAGTTATTCATTTCTGTCGTATATTGGAGGTATTGCCGGCAGCATCTACGCGGTTCGTCGTGGTACTCCCGCTGATTGGCTGATGATCACGGCCGCCTGGCCTATGCTTCTGGTGACCAGCTGGTCAGCAGGCAATGGCGAAACCCTGCCAAACTGGCCAGCGCTTGGCTGGTGTCTGCTGGCACCGCTCACGGCACACTGGGTTGCCCAGTCTCTGGACAAACTCCGGGTTAAAATACTTATCCTGATCTCTTCCATGATTTCAGTTCCCCTGATACTTTTTTTAATGTTTTTTCTGGCCTTTAAACCTCTTGCCACATTCCCTTTTATGAAAAATGTAATAAAAGATCTTGTGGGCTGGGAGCAAGCGTCGGTGAAGGCTTCAAAATTGCTTGAAACGATGGATTTTGCTGGTGAAAAACCGGTGCTGTTGGTGGAGAATTGGTCCAGAGCCAGTCGCATAGCCTGGTATGCGCATCCTCTTCCTGTTCAGGTTATTGGGGGAAAACAATCCCAGTTCAGTTTCTGGTTCGGTGATGCCACTAAAAATAGTTATGGAATACTGATACGGGATAATCGAAGCGAAACGGAAGATGGTATTTATCGCGTGAATGGTTTACTTTGCAGTGAAATTGACTCATTCAGCAGTAAACTGGATGGAATAGACGTTAATAGTTTTTTATTTTACGCCTGTAAAGCAGATGAATAAGACGTTTTCAACTTGTATGCGTAACTGACATTTATTAATGATCAGTTAACGTACGTATCTCTGGCAGGATAAATATCCTGTTTCTTTGGAGTGGTAGTGAATCAACAGCAGACACAATCCGGCATATTTCTGGCCCTTGGTGCCTTTGGCTTATGGGGCATGATGCCGATTTATTTCAAATCTATTGACCAGGTTCCGGCAATGGAAATCCTGGGGCACAGGGTTATCTGGTCAGCGGTACTGCTGACAATGTTTTTGGTGATAAAAGGCAAATTCAGTGAAGTTGTTAATATTATTAAAAGTCCGGGTTCTCTGGGCTGGCTCGTTTTGTCATCGGCTCTTATCGCGACCAATTGGCTTTTTTTCATCTGGGGTGTAGCTAATAATCATATTCTGGAAACCAGCCTCGGATATTTTATTAACCCATTATTGAATGTGCTATTGGGTATGTTGTTTTTGGGTGAAAGTTTAAACCGCTGGCAGAAAGTGGCTATTTTTATAGCCATTATCGCTGTGGCGATACAGATATTTATGCTCGGAAAAACGCCCTGGATTGCATTTATTCTCGCTACCAGTTTTGGCTTCTATGGTCTTGTTCGCAAGAAACTGGCCGTTAGTGCTGCAGCGGGTCTGGCAGTGGAAACAATGATATTGCTGCCTGTGGTCATCGGGTATTTTTACTGGTTGGTCAGCAATAATCAGCATTATTTTCGTCTGGACCAACTGGATGTTGTCGGTCTGTTAATGATGGCGGGAGTGATCACCACGGTGCCACTGATTCTGTTTAATCTTGCGACGAAAAAACTCAGCCTGACCATGATTGGAATAATGCAGTATCTTGCACCATCAATCAGTTTTTTAGTGGGCGTGTTTATTTATGATGAGCCACTGGGGAAAATCCAGCTGTTGTCATTTTCTTTGATATGGCTGGCGTTGCTGATCTTTACTGCAAACGGAATTTATATACAGAAAAAGCGACAAAGAATACTCAGAATGACATAGTATTATCGGGGTTGATTCCATGATTTGATGAAGTGCGGAATTTGATAGTGGTTTATGTTTTCTCAGTCGAGGAATGGTCGAAGGTGACGAACGGCTCGTTTCGTCACTCTATGTTTGTTTGCAATTTTTATTAATACTTTCAATTCGGATTTTATTTTTTCCGGATCCTCAGCCGAAGCGATCATTTTTTTGAAATCTGGCTGGCTTAGCGCAGTTAGAAGTTGAACGAATCGTTCACGATTAATCTGGTCTTGAAGGTGCTTCATTTTTAATAATTCCTGAAATAGTCTCTCAGGTTTTTCAGGTACTGATTTTTTAACTTTTATCTCCGCCTTTTGTGCTGCAGTTGTATTACTTATACGCTTGGGCAGGCTGGCGCTCTCATGAACAGGGTGCTTCTGGGAGCGTATTTTTGCTGGTTTGGCTTGAGTGATAAATTTCCAGTTGTTTTCGGGCGAAACCCATAGTGTTAGTGCTTGTCTTTTAACCCTTCTCTGAATTATTTTTTTTGCCAGACGTTGCCTCAAGTTACCCGGTTTTGCCAGTTTCAGTTGTAATCTAGCCTTTTCGATATTTACAAGTCCTTTTGTAACTGTACTTGTAACGACCACCTTGTAGGGCCTGCCACCAAGAACCCATTGTGAAAAACCGGATAACTTTCCAAATAATTGGTCGGGCATTTCTGAGAGTTCAAAGCGGGCAATTCCAGAGTCACTACTGTTGGTTTCCACTGAGAGATGGTCTATCGAGCCTTGTGATTCGAGAGTTGATAACTTCATTCCACGAGCAGAGGTATCGGGTTCAGCCTTTTTGGACAAAGTTAACCCTGCTATGTCATCGGTCGTAGCATCGGATTCCAGTATTGAATTATCTGTCTCAGGTTCTGCCTCTGTATTTATATCAGTTTCTTCAGTACTTTCGGCTGATTGATCAGCGTTTACTAATGCTCTTGACAGTAGGTTTAATAACAGAGTATTGCTTGAATCATCCAGACAGGCGCTGTCCTGGAGTCTTGAAGCAAGTGTATCTCCATTCCATTTAATACCCGCAATCTCTGTGAGTGATTCGCTCAGGGCTTTTGTATCCGTTTTTGACATCGAAGCATCTGATGGTTTTGCACTGCCTTCTGCCACTGACCCGCCAGTCATACTGATATGAATCAGCCTGGACATTTCAAAAGGTACTTTTTGTCCTGTTCCATCAAGTACCGGTTGACTCATTGAACTGTACTGCTCAAACAGGGTGGCTAATTGGCTGAACTTCAAGGGAAACTTCATGGTAATAGCTTGCTGTGCCAGGTGACTCAATGGAGAATCTATCCTGATACATACGTTTTTAAATGCTACTTGTCGTATTGTTTTTTTGCCTGTTTCCGAATTATCGAGAGTAATGCGGGCGGACAGATCAGGTATCTCCAGAGATAAAGATTGACCTTCTGTCATGGATATCAGGCCAAAATCAGCTTCGATATTCTCGAGTAAAACATGATGGCTGTCATCGATATCGAATTGTTGACTGGCAATGGAGACCCTTTGACCTGGTGTCGTAGTGGCGCGGTTCAGTGCCTGAAATAATTGCAGGCTGTTGTTAAACGTTGCACTCCCACCTGAATAGTCTTTTCTGGCTCTGGCGTTATGCAGTTCACTCTGGGGTTCAAGTTGTTGTATTTTGCTTTGGATATGAGTGGTTTGTTTTGCGCATTCCTTCAAGTCTTTTTCCGCTCGAGCCAGTTTTTCAGTAATCAATGTTCTAAGAGGAACAGAATGTTCTTTATTATCAGGCAGGGAATCGAGATCTTTTTTATACCGGGTTATTTCATTTTTCAATTGTTTGGTTTCGATTTGACGAAAGTTATAACTTCTTTTCCAGAAAGACAGGGTTTGATTACTGCGTTCGGCCACGGCTTTAGCAGCGTTTTTCCTTGCTTTGTTAAGGAATGGAATCAGTAGTTGTATCAGCAATTGAGAAGACGAATTTTGTATAAATGCACGAGATGACTCTGTTCCCTGAAGTCCATGAAGATGAATTTCAACAAATTTTTGTAAAAATGTTATGGGATGATCTCTTTCCGGAGATGTTGTTTTACGTTGTGCTGAAATAAAATCATCCAGGGCTTTTGCCCGCGAAAGGACTTGTTTTGGTGTGCAGGTTAACAAATCGTTTATTTTGTCCGCTAAGGGCGGTTTGATGGAGCAGCTGACACCACCTTTTATGTCAACCGGTAAGGATTGCCAGCCATTTTTCGACTCAGAATTCATTGTTGCCTGAAATTCCCGGATGGATAGATGTATCTGACCATCTTCTGTCTGTTCAAAACGGTCTATCAAAGCTCTCATATTCGAGATGTGCATGATCTCACTGTCGGGGTCACCCAGTGAAACTTCCGGCAATGTAAGTTCATAGACAGTGTTTTCACCTCTTTGGGAAGCTTTTGACATCTGGTTGGTCATTTTAAAAGTACTTCTGAAGTCAGCTAATAGCTTGAATCCGGCATCAAAAACACTCAATAATCCTTTTTTTGATTTCTTATTGACCGAACCTGACACTGAAACCGCATTCTCCTGTTCCTCGAGTAATTTCTGATTTGGAATGCCCCTTGATTTCATGTATCCAAGATCAAGAAACATGATTTCCAGTTTTTCAGAGAGATTGTTATATTTTTTAGAGAGATCCTGATTCGAACTTGAAGGTTGCACGACAAGTTCGTGCAGCTGGCGCTGAGTATCTTCTATCTTTTTTTCCAGAACCTGCATTTTCTCGGGTAATTGTTTTGCTTGTGCTCTCAGATATTCTAAGTGTTTTAACTTTTTTTTGGAGGAGGAATAGTTTTCCATGTCAATAAGCCGGCTCAGTCCCATTTTAAGAGCAGGTACCATGCCTTTGAGTACCCAGTCACCCCAACTGGCTTTTACTTTGATTCTTGTAATATTCCGTTCCTGGAGTGGAACAAAGAGGGGGGCACCCGTTGATTCGGGAGAATGTGCATCCGAAGTTGAATGGGGTTTTGATGGAGACAGCCTGACCTTATGTCCATTGGCCATCACAGACGTTTCGTTGCCTTTATGCTGTGATTTTCGTTCCCTTTCCGGAGAACTGCCTCCATTGACTGGCCTGATGTCCATAGCATTCCCTGAGCGTATCGCTTGTTTAAGTGTTGTTGGTTAGATAGGGTGCGTCAACGGGGGAAAGCAGGGGAGTGACTGTTTTTGTTCGGATATTTCTGGATGCGGTATCAATATTTACCGATTATTTGATGATGTTGATTTCAAAAAAGTAGCTATGACTGTATTTCAACAGCAGCACTGGGGCCACTATGAGGCCCCGACACTGCCGTGGAGCCTCATGCAGTGAGGCTTCAGCTGATCTTGATTGTTCTCGATAAGCCTATTCAAGATTGGGTCTTAACCAGCGCTCAGCTTCTTCATTAGACATGCCTTTTCTGTGGGCAAAGGATTCAAGCTGATCTTTTGCTATTTTTCCCAGTCCGAAATATTTTGAATCCGGGTGAGAAAAGTACCAGCCACTGACACTGGCGGCCGGCATCATGGCAAAATGCTCGGTGAGTGAAACGCCTGAGTTGTGTTCACCATCAAGCAGACTGAACAATGCCGCTTTTTCAGTATGATCCGGACAGGCTGGGTATCCTGGTGCTGGTCGGATACCCGAATATTTTTCTTTAATCAGCTCTTCATTGGATAGGTGCTCGTGATCTGAGTAACCCCAGAATTCTTTTCTGACCCGTTCATGCATATGTTCAGCAAAAGCTTCTGCCAGACGATCTGCCAGGGCTTTTACCATAATGCTGTTGTAATCATCGCCGGCTTCTTCATATTCTCTGGCCAGTTTTTCTGCACCAATGCCTGCGGTGACAATAAAGCCTCCCACGTAATCTGTGATGCCGGACTCTTTAGGCGCAACAAAATCAGCAAGACAATAGTTAGGTTTGTCTTCAGGGCGAGGAGTCTGCTGACGCAAATGATGCAGGTTTGCAACAGGCTTTGAAGGTTGATCCGGTGAATACACTTCGAGATCATCAAAATTGACCTGATTGGCAGGCCAGAAACCGATAACCGCACGGGCACTGATCAGTTTTTCTCCGATCAGTCTTTCCAGCATTTCAGTGGCATCGTTAAACAGACTGGTTGCCGCTTCGCCTACGACAGAATCCTTAAGGATTGCAGGGTATTTCCCAGCCAGATCCCAGGTAATAAAGAACGGTGTCCAGTCTATGTAGTCCACAAGGGAGCTTAAAGAATAATCTTCAAATACCCTGACACCGGTAAAGGTCGGCTCTGGCGGCTGGTAGTTCTTCCAGTTGGGTTTGAATCGGTTGTCTACTGCTTCTTCATAGGTGAGCAATGCGCGCTTGTTTTTACGTTTCTCATAGCGAACGCGGATTTTTTCGTATTCAGAGCGCGTTTCTTCCAAAAGCTCAGGCTTAAGTGCTTTACTCATGAGTCGGGTGGAAATACCAACACTTCGTGAAGCATCCGTTACATAGATGGCCAGATCATCCTGATATTGCGGTTCAATTTTAACGGCTGTATGGGCGCGAGAGGTTGTCGCACCACCAATCATCAGTGGCAGATTGATTCCCTGTCGTTGCATTTCGCTGGCGACATGAACCATTTCATCCAGGGATGGCGTAATCAGTCCGCTGAGTCCGATAATATCAACGTTTTCTTCAATGGCTGTTTTCAGGATTTTTTCGCAGGGCACCATGACGCCCAGATCGATCACTTCAAAGTTGTTACAGGCTAATACCACTCCAACAATATTTTTACCGATATCATGGACATCACCTTTTACGGTGGCCATCAGGATTTTTCCGTTAGAACGTACGCCTTCGCCTTTATCATCCTCAATAAATGGAACCAGGTGGGCCACAGCCTGCTTCATGACCCGGGCACTTTTTACCACCTGGGGAAGAAACATTTTACCCTCGCCAAACAAGTCGCCAACCACATTCATGCCATCCATCAGAGGGCCTTCAATCACTTCTATGGGGCGATTGGCAGCGAGTCGTGCCTCTTCGGCGTCTTCAACAACGTAGGTATTAATGCCTTTAACCAGGGCATGTTCCAGCCGTTTGTTGACACCGAACTCTCGCCAGCTCAGGTCTTCTGCTTTTTTCTCGGTTCCAGGGCCTCCCCTGAACTGTTCGGCAACAGTGAGAAGAGCTTCTGTTCCTTCCGGGGTTTTGTTGAGAATGACATCTTCTACACGATCACGGAGTTCCTGCGGGATATCTTCATAAATGGCCAGCTGCCCTGCGTTGACAATACCCATGGTAAGGCCGGACTTGATGGCGTGATAGAGAAAGACGGCGTGTATGGCCTCACGAACCGGGTTGTTACCCCGAAAAGAGAAGGATACGTTACTGACACCGCCGGAAGTCATGGCATGAGGGAGGTTGTCTTTTATAAATTGGGTGGCATTGATGAAATCAACAGCATAATTGTTATGTTCATCGATACCCGTTGCCACGGCAAATATGTTCGGATCAAAAATGATATCTTCGGGTGGAAAAGCCAGCTCGTTCACCAGGATATTGTAGGATCTCTGGCAAATCTCAATTTTTCGCTGCTCTGTATCGGCCTGTCCTGTTTCATCGAAGGCCATGATAATCACGGCGGCCCCATAATTACGGCATAATCGTGCATGTTCGCGGAACTGTTCTTCACCTTCTTTCAGGCTTATTGAATTAACAATCCCCTTGCCCTGAATACACTGCAGACCCGCTTCGATGATGTCCCATTTAGAAGAATCAATCATGATCGGCACTCTGGAAATATCAGGTTCCGAGGCAATCAGGTTCAGGAATGTGACCATGGCATTTTTGGCATCGAGCATGCCTTCATCCATATTGATATCGATGATCTGTGCACCGTTTTCAACCTGATCCCGGGCAACACTCAATGCCGTATCGTAATCATCTTCAATAATCAGTCGCTTGAACCGGGCCGATCCTGTGACGTTACAACGTTCGCCTACGTTAACAAACAGGGACTCGGAGTTAATGGTGAACGGTTCAAGACCACTCAGTCTGCAGGCCTTGGAAATGTCAGGGACTTTCCGATTGGGTATGGTGGCCATACGGTCAGCAATAGCTTTTATATGAGCAGGAGTCGATCCACAGCAACCGCCAATTATATTGACCAGCCCGGAATCGGCGAACTCGGCAACAATGCTGGCCATTTCATCCGGTGTTTGATCATATTCGCCGAAGGCGTTGGGCAAGCCGGCATTGGGATGGGCACTGACAAAGGTGTCGGCTTTATTGGAGAGTTCTTCCAGATATGGGCGTAATTCCTCAGCCCCTAATGCACAGTTCAAACCGACAGCTATGGGTTGAGCATGTGAAATTGAATTCCAGAATGCTTCAGTGGTCTGCCCCGAAAGAGTTCGTCCGGATGCATCGGTGATGGTTCCGGAAATCATGATGGGCAGTTCGAAACCACTCTGATCAAATAGATCTTTAACGGCGTAAATAGCGGCTTTGGCATTCAGGGTATCAAAAATGGTTTCGATCAGAATAATATCCGAACCACCTTCAATAAGTGCTGTGGTAGCCTGCTGGTAGGCTTGTACCAGTTCATTGAAGGTAACATTACGATAGCCGGGGTTATTGACGTCCGGTGAAATGGAACAGGTTCTGTTCGTTGGGCCCAGTACGCCTGCGACAAATCGTGGTTTATCAGGGTTCAGGGCTGTAAATTCATCCGCAGCTTCACGTGCAAGACGGGCAGATTCAAAATTTATTTCCGGTACCAGATGTGCCATGGAATAGTCTTCCATGGCGATGCTGGTGGCGTTAAAGGTGTTGGTTTCCAGTATATCAGCGCCGGCTTCAAGATAATCCCTGTGAATCTGTTTTATTATGTCGGGTCTGGTAAGGCTGAGCAGATCATTATTGCCTTTAACATCGGATCCATGATTGGTGAAACGCTCTCCACGGTAATCTTCTTCCTTCAGATTAAAACCCTGGATCATTGTTCCCATGGCGCCATCAAGAATCAGGATGCGCTCATTCAGCTGTTGTTTCAGGCGATCCGTTCTTTGTTGAGACTGAGATTCTAAAAGGGGATTTGATAAAGGCATTGATACAGAGTTCCGGCCAGTCATTAGTGATTCTGGCTGGCATCTTACCAAATACTTATGGGGATGTACGTAGGGAAGGGCGGGAAATTGCAGTATCCCACCTGTTCTGCTGGTTAGTTGATCGAAACCTGTTCAATGGCGACACCGTTTTCCCTGCAGAATTGTGATAATTCTTCCTGGGGGTTCCGGTCATACTGAACGTCGTAGACAATTCGCTGTATACCTGCTGCCAGAAGGTTTTTGGTGCACTGGTCGCAGGGACTGTGGGTCACATAGGCAGTGGCCCCTTCAATGGGAGTTCCACATCGGGCAGCCCAGATGACGGCATTTAACTCCGCATGAATTTCATGGCGAAGTGACCATTGATGATGGTCTTCATAGTCCGCTTCATTGCAATTGATGTACCCGGAAGGGGTTCCATTGACCCCCGTTGATAATACCCTGCCATCCTTGACCAAAAGGCATCCTACCTGCAGACGCATACACTTGGATAGTTTGGAGAGCGAATGCGCCATCTCCATATAAACGGAATCACTCATAGAATATTTGTATATCCTTCTTACTTGAATATGCAGGGTTGCGGCCTGTGCTTTTTCACCCAGACTGCCTGCAACCCGCAGGCTAATACTGACAACGATTCTGGCGTTGTTCAGTATACACTCCATCTGGAGGTAATCGGGTTCGCTTGTCTGTCGTCTACTCAGATCTCCAGTAATCAGATCTCCAATAAAAGGGTGTAGACCTGTCAGGCTGAATTATTCACTTTACCAGATTAATTCTGTTTGACGAGTCGATTGCAAACTTTCTTTCAGAAATAACAACGGTTTCCTTCTTCAAAAAGTCGCCACCATGAAGGCTTTTTTTCCGGCCAGGTGTATATGTTTTTCAATACTCTGCAGTCTGCTCGTTGATAAAACAGAATTCTGTTTTTCTTCGCCGATAATACGGCCAGCGTTTGATCGTCCTGACTGTAGATTGCCTTATTAATCTCATGGATTTCAGGTAACCATTCTGTGTGACCAATAGTCTGGGTCAGATGCCATTGTTGATCTTTAGAACTTTTTTTAAGGAGATACACCCGGTTTTCTCGTGTACTAATGATCAGATTGTTGTTGTGATGTGCAAACGCAGCGTAGACCGGGGTGAAGCTTTCGTCGGATTCAGAATCAAGCCCGGTAATTATCTGATGTGTCTGGCATTCCATTTCCTTGTTACAGGCTTCAATAATGATTTTATCTTCACTGGCTGAAACTGAAACCAGATATTGATCAGTTGAGTCAAAATGCAGTGTTTTTCTTGCCTCTTGAACGTGATCTCCCGGAGGGCCAAGATGAGTCAGTTGATTGTCAGGGTCGTAGCTGGAGTAATCTAAGAGGAATCGCCCTAAATAGCTGCTATCCATCTTCTGGTGGGTAACTAATACCGGGTTGGCAGGTACTGAATGTGGAACACCAATGGCATCCATGCTCGAGATAAAGTCCATGGTCGTTGAATGACTGACCTGTTGAGCAGATAGAAACTCAAGATGCATTCTTGTGCCTAGACTCCATAGCCCAAGCCATGTAATTGATCTGTCAGAGTAACTGCTTCCCTTTCTTCGACCCAGGGTGAGCAACCGTGTTTCTTCCAGTTTGTCTTTCACTGGCAGAAAGGCGACATTGCAGGAATGATCAAGACTGGTTGCATCTTGTTCAATGGCTATTGGTACACATCGACCGCAACCATTATAAACGGTCAGTTGATGTGATATTTGAGAGGTTGTCGCGATTCTATCGCCATCCTGCTCACTGGTTAAACCGCAAATGCCTTCTATTGTTTTGCACTGATGGAAAATTTCCCAGTTGGCTCTCCCCTCACTTCTCATGCTACCAATCCCGATCTGGTCGTTTTTGATACAGGTAAGACTGCCTTGAATTCCCCCGCTGTGGGTAACAATGAGGTTGTTTTTTCGGTCAAACACCATATTCATGACGGGAGTGTCATAAATCAGTGGTTTTGATTCATTGGGATAGGTCAGTTCCAGGCTTCCTGAATAGATAAAGGCTCTGTTTTCTATGCCATAGAGTTCAGACCATATTGTTTCAGAAACCGCGTGACCTTCTACTGACCAGTTAATGATTTGTCCGTTGTTCAAGTTCGCTTTCAGCCTCCAGTCACTGTCGTATGAAAGCTGGGTATTGTTGATCAAAATGAAATTCTTACAGTGGTTAATCGGGAAAAAATACTGGTCGGACAGTTTTTCGCTTAATTCGTCCACCACTGATAACCCTGATGATGATTCAAAGTTCATTAACGTAAAGGAGCTGTCACCTGAGCAGAGAGAGAACTTCTGTAAAAAGGTCACGCCCATGGGGATGTGACCAAAATTAATGGTTTGGGTGTTTAGAGCAATATTATCGATGGCCCATAAGGAAACCGGCATCATGGATAAAACGAGCATGGTGAAATACTTTTTCATGTGTGAACTTATCATGATTATTTTGAGATAAATTTCAGAAAAATAAGGATAGACAAGGCATTGAGTTCTGCAGGGAATATGAAATATTTATTGATATGTTAGGATGTGGGCATGAGTTTTAGTCGATCATATTCGATCCCGTTCGATCAATTAAGGGGGGGGGGAGGAACTGTTGGGGTATTTACAGCGAACGCTGCGTTATTTTAACCAGCATTTTTTGAAACTGAGTTGGCTGGCACTGGTGTTGATCCTCCTGAGTCACTTTTTCCTGGCATTGGGGATGATGTACCTGGCCGGAGAAGATGCTCTTATCTCTGACTGGTTTTATTACTATATAACCACCGCAACAACCATTGGCTATGGGGATCTCAGTCCGTCCAGCTATTCTGGAAGGCTGATGGCGTCGTTGTTTGTTTTGCCGGGTGCTGTCGTGTTATTTGCAGGTTTTCTGGGAAAACTGACCACTTTTTTTATCGATTTCTGGAGGAGAGGAATGCAGGGTAAGGGCGATTATTCAGAACTGTCTAACCATATTGTAATACTGGGCTGGAATGCCAGACATACACCCAGAATGATTGAGCTGATCTACGGCGATACGCGGCGTGAAGAGCGTGAAGTTATTCTTTGTACCACCGAAGACATCGAAAACCCTTTTCCGGATCAGATTCTATTTGTCAAAGGTGAAAGTCTTAACGACAGTCAGCTCTTGAAAAGGGCCAGTCTGGACTCCGCTGCAAGGGTAATCATTTATCGTGATTCAGACGATGCAACACTGGCGACCTGTCTGACCGTAGCAGCCAGAAAAACCCAGGCGCATATTGTTGCCTGGTTTGAAAACCTGCAAATGGCTTCTCTGCTGAAATCACACTGTCCGGAAGTGGAGAGTCATACCAATATTTCCATGGAGTTAATGGTGCGTTCTGCCCAGGATCCTGGGTCGTCCCGGTTACAGAGTCAATTGCTGTCAACGCTCATAGGCCCGACTCAATACAGTGTCAGGGTGCCGGATAGCTTCAATGGCGTTACCTTTGGTCGTTTAATGGAGTTCTTTAAAGTCCGACATGAAGCCATTGCCCTTGGTATTGCCGATTCAGCAACAGGGGATGATCTTAAGCTAAACCCAAAGAGTACTGATACCGTTGTGGCAGGGCAGGTGGTTTATTATTTGTCTGCAGAACGTATCCGCAGCAATGAAGTTTACTGGCAGGAGTTATAAGTAGCTGAATAATTGCTTTCACAATTCTACTTAAAATAGAATAACTGTGTTATTTGGATTGTTTCCGGTATGAAAAGCAACTGCACATGGTTGACGTTGTTTTTGTGCCGGGAAGTATTGCAGGTATTTTTGCTATGTTAAAAATAATGGCTCTTCGCCGTTTCATATGGATTTAAGAATATCTGCCACAGGGCTGGCAATCATAAATATCATCATCAAAAACGTGTCTGTATTTCGATAACCTCTGGCGCGACTTCTTGCCGCTTGAAACAGGCTGTTTAGCCCCTCCATACGAGCATTGGTATAGGTTGACGTCCAGCGTTGTAATATCCGATCTGCGTGACTTTCTACTGTGCTGAGTGCTTTGCGAATAGGCTCTAGAATATCGCAGTCGCCCAGTGCTTCTTTCGCATACTTTATAAAGTGAGTCAGTCTCCATCGTGCTGCTCTTGGTGTTTCTGCCTTTCTGATCCAGCGGAGTTTCTCTTTGATCTTCCAGGCGATACCAGTCTTCAAGTCGCTCGCCTCAAGCTCCACAAGAGCTTCAATCTGCTTTTTAGTGAGAGGGCCATCTGCTTTCTTCAACACTGCCCAGCGTAGGCTTTTAGGATGGTCTTTCAACTTCCGCTCAGCTTTACGAACATCGTCCACAGCCTTAGTGAATAGCTGAACAACGTGAAACCAGTCAACGGTTACATTGGCCTCTGGGAACTCTTCTTTCGTCGCTGACAGAAACGCTGGAGACATGTCACAGACCACTTCCATCACATTGCTTGCCTGCCCGCCATGCTCTTCGAGGAAGGTTCTGAAATTCTTAACGGTTTCCTTACCTTTGCCGGGTGTTGCGAACACTACCGGTTTGTCATTCCGGTTCATGTCGATGAACACTGTGACGTAGTTGTGACCGCGTTTTGAAGCTGTTTCATCCAGCCCAATAGCACTCAATTCTGATAGATCCATTACCATAAGAGATTGTTTGACATAATGTTTAATCACTCGCCATATGCGTTTGTCATTCACGCCAACATGCTTGGCACAGGCTTTCACCGGCATCTCTCTCACCAGCGTTAGCAGTGCCTGCTCAAACAGTAGAGTGAACTTACTATTCTCTCTTGCCCAGGGAACATTTACACGATGAATGCCGTGTTCCTCACAGCGCGTACGGGGGACTTTTGCTTTAATATAGCAATGGTGCTGAAAGAAGTTCAGGTGCTGCCAGGTAAGCACTTTAAAGTCATGAGCCTGAGAAGCTTTACCGCACTTGGGGCATGGATAGAGACTACCGCGTTCAGCACCTACATTGAGTACCAACTCATTGGGTTTCTTTGTTGTATCGAGATGCTGATCAACTATTTTCCAAGGTGCCTGCAAGCCGAGGCCGAGCATAAATATCTGATTACCATCCATGGATGACTACTTAAACCTGTGAGCTTCCGGGTCGGGGATTATCGGTCATATATCAGCACAAAATCCATAGCAAACAGCGAGGAGCCATAATAATAAATTGTGCAAAACAGCTCAGTATTACCACATTCCTTTTTTTTCTGTATGGCTGCGCGAGCAAGCCTGAAGTGTCTGGAGTCCATTCAGTCAGAACCCTGGAAATAATCAATCATGAATTGTTTCAGGCTATGCCGGTACCAGATGAATCATCAATTTTCGAGCTGACCAGAGAACAGAAAAATGAGTTCAAAGCCTTCTATCATACCTTTCGAAATGATACTGACCGGCCTGCAGAAAAAGTCTTTCAATTCCTGAGTAAAAAACTGACAGGTTTTACCTATCGTGCTGATACCTTCAACGCCAGTCAGGCATTTGAGCTCAATAATGGCAATTGTCTGTCTTTGGCAATTCTGACAACATCATTGGCTGGGCTGGTGGATGTTAAAATCAGCTGTCAGGAAGTGACCAGTGCCCCTGTTTTTTTTAAAAATAGTCAGTTTATCCTGAGTTCCAGTCATGTCAGAAGTCGGTTAAGCGATCCCGATTATATTAACGGAAAAGGGCACAATTTTTCTGCCAGCGGTTCGGAAATTGTCATCGACTATTTTCCAATGAAAAATGATTACGTTGGAGAACGGGTGAAATATGATGAGTTTGTCGCTAAATATTATCTTAACCTGACCGCTGATGCTCTGGTTGCCGGGGATTTTAATCGGGCCTATTCCCTGCTTGTCAAAGCGAATCAATATTCTCCCGACAATATCTCTGTGATCAATAGCTTTGCCATTCTGCATCGTAGAATGAATGATCTGAAAACGGCCAGAGCACTTTATGAACATGCTCTTGTATTGGAGGAGGGGAGTGTTTCAACGCTGACTAACTATCTGATTGTTCTTAAGCAGCAAGGTGATAAGTCGGAAATAATCAGAGTTGAAAAAACTCTGGCCGCAATGGATGACCCAAATCCTTATGTATTAATCGAATTGGGTCAGAAAGCAATGCGAGAAGGCAAACTGACTCTTTCTGAAAACTATTTTAATAATGCTATCAGCAAGGCACCTTACGTGCATCAGGCGTACCTGGGGCTTGCACAGATATCATACGCCCGGGGGAAGGTCGGTTCTTCTGAGCGCTTCATGAAGCAGGCTATAGAGCGAACCTTTGATGAGCAGACTCTGGCTCTGTATCAGCAGAAACATTCCAGTCTGCAGAATCGTCTGTAAACTGGAGCGTAATTAACAGGCCAGCCCCTGGTAGAAAACCTTCATTTCCCCCGGGTTCATGATCACCCAGGCTTCATTGGAGGTCAGTGGGTCTGTGGCAATGATTGTCACCACATCTTTATCGGTAGTGACCTGGCCGAAATCTACGGTCATTTCTGTATCTTTCAGACTGGCCTGTTCGAAGGGAGCGCATCGGGTAATCCAGCTGAGTTTTGTTGAACAGAAACAATACAGATGTTTTGAATCCGTCAGTAATAAATTGAAAACGCCGAGCGAATTCAATTCTTTGCACAGATCATTAATATATCTCTGTAAGGTTTTATGCCTTGTTGGAGGCTTTGGAAACCGCTCTCTTATTCTATCCATTAACCAGCAGAATGCGTGCTCGCTGTCTGTGGTTCCTACCGGTAAGTAATGTTCAAGCGTGTATTTCTTGATTCCCTTTAACTGACCATTATGGGCAAATGTCCAATATTTCCCCCAGAGTTCCCGGGTAAAAGGGTGAGTGTTTTCAAGAGCAATTCGTCCGGCATTGGCTTGCCTGATATGACTGATGACGGTGGTGCTCTTTATGGGAAAAGACTGCACCATCCGGGCAATTTCTGAATCGCAACCTGGATAGGGGTCGCGAAACTCTCGAAGACCTTTGCCCTCGTAAAAGGCAATTCCCCAGCCATCACTGTGTGGGCCGGTTTTACCACCTCTCTGCATCAAACCAGTAAAGCTGAAAACAATGTCCGTAGGCGTATTGGCGCTCATTCCAAGAAGTTCACACATGATTCGTTCAGGTTACCTTCTCATCGATAAACGGGTTCTTTTCGGCCGGGCTTACTGACCCGATTACTTTGCTGACCAGCTATTGGCTGCCGCTTTTTTACACTGGTTTGTCTTCTGTTTACATTCGGCTTTTTGACGGACGTTTTTTTTGGCGGCTGTTTTTTAACGGGCAGTAGAAGGGCTATCAAAGAGGCAATTCCGGCAATCAGTAATAAAGCCTTGCCCGTACGCCACATACCTTCTATGCCATAGGTAAGGCCGTCAAAAAGGGTAATCAAAAAAGCCGGAGCAAGGTAAGACATATCGGGTTTGGTGATTCCAGGCAGGTAGACCAGTACCGCGGCCAGAACCATAAAAAAGCGTCTGAATCGTACGGACATGCGCTGTATCACCAGCCACAAACCCAGCAGGCAACCCGATGCGCCAATAAAATAAATCAGCCAACCCAACAGATATTGCGTGTCTGTCATTAATACTCCATAACGGGTTTGTTAAGATAACCCGGTCTTGATTATATACCCGTTGCCCTTGAAGTTGCAGGGTTGTTGGCTGTCTTCGTTGACTACTTACTGCGTAAGTCCCGGAGCTTTCCTTGCTGGCTGCCTGACTGCACTTCTAGATACTTCGGCTATAACTTTATTTTAATCACTGACAGAATGAACAATGCCTGCCAATGCGCTATCAAAATAGGATCCGTGCTTGCAAAACATGAATCCGTGCTTGAAAGGTATGCCTGAACCGAGACACTGGTCTATATTCAGTAAGCCCTGTTGTTGCATGTATGATAAGACAGTCGCATTCTATTGTCATGAACCGGCTGACTGGCAAAGCAGTTTAAAAGCAGTTTAAAAGCATTTAAATAGTTTTTATGGATGAACAGGTGGAAAATAATGATAACAGATGCAGGTACCTTGTCGGACTGGCTGGCCATATTAAATCTGTTGTTCTGCTGGATCGGGTATACCTGGTATGCCAATTATAAAGGAAAAAAAACACCCTGCCTGGCCAGTGTTCTTGCTCTTTACCGCCGTGACTGGATGTTCAGGTTACTGAAAAGGGATAATCGCATAGCGGATGCCAGTTTAATTTCCAGCCTCAGGGCCAGTGTCAGTTTTTTTGCCTCCACGAGTATTTTGGTAATGGCCGGTCTTATTACTGGTATTGCAGCTTCTGAAGAGGCCGTGAGTGTGCTGGCAACCATCCCCTTTGTAATGACCAATACCAGAGAATTATGGGAACTGAAGGTATTGTGTATGCTGGTTATTTTCGTCTATACCTTTTTCGAATTCACATGGAGCCTGAGGCTCTATAACTTTACCTGTGTTCTTCTGGGAAGTGCGCCCCTGATGTCGGAAATTCATGAAAATGAGACTGAACAGCAGGTATTTTCAATTCGTTCCGGTCATATTCTGACTTTGGCTGCCAATCACTTCAATTACGGTCTCCGGGCTTATTATTTTGCCCTGGCGACCATGTCATGGTTCATTCATCCGGCATTATTTATACTGAGTTCGTTTCTGGTGGTTTTTATTCTGTTTAGACGTGAGTTTCATTCATCGGTGCTGGAAGCGCTGATTGTGAGTGAAAAAGATCGGGATGTGTTGACCCGATAGTGAAAAAAAACCAATGATGGCTTGAAAAAAAAACAATAATGGCTTGAAAAGAAATCAGACAGCCCCATATTGCTATCAACTGAATTTAATTGGTTGACGCAACGTAGAGGGTCAAATGACTGTCGAAGCCAAAAAAGAAACAATGGGTTTTCAGACTGAGGTGAAGCAACTGCTTAACCTCATGATTCATTCCCTGTATTCCAACCGCGAAATTTTCTTGCGGGAACTGGTCTCCAACGCCTCTGATGCGGCTGACAAGCTGCGTTTTGAAGCACTTCACAATGATACTCTCCTGGAAAGTGATCCGAATCTGGATATTCGCATCTCTTTCGACAAGGATGCCAAGACAATCAGTATTGTTGATAATGGCATTGGTATGGATAGGGACGATGTCATTGCCCATCTGGGTACCATTGCCAAATCAGGAACAGCTGATTTCCTTCAGACTATGACGGGAGATCAACAAAAAGATTCCCAGCTGATTGGTCAGTTCGGAGTTGGTTTTTACTCTGCGTTTATCGTTGCTGACAAGGTGACTGTAGATACACGCAAAGCTGATTCCAGTGAAGGTGTGCGATGGGTCTCTGATGGCTCTGGTGAATTTACCGTAGAAAGTATCGAAAAAGAGAAGCGTGGTACCAGTGTTACCCTGCATCTGAAGTCTGAAGCGGAAGAGTTTGCCGATGGTTTCCGTCTGCGTAATATTATTCGAAAATATTCTGATCATATTTCCATGCCGATTCTCATGCTGAAGGACGAAATGCCGTCAGTGGATGAAGAGGGAGCGGAGAAAGAAGAGAAAGAAGAGAAAGAAGAAAAATCACCAGAATGGGAAACAGTTAACACAGCTAAAGCGCTGTGGACTCGCTCTCGCAGTGATGTTTCCGAAGAAGAATACAAAGAGTTCTACAAGCACGTAAGTCATGATTTCACTGATCCTCTGAAGTGGAGTCACAACCGTGTGGAAGGCAAACTGGAATACAATAGCTTATTGTTTATTCCTGCCAAAGCGCCTTTTGATCTCTACAACAGGGATATGCAAAAAGGTCTGAAGCTTTATGTACAAAGAGTGTACATAATGGACCAGGCGGATGAGTTTTTGCCTATGTACCTGCGTTTCATTAAGGGTGTAGTTGATTCTAACGATCTGTCCCTGAATGTATCCAGAGAGATTCTCCAGAAAGATCCGGCTGTGGACAGCATGAAAACGGCGCTGACCAAGCGTGTGCTGGATATGCTGGAAAAAATGGCCAAAAAAGAGGAAGAAACCTACATTGAATTCTGGAAAGAATTTGGTCAGGTTTTGAAAGAAGGCCCTGCAGAAGACTTTTCCAACCGTGAAAAAATAGCCAGATTGCTTCGTTTCACCAGTACTGAATCCAAAGGTATTGACCAGGATCAGACGCTTGAAGGTTATGTTTCCCGGATGAAGGAAGGTCAGGACAAGATCTACTACATTGCAGCTGAAACGCCAAAAGCAGCAGCCAACAGTCCTCATCTTGAAGTATTTAAGAAGAAGGGTATTGAGGTTCTTCTGCTGTCAGATCGTGTCGATGAATGGTTGATGTCCCACCTCAACGAGTTTGATGGCAAGCAATTTGCCGATGTTGTTCGTGGCGATCTGGATCTGGGCAAGCTGGATGATGAGGATGATAAAAAAGCACAGGAAGAAGCAGCTAAAGATAAAGAAGATCTGGTGAAGCGTATCAAGGATGTGCTGTCCGATGATGTGGACGAAGTCCGTGTGACTCATCGTCTGACTGATTCTCCTGCGTGTCTGGTTGTTGGTGATCAGGATATGGGTATGCAAATGCGCCGTATCATGGAAGCTGCCGGTCAGGCGATGCCAGAGTCAAAGCCAATTTTTGAAATTAATCCGGAACATCCCCTGGTCGCTCGACTGGATCAGGAAGTGGACGAAGATCGTTTTGGCGATCTGACACGGGTTGTTTTCGATCAGGCGAACCTTGCTGCAGGTGGTCAGCTGGAGGATCCAGCGAGCTACGTTCAAAGGCTGAACAAACTGTTGTTGGAAATGGCCAGCTAAAACTCTGAATTAAGTCCATTGAACATGAAGCGCAGACAATGACCATTGTCTGCGTTTTTTTTTGCGCTGAAGAGGCCGACTAATGGTCTTTTATGAAAAATGACCGATAAGAAGAAATATGCAAACGTTTACAAAGTGTATCGGTTATCAGGCAGAGGCATGAGTTATGGCTATAAAACCTTCAAAACAGAGCTCTCTGGTACAGTTTGAGAAGAATCTGGATCAACTGGAACAGGCCAGGCGAAAGGATGCTCAAGTGACTTACCGGTTGAGAAAGGGAGAAGGTACCGTTGAAGTCAAAGTGTCCAGACATTGGTCACCCTTTCGCTGGCTGGCCAACAGGTTTGGTCATAGAGATGCAAAAAGACAGCTGGCTGGCCAGGTCAGGGAAACGCTTGATAATCCTGCTATTAAGAAGAGTCTTAAAGACCGCTTAGTGAGAGATGTGGGCAATAAAACGTTGCCATTCATTAAAATGAAAGAAATTGAAAGTGCTATTTATCATGAACCGGATGATTTGCGGCTTTTAGAGCAGACAAAAAAAGAACTTACCGATTTATCTGAAGAATTAAGTCGAAAGGCTGCCACTGATATTTCTCATGATGGGGCCAAACGCTTTCAGAGGCACTATGCAATCATCCTGTTACAGCGGCCAGAATGGATACAGGATATTCCCAACATCGAAGAGTCTCAATATGTTGTAGATCTGTCCTATCAATCTTTTCCGGGAAGGGGAGGGGCTGATCAAGCTCAAAACAATGCTGTTCTTAATGAGCTGGAAAGGCTAAAAAGCCAGGGCTCACCCCGTGATGTTAATTATATTCTCAAAGAGTCGGTGCGGTTTCTAGATTCCGAGAGAGGGCGGTGGGTTCTCAGAGCACTGAACCTTGAAGCGGCAGAGGTTCGTTCACTTAAGAAAACGCCACTGACTGAGCAACAGCTATTACTGGAAGCGAAGTTCCATCTCAAGCAACAACAACAAAAGCTGCAAAGTAAACAGCCTAATATAGGTATTGCTGACACCTGGGCTTTTTTGGAAGCTTATTGTTACCTGTCATTACTGTCAGGAAAAGACCATGAAGCAGAGGTGTTGGAAGATCAGTTGAAAAAGCACTTCGTGGCTACCCGGCAGGGTGGACTTTACGATCAGGCAGTGAACACTGCGTCCATCAACGCTGCTCAGGGTGTGAGAGATGGCCAATCAAAATCAGAGGCAAAAAGAACATTACAAGAGGCATGTTTTGGGCCTCCTTCGCCTGCGAAGCGGGTTATGGATGCGGCCCTGGGCACTATTCGGGGAAATCTGGAACGCAGTTACTCTGTGACAGGGGATCGACCTGAACTGGTTCGGACGGCGGATATGGATTTGCTGCAGTTTGTTGATGAAAAAGGCTCAAAGGAATTAGTCACAGGTGAGCTCAGGCGACTGCAGGGAACTGTGGACACTATAACGAAACGGGACGCTTTCATAAGGCTATTCCCTTTCTTGCATGAGCTTGATATACCAAGAGTGACTGATTTGATAGGAAAAATTGATAGAAATGAGCGTATTTCAGAGACAGAACAAAAATTTGTCCAGCAGCAGTTACCGAAGCTGGCTGAAGCCAGAAAGTTATTGCTTGATATTCAGTCTGGCCCCGGAAGAAAATGGTCTACAGGTGTTTTAACCGATTCCAGATTTACGGGTCAAAAATTCAGTCAATCATTACTGCAGCTCCAAAAGGTAGGCAGCATTGTCAGTGAAACAATGGATCTTGAACAGCTAGGGTGGATGAAGGCTCAAAATTTGAAGGCTCGAAATCACCCTAAAGTTGTTATAGAAGGTGCTGGACCTAATGGTTTGATGTCTGCCATCAAGCACTATATGCAGGGGGCTGATGTCACGGTTCTGGAGAGGAGGGGGACTGATTACAGCAGAGTCCAGATTCTGAGGCTTGATTCCCAGTGGGTCAATGAATTGCGATTTGTTCTGGGAGCAAAGTTTGAGGACATGTTTAACCCTCAAACGGGTATTGGAAAATTGTCACCGGATGGATCTGCATCCATTGTAACCAATGAACTCGAAAATAGGCTTCATGACCGGTTTACCGAACTGCTGTCATTGCAGTATAACCATGAGGATCAGAATCCTGATGATATCCATCTAAAGCGTTCAGCAGCATTTTCTATTGATGATGTGGTAGCACCAGCCCAGAAAGGTGGTCGTTATCGTATAAGAGCCAGTTATAAAAAAGATTATGACAGACATAAAAGTGATGAAGCGGCTGTAATATCAAAAGGGGGCACGGTAGCAGGTATAAAAGAACAGGTTGAAATGCAGGAGTTCGAAGCAGATATTCTATTGTGCGCAGGAGGTAAGAATAGCCCTACACGGGATATGTTTTTCAGTCATGCGCCTGTGACCACTGAAGCAGAATATGGTGTTGCATCCTGGGGTGGAAAACAGCTGGATAACCCAGCACTGGATACTTTTCCTGCGGTTCAGGGCGTAATTATGTTTAATGATGATTTTCATAAAGCCTATGAAGCTCGATTAACGGAACAATTCTCAGAGAAGTTCCTTCCCGGACTTTCAAGAGACGGGAAAAAACTGATTGGGGAGCTATTAGATAAAAACCCTCGAACTGCGTTGAAGAAATTGGAGGGTTCCATTGATAATCAGGTAGTACAACTGAGAACCTTTGAAAATCGTGGCTTGATCTATGTGGGGATGGAAATACCCGAGGGAGCAAAAACCTGGTTTGAGTTTGTGGATCGTGCAGCAAAAAGCAAAGGGCTAACAAATGCAGAAGTAAAAGCGTTAAATGGTGCAGCGAAAGAGGCGTGGTTTCAGACCGTTGCCGACAGTCAGGGGTTTAGTGATAAAACAGGCGCCACTATTGATACAATTAATCATCAATTTACGGCAACATTTCCTGTGGCTCAATCAGCGTTAACCAGTGGCAGTGCAGTGATTTCAAATTTAGAAGACGGTCCGGATCTTGTTGTTATTCCCATTGGTGATGCAGCAACATCGCCTCACTTTATGAGTGCCAGTGGGCTGACGGGAGGTCGAGAGAATAAAAATGTTGTTGAAGAATTTATGACTGCTTCTATCGAAGCTCCGGGAAGCCGATCAGAGCATTTGAAGAAAATGAATGATCAGTTTGCAAAAAATGCAAAATATGTACTTGGCAGGGGCAGGGCGTATCTTGAACCTCAGAACAGAGGCGTGGTGAATGCTTCGCTAAAAAAACAGCAGCTTGATCGACTGTATGATCTGAGTCAGCAAACGGGTAACAATTTCACTGTAAAACCTGTATTGCGCAGTATGTCAAATAACCAGTATTCGGTTGAGTCACCAGCAGGTAACTATCTGGTGAGGGTGAATCAATTGGGTGAGTTAGAATTAACCAGAGAGCAGAAAAACCATCATTGGGAGTTTCTGGGAAACGTGGCGTCACTAAAACAGTTTGAACTGGAATTTCTCAATTAGGCTGGTCTATCGGAGAGCTTGATGCGTCAAGCAGAAACACTTCGGTCAAATGCTGGTTGAAATAGTCGGTTTTTTACGTACAGCGTATTATCTTTTCCGGCGATAGCCAGTGATGTCTCATCGGCATAGTACCAGCTTTGATTGTCCATATTAGCCGATCCTATTACGACCATCTGATCATCAAAACTGGCGAATTTTGCATGGCTTGCGCCATCACCAAGAAGATTTTCTTCAACAGGCGTTGTACCTCCCGGTGCAACATACCAGCGAATATCAAGATTGGGATGGTTGTTGGATAATAGCTTTAATTTCCCTACCGCTTCTGTGTTGGTTCCCCCTGCTCCCACTGTACTTTCCCGCTGTTCGTTAAAACGCTTCGAAAGTAAAATTTCAACTTTAACGTTTCTTTTGGCAGCACCTACCAATTCTTTGATTAATTCGGGATTATTGAGGTTGGGAGACTGAATGCATATTTTATCTCTGGACTCCCTTATTGCGGTTATCAATCCCTGGCTTTGAGGACTGTAGAGGGAGCGTTTGGAGATATTCGGGTTGGCCTTTCGAGTAAGTACTGTAATAGGTGTATTGGTCAGGCTGTGGTCAAGATTAAAATTAGGCGGACGCCTCTGCGGTCGTATCTTTTTGTTGGGTTTGTCTTTGGCATCAAGCCCGTTTTCCCAGTTGTGTATGAAACCGGCCCGAAGGGATTGTCCGACCTCTCCACGAACGACTGTTCCGGTGTCGTAGGCAGCCAAACCATTCCTTTCGGTGTTTGCGTGATTTCTTTTCTGAACATTGGCACCGGTTATCGCTGCTCGGGTACCATCAGCAACGACCGTTTTGGTATGGAGACCGTCGGTTAATTTATTGATATGAATTCCGCCCTTAATATCCAGAAGCTGTCTGTTCACTTTCCCCAGATTGGGCAAGAGGTTTTCAACCGTTGGAGCACGATTGCCTTTCTTTCGCTTCATGAATTTTGCTGCAGGGCCACGTGCCTGATTGACCAGTATCCGAATTTTCAGTGGCAGTGAAAATCGTTCCGGATGAGCCCTTGCTTCTGCCTGAAGAGCTTTTATAGCAGGTATAATGTGGTCCTGTACTCCGGGTGAATTGGGTTCCCAGGAAAACGTTTGGATTAATACTTCATCCCTTGCACTTTTTATAACCGAAGCAAAAGACCCGAATATCTCTTCGCCTCCAATGGCAACACTCTCAACAGCGTTTCTTTGAGTGGTGATCAAATCTTTTGGAATAGTACCGTTATTACCATATTTACCTGCAGCATTACTCACCGATGCATGGAATTCCAATGCACGCTTATTGGCATCACCAGGCTGAATGACGACCGGCTTATGAAGGCTGGGAAGTCGGCCTTTTCGTTGTACATGGCCTCTTCTCTGTCGAATGGATTTGTTCTCTGGAATCGGCAATCCTTCATGAATACTTTCTTGTCTTGATTGTCTAAATGCTGATGTCAGAGGTGACAGCTTGACGATTTGTCTCAAGCGGCCTGCAATTCTGAAAAGTCCCCGCTGTTTAGCCTGATGCAGTTCTTCTCCCTTTAAATGAGGTTCAATGGGAGAGAATCGCTCGAGGACATTAAAATCACCAGCCATCAACAGAATCCTTTCAAATTAGTGAATATTCAGTACATGTCGGCAGATTTTCGGGAATGCGAAGCGTGTTTAACAACAAGCTATGATTTGTTGAAACCTGATGAAGGAGAGTGATTGACGAATAATGTTGCCGCTAATCGATAAACTGGCAGGAAGTGAATTTTATTTGTTCTGTATGATATTTTTCAGGAT
>CBDBOO010000033.1:0-8353 GCA_965208385.1 Endozoicomonas sp.
AATAAAAATGTTCCTTATCACTCCACATGCAGTGATTGATTAGTTCTTTCAGTTCTCTGGATTTTTCTCTATACAGTGCTGATTCAGCGGTTCTATCAAGAACTCTTTCAATATTTGCCATTGCATCATAATGCAGCTTCATTTGAGCAGAGATGTCGAATGATGCATCGGATTTTTCAGTTAAAAGCTGATTGATATCGGGATCGCTTTGTTTTGCAGCCTGCTTTTGTTCCTTTGTCCAGAGATCAAATTTTGTGGGTAAATTGTCCATTCCGGAACCAAAGGGCCTCTGCCAGAACAGACCCTGAAGGGGACCCACATGAACCTGGCGATTGGCTTCAAGCCACTGGGTCTGTTTTTCAAGTGCTGTTACGACAGAGGATAACCGGCCAATGCGTCTACTTAGTAAATAATGTTGCCATTCAGCATGAGCAGCCAGTGGCGGATTGTTTTTATTTTCTTCGGCAAATAATTCTTTCAATTTGTCTATCTGCAATAAAACGGGCTGACGGGCCTCGTTATAAGAGTGCCAGAATGCTCCCCAGCCAATGGATTTAAAATATTGCTCTGTGTAATCCAGAAGAGGGAGTCTGTTTGTGCTGCCGGTCAATTCGAATAAAAAACTGTCTTTCTTGATACGCAGTGTCAAATTCTGTACAGGGATAAAGCGAAAATCGGTGCCGTCCGGGAGTATTTCACGGGGAATGAATCCATCGATTTTCTGTGAATGATAAAAAGCATCCAGTCCTCCGGTTGTATCTATAAAAGGGTGAGCATATTGGCCAAACCCCAGATTAATAAATGCCTGATCCCAGAAGAATTCATGATTTGAAAATTTGGAAGCTAGTCTGGGGGAAATAAAAGCAGTATTTTTATTATCGCCTTCTTTCCTGGCTGGTTTGATGTTCTTGAATAATGTTTTCCAGGCCATCGAATTTAACCGATTCCACTGCGGTTTTTTTGAAAAAATAACGGTGGGAATATCTTGGGCAGATTTCGTCTGAAGAGAACCAGGAACGCCATAATCAGAAGGCGTTGCCGGAAAATACAGGCCATCATCAGTGTCGGGTTTTATTTCTATGGTGTCCTGTATGGCAAGCCTGTAGCTAATGGTTTTGTATTGACTGCCTGCATAGACCATCACCGGCAATGCTGATGCTAATAGCAATATTTTTATTTTTATTTTTATTTTTATTTTCACTTTTATTGCTCCTTACTGTAATTTTCTGATATTGAAAAATGGCTTTGAAAATGAGTTTCTACTGTTTTTAATCTTGAAATCCCGTTGGGAGTCGCCATATAAAATGCAGACACTTATATTCAGGTAGCTGAGAGGATAGTTCTTATGAGAGCCGATCGCCTGACAAGTAAATTGCAGTCCGCCCTGGCAGATGCTCAATCACTGGCACTGGGGAAAGATCATAGTCAGACTGAGCCTGTTCATTTGCTATTGGGGTTGTTAAATCAACAGGGCAGCTCTGTAAAACCGTTGTTGATGCAGGTTGGTTTTGATATCAATGTATTGCACGCTGAACTGGAAAGCATTCTTGATCAACTTCCTGAAATAAATAATCCTACAGGTGATATTCAGCCTTCCCGGAATCTGATTCGAATACTCAATCTGGCTGATAAGGAAGCCCAGAAGAGTAATGATCAGTTCATTTCCAGCGAGCTTATATTACTGGTCATGATGGATGATACAGGGCCATTGGGGAAAGTCCTCAAAGGGCAGGGGGTTAGTAAGGCTGCGCTGGCCAATGCCATCAAGCATATCCGTGGTGGCGAATCAGTTAATGATCCGAATGCGGAAGATAACCGGAATGCCCTGTCCAAATATGCCATTGATCTCACAGAGCTGGCTGAGCAGGGAAAGCTGGATCCTGTTATTGGGCGTGACGACGAAATCAGGAGAACGATTCAGGTTCTTCAGCGCAGGACAAAAAATAACCCCGTTATTATTGGCGAACCGGGAGTGGGTAAAACCGCCATTGTCGAGGGACTGGCCCAACGCATTGTTAATGGTGAAGTGCCAGAAGGTATCAAAGGGAAGAAGCTGCTCTCACTGGATATGGGCTCGTTGATAGCCGGAGCCAAGTTCAGGGGGGAATTTGAAGAAAGATTGAAAGCCGTTCTGAGTGACCTGTCCAAGCAGGAAGGGCAGATCATCCTCTTTATTGATGAGCTGCATACTATGGTGGGAGCTGGTAAGGCCGAAGGCGCCATGGATGCGGGTAATATGCTTAAGCCTGCTCTGGCCCGGGGCGAACTGCACTGTGTTGGAGCCACGACCCTGAATGAATATCGGCAATATATAGAAAAAGACGCAGCCCTGGAGCGGCGCTTCCAGAAAGTGCTGGTGGATGAGCCCACGGAGGAAGATGCCATAGCCATACTTCGGGGTTTGAAGGAGCGATATGAAGCTCACCATGGTGTTGATATTACTGATCCGGCGATTGTTGCTGCGGCAAGGCTCTCCCAGCGCTATATCACTGACAGACAGCTGCCTGATAAGGCGATTGATCTTATTGATGAAGCCGCCAGTCTTATTCGAATGGAAATGGATTCCAAACCGGAAGAGATGGATCGTTTGGAAAGACGTCTTATTCAATTGAAAATTGAACAGGAAGCTCTGAAAAAGGAAAGTGATAAAGCTTCAAAAGAGCGCCTGTCACGTCTGACGGATGAAGTTCAAGTGCTGGAACGTGAGTTCTCGGATCTGGACGATATCTGGAAAGCAGAGAAAGTGGTTCTTCATGGTTCGCAAAAAATACGTGAAGAAAAAGAGAAATTACTGATTGAGCTGGAAGCCGCCAGAAGAACGGGGGATCTGGCTAAAATGTCAGAGATTCAGTATGGCAGCTTACCCGAACTGGATAAACAATTGGCCCAGGCCGATGCGGCCGATACGGGTGATATGAAGTTGCTGCGTAACCGTGTTACCGAAGAGGAAATTGCCGAAATAGTCTCAAAGTGGACAGGGATTCCTGTCTCAAAAATGCTTGAAGGCGAACGCGATAAACTTCTGAAAATGGAAGATGTACTGCACAACCGAGTCATTGGTCAGGATGAGGCGGTTGTTGCGGTTGCTAATGCGGTTCGTCGTTCCCGAGCCGGTTTGTCTGATCCGAATCGTCCTAATGGTTCATTCATGTTTCTTGGCCCGACGGGTGTTGGTAAAACAGAACTCTGTAAAGCCCTTGCAGAATTTCTGTTTGATACCGAAGACGCCATTGTTCGTATTGATATGTCGGAATTTATGGAAAAACACTCGGTGTCGAGATTGCTGGGTGCTCCTCCCGGTTATGTTGGGTATGAAGAGGGTGGGTATCTGACCGAAGCTGTACGACGAAAACCTTATTCCGTTATTTTGATGGACGAAGTTGAGAAAGCTCATCCGGATGTTTTCAATATTCTTCTCCAGGTATTGGAAGATGGTCGTTTGACCGATGGGCAGGGGCGTACGGTTGATTTCAAGAATACGGTTATAGTCATGACCTCCAATCTTGGTTCAGATGTGATTCAAGCCATGCAGGGGGAAAGTTTTGACGCTCTGAAGGACACCATGATGGAGGTGGTTGGGGCGCACTTCCGGCCAGAGTTCGTCAATAGGGTGGATGAACTGGCGGTGTTCCATCCGTTAACAGCCAAACAGATCGAAGGCATTGCGTCCATTCAGTTGAGCAATCTTAATAGAAGGCTGGCAGACAGCAGTCTTTCCCTTGATGTTACGGAGGAGGCTATGAGCAAACTGGCCGAAGTCGGTTTTGACCCTGTTTATGGTGCCAGGCCATTGAAAAGGGCTATACAGAGAAGTATTGAAAACCCTCTGGCAGAAGCGATACTTGCCGGTGAATACGTTCCGGGAGATATTATAAAGGTGGTAGTGAAAGAACAGCAGATTGCTTTCTCTCGGTAGAGAATTATGCGTTCATGCGCTTTTTAGAGAACTGCATGAGCAAGCGTTACAGGCAGTCTCATGAATATGGGACTGCCTGCACTGTCATGCTATAACCATCCGCCCAGATCTTTCCATTTGTTGACAATGGTGCAGAATAATTCTGCGGTTTTTTCTGTGTCATAGCGTGCAGAGTGTGCTTCAGATTTATCAAAATCTATGCGTGCTTCTTCACAGGCTCTGGCCAGAACAGTCTGGCCATAAGCCAGTCCACCCAGAGTCGCCGTATCAAAGCAGGAGAACGGATGAAACGGATTGCGTTTCATCTCACAGCGTTCTGCTGCCGCCATAACAAAGTTCAAATCAAAAGACGCATTATGCCCGACCAGCACAGCCCTGTTGCATCCCTGAGCTTTCACCGACTTTCTGACACTTCTGAATATTTTATTCAGTGCGTCTTCTTCCGGTATATCAATGCGTAACGGGTGAAAAGGGTCAATGCCGATAAACTCAATAGCGGCTTTTTCAATGTTGGCACCTTCAAATGGCTTGATATGATAAGACTCTGTAGGGCTGGGGTGTACGAAGCCGCTTTCGTCCATCTCAATCACTGTTGCTGCAATTTCCAGCAATGCATCAGTGGTGGCATTAAAACCACCTGTCTCCACGTCGATTACAACGGGCAGAAAGCCTCTGAATCGGCTAGCCATAGAGTGGCTGTCGTCGATCCTCACGGAATCTCCTTAGTCAGTTTTGAGTCGCCAGTGAATGGTTTCACCTGCTCTCAGGGGTTTCACCCGGCTGTCACCGAATGGGAAATGTTCAGGCATGGTCCAGGACTCTTTCACTAAAGTGATCGTGTTAGTGTTTCTTGGAAGACCATAGAAATCCGGGCCGTTATGGCTGGCAAAAGCTTCCAGTTTATCCAGTGCATTCATTGACTCAAACGCTTCAGCGTAAAGCTCGATAGCGGCAGGTGCCGTATAACAGCCAGCACAACCACAAGATGATTCTTTGGCGCCAATAGCGTGAGGTGCTGAATCTGTACCCAGGAAAAACTTTTTGCTGTCGCCTGTAACAGCTTCCAATAGTGCCTGCTGATGGCTGTTACGTTTCAGAATCGGCAGACAGTAGTAATGAGGCTTGATACCACCAACCAGCATATGGTTGCGATTATACAGTAGATGGTGAGCGGTGACAGTGGCCGCAATGTTTTTGCTTGCAGACTGGACAAACTCTACCGAGTCAGCAGTGGTTATATGCTCAAACACAATCTTCAGTTGTGGCAGGCGTTCTACCAGTTTGCTCAAATGGCGATCAATAAAGATTTTTTCACGATCAAAGACATCAATATCCGTATCCGTTACTTCACCATGAACCAGCAGAGGCAGACCACATTCAGCCATGGCTTCCAGGGCACCATGAATTTTGTCCAGACTGGTGACGCCGGAATCAGAATTCGTTGTGGCGCCGGCCGGATAGAGTTTCAGCGCTGTAACTATTCCCCCGGCATGAGCGGCTTTCACCATGTCAGCCGTGGTGTTGTCGGTGAGATAAAGGGTCATCAGAGGCTGGAACTCATTACCTGCAGGGATGTGTTCCATAATGCGTTGCTGATAGGCCCTGGCAATATCGATATTGACAACGGGTGGTACCAGGTTTGGCATGATAATAGCGCGGCTAAAAGTTCTTGCTATAGAACTGACGGTTTCATTGAGAGCAATGCCGTCGCGCAAATGAAGGTGCCAGTCATCCGGGCGGGTGATTTTAAGTGTTTGAGTCATGGAAAGTGTTTACCTGTTTCCGGTTGTTGCCAGTTTTGAAAGCATTCAGACCGAGTTTTCATCCTAGCGAAATTTTGAGTCATATGGTAGTAGTTTTGAGTTATATAGTAGTAGTTTCTCCTGTGACAGAAGCTATGCAGTCTGTTCAGAATATAATTTAATCAAATAGGCAAAAAAACAGTTGTCGGGTGTTGGTTATTGGTCAGTATTGAATTATTATGCTTGTTTTATGAATAAATATTTAAAGCGTATCCTGGCGTGTCCTTTCAAAAACGGATTTGAAGACGTTAAACAGACGGAATGATTGTGATGAGATATTGGGTAAAGGCTAGAATGAATCGAAAGGTTGGAGTCGTTCAATGAAAAATATTAAAAAAGTAGTTCTGGCTTATTCAGGTGGTCTTGATACCTCTGTTATAGCGAAATGGCTGGAAGATCATTATGAGTGTGAAGTGGTCACGTTCACGGCTGATCTGGGGCAGGGTGAAGAAGTGGAACCTGCTCGTGCCAAGGCAGAAGCCCTGGGTATTAAAGAAATCTATATTGATGACCTTCGGGAAGAGTTTGTTCGTGATTTTGTATTCCCGATGTTTCGTGCAAATACCGTATATGAAGGCGAATACCTTCTGGGAACATCTATTGCCCGTCCGTTGATCTCAAAACGTCTGATTGAAATCGCCAATGAAACCGGTGCTGATGCCATTGCTCATGGAGCTACCGGTAAGGGTAATGATCAGGTTCGTTTTGAGCTGGGAGCCTACGCACTAAAGCCAGGTGTCGAGATTATAGCGCCGTGGCGTGAGTGGGATCTGAATTCCCGTGAAAAGTTGCTGGCGTATTGTGATGAGCATGGTATTGAAGTGGAGAAGAAAAAAGGTAAATCACCTTACTCCATGGATGCCAACCTTTTGCATATCTCTTATGAAGGTGGTGTGCTGGAAGATCCGTGGGCTGAAGCAGAAGAAGATATGTGGTGCTGGAGTGTTTCTCCGGAAAATGCACCGGATAAGGCTCAGTACCTTGAGCTGACTTATGAGAAAGGTGATATTGTCGCCGTTGATGGTATCGAAATGACGCCAGCAACCGTACTGGCTCATTTGAATAAAGTGGGTGGGGGACATGGTGTCGGGCGATTGGATATTGTTGAGAACCGGTATGTAGGTATGAAGTCTCGAGGCTGTTATGAAACCCCGGGCGGAACAATCATGCTGAAAGCACACAGAGCCATCGAATCCATTACATTGGATCGTGAAGTTGCTCACCTGAAAGACGAGCTAATGCCTAAGTATGCCAAGTTGATTTATAACGGTTACTGGTGGTCACCTGAACGGGAAATGCTCCAGGTCATGATTGATGAAAGCCAGAAATTTGTTACCGGCCGTGTACGTCTCAAGCTCTATAAGGGGAATGTGGCGGTAGTGGGGCGTGAGTCTGATATGTCATTGTTTGATGAAAATATTGCTACCTTTGAAGATGATGCTGGTGCTTATGATCAGAGTGATGCTGAAGGATTCATCAAGCTTCATGCTCTGCGCTTAAGGATTGCTGCCAATAAAGGACGCTCTATGAGCTAGTTTTCATTTAAAATACTGATGACCTGAACTCTCTATGGTCATCAGTAGCTTTCTTAATGGGTACTCGTATAAAATTCCTTTTGAGCCAGAGTGACTTTCTTAAGATAATTTCGCGACTCCTGTCGAGGGTGCCGCTTTGTTAGCGCCCAGTATACTTCTGCAGGTTCCATATCATTCAGAATAGTCATGGCTCTATTACGATTTGAATGAAACGTTTTTAAGACATTGCCTGTGCCGCCATTATAAGCAGAAATAACAGCGTATTTTTTTGAAAGTGGGTTTGCTACTTTTTTCAGGTAGCGGTTTTCAAGAAGAGACAGGTAGGCGGTTCCGGTATCAATGTTGTTGTGTGGTTTGAACAGGTACGATTTTGAAGGTTGTCCTTTTTTGCCCTTCACCTTATCAAAGACATCCCGGCCTGCCGTTTTGGGAATGATCTGCATCAGGCCATAGGCATTTGATGGGCTTATGGCGTAAGGGTTAAAGCTGCTTTCAGTGCGCATTATGGCGTATATCAGACTCTCATCAATTCTGTATTGCCTTGAATACCTGCGTACCAGATTGGCGTATTGATACTGTCGCTTAGAGACATGATTGGTAACCAGATTGAAATCAACAGAATAAACGGTGCCTTTTTCAGTGTTTCGCTGGCTGATACTGTTGTTCTGCAAATAGGAGGCGTACCGGTCTGCTCGCCATTGCCAGCGTATGGGCTGTTTCTCCTGATCCAGTACCTGATTGTAGAGCATGGGTGTTTCCCCCAGCTGAACTTCCCTGTCGCTGAACAGGTCAACCTCTTCCGGGTTGTAGGGTGTCAACAGAGTGACCACTATAGCCTTGTGCAGATCTTTTCTATCCAGTGTTTCAACATGGACCTTGCCAGAATCAAAATCGACAAATACACGGGTTCGATAGTTGTTGGTGTATTTCACATATTCTTTGCGGCTGGCTGTTTTCTCATCACCCCAGGTAACCCGGGCTTCTTTGGTCAGAATACGAACCAGAGCTTCAAAGGCAATAACATCTTTCTGGAGATCAAGAGCGGAAGATGCGACTTGTCCTGCAGGGCCTAATTCTCTTAATACGACTCTGGATGAATA
>CBDBOO010000034.1:0-5745 GCA_965208385.1 Endozoicomonas sp.
GAACCAAAGCATCAGCACAGAGCGGTGTTCCAGGTGCAATACGGTCTTTAAGGCAGGACTCTATATCTTCCCACCACATATGATCCAAGGCTTTTGACACAAGATTTTTCTGTCTGTCACAGGCGACCAGCACCGGGATTTTCTTAACCGGTTTTACTCTGATTTGAGACGCGCCAGTTTTTCCAGACCTTTTCTTCGTACCGCCTCTCTTTCGGGCTGCTCGTGTCAAATGGCGACTGCCCTTGTGAGACTCCCGAAAAAAAGTCTCATCAACTTCAGCAATTCCCTGAAGCTGATTAGCTTGATCATCCTGTAAAAGAGCGAGAATTCTATGTCTCAGGTGAAAGGACGTATCCAGGCTGATATTGCATTTACGAGCTGACGGACGCAGCGTCATGGAAGACGTCATGCATTCCAGATAATCATCCAGAACAGGTGTAACATGGAGATGAGCCAGAGGCGTTCCAGTCAGGGCATTAAAAGTTTTACCACAGGCTTTGCAAAGATAACGTTGCCGACCATGCTGAAAACCATAGCGCTGTATCGATTCACTGTGGCAATGTTGGCATTGAGGTGAAACTGAAAAATTCTGTTCAAGGCTTTGGTATAAAAGAGGCAGATTGGTTTCAGCAGGTTCGTCAGCCACGTGTGCAACAAGGATTTTTCGCTGTCTAGAATTCAATGTAGTGACAGTGGCTGACCCGCTTTTTCCTGTTCTTTGTTGAGTTGCTCCAGGGCTGCCGTATTGGACCCGCTCTTGTCGATGGTCACCTTCTCGGGCATGCCGTTGAGGCGAATAGCCTTCCTAAAGAACCGCAGGGCCGCCTTCTTGTCTCGCTTCTTGGTCAGCAGGAAATCCACGGTATCGCCTTCCTTATCCACGGCCCTATAGAGGTAGACCCACTCACCTTTTATTTTGATGTACGTTTCATCCATACGCCAGGAGGTACCACAAGGCTTCCGACGTTTTCGATGTTCAGCTTCCAGTTGTGGAGCGTATTCCTGAACCCAGCGGTAGGGAGTGGTGTGATGGATCTCGACGCCACGCTTTTCTAAGATTTCCCCCAGATCGTGGTAGCTCAAGCTATAGCGCAGGTACCAGCGGATGGTTTGAAGCATGAGATCTGTTGGAAAGTGGCGACCGGAAAAGTCCATAGTAAAAGGCTCAACTAAACTGCCACGACTGAATATAAGGTAGCAGGTTTATAAATCGATGTCAGTTTGCAACGGAACCAAGATTTTGCCTTTCATGTTGTAGATTCTCTAAAAAACAGTGGTATCAATCCAAAATACCAAACCGATGTGAAAACATTGTCGTACACCTATCCCATCAAGACGATTGCAAGCGAAAAACTACCAGAAATAAGCCAAAGAAGAGTACCAAAAATAAATGCTGTAGCTCCGCACTGCCTGATTAATTTAGGCGTCAATGACATACCAATAAGAAACAGCGTTATTACCATTCCTTTTTTTGCGAAAATCGAAATGATGTCCTCATAGGCTTCAATCTGAGGGATAAAGGTTGTGGAGAGGGATGCCAGAACAAAAAATGCCATAAACCAGGGAATACAGATTTTGGCATTGTCTCTCTTGAAAAAAACCACATATACCATAGCTATTGGAATAATCCACAAAGCTCTGACCAACTTAACCGTTACTGCAACATCCAGCGCCTTTTCACCGTAAGCAGCGCCTGCCCCCACAACCGAACTCGTATCATGGATCGCCATCGCCGCCCAAAGGCCAAACTGTTCCTGAGACAAAGACAACCATTTACCTAACCATGGAAATACAATCAGCGCTACAGCGTTAAGAATAAAGACCACCGCCAACGCAACCGACATGTCTTTACTTCTGGCCTGAATCGATGAACCAATTGTTGCTATGGCACTGCCACCACAAATAGCAGTACCACTGGTGATTAAGTGCTTTTGATCTCCCAATACTCCCAGTTTTTTTCCCAACCAAAGTCCGGCGGTGAACGTCACACCAATGGACAAGGCTGAGTATGAGAGTGCCTTACTTGATACAGCTACGACTTGTTCAAAATCCAGACGAAAACCAAGGGCTACAATGCACACTTTAAGCAGTAACTTCGATGTTGTCTCAGTCCACTGAAGCAAAGGATTAGCTGTCAGCAATGCCACTGCAAGGCCTAAAATCAGAGCTTGGGCGGAACTGATCTCGAAAGCAGCTACCGCTATTAGTGCAGTAATACTGATGAACACAGTGCTTTTTTTAATACCATGAAGCTGAAATGCAGTGGTTAAAAGTGACATCTGGTTCTTCCGCGCTAGCCACACCAATAAAGCGATATAAGCATATAATTAATAAGAATATAGACATTTACGCCAAAAAAAACACCCGCAGGTGTAGTATTTTTGAGTCTGATTAACTGACTTCGTGAATTAAAAATAACGTTCGATTGGGTGCCCGTATTGGACACCCATTTTCAGCGATCAGGAAAAAGCGAACTGAGCACCTTCACGTACACCGGCAGAAGGCCAGCGTTGAGTGATCGTTTTGCGCTTGGTGTAAAAACGCACCGCGTCCGGACCGTAGGCATGGAGATCACCAAACAGTGAACGCTTCCAGCCACCAAAACTGTGATAAGCCACAGGCACTGGTAAAGGCACGTTAATGCCGACCATGCCGACTTCAATGTGCTCAGAGAAGAATCTGGCCGCTTCACCGTCACGGGTGAAGATACAAGTACCATTGCCGTATTCATGGTCATTAATCAGCTTCATGGCTTCCTGCATTGTGTCAACACGAACGACCTGCAATACCGGACCAAAAATTTCAGCTTTGTAGCTAGTCATTTTTGATGTAACGCGATCCATCAAGGTAGCGCCTACGAAGAAACCATTCTCATGACCTTCTACCTGAGGGTTGCGGCCATCCACTACAACCTGTGCACCTTGCTCTTCAGCACTGCTGATAAAGCCCACAACCTTTTCTTTGTGAGCCTGGGTAATAACCGGACCAAAATCATTACTGCTTTCACTGTATGCACCCACTTTCAAAGGCTCCATAGCCTCTTTCATGCTGGACACCAACCGATCAGCCGCTTCATCACCAACGGCTACTGCAACCGACAAAGCCATGCAACGCTCGCCGGAAGAACCAAAAGCCGCTCCCAACAACTGATTTACCGCGTTATCCATATCTGCATCAGGCATAACAATAGCGTGGTTTTTAGCTCCGCCCAGTGCCTGGCAACGTTTGCCATGAGCACTGGCTGTGGCATAAATGTATTCGGCAATGGGTGTAGAGCCCACGAAGCTAACAGCCTTGACTCGCTTATCCGTTAAAAGAGTGTCTACCGCCTCTTTATCGCCTTGAACAACGTTCATAACGCCCTTGGGTAGGCCCGCTTCTTCCAGTAACTGTGCAATAAACAATACAGAGCTGGGGTCTCTTTCTGATGGTTTCAGGACAAAGCAATTACCACACACGATGGCCATAGGATACATCCACAGAGGCACCATGGCAGGGAAGTTGAACGGTGTAATACCGGCAACGACACCTAATGGCTGGAACTCACTCCAGGAATCAATACCCGGACCTACACCACGACTGTGCTCACCTTTTAATAGCTCAGGAGCACCACAAGCGTATTCAACATTTTCAATACCGCGCAACAGCTCTCCCTTAGCATCATGGGAAATTTTTCCATGCTCTTCACCGATCATCCGGCAAATTTTATCACTGTTTTTTTCCAGCAATTCCTTGAAACGAAACATAACTCTGGCTCTCTTCAGAACCGGAGTATTACGCCATTCAGGAAACGCTTTTTCTGCGGCGGTAACGGCTTCTTCAACGGTTGATTTTGAAGCCAAAGCAACCTGACGGCTCACTTCGCCAGTAGACGGGTTATAAATGTCCTGTACACGAGCAGCGTCTGCACGACTCTCACCATTAATCAAATGTCCAACCAATTCCATAAAGCACCTCAAATTTGATGTAGCAGCTTCTTGCCCTTAGTAAGCAAGAAGCATAGATCTGTAGTTATAAATATTCTGACAATCAGTGTTCTTAATCAAAGTTCTAAAATAGACTCACCCAGGGCATTGATCAGCCGGTCCATCTCTTCAGGTTCTGTAGTGAAAGGCATGCCTAACTGAATAGTGTCACCGCCGTATCTCACATAGAAACCTTTCTTCCACATGCTCGTGGCAATGAGATAAGGTCTCAGCGCCGGTTCGCCCGGAGCCGATTCGATGGTCAATGCACCGGCCAGCCCGTAGTTGCGTATGTCTGTAACTTTATCCAGACCTTTCAGGCTGTGAATCCCTTCTTCAAACAGTGGACTGATATCCCCTACTCGTTGAATCAGCTGATCTTTTTCCAGAATATCCAATGACGCCAGTGCCGCTGCGCAAGACACAGGGTGTGCTGAATAGGTATAACCATGGGGCAGCTCAAGCATATACTCCGGACCACCCTGCTCCATAAAGCAGTTATAGATTTCACTTTTCACAACTACAGCTCCCATAGGAACTGCACCGTTGGTAAGCTGCTTGGCCATACCCATAATGTCAGGGGTTACGCCAAATTCTTCAGCACCAGTGTTGGATCCCATACGACCAAAAGCGGTTATCACTTCATCAAAAATCAATAAAATCTGGTGTTGATCACAAATCTCACGAAGTCGTTTCAAATACCCTTTGGGCGGAGGCAATACGCCAGCGGAACCTGCCAGAGGTTCAACAATAACGGCGGCAATATTAGAGGCGTCATGAAGAGCGATTTTCTCAAGCAGTTCTTCTGCCAAATGAGCCCCGTGTTCTGGCAAACCTTTGGAGAATTTATTCTCTTCCAGCATCGTATGAGACAAATGGTCAGCATCCACAGCCTGGCCAAACAGAGCGCGATTGGTAGCAATACCACCGACGCTGATTCCGCCAAAGTTAACCCCGTGATAACCCTTGCTACGGCCAATCAACTTGGTTTTTGAAGGCATGCCTTTTTTGCGCCAGTAGGCTCGTGCAATCTTCAGAGAAGTTTCAGCAGATTCCGAGCCTGAACCGGTAAAAAAAACATGGTCAAGCCCGTCAGGGGTTATATCCTTTATTCGATTGGCTAGTTCAAATGACAGAGGGTGTGCAAATTGAAACGATGGAGAATAGTCCAGCTTCTTAATCTGTTTAGAAACGGCTTCTGTTATCTCAGGACGGCTGTGACCGGATCCGCAAGTCCATAGACCAGACAACCCATCAAAAATCTTCCGGCCATCGATATCGGTATAATAATTACCTTCTGCAGAAACAATGATGCGGGGATTTTTTTTGAATTCTCTGTTACCACTAAATGGCATCCAGTAGGCACTGAAGTAATCCGGATTGGAGACGAGGTGCTCATAAGAATCGGACTGGATCATCTGCAATTCCTTTCGTAACCGTTCTGGTTACATTTTTTATTATTATTTGTGACATTTACTGCCTACCTTTCAGCACATTTTGCCTTAACCTTATACTTTATTAAATTCTAAGATTTTTACTCTTATTTAACTAAATAGTTAACTAACTTAGTACTAATAGAATTAGGAGGTATGTATTAAAAGTAGAATGATATTAAACAAGACAAATAATAAAAAATTGTATTCAACACATCGATATCATCACAATAAAACTCTATTCTCTGCCGAATGCATACAGAGAATAGATAACTTAAACGGTTAACCCGCAGCAGGTGCTGTATCTGACTGGTTTAGTTTAATACTGTTTAAGAAAGCGTAAATAG
>CBDBOO010000035.1:0-135886 GCA_965208385.1 Endozoicomonas sp.
CTTCAGGATATGGTCATTCACCCCATCGTGAACCTCTGTGGTGATCAGGGCAATTTCTCCTTTGCTCTGGCAGACAGCATTTACCAGCACACTTCTGAAATAGTTTGCCTCAACGACGCAGGCGCCTGGCGGGCAGACCTGCAACAAATTGCTGATAACAATGAATGGTTTTTTACCCTGAACCGATATCTTTTCCTGGTGACCCGATAGGTTCCCAGTCTTGAAGTAACACAATGACAGAGCCAGACTTTTCTGTTCACAGGCTCATTTCAGATTGCCTGAGATTCATGCTTTCCAGCACCGGTTTTAAACGGTCAATTGAAGTTGAGTCTCCGGTATAAACAAAAATGTCCTGATCATCCTGTATCAGATCATGGCTACCAAGCAGGGTTTCAACCCTTCTGGCAATGGCTTCCCCTGAGTCCAGCCAGTTTATCTGGCAGGGTGAAGCAGCCTGAAGTTGATCACACAGCAGTGGAAAGTGCGTGCAGCCAAGAACAATGGTATCAGGCTGATGCCGGCCATTAAAAAAAGGCTGAATGATATTTTGCAGGGTTTCCTGTGAGACTACTCCCCCACGTAAAAACGCCTCTGCCAGTTGTACCAGTTCACTGGACCCGACTTTTATAACGTGACAATCACTGGCGTGCTGCCGAATAAGCTGCTCTGTGTAATCCCGGGCGATAGTCCCTGGCGTTGCCAGCAGCCCGATACAGCGATTGAGAGAATGTTCACTGGCCGTTTTAATGGCAGGTACAACACCGACAACGGGAATATTCAGTTCCTGACGAACACGGGGCAGGGAGATGGTACTGGCCGTATTGCAGGCAATGACCATCAATGCCGGATGATAGATCTGATACAAACGATTCAGGCAATGGCTGGTGCGCTCTATGACTTCTTGTTCCGGTTTCGGGCCATAGGGAAAACCCATGGTATCAGAGCAATACACGACTTTCAGGCCCGGAAGCTTTCGTTTAACTTCCTGATAGATACTCAGTCCACCGACTCCGGAATCAAAAATAACAATGGGACGCGCCTGTTTCTGCATAAAGTGAATTCAGCTCTCATGAAATCAAATCGGGGTTATCTGTTTGCTTCTCTTTCAGTCTGACATTTAAGGCAGAATGACGTTTCCGGACGGGCTTTCAGCCTTGCATATCCAATCAGGGCATCGCAGTTCAGGCAGTAGCCAAAATCACCGGAGTCCATACGGGCAAGGGATTTTATTACCTGGCGCAGCTGCTCCTGGCATTGTACATGACTGGCTTTGGCCATGCTTTGCTGCTGCAGCGCATCGACCCTTGAAACACGACCGAAGGCCTGCTGATCCAGTTCTACAGGCTGGGCTGACTCATCGGTTTGCTGCATGGTTTGCAATAAATCATCCCGAATACCGGTTAACTCAGTAGAGAGTTCTTCCAGTTGCTCCCTGGTTAACTCATTCATCTCATGATTCCATTGCTTGTTGGTAGAAGAACTCTGTCAGAAAGTCAGAATAGCCCAGACAGTTAAACAGGTGAACCATTGCTTTCACCTATTTTTGACGGTGTCTTTTTCCATCTTTACTTCGTCACAGTTCTGGTTGCATGTAACTATTCAGCACCCCCTGAAATAATTGAGTAATATGTGGTTTTAGTTATAAGCCTTCTCTTTTCTTGGCTTCAGGACACTCTCATTGTTGTACTGTTATCTAAGATTGGAGCTTTGAGCACCTTGCCAAGGGTCAGATGTCGTTTATTTGCTCTATTTCAACGATAAAAGGCTATTTTCTTGAATCTGCTTTTCTGGTCGGATTTTTTTATCCCTTGCGGGACAGGCTCTTCACAAAGTTCACCTTTTTTGTGGGGGTGCTGAATAGTTACGGTTGCATTGCTTGCTATGCACTCGACGCTGTCCTCTGAAGGAGGAAAACGCCCTCGCCAACATATCGCGAAACAACTGTTCACTTGCTTTATAAAGATAAATATTGGTGGAAATGCTAACTAGACATTAGGAAATCACCATGTAAGGTTGATAGGCCATAAACACCTGAGCCATGGCCGGAATTCTGCGTATGAACCTTTCTGCTTTTCAGGAACAACTGTCCCGCTTCCCTTTTGACGCTTCTCTTGTACTACAGCAAATGGCGAAGCAGCATGGACGTATTGATCCTGAACAAATCACAGAGTTAATGAGTATTCTCGGGCTTTCCTGTGATGAGCTCCTGCAACAATATCTCATGCCGCTGGCGGCATCTATGACCACCAGCCCTATTTCCCATTTTGCTGTTGGGGCCATTGTTGAAGGATACCGGGAAGAAGGGCAGGGACCTCTGTATCTTGGAGCCAACTTTGAAATAACAGGCCAGCCACTGAAAATGACTGTTCATGCAGAACAATCTGCAGTGAGTAATGCCTGGCATCAGGGAGAAAACCGTATTCGTCGTTTACTGGTGAACGAAACACCTTGTGGACATTGCCGCCAGTTTCTCAATGAACTCCACTTAGTTGAAAATATGGAGTTTATTGTGAACCGCATTGGCAGCAGTGAACGTCGTATTTATGGCATAAAAGATCTGCTTCCGGATGCATTTGGCCCTGCCGATTTAAACCAGGAAGAAAAGCTTCTTTCAACGCGGTTCACAGAACTTCCCAATCCGGATGCCTCTGACGAACTGGTGACAGCAGCCACTCTGGCTGCCGGCAGCAGCTATGCACCGTATTCAGGTTGCCGCTCTGGTGTCGCACTTCGACTGGATAATGGCGATACCATTATTGGCCAATACGCTGAAAATGTTGCATTTAATCCAGGACTCACAGCCATTGAGGCGGCCCTGGTTAATCTGAGATTGAATGGCCTTAGCAAGCCAGAAGGAAAGATTGTGGATGCCGTACTGGTTGAACAGAATGTCGCCACCAGCCATAGAACAACTGTGGAAGCGACACTGGCAGGATTAGGCTCAGAACTGAGGTATTTTGCGGTTTAATCAAACCGGCAGATGATGACACCGGATTTGAAAAAGTTTCAGATCCGGCGTTCTATTAGTTATAGACCCGTTCATTCAGCGAGCCTCTGGAACGTTCAACCAGGTAATTATTGTTTGCCTTGCTTCCGGTACACCATGCGACCTGCCCGGGCTGCTCGGCGATCAAATGTTTAATTGCTGGATTGTAACCACTGATAATCTCACCTTCCGAATACTGATACCCTGACACCTTGACGTCCTGTACAACGCGAAACTGCCCCGGCTTAATCACGACAACAGGCACACAACGCTGCTTGTTATATATATGCAGCTTTTCTACGGATCTGTAATCAACATCCACAACACCATAAATGCTATAAGTGCTCTGTGGCACTGAATAACCTTCAGCTCCGTAAGTCAAAACAGTCTGACCTGCCGTTAATTCGGAACGTGCATAAATAAACACAAGCTCATCCACTTCCTCATTAATTTCCGGTAAGGGTGATAGCGATTGAAGTTTCCTGATATTGCTGTCTTCAGCATGGGCGACGTCTGAGCCCCATAAAGCAGATAAACCGCTAATCATTATGTAGAGTAATACCACAACAAATCCGTTTTTCATGGTGTATTCCTTGCCTGATTGAGTGGCTGGTGAAAATCGGGAACAGATTAGCCATTCAATGTGACGTATTCTTTTCAATATCAAGAAGAATCCATTAATGCAGCGAAAATCAGATCATTCGCTTAATTCGCTCTGATTGCAGTGCGATTGTCTAAACTGGACTGTAAGAGATCAGGCTATCAGGGAGGATAGAGTGTGAGCTCGGATATTCGAATAGACCCATCCACAACCACCACTCACCTGGATTATGGTGAAAATTCCGATGACGGTTCAGGCCAGCAAAAAGGCGATGCACGAAACCGGGAGGATAATCAGAAACCCTATCTTGATCATCATGCTGAAGGCTCCGGAACTGAAACCCGATTGAAATCCCGTAAAACCAAAAAAAAGAAAAAAGAGAAAAAAAACAGAAGGATTGCCGAGCGTAATACCCGGCAGCAGAATTCAGATCACGAGTCCTGAGCAATTATTCATCTGCATTATACCCATCGCCTTACAAGTAACTCCCTCTGAACTCACCAGTCCGCACAGGGTTAAGCCATCGCGGTCTGCTCTTCAGGTATCAGGAGGTAGCCCATATCTTTCGCCTTTTTTTTCAAATTAGTTAAGACTCTGGCTTTATATTCTTGCTCATAATGATCCTGCCCAAGGTCAATATATTCCGTCTTGTTTTTCAGCATGCTGTATATGAATCGGGCTAATTTATGTGCGGTTGCGGTGATCGCTTTCGGGGCTCCCAAGCGACTGCGCATTCTTCGATAGTAACCACCAAGCGCACTTTTTGAATTCGTCAGAGAGTATGCTGCCATCCTCAAAGCTTTTGATGCCCGGTTGGGTATCCGTTTGGTTTTACAGCTTAGAATTTTATCACCGGATATTTTGTTTTCAGGACTCAAACCAAGCCACGAAGCAAAATGTTTGGCTGTGGGCCATCGATTCATATCAGTTCCTGTTTCCGATAGTATTTTCAGAGCCGTATTTTCATCAATACCATCAATAGCTGTCAGGTCAACACCCGTTACCCGATAGAGCTCAGAACGAACGTCAAAGTCAAGAGAACTGGACGATTTACGTTTTTTAACCGGTTTATCAGGCATGTTGTCAGAATCATCAGCCTTGCTATCAAATTGCTTCAGCTGGCTCGCTAAAGCCCTGTCGCAGGCGCTGATCTTTTCATCATAAACGTCATAAAGTTCAACCGATTGCTGTAGGGCAAACAGATGCTCAGCCCGGTAGTGTCCTTTTAGAGACCTGGCAATTTGCTGTTCTGTCTTTTTGCAATGCGGATCACGATGTTTCGCCAATTGAAGTGGATCTCGCTCCCCTTCAACAATACACCGAATGATCGTCAATCCGGTTTTTCCCGTGATATCGGTAACGACATTATCCAGCAACAGGTTCATCTGTCTTAGAGCTTTTTGCATATGCTGTATATGCGACGCACGGTTTGCTACGAGATTGTCACGTTGCCTCATGTAATACCATTGCCGGTTTCTAATATGCGTTATGAGCATGGCTTTTCAGACTCAGAGACAAGGCGGAGTGACGAGTCATAGCCGTAGCTATGGCGAGGAACTCCAACGCAGGATCTGAGTCTGAAAAGGCAGCGCAATAGCATAATTAGAATTCGGAAATGGTATAAGCTCTTAATGCGCAAACCTCCTCATCCGGGCGAAAGGCGGTATTGAGCAATCCATAAGTGTGAAGCTGCTGAATCCACTGACAATCCTCAACGTCAGTTTTACGTCCAGCGACGTTTTTAACGTAGCGTGCATTCACAAGACGAACTTCGAGACCATGGGATTCAAGAATTTCAAAAGCGGGTATCCAGTAAATCCCTGTCGATTCCATCGCAACCGTAGTGATGCCTGCATTTATTAACCATTGCGCCATGTTTTCAAGGTCAGCGGTAAAACAAGGAAACGACCGAACAGGCTGATCATCTAACTCTTGCGGAATAGCTACGTAGTGCGTCTCTGAACCAATATCAATACCAGCCGCATACAGGTTAATGGTTTCTAAATGCCCATCAATTCGTTTCTGGGCTTTGGGAGAAGCAGTCTCAGTTTTTAACTTACTTCATAATACCCTCAAAATTCGGTCAAAATGCGGTCAAAGGCATATCCGGAAATAGGGCTGTCGACGATATACAGTCTTACAAACGAGATCGCCAAGCGTCATCAGTGATGGGGTCGTCAACTCCTGAACCATGCTTCTGATCGGGTAAAAAACACCAGTGTGCAAACGGTTTCTGGTCCAGACATGCTCTCATATGATCATAGAATGAATTTAATTTTTGGGAAGGAGTTACTTGTAGATGTGTGACCGCGGAGCGGGCCGGAGTGCCTCTGAGTAACTTCCCGATGCTCGCCGGTTTATACAATGTCAACTTTCGTTGACAGCCCCTGCTGACACTAGCACGTAGCCCATTTCTTTCGCTTTTCGCTGTAGATTCTTCATCACCCTGCCCTGATGCTGACGTTCATAGTAATCCTGACCTTTATCAACGTATTTACTGCCGTGCTTGAGCATACTGTAAACCAGCCTCGCCAGCTTATGAGCTGTCGCAGTAATTGCCTTTGGGAAACCTAACTTGCTTCTCATTCTTCGGCAATAAGCACCCAGTGCGCTCTTTGAATTCATCAGGCTAAAAGCAGCCATCCGAAAAGCGGTTGCCGCTGCACTGGGAATACGCTTGGTTTTCCTGTTCAAAACTTTCCCGCCGGATATTTTTGTTCCGGGGCAGAGCCCAAGCCAGGATGCAAAGTGTTTAGCAGACGGCCAACGCCCCATGTCTAAACCAATCTCAGACAATATTTTTAGTGGTGTACTTTCATTAATGCCGTCAATATCCGTCAGGTCAACACCTGTCACTCGATTAAGTTGTGACCGGACATCAAAGCCTGGGGCATTACGAGACTTCCGTTTTTTGGCAGGTTTGTCAGTGTCTGAAGGCTCGCTTGAAGATGACTCTGTTTTACGGTCAAACTTTTTTAATTGCTGTTCAAGCGCTCTGTTGCAGGCTTTGATCTTTTCGCTGTATGTGTCGTAAAGCTCAACCGCCTGCTGCAGAGAAAACACATGCTCAAGCCGATAGTGGCCTTTCAGGGACTTCGTTATTTCCTCTTCAGTTTTTTTGCAATGACCGTTCCGATGCTTCGCCAGCGCCTTTGGATCTCGCTGTCCGGCAAGAATTGAGCGGATGATAGTCATACCAGTCTTACCGGTAATATCGGTCACTACATTGTCCAGCAACAAGTTCATCTGTCTCAGTGCTTTTTGCATGTGTTGGATATGTGAAGCACGGTAATGAATCAGATTTTCACGTTGGCGCATGTAGGAACGAAGAGAACACACCTGTTCATCAGGCCTGAAAGCCCCTTCAAGCAATCCATAGGTATGAAGCTGCAAGAGCCACTGACAGTCCAGTACATCGGATTTTCGTCCAGCAACATTCTTCACATGTCGTGCGTTCACCAGTTTTACAGCAAGCCCGTAGGACTCGAGTATTTCAAAAGCTGGAATCCAGTACACACCTGTTGATTCCATCACCACGGTTGTAATGCCCAACTTAACCAGCCACTCAGCCATCGCTTCAAGATCCGCAGTGAAGCAAGAAAATTCGCGTACAGGCTGGTCATCCAGTTCTTTAGGTACAGCAACAAAGTGCGATGCAGAACCAATATCAATACCGGCAGCAAAAAGGTTGATTTTCTCAAGGTGTCCAGCAATGCGCTTTTGCATACGAATTGAACGACGACTGTTTGATTGGGTTCGACGAGACATAGCTTCCACCTATACTTCTGGGTGAAGGTATATCCGGGTATGGGGCAGGGCGATCTCATTTGGCACTAACTTTCTCTGTTTGGCTAATTATTCAGCACACAAAAGTACCAAAATAAGCCTAATTTCCTGTACTTCTCAAAAATTCAGTTTTTAAAGCTAGCTTTTTGAATATGCAACAGGATTGGTGTTTGTCAAATGAGATCGCCCTGGGGTATGGGGCTGTCGAGAATTTGCATTCTTCCGAACGAGATCGCTTAATGCGTCATCAGTGATGAAGTCGCCAGCTCCCGGACCACGCTTTCAAACGGGCAAAAAGCACCAGTGTCTATACGGTCTCTGATCCGGATATACCTTCCCTTATATCATAGAAAACATCAGGCTCTGGTGGGAAAAAGTTACTCGTAGATGTTAAGCCGCGTGCGGGTTGGGGCGCTTTCAAGATGATGCGTTGTTGTCTGCCCTCATTCACCCCGATCACCTACTATTTGTAGGCTCACGGGGTTCACTCGGTTGACGCCTAGCCTCATCTTGAAATCCAACGGGTATATACTTTCTGCTCTGCTGACGTCTTGCTTTTGCTGCTCCACGCCCCTTGGGTTTCTTACCTTGATGATCCAGCCCCATTTTTAAAGCATCATCAAGATCCGGATTAATCTGAATGGTTTGGTAGGGAGGAGCTGGCAAGTAATGTGAACGGTCTTGTTTATAGTCACTGGTTTGGTTTTGATCACGGCCATCATCGCCATCTTGTGACGAAAACCCTGAGTTTGGATTAATGTGTTGCCTTTTGGAAAGTCCTCGAGATTGGGTTGATGATGATTTTTCTTCAGAAGTTTTTCTGACTTCCCCATATACCGGAACCCCCTCCCCTTGCTGGGTCAGATAAGTGGAGAAAACAAAACCATGTCCTATAGATATATCTCTTAAATTACACATTTCATATTCGCGACTTTCTGTCTGCCACCGATACACCTGTGAGACGTAAAACCACTTATCAGGTGATGCAGTTTCCATATAGCCATGACTGCAGGTTTTGAGGGATGAAGGTTCATTTACCTGCTTGGTATAACAACGGGCAGCATCCATAAGTTTCTCTGATATTTCAGCCTTGAATACAGCAGGAAAAAATATTGAAGGGTGTGTATAACTTTCAATCGACACCACACTGAGAACCGTTGACCCGATAATAAGAGAAGCCAACTGAACTCTTTTATCCCAGTATATGGTTACTTCTTTTGCTTCAGGAAACAGTCTGAATAGTTCCATAAAACTGAAACTGCCAGGCTCCGAAGTACTGACAGATCGGTCAATTGATATCCGGGTGAGTTGGTCTCCCGTACAAAAACAGGAATGTTGAAGATCAATATCAGGCTGATTTCTTACAAAAATGGGATAGCTGAAGCATGAAGCTGGCTGTTCAGGTTCTCTATCTTCACTCAAAATATGTATAGCTTGTTGACCAATGGCCAGAGGGGACAATAAAAAGAATAAAAAGACAAAATGACCGTGCTTCATATAAAAAACCTTTTCACTATGATTCGAATACTTCCCTCTAGATATTTCTAGCAGTGGATTATCAGTCCGCAATAAATTAATCCATGGTCAGGTATCATGACGCCCCCGAAATCCCACTGAACGCCTCTGAATCTCAAATTAAAAATGTTCCCTCGGTACACTTGTGGCAACCAGAACTCTATGATCTGATGAAAAGAACAGAGTGACATAAGCACAGGTAGGCAGCGTGTCAGAGCAGCATTTTGAAGTACTTATTATCGGCGCCGGAATGGTTGGGACGGCTGTTGCAACAGCACTGGGCAGCCAGGGGATATCTGTGGCCATATTTGATCGCAGCTTACCCGAACCAATAAACAAGGGAGATGCTCCCGATCTTCGGGTTTCAGCTTTGAGTCATGCCTCCGAGCAGATTCTTCGTCACCTGGAAGCCTGGCCTCATATGTCTGATATGCGTATGTGCCCTTATCGTCGAATGGCCGTATGGGAAAAGCTTCACCACCCCTGGGGAAAAGAGGTAGCAGCCCGCCCCAATCAGACCATGTTTGATGCTGCAGAAATCGGGTATGAACAACTGGGCTTTATTGTGGAGAACCGGGTTACACAGCTGGGATTACTGGCTGCGATGGAAAAGCATTCATCCATTGAATTGATATGTCCGACTGAAATAACAGAAATGAAACTCTCGACTGGAGAACCTTCCATCCAGTTATCCGATGGTCGTCGTTTTACCGGCAATCTTCTTATCGGTGCTGACGGAGCCCAGTCCAGAGTCCGGCAGGAAGCGGGAATGGGATTAATTCAGTCTGATTATGAGCAACAATGCCTGGTAGCAACCGTTGAAATAGAAGGCGGATGTCAGGATATAACCTGGCAGGCATTCACTGCCACAGGTCCGGAAGCTTTTTTACCACTGCCTGATATCAATGGAAAAAGCTATGCATCAATTGTCTGGTATAACCTGCCGGAGCATATCAGGCGTTTGAAATCATTGTCAGAACAGGCGTTTATTTCTGAGCTTGGCAGTACCTTCCCTGTGGAACTTCCCGGTATAAAGAAACTGATTAATCGCGCTTCATTTCCGTTAGCCCGAAGGCATGCGAAACATTATTATCATAAAGGTGTTGTGCTTGTTGGCGATGCAGCCCATACCATTAATCCTTTGGCAGGTCAGGGGGTAAACCTCGGTTTTCAGGATGCAGCCTGGCTGGCTGAAATTCTGGTTGATGCTTATCAGGCAAAAGAGCCGCTTGGCTCAGCAACAGTGCTCGCACGATATGAAAAAAGTCGTCGCTCGGAAAACCAGAGAATGATGGATGTGACGGATGGTTTTTACCATGCATTCAGCAATGATAATAAGCCGTTAAAGGTATTCAGGAATATTGGCTTGGGTGTTGTCGGAAAATTTTCACCCGGAGTGAAACAGGTGATGAAATACGCTATGGGCATGTCCGGTAAACAACCCAGACTGAGTCAGGGACCGTTATCGTAAATTCTTTTTATCCTGCTCCCATATTTATAACATAAAGAAATATAATGCTGTTTTTAGATTTCCAGTAGATGTAAAAACATGCATTCCCTTTCAATTTATTGTCGATACCTGTTTATTTTCTCTGTGCTTTTTATCGGTGTTTCAGTGCAGGCTGCAACACCATCCAGCTTCCGTTCCGCCAAGAAGGTTGCTGCTGTTATTTATGAACAACAACCCGTCAGTTTTTACTGTGGATGTGATATTAACCGGCAGGGTAAGCAGCTGGTTCCAGATCTGAAATCCTGTGGTTATGAAGTCCGAAAGCAACAAAAACGCGCCAGCCGGATTGAATGGGAACATGTGGTACCAGCCTGGGCATTTGGTCACCAGTTGCAGTGCTGGCAGCAGGGCGGTCGAAAAAATTGCAGTCGCAATAATCCACAATTCAAGGCTATGGAGGCAGACCTCTTTAACCTGGTGCCTGCGGTGGGTGAAGTGAATGGTGACCGATCAAACTACCGTTTTGGTTTACTGTCCAGTGATCCCGACATGTACGGACAATGTGATTTCAAAGTAAATTTCAAGGCCCGGGTTGCCGAGCCTCCCAAGGATCAACGGGGAAAAATTGCCCGGATTTATCTCTACATGTCTGACCGATATAACTTCAGGCTGAGCAATCAGCAGCGCAAATTATTTGAAGCCTGGGATCGAATGTACCCTCTGTCAGACTGGGAAGTAGAGCGCAATGAACAGATCGGCCGGATTCAGGGCTGGGATAATCCCTACGTTATTCGCAGAAAACAGGGTTAAAGGACCTCATCAATTATCAACTCAGTGCTCTTATTCATCTCTTATTCAGTTCTTTATGAATAAGAGCGGTGCAATTCCCCTGCGAGCTGATTATCATATTCCTATATTTATCAGTCTTCCAAATACAGGTTAACGCATGACGGATCAGACCTTCATTGGCGATGATGGAATTGAACGCCAATCCATGAAGGCTTATACAGAAAATGCATACCTCAACTATTCGATGTATGTCATTCTGGATCGGGCCCTACCCCATATTGGCGACGGTTTGAAACCGGTTCAACGGCGTATTGTTTATGCCATGAGTGAACTGGGACTGAAAAACACCGCAAAATTCAAGAAATCTGCCAGAACAGTGGGTGACGTTCTGGGTAAGTTTCACCCCCATGGTGACAGCGCCTGCTACGAAGCCATGGTGCTGATGGCTCAGCCATTCTCCTATCGCTACCCTCTGGTGGATGGTCAGGGAAACTGGGGGTCGCCGGACGATCCCAAGTCCTTTGCCGCCATGCGATACACAGAGTCACGCCTGACCCGTTATGCCGACACCCTGCTCGGTGAACTGGGCCAGGGAACCGTTGACTGGGAACCCAACTTTGACGGCACTCTGGATGAACCTTCCATTTTGCCAGCACGCCTGCCCAATCTCCTGTTGAACGGCACAACAGGTATTGCTGTAGGCATGGCCACTGATGTGCCTCCGCATAATTTAAAAGAAGTTGCCAACGCCTGCATTCATCTGCTGGAAAACCCTAAAGCCGGTGTTACGGAACTCTGCGAGTACATTCAAGGGCCTGATTTCCCCACAGATGCGGAAATAATTACCGCACGAGCTGACATTCTGAAGATGTACGAACAAGGTCGTGGTTCTTTGAGAATGCGCGCCCTTTTTCAGAAAGATAATGGTGATATTGTTATCACCGCACTGCCCCATCAGGCATCCGGCGCCAAAATCCTTGAGCAGATTGCAGCCCAGATGCAGGCGAAGAAACTGCCTATGGTGGCTGATCTTCGTGATGAATCAGATCATGAAAATCCAACCCGTCTGGTCATTGTACCCAGATCAAACAGGATTGATGCTGAAGCCTTGATGAACCACCTGTTTGCCACCACTGATCTGGAAAAGACCTACCGGGTCAATATGAACATGATTGGTGTGGATGGTCGCCCCCAGGTGAAATCACTCAGCGCCATGCTGACAGAGTGGTTAGCCTGGAGAACAGAAACGGTTCGAAGACGTCTGCAATATCGTCTGGATAAGGTACTCAGTCGCCTGCATATTCTTGAAGGCCTGATGATCGCATTTCTCAACATTGATGAAATCATCGAGATTATCCGTACTCAAGACAAACCAAAAAGCGTACTGATTGAACGTTTCGGGCTGTCTGACATTCAGGCGGAAGCCATTCTTGACCTGAAACTGCGTCACCTTGCCAAGCTCGAAGAAGTCAGGATTCGCGGGGAACAGGATGAGCTTGAGGAAGAACGTAATAAACTCGAGCTGTTACTGGGTTCAGAGCGGCGCCTCAAAACCCTGATCAAAAAGGAATTGCAGGCCGATGCCGAGCAATTTGGTGACGATCGTCGCTCACCCATTGTGGTTCGCAGTGAAGCCCAGGCTCTATCAGAAACCGATCTTCTGACGTCCGAAGCGGTTACCGTTATTCTTTCCAACAAAGGCTGGGTACGAAGCGCCAAGGGACATGACGTTGACCCTTCTACTCTGAACTACAAGTCCGGAGACGGTTATAGCCTGTCTGCCAAAGGCAAGAGCAACCAGATGTCGGTGTTTATAGACTCTACGGGGCGTGCCTACTCAATGCAGACACATACTCTGCCCTCAGCCCGGGGACAGGGAGAACCTCTGACCGGGCGGGTGAATCCTCCTTCTGGCGCGACGTTCGAAGGACTCTGTATTGCTGATTCTGATGACTGCTACCTGATGGCCAGTGATGCAGGTTACGGTTTTGTTGGTCAGTTTTCTGACATGATCACTAAAAACAAAGCAGGTAAATCCCTTTTAACCCTGCCTAAAAATGCCCGGGTCATTTCTCCTGTACCGATATCCGGTGACAATAAAATGCTGGCAGCCATTACCAATGAAGGACGGATGTTATTGTTCCCATTATCTGAACTGCCAAAACTGGCCAGAGGCAAGGGCAACAAAATCATTAACATCGCTTCTGCCAGGGCTGCGGATAGAAGTGAGTTTATGATAGGTCTGGCATTGCTGGGGGAAAATGATTCATTAATACTGCATGCCGGACGCCGTCATGTGACTTTGAAGTCTGTGGATCTTCAACATTATCATGGTGAGCGCGGCAGAAGGGGCAACAAGTTGCCCAGAGGATTCCAGAAGGTTGACTCTATTGAAGTGATTAATGGTCAGTAGCCGTAACTGATTGTTTATGAATACCTGCAACTGGCAATGGAAACCCTATCAGTTGCAGGCGCCTCCAGAGATCAATCCCTGGGAGCGTATTCAAACACATCAGAGTGAATATTGTTCCGATCAAACCCTTCACTGACCATTGTATCAAGAGTGGCATATACCATTGTGGGAGAGCCACTGATGTATATCTCACTGTCTATCAGACGATCTTTGTCAGACAGAATTGCCTCATAAAGCAGACCGTGTCGACCATTCCAGTTATCCTCCGTAACCGCTTCACTGACCACAGGATGGTAAACGATATTCATTGTGGACCATTGCACCGGCAAGCTGGGCAAATAGAAGTCTGAAGGAATGCGTGCTCCCCAATAAAGGTGCATTTCCTTTGGATGGTTCTGATTAAAACAATGTTCAATCATACTTTTCATTTGGGCAAAACCCGTTCCGGCAGCAATGAACACCACCGATTTATCAGGAATCGTTTGGAGGTGGCATAGCCCCTTCGCCATTCGAACCTGTAGTTTTCCCTGTTTCAGACACTGGAAAATTTTTGCTGATGTCTCACTATGAGGCTGCCTTTGAATGTGCAGCTCAAGTTCTTTCTGTTGAGCTTTGGGGGCGCAGGCTATGGAAAAAGCACAGGCTTCACCACTTGGAAGCAATACTTCCAGATACTGACCCGCATAAAAAGACGGAACATATCCTTTGTCACAGCGAATTTTTACACGGTAGACCTGGGCTTCCAGAAGCTGGAAATCTGTAACCGAATAAGACTGCGAGGCTACATTATCAATCTGCACGTACCTGTATCCTCAGATATTTTATTGCTATGGGAGTTCGGATGATACGAATGTACAAACTGTCTGACAACAGTTTTACTGAAAAGTCAGACAGTTAACCCTGATTGTTCAATCTATCCCCAGTTCATCCCAGATTTCATCAACGCGGGATTTTATATCATCGCTCATGGAAATAGCTTCTCCCCACTCACGTGTAGTTTCTCCCTGCCATTTGTTGGTGGCATCAAAACCGACCTTTGATCCAAGACCCGCAACAGGGGAGGCAAAATCAAGGTAATCTATCGGCGTATTTTCTATAAAAACAGAGTCTCGTTTGGGATCCATTCGGGTGGTCATGGCCCAGATAACATCATTCCAGTCTCGTGCATTCACATCGTCATCGGTAACAATAACAAATTTAGTGTACATAAACTGTCTCAGGAAAGACCATACGCCCAGCATGACCCGTTTGGCATGACCAGGATATTCTTTTCGCATGGTCACCACCGCAAGACGATATGAGCAACCTTCAGGGGGCAGATAAAAATCCACAATCTCCGGAAATTGTTTCTTCAGGATCGGGACAAAAATTTCATTGAATGCCACCCCAAGAATGGCAGGCTCATCCGGTGGACGACCTGTATAGGTGCTGTGATAGATCGGATCTTTGCGATGGGTAATACATTCAACGGTGAAAACAGGGAACCTTTCCACTTCGTTGTAATAGCCGGTGTGATCACCGTAAGGCCCTTCATCTGCCATTTCATCGGGATAGATATGGCCCTCCAGAACAATTTCTGCACTGGCTGGAACTTGCAGATCATTGGTCCGACTTTGAATCAGTTCTGTTTTACTGCCCCGTAACAAGCCCGCAAATGCGTATTCAGAGAGATCATCGGGAATAGGGGTAACGGCACCGAGAATAGTGGCAGGGTCAGCACCTAAGGCTACAGAGACGGGAAACGGTTCGCCGGGATGCTTCTGCTGCCAGTCCCGAAAATCCAGCGCTCCACCACGGTGAGACAACCAGCGCATGATCAGCTTGTTGGGCCCCAGCACCTGTTGACGATAAATCCCCAGGTTCTGTCGCTCTTTCTCGGGGCCTTTGGTAATAACCAAAGGCCAGGTTATTAACGGAGCCACATCGCCTGGCCAGCAGGTTTGTACGGGGAATCGGGTGATGTCGATATCATCCCCTTCCAGAATGACTTCCTGGCAGGGAGCAGATTTAACAATTTTTGGCCCCATATTAAGCACTTGCTTGAAGATGGGCAGTTTTTCCAGGGCATCACGAAACCCTTTCGGAGGGTCCGGCTGCTTCAGGTAGGCCAGTAATTCACCCACATCCCTCAGGGCGCCGATATCACTCTGGCCCATGCCTAGCGCAACACGTTTTGGTGTTCCAAACAGATTTGCCAATACCGGAATATCAAACCCTTTCGGATTTTCGAAGAGAAGGGCCGGACCTTCTTTTTTCAGAGTCCGGTCGCAGATTTCTGTCATTTCAAGATAAGGATCGACTTCAGCGGTAATACGCTTCAGCTCACCCTGCTTTTCGAGTTGACGAATGAAATCCCGAAGATCCTTGTATTTCATTATTAGGGCTTCTTTAAAACGCATCAGGCCCGCGTGAACGGGCCTTCAGGTAAGCAAAAAACAAAGTCAGACTTTACTTACGCTTCATGGACTGGAAAAATTCTTCGTTGGTTTTGGTGTGCTTCATGCGATCCAGCAGGAATTCTACAGCCTGGGTTTCATCCATCGGATGCAGAATCTTACGAAGAATCCACATACGCTGCAGCTCTTCTTCAGAAGTCAGAAGATCTTCACGACGAGTACCTGACTTGTTGATTCCCATGGCCGGGAAGACACGCTTCTCAGAAATACGACGATCCAGATGTAACTCCATATTGCCGGTACCCTTGAATTCCTCAAAGATAACCTCGTCCATTTTGGAGCCAGTATCGACCAGTGCGGTAGCAACAATTGTCAGGCTTCCACCTTCTTCGATATTTCGGGCAGCACCAAAGAAACGCTTGGGACGTTCCAGCGCATGAGCATCGACACCACCAGTCAGAACCTTGCCAGATGAAGGAATAACCGTATTGTAGGCACGAGCCAGGCGGGTAATGGAGTCAAGCAGGATAACAACATCTTTCTTGTGTTCAACCAGACGTTTGGCTTTCTCCAGAACCATCTCAGCCACTTGAACATGGCGAGAAGGCGGCTCGTCAAAGGTCGACGCAACTACTTCGCCACGCACAGATCGGGACATTTCTGTCACTTCCTCTGGACGCTCATCGATCAGTAAAACAATCAGATGGCATTCCGGATTATTCCGAGCGATGTTGGCTGCAATATTCTGCAGCATCAGGGTTTTACCTGCTTTGGGTGGCGAAACAACCAGACCACGCTGACCTTTGCCGATAGGCGCTACCAGGTCAATAATTCGTCCGGTCAGGTCTTCCGTAGAGCCATTTCCCATTTCCATGTACAGTCGATCATTAGGAAACAGTGGCGTCAGGTTTTCAAAAAGAATTTTGTTTCGTGCATTTTCCGGTTGATCAAAATTAATTTCATTAACCTTGAGCAATGCAAAATAACGTTCGCCTTCTTTTGGCGGACGAATTTTTCCAGCAACGCTGTCGCCAGTTCTAAGATTAAATCTCCTGATCTGACTGGGTGACACGTAGATATCATCGGGTCCGGCGAGATAGGAGCTGTCTGCAGAACGCAGAAAGCCAAACCCATCCTGGAGAATTTCCAGTACACCATCGCCATAAATATCCTCGCCACTGCGAGCATGACGCTTCAGGATAGTGAATATCACATCCTGCTTCCGGGAACGGGCCAGATTTTCCAGCCCCATTTCATTTGCGATCGCCAGAAGTTCAGGAACAGACTTTTTCTTCAGTTCGGTAAGATGCATAACTATTTGCGAGCGTTAATTGAAAGGAATGAGGCCGTTGTAGTTGCAGGAAAATCAGATAGTGTTTGGCTTATTATGATACGGGACAGCTATGTGATGATACTATTGCCTGCGAATTGTTCTAACGACTGTCCTGTTTGGGCCAATTCCTTAATGTAAATCAGCAGGTATCTGACAGCCCTAGAGCTTACAGTCTATATCTATTTCCTGAAAATAATCAAGAATAAACATGTCGGCAGCTCTATTGATTTGATTTTTCCTTGCAAATTAACTGCTTTCAATCAGATTTAGAACGAATGTTTCATCCATTAAAAGCAGTTAAATCAAGAAATTGCTACAGATTGCTATCCAGAAAAGCAGTCAGCTGCGATTTTGAAAGCGCCCCAACTTTAGTCGCTTCAACATTGCCACTTTTGAACAACATCAGAGTTGGAATACCTCGAACACCGTACTTCGGCGCTGTCTCTTCATTCTCTTCGATGTTGAGTTTGCAGATTTTCAATTTTCCGTCATAGTCCTGTGCAATGTCGTCCAGAACAGGTGCAATCATTTTGCAAGGACCACACCATTCTGCCCAATAGTCGACCAGTACAGGACAATCTGCCTTCAGTACCAATTCTTCGAAGGTCGAGTCCGTCACTTTGACAATTTCGCTCATGGAATGGATCTCCTAGCCACTATATTTAACTTAATATGGGAAAATGATCATAGCAAATGGGCTCGTACCGGCATAGTCGAACCCTTATATCACTACAGCGCCTTCCCAACGGTGCATTATGCCTGATTAACAGATAATGCAGTTATCTGTTTTTGATCGACTGAAAATTGTATGCCAATCACTGTCATCAATATTGCTGGTTATTACAACAGTTCTATCGACGTAATGGCAACCCGATGTAAGTGATGTTTTGGTAAAAGCAGGGAATCATGGATATGCAACAACAGTCAGACCTTTGTCAGATTTTCTGGTGTTTCTTCCTATGAGCATTACAGACAGTCAATATAAGACATATGACAAGGTACTTCTGGTAATTCATCTGTTATTCTCAATATTTTAGAACAACGCCAATGAATTATTCATGAAACAGCATAGTCGTGAAGAGTGGAATAACCAGTCACTGGTAGCAGCTATCGACCTGGGTTCAAACAGTTTTCATATGATCGTTGCCCGGGTCGATCAGGGTGAAATTCGACCTGTGGAGAGATTGGGTGAAAAGGTCCAGCTGGCAGCAGGGATCAACAGCAGCGGTGAACTTTCCCCTGAATCAATGGAACGCGGACTGAATTGCCTGCGACAATTTGCCCAGTATCTGATGGCAAAAAAAATTCAGGCCATAAGAATTGTCGGCACTAATGCTCTGAGAAAAGCGTCAAACAGTCATATCTTTGTCAAAGACGCTGAAAATATTCTCGGACATCCCGTGGAGATTATTGCAGGGCGTGAAGAAGCCCGGCTGATTTATCTTGGTGTGGCACAAACCCAGTCTGATGATAATGAAAGACGCCTGGTTATGGATATCGGTGGTGGTAGCACCGAATTTGTCATTGGCGAAAAGTTTGAACCCAGATTGATGGAAAGTCTGCACATGGGCTGTGTAGTCTACACCGATCGTTTTTTTGGTACGAGAGAGCTTAACCCTCAACGCTTCCAGTCCGCCTATTACGCAGCCCGGCTTGAGCTGCTCAATATTGAAAAAGAATATTTAGCTCTTGATTGGGTTGATGCCGTGGGCTCTTCAGGATCAATCCGCGCTGTCAGCATAATTCTTGCGTCCATGGGTGAAGGAGAGGTCATCACCCGGAATCTTCTGGAAATGCTCAAGAAAAAAATACTGGAATATCGGAGCATTCATCGTGTGAAGTTTCCAGGCCTGAAACCTGATCGACAAGCGATATTACCTGCTGGACTGGCCATTCTCATGGCAGGCTTTGATGCCCTGAAGATTCAACGAATGCAGTTCTCGGAAGGGGCGCTCAGAGAAGGCGTTTTATATGACATGCTCGGCCGGGATCAGCATGAGAATGTGCGTGAACGAACGATCAACGCACTTATGGAGCGATATCACGTCGACGGATCACATGCAGAAAAAGTAAGACATCACGCAGACATTTGCTTTGATCAGGCACCAAAAGAGTGGAACCTTATTCCAGAAGATCGTGAATTACTTTCATGGGCAGCACGTGTCTGTGATATAGGTCTCGATATATCTCATACCCAGTTTAATAACCACGGGGCTTATCTGATTGATCATTCTGATTTGATGGGCTTTAACAAATCGCAACAGAAACGTCTGGCACTACTGGTTCGGGGACATCGTCGATCCATACCAAAGATGTTGTTTGGAAACAGACCGAAAGCTGAAGCTCAAAAACTGATGCGACTGATTATTCTGCTGCGACTTGCCACGGTTTTGAATCATGGACGGGGAGAGGAACCACTGCCTGACTATCAACTGGATATTGCCGGGACAAGGATCAATCTTTATTTCCCTGATGGCTGGATCGATGAAAACCCGTTAACCTCTGCGGACCTGGATACTGAAAGCAGCTATCTACACAAGGTGGGTTATAAACTGCTGGTCAGTTAAGGGCATTACGTGTCAGACCGGTTCTGCCCTGTCGCTGCCCAGATCATGCTCTCTGTATTCTTCCCGATCACGGGTGAGCATGATAACAGCCCCATCAATCAAATTAGTGCACGCATCATGAACATGGGCGCTGTCATTCATGAGCGAGCTGGCCATAAATGAGTCTACCTGCTGAGATCGAATCAGTTGGTTGAGTGTTTTATTGGTCTGTTGATCCTGCTCCCTGAGTTCTCGTTTTAACTGCTCTGCGTGTTCACGAATATGATCATAGTTTCTTCTCACACCCAGTAGATCAACCAGTTTCAAAACAGAGCCCAGACAAAGCCTTAGCTGGTTGTACTGGTGACGGATCTGTTCATTTTCCGACTCAATATACAATCCCATGTTTTTATAAATATGTTTTACGTGCTTGATGGCCTGTACAAAATCCCGACAGGCCACTTTCAGGGCAAACAGCTCCTGAGCCTGCTCACTGGGCAGCCGCCCTTCAAGTTCTCCTGCATAATGGATGATATCCGCATAGATTCCCTTGATATGCTGAATGTAGAGCTCCTTGATGGCGTGAGGACTGTCCTCTCGTTTCCAGTGACTGACCAGCTCTTCCAGATTATCCGTTTCCCTTAACTTATCCCCAGTGAGATAAATCCCGTAACAGATCAATTCCAGAGTGTTGCGGTAGAGGTGAGCACATTCCCGGGTCATAGCTCGCATGGCTGCATCGGGATAACCCAACACAGCCGGATTAAGATATCGAGCCCTTTGAATATGGCTGTTGCCATTATTGGCAAGATTTAGATGTGTCTGGCTCGAAGGATCTTTAAACAGGGTTTCCAGCCAGGACACCAGCACTTTGATAAATGGCAGGAGCACAACGATGCCAATAACATTAAACAACGTCAGGAAAACAGCCAGCTTGATCGTGTAATTATCCACTGCAATAGAGGCAGCCTCAGCAAGGGTATCCACCGCCGTAATCAAGGGTTGCAACAGAACAATAGCCAAGAGGGCCGTAATGAGATTAAAAACCAGGTGAGCCACGGCTAACCGCTTACCTGCCGCATTGGCGCCGAGAGAGCCAAGAATGGCAGTTACTGTAGTACCAATGTTAGAACCAATGGCTAAGGCCAGAGCGTTATCATATGTCAGCTGCCCTGCAGCCAGGGCCGAAAAAGTGAGAACCATGGTAGCATTGGTCGACTGCATAATGATGGTTGCCAGCATTCCGGTCAGAGTATAAACCAGTACCCCCTTAAATCCGTCGATAGCGTAGCTGGTCAAATCAATAGAATCTTTGAAGGCATCAAAGCCTTCTTTCATATAGTGAATTCCCAGTAACAGAAAACCTATCCCCAGCAGGATGAACCCCATACCGTTGGTCGATGTATCCGAACGGGTTTTTAATATCAGTCCGAATACCAACAAAGGCATGGCATAAGATGCCAGCTCCAGATTAAGACCAAAAACGGCGATCAGCCAGGCTCCGGCTGTACTGCCCAGGTTTGCGCCAAAAATGATGCCTATACCAGCGGTCAGGCCTATCAATCCAGCACTTAGAAAAGAAATAATTATGACAGATACAAGGGAGCTGGACTGCAGGATGGCCGTGGTCAGAACACCAAAGCTAAGACTTTTCCAGATTTTGTCCGTGGTTTTCTTAAGAATATTTTCAAGAAAACCACCGGTGAACACTTTGAAACCCTGCTCAAGGTAAATCATGCCAAACAGAAAAATAGCAACACCGGCCGAAATCTCTTTGAATTCCGAGCTGATCCAGAAACCACACACTAACAGCAATAATATGGTGGGCAGAAAAAGTCGATTCAGCATACCTGCTTATGAACTCCCTATAATCGTCCTGAAAGTGTCTTCGGCTGACTACTCCACTTAACGATAGTTGTTGTACTGAACCCTGATTATTTTTTGCTGTTAAAGTGCCACTGCTCTCATTTTTTTGACTGAACTGCATTATGACGCCAGACTCTATGGCGACAATTTTCAAGCCAGCCCTGTTTTTTTTATCAGAATGGCAAAAAAAAACAGAATCTGTCATTAAAGTGTCTGATAAGGGCATCGATAATACCCACTCTTGAATTCTGGCACTGGAAGACCCCGTTATTAAACAGATAAGATAGTCGGCACATCGTTAGAATTTGACTCATTTACGGATAAATGGAGTATTTATGAATGGAAATCTGAAAGTTAAAGATCGCATCACTTATGAACAGGGAAAGCTGTTTCAGTGTCTGAATAATGGCTGGGTCAAAGTATTGATGGACAGCGGTGAGGTTCGTGAATATCAACCCAAGGATCTCATTGCGACTATTGGCTCTCTGAATGTAGCGGCCAGTAAATCAACAAACAGCCTCAGTGCAGAATCCTGAAGAATAACCAGAACGGTTCAATCCAATGCTATTGCTTTGATTCAATGGCATTGGATGCCCGGAAAAATGGATTCAAATCTACTGGCCATTGGGCTGAACTCTTGAATACACAACTGAATACACAACTGAATACACAACTGAATACACAACTGAATAGGTTATTCATTAGTCTAAGGCACAGGGTTATTGTTATGTCGGAGCATTTAATATCAGCTATCTTTCCCCTGAGGTTAATATTCTTGAATTTTTTGTAAATCATTAAATATCAGGATGCTCTCAAATCCACAGTACGATGATACAGCCGGTTTTATTGCTATTTAGCTGAATGTTATCAGTGCTGTGGCCATTCTCAGATATAGGCAAAAAAGATTGTTGTCGAGCCTGTTTCTTCAACATCGATTGATGATTCCCGGTATGACTATTTGCCCGGGACAATATCCCTAACCCGGTATCCATGAGATTGATTTGCCCTGAATTCAACCTGATTATCATGCTGAAAGCATTTTGGGCATTCAGGCGCAGAATGGCCTGTTGCATATGGAGGCCACAGGGCTTTACTGATCGAAGCGAGAAAGAACACCTTTTTCGCTTCGATCAGCATTAAGTCTGAAGGCCCCAGTCAATATAAGAAATCTACATTGTTGTGAGATCAGTAAGTAGGCGGACGATATTTTGGCGAGATAATTTTTTCCTTCAAAGAACAACGACGGGTACATATCCTCGCTTCCTTTGAAGATGTGAGCAGGCAAAAACGAGCTCACTCCTTCAAGTGGCTGGGTATAGCAGGCTATGCAACCAGAGTTGTGTGAAGCAAGGGTAGAAAAAGGCACCGTCAAAAACAGGCATACGTAATTATTCATCGACTTAAGTACAGATGGTCAGGAGAAATAATGAATATTTTTGATGAATTGCATCATCGTCTTGGCAGTAAGACTCGCATTCGTTCTTTATTCAAAGATGCCAGTGTCTCTGAGCTTGAAAAAATTATTGCGCGAATCAAAGATGTCCAGAAAGAAAAACTGAAATCAAAAAAAGAAGCGGATGAACTACGACAGTTGAAAATGAACAGCATTCAGGAAATCAAGAAAGAACTTGAAGCCAGGGGACTGACACTTTCAGATCTGGATGAGCCCGAAGAGGCTGGCTCGGATTCTAAACGACGCAGAAATGTCTCCAAACATACGTTTGAGTATCAAACAGTGTCAGGGGATACGGTGAAATGGCATGGCTCCACCACCGGTCGCCTGCCGAAAGATTTTCAGGACTATCTGGACAGAACAGGTAAAAAACGGGCGGAGTGCATTGCCGATTCCTGAGGGTTATCTTTTTAATAACAGGGATCTCATCCAGAGGCTGAGATCCTCAATATCTTGAAGAATAAGCAATAACAGAGCCGTGTTTATCTGATTCTGACTTGTGTCGGTATTGTAAATCTGTTTTCTCGCGTTATGAGTACTATGCTCGAGAACAGTGGTGAAATGTATAAGTTGCTGGCAAGCGTGATCCAGAGAATAACTCTGTGATTTTTTTGATCTGTTCGAAGATTCCTGCTCGGTGACACCATAACAAAGATGATAAACGGCCTTGCTGAAGTTACTGCAGATCACTTTCATAGAAGCGTTCAGATCATCAGAAAGAGGCGTGATGTTGTAACTGAGTCGCTCAGCCAGCGTACAGGTCAGACGAGCCAGATTACTCTGAATCTGCAACTCAGATATCATTTTATCCGTCTGATGAGTCGTCAGATATGATTGCTGAAGGCGCACCGATAAATCTTTTTCTGCCTGTAAAACTAAACAGGCCAATTCTGAGACCCAGTACGGTTTCTTTTTCGGAGTGAAAGCCGATGCTGGTAAATTTTGCAGCTGCCGGTTTAACAACTTAAGCCCCCTCAGAACCTCAGCCCGGTGGTGAAGGAGCGTTTTGTATGGTGAGCCTGCAAACAGATTGGTAATAGTCGAAAGATTCATAAACAAACTTATCGACCAATGGGGCTGCCCAATGAATCGGACTGCCCTTAATGAAACCCGGCATCAAGCCTGAGGCAGATTCCTCACCAGCAGGGAGAATTCGTCCACTTGAGCCCCTTCAGGAACCTGTACCCTTACCACATGACCGGAACCCGGAGCTGCATCGATACTCTCTCCATTGCGATTTTCCAGATGATTCAGGGGAAACATATGATTTCCTCCAGGGGTCATCAATTCCAGAGTATCGCCTTTTTCAAACCGGTTCTTTACATCGATGGTCATAATTTGATTATTAATATCAAGAATTCCCCCAACAAACTGCTGCTTGCTGCCTGTTGAATGACCGGTTTCATAATTTTGGTATTCTTCATGAACATGTCGTCGATAGAATCCTTCGGTGTAACCACGACTGGCCAGATTTTCCAGAGTATCCATCATGCTCAGGTTTAGAGTTTTAAAAACACGAACGTTCGGAAAAATATTTTAAGTGAGCGCAATCAAAACCATCAGGCACCCAACGGGAGCTTGTTTAAATCAGTAAAATAGCTGGGTCTGCGTTCGGTTATGCTGCTTTCGGTAGAATATCATCCGAACGTTCGTTCAGATTCGGCAATTCCAGCTCTAATTTTTGCTCATATCGGTTCCAGCAGTCACGAATTCGAAACTGAGGAATAATCCAAAACAGCGCACGCCTAAGCATTCCGGCTGTGACGGTATCAGGATGTCTCCAGGGGGTTTTGGCTACCTCAATAGCTGCTGAATTTTTACAAATGGTCAATAATTGCATCAGTGCATAACCCGCCATTTTAATATGCATCCATCGTAGCAGCGTTCTGAGCTTCCGTTGCCATAAATGCTTGCACCCAAACTCGTGTTTAAGTTGCTGAAACATTGGCTCTATAGGCCATCTGAGCGAGTAGGCTAATAGCACCTCATGGGCTTCCAAATCCGGATTGGTTGAGAGAAATAATTTGGTTTCTGTTTGTCCTTTGTCGTTTTCAAAACGACTCCAGACGACACGGACAATGCGCCCTTTCAGAAAACGGGCGCGGCAAATACAGGACCGAAAAGAGACTGTCCGGTATTTTCTGTAAAGCCAAATAGTCATTGTGGTCTCTGGTAACTTCTCGACTTCTTCAGACGTCATTTTCACACCGTACTTACGCTTGCGCCCTTTCCTTTTAATGGGTGAAGGAGGAAAGGCTTCGAAAGGGAGAGCATAGAGCGCTCGATTTTTGGGTATATGACCAATGACCTCATATCCTAGTTCGAGTGCGGGTTGCATCATAGTGTGATTCATAAACCAGCAGTCAGTGAGCAGTCGCAATGACCGATCCTGAAGAGTCTGTCGTACAGACTTAAGCATCGCTTTGGCAATTTTAAGCTTGCTGATGTTGCCTGATTTGGGCGATGGAAAAGCCATGACAGGAATGGCGGTATGCACTTTGTCAGATGGCCGCTGAAAAGCAATCGCCAGAAAAACCCAGCATTGACCGAGAATATAAACACTCCGATTCTTTTTCTTGCCGTGTTGGTGATGTGTTCGGCATGCAGGTGCTTCGCCAGAACAGCGTTCAAGTGTCAGGTCGTCGAGGATAATAGGAATAGTCTGACCGTCAGGCACTTTGGAACTGACCAATAATATCAGGCGATGCGCTAGATCTCGCCAACGCCACAAGCCCTGAGAAACCCAGTGATGATAGCTGCTCCAAACATTTTCGTAGTGAACCATCAGGAGAGCCTGTGTAAGAAAGCCTTCGCCGGAAACCATGCTGCCCAGAAGCAATTCACAGAACGTTGGTGCAGCAAGTGACGATAGTGCACCGACAAGGAATGTCGTATATAAGGAAAGCTCCCGGAGGATAATTTTCTGTTCTGAGGTGAGCATGGCAACCGCTTCTTCGTAATGGGTGAAGCGGTTGTTTGAACTTATTTGCGTTAAAAAAATACGAAACTATCGTACTTATAATTCTCTAAACCCGAGCATCATGCTTTTATCGAAACTAATCCCGGATGCCGCATCATCGATTGTTTTTCGATACACCTGGGCAGTGCGGGCCACATAATAAAATGACTTGGTTCGACCTTCAATTTTCAGGGAATGCACGCCCATTTCCGTTAATCGATGAACGTGCTGAACAGCGCGAAGATCCTTGGAGTTCATAATATAAGTGCCATGCTCATCTTCGAAGGCGGGCATGAACTGCTCAGGACGACCCTGCTCCTGAAGCAGGTAAACATTGTCGGAACTTTCGCCCACACCTAATGTGGGTTCCGGCTTATGAGTAGCAGGATCAAACTGTACTGGCACAATATCGCCACTCTCGGTCTGTCTGGCATCGTGAGCCTGATACTTCCAGCGGCATGAATTGGTGCAGGTACCCTGATTGGGATCTCGTTTATTGATATATCCGGATAACAGACAACGTCCTGAATAGGCAATACAAAGCGAACCGTGAACAAATACTTCCAGCTCAGTTTCAGGGCATTCCTCACGAATTTCCTGAATTTCTTCCAATGACAATTCACGTGAAAGTATGATTCTCTCAACACCCTGTTTTGCCCAGAATTTAACAGTGGCAAAATTCACTGCATTCGCCTGCACCGAAAGGTGGACAGGCATGTCTGGCCAGGTTTCCCGAATCATCATAATCAGTCCGGGATCGGACATGATCAGGGCATCCGGTTGCATGGCGATAACCGGTTCCATATCGTTCAGATACGTTTTTATCTTGCTGTTATGGGGAGCAATATTGCTGGCAAGGTAAAATTTTCGCCCCAGATTGTGAGCTTCATCAATACCTTTCTGGAGATTCTCCAGTTTAAAATCATTATTGCGAACTCGCAGACTGTAACGGGGCTGTCCGGCGTAAACCGCGTCAGCACCATAAGCAAATGCGAAACGCATGTTTTTCAGCGTTCCCGCCGGTGAAAGGAGTTCCGGTTTCATGATGACTCTACAACTGCTGTTATTTGAAATAGCTGCGCATTATATCAATGCCCTATGAATACAACAGTCGTGACAACACTTTTATAAGTTCGGTATAAGTTCGGTATAAGTTCGGTATAAGTTCGGTATAAGTTCTGAGTCTGGGTATTAATGAAAGGAATACTGAAAGAGAAGGGTACTGAAAAACAAAATAAAAAACCCGAATCAGCAGGCTGATTCGGGTCAGAGTATAAGAAGATCAGGCTTTACTTGATCTTGTATTCCTTGTACTCAACGTGCTTGCGAACAACTGGATCATACTTTTTAAACACCAGCTTATCAGGCGTATTACGCTTGTTTTTGGTAGTGGTGTAGTAATGGCCGGTTCCTGCAGAGGAAACCAGCTTGATCTTTTCGCGAATGCTTTTTGCCATGACTTAGCTCCCGCTGCCTTAAATTTTATGACCGTTAGAGCGCAGATCAACCAGAACGGCATCGATGCCTTTCTTGTCAATAATACGCATGCCTTTAGCGGAAACGCGCAGGCGAACAAAACGCTTTTCGCTTTCAACCCAAAAACGCTTATGGTGCAGGTTAGGCACGAAGCGGCGTCTGGTTTTATTGTGAGCGTGGGAAACGTTATTCCCGGTAACCGGGCGCTTGCCGGTAACCTGACAAACCTTGGACATGTAGATGGCCTCTCAAACTAAAAATCCAGCCATGAGGCCGGAAAACTTAACTGAATTCCAGTGTCTGCTTCGGGCAGTTCTGCAGTTCTGCCCATGGTTACGAGTCAAGACTCTCCAGCAGCTACCCTCTTACAAAGATCGGGCTTTATACCAGAGTCAAGAGATCGATGCAAATCTTCCGGAATGCAAAATAGCTGTTCAAATAGCCTTTTCCTAGCATTACCAAAGGGATAGAGGCCAGTGTATAAATTTATGAATAAACAGAAATTACCGTAACTTTCTCTGAATTAAAAATCTTCGAAAGTGTTGAGATTTGTTGATAGGTGTCAATCACGTCGCATTAGTGAAATCATTTGTCGTTATTTTTGGTGATAATCAGAAAAAGCATTTTCTGCACCTTGAGAAATCCTCTCAAGTGATCGTTTCGGGTATACCATGAACAGCTATAAAGACCTCCGAAAACTGACGATTGACCAGGTTAAAACTCTGCTGACAGAGCGAATGTCACAGAAGGACGCGGAACAGGCCGGACGCCTGACCGAGAGTTATTTCCAGCGAACCTCTCCCCGCGATCTTGCACTGGTTTCAATAGATGATTGCTACGGCGCACTATTGTGCCTGTGGCAGTTCATACAACACCGACCTGCACAAAAAGCCCAGGTTCGGGCCTATAACCCCGAACCGGAAGAGCATCACTGGCACTCGACTCATAGCGTTATAGAAGTGCTCGTTGATGATATGCCGTTTCTGGTTGCCTCTATTCTGATGGAGCTCGACCGTCAGGAATTGCAGGTTCACAACCTGAATCATCCGGTACTGAATATTCAGCGAAATGCTCAGGGTCAGTTACTCAACCTGAGCAAGACCGGTCGTAAAACGGCCAGTAAAGTCAAAAACAGTCGCCCTGAAGCCTTAATGCGTATCGAAATCGACCGGCAGCCTGACAGCGTTGAGCTTGATAAGGTCGTTGAAGGTATTTACCGGGTAATAGACGATGTCAGTAAAGTGGTATCCGACTGGACAGCCATGCAAAGCAAGCTTGATGAAGCCATGGCATGGTGCAAAGGCAATCCTATGCCGGTTTCCAGTGATGAACTGGATGAGACCCTGGCTTTTCTGGACTGGCTGAAGAAAGACAACTTCCTGTTTATAGGTTTCCGCTATTACGAGCTAAGCCATTCCAAAAAAGGCAGCGAGCTGAATATTGTCAATGAATCAGGACTGGGAACCTTCACAGAAATAACCAGACAGAGTCCGATTCAACAGACATTATCTCCCTACCTGGCGGCCAGGTTGCAGGAACCTGAACTGCTGGTGATTACCAAGTCCACCAGCCGTTCAACGGTTCAGCGACCAGCACATCTCGATTACCTGGGCATCAAGCGATTTGATGATCAGGGAAATGTTATTGGCGAATGGCGTTTCTTCGGTCTCTTTTCTTCAGCAGCTTATTCCATGCCACTGGAACAAATGCCTCTGCTACGAAAAAAAGTGGCCAACATTCTGGAATCATCCGACACATCAGCCGACAGTCACCGGGGCAAGGCGTTGCGGCACGTTATCAATGCCTACCCAAGGGATGAAATGCTGCAGGCAGGTCCCGAGCTGTTGCAGGAATCCATAATGGGCATCCTTGACTGTCAGGAGCGTCGCCAGTTAAGAGTATTTCTCAGACCCGATACCTATGATCGCTTTGTTACTGTACTGGTCTACGTGCCCAGAGATCATTTCAATACAGAGCTGCGCTTACGCATGCAGAAACTGTTGCTGGAAGAATTGAAAGGCAACAGTATTGAATTCAATGTTCAGTTGTCAGAAAACTCCCTGGCTCAACTTCAGTTCACTGTTCACTGCTCTAACGCCAATGAATTGAGCGTTGATGTAGAAGCACTTGAAGCATCCATCAATGAAGCCATGCTGAACTGGAATGATCACCTTAGGCATTCACTGCTTGAAACATTCGGGGAAGCTTTCGGCAGTCGTATGGCACGTCGTTATGCCAGCGCCTTTCCTGCTGCTTACCGTGAAGATGTTCATCCCCGCCAGGCCGTCACCGATATAGAGCGACTGGAAAAAATCTCTGATAGCCATCCAATCTGCACAACACTGTATCGCCCGGTCAGCGATTTTGACCTCTGGCACTTCAGGGCCATTGGTAAAGGTGAATTACTGGCGCTCTCTGATGTACTACCCATTCTGGAAAAAATGGGGGTACGCGTACACAGTGCGCGGCCCTATGCAATCCGTCCCAGATCTGTAGAAAAAGCCTGGGTGCTGGATTTCAGTATCGCGCCCTGCAGCAGCCTGAATCTCGACGATAACTATCTTCGTGAACAGTTCCAGCAGGTCTTTGTTCGAACCTGGCAAGGCAAGCTGGAAAATGATGGTTTCAATGCCCTAGTGGTCAGCACCGGCCTTGACTGGCAGCAGGTGGTATTACTGCGAGCTCTGGCCAAGTACCTGATTCAACTGCAGGTGCCGTTCAGTCAGAGCTACATGGAACAGGTACTCAACGGTAATCCTGAAATCGTCCAACAACTGGTCGGTCTGTTTGAGGTTCGTTTTTCAACCGGAAAAAAAGGCAACAGGGAAAAAAGCACCCAGACCATTATTGATAAGATCAATGCGCTACTGGATGAAGTGGTTAATCTGGATGAAGACCGTATTTTACGACACTTCCTCAGTGTCATTATGGCCATGCAGAGAACCAATGCCTTCCAGAAAAATGCAGAGGGCAAATCCAAAGAATACCTGTCGTTCAAACTGCGACCTGACGACATCCCTGCAGCCCCTTTGCCAAGACCCATGTTTGAAATATTCGTATATTCGCCAAAAGTAGAAGGCGTGCATATGCGTGGGGGTAAAATTGCTCGCGGTGGTTTACGCTGGTCCGATCGCCGGGAAGATTTCCGGACAGAAATTCTGGGGCTGGTGAAAGCGCAGATGGTAAAAAATGCCATCATCGTACCGCACGGTGCCAAAGGTGGCTTTATTCCCAAGCAGTTGCCGACTAATGGTTCCCGGGAAGAAGTGCTGGCAGAAGGCATCAGTAGCTACAAAACATTTATCTCAGGGCTGCTGGATATCACTGATAACCTTCAGAGAGGTGAGATCATTCCACCGGAAAGTGTCGTACGTCTGGATGAAGATGATCCCTATCTTGTAGTGGCTGCTGATAAGGGAACGGCAACCTTCTCTGATCTCGCCAATGAAGTGTCAGAACAGTATGGGTTCTGGCTGGGTGACGCATTCGCTTCTGGCGGCAGTCAGGGCTATGACCATAAAAAGATGGGAATCACAGCCAGGGGTGCCTGGGAATCGGTTAAACGGGTCTTCAAAGAAACCGGCGTTGATACCCAGACTGAAGACTTTACGGTTATCGGTATCGGAGATATGGCCGGTGATGTATTTGGCAACGGCATGCTGTTATCCGAGCATATCAGGTTGGTAGCAGCCTTTAACCATATGCATATTTTCATAGACCCGAATCCGGATGCCGCCAGCAGTTTTGCTGAACGACAGAGATTGTTCAAACTGCCTCGGTCATCCTGGGAAGACTATGAGAAAAAACTGATCTCCAAGGGCGGAGGCATTTACAGTCGCAGTGCGAAAAAAATCCGCCTCAGTGCAGAAGCAAAACAGGCGCTGGGAATAGAAAGAACCATAATGACGCCTTCTGATCTGATCAGTAACATTCTTAAAGCCCCTGTGGATCTGATCTGGAATGGTGGTATTGGCACTTATGTCAAAGCCAGTAGCGAAACCCAGGCTGACGTGGGAGATCGAGCCAACGACAGTCTTCGCATAAATGCCCTTGATTTACGTACCAGAGTCGTAGGGGAAGGCGGCAATCTTGGATTAACCCAGAATGCCCGTGTGGAATTCGCCCGCAAAGGCGGACTGATCAATACCGATGCCGTTGATAATTCCGGTGGTGTTGATAGTTCGGATCATGAAGTCAATATCAAAATCCTGCTGAACCAGATTGTTGCTGACGGCGACATGACCATAAAGCAGCGTAATAAACTGCTGGCTGAGATGACCGATGAAGTGGCGTCACTGGTTCTGCGTCATAACTATCTGCAAAGTCAGCGGTTAAGTTTAAGTCTCCATCAGAATACGCTGCTACTGAACGACCATCGTCATTTGATTCACAAGCTGGAGCAGGAAGGCCGACTGAACCGTGAACTTGAATGTCTGCCCACTGATATCGAACTCAAATCACGTTATAAAGCAGGAGAAGGTTTAAGCCGTCCCGAAATTTCAGTTCTGCTCTCTCACACCAAACTGAAATTATTTGAAGCCCTGGTGGCCGAGAAGGTTGATCAGGATTCTTATCTGATGAAAGGATTGCTGGACTATTTCCCCACACCGCTTCGCAAGCAGTTTAAAAAACAGATATTCGCTCATCCACTGAAGGCGGAGATTCTTGCCACTCACCTGACTAATCAGGTCGGCAACCGTATGGGCGCTACCTTTGTTGAGTACCTGCAACAGGAAACACGTTGTTCTGAACTCGATGCAGTCAGGGCATTCTTCGCAGTGAAAGAAATATTCTCTGTTCAGAATATCTGGAATCAGTTTGAGCAGCTTGGCCATCAGCCAGAAGATGAAGTACAGCGTATAGAGCTGATCCGTATTCAGCGCCACATCGAAAAAGCCTGTATCTGGATCCTTCGGAATCATGGTGCCGCCCTTGATATCCAGACATTGATAGCCACCTATAAAACAGGTGTCGACAGTGTTGCATCCCAACTGGTTCAGCTTCTTGGTGAACAGGATTGTGAGTGGGTTGAAGCACGGGCCAGCAGTCTGGAAGAATCCGGCATGCCGAAATCCCTGGCTATGGATTGTGCCGGCATTCGCTATCGCTACTATGTGCTCTTCATCGTGGGTATTGCCAACCAGAATGAGCAGTCTGTAGAAAGTGCGGCCCGCATATTCTTTGCCCTGGAAGAACGTCTTTCTCTGCCCTGGCTGCGCGAACAGGTGCGTCAGTTACCTGCCAGTGACCTATGGCAACGTAAGGCACAAACCTCTCTGAGAGACCAGCTGGACAGAACGCTCAGTGATAACTGCACCAGGGTGATTCTTGCGGCTAATGGTTCATCTTCCGAAGAACGACTGACTCAATGGCTGGTGGAAAATGAAATGCCTCTGAATCGCTGGCAGTCAACCGTGACAGAGATCCAGTCCGCATCCGAACAGAATCTGGCCATGTTGTCAGTGGCTGTTCAGGAAATGTCTCTGATGGCTTCATAAAAGAAATTTTCCAGTTCTTTTTGGGCAGTTCTTTTTGGGCAGTTCTTTTTGGGCAGTTCTTTTTGGGCAGTTCTTTTTGGGCAGTTCTTTTTGGGCAGTTCTTTTTGGGCAGTTCTTTTTGGGCAGTTCTTTTTGGGCAGTTCTTTTTGGGCAGTTCTTTTTGGGCAGTTCTTTTTGGGCAGTTCTTTTTGGGCAGTTCTTTTTGGGCAGTTCTTTTTAGATAGCTCTTTTTAGATAGCGCTTTTAAAGCAGTCCCAATTCGGCCATGGAAACCATGTTTCCATGGCCGACCACTATATGATCCAGCACACTGACATCAACCAAAGCCAGCGCGGACTTCAGCTTTTCTGTAATACGTATATCTGCCTGACTGGGTTCAGGATCACCAGAAGGATGGTTGTGGCATAAAATTATAGCGGCCGCATTATGAGCCAGCGCTTGTTTTATGACTTCCCTTGGATAGACAGCGGCGGCGCTCAGTGTTCCCTGAAATAATGTTTCCAGGGCAATGACCCTGTGGCGGGTATTCAGAAACAGGCAGGCAAACTCTTCCCGTTGCAGCCCCTGAAAATGCAACCGAAGGTATTCCCGGGTGGTATCGGGGCTGTTAATGACATCAGAGTCATTCACTTGCTGGCGGAGTACCCTGCGGCAGATTTCCAGAATGGCATTGAGCTGGGTGGCTTTTGCCTTGCCTAACCCTTTTATCTCTGTCAGTTGCTGATGATGAACGGTTAACAGGGCGTTCAGAGAACCAAAATGCTGAATCAGATGATCAGCCAGTTCAATGACATTCATCCCCTGAAACCCCGTTCGTAACAGAATGGCCAACAGTTCTGTATCAGTGAGGGTCTGAGGTCCGAATGACAATAACCTTTCCCTGGGTTGCAGTTGCTTTGGCCAGTTTTGGATGCTCATGGCTATTCACTGTTATCATGGGGTCAATTGAACCGGCAGTGAAACTGCCAATGGAATTAAAACGTAGACAGGTAACTCTCGATTTAATTCCCAAACCTAGAATCTGGAAGGTGAAGTTTCCCTATGCAACGGTTGAAAAATAAGCGTGTTCTTTTAGGTGTAACCGGTGGTATTGCTGCCTATAAAAGTGCCGAGCTGGTTCGCTTACTGGGCAAAATGGGGGCAGATGTTCGGGTGGTTATGACCAAAGCCGCCTGCGAATTCATTACACCTTTGACGCTGCAGGCACTTTCCCATAATCCCGTGCATCTGGATTTACTGGATGCCCGCGCCGAAGCAGGCATGGGACATATAGAGCTGGCCCGCTGGGCTGATGTCGTGGTCGTTGCACCGGCCACAGCCGATTTTATGGCCCGTTTGTCCGTTGGACAGGCCGATGACCTGCTGACAACACTTTGTCTGGCTACCAGCGCACCCATCAGTCTCGCTCCAGCCATGAATCAGGGCATGTGGAGAGATGCCAGAACCCAGCAGAATTATCAGGATCTGCTGGAAAAAAATATCCACATGTTTGGCCCGGATGAAGGCAGCCAGGCCTGTGGAGATATTGGACCCGGTCGTATGCTGGATCCGGAACTGATTGCCCAACATACGGCCGAACTGTTTCAAAATGAAAGCCTCACCGGTCTGAATGTGATGGTGACGGCTGGTGGCACCCGTGAAGACATAGATCCTGTTCGCTTCATATCGAACCATAGTTCGGGAAAGATGGGTTTTGCCATCGCCGAAGCGGCTATTGAAGCGGGCGCGTCAGTAACCCTGATCAGTGGACCGGTTAATCTTGAAACACCAGAGCGAGTGAATCGACTGGACGTTACCAGCGCCAGAGATATGCATCAGACCGTACACGACAATATCAATGATATTGATATATTTATTGGCTGTGCAGCCGTATGCGATTATCGACCTGAAGACGTCGCCAGAGAAAAAATCAAAAAAGATCCAGAGAATAATACTGAGGTTTTTGAAATCCGGCTGGTTAGAAATCCTGACATTATTGCTTCCGTGGCCGCCCTGGAAAACAAACCATTTGTCGTGGGTTTTGCCGCTGAAACTCAAAATGTTCTGGGTTACGCTGCAGACAAACTTCGTCGTAAAAAACTGGATCTTATCGTGGCCAATGATGTGGGTGATAGCAGCATCGGCTTCAGCAGTGACAATAATGAAATCACCGTTCTCGGCGAAGATCTGGAAGAACCATTACCTAGAGCCACTAAAGCCGTGCTGTCACGGAAACTGCTTCAAATAGTGGAACATCGTTTTCGCCAGAAAAACAGCAATAAGCAGGAAGAAATCTGATTGTTTTTCTCGGTTCATCTGGCCATGATAATAAAACCACAACCATAAACCGTTATGAGAATTAAAAACGGCCCATCTTATCGATGGGCCTGTTTATACATTTGAGGGAAAGTACCTGATGAGAAAACTCAAAACCCGGATTCTGGATTCCCGTCTGGGCAATGAATTCCCGACACCAGCTTATGCCACTGAAGGTTCTGCCGGCATTGATCTGAGAGCGTGTGTGGACGAAGCTCTGGTCCTGGAGCCAGGGCAAACAGAGTTATTACCAACAGGCATGGCCATTCATATAGAAGACCCGGCTCTGGCCGCTATGCTCCTGCCCAGATCAGGCCTTGGCCATAAGCATGGTATTGTTCTGGGTAATCTGGTGGGCCTCATCGATTCTGATTATCAGGGGCAGCTTATGGTTTCCTGCTGGAACAGAAGCCAGAGTGCTTTTACTATCAATCCGGGAGAACGCATTGCACAGCTGATTCTGGTACCTGTTGTACAGGCTGAACTGGATATCGTTGACAGTTTTGAAGACAGTGATCGGGGTACAGGTGGATTCGGGCATTCAGGAACTCACTGATATCTGATACCCTGCCAGGATACTTAAAGTTCGTCGACTCCACAGGAGGAGTAATGGAAAACACTGCCCTGTCCTCTCAGGATATTGCTACTGTTTTGACCGAAGCCCTGCCTTACCTTCAGCGGTATGCGGGCAAGACAGTTGTCGTAAAATACGGCGGTAATGCCATGGAGAGCGATGAGCTGAAAAACAGCTTTGCTCAGGATGTTGTTCTGCTCAAGGCTGTAGGTATTAACCCTGTAGTGGTACATGGCGGAGGCCCCCAGATTGGGGATATGCTCAGTCGCCTGAGTATAGAAAGTCGTTTTGTTCAGGGAATGCGTGTTACAGACTCCAACACCATGGATGTCGTTGAAATGGTGCTGGGTGGTCTGGTCAATAAGGAAATTGTCACACTGATCAATAACAATGGTGGACGGGCAGTTGGAATAACCGGAAAGGATGGCTGTTTCATCAAAGCCAAACGTCTGAAGGTCACTCAACAGACACCCGAGATGACAGCCCGCGAAATTATTGATATTGGTCAGGTCGGAGAAGTGGTTTCTGTGGACATCGGAATTATTTCCATGCTGCAGAATTCTGATTTCATTCCCGTGGTTGCGCCAATAGGTGTGGACAATGAGGGTGCATCTTACAATATTAACGCTGACCTGGTTGCTGGAAGACTTGCAGAAGAGCTCTGTGCTGAAAAGCTGTTACTGCTCACCAATACTGCAGGCTTACTCAACAAAGATGGTGAACTTTTAACCGGACTCGATACCGGGCATGTTGAATGTCTGATAGCAGATGGCACTATTTATGGTGGTATGCTTCCCAAGATACAATGTGCTCTCAGTGCGGTTAAAAATGGTGTTAATACAGCCCATATTATTGATGGGCGAGTGCCTCATGCCGTATTGCTCGAATTGTTGACAGACCGGGGTGTTGGCACCCTGATTACCGGAGATACCATTTAGTCGTAATGGATATGCCTCAAAAAATTTCTCGTAAGGAACAGATTCTGCAAGCTCTGGCTCATATGCTGGAGAATGCACCGGGGGAACGTATAACCACTTCTGCCCTGGCAAAGGAGGTCGGTGTATCTGAAGCAGCACTGTACCGTCACTTTCCCAGCAAGGCGAAGATGTTCGAAGGGCTAATTGAGTTTATTGAAGAGACTCTGTTTACCCGGATTTCCCTGATTCTGGCGGATGAACCTACAGCGTTAGGTCGTTGTGGAAAAATGTTAAGTTTACTGCTGGGTTTCTGTGAAAAAAATCCCGGGCTGACCCGAATACTCACTGGTGATGCCCTGGCAGGTGAAACTGATCGTTTACGTGTTCGGGTGGCTCAGTTATTCGAACGCCTGGAAACACAGCTCAAGCAGGTATTGCGTGAAGCTGAAATAAAGGAAGGTTTACGCCCCCGCATGACCGTGACTACCACGGCTAATATGATACTGGCCTTTGCAGAAGGTCGTATTTCCCAGTTTGTTCGCAGTGAGTTCAAACGTAAACCTACTGAGTATTATCAGGATCAATGGCAGGAACTGTCGTCAGTTATTTTTCGTACCTGATCTGTTTTCCTCATCAGAACAAAACAGGTTCTCGCTATGCGAGAATCTGCCACTATTCGACCTGCAGTTATTCACTGATTCTTGATGTTTTTCTTTTGATTCTTGTTGTTCGTCTGTTTCGGGGTTTCTCCACTACACGCTCATTTTCTGATTCACTCTCACTACTGGAAGACGAGGACTTTCCCTGATTAACCTGCAGAAACAGCTTGTTATCAGCCACCAGCACATTGGCTTCACACAGTGCTTTTTCAGCGACAAACACTTCTGCCTGTAGCGGATCGACTACAGGAATGATATCGCCAACCTTAATTGACAGAATTTTTCTCAACGTACTTTCCTGCTTACCCAGTACGGCAGTAACTGGCAATGGAACCAACGTCATCGTTTCGATCAACTGCTGCTCAAGAGTCTGGTAATTTCTGGCATTATCAATGCGGGAAGATCTCAGGTTATTAGAAGGCGATGACAGAGTTACACTGCCTGAAAAATCAGATGTAATGACTGTATATGTTGTGCTTACAACGTGATGACGTATATCTCTGAACTGCAGGTCAGCGCTCATTTCTTCTGTTTTTCCGGCCAGCACCAATGGGTTGGATTTAAGGCTCTCAAAGACAGAGTCAAGCAATGTCTGCGCAAGCATTTCCAAAGCATTGAGTTCTCCCGGAGTAGGATCAATACGCTCTTCTGATGATTTGATTTTTCCATTTCCGCCACATATCCGATCCTGAACCTGATGAGATAATTTTTTCTCTATAGTCAGCATGGAATACTTGGGATGTTTTTCTCTGGTTGTTACCCACCTCCGGAAATATGTCTGATCATTCCTGGCGGATAGAATATTTTTCTCTGCGTAAACTTCCGCCGTGACACTGACATCTGTTTGCAGAATATTCGACAATCGCTGCTCGAAAATTTTTCCCTGCTGACCAGAAACCTGTCTGACCCTCATGATTAATTCATGGATTGGATTACCTGCCAAATAAAGATCATAGGCTTTGGGTGTGTCTTCAATATTCTGATTTTTTTGATTCACAGTACTATTATGCTATTTCTTGACTGGTTAGAGAAAATGAATGATGTAGATTCACATTCTGGAATCATAATCGTGAAAAGCCACTTATTCTTGTTAGTGAAAACCACTACCAGCCTGCTTAAGCAAGACTTAAAATAAAATTATAGATAAGCCAATATGAAGTCATAAAATGAGAACTGTTCAAAACCTCTACGTTCATGGACTGTTGGGAAACATCTAAGATCAGGCGTTAAAAGGAGTTGTCCGCATAGTAAGAATTGCGTACTACAAGGGTCGATATTTATGTGAGGTGAGATTATTCCTGAGATTCAGTCGACTGAAATGTGCTTTTTTTATCAAAGCCTCTCTCAATCCTACTCCTCACGCTCTCTACCTGCTGCCATTGATATCTTGGAGGTGACAATCAGAGCCCGGTTGATCATCGCAGCCGTTACCCACAAAATTTGATCGACTGCCAATGTCGTCTCCCTCCACTGGCTCTCCGCTCGTGTAAGTTACCGGAACGCCAAGAGCTTCAGAAAACGCGGCGTCTCTTGCAAGAGAGACTGAAGAGAAAGAGTGAAAGGTATTTTTTCATTATTCTGATTTCCTGATGATTCGTGTTTCAGTGGCTATCCTGCGCCACTTCTAACATCGAAGGTCAAACATCAAACATCAGTAGTCGTGTTTTGGTCAATGTGAATCGATCGATGACTCCTGACACGTCACCCGTTTGTGACGTGTTTCACAGTTATTTTAAGAACGACCTCATTCAATACCGTATTGTTCACGGTAAGTTTGAATTTCCTGAGCATGGCTGCGGATATCTTCATTATTTTCAGCATACTCCAGTAAATCATTCAGAGTAACAATGCTCAAAACCGGAACACCGAAATCTCTTTCAACTTCCTGAATAGCCGACAGTTCTCCTTTGCCTTTTTCCTGACGATCAAGTGCAACAACAACTGCCGCTGGTTTTGCCTCTGTCTGACGAATAATATCCATGACTTCACGTATGGCTGTTCCGGCACTGATCACATCATCAACAATGATTGTGCGTCCTTCCAGAGTCGCGCCTACAATATTGCCACCTTCCCCATGATCTTTGGCCTCTTTTCGGTTAAAGCACCAGGGAACATTTTTGTTGTGATGCTCATGAAGCGCTATGGCAACAGTAGTCGCGAGGGGAATGCCTTTATAGGCAGGACCAAAAAGAATATTAAAGTCTATGCCGGAGTTTATAATGGCCTGCGCATAAAAGCGTCCCAACTTACTCATGGCTTCACCGGTATTAAACAGGCCAGCGTTAAAAAAATAGGGTGACTTACGTCCGGACTTCAGAGTGAACTCACCGAACCGGATGACCTGTTGCTCAATGGCAAAATCAAGAAATTCTTTCTGATACTGGTGCATGGGGAAATACTTATGCCTATTCAAATTATCCGTCCCATTCTAGCTGTACAAGCAACAATACAGAAGAGGACGAATAAGAAGCCTTTCATACGAAGTATTTTTGCGGATAAACATACAGGGGGCGACCCGATATCATTTGTTCGTTACAATTCCCCCCGTTTTTTGAATCCGTTGCTGCAGAAAGGTATCTGGCAGACTTTGAGAGTTGGTCGGTCATGTATTTATATTTCTGCGGTTTAGCGGTTCAGGATTAAGCCCGGTTGCGGTAGATGACAATAGCTCTGGCAGGTTAACAACAAGATGAATCTGGCCAGAATGTCTTCAAAACCAATAATACCGAGGTAAATGCTTTGTGCCAGAGCGCACAGTAGCTCTGGCAAGGTGTAGTCAATGAGAGTTATCAGTATAAATTGCGAAGGCATTCAGAATGCGCGAGAAAAAGGCCTGTTCGACTGGCTGGCAGAACAGGATTCAGATCTGATCTGTTTGCAGGATACGCGTGAAGAAGAGCATGTCATTGAAGACAAATTCGTCCTTGACGGATATTTCTGTTATGCCTTCAGCGGGTACAACAGGACAGATCGTGGTGGTGTAGCTATTTATACACGACAGGCTCCCAAAGCGATTATCAGTGGTCTGGGTTTTCCAGAGTCGGACGAAACAGGACGTTATCTGCAGGCTGATTTCGAAAAAATCAGTATTGCCAGTATTTATGTTCCCGAAGGGCACGACGAGGTCAGCCAGAATTTTAAGTATCGTTTTCTGGATGGGTATTCACACCACTTAAGTAAACAGCGCCGCAAGCGCCGCGAATTTATAATGAGTGGCACCTGGAATATTGCGCATCGTAAAATTGACGTAGCCAACTGGCGTGATGCGGAAGAAGCATCCGGCTTTCAGGCTGCAGAACGAGGGTGGATGGAAGGTTTGTTCGGTGATATGGGCTTCTTTGATGCCTATCGCGAAGTAGATCGTGAGTCCGGTAAGTACAGCTGGTGGCAGGATGAACATCTTCGTCATGATAATCTGGGTATGCGTATCGATTACCAGGTAATTACGCCAGGTATGCGTCACCGGGTACTGAACGGCGGTATTTACAAAGGTCAGGCATTTTCCACCCATGCTCCCGTCATTATTGATTTTGACTGGGAACTGGGCGCCTGATTAGTGACAGGAAAGCCTGCATCAAGTGAAACCCTGTAAAACAGGGTTTCACTCTGCTTCTGTTGATAGACCTTCTATCCTCTCTATTACTTCTCTCACCCGCGCTTCCACCGTTTCCTCTTTCGTCACGTAAATCTTGTCAGACGACACTTTCAGGTCAATGATATTCCGTTTTACCCACTGATCAATATCCCGCTGAAACTCAGGATCATCATTGCGCATATTGTCTTTAACCAGGGGAACAACATCAACCGGCAAGTAAATGTAGAGACTGATGAAGGTCGAAATCCGCTGACAGAGTTTGAATAAAAAAGGTGAAGACGGCATTTCACAACGCTGCATCCAATAACGGTGATAAGCAAGAATACTGGTGGGTCCCAGATCAATCAGACCATTTTTCAGATTGGGTTGCTGGCACCACTCAAACAGAGAACCCAGTGCGGCCCCGGTCATAGCTGAAACAGTGGTTGATTTATTGGCAGGATCTTCCAGAAGAATATCCCTGGGGCGCTGATAGCCGAGCAGCTCGGCCTGGCTTCGATAAACATCCTTATAGTAAAACCAGTGTTTACCCAGTTGTTTCCTGACGGCAAGAGATGTGGTGGTTTTTCCGGTTCCATGAGAACCAATAAAGGCGACTAACATAAATTGAACCGCTTTCAGCTGATAATAAAAAGCCCATCAGTGATGGGCTTTTTCAGCATAGCTGAACCACATTATTTTTCGTCGGCCAGCGCTTTTTTCTGCAACTCCACGATATCTTCTATACCTGAGCGTGCAAGTGCCAGCATGGCTGTCATTTCATTCTGGCTGAAGGGTGCAGCCTCTGCAGTACCCTGAACTTCAATAAAACCACCTTCTTCGGTCATCACGACGTTCATATCCGTTTCAGCACTGGAATCTTCCGGATAATCAAGATCAAGCACCGGGCTGCCTTTATAAATACCAACGGAAATCGCGGCAATCATCTGAATAAATGGATCGGTTTTGATCATTTTTTTGCGTTGCATATAGCGAATGGCATCCACCAGGGCAACACAGGCACCGGTAATAGAGGCTGTGCGGGTACCACCGTCCGCCTGAATAACATCACAATCCAGGTTTATAGTATTTTCACCCAGTTTCTTCAGGTCTACAGCCGCTCTCAGTGATCGGCCAATCAAACGCTGAATCTCAAGGGTTCGCCCCCCCTGCTTGCCACGGGCGGCCTCTCGCCCCATCCGGTCCGTAGTAGATCTGGGCAACATCCCGTATTCTGCTGTAACCCAACCCTGACCAGAACCCTTCAGAAATCGTGGTACTCCCCTGTCAACAGAGGCTGTACAGATGACTTTGGTATCTCCGAATTCAACCAGCACAGATCCTTCTGCGTGCTTGGTATAATTACGGGTAATTTTTACTTCGCGTAGCTGGTCTGCTGTTCTGCCGCTAGGACGCATGGATATAACCTTGAAGTTACCGCCGAAATTGAAACGGGATTATAACCGGACATTGGCCCTGCTTTGAACGGAAGATTTCCGGTGTATTGTATCCGGCCAATTTCCAAGAGACTGCAGTTCTGAAATAATGGCGTATTTACCGTAGAGACTGCTTGCATGGCACGGACGTTGTCGGCAGACTTCTCAGGTTATTATCTCATCAAAACCAAAAGAGAATTTCATGACTTCCAGCATGACTGCGTTTGCCCGAATCCAGGTTCAGGAAGACTGGGGCAACCTGGTGTGGGAAATTCGCTCTGTGAATCACCGTTATCTGGAGCCGCACTTTCGCTTGCCTGAACAGATGCGGATCATTGAACCCGGTATGAGAGAAAGTCTCAGAAAGCAGCTGAATCGGGGGAAAATCGAATGTACCCTGCGTTTTCAACTATCTGATAACCAGCAGGGAATGAGCCTGAACAAGGCGGTTCTGAGCCATTTGAAATCAGCGATTGATGAAATTGGTCATGTTTTTACATCGACACCGGTGAATCCGCTGGAAGTATTACAGTGGCCGGGAGTGCAGTCAGCTGAAGAGACGGACATGGCCATGATTCAAAAGGCCGCTTTGTCGAGCTTTAACGAAGCACTGATACAGCTGAATGGAATGCGCCGTCGCGAGGGTGAAGAACTTGAAAAATTCATTATTGCCCGACTGGATGCCATTGCTGAAGAAGTAAAGCGGTTACGCCCGCTGATACCCGAGATACTGGAAAATCAAAAGCAGAAAATTATTACTCGACTGGAAGATGCCCAAATCGAACTGAATCCTGAGCGTCTTGAACAGGAAATGGTCATGCTGGCACAGAAAATGGATGTCGATGAAGAATTTGACCGTTTGAATGCCCATCTCGGTGAAGTAAAGCGTAGTTTGAAAAGTAAAGGAGCCATAGGACGTCGTCTTGATTTCCTCATGCAGGAATTAAATCGGGAAGCCAATACCCTTTCCTCGAAATCTATCCATTCAGGACTCACTCAGAGTGCGGTTAATCTTAAAGTCCTGATCGAGCAAATGCGCGAACAGGTTCAGAATATTGAATAAGGCATCAGCGGGCGGTCATCAAAGGCAGCTAAGCTGTATGAATAGAGCCGCTGCCTTGGAGCATTCATGAATAAAGGCAAACTGTATATTATCGCTGCGCCTTCAGGCGCCGGGAAAACCAGTCTGGTTAAGGCTATGGTGGCATCCACTCCCCATGTTCGTGTATCGGTCTCCCATACAACCCGGGGGATACGTCCCGGGGAACAGGATGGTGTTAATTATCATTTTACGACCAATGAACATTTTCTGGAAATGCTGGGAGAAGGCATTTTTCTGGAGCATGCTGAGGTGTTCGGCAACTATTACGGTACATCAGAGCACTGGGTTCGTGAGCAGTTGAACAAAGGGGAAGATGTCATTCTGGAGATTGACTGGCAGGGTGCACAACAGGTTCGACGGTTAATGCCTGAGTCTGTCAGTATCTTATTCTGCCACCTTCCAAAGAAGCTCTGAGAGAACGCCTGATTGGCCGTGCTACCGATGATATGGGCATTATTGAGCGGCGCATGTCCCAGGCGGTAAGTGAAATGTCCCACTATGCCGAATTTGATTATGTGGTGATCAATGACGAGTTTGATCTGGCTCTTCGAGATCTGCAGACCATCATCCGCAGCCGGCGGTTGAGCATAGGCTGGATACAGCACTACAAGGAAGACTTGATCAATGGTCTGCTGAACTGACCCTTTCTATCTATCTATCTATCTATCAAGTAAGCAGGCGGGCGGGCGGGCGGATATAGTATCCTTATCCTCTGCCTTTTATTTCTGTAACTTGTGTAACTGATATATACCCGTCGCCTCTGAAGATGCAGGGATATTGGTTGTTCTCACATAGACCGGTCATTTTCTGTATGCAGTCTCCCGCCACTTCGCTCGTTTGCCACAGACCTGCACCTGCAAATACTTAGGATATAGATCCTCCTTCCAGCCGATACTATTTTTACCCATTCCATTTATAAAGATGCAGGACGCCTTGAGCAGCGGAATTGATGGAAACTATCAATGCATACAACGCTGGCAGCATGTAGCCAGTGAGCAGGCTCCCATGGATAGTGGTCTGAGGGTGCAGGATCTGTTAGAGCCAGAAGAAGCCGTTTTCAATCGAAAAGCCAGGGCAGATAATAACGGAAGAATAATTACTTCAAGTTCTTCGAATGCCCGGAGTATTTTTCTGGACGCCATGAAAAAAGTGGAAGCAATCGGCAAAAAACTTAATGACCACCAAATCAAACCCTTACTGAATAATGAACGGCTGCAAAAACTCACCATGGAGGAGGTAGCCAATGAATTACATCAGGTTTTGCGTAGCCCCACTGCACAAATTCTTAAAACCAGAGATGTTTTAGATCATACACTGGTCATCTGTGCTAAAAGCCTGAAACCAGGGGAGCATCAAAACACAATTGCAGAAGCGCTTTCGATGGTACCCGACTTGCTGAACGATGCTTTTAACCGATTTTCCCAAAGACGTGATGATCCTGCAGAAAGAATGTTTCAGGCATTTTGTGAAGTGATTACTACGGAACTGAAAGAAGCGATTGCCTGGGCCATAAATTCTGGGGATAACGATAAAAAACGGGCTCTGGCCAGCATTGGCCATGACCTGAAAGGTAAATTCCATGAATTTGTCGAAGGGCAGGAGAAGCGGTTGCACTCCGATATTCACGGTAACACCAGGCTGATTACAGGCAACAGAGCAGTACAAAACCTGATAAATGCAGGCCTTGTCAGTGATGTTGATGAGTTTCTGCATTTTCAGCAAATAATGCCTGCAGGGTTTATGTCAGATCCGGAAATTGCTGAACGATTGTCAGCCTTTCGCCATTTTCAGAAACACAATGCAGGTATCCGGAATGAGCACTTCTCACTGCTTATGCATGGGTGGAGTCGTGGTACACGTATGAATTGGTTTACCGTACTGAACAGGTCCGATACTGCCACCGAGAATTATCACAGGGATCGACTGTATGCTGTTGCAGCAACCATGAAATCACTGGCCAAAAAACAGGGGGTGGCAGAACCCAATGGCACTGACTTAAGAGCTCACCCCCTGTATTTCTTGAGCCTCCGAGCCTGTGCTCTTGAGTGTTGAAGCTTTTTATGCGGCCTTGGTCGTCTTTTGACTGCTCGTGGCTCTGACCTTCCCGGACGATTGCCTACAAGATGTTGAGCGATTATTTCCAACATACTGATAACCTTTTCTTCAAGCTGGTCTCCTATCGCTTGCAGCAACGTCTGGTGAAAAGAAACCAGTGTTTCTTGCGCCGCTTTAAAGCTGGCTTCTCTGGGCACTTTTCCGATACTTTGTGCGGCTTTTGCCATCAGTGCTCTAATCAGGTTGTAGACCAATAAATTGACAGAGATTTCTTTTCGTACCATTTCCGGACTTTTGCAGCGAAGCATATCCATCTTCATCGTGGTTTTGATCACACGAAAATCAATTTCTACGTTCCAGCGCTTCAGATACAAGGCAATAATCTCGCTTCGAGGATACTCTTCGGCATCCAGTAAGGTAGTGACAATAATACGACGTTTATTTTTAACCGCCCTAATGATTAGCTCTTCAGGCATCTGATTGTACAGCTCCTGACTCATCCACTCTGGACGAACTGATCTGTGAAGTTTGAACAGCCCATCGTTTTTAGTCAGTTTTTTGAAGCACTTTCTGAAATCAATAATACGGGAACCATTTTTCTCAAAGACCACGTCACCCTTGGTTTGAAGCAAAAAAGCCAACAGAAAGTAGTTCTCGAAATTAGCGTCCCCCAACAGAATGTCTCCATCCTGAAGACGAAACAAAAGCTTTCTGAGTAATGCTTGCTCCCCTGTTTCTTTGCCTTCATAAGGAGCTACCGCATAATCTAACAGAGCACCACTGCCCAAACTCATCAGAACGAGAATCCTCAGTATTGGAAAGCCCAGTTCTTTTTTGGGTGTTGAGTTGAGGATAAATTTCCTCATTTTTTTCTGTGTCTGGCATCAGAAGTGTTGAACCGTCGGTTATCAGAACGCGTCTCTGGTGCCACAACCAGGGTTCAGGGCTGACCTTGTCAAGGTTGTCACCTGAAGTACAAAACAGCGACTTAACAGACTCTTCAGTTAACCTCGGGCGAGCCTTACAGTACGCGCTGGTTTGTGTATTGGAAGGTTTATTTCCTGCGGCTACCTGATCCTTTGCTTCATCAATCAAAGCATGACGACAGGATTTGGTATCGCTGGCCACCTGCTTCATAAAAAGAGTGAGCGTCTTGATTGGAGGGAAAATTCGTACTCTCGAATTTGGATAGCTGTCTTGAAATTCGATAAGATTCTCTGAAGTGAGAACGGCTGAAAGGTCATCGTTATCGGTTTGTGCAAACTGGCGAAGGCAATCGTCAGCAACAGAAAGATACTCTGAACTACACTTGTTCATGGCTTGCTCGGGTGGTTGAGTTACACCGGCTTTTATAGTCGTTTTTCTTCTCGAGCAAGCCTTAGTGTTTCAGGGGATACTTCCTTAAGTCAGTGCCATTGGGGGCAGAACCCGTTTTAACCGTTGTCCATTAGTTGGGAAAAAATGCCCTGTCTTCTCCCAGCCTGCTTGAACAATTACACACTCTTAATGTGCTGTGTCTGGCTGAAAAGACCAAAACGATCAGTGTTGAGAAAATAGTGCTGACAATTGAATATCAGCTTTTGTCACAGCCGTTGATGATGGAAATTACTACGGCTAATATCAGTGCAGAAGAAATAACTGCCCGGAAAAAACAGTTACTTCAGCAAGTAACAAACACTCAGAATAAAAATACTTAATTTCAGAACCGGTACCGTATTCTTCAACCCTTAACTCTACCAGTGACTTCGAGACTGCAAACTATCCTGTTCAGGGAATCAACCCACTGTTTTCTGATTAAATGAATCGCAATGCTCTATGAAAGTTAAATATGTCAGAATTATTTTATGTCATATTTTCATTGCCTGCTGCCCGGAGACTCCAACTGTTGAATGCCGTTTCTGTCACATGCAAAGCTGGTTTCAGGGCCGTTGTTCCAATCCTGTTTGTGCTATGTCCAGAATTGCTCATTTTGTGTTTTTTATTCATAGCGAAAGCAATCAGATTGTTCTGGTAGAGTCGAAATGGGTCTCTTACCCTCCTTTGTACACATCTAATAGTGTTTCCACGAGAAAGCCTGCCTGGATCTCAGGCCTGAATCAGGAACAGAGTTTAAGCATTAACTCGACAGGGCTATCCGTTGAAACCTTCGGCGAATTCTGGAATGAAAGCACTATAGAGATCGTTTTTGGAACAGTAGCTGAAGGATCGGTTCAGGATATGCAGCGTCTGACCAGATATTTATTGTCTCTGTTATTTACATCAAATAGAAAACTGATACTTCAGTTCTGGCCCAATGATGAATTAAGCGATGAATCAAATGGTTTAGTGCAATATGTCATTCAGGTTGAACACGGTTCTATTTTTGCCTTTTCTGTGCAGAACACGTCTGACCTCGATGAAACTTTTTTACCTGTAGCACAACCTTTTGATACTCCTGAAAGCTTATTGGATGCCATTGGTGAAAATGAATTTAGTCACAGTGAAAGTGTTCACTATTCCATTCATATCTTTGAACACCTGGTTTCCGAAGATATGAATGCACAGGAACCCCCGGCTAAAAAAGCGCGCATGGGAAGTTGGTAGCAGAAGCACTTTATCGTGCTTCTGCTACCATGCTTATCTCTGTGCTTATATAGCTTCGGTTGCTTTCATAAGCCACTCCAGATCAACACCGTCCAGTAACGGCGACAATTCTTCTCTTACCCGTGCGTGATAATTATTCAGCCACTGAAGTTCATCTGCAGTCAGCATCTCTTTGATCAATGGACGGGTATCAAAAGGTGCCAGTGTGAGAGATTCCAGCTTGTAGAACGAACCAAATTCCGTTTCAACATCTTCACTCACCAGACAGATGTTTTCCAGACGAATACCGTGTTTACCATTACGATAAATACCCGGCTCATTGGTCACCAGCATACTTGGATCCAGTGTCACTTCACGCCAGTATGGGCTGATCCCCTGAGGGCCTTCATGAACATTCAGAAAGTAGCCGACACCATGTCCGGTTCCATGATTGAAATCAGCACCAGCAGCCCAGAGTGGAGCCCGGGTAATGGCATCCAGCTGGATGCCATGGGTTCCTTTTCTAAAACGTACAGAAGCAAGAGCGATATGGCTTTTCATCACCAGCGTATAGTCCCGCTGTTCTTCATCTGTGAGTTCGCCACAGGCAAAGGTTCGGGTGATGTCAGTGGTGCCATCTGGGTACTGACCACCGGAATCCACCAGTAGCAATCCTTTTGGCTTAACATCATGGCTGCTTTCTTCATTGGCACGATAGTGAATAATAGCGCCATGATCGGCGTATCCCACAATCGCCGGGAAGCTCACACCTTTGAAAAGCTCAGATTCAGCACGGCAGGCTACCAGATGTTTATCAATACTGACTTCAGTGAGCTTGCCGGAAGGAATAATTTCATCCAGCCAGCGACTGAAGCGAACAATGGCAACACCATCACGACGATGGCAATCTTTCATTCGAGCTATTTCAGTACTGTTTTTCAGGGCCTTGAGCATGCGTGTCGGTGATGCACCTTCGATGATTTCTGCGTGCTCAGAAACAGCATTAATCAGCTTCAGGCTAGTGGTGTTCGGATCGAGCATAAGCTGCGTCTTTTCCGGAAGTTCGGCCAGATCCGACGTAATGGCCAGATAGGGACGCAACTCGACAGATGAGTTTTGCAGGGCCGCCAGGGCATCAGCTTCAATACGGCTGTCATCGATGTACAGTTTTACGCTGGTATCGGATATCAGTGCGTAGGACAGAAATACCGGATTGCATTCAATATCGGAACCACGCAGATTGAACAACCAGGCAATATCATCCAGAGTGGTGATTAGCAGCTGACTGGCCTGTTTGGTTTTAATGGCCTGACGGGTTTCTGCCAGTTTTTCTTCCCGGGTTTTGCCTGCATAAGCATCATCATGCAGAAATACCGGATCAGCCGGTTGAGCTGGACGATCCGTCCAAATCTCGTCGAGCAGATCATGTTCTGTTTTCAGGGTGATTTTTTTTGTATCAAGCTTCCTGGTCAGGAACCGGGTGAATCTCTGGTTCATAACATTGCCGTCAAAACCAACGCTTCCCTGTTCTTTTACATTTTTCGTTATCCATTCGTCCATCTCCGGAACGTCAGGCAAGCCACTTTTCATCAGTGTTATACCAGTACCAGCCAACTGTTGCTCTCCCTGAAGAAAGTAACGGCCATCGGTCCACAGGGCGGCTTTGTCTGCAGTAATAACAACGTCGCCCGCAGAGCCGTCAAAACCGGATACCCAGGAGCGACCGTCCCAGTGCTCGGCAACGTATTCACTTTCATGGGCATCCGACGACGGGATAATCCAGGCATCAATATTATGGTTTTTCATGGCGGCCCGTAATGCCGCCAGTTTTTTTGTAATGCTGGGCATGTTGATTCCATTCCAAAATCGATTACTAACTGATCAAGCTCGGTAATCTGGGGTGAGTTCAGGTGAGATACTATAACCCGATAGTGACTAACGCCAAATACTGATCATTTAAGACTTGGCTAAAGCTTGTCTGTCCAGTGGCCGTAAAGTACACTAAAAGGTCCGGCAAACCGGCAAATAACGACTGACTGATGGAGTAAACTGTGGCTCGAGTAACCGTAGAAGATTGTCTGGATCATGTAGATAACCGTTTTGAACTGGTCATGGTTGCCAGTAAGCGTGCTCGCCAACTGACTATTGGTGGTAAGGAACCCAAACTTGACTGGGAAAATGACAAGCCTACCGTAGTTGCCCTGCGTGAAATTGCAGAAGGTCTGGTTACCCCCCTGAATGTTCATGAACATGTGGTTGATGATGATGAAGCGGCCATGTTTCTTGCCGGTGTAGAAAGCTAAGAGCTTCCTGAAGTAGCCCTGGGGCTGTTGTTGATCTGCACGAGAGGAGCGGGCTTTGCTGACCATCGATGAGTTTGCCGGCCGCCTGAAGTCCTATCTGAATACCGAGCAGGTAAACCTGGTTCGTCGGGCATACTATTATGCTGAACAAGCCCATGATGGGCAGGTTCGCCGTAGTGGCGAGCCTTATATAACCCACCCTCTTGAAGTCGCCGCCATTCTTGCGGATATGCACATGGACCATCAGAGCCTGATGGCCGCCATGCTGCACGATGTTATTGAAGACACCGGGATAGAAAAGCAGGCCATCACAGAACAGTTTGGTTCTGTCGTGGCCGAGCTGGTGGATGGGGTCAGCAAGCTGACCCATATGCACTTCGAAAATAAAACCCTCGCCCAGGCAGAAAACTTCCAGAAAATGGCCCTGGCCATGGCCAAAGATATCCGGGTCATTCTCGTCAAACTCTCCGACCGTCTTCATAACATGCGTACGCTGGGTGTTCTTCGTCCGGAAAAGCGCCGGAGAATCGCCAAGGAAACTCTCGATATCTATGTACCCATCGCCAATCGCCTTGGAATGCATAATCTCAGGATTGAACTGGAAGACCTCGGTTTTTTTGCCATGCACCCCATGCGTGCCCGACTCATTCGTCGTGCCGTAAGAAATGCCAGGGGTAACAGGAAAGATCTGGTGGATCAGGTTCAGAAGGCCATTGCTGTAAGGCTGGAAGAAGAGGGCTTAAAAGGTCGGGTTGTTGGTCGTGAGAAACACCTTTACAGCATTTACCGAAAGATGAAAGTCCAGCGGAAATCATTCTCCGAAATCATGGACATGTTTGCCTTTCGGATTATTGTCGACAGCGTCGACAGCAGTTACCGTGCACTGGGTATAGCTCATAATCTCTATAAACCCATTCCCGGTCGGTTCAAGGATTACATTGCCATTCCCAAAGCCAATGGCTACCAGTCTCTCCATACCACCCTGTTTGGTATGGGCGGAGTTCCTGTGGAAATTCAGCTGCGCACCCAGGAAATGGAAGATATGGCCAATAATGGCATTGCTGCTCACTGGTTATACAAGTCCGGTGAAGAAGCCCTGTCAGGCAGCCATGCACGAACACGACAATGGCTGAAGGGTGTACTGGAGCTTCAGAAAAACGCCGGTGATTCCCTGGAATTTATCGAAAACGTCAAGATCGATCTGTTTCCCGATGAAGTTTATGTGTTTACGCCCAAAGGACACATATTCGAACTGCCTAAAGGCGCAACAGCCGTTGATTATGCCTACGCCATTCATACCGATGTAGGCAATACCTGTGTGGCCTGCCGGATAAACCGGAGACTGGCGTCTCTGAGCCAACCTCTGCAAAGTGGTCAAACTGTTGAAGTTGTGACAGCGCCCGGGGCAAGTCCCAATGCAGCCTGGCTCAATTTTGTGACTACCGGTAAGGCTCGCTCTAATATCCGTCATTTCCTGAAGCATCAGCGGCGTAATGAATCCATTGTGCTTGGTAAACGCTTGTTAAATAAAGCACTGGTAAGTTTTGATTCAACGCTGGATAAAATCCCTGAAGAAACAATGAAAACCCAGCTTGGCCATTTCGAACTGGATCATATAGATGATCTTCTTGAAGATATTGGTCTGGGCAACAGAATGGCGTACATAGTAGCGAAGATGCTGGTGGATCCGGACAGCCTCTCACCGGATAAAACCCAGCTGGATACATCAAACACTGAAAAACCCCTGTCGATCCGTGGTACGGAAGGCATGGTTATCAGCTTTGGTAAATGTTGCCGTCCGATTCCAGGAGACCCGGTAGTCGGGCATGTCAGTTCAGGGCGCGGCATCGTTATTCATACCGACACCTGTCCGAATGTGGCTGAAATCCGCCATAACCCTGTGAAAGTTCTGGAAGTGGAATGGGATAAAGACGTATCCGGCGAATTCACGGTTGAGCTGCATGTAGAACTGGAACACCACCGTGGCATGATTGCCTCACTGGCAACGTCTATCACCGCAGTAGAAGGCAACATTGAAAAAATCAGCATGGAAGAACGGGACGCCAGCTGCTGTGTTGTTCAACTTCTGCTAAACGTTCGTGACCGTGTGCATCTGGCACGCATCATTAAACGACTGCGGGTTATCAAGGGTGTGCACTCTATTAATCGGCGTCGTGAAAGCTGATACAATTCTTATGCCAGACTGAAATAGCCTCATTTCTAATCCGTCTTCTGTTAGGTACAAAAGGAGCTACAGTTGAGCCTGTATGAATTTTTTGAATCGAATTACCAAACTGCATGTGACATGCAGCATGCAATTACCAAAGATTCAGAAATGAAATTAATGATCGAATCACGTTCCGTTAATGAACAACTTGTTATGTCATGGATGAAGGGCTATGGATTATTTCGGGTGTAAGTCTCATACTGATCCACTCTATAGGCCTTGAGTAGCAAGCTTAGCCATGATCAGGCAACCTTTTCAATCCAACTGTAAATTTTGAATACTACTATCACCGGAAAGCCCGTAAACACAGGCCTCACCTCCCTTGGGTGGATTGGTCTCTGGAAGCATTTTTTGGATATTAATTCCAATGCCTAAAAGTCAGCAGCTCCTTATATCGCAAAGGGTTCAGAGAAATTTAGCATTGGTCAGTATGAGACTTACACCCATTATTTCAGGGTATAAAGTCCAACGACAGAGAAGCAATCGTAAAGAAATACTATTCATTGGTATTCGATGTAACTGATAAATACCAGAGTCCAACTCCTGAACAAATTGAAATAATGTTTAGGCAGTTTTTAACGGAATTTTATGCTGCAGTTCCACGAAAATGGTTGTCTGCAACTTCGAAACTGCTTTGGTGCTCTTTTCCAGATAATGTTGTCATCTATGATGCTTTGGTAGAGAAAGCGTTAGTAATTTTACAGGGTATCACTCCATACTTGGCGGGAATGCCCAGAATTAAAACAAGCACCGCAATAAAATCTGTCGAAGATATAGACCTGACTGTAAATTTTTACATGAATTATCAAAGCATGGTGTTGACCATATTATCTAAGCATCAAAACCAATTAGATAATCTTCGTAATAGAGACAGTGAGACATATCCACATGACATTCGAATTATCGATAAGCTTCTTTGGATGCTGGGTAACCCAAATCAATCTTTTAAGTTAGATGGTACCACCTGCAATACCTAACTTTTTTCTGGCTTCGTCCCTCCATATTTCGACTTTGGCAACACCGTTGAAACAGGCTGCTTCTATACGACTAAAGTCTAATATCTGATAAACCTTCTTTCCTGTGCACTTTCCATACAGTAAGGTATAAAAAGCACTTCAACTGCCTGCAGAAGGGCAACAAAAAAAATAATAAAAACCAGGGTGACAATATATGTTTAACCGAAAGACACTGGTTACTGCTATTGGTGCAGTAACTCTATCCCTCTCTGCTGCTGCAGTAATGGCAGACAAGGTACTGCTGAAAACCCCTATCGCATTTAATTCCAATTTACCCGCTCTGGGCACGCCTATTGTAAAAGTTGCCGAACAGTTAAAACTGCTCAGCGGCGGCAACCTGAAAATGAAAATTTATGAACCGGGAAAGCTGGTTCCACCACTGCAAATTCTGGATGCCGTATCCTCTGGCAAGGTTAATTCGGGCTACTCAACAGCGGGTTACTGGAAAGGAAAAATGAAAGCCGCTTCGCTGTTTTCTTCGGTTCCATTTGGGCCGGAAGCCGGTGAGTATATGGCCTGGATGTACTATGGCAATGGATTAAAACTGTACCAGGAGCTTTATGACTCTCACGGCTATAACGTCAAGGTGCTTCCCTGTGCCATTATCAGCCCGGAAACATCCGGCTGGTATCGCAAACCCATTAACACACCGGCAGATCTGAAAGGGTTAAACCTTCGCTATTTTGGTCTGGGTGCTGCAGTTCTGGAAAAACTGGGTGCAGGAACCGTTCAGTTGCCTGGGGGTGAAATTTTCGGTGCGCTGGAAAAAGGTGTGATTGATGGGGCTGAATATTCACAACCGGCTATCGACAAACGTCTCGGTCTGCATAAAATCGTTAAATACAATTACTTCCCTGGCTGGCACCAGCAGGCCACTATTTTCGAGTTGCTGATTAACAAGAACACCTGGAAAAAGATGGATAGCCAGCAGCAGGCCATTGTTCAAAATACCTGTAAAGCCTCCATGGCGGACTCCATCGCTGAAGGTGAAGCCAGTCAATACAATGAAATGAAAGCCATGAAGGAGGCAGGCGTCAAGCATATGTACTGGAGCAAGGAAATGCTTGAAACCTTTGAGGTTACCTGGGGTGTTGTTGCCGCTGAATACTCCGCTGAAGATCCTTTCTTCAATAAAGTCTGGAGTGATTTAAGCAGCTTCAGAAACGGTTACGATCTTTGGGAGAAATACGCTTTCTTGCCTCGCAAGTCTCTGTAATTCTTTTGTAGTCAGGTATTGGCTGGCTGTCATTCTGGCTGTCAGCTGATATCAAGAGTATGAGGCTTTTATCATGAAAAAAACTTCACAGGGATTTCTGCTTACCCTGTCGACCTCTATTGATCGCGCTCTGGAAAAAACGGGCAAGGTTATCAGCTGGTGTTATCTGTTACTGGTGGCGGCCATTATTATACAGGTCATTCTCAGGAAAGGTTTTGCCCACGGTTTTATTGCCCTTGAGGAATTACAGTGGCATCTGTACGCCATTGGTATTCTATTTGGTTTGTCTTATGCCCAGATTCACAACAGTCATATTCGGGTTGATATCCTGCACCAGCAATTCAGCGTAAAAACAAAAGCCCGAATAGAAATTGCTGGCTTATTATTTCTGGCCTTTCCCTTTCTATTGACTTTATTCTGGCACAGCCTGCCATTTGTCTATGACGCCTGGCGGATCAATGAAACATCCGCGTCACCCTCCGGATTACCTTTTCGTTGGCTGATCAAGTCGGTTATCCCTGCCAGCATGTTATTACTGATGATGGCCATGTTCTCTACCTTATTAAAAAAACTGGATGTACTGTCAGGGGCACAGCATGGACGTAAATAGCATTCTTGTACTGGCCATGTTTGCCAGTTTTATATTACTGCTGATGACCGGGTTTCCGGTGGCCTGGGTTCTTGGCGGTGTCGCCATTATATTTGCCGGTGTCGGTTACTTTGCAGATATTTATTTAGACACCATGACCGGTCTCGATTTCTTAACTCTGGGTCTTCTGGTCAACCGGCTATTCGACATAATGGATAACTGGATACTGGTGGCTCTGCCCATGTTTATTCTTATGGGAATAATGCTGGATAAATCAGGGCTTGCGCAACGTCTGATGTACTCCCTGCAGTCGCTAATGGGTAAAGTCCATGGAGGGCTTGCCATTACCGTAACGCTGGTTGGAATTATTCTTGCGGCATCCACTGGAATCATTGGGGCGTCGGTGGTCCTGCTGGCGCTTATATCCCTGCCTGCCATGCAGCAACAGAAATATGATATGCCCACGGCCCTTGGCACCATTGCCAGTGCCGGAACCCTGGGTATCTTGATTCCTCCCAGCATTATGCTGGTGATTATGGCCGACCAGCTGGCTTTATCCGTGGGCGATCTCTTTATGGGAGCCGTGTTTCCCGGGCTTATGCTGGCGTCATTTTATGTTCTTTACATCGTCGTCAAAGGCGTTATTAATCCTGAATTGATGCCGGTTCCGGAAAATGCCAGTGAAGCCGACTGGTCAGCAATTTTGCGCCTGTTCAAGGATATCCTGCCACCTATGATGTTGATCGGGCTGGTATTAGGATCGATATTTGCAGGGGTTGCCACTCCCACGGAGGCCAGTGGTATTGGTGCCCTGGGTGCCATGTTGCTAACGGCAAAGAACGGTAATTTCAACTTCAAAATCCTTCAGGAATCATTACAGCAAACCTTCAATACCACCGCATATATCTTTGCTATTTTCATAGGCGCCAGTGCTTTTGCCCTGGTGTTGAGAGAGCTGGGAGGTGATGAATTAATAGAGTCATTTCTCACTGGATTGCCTTTCGGCCCCTTCGGCGTTATTGCACTCATATTACTGATGGTGTTTTTCCTTGGTTTCTTTCTGGACTGGATCGAAATTACGTTAATTATTCTTCCACTGGTCGCACCGGTAGTAGCGGCAATGGATTTGGGAATTAACGGCTTTGGCTCAGTGGATAACCCGGAACTTCTCTGGTTTGTGATTTTAGTTGCCCTGGCGTTGCAAACGTCGTTCCTGACGCCACCAGTGGGCTTTGCTCTGTTTTATCTGAAGGGTGTTTGTCCACCGGAAGTGACACTGAAACAGATTTATGCCGGTGTTGTGCCGTTTATTATCTTACAATTACTGGCATTGCTTACCGTCGCATTATGGCCTGAAATGGTCACCTGGCTACCGTCTATAGCCTATGGGTAAGTAGTTTAACTTTTCACCAAAGTTTTTAACGATGATAATTCACAGCGATATTTTACAACGCTCGTGGGCACACTGTTAAAAACTTTGGTGGATTATACCCATCGCCTTTCAAGATGATACGTTGTTGTCTGCCCTCGCTCACTGGTACGCCAGCCCGGCCCGATCACCTACTACTTGTAGGCTCACGGGGCTTTACTCGGTTGACGCCTAGCCTCATCTTGAAATCCAATGGGTATAGTTCAGTAATTGATTACTCCCTGTTGAGTAACTGTTCTTTCAGTTCACGTTTGAGAATTTTCCCTGTGGCTGTCAGAGGCAACTCACTGAACAACTCTACAATCCTCGGATATTTATGTCCGCCCAATTGATCTTTTGCCCACTCAAGAAGAGCTTGTTCTGTGGCAGACTGACCTGGTTTCAGTACCAGGCAGGCCATAATTTCTTCACCGAAAACATCATGGGGTACGCCAATAACTGCAGCCATACTCACAGCAGGATGAGCCAGCAGTTTTTCTTCCAGTTCACGAGGGTAAACATTATAGCCCCCACGTAAAATCATATCTTTCAACCGGTCGACGATATACAAATTCTGATCTTCATCCATTCGACCAATATCGCCCGTATGAAACCAGTCGTTCCTGACAGCTTCGGCAGTTTGCTCAGGACGATTATAATACCCCTTCATCAAACCATAACCTTTGATAATCACTTCACCATCTTCTCCGGCTGGCAGTATTTTGCCCGCCTCATCGACTACTCGAACCAGCATTCCGGCAATAGCCTTACCCACTGAACCGGGTATCCGCTCATGATCCAAAGAATTGAAGGTGACCGCTGCAGATGTTTCAGATAGTCCGTAACCCTCCAGAACAGGCACATCAAACCGTTCTTCAAACTGCCTTAACACTTCCACTGGCAGTGCAGATCCTCCACTGATACACACCCGCATATTATCGTGAATCTTCTGTGTTAATTCAAGGTACTCTGCCGCAGCATTGTTGATGCCTATGTACATTGTGGGAACACCGGCAAATATTGTCACCTTTTCCTTCGCCAGTGCCTGCAGTACAGCCACAGGTTCAAATCGTGGTATCAGTACCGATGTTGCACCACTGCTAATAGCAACATGCAGCTGCACGATCTGGCCAAATACATGAAACAGGGGCAGGGTGATCAGCTGGATATCCCTGCTGTCTTCTTTCAGAAAACTCTGTGTCGCCAATGAATTACTGGCAATAGTGCTGTGGGACAGTTCGGCGCCCTTTGGGTACCCCGTGGTTCCGGATGTGTACAGGATAACGGCTGTAGCATCAGGGTTGCAGCTCAGACTATTTTCAAGGGGGGGCGCTGACAGCAGGGTATTCAGTGTTTTTTCACCCTGCCATTCAGTGGCCGAAGGGTCGAGCGTAATAGTGATAAAGTCCTTACAGCTCCCGGTTGTATTAAATGCCTCAAGCCCGGCTTCCCCCATCGGCAGATCAGGTAACCCCTGAAAGCAGAAAAAGGCTTTTGCCTTGCAATCGTCCAGATGGTAAGCAATTTCACCCGCGCGCAATAATACATTCAGTGGTACTACTGAGGCACCTGCACTTAAGATTCCGTAATAGATCATGGCAAACTGCGGGATATTCGGGCAGCTTAAAGCAACGCTATCACCTGGACCAATACCCATATTTTTGAGGCTGCCAGCAATGGATAATGACGTTTTTTCAAGCTCTGAAAAACTGACTCTGGCATCACCGCTGATTAACGCGGGTTTGTCTGCATACAGGTTGGCACTTCGTTGAAGGGCATCAGAAATATTCAGCATGTTGGCAAATCTCTACTTGTTATTTTTATCATTATTCGGCGATTCTGTTGATTCAGACTATAGTCGTAATGGCTGAAAGAACCAAAAATATTCAGCCACTGGCAGCATAGATCTGACATAAAGAAAATATTTCAGTACACAACAACTGTCAAATAGAGTTACTGTTATCTTCTCTTCCTGCGTTATTGCCTGAATTCCAGTAACGCTGGATTAATACAATCAGTGCACAATCCTTTATCAACTGTAACTGCGTACGAATAAAATAATAAGTGAAGGGTTATATGAAAATTTACGAAAACAGAGTCGCGCCTAATGCCCGCCGTGTCCGGATGTTTCTGTCTGAAAAAGGCGTAGAAAATGTTGAATATGTAGAAATGAATCTACAGAAAGGCGATAACATTTCTGAAAAATTCAGCCAGAAAAATCCTCTGAAAAAAATACCGGTTCTTGAGCTGAATGATGGTCAGTATATTTCTGAATCTGTAGCCATCTGTCGCTATTTCGATGCTATAAATCCAGAAAACTCACTGTTTGGAGACACACCTGTAGAAATTGCCCGGATTGAAATGTGGCAACGTCAGTGCGAACTCTATTTTCTATTTCCTGTAGCCATGTGCTTTCAACATACTACCGGTTTTTTTGCCGACCGGATGAACCCAATTCAAGAATGGGGTATGGACAATGCCAAACTGGCTCTCAACTTTCTGACCGTTCTGGAACAGCAGCTGGCAGACAATGAGTTTGTTGCTGGTGACCGGTTCTCAATTGCTGATATCACAGCATTATGCACCGTTGATTTTGCCCGTGTTATAAAACTTCGTATTACCGACGAGTATCCGAACCTGCAACGCTGGCATGCTTTGGTATCTGCCAGAACCAGTGCCAGTGCCTGATTAAATGCAATCAAAAAGCGCTAAATTATGATTTATCTAACGGAATAAAACGGGCAGCTTATACCCGTCAATTCCAAAATATTTTATCGCAAAAAAATTTCGCAAAAGTTCATTCAGTGGCTTATGTTTCAGGTGGAAGGTGTTGGTCTGTAGATGGATCAGGAAAAATTTATACCCATCGTCTTGTAACCGTATTTAATGATCAACTGAAAGAGCGTGAATACCTGGCTGGAGCAGATCAGAATGCGATCTGCCTTCGCCAGGGGAGTTGAAGTACTTCCCGGCTCCTGAAAAACTAGTGCAAGGTGCCCAGGAAATATTAACGACTTTATTCACTTCGTTGCCAGAGTTCAAAGACACCACCTTTATCGGCACGGTCAATAATAAAGGTGACAGAAGCAGGAGACACAGTTTCAGTATTATTGACTCTCAGACCTAAACCCCAGGAAGGACCGGACACTGATTTATCGAAATCATTTACACCTGATGACCGACCGATTTCATTCATATGTATCTGGGGGCTTCCCAGATACCCATTATTGAACCAACCTTCCACTCTGGATATTTCTACAATGATTCGCTGCAGCCCGTCATAGGATTGCAGTGTCAGCTCTACCTTGCTGCGATCCCAGCTCTCCTGATCCTGATCCTGTACAATCAGTGCCTTATAGCCTTCAACGAACCGTTCTCTCTCGCTGACAGTGACCGGTTCCCGGATACCGGTAATATGTCGGCCTTCCAGGACGTTATAGCCGATAATTGTCCAGTCATGAGGCGGGATTATAAACGTGTAGCCATAAGCTGTATCATAATAACTATCAAAGCAATCACAGGCATCGGTATCATACTTTCTGGCCAGATCAGGGTCAGGTTTTCGATTGGCGATCTGGCTGTTGATCGCCACCGACAGTGTCATGACAGCAGGAATCGCCTGGGTATCACTATTCTGTTCATCGGATGTTTCATCGCATTTCTGTAACCGTGCTTTCACCTGAGTGGATTTCAGATCTTTCCCCTGAGGATTACTGATAACTTCCATCTCAAGATAAGGACGAGATCCGTATGGGTGTATGCGTTTGATTCTTGCTTCAATGATATCCAGAGGATGTTGGATAGAGGTTAAAGTCAGTCTTGCAACTACTCTTGTCGGATTATAATCCAGCCCCGCTACTCCATGATAATCCCGCAAAAAAATAGCACGGAAACCATCTATGCCCATATGTTTCGCTACTGGATCCACAAGGTTATCTGCAGCGGCATGCCCATATCCGTTCTCAACTTCAAAACTCGATATAGTCCACCGGTTGGGTGAAATAATGGCAGTAGTTGCATAGAGCGTGTCATTTAAATCAAAGCGGCAGGTTCCGAATGGGTTCAACTCAACACCTGATGAATTCCGGCCATCAGCACTCAATTGACCAGCCAGTAATGCCAGTATCAATACCCGGACAATCTGTCCTGTTAATTTCATCCATGAATGCACAAGCCTGCTCCCGATTTTTATCGTTGATGCAAGCATCTATCGGCTTCTCAGGGTAGGTCTTGATTCTGTATTGTATGACGCTGGAAGGTTAAGATTGCAGCCAGCCAAAGATTGAATTTACCAACCAGACAATTCCTGTTTCCTCATGACTGCCATTAGTACTGCCAGCCACTGATTCAGCTCTGCTGATAATGCCATCACCTTCCATCTGAGCCAGAAGCGCCCCCGGAGCAGGCATAAAATCCTTCAGCATAATATTTACATCGGCTGGATATGTCCCCGGCTTTTTCAGCTGCTTTGTCCAGAAATGTTGTAGCCCCTGGTTGGTCAACCCGTTGACTCCCGGCAGATTCATTCCACCATTCTGGATTTCGGTAATAGCCTGCTCGATATGGCTGGTGTTCAGTGTATAGGGCATTAAAGAAGCCATGGGATCTGATGCGAAATCAGGCAAGAACAAACTGTCGGTCTCATCTATTTATTCAAGAGATTCAAGGGATTCAAGAGATTCAAGAGATTTCGGCGGATAATTCACCAATAAAAAACTGCCCTCAGCATCATCTGCCTCTCCTGTTTGAGAGCACTCTTCCAGCTGAGTTAAACATGCAGAGTAAAACTCCAGTCCTTCTTCAGGCAGTTCGTCTTTATCCACTACGGCAAACTGTTCTGACAGGGATGATGCAGGATCTACAACCTGAACGCGCTTGAATCGGTCCATTCTTTTGACAGGCGTGCCACTGGAAGAACTGAACAGGCTACGGGTTATACCATTTCCGAATTCTAATTATGCTATTGCGCTGCCTTTTCAGACTCAGATCCTGCGTTGGAGTTCCTCGCCATAGCTACGGCTATGACTCGTCACCCCGCCTTGTCTCTGAGTCTGAAAAGCCATGCTCATAACGCATATTAGAAACCGGCAATGGTATTACATCCTGCTGGGTAACAGCCCTTTCCCGAAATCTGCTATTGGGTTGCGCGCGTAACAGAGACCTGAGGCTCTGTGTCACAGATGTGTCGGTTCCCTTTATGCCACCATCCATGGTGTCTCTCCTGAAAAGTCATTTGATTATTCTTTATGCCTTATTTTGATAACGACTGTACTGGCGAGTTTATCGTGCCAACCCTGTTTTTTAGGGTCTATGGCTATCCAGAAAAAACCCAGAAAGAGTGGCAGGGTCGAAAGAAGATAAGCAAAGTAGCGGATAATAGATTGATTCATACTGGGTAGCTGGCCTGATGTTTCATCCACTACCTGCATTTTGGTGACCATCTTGCCTGGTGTAGCACCTTTTGTGTGCCAGAAGATAATCACAATAATCACGGGCAAGACCCAGTTAATGGCAATATCCCAACCACCGGATATAAACAAGGCATCTTCAGCCCAGTACTCCAGGCCATAAATCCAGTACATTACCGGCAAAGTCACCAGCAAAAGAATGACACTATCCAGAAGGGTAGCGCCAAATCGAAGCCAGAAACCTGCGTATTCAACGTCATCCGGGAGTGAGCTGTCATTAATCATGGTAGTGACTCATGTAAAAACGAACCTGTAACGGGTTATCGGCTCGAATAGTCAGAGATTCATGAATCAGTATGGAAGGAAATTGTCAGGATGCTAAATTTCAGGCTCCATCAAACATTGGCGTACTGCTCACTCTGACCCAACCAACGCATAATTAATGGTTCAATTTTATCCGGTGCCTGCTTCAGTAATATCTGGCCTGCCGAACGCACGTCTTCCAGTAAATCACCATCCCTCTCAAGGTCTGCGACCCGAAACTGGGCTAAACCTGTCTGTCTGGTGCCCAGCACTTCCCCGGGGCCACGGAGCTGCAAGTCTTTCTCGGCAATCACAAATCCATCGGTGGAATCACGCATTACCTGCAGTCTTTCTTTGCTCTGTTGCGACAGTGGCGCGTGATACATCAGCAGACAATGGCTGGCCACCGAACCCCGCCCGACTCTTCCCCGAAGCTGGTGCAGTTGAGCCAGCCCCAGACGCTCCGGATTTTCAATAATCATCAGGCTGGCATTGGGTACATCAACACCCACTTCAATCACTGTGGTGGCTACCAGCAAATGCAAATGTCCTTGTTTAAAAGCAGTCATGATCTCTGCTTTTTCTGCCGATTTCATCCGGCCATGAACTAGCCCTATGGATAATTCAGGTAACGCTTCCTTCAGTTGTTCTGCAGTTACTTCAGCCGCCTGACACTGCAGAGATTCCGATTCTTCGATCAGGGTACAAACCCAGTAGGCCTGACGTCCCTCTATACATGCAGTGCGTAAACGTCCCATCACTTTTTCACGACGGTCATCGCCAATCACCACGGTGTTTACCGGCGTTCGCCCAGGTGGGAGTTCATCAATGACCGATACATCCAGGTCTGCATAAGCACTCATGGCCAGAGTTCTGGGAATGGGGGTCGCCGTCATAATCAGCTGATCAGGAAGTCCGCCGTTTTTCTCACCTTTTTTGCGCAGCGCCAATCGCTGGTGCACTCCAAAACGGTGCTGTTCATCAATCACTGCAATACCCAGCTTGCAAAATTCAACTTCATCCTGAAACAGGGCATGGGTTCCCACGACCACCATAGCTTCCCCGGATGCAATACGCTCCAGTTCAGCCTGACGTTTTTTTCCCTTGGTTTTACCCGATAAAAAGGCCATGGAGATACCAAGGGGTTTAAGCCAGTTCTGGAAATTAATCTGGTGTTGTTCTGCCAGTATTTCGGTGGGTGCCATAATGGCAGCCTGGTAACCATTTTCCACAGCCTGCAATGCAGCCAAAGCGGCTACTACGGTTTTTCCGGAACCCACATCCCCCTGAATCAGACGTAGCATGGGTTCTGCACTGGCCATATCCTGACTTAACTCAGACATCACCCTTTCCTGGGCAGCGGTCAGGGAAAACATCAACTGTTCACGCATTTTCACGGTCAGTTGTTGTTGGGCTGGCATGGCAAAACCACCCACAGCCCGAACTCGTAAACGCAGTTTCTGCAGGCTCAGGTTGTGAGCCAGTAATTCTTCAAAAGCAAGACGCTTTTGCGACGGGTGTCGTCCTTCACCCAGTAATGCCAGGGAACTGTCAGGGGGAGGGCTGTGCAGCAACTGTACTGCGTCCACCAGAGAGTCCAGATGATAACGCTGTCGTATTTCTACAGGTAACAATTCCTGCAGAGCATCCGAATGATCCAGAAATTTTATAGCTTGTTCACATAAGCTTCGAATACGCTGCTGGGTCAGACCTTCCGTTGAGGGGTACACCGGTGTCAGGGTTTCCTCTACATCTACTGCCGCATCGGGCCTGATCACCTTGTACTCCGGATGATAAATCTCCAGTCCAGTGGAACCACGACGGGGTTCACCAAAGCACCTGATTTCTGCACCGGGTTTCAGGTTGTTTTTCTGGGTGCCGGAAAAATGATAAAAGCGCAAACTGATGGAGCCAGTGCCATCACTGATTCTGCAAAGCAAACTGCGACGGCGCCCCATAACAACATCAGAAGCCTGAACCCGCCCCTGAATCACGGCATCACCATCCAGCTGCAGGGAGCCTATGGGTGTAATGCGGGTTCTGTCCTGATAACGAAGGGGAAGATGGAACAGTAAATCCTGAATATTGTGAATACCGATTTTGGCCAGTTTTTCTGCAAACGCGCCTCCGACCCCCTTGAGGGTTGTGACTGAAATGGTATTCAACGGCTGATTCACTGCTGATTCCTCAGGCTACAGAACACTGAATTAAAGCCTGGGATAAAATATCGATGGCTTTGGGTCTTGGGAAACTGGTTCGCCATGCCAGGGCAACTGTTCTGCTGGGAGCCGGAGAACGAAATGGACGGGTGCTCAGAACCTTAGGCGCATAATGGCTGTCCACCAGAGCGGATTGCGGCAAAACACTGATGCCCATTCCTGAAGCAACCATGTGTCGTATGGTTTCCAGAGAAGTTGCTTCTATTCCACTGCCATCTTCTCCTGCTTCTTTCTTTTTAATCAGCATGGGACAAGCCTCTAGAATCTGGTCGCGAAAACAATGACCTTCCCCCAGTAACAATAATTCTTCCTTGGGCAGGTCTGCCAGATCAACTTCTTTCAATTTTTCCCAGGGGTGACCGCCGGGTAACAGCACTCTGAAAGGTTCGTCGTACAGTTGTTTGGTAAGAACATCAGGTTCATTAAAGGGCAGGGCGATAATTATGGCGTCCAATTCCCCCATACGCAGCTTGCGCCTTAGTACCGCGGTAAAATTTTCTTCAATATAGAGCGGCATATCCGGTGCAGCCTGTGCCAGTTGTGGCACCAGGTGAGGAAAAAGATAGGGCCCGATAGTATAGATGGCACCCACTCGTAAGGGGGTACTGAGCTGATTCTGTCCCGATTTTGCTAATTGTTTTATGGCGGATGCTTCTTCCAGAACCTTTTGTGCCTGACTGATAATCTGCTCGCCCATGGGGGTAACCCGCACCGCATTCCGGGTTCGTTCAAACAGGGCAACCCCCAGTTCATCTTCCAGCTTCTTTACGCCAACACTCAGCGTTGGCTGGCTCACGAAACACTTCCCCGCAGCGCGGCCAAAGTGCTGCTCCTGAGCAAGGGTGACTATATAGCGAAGTTCTGTCAGAGTCATGATGTCTTCTGGTCTGCAAATTCGGTTTTCATCGGATTAAGGCTATAATACTGTATTTTTATCCAGTACTACTATTTGAATTTTCTATTATCCTTTTTTGAGAGATTATATCTAGCAATAGAAACAGCCTATGAGCAAGAAAAATTTACTGATAGCCGGTTGTGGAGATGTTGGTTCAGCGCTGGCAATGCAAATATTGAACACGGGTAAATTCAATGTCTGGGGTATGCGTCGAACCATTTCAGCTCTTCCGGAAGGTGTTCGACCCATTCAATCTGACCTTACTGATTCCGCAAAACTCGGAGAATGGCCTGAAAAAATTGACTATGTCGTATACGCTGCGGCCGCTGACAGCTGGGGCGAGGAAGGCTATCGCAATGCTTATGCTACCGGCCTGACGAATGTTCTGGACAAGCTGCGGTCGGAAGGTCATACGCCCAAAAGAGTTTTCTTCACGTCCAGCACCGGTGTATACCATCAGAGTCAGGGAGAATGGGTGGATGAAAACTCGGCAACCAGTCCGACCTCCTTTTCCGGAAAAATCATGCTGGAAGCAGAGCAACTTCTGGCAGACTCAGAATTTCCAGGTACTTCTGTCCGTTTTGGCGGCATTTATGGCCCCGGCAGGGACCGGATGATCAACAGAGTCAAACAGGGTGGAGGATGCGCAAGTGAACCGGTTATTTACGGTAATCGTATTCATCGGGATGACTGTGCGGGTCTGTTAGCGTTCCTGATTAGCAAGGATATGGACGAAGCACCGCTGGAGCAGATTTACCTGGGAGTCGATGATGCTCCGGTTCCCATCCATGAAGTACTTCAATGGCTGGCTGAGCAGCTGGAAGTGGTACTGGATAACAGCTTCCCACTACCCCAGCGAGCCAATCGGAGGTGTCGTAACCAGCGCATTCTGGACGCTGGCTACCCTTTCATCTATTCAAATTACCGGGCAGGCTACACAGCACTGATTAATCAGAAATCGTAGCGTAACCTGGCATTAAAGGTATGTGAGCCGTAATACTTGCTCCAGTGGTAATCGTAAGCGGCTCTCATACTCCAGCGTTTGTAGAGGTCCATTCTAAGACCCATACCAACCTGGTAACGCTCTTTGGCACGACTGGGTCCTTCCACGATGGTTGGGCTGCCACCAGCAAGATAGGAATACTCGACTCTTGCACCATTACTTTGTAAATCACGATGACCTATAAGACGAAACTCTGGTCGTATTTCACCTTTTTTCGCTTTGATATTGCCGGTCATTATCACGCCCAGACCCAGCTCAATAACGCTGTAATCACCAATATCAATATTCTGTTCCAGCCCCACTGAACCCTTCTCTTTATAAGAGTCGTATTGCAGCAGTCCGTAATTTAGTTCAGCCAGAGGTGATACCTCCCAGTCATTCACCCGCAAACGCCGGCCTATCCCAATCCGGAAACTCATTTGTGTACTGTCATAATCTCCGGAAACATAGTCATTGTGTACGAATCGTCGCGTTTCGTTTAACGCTGCACCGTAAGTACCCATGGTGTCGAAGAAATAATCCTCGTATTCCCAGCTGGTGTAGATGGTTCCCAGAAGGTTATGGTTGGACGTTGTACGATTATCGTCTGTATTGATCACCCCATAACCGTAGGTAGCCGCTACACCCAGTCGGAACTGGTTATTGAATGCAGCATCCGCTCCAATGACCAGACCATAGGTTTTGTTTTTGAAAGCCGCTTCATCATCACGTTCTTTATGATTTCCCTGGGCATACATCATCTGCCCCCAGACAGATCCACCATCGTAACTGAAGGCGTTCTGTTCAAAATCATCACCAAAGTTGATACCGGAGCGAACAGCCTGAATACGATCAGTCACAATATCCTGGGCCGCCAGTGACACAGATCTGGCTGATACCTGTAAACTGCCGCTGACGTCTGCACGAGCCTGCTCACTGATGTTCTGAACAATATGATCTTCCTGATTCAGGATATCGATTATCTGGTTGACCATTGCCGGGTCAGCATCAGGATCGGATGCGGCTGCAAGGGCATGAGCCAGAACGCCTTCAGCATCAATATCCGCTTTCCTGCTCATAACTACTGTTAAATCATTACCATCATACACAGGCTTTGCATCGATCAAGCGCACTGCCGGAATCTATGATTATCTGGCTATCTATGCCGGAAGCAATACTGTCAGCATCAACTACTTTGACAGTAATGCCATCAAAGAGCATTTTATAAGCTTGGGCGTTGGCAGGTTTAAACAGTACGGTACTGCCAGTGGTTTCAGCTGAAAGTTCACCACCGGCAACCACAACGGTGTCCCCTGAACTAAAGCTGGATTCCACTTCAATGGTTGTTTTGGAAGGCAGGGTGAAATCACCGTTCACATTGACTGCTGCATTGGTATTAATGGTCAGATGATCAATATCCCGGATAGACTGACCGGTAAAGCTACCATGACTGAATGTTACCTGATCATTCTTCAGTGTTGCACTGCCAATAATCGATCCGTAAGTATTCGAACCGGAACCGGTCTGCTGATAATCCATAGAAGTCGCCGCACCGGAGAAATCAATAGCTACAGCACTGACTGGTATTGCCGGGTCTGTATCGCTATCAAGATATCCCAGAGTACCGCCATCGTTGACGATGCTGCCTATGACACTGCCGTATACTTTAATGGCTGAATTGTTCTCATTCCTGATGGTACCGTTACCGGAAATCAGAAGTGCCGTATCGTAAGCCGAATTACCCAGCTGACCATTAGCATCAACAAAAACAGTCGAACCGCTGGTTGCATAAACATCCCCGGTCACCTGTAATGCGGGAGCCGTTGCAAGTGTGCCGAGCTGTCCACCGGCACCGACATAAACCGAACTCTTGCTGGATGCCAGGTTAGCCAATACACCATTGTCACTGATTTTAAGTTGATCAAGTGTCGAGAAATTTCCCACCCGAATTGAATGATCACCGGATGAACCTGTAACACCTGCTGTGCCGGATATGACATAACCGCCATTAAGCTGAGCGATATCGTCAATATCGCCTTCTGAAGCGTATATCTGGTTCAGGTCGGTATGGCCGCCCTCAATGTTGATACCACCCAGAATGCGTCCGGAGTTATTAATGGTTCCGGTTATGGAACCACCGGATTCAACATGAATGGCCTTACCCTGAGCAGAAGACAGTTCGCCTTCAACATCAATGGCAATATCACCACCGACTGACGCCTGACCCAGCTCTCCGCCTTCTGCAACAAAAATTGTGCTGTTTTCTGCATTCGTACTGGTATTGGTCAACTGCCCGTTGGCTGATACTTTTATTCGGTCGGTTTCCCCGCTGTTGGCCGTCATAAACGAATGAGAGGTGGTGGACAGTGCCAGTCCGTTCACCACTATGCCCCCATCAATTTCGCCGCTATTAATCAGTGAGCCGGTATAGGTTCCATTCACCGCAATGGCTCCATCGGCATCAGCACCTTCCACAAAGCCGGTAGCGCCGATCACCAGTTGACCAAGCCCGATTCCATCAATTCTTATAGCAGCATCATCCACTGCAGAATTTGAACTGTTCGCCGCATACACTTCACCATCAATCTGCATCATGATAGTGCTTTCATTCATTCCCAACTGTCCGCCAGTAGCCACATAAACAGCGCTGCGGTTATCCGCCAGATTTCCCAGGGTACCTCCGGCTTCTACAGTAATCTGATCCGTCAGAGCATAATTACCGGTATAAAGGGTGTGGTTACCAGATTGTTGAGTGACACCAACGGCACCACTGCCACCCACGGTATAACCACCGGTTAGTGATGCTGCTTCAGCAGAAGAACCCTGGGCAAAGTAAACACTGTTAGTGTCAGTATGCCCACCATTGATCATGATTCCGCCAACCACAGAGCCGGTATTAACGACACTGCCCGTCAGGGAACCGCCACTTGCCACCTCAATAGCTGCACCGCCCTGGGTAGAGCTGAGCAGTCCGTTGATCTGGATAGCCGTATCGGCCGTTGAAGCTTCACCTATTTCACCGCCCGAACCGATATATATGGCACTTTTATTGGTTGCGAGGTTAGCCAGCACCCCGGTGGTTTCAACTGTAATGGAATCCACTGTCGCATGATTATTTACTTTGAAGGAATGATCACCACTGGCACCAGTGGTTCCTGCTACACCTGCTACGGAATAGCCCCCGGTCAGCGTTGCTTTACTGGTGGAAGATGAGCCGGTTGCGGAATAGATGTTATTGAGATCGGTATGGCCTCCGATAATGCTGATTCCATTCTTAATTATACCATTGTTAAGAATTTGTCCTGTCAATGATGCACCTGAAGAAACGGTAATTGCCGTTCCATTATCAGACGACAACGTACCGCTCACCTGGATCGCAGTATCGGCAATAGCAGCATTACCCAGTTCGCTGGTGCTACCGATATGGATGGTGCTGTCAGTGCTGTCAGAGCTCTGGTTTCCCAGGGTACCTCCGGCATCAATAATCACCGATCTCAAGGTGCTCCCGGAAAGGATGCCAATGGTATGATCATTGGTGGATTCTGTGGTGCCACCGTTTTTAACGGTATAGTTATCCAGATATCCCGTTCCCAGGGACACATAAGCAATACTCAGAGCATTATGGTTTCCGCTGTTACTGATACCACCTGTGATGGCTCCGGTGTTTTCAATAATCCCGGTCAACGTGCCGCCACTGCCAACCGCTATAGCATCGCCATTGGTTGATGAGAGCACGCCTTCATTGTCTATGGCCACCTGTCCGGCATCGGTACCTACTTCTCCGCTGGAACCAATGTAAATACTATTATTACTGGTTCCGGAGCTGGTATTGGTCAGCAGGCCACCGTTGGCTACATTGATTTTATCGATAAAGCCGGTTGTGGCCAGAGTGTTGTGCCCGGTCGATGTCATGACACCTCCGGACGCAACAATATAATGGCCATTTAACTGACCGGAACCACTATAGGCTTCATTAGAAGACAGATGGATTCCTTCAACATTTATTCCACCGTTGATGGTGCTGTTATTCTGGATGGTTCCTATTGCCTGACCACCAGTATCGATCTGTATTGTGGCACCACCATTAGTGGACGACAAAGTACCTGCAACCGTCACAATGGTTGCACCACTCTGATTAACATCACCGAGTAAACCATGACTCTGCACCCTGATGGCGCTTCTGTCTGCTGCCGAACTGGTCAGGGTGGCACCGCTGTCGATTTGTACTGAATTCATGCTGCCGTTGGCACCAATCAATACCGTACTGTTGGCGATAGAATCCACTGAGCCACTGGTAACCCGATAGGATGCATTGAGTTCTGCACTGTCTGTACTGCTGGAAGACCAGGTATAGAAAGCCGGACCTGCTGCAGTCTGACTGCTGTTGATCAGTACGTGGTTGTTGATGGTTCCCCGGTTTTCGATGGTGTTGTTGTGTATTCCCGAGAGAGACAGGGCACTGGTTGAGCCGGAAAGAATGCCGGATTCTTCTACAAGAATCTGTCCCTGAAGCAGGCTGCCGGAAGCCAGGTTGATACCAGAACCGCTTCCTGACGACAGAGTTCCTGCAATCTCAATAGCATTGCCAGAAGCGCTGCTGCCAAGAATGGCATCGGAAGAAATATTGATTGTGCTGGTATCCGAGGAACTGATACTACCAGCGCCGTTAACCCTGAGCGTGCCATTCAAATGGCTGCCTGAACCCGTGCCGGAATAAAAGGCACCGGTATTGGTTTTGCTGCCACCGACCACAATATCACCAGTAATCAGTCCGGTATTACTGATGATTCCAGTCTGTTCACCGTTCATGGTTATAGCCGTGCCACTGGAGGCAGAAATCGTACCGGCATTGGTGACTGAACCCATGGAACCGTCTGCTGCAACATGAATAGCGCTCTTGCCCGCAGCGGTATTGGTCAGTGTGGTTCCGGACTGGGTGTCAATGTTGTTAATATCAGCATTGGCGCCCACAGACAGGGTGTGATCTGCCGTTGAACTGACGGTGCTGGTGCCTGTTAATTGATAACTGCCGTTCAAATCAGCGGCATCAGAAGCGGTGGATGACCAGCTGGAATATGCGGGTCCACTGGAAACCTGATCACTGTTAATGACCACATTACCCGTTATTGTGCCCCTGCTTTCAATAGTATTGTTATGCACACCGGAAATTGAAAGGGCGTTGGTCGAGCCACTGATGGTTCCTGACTCAGCCACCAGAATTTTACCGTTCAGGGTTCCGCTACTGGCAATATTAATAGCCGGAGCGGACGCTGATGATAATATGCCATCTACCTCAATGGCGGTTGTACCTATAGCTCCAAGAGTACCCTCAACATAAACAGCGCTGCTGGTGCCCGTATTTGTCAGCAAACCATCGAATTCTACTTTAACGCCTTCTGTAGTAGCTCCAGTTCTTGTATTAATACTGTGATCAGTAGAGGCCGTTAATATGCCTCCGTCTTTTACAATGACCTTGCCGTTAATAGTACCGGAGTTATCTACGGTTCCGGTGAGAGTACCGCCTACGGAAACCGAACCGGCACCACCCGTCAGCACACCACTAGAACCTACACGGATATTACCTGTCCCTGTACCATCAATAGTGATACCGGTTCCTTCCGCCGTTGACAGATTGCCCTGCACGTCAACGATGTTTCCGGATACACCGGTCAGGGTTCCACCATCAAAGACATTGATCACACTGCCACCGGACGTCAGGCTGAGCGTTCCGCCATTTTTGACAATGACAGAATCCATACTTGAGTTATTTTCAATGGAGATACCATTAACACCGGAGGCCGTTGCCAGACCACCGCTCTTAACGGTGTATGAGCCTGACAGGCTACCGTGATTGGGTGCTGCAGGATCTGTCCCGGTAGATTGATACAGGGTTTCGGTTGAACGCTGGATGCCTTCAATGATGACACCACCGGTAATGGTTCCTTCGTTATCTATGGTGCCGGTATAAACACCGGTTTCATTAATAACAATGGCACCTTCATCGGCAATACCGTCGTTGTTTATGTCTCCGGTATCGCCACTGATTACGCCATCCTGCTCAATATAGATTTCACCGGTGATCATACCGTCTACTTTGATTGCAGATCCGTTTAGCGAAGAAAGCTCTTCTGCCACCTGTATCACGGCAGCATCTTCGTCCCTGACTGAAAGAATCCTGTCCTGACCCGTGCCCTGATCAAATGCACCGCCCAATTGCCCACCCTGGGCGATATAGATGGCACTGTGATCACTGCCATCATCAGCGTCTTCACCGTCAGTTGTTCTCAGAATGCCATTGATCAGCAGGGCATCGACAAACCCTTTGTTGTTGATAACAAAGGCATCGGAATCCGTGGAAGTCACCTCCCCACCATCATCAACGGTATAGACACCGGTCAGGGTTGAGTAGCCAGAGGATGAACCCGTCGCGATATAAGCTTCATTTTCAGCAGTCTGGGTGCCATCAATGTAAATACCACCCATGATTTTCCCGCGATTATCAAAGGTGCCGTTATAGGCACCATTACCGGTAATGACGATAGCCGGGTCGGTCTGGCCACCCTGACCACCAATCAGACCGTCTTCTCCCACCAGCAGTGTTCCGGTTCCCGTACCATCAATGGTAATGGCTGCGCCATTGGTTGACTGAACGGTTCCTTCAATCCAGATGGCATTATCATACTGCCGTCCAATTTCACCATTTTCAGCTATATAGATGGCACTGTTATCATTTCCCGTACTGGTCAGGGTAACGCCGGATTCCACCACCACTTTCTCGGTCGTGGCATAAGCTCCGGTATAAATGGTGTTGGTTGTGGAGGTCAAGGTAGCCGGTGCAGTGCCGTTCTGTAGAACGATATCGCCAGAGAGTGTCGCTTTATCCGTTGTCGAACGGCCTTCCGAAGAATAAACAGAATCGTCACCCATACTCTGTGTGCCGTTGACACTGATTCGGATATCACCATTGATATCCCCTTCATTACGAATGGTGCCGTTAAGAGCTGCCTGAACGATACTAATGGCTGTGCCACCATTGGATGTCAGGGAACCAGTTTCAGTGACTTCTATAATATTTCCATTGTCGTTTGCACCCAGATTTGCAGTATTGGTTACTGTAATGGCATCACCGCTTGCTGTGTGGTTATTTCGGATCGTAATACCATCATCCAGTCGGCCACCAATGGCCAGGGCACCTTCGAAGTTACCGGAATTCAGATTGATGGCACCATCAATAATCTGGCCTCCCATACCAATTTCAATATCACCGGTAAGATCGCCATCGACCCGGATAGCATCCGCTGTGTCAGACGACAGCGTACCATTAACAATAATACTGTCACCGTTGGTATCCGTACCCTGAACTCCGGTGGATGTAATATGAATGGCATGACCGGAAGCGCTGTGAGTACCATCAATAATGATTGCGTCGTTGATTGTGCCGCTGTTTTCTATGGTTCCCCGATAGGTTGCGCCACTGCCAACCTTGATACTGCCATCGAAGCCACTGAGTGTGGACTCATAATTGACTTGTATTTTACCGGTGGTGTCGGCGTCGATATTAATGCCAATGCCATCCTGGGCATTCACTGTGCCGGATATATCAACAATGGTATTGGTTTCTGTCGCTCCATCTCCGATAGTCGCACCGGAAGCAATATGAATGGCATCCTTGTTAGCACCCTGACTGACCAGGTTGCCGTCGATATCAACCGCATTCACTGCTGCATTGTTTTCCAGATAAATACCATGCTCGCCGCTGGATGTTGCAGTGACGCCATCGGCAATACTGTAGGTACCGTTCAGTTCCGAGTTACTGCCAGAGCCATGATACAGTGCACCGGTGGCTGTCTGGGTGTTGGATATAGAAACATTGCCGGTAATTTCACCCTGGTTATCAATGGAACCGATCATCTCTCCTGTGGCGGTAATATTGCCTGAAACCGTACCACCGTCACCAATAGCAATGGCATTGTTACCACCGTTACTGGTTAGTGAACCGGTTACGGTGATGTTGTCGATGGTTGAGCCGGAACCAATGGCAATAGCATCTGCATCCGACGTTACTGTGGCTCCACTGGCAATGGTATAACCACCTGACAATGAGCCGGTTCCTGAAGATGAATAGGCTGACTGATTACCTGATGCCTGGGTTCCGGTAATGGACACACCACTGGCAATGGTGCCACTGTTGGCAATACCACCATTCAGGGTTCCGGAAACGGCAACACTGTTTACGGAACCTGCGTTATCTATTGCGCCATTGATTGTACCGGTATTGGTGATATCTCCAGTGACTTCACCCTGACTTGCAATTGAAATAGCATCTGATCCAGAACCGGTTGTGGTCAGAGTGCCGCTGACGGTGATGGAATCGACACGTCCATAATCATTAATGGCGATGGCATCACCACCCGCTTCAACGGTTCCGTTAACCTGATAGCCTCCGGTCAATGTTGCCCTGTCTGAAGTTGAAGTGCCTGTGGTTGAGTAGGCTGAACCGGTTGCTGTCTGGTTACCGGTCTGAATACCACCTGTTATTTCTCCGGTGTTAACAATTCCACCAATAAAACTGCCACTGTTAGCTATGCCGCCACTGACGCTGCCTGAATTATTGATGGTTCCGCTGATGGTTCCTGTGTTGGTTATCACACCGGATACAGCACCATCGCTACCAATACTGATGGCATTATTGCCACCATTACTGATCAATGAGCCTGCCACTGTAATACTGTCAACCGTTCCATAATTATTCACGACAACGGCATCATCATCGGAAGTAACAGAACCTGAAGAGGTTATGGTGTAGCCGCCTGTCAGGCTCGCTGCTTCGTCCGACGCACCTGTGGATATATAGGCCGAACCACTGGCTGCCTGAGTGCCGCTGATGGAAATGCCGTCGGTCACAGAACCGTCATTTTTGATAGTTCCGGTCAAAGTACCGCTGGCATTTATACCATTGGTTACCGTGCCTTCACTGGCTATGGCTATGGCTATGGCAATGGCATTAACAGTGTCACCTGACAGTGCTCCCTCCACTGTGATGCCATCAATGGAGGTATTTCCTCCCACGGCAATTGCAGCGTCTGCACCGGTTGTGGTCACCGAACCGGTCGAGGTAATGGTATAGGCACCAGTCAATGTCGCCAGATTAGACAGAAGCCCTGTGGATGAATAAGCAGAAACGCCTGTGGATGTCTGGTCACCGGCAATCTGTATACCGCCGGTAATTGTGCCGCCGTTATTAACAATGCCTCCGGTGAGGATGCCATTGTCTTCCAGATTAATGGCAAAGCCTGATGCGTCCGTTGTTGACAGGGTTCCGGCAACGGTTAACGCTGTTCCGGAAGCCGACGCCCCCAGGGTTCCACTGTCAGCAATGGTAATTCCGTCGCCACTACCTGTATTAGTCAGGGTTCCACCGTCATCCACAGTGATCGTACTAATTTGTGAATCACTGCCAATAGCCACAGCATCGTCACCCGCTGTGACAGAACCAGACACCGTATACCCACCCAGTGTTGAACTGCCATTGCCCGAGTAAGCCGAACCCGTTGCAGTCTGTGAACCGGCAATGACAACCGTATTGGTAATAGTACCGCTGTTATCGATGGCTCCGGTAAAGGTTCCGCCCAGGTTTATGCTGTCGATGGAACCATCATTATCTATATCGCCGGTAATGGTTCCGGTGCTGGTAATAGTGCCTGTAATTGCTCCGTTGGCAGCCACTGCAATGGCATCTGTTCCTGTGCCAGAGGTTGCCAGCGTACCGGTGACATTGATGGTATCAACCGTACCATGGCTATTGATTGAAACGGTGTCGCTGTCAGAAGTAACCGTTCCGTTAACCTGATAACCACCGGTGAGTGTGGCCAGATCTGCGGCTGAAGTTCCAGTAGTAGAATAGGCCGACGAACCGGTAACCGATTGACTGCCTGTTTGAATACCACCGGCAATGGTTCCGGTGTTCACAATGCCGTAATCAAAGGTTCCACTATTACTGATGCCGCCATTGATAGCACCGGCATTATTTATTTTTCCAGTAATGATGCCTGTATTGGTAATCGCCCCGGACACTGTTCCGCCATCGGCAATACTGATGGCATCGTTGGTGCCACCACTGCTGATGAGTGATCCTGCAACGGTGATACTGTCTACAGTTGAAAAATTATTTATGGTTATGGCATCGGCATCAGAAGTCACTGTACCTGTTGAGGTAATGGTATAGCCGCCGGAAAGATCGGCCGTATTTCCGCTGGTACCGGTGGCAGAATAGGCTGATCCTGTTGCTGTCTGGTCTCCGGCAATGCGGATTCCATAATTTATGGTGCCGCCATCATTAACCACTGCGCCGGTCAGAATGCCATCATCATCAACACTGAGTCCCTGTCCGTTATTGGTTGAACTCAGTGTGCCCTGAACTGTCAGGGCTGTCGTACCAGCAGAACTGCCAAGCGTTCCTGAAGCAGACACCGCAATGCCATCACCATTACTGCTGGTCAGCAAACTATTCTCAGTCACTGTGATAGAATCCACACTGGCATCACTGCCTATGGATACCGCATCGGCTCCGGCTGTCACATCGCCTGTAACCGTGTATCCACCCGTCAGCTGAGATGATGTCCCCTGCCCGATATAGGCAGAGCCCGCCGATGTCTGACTTCTGACTTCAACTTCACCGTCAATACTGCCTTCGTTATCAATGGTTCCGGTGTAATTCCCGTTAATTAGGATGGAGTTGCCGGTAGAACTGCTGACTGTACCTGCAGAATTAACCGCTATCCGGCCTGTTGCATTACCATCAATATTAATGGCTGCACCGCTTACAGAAGAGACAGTGCCATCCACTGTGAGAATAGTGTCTGTTTCACTGTTATTGATATCTTCAGGGTCTGCCAGATCATTATCGCCATTGCTATCAAACGTGCCGCCCAGATAACCGCCAGAGGCAATATCAATAGCTCTGGAACCAGGTCCTGTCGTACTCAGGGTATTACCGGATTCAACCGTGATGGTATCCACATAGCTGTTGTCCCCGACAGAAACCGTATCCTGATCTGAAGCCACATCCGCTGATACTGTCAGCCCGGACTCCAGGGTCGCTGTTTCCGTTGAGCTATTACCTGAAGCTGAATAAAAGCTGCTGCCCGACAGAGTGGTATCAGCCGATACCGAAATGCCGTCATTAATATGACCCTGATTGACAATTCCGGCAGTCAGAGTCGCCCCGGATGCAATACTGATGGCCGGATTGGAATCATCCGTAACATCAAGCTCATGATTATTATTGACTGTTATTCCGGCAGCTTCACCGCCGTTGCTGACAGTGATAATGGATGAGGAGCTTGTGGAGATAGCTCCGGTGACATTAATGAGATCTGCACCGTTGGAGCTGTCCCTGGTATAGGTTGCTGACACATCAACAGCACGTGCTGTTCCACTGCTCAGAGCCAATGCCAATGGCGTCAAAGCAAATAGCTTTAGAATCGATGAAGTATATCGCACAGTCCTTGTGCCCTCTCTTCCAACCGGTTGTCCAAAAAACGAGCGCTCGTCAGCCACCCATTAGGAGTTATTCCTGTTGTTAATCGGTCAGAAAATGACAGACATTAATAATTATCAACAAATTTAATAACAGGTTATCCACAGAAATACCGGCTATACTCGCTGACGATTCGAACTCTCTTTTTTCATTTCAAATCGGTCATTTCAAACTTGTTATTTCAAAACAATAAAAGGGCTCTGTATTCATGCCTGAGACAAGCCGTCGCTAAAGGGAAGATTTCTCAGCATCCTCTTTTTCCGGCTCAAGCAATTCTCCAGCTATAAAACGTGTTGCTGTTATTGGTGCCGGTGCCGCAGGCCTGATTACGGCCTATGAATTGCTTCAGACAGGACTGGAAGTCTGTGTTCTCGAACAAAGAGAATGCCTTGGCGGTACCTGGGCAGTACAGTCGCTAGCAGAAATACCCGATGCCCGGGATGATCTAAGCCATGTGTATTCGGCTTCCTACCCCGGAATGCAGACCAATTTTCCGAGAGTATTCATGGGATTTTCAGACTTTCTCTGTGAAGGAAAAGGTCAGACTATTCTCCCTCCTTATCCCAGCCTGCTTCAGGTTCATGATTTTCTGAGCCGGTTCAGCGAAGATACCGGCGTCATAAATAGCATCAGGTTCAACCACAGAGTTACCAGTATCTGCAAGCGCCCGGACGGGCAGGGGCTAGGAAAGTGGCAACTGCAATTCAATGATTCCGATGTAAGCCGGGAGAATTTTGATGCACTGATATTCTGCAATGGTCGACATTCCACACCAGCTATACCGACTATTTCCGGAATTGAGGAATTCCAGGGGAAAATTATCCACAGCCTTTGTTATAGAAATCCAGAGATGTTCAAAAAACAAAAAATCGCAGTATTGGGAACAGGACCATCAGGAGAAGATATCAGTCGCCAGCTAAGCCTTCATGCAAAACAAGTTTATGTCTGCGCCCGACCTGGCAGCTATGAATTCCTAAAACCGGAGAAAGGGATATACGGTCCGGGAAAAAATATATCAAGACATGGCACTATTCAAAAGATTCAGAACAACAGTCTGATTCTGGAAGACAACACGGTACTGACAAATATCGATACCCTTTTCCTCTGTACTGGCTATCAACTGGATACCCGGTTACTGCAGGATGTTCCAGGGATTGAAATACTTGATCAGGGGCAATCCGTTTGGCCTTTGTATCTTCATATGTTTTATCCTGAAGATCATACTTTGGGATTTATCGGACTGCCCCGTAAAGTCATTCCTTTCTGGCTGTATCAATATCAGGGCGCTCTTGCTGCAGCGATCTATTCAGGAAGAGCAACCCTCCCGACTGAAAAAGCCATGATGTTTTCCTGCAGTCAACAAAGGCTCAGACGATCCGGCACCGGATCACTCCACAAACTGGACAATATTGGATACCCTTACATCAATACCCTGGCAGTCATGGCGCAGCGTTGTCCCCCAGCGAAAGCGCTCTATTCACTGACGGCGATCAATTCTGCTCACCGAAAAAAACATCCAGAAAACTATCGGGATATTTTTAATCCGCGAATTCATTGAACCTATACATCAAACAACCACGAGCGGGCCATACCATTCACTCCGAACCCTGAAATGGCTACAGAATCTAAAACAGCAATATTTTTATAGTAAAAAACCCGGGTATTTATCCGGGCTTTTTATCTCACTGTGTCCCGTCCTGAAACATTACTCTACTTCAAAAGGCTCGAAGATCAGTGTTTCGGTAAAATCATAGAACTTGCGGTTGCCAGCCTTGTCATGAAGAGACATTGACGCCACTCCCCAGGTACCCGGTGCAGATCCAACAGGCAGGGTAACTTCTGCTTTATAGAGTTGCCACTCTGAAGGGTCACCATCAAAAAACAAGGTATGGGTATTTTGATGGCTGTCATAATAAAAATGCTCCACTCCCTGAGGATCTCTCAATTTGAAGGAGACAGTACCCAGACCGGACTTATCATCCCTGGCCCAATAATTAATGCTGACCTTGGTTTCACCATTAGGTTTCTGAGGATTGGTCGGCTCAGCATCAACCGAAATACACTGTTCACCTTCGCTCCCCTGACATACCTGGGTATTTAGTTCCGGAGACTTTGTGTCTACATTACCACTGGTATTATTAAGAGTGACTTTTGGTGAAGCTTCCCGTACCGGATTATTGTTAGAGAATTGCTCGCTGCTCCGATTCAACGCCCTATCCTGCATAGAAACATGTGCCACCTGATAGTTGCCACTGCGGTAATATTCAGTAGCTACTACCTCAGCAGTACAATATCCGTCTATATCGCCATCCACCTGACTGGTGTATTCACCATATTCATCCGCGGAGTATACGTCGTAAGACTGATGTGCAAAGCGGGCAAAACAGCCATTGCTGTCACGCATAGCCACGTCTTCATCTACGTACCATTGAGCGGTAATGGTATTGACGGTACGGCATTCTTTCGTGGTGTCCGCACAGCTGCCCAATGTTCTGTTCCATCTTCCGTTAACCACTTCCACTGCTATGGCTTCACTCATTTCCAGAGTCAAAGAATCATCAACATACGCCGGAGGCACTATATCTTCATCAGGGTTATTGATGTACATCTGCCAGCCGTAGTCAGTACTTCTCTGATAGCGCTCATTACCCAGTGGATCGGTTATTGTAATCTGAGCTGTAGACCACCAGCCGTTTTTAGCCGTATCAGGAAGTGTAAATGTAGCTCTTAACCGGTCTGAAATACTTCTTCTGGAACCGCTTTCACTGACCGGATAAAAATAGATATCCTTAAATGTTTCTATTTCACTGAATATCCGGGTGAATGCCAGCGATGCGCCCTCCAGGCATTCTTCCTTGGTGCAGCTTTCACTGGTTGTATGTAGCTGCAGATCAATAGTGACCCTTTTGTTTTCACTCGCGGCACCATCAACATTAATCTCTACCCGTTTGATTTTTCCGGGATAGATATAATCAGGATGCAAATTGAGTACTTCAAACGTCAGGTCTTCACGTATTTCCTGAAGATAGACAACACCTGCCATCAGTCGGTCACGGATAAACTCATACTTGCCCGGAGCCCGTGAACGCAACTTGTCAGGATTATTCAGAAAGTAGGAAATACTTTCAGCCAGATCTTCATTGGGGTTTTTCAGCTGGGCATAGCCAGAAACAAAATTGGTTGTTCTACGGGCAGACCAGCCATCAGACGCATCAACATTAATGTTTTCGTTATCGGGATTAAAAGCCGAACCATGGGTGTGAGTATTCTGGCCTGAGTCACTACTGTAGGGTTGATCTTCAAGATGATCATTGACCTGCCCATCAACACGATACCATTCGGAAAAGGCCAGCCATTCAAGCTTGAGTTCTCTGGTCAGCACGTAGTGCCATAGGAAGTGCGCCTTCTCATGGAGAACCAGTCGCTGCATGTGTTCAAGGTTGCTGCCCTTGAAGGCTTTCTCCATAAACTCTATATAACCGGCGCCAGGCCAGGCTACAGCCGGTGCATCAGGGTAGAGTGGATGATCATGGCCATTCGCTCTTCTGAAAAGATACTTCAGACCTTTATCCGGGTTATTGCTGTCTCTGATAACATGCAGGCCGGTTGGCAGTTCTTCAAACTGATTGATAACAATCAAAACTTCTTCCGGCGTGAATGACTGCCAGGCAGAAGAGTGCTGATCTTCTGCTCCGGTAACAGGCACATTTCGGTAAACATTATTTAAATTGCTGTAGGAAGCATTGCCCCTGGTATCAATAAGGACACCGTAACGTTCCTTGAGAATACGGTTGGCAGCATTAAGATCCTGACCACCGTTGGTAATATTGCGCACTAATGCATGATGCAGACGTTTTGAAAAAAAACGTCCCCGACGTCCATCCACTGTGGCAATTTTCGGATCTGCGTATGTGAACGCATTGACATCGAGGGTAATCAGATTATCTTCAGACCGGATATCATTTTCGACAATCTCTGTACTTAATTGCCAGCGTGTCTTTTTAACCTTGCCTCTTTTCGGATCGCAAGGCAGTCCCAGTGTTGTATCATTTGCCGAACAGTGTGCCCGGGGGATTTGTCTCATGGTTTCCAGAAGACGGTAGGCGTGAGCCTGAGTCCAGGGAATATCACCTTCGTCATCCAGTACAACCCGGTAATCACGGTAGAGAATCTGCGCTGCGGCAATATTGGGAACCGGGTATTCCAGTCCTTTTACAACAACCTCTATGGGTTTATTAACAGCAGAAGCATACTCAAGACCACTGACACTCTCACCGTCGTCTTCCCAGATATATTGAAACTTATCATCCAGCTCCGGTGTTGGCAGAGCGGACACCTGCAGATTGATACCGGACACTTCAGCACCAGCCGACTGAACCACCAGACTATCCTGACCATAACCCCTGGCCTGAACCTTCAGGCTGTAATCCACTCCTGAAGTAAGCCCGGAAAAACTGTAACCACTCTGGCCATCTATAGTACTGGTGTGAAGCTCACCATTACCGCTGGCTGTTACGAGTACATTGCTGCTTGTATTCAGACCGAGAACTTGCCCGGCAATGGCAAAGTCATCTCCGGTATCATCAGAACCTGAACCATCCCCTGAACCTGAACCGCCACTCCCCGCACCTTCACCGCCACCGCTTGTTCCACCACTTGAGCCATCATCTCCTCCGGAACCTCCACCACCGCCACATGCTGCTAATAAAACAGATAAAAAAACGGTAATAAATAAAAGTCTGGGCTTCATGGGTAATACACTCTGGTCTTGGTAATTAGCGAAAAGACTGACTTGGGGGAAATAGAGTTGTTATTGTCTTTGCGCTGAACTTCCAACAATCCATTTGAATCTTTAATCAAAGGACGTCACATATTTTTTCGATAGAATGCCTATACCTCGTGATTGTTTCCAATAGAGAAGGGGATAAATGTGAAGGTGTTCAAAAAACTGACAATAATTGTGCGTAAAACACTGTTTTAGTAGACATATACAGAATAAATTTTAAAACTCTCTCATTATTGTAAGTGGGTTGTTCTTAGGTAATTGAATGTTGTTTTACGATTTATAAGTGAGATTATTTTTTATTCTTCAATGCCTTGCAGGTATAAACACCCATAGAACATAAAGTCACAACGTCGGGTCCATAGCAAGCTATACGACCAGAGTTGTGACGAAGCAAAAATGGAAAAATGATACCGTCACAAATAGGCTAAGGTGATTATTCGCCAGCTTACAAATCAATCAGGCTATTTTAATTCCAATATTGCATCAACTTCCACTGGCACACCCTTTGGCAATTCTTTTACGCCAACGGCAGCTCTTGCAGGATAGGGTTGTTCAAAAAACTCAGCCATAACCTCATTCACTTCAGAAAAGGTACTCATATCTGTCAGAAAAATAGTCACTTTAGCGGCATCGCTCAAAGAGCCACCAGCCGCTTCGGCCACTGCCTGAAGGTTTTGAAAACACAAACGGGTCTTGGCTTTGAAATCACCATCCAGTAATTCCATAGTGTCAGGAATCAGGGGGATCTGACCTGATATATACACAGTAGTACCCGCTTTTACGGCCTGAGAATATGTCCCAATAGCCTGAGGTGCTTTCTCAGTATTGATGGTCTGCCTGTTGCTCATGATGCTCACGCGTTATCTACAGGAAAGGAGTGATATTAGGGATTAGCGGCTGATTTGCAAGTCTGATAAATAATTAGAACCGCAAGTATCATTACATGGCTAACGGAGAATCAGGAAGAATCTTTTTCAGAAGCCTGAATAATCCTTCTACAACGCCAGCAATAAAGGGACGCCGGGCAATCACAATACCATTCTGCTTCTGCGCAGCTTTTTTGTCATCCTCTGAAGCGTTCGCAACTACAACACCAATAGTCACTGAATATTCCGGCCAACTATCATTTGAAGTCATCATGCTGAAATCATAATTACTGTCGCCTAAAACAACGATATGTCGCCCTTTCAGCTTCATGGCTTTTGCCAACCTTCTGATCAGTGCACCTTTGTTCAAAGGAAAGCTGACGTACATTCTATTTCCTTCCTGGCTGACGGCTGTTGCCAGGCAGCCAAAAGCATTAAACAGCGCTTCCTGAAACATCTCGAAATTTGCTTCATTGTTGATATCAAAGCTATCGTCAACGGTCACATTAAAAAAGATCTCTTCTCCAATAGATGGAGACAAATTCACTAAAGTAACAGGGATCTGCTGCAAGTTCAGCATTCTTGCAAGATAATTCGGCATGGATTCACCCAGAAACTCAAAGTAATAATTTCCTGTAGTTCTGAACGTCATAGCCTCACAAATCAATTGATCCGAGCGAGGTTGATATGGCATAACTGTGTTCAGAAAGGCATCATCGAATGCCGCATGGACAATCAATGGTCTTGCCGGATGAGTGCCGGAGAGCAGATAGTCAGGCTCCGGAAGTTGATGAGACTCAAAATAGCCCGCTTCAACCGCAATGCCATTTTGTGTCACAACAATAAACCGGAGCTTCCCTTTGGCTCTCCATTTATTCACAAAATCGGTAAACTGACGCCTCTGCCCTTCCTGGTGTCCAGCTATGCCGGATAGTACCGGTAATAACGTGTCATCCAGGTCAGCAATCAATATCACTTCGTCCCCATCGGGCAAGCTTTCCATTAACGCTTCTACCTGGGCCAGAATAGACTGAAACCCTTCAGCCCCCAACAATTCACCGCCCCCCCAACTGGGATTCTGACCAGCGCCTGAAGCAGATCCGCCGGAATCAGACGAAAAAGAATCACCTAGACCATCCATCCATGAGTCATCAGACGCGTGACCTTCTTCATCGCCTGTACCCTCTTGCGCTGGACTTCCTTTTCCATCTTTATCATCTTTTTTTGCCGACCCTATACCATCCATGAGAATAACAATTGGTGGTGTGTGACTGTATCCACCGCCCGGATATTGATCTGGCCAGCCCCCCATTCCACCAGAAATAGAAACACATGGTCTGTCTCTGACAGCATCAAGGGAAGGCATTATGGGAATAGATGTTGTGTTTATGAAGAAATAGGGTGGGATTTCCAGCTCTGAAGAACGAGTATAATCCTGTGCAGATAGACCTGCTGATAATAGAGTGAGAACCAGACTGCTTCTTATAAAACAGCTTCTTATAAAACAGCGTGTTATAAAACAGCCCGTTATAAGACATCGTGACGGATACATCTCTCACCCTCCATCATTATTCGCAGGGGAGGTTGAGTATAGTTCAATGTTTTTTAGTTGAGATTTCCATCATTCAATTGGATAACTACAATCACCTGCTGAGTGCAGCAAAATCACTAACAAGGTTCCTGACATTGCTCTATGGATATTGCTCTGTGGGCATTCCATCCGGAGATAACCGGGATTTGCTCAAACATCATTGAGCCGGCTTTCGATATTCTTTAAATCCTGCATTGAACATCGAAAACCACACTCACAACAGTGCTATTAATTAGTCACCCCGCGCTTCATAAAAGGCAATTTCAGAAATCTTGTGGTATTTCTTTGACTGATCACGGAAGGCATTAAAAGACTGATAAACACGATCTGCTACTTCACTGCTTTGTGCCACTTCACTGGTCACTTCATCAGCCACTTTTTTCAGTTCTGCCAGAACCTCATCAGGTAAACGCTTTACCTGCACACCATGCTCATCCACCAACTGCTCCAGAGCGGCATTATTACGGGCAGTATATTCATCAATCATATCCTGATTGATAGCACGGGCAGCGGTTTTCACAATCGCCTGAAGATCTGAAGGCAACTGCTCCCAGGCTTCAATATTGATGGTAAATTCCAGCATGGTTCCTGGTTCATGCCATCCAGGATAGTAATAGTATGAAGCCGCCTTATGTAAGCCAAAAGCCATATCATTGTATGGACCGACCCACTCAGTAGCATCTATGGCTCCGGTCTGAAGCGCCGTAAACAATTCGCCACCCGGAATATTAACCGGTACACCACCCAGACGCTTGAGTACTTCACCGCCCATACCGGGTATGCGCATTTTCAATCCCTGAAGGTCATCCAGTGTGTTGATTTCCTTATTAAACCAACCAGCCATCTGTACACCCGTGTTGCCACCCGCTAAAGGTTTCACACCAAAGGGCTTGTAAACTTCATCCCAAAGCGCCTGACCACCACCATAGTGAATCCAGCTGCTGATTTCCTGAGCATTCAGACCAAAAGGTACCGCAGCAAAAAACTGTGTTGCCGGGTCTTTTCCCTTCCAGTAGTAAGCACCACTATGCCCCATCTGAGCAGTACCATTAGACACAGCATCAAATACTTCAAGTGGTGGAACAAGCTCACCGCCGCCGTATACTTTAACCTGAAGACGGCCATTACTCATGTCATCCACCAGGGTAGCGAAACGTTCAGGCCCCATTCCCAAACCCGGGAAATTTTTCGGCCATGAAGTCACCATTTTCCATTCAATGGTTTTCTGGACTGGAGATACGGATTCTGCTGAAGCAACTGTTGCTTCTTCAGGTTTGCTGCAACCCACCAGGGCAGTGGCTGCAGCAACTAACCCCAAAGAGGTAAGAAGATGACGGCGTTTCATTTATAGACCTTTTTATTATTTATTTTCTATTGGTTTAGAGGATTCAGCCTCCTGTGCATATTATGTGCATACGCATCAAGTCACAAGCTCTAGCCAAAAGCAGGCGAACAATTGCTCCTGCCTACTTACAAGACCATATTCTGAAGACTGAATTACCCAAAGGATGTGGAGTTGCTACAAAGCAGCAAGGGAGTGAAACCCGGGAGCTTAGACAAACTAAGCGACCGGGCCGGGCTGGCGTACCAGTGAACGAGAGCCGCAACGAAGTAGCGACTTCAAAGGCGACGGGTATAAAATAATAATCTTTAAACAGCCACCAGATTGGCATAGGCCATCATTAGCCATTTGGAACCTTCAGAATCAAAATTCACCTGAATGCGAGCCTGGTTTCCATCACCTTCATAATTCACAACCGTTCCTTCACCAAATACATCATGGTGAACCCGCTGCCCCAGGCTTAACCCATGCTCCGGTGATGCCGGTGCCTGACGATTCATTGCCACTGGTCTGGAAATGGTGCCGCCCAATCTCACTTCCTGCATAAGCTCTCCGGGAATTTCCCGAATAAACCGTGAGGGTCTGTTCATGGTTTCATTGCCATATAAACGACGGCTCTCAGCGTAAGTCAGATAAAGCTTTTGCATCGCCCTTGTTATGCCTACATAACAAAGTCGCCGCTCTTCTTCCAGATTCCCTTCATCCAGGGACATTTTGTGGGGAAACAGCCCTTCTTCAACGCCCGCCAGAAAGACCAGCGGAAACTCCAGTCCTTTGGCAGAGTGCAGTGTCATCATCTGAACGCTGTCCTGAAACTGGTCAGCCTGATTTTCTCCGGACTCCAGTGCTGCATGAGCCAGAAAGGCATCCAGTGGTGACATGGCTTCTGTATCTTCATCAAGATCCAGGTCATCAATATCAAACTGCCCACATGCATTGACTAACTCTTCCAGGTTTTCGACTCTGGCTTGACCTTTTTCGCCTTTCTCTTTTCCGTGGTGCTCAATTAACCCACTCATGGAAACCACATGATCAGACAGCTCACCCAGATCCAGTGTTTTACCGGATATTCCGATAGATTCAATCAATTCTACAAAAGCCGCCATGGATCGACCGGCCTTACCTCCCACGGAAGAGGATTTCACCAGATTACAAACGGCCCGCCAGAGCGACACTTCCTGACTGCGGGCTGCTTCCCGGAGTTTTTCTACTGTTTTTTCACCAATGCCCCGGGTTGGAATATTGATGACTCTTTCCAGCGACGTATCGTCATGGGGGTTTGAAACCAGACGCAGATAAGCAAGGGCATTTTTAATTTCGGCCCGCTCAAAAAACCGCTGACCACCGTATATCCGATAGGGAATGGCAGAACGAAGCATAGCTTCTTCAAGAACCCGGGACTGGGCATTGGAACGATAAAGAACAGCCATATCACTGCGAGCAGTCCCCTGATCTTCAGCCTCCTTTATGCGGTCCGTAATGAACCGGGCTTCGTCCATTTCATTAAAACCGGCATACAACTGTATAGGGTCGCCGTCACTGCCATTCGTCCAGAGTTCTTTACCCAGACGGTCCGGATTATTGGCAATCACAGCATTGGCTGCTTTCAGAATATTACTGGTCGAACGATAGTTCTGTTCCAGCTTCACGGTGACCGCTTTTGGAAAATCTTCTGTGAACTGCCGTATATTTTCTACCCGGGCTCCACGCCAGCCGTAGATAGACTGGTCATCATCACCTACAGCCATCATTTTGTCCTGATCGCCCACCAGTAACCGCAACCAGGCATATTGCACGGCGTTGGTATCCTGAAATTCATCCACCAGTACATAGCGGAATCGCTCCCGATAATGCTGAAGAACATCAGGACGTTTCTGCAGTAATTCGAACGCTCTCAATAAAAGCTCACCAAAATCGACAACGCCTACCTGATTACAGTAATCATTGTATCGGCGGTAAACGTCCACCATTGTCCGCTCAAAGGGGTCGTATCCAGGATCAATATAATCAGGCCGCAGGCCTTCGTCCTTTTTTCCATTGATATACCAGACAGCCTGACGGGCTGGCCATTTCTGCTCGTCCAGTTCCATGGCCCGCATAATACGCTTAACCACACGCAGCTGATCGTCACTGTCGAGAATCTGGAAACTCTCGGGAAGATTCACCTCCTTCCAGTGTGCCCTTAACAGTCGGTGCGACAATCCATGAAAAGTACCGACCCACATCCCCCGGGGAGCTATGCCTAATAACTCTTCTATACGGGAACGCATTTCAGCAGCGGCTTTATTGGTAAACGTCACCGCCATAATAGAGTAGGGTGACATAGCTTCTGCCTGAACCAGCCAGGCAATACGATGTACCAGTACACGGGTTTTGCCACTGCCGGCACCTGCCAGTACCAGCATGGAACCCACAGGGCTGGCAACAGCCTGGCGCTGGGCATCGTTCAGGGAATCAAGTATTGGGGTTACGTCCATAGGAATCATTCTGCTCAACAGTGGCTACAGTTTAACGAATGATTCTTTATGGGTCTTGTTCTTGTCTCAAAGAAAAAAAGAAAGAAGAACTTTGATTGCTTCTTGGTAAACGTCGATAGTACATTTGCCCGCAATTCAGCGAATGCCAGTGAATACAGAATATTATGGACACTAAGGTTCAACATTCAGTGATACCGGAGATTTCTGGTAAATCCCAGGATCGCTGCATCTACAGACAGCAGGCTGAACACCTGCGGATTGGCTGTTATCAGCTGACAAATCTTTCATTGCTGGTCATGCTTCTGGAAGGTCTTATTTTCTTCCGCCAGATTCACTTTGCCAGTATGGCAATCTGGTCAGTATTATTTGTGGCCTTCCTGTTTTATTTCAGACCTTTTGACCTGACGTCAATATCAGATGAGCCTGCTCGATCCAGAAAGCGATGGGTCTGCTTCTCTGGGATACTGGGCGCAATGATAGCCACTGGCTCAGTATTCTGTTTTAACCTGATCACCGCAGAACAGCTTTTTGTTATTCCCATGGCTCTGCTGGTATTGTCTGCCTGTAGTATTCCCCTACTGGCTGGCTATTTCCCGGCTATCGCCGCTTTCTGTATTTCAACACTGGTTATTTTCTTTTTGTTTGTTATGAACATAGGCGCTGAACTTCCCATAGCCTGGCCTGCCAGCTGGATTGCTGCAGATATGGCTATTTTATGGACTGCCTGGAAACACCAGCAGGCATACTATTCTGTAGCATTTTCCCAAAAAGAAAACACACCGGATTCTATAGCGGGATCTCTCGCTCATGAACTATTCAGAGCCATCAATAATGATGAATTCATTGTTTACTTTCAGCCTCAGTTGAACCTCAATACTCAGCAGGTAACATCCATCGAAGCATTGGTTCGCTGGGAACATCCCGAGAAAGGTTTATTACTTCCCGATGAATTTATGCGGCAGGCAGAGCAACACAATCTGATCGATGAGATAGATCAGATTGTGTTGAATAAATCCTGTGCGCAGTTATCTCTATGGCATGATCAGGGTCTCATACTGAAGCTTTCAATTAACGTGACTGCATCACAACTGGATCAGGCCGATTTTGCTCAATCCATCATTGACGTTCTTGATACCCAAAATATCAAGCCTGAATATCTTGAACTGGAAATTACAGAAAACCTTCAGCTGAAAAACAAACCGCACATTGTCGAAACGTTAACTCTGCTGAAAAGGCGCGGGATCAACATATCCATTGATGATTTCGGAACAGGTTACTCATCTCTCAGCTATCTTAAATATTTCCCGATTGATGTAGTAAAAATAGATCAGTCATTTGTAGTGGATCTTGCACAGCCCGATAGCCATGACGCCATAATAATCAGGGCTATAATTTCAGCATCGCATGAACTTGGACTAACCGTTGTTGCAGAAGGGATAGAACATCAAAACACTTTGAATCTATTAAAAGAATACCGTTGTGATTTTGTACAGGGATCGTTTATCAGCCCCCCTGTATCGGCAAATCAACTCATCGGTACTATCCATAAAATAAATCAATAGAATAAACCTGTCTTGAAATGTTCTCATGTAGTATAACTACAAAAAGCGGATAGAGAATAACTCTCTTTTCTACCGCATGCCCAAAGGAATTGGAGATGCAGGTTAGCGGCAAACGAGCGAAGCTCCAGCGTTTACACAATAAGTGATCAGGATCAGTTAGAGCAGCCAACAACCCTGCACCTTCAAAGGCCTCGGGTATAAAACCCAATTGAAATAATATCGCTTCCTTTCCCTGAAAAAGACAACGGTATTATGTAATCGAAAAACAAAAGAAAGAACCGAATGTTAAGCAAAGATCCCTTAAAAGCGATTCGCCAGTGCTATGAGCAGCTCAGACGTTCGGAAAAAAAAGTTGCCGATCTGGTGATTTCGCAACCAACTGATTGCATCAATCTGAATATAGGCCAGTTATCCAGGCAGGCGGATGTCAGTGAACCAACGGTAATGCGCTTCTGTAAGGCCATTGGATGCTCAGGGTTTCAAGATTTTAAACTACAGCTCGCTCAAAATCTGGGTTCCGGAACAGAAACCAGATTTGCCAGTTTGAAACTCAATAAAAATGACAGTATTGAGAGTATTACCAACAAGGTTTTTGACTCCACTATAAAGGAGCTCAGCCATGTTCGAAATTTACTCAACATGGACAATTTCCAAACCGCCATTAATGCCCTGACTCAGGCGCGTCGCGTTGAGTTTTTCGGTTTTGGCGCTTCCGGTGCCGTGGCCCGGGATGCCCGCCATAAATTTATCCGTTTGCAGGCTTACACAACAGCCTGTGCAGACCCGCACATCCAGTTGATTTCTGCATCAACCATGACCGATGAAGACGTCATTGTCGCCATATCCCAGACTGGGCGAACCAAGGATTTACTGCACAGCATAAAGCTTGCGAGAAAAAATAATGCCCGGGTAATTGGTATTTGCCCCGACAACACACCGCTGGCAGATAACTGTGATTTTCCCCTGGCTATTGCTGCCGAAGAAGACACCAATGTATTTACTCCTCTGACATCAAGGATTGTTCATCTGGTGGTTATTGACGTCCTTGCAACCGGTGTCGCATTGCAGAAAGAGCCCGATTTGAGTGTCCATCTTCAGAACATTAAAAACGGCTTGAGATCACTACGAATCGATACGTGAGATTTTTCTTACAAGTTTATACGACATTAAGGGTTGCAGTTTTCCGAAATATTTCATAATTTAGTAATCGTTGTTAGGCATCATAAAACAAAAATAAAACCTGAGGATGCTGCCATGGGTAAAGGCAAAAGAACGGAAGAAGATTTTCTGATTGCAGAAAATAATCAATCGGTAGAGCTTGTGGAAAAAGGCTCCAAACGCTCACTGCAAATCCGCAGAGCCCTTGAGGACAGGGAAGAAAACAAACGGCTCAGTGCATTATTCGGCAATGAATATTGGTCGGACTTCTAACTTCAATATACTCAGACTTTCATGTAATTTCATGAAGGTCTTAGCCTTCTCCAGCCACTTCTGAACTTTTTATCTCTGATCCACTCTATCTTTTTATACAAAATTTTTTATACAAAATGATTCGTTATTTTTTAAATATGTTATATTATAACATTTCATAATTGATTATTTGAATAAATGATGTCTCTACAAAAATTGAAAATCTATCGAAGGCTTTGTTTTTTCCTTTTGATTGCTCCTACATTGTCATCACTGAATGCGACTGCATCTGATGCCCCTGAAGTGCTGGTCACCATAAAGCCTTTACAGCTCATAGCCCAGGCTATTACCAAAGACGTCAGCAATGCAGAAGTCCTTCTGCCACCGGGCGCCTCGCCTCATAATCACAGCATGAAGCCTTCAGATGCCCGAAAAATCAGTTCTGCTGACGTTATTTTCTGGATAGGGCCTGACATGGAATCATTTCTGACAAAGAGGTTCAGCAACTTAAAAGGTACAATCGTCATTCCCATGATGGACAGCAAGGGAATCAAACTTAGAACGAATTTTTCTAACACATCGGATGTGCATGAACACAGCAGTCATGAACGTAACAGTCATGAACGTAACAGTCATGAACGTAACAGTCATGAACGTAACAGTCATGAACGTAACAGTCATGAACGTAACAGTCATGAACGTAACAGTCATGAACGTAACAGTCATGAACGTAACAGTCATGAACGTAACAGTCATGAACGTAAGAAGCATGAACGTAAGAAGCATGACCAGCATGATCATGGTCAATACGATCCTCATATCTGGCTCAGCACTGATAATGGACGCACTATTGCCCGCACCATGGCTGCCACTCTGATAGAAGCAGATAAAGCCAATGCCGAACACTATAAAAAGAACCTTGATTACTTTCTGATCAGCATGGATGAGACTGATGCCAGAAACCGGCAAAAACTATCTCAGATTGAACAGCAATCCTTTTTTGTTTTCCATGATGCCTACGGTTACCTTCAGGAGCAGTATCAGCTGAACATTGCTGGCCACTTTACCCTGAACCCAGAACAGCAACCCGGCATGAAACATTTGGGAGAGCTGAGAAACAAGCTGAAATCGGCTGGTAAAACCTGCATTTTTCGGGAGCCACAATTTCAACCTGCTTACCTGAATCGCATCACTGAGGACCTTCCGGTCAAAATAGGTATTCTCGATCCACTGGCAGACGATATTGCTAATCAGCCCGATGGCTTTGCCCTGTTTATTGACTCACTGATTGATAATATTGTTCAATGTTTAAACCGTTAAATCACTGACATTCAACTGGCCAGATTCATACCCATTAAACTGCCCAATAAAAATGCCAGCACAAACACTGCTGGCATCGCACTGCCAAGGGTTGTCACCCACATTTTCAGTCGTGCACTCTCCAGACGTTTATTCCACCGCTCTGCTGTATAGCTTTTATCTTCATCCAGTTCTGAGGATAATCCACAGGCTGTGCAACTCACCTGCCACATAACATCTTTGCCAATCAGCATATCAGCATAGATTGCTTCCCCCCGGCAGCATGGGCATAACAACAGGTTTGAAGGAGATTCCATAATAATATTCCATCCTCTGGATTAACATTGGAAACAGCTTATCAACAAGTTTTAACAGGTTATCCACAACAACAGTGTTCATTCAAGGATAATTGTTTTCATGCCATCGACAATGACTCGATCTTCAATGTGATAACGCAAACCTCGAGCGAGAACAGTCTTTTCAACATCTTTTCCTAATCTCACCATATCTTCCGGTAAATGATGATGTCCTACCCGTATAACATCCTGCTCAATGATAGGACCTGCATCCAGCACCTCGGTCACATAGTGACATGTAGCGCCCACGAGCTTAACACCTCGCTGGTAAGCCTGATGGTATGGCTTGGCTCCGACGAATGAAGGCAGAAAACTGTGATGGATATTGATAACCCTGTTAGCAAAATTCTCGCACACTTCTGGCGGTAATATTTGCATATATCTGGCAAGCACCACTGTTTCTATATCATATTCCGCCAACAGGGCATTGATACGCTGAAAAGCCTCGGCTTTATTGTTTTTATCAACAGGCACGCAATGATAGGGAATACCGTGCCATTCAACATAACCTCGCAGATCTTCATGGTTAGAAATCACACAGGGAACATCCATCGGTGTATCACCACTGCGCCAGCGATAAAGTAAGTCTGACAAACAATGAGCCTGCTTGCTGGCTAGCAACGCTACTCGCTTAAGTTTTTGTGAATCAGTTATTCGCCATTCCAGGCTGAGTCTGTCGGCGACAGGAGTAAATTCATCTTTGAATCCCTCAATGGAGAAAGGCAGACTATCTGCCCTGATTTCATTTCTCATATAGAAACGGCCGGTATCTGGATCGGAATGGTGATTAGACTCCGCAATCCAGCCACCATTACGTGCGATGAAATCACTCACTGCTGCGACAATACCGCTGGCATCAGGACAGGAAATCAACAATCGATAGGTTCTGGTCATAATACTTCACATCATTCGACAGAATCCGTGATTATAATCTGACATCTATTTCTTATCTTGCTTTTACTGCAGCTTATTCTTTATTCAACCTGACCGTATCACCGGTTTATTATTAAGAATCCTCTATAAGTTGGCACAGGGATTATATGAATTACTTCATTTATCCTGTTTCCCGGTTTTCCTGCAGCTCTTATTCCACTGTCTGATCTTGCCGCCACCAATGGCACTTCAATCATGAAACCTGATGCTCATAATCTGGATGATACGGCGACTCATTTGTACATGAAAAGCCATTCTCGATACTCTCGATACTATCGATAAAACGGAGTAATCAGCCTGAAATCAGTAGCTCCCACTGATAGAGTATAATGATCATCAACTGTTTCCATGGGGTCTAAAGGCATGAGATTAACCGACAATCCCGATGTGCTGATAATGGGACATCCTCTGCTGTTTGAACATCAGCCGCAGGTGTCTCTGGATGATATTATTCTCGAGGACTTCCAGCATAATTTACAGGTACTGAGAAACACTCAACTTGTAACCAATGGTGTGGGTCTGGCGGCACCTCAGATAGGTTGGCCGGTAAGGGTTCTGAGTCTTGGCATTTCTGAAATCAATCGTAACCGCTATCCACAGGCACCAGACATTCCCTTCAGATTCTGGTTGAATCCACAGATTACTGATTTCAGTAAAGACACCTGCTGGACCTGGGAAGCCTGCCTTTCAGTTCCGGGTATGAGGGCCTGGATTGAACGACCTTCTTCCATCACTGTTTGTGGATACAACGAGAATGGCGAACGCCAACAGGTGAATCTGGACAGTTTTTCAGCCCGGGTCATGCAGCATGAAATGGATCACCTTGACGGAATGCTCTTTCCTATGAGGGCTCATGATAAAACAATGATTATTCCCAATGAGGCCATTGAATTACAACATCAATGGGCAGATAACTGGCCAACCAAAAACGCCAGAAAAACGGTGCGCGGCCAGATATCTACAAAGAAATAACGATCACCTCTGCCTGTTCACAGGCAGGCTGGTGAGTAAATCCTGAAACAAGGTACGACAAACGTCATAAAGGTCCTGCCCTGGCAAGCCTTCGCTGGAGCCACTGACAGACCAAAGCTGCTCATCGGTTCTTACATCTATAACTTCCAGATTAACAGCAACAATAGCCCGGCCTTCATCATCATAACGCCATTCCAGGATTTCTCCCGCAAGGCCAAAACCGATTCCGTGCTGCGTCGCCCACTGCTTGCCATTCTGCAACCGATGGGCTTCAGCAAGCGTATCAGAGGCATTGGTAACAACCGATTCAGGGTATAATCTTGGTTCCAGTACTCCCGCTGCAGGTAGCTGAACCATCATGATTCGCTCTACCTGAACACTCACTCCCTGGGCCTCTGTATAATCAATAAAAGGTAATACAGCCCAGTTGGCTGTTGAAGGCAATCCCTCACGGTACAAGCTGGATACACTCCCCTGGCATCCTGCCAGTATCCCCAGAAGAAGTATTATCAGCAACGGCTTTGGCTGAAACCATGGGTTCCTAGTTTTTTGAGATAGGAGTCTGAGTTCTTGCATATTGTTTTAACTCATCCTGATTCAGTTTTAACCACTGCAGGCCTATTACAGTTGAAGCATTTGCAATACGGCCATCCTCGATCATTTTATACGCATCAAAACAGGGTATCACATGTACTTTGATATCTTCGCCTTCTTCAGAAAGACCGTATATACCGCCAGTCTCACGGGCATCAACAATACCACAGTACAACATAAGCTTTTCGTTGCTGGCTCCCGGACTGACATAAAAGTTTGTCACCGGTAACAGATACCGAACATCATAATCAGCTTCTTCTTTTACTTCCCTTAAAGCCACAGATTCAAGAGATTCACCCGGTTCGCTGATACCGGCAACCACTTCCAGCAACCAGGGATCATCATCACTCAAATAAGGGCCGATTCGAAACTGTTCTACCAGAATAACCTGTTCAAGATCTGGATCAAACAAAAGAACACCCACAGAAGGTGGTCGGACGACTGCTTCCCGTTGCAATTGTTCACTCCATCCACCACGAAACAGTCCATGTCGAATGTTGTACCGGAACAACTTCAGAAATCCGGAATACAGCGTTTCTTTGTTTTTCTCTTGAACATTTTCACTCGCCAAACCAGAAAGCTTCATAAACTGTACACATTGTTATGTTGTATGTATTCCAATACCGAGGGCCGCAACATTGTTTCCAGCAATGCTTTCTTTTGCATAGACAGGTTTGTTGTCCCCAGTATCTCCCTGACCGTACTGCTGCGTATTGTAAGACGTTCTTCAGCCGTAAATATCGACCAGTTTTTTTCTATCTCTGTTGCTTTGTAAAAACGAGACCAGATATCCGGATGCGCATTATCAGGCCCCCGAATAAATCCCAATTCAGCATTGATGTATTTTTTTTCCAGTTCAACCAGCAAATCATAAGTGTAGACAGGCTTTTCCGGATGATTCATCAACATATTCTGTTCAATATCACAAATTTCCAAAGAACAGTCAGGCAGAGATAAGTCGGTAACAAAGCATTCCAGCATAGCGATGCGAGTATGAAACGGCTGGGATTGTTTATTAAAGGCGTGGGATGCACTGGGAACCAGCAAAATAGTGCTGTAAACCTGAGCAGCCTGCTGCAAAACATCAAAATGCCCCAGTGTCGGAGGATCAAAAGCCGAACCAAAAACACCGATTAACGGCTTATTCATAACAAATAGCTTCCCTTTATGTTAGTGAATATTTTAATCAACAAACCATCAGGAATGAATAGATTCATGAAGGGATCATACCGGGTAGAAAAACAGATTTCGGAATTTCTATTTCGACTGCAACCGGTAAATGATCCGAGATGGGAATATTCACCACCCCGAAACGGCGAACGACGATGGATGAGCTGATAAGAATATGATCAAGTGAACGTCTGGGACGCCAGCTGGGGAATGTATTTTGTCCCAGGTTAGCAGCTTGTAAGTCACATCCTTTCAAAGGAGAACTACTCAATAGCTGTTCAGCATGGGTATTCATATCTCCCATTAATACTGTGTGACGGGAATTTTTCACAACATCACTAATATAAGAAAGCTGAATATTTCGGGTTCTCTGACTTAATGCAAGGTGCATCATAACAACCGTTAAAGGTTCATCAGGATTACCAAAGCGAGCCACTATCGCACCTCGCCCGGGAATCAGCCCCGGTAGTTTGTGATCTTCCAGAACCACTGGCTCAATTTTACTCAATAACCCATTACTGTGCTGGGCAAACTGTCCAAGATTACGATTAATCTGGTGATACCAGTAGGGAAAGTGACCTTTCAGGGCCAGGTATTCGGTTTGATTAACATAACCACTGCGCAGACTTCCGCCATCGACTTCCTGTAGAGCCACCAAATCAAAATCAGGCAGTATAGAAGCAATACGGTCAAGGGTTCTGTTACGCTGAGCATTAGGCAAAAGATGTTGCCAACTGCGGGTTAAATAGTGCCGGTAAAGTTGGGTATTAATACCCACCTGAATGTTAAAGCTTAATAATCGCAGGTAATTCGGATCTACAGGCTGGAGTTTAAAATCCAGCTCACTGCAGTGTACTTGTCTGGAGCTGTTTTGCCGCTGGCGAATCCGGCGACTGATCGCTCCCTTCAATGTTCGAATGGGCATGTAATCCTGTCATCCGTAAAGACGACAGGATGTCTACTTTACGAATCTCTTTATTTTTTAGCTTCTGTAGCTCGATCATTCCTGACTTTATTTACCAGAAAATCAGCAATCAGTGGCATACTATTCAGGGAACCGGCCATACCTGGTTCTATAACATATCGGCCATCAACCACCAAAGCTGGAACTCCGGTCAACTGATAACCTCTGACTTTGGCAAAAGCCTGCTGCAACTGATGATTCACACCAAAGGAATTAAATTGTTCGATGAATTCCTTTTTGTCTACAGCGAAACGCTCATTCAGAAAATCTGCCATGGCGTCACTGTTTTTCAGCATGTTTCTCTTCACCTGAACTTCATTGAAGATGGTGTCGTGTACTTTTCCGACAATACCCAGATTAGCCACAGTATAGTAAAGCTGAGCATGGGTCTTCCATATATTAGGTCCGAAGAAACCCGGAACAGTGACAAACTCGGTATCACTGGACAAGCTCGGCTTCCAGCTATCAACGATAGGTTCCAGACTGTAGCAGTGTGGACAGCCATACCAGAATACTTCAACCACTTCGATTTTACCTGCAGCAACAGCAGTAGGTACGTTACTGGCTAATTTCCTGTAATGAACACCTTCTTTATATTCCTGGGTACTGGCAGGTTTTCTTGCTACTTCCGGTGCTTTTTCAACAACAGATTCATTTTTTTCAACCGAAGAAGCGGTTGACTGAGCGACTGTTTTCTCTGCAGCCGATTCCGTTTTTTGTACTACGGGAGAAGGCTTGGCTGCTTCTTTCTCTTCTGGTAAATAATTCACCACGAGCAAGGCCACCAGCAAAACAGCGATTAATCCCAAGAGGCCTTTCATGATTTTTGGCATTTATGAATTCCTGAATTTGAAGTGAATTTCCGTAGAATTAAAATACCAGAAAGAGAAACAGGGAGTCCAACTCCCTCCTGCTCATCTGGCTAAATGAGGACAATGATCAGCGAAGGCCACTGATGTAGTTAGACAAAGCCTCAACTTCTTTATTACTCAATTTTTCTGCGATGGTTCTCATGATTCTGGTGTCGCCATCGTTGGTACGATCACCTTCACGGAAGTCACGCAGTTGTTTGGCGGTATAATCCACTTTCTGACCGGCAATATGAGGATAATTGGCCAGATAGTTTCCTTTCCCTGTTGGCGAGTGGCAGGCACTGCAGGCAGGAATACCTTTTTTGGCATTACCTCCACGATAAAGTGCTTCTCCAAGAGCAACATATTTAGGATCTGTAGCACCTGCAGGTGCACTTTGTCCTGAGTAGTAAGCTGCGATATCTTCAATATCCTGCGTACTCAGCGTTCCTAGAAACGGTACCATCTCAGGAACAATCCGCTCACCTGACTTGATTTCAGTAATTTGCTTGATGAGATATTTCTCACCCTGACCTGCCAGGTTTGGCCAGTTTGGTGCAGGACTCACACCAGTTGCCCCATGACAGGCGGAACAGGTGGCTACTTTAGCCTTTCCCGCGGTTGCATCTCCTTTGGCAAACGCAACTCCCGTTACCCCCAAAGAAATTACCAGACTAAGAATAACTTTCTTCATTACCTGACCCAGATACGGCGTTTGCCACGAATGGCTGTTATTATTCGTCTTACCTGACTGCTGTTGCATTTATTCTCAGTTGTTAAACTGAATTGAATTGATGATCCAATTCTGCAGCAGGTGACTCATTTGACTGCATATGCCCAAAACGCTGCCTAGTATAAACTACTGAACGAATAACCGGTACAGTTCTGGGTAGTTGCATCGAAATTCTGCCAGTCTACTGTCAACTTTTTAACCATTTCATTGCTGAATCCCATGACCGAATCGAAAACATCTCTCAATTATCGCAAGGCATCTTTCTACAAGAGTGCTGCAAAGCTGAGCCAGTGCCCAGACAATTCCAGTCGTGAAGTTGCATTTGCCGGTCGTTCCAATGCCGGGAAATCCAGTGCGCTGAATGCCCTGACAGGCTCTAATAAACTGGCTCGAACCAGTAAAACACCTGGTAGAACCCAGCTGCTTAACTTCTTTGATATAGAAGAAGATATCTATCTGGTGGATTTGCCTGGTTATGGTTACGCAAAAGTTCCGGAAGCCATGAAAAAAGAATGGCAACATCATATGAACGACTATCTTGAGCGGCGGGAGGCTTTAGTCGGACTGGTTCTGCTGATGGATATTCGTCACCCTCTCAGAGAATTTGATCTGATGATGCTGAACTGGAGTGTCAGTGCAAATCTGCCGCTTCATATTTTATTGACCAAGGCAGATAAATTAAAACAGGGAGCCGCCAAACAGGAACTCACGAAATTGGGTAGCCATCTACGACAGTATCCGCAAGTCAGCACCCAACTGTTCTCCTCGTTAAAGAAAACAGGCGTTGATCAACTGGCTGAGAAGCTGAATGAATGGCTAATGGCACCCGAACTTGAGGAAACAGAAGACACAGAAGAAACTCAGGATTCTGAAGATTGAATTTCAGACAAAAAAAACCAGCGTTCCGGGGGAGGGAAAGCTGGTTAGGTAGCAATGTCTGTCGGGGAACGGACACTGCAGTGTTTGCCAACACTAAACACACAAGGAGTAATCATGAACGAGTATTTCATGCGCTCATACAAAGTAAGACCGCACAACCTGTGAAAAGTTCCCGGAAAAATAAATTAATTTAAAAAAATACCCGACACTATTTTTATACGGCTATTCCACACGGCTATTTTTACAAGACTGGTGACATATCAAAGGCGAAAAAAAACCAGCGTTCCGGGGGAAGGAAAGCTGGTTAGATAGCAATGTCTGTCGGGGAACGGACACTGCAGTGTTTGCCAACACTAAACACACAAGGAGTAATCATGAACGAGTATTTCATGCGCTCATACTAGGTAAGACCGCACAACCTGCGAAAAGTTCCCAGAAAAATAAATTAATTTAAAAAAATACCCGACACTATGTTTAAACGGCTATTTTTACTCGGCTGGTGACTGGTTAAAGGCGAAAAAAAACCAGCGTCCCGGGGGAGGGAACACTGGCTAGATAGCAATGTCTGTCGGGGAACATACATTGCAGTGTTTGCCAACACTAAACACAAGGAGTAAGTCATAAGAGACTTGTAAAGTAAGACACTCCGTTTCCTTGAAAGTTCCCCGCTTTACACTCTGATTACATAAATGATTACATAACAATTATTGGATCGTTAAAAAACATTGAATCAGTGTGCTTCATCCCAGTTATCCCCGGTTCCCGCTTCAACCAGCAGAGGTACAGCCAGATCAGCTGCGTCAGCCATTTTTTCAGTTACTGACTTTACCAATTCGTCCATCTGGTCTTCAGCTACTTCCAGCACCAGTTCATCGTGCACCTGCATGATCATTCGTGCATCAATCCCGCTGCTGGTCAGCCAGCGGTCTACCGCTGCCATTGCCAGTTTGATGATATCTGCTGCTGTCCCCTGCATGGGAGCGTTAATGGCGGTTCTTTCCGCAGCCTGTCGTCTCATACCATTTCGTGCATTAATTTCAGGCAGATAAAGTCTTCTGCCAAACAGGGTTTCCACATACCCTTTTTCTTTTGCGCTCTCTTTAGTCTTATCCATGTACGTAAGCACACCTGGATAACGTTTAAAGTAGAGGTCTATATATTCCTGGGCTGACTGCCTGGAAATACCCAGCTGTTTGGCGAGACCAAAAGCAGACATCCCGTAAATCAAACCAAAATTAATGGCTTTCGCACTACGCCGCTGATCGGTAGTCACATCTTCAAGTGCTACTGAAAAAACTTCTGCCGCAGTTGCTTTGTGAATATCCAGCCCTTGGGCAAAAGCGGTCAGTAAACCTTCATCGCCAGACAAGTGCGCCATAATCCGGAGCTCAATCTGGGAATAGTCAGCCGCAACCAGTTTGTACCCCTCAGGCGCAATGAAAGCTTTCCGGATACGGCGACCTTCAGTGGTACGTATCGGTATATTCTGAAGATTTGGATCAGAAGAAGACAAACGCCCGGTGGCTGCAACAGCCTGATGATACGAGGTATGGACACGTTTCGTTTCAGGGTTAATCATCTGGGGTAATTTGTCGGTATAGGTCGACTTAAGCTTGCTAAGACTTCTGTGCTCAATAATCAGTTTTGGCAGTGGATAATCCAGAGCCAGTTCCTGCAGGACTTCTTCAGCGGTGGATGGCTGGCCTTTCGGTGTTTTCTTGATCACCGGAAGCTCCAGTTTTTCAAACAGGATTTCCTGTAGCTGTTTCGGCGAAGCAAGATTGAATATCTGCCCGGCTTCTTCATGGGCTGTTTTTTCCAGTTCCTGCAATCGAACCGCTATTTCCTGACTTTGTCGTCCAAGCAATGCGCCATCTATCAGAGCACCATTGCGTTCCATGCGGGAAAGAATATCCACCAGGGGTAATTCAATATCATTGAATACAGCTTTCAAACTGTCCTCTGTTTCCAGCTTTGGCCATAGAGCCTGATGCAATCGCAAAGTGATGTCAGCATCTTCCGCAGCATAAGGGCCCGCTTTCTCCAGCTCGATCTGATTAAACGTCAGCTGTTTTACACCTTTGCCGGCAATGTCTTCAAAAGTAGTGGTTTTGTGTCCCAGATACTTTTCTGAAAGCGCATCCATATTGTGACGGGTAGCCACAGAATTCAGTACATAGGATTCCAGCATGGTGTCATAAGCAATGCCTTTCAGGTTGATATCATATCGTGCCAATACACTCTGATCGTATTTCAGGTTCTGACCAACTTTTTTATGATTTTCACTTTCCAGTACAGACTTCAGTTTATCCAGAACCCATTGGCGCTCCAGTTGTTCCGGTGCACCTAGGTAATCATGAGCAACAGGGACATAAGCCGCTTTCCCAGCCTCTACTGAAAAAGAAACACCCACAAGGTCTGCCACCATATAATTAAGACTGGTGGTTTCTGTATCGAAAGCAAAAAGATCCGCTTTTTCAAGTAAGGTCAGCCATTCAAGAAATTCGCTTTCTTCAGTGATTATGCTGTATTCACCGACTTCCTGTGCCACGATCTCCAAATCATCTGCTTCAACCCCGGGGCTTGCCTCACTCCTATCCAGCTCGGCAATCATGGAACGAAACTCAAACCGGGTAAACAGCTCCAGCAGGCGGTCCTTATTAACAGGGTTCATTTTCAGTTCTTCAATAGCCACCGGAAGCTCAACATCGATTTTAATGGTGGCAAGATCACGGGACAGATACACAATGTCTTTATGTTCTTCAAACTTGGCTGCAAAGTTTTTACTGCCTCGAAAACCAAGGGCTGCCACTTCATCCAGACGGCTTGCCACTTCATCAATACTGCCGATTCCCTGCAAAAGGGCCAGAGCCGTTTTTTTACCTACTCCGGGCATGCCTGGAATGTTGTCACTGGAATCACCCATTAATGCCAGATAGTCAATAATCAGATCAGCGGGAATACCGAATTTATCCACCACACCTTTTACATCAGTAAAAACATCGTTCATGGTATCGATCAACGAAACATGTTCTGTCACCAGCTGGGCAATATCTTTATCACCGGTGGAAATAATGGTGTCTATTTTTTTCGCAGTGGCGTCTCGGGCAAGGGTGCCAATAACATCATCCGCTTCAACACCATCAATCATCAACAATGGAAAGCCCATTGCTTTAACAATGTCATGAATGGGTTGCACCTGAGAACGGAGATCATCCGGCATGGATTTACGGGTAGCTTTGTATTCGCTGTACATATCGTGACGAAAGTTTTTGCCTTTGGCATCAAAGATCACTGTCACATCACTGGCTGGATACTGACGCATCAGGCTTTTCAGCATGTTGGTCATCACCCGAATGGCGCCGGTTGGCTGGCCATCGGATGTTTGCAGATTGGCGCGTTCGGAGGCGTGATAGGCTCGATATAAATAGGATGAACCATCCACAAGTATTAACGGGGCACTGGCTTGATCTGACATCGGCGACACTTTTACGTTGAGAGGGTAAAATGGTATCCGGCGTTTTCTGGCATCAGCGCACAGAGTGCTCCGGGTAATCGATTATTCTAATGGATTTATCCTTACCTTTGCCATGAAACCCTTGATAAATCCGATATCCTATAACTGAGCCTTCAGTATTTCACAAGGTTTCAGGGTGATTTTCAGGATTCATAGGACATGGACGGCGCTCCATAAAACAGTTCAGTAAAAATGCAACAAACGCAACATAGCGTGCTATGCTGTCTCTGAATTAATAACCAGAGACGTTTATTTTGTGGGTATCCACAACCAAACTTGCCAAGATTGAGGGCGTAACCTCCCAGACAATAAGGCGAAAGATCGAAAGCGGTCATTACGAGAAAATAATGCAAACGAGCGGTGGTCACTACCGCATATTCATCAACCAGCAGAGAAAGATATGCTATGCAAGGGTTAGCTCAGGGAAGCAAAAATCCAGCATCAATACGCAAAAGCGTATCTTGCTCGAAAGGCATCCTGACGCAGAATTTATCAGTGACATTGCCAGTGCTTTCAACTTTAAACGAAAAGGGCTGCAAACCATTCTGGAATCAGCAATGTGCGGAAATCCAACCCACATTGTGGTTGCCACAAAAGACCGACTTGCACGATCAGGATTCGAGCTTATCAAATGGCTCGTTGAATTATCGGGAGGACAAATCGAAGTTCTGGATGACTCGAATGGTTCCTGTGAAGCCTTTGATACCTCAGAGCTTATCGGTTTCATTACCTCATTCTGCAATAGCCACTACGGAAAGCGTTCCGCTGAAAGGCGTAAAAATAGTAGCATCAAAAAAGATAAGGTTTTATCCGGAAAATGAGTCGGCATACAGGGACGCACTTGCATTATATAGACGTTCATACAATCTAGCTGTAAACCACTTCCGTAACGACAAATACAAGGATGAAAGCGGCAAGTTCATCAACATGCGCCCTTCCATAAAGGTACAGGTAGAGCAAGAACAGAAAGACAATGGTCGTGCTTATAATTCATTAATTTCTGACAATGGAACACTTGCAGCGGCAACCACCTTTAAAGCGGTTTGCAGCAAGAATAAAAAACTGAAAGGAGCCAAAGGAGGTTTTGCAGAGGTCGGATTTAAAAGCCGCAAAGGGAACAAGCATTCTTTCTCAATTGACCGGCTACCAAAGGGGCTAAACCCCTGCGTCAATGCGCTGGGTAAAATTCATCTGACTGAAAATGTACCCGACGAAGCCATTGGCAAATCATGCGTTATCACCTGTGACAAGGGTCGTTGGTTTATTCAGGTGCAACAACACATCGAACTCAATACCGAAATCCAAGGTGGAGTAAATTGTGTTGGTATTGATCCCGGAGTGAGAACCTTCGCCACCTGTTTTAGCGATAAGGATGCTTTAATTGCTGGCGATAACCTTGCCAAAGAAAAGCTGTTCCCATTAATGAAGAAAGTGGACAAGCTGATTGGTCAAAAACAAAAAGTTCTCAATGTGCAAAAGGGCGTGAAGTTCGTTGATATGCCTCAGTGGGCGCGAGATTGCATTGTTCACTTTGACCGTAAAATCAATCGCCTGAAGTGTAAGAAGGACGACATCATTCTGGACTTGCATAACCGCTTGGCGTTCGAGCTTGTGTCTAGCTATGACGTGATCTTTTTACCCACCTTTGAAACCAGAGGGATGGTCACACGGAAAGACAAAAAGGTTCGTATTATTCGCCGAAACACTTGTCGCCAGATGCTAGACCTTAACCACTACGGGTTTAAGATGCGTCTTAAGTGGTATGCCAAAAAGTACGGTAAACACGTTGTCGATTGCAATGAGGCATACACCTCAAAAACCCGTACGTGGGATGGCACCATTAACGACCGGCTTGGCTCGTCAAAGGTTATAAAGGGTGATGGATTCACCGTTGATCGTGATATTAATGGCTCCCGTAACGTATTTATTAAAAGTTTAACAAGGCAGCTTGAGCCTTAATCATAACAACGAATGTTGCGTTCGTTGCGGTTTTAATCAAGAGTATATTTCATTTTCGCCTGTAACCTTGAAACCATGTCGTTTATAAAGAACACCTACAGGATTCCACTTAAGATATTCCAGAACTACTGTCTGATGATTACGATCCGATTGCACTAGAGTTCTGCATAATATGGAAGTACCCAACCCTTTGTTTCTGTATTCATCAAGAATATAGAACTCGCCAAACCTCAGGATATTGTTTGCCAGAACAGCCAGCGATAGAGTGCCGATTTTCCGATTATTCAAAGTGAGTATATACCAGGGTTTTTCCATCCAGCGTTGTTTATGCAATGTTAGCTGAAAAGCTTCATCCCATTCCCATTGAGCTCTGATATGCGGACCCATGGCCTCTTTCTTGGCATGGAATGCAAAAAGAAAATCATCAGACTCTGCAGCCCGAATACCCAACTCCATTATTTCTTTCCTGATTGCGATAGTTTCATGTTTTCCAGAGGGTGACAGTTTAAAGATCTTTCATCAACAGTCATGTACTATCGTTGCCTGACTACACTATTTTTACCTTCTGTTTCTTTTGTATCGCTTCGGGGTAGATCATGAAATATCTTCTGGCAGGTCTTTTATTTTTGTCGATATCTCTGGCTGGGTGCACAGGTACTCCTCAGAAATACTCTGCTGAATCGATTACAGGGGTATCAGACGCTGGAAATTCTGCACCGGTCATCAGTGAAGAAGAATTTAATAAGATCCCAAAAGATCTGCGCCCGGATGATCTGGAAAATCGGGATGATACCACTGTCGTTATCCGCGCCGGAGATAAACGGACTATCAAGGAATATCGCATTGGTGGTTTTTTATACGCCATTCAAGTAATACCCAAAATTGGCCCTCCTTATTTACTGGTTGCTGCAGATAATCAGGGAAACTTCATGAGAGCAGATAAACCCGGCAGGCTGGTTCCATCCTGGACTATTTTCGAATGGGATTAACCTCAACAGGTAAACCCGTTGCCTTGAAGTTGTTACTACGTTGCGGCGCTCGTTCCCCCCTGCGGCCTTGTAGCAACGCCAGATCCTTTGGATATAAAACGTCAATTTACTGCCTGCAAACCATCCGATACAGAAAAATAAGAAGACAACGCCACAATCTTGTTCTGCCCTCTTTGATCTATTCTTTCTATATGTCTGGGCAAGGATGCTGGTATGGCTCGCGTACAACAAGGAATGATTTCTCGACTTCAAGACTTCACTATAGAGCTTGGCGGCGATGAAAAGGCCGATGTTCTACGCCTTACAAAGAAAGGGAAAATAGTTCGAGGTCAGTACTCTGGCAGCAAAGGTCAGCGTTTTCGCTGCTGGCTGGCCAAGGCTGTCCCCTTTAAACAATGGCGGAAAAACTTTCTTGCTAGGCATAACCAGTTAAGAATAGAAGTCACCTCAAAGGAATCCATAGCCCTGGCTGATGCGCTTTGTAAGGATATATCCAGACGTACCGTTATGCCATTCAGAATGGAATTCCCGAATGAAACTGACAAAAAAGTAACCAGACAAGCCAATAAAGAGCACGTTTACCCAACGCCTTTTCCTACCATAACAGCGGGCGATGTTGATGCCCTGCTTGAACTCTCGGCTGGGCAGCGAGAAACCTTCAGTGATGTTGTAGAAGAAGTCAGCGCTGCAGTAATAGGAGCCAGTTCACTGAATGACACTGAATCCCTTGATGCGGCGAAGCAATCAATCCATCAAGCGCTTGTCAGCAGTAAAATATATACTCTTGAGCAGATGAACCAACTTCAGCTCGACGTATTGGGTAGTCTGGAAAAAAATGAAAGAACAGATCACTCAGCGTCAGATACCAAACAACCAAAACGAAAAGTCTCTCATAAAAGATACAGGCAACTGGCAAAGAAAGTAGAACAGGCTGTCGCCGATAAAAAACTGACTCTGGGTCTATTTCGTGTCGCTGAGGATTATGTCTGGAAAACTCATCAGGGGCATACCAAACCTCTGACTTCCGATGAGGGCGATCAGTTATCTAAAGCCTTCGCGACACCACTGAAGAATACCAGGCATAAAGATGATACAACCTCTCTGGCCGCCAAACGCTGGGTTGAGCTGGGTTTAAATACCGCTGAGGCAGATTTACATACGGATAAAACTGAAGAAGGAAAGGAAAAGCTGTCAGCACGAATACAGGAACTCCGTAAAACCCAGCATCCATGGGCGCTTCAAATAGCTAAACTGCTTGAGACCAGGCAATTCAAAGAAGCACTGGTAGCTGAAAAACTGACTGTCGACAAAGCCAGACAGCAAATGGTCATAGACCTGAGAGATTCAGCGGAAGGGCATTCTGTCAGTGCAGACGTTGATCAGCGTAAGAAAGCGATTGATATCATTACACACAAAACTCCCCAGGCAGATCAGATGCAGCAAAACAAAGCACTTGAGTCCATACAATCAAGCGCTCGATTTAAATTCTCAAAAACAAGCAGTACCAATAAGGTGATTAACGAACAAGTCCCATCCAGATCTTCCCATTCTGAATATGAATCATTACTGGCTAAAGATGTTATTAGTCTTCCAACATCTTATGAAAGTATTCCTGAGTCTGATACTGATGCAATTACACAGACTGTCAGCATGCTCAAGACGAAATACAGCGAACTGGCGGAATTAAAGCATTCTGCCCGTATCAGGGAAATTGAAAATTTTTTACAACAAAGCATAGCTAACAGAGTTACAACTCCTGCTACTGCCGTCACGTATATACCAAGAGAAAAAGAACCTGAAGCACCGAAAAGTGTATTACCCCCTCCTTCGGTCTCAGGCGATTTGGTTGAATTATCCAGTGTGGAGTTTACCCCCAGACCATTATCGTCAGACAGTCGATCCCTTTCCACATCATCGTTGCCCTCCCTTATTCAAGCAGATGGCGAGAATATGGGATTTACTCGCAGTTTCTCAGTCGATGATCTCACTAGTCACAACCAAACGCCTATGAAACGATCTGAGTCTGGCTTTTTGGGCTCTACCGGTAGTCTGGAAGTAGATGAAGACGAATTAACCCCCACCTCTTTTTTAGGAGAGTCTGAAATACCAGGAGGATTAAAGAGGCAAGACACAAATGATTCCGGATTTGTAACAAATGATGCTGATGGAGAAGAAGAAGAAGGATTAACGTTTAAACTTGATTCAGTATCTGGAGAGCCTGAAACCGAGCCTGATAAAGAGAGTAGCCAGCTTCCGGATCGGGAAAAACAATCTGACCTTCCCGTTTTCATGACCCCACCACCTATACCACCGGAAGATACTGAAAATTGATCCATTCATAGGTAATAATAATATTCAGTTCATCTGCGCCGTCATTACGTTATGATATAACATCTATTTCTGCGCAAATGAAATCAGATCCATGTCTGCCAGCCGAACCAATGCTTATCAACCTCACAACCATCAGCGCTGTATTGCCGATGCCCTGCATGAAGCCCGTACTCTCTGTCAGCAACGAGGCGCCAGGCTGACAAGCCTGAGAGAAAAAGTTCTGGAACTTGTGTGGCAAAACCATAAACCTGTTGGGGCTTACGATATTCTCGCTGTGCTGGCAAAAGAAGAAAAACGTCCTGCACAACCACCCACCGTTTATCGAGCTCTGGATTTTCTTCAGGAACAGGGACTCGTACATCGGATTTCATCCATAAATGCTTACATCGGATGTCCACACCCGGGTGAAAACCATCGAAGCTGTTTTCTTATTTGTATGAACTGCCAAACCACCATTGAAATTGATCATCCGGGTATTAACCAGGCCGTTCTTTCCTGCACGGCAGATCATGGTTTTGCAATATCAAGTTCGGCCATTGAACTTACCGGTCTATGCACTAACTGTCGAAAAGCCTGATGGATATCAATCAAAATGACTGACCCGCTCATATCGCTCAATAATATCCATATGGAATTTCAGGGGCGTGATGTACTTACAGGTGTCACCATGGCGGTTGAGCCAGGAGAAATAGTGACACTTATTGGTCCTAATGGTGCCGGTAAAACAACATTAATTCGCATCGCTCTCGGTCTTCAAAAACCGAATTCCGGTGACCGTGAAATCAAAAAAGGGCTTCGTATCGGCTACATGCCCCAAAAGCTGCATGTTGAGAACAGTATGCCGCTCACTGTAAAGCGCTTTTTGTCCTTAACAGGTTGTCAAAACTCGCGGATAAAAGAAGCCCTGCATAAAACCGGTGTATCTCAGGTCATTGAATCACCTGTGCAATCTCTGTCAGGAGGAGAAATGCAGCGGGTTCTCCTGGCCAGAGCCTTACTTCACGATCCTCATCTACTGGTACTCGATGAACCTGTGCAGGGCGTTGACATTAACGGCCAGAGAGAACTCTATCAGCTGATCACTGATTTAAGAAATGAACAAAACTGCTCGGTTCTGATGGTATCCCATGACCTCCATCTGGTGATGGCGTCTACCGATAAAGTGATCTGTATTAATCAACATGTCTGTTGCTCTGGTCATCCTCATCAGGTTAAACAGCATCCGGCCTATCTTCGCCTGTTTGGCGGGGAGTCTGATGAACTGGCTGTATATACCCATCATCACGATCATCATCACAGTGTGGATGGACATGTGATTGAAGATAAAAATTCAGGGGAGCATTGATGTCTGACTTGCTTTTGTACGCACTGCTCGCAGGATTTGGTGTTGCAGCCATAGCAGCACCGTTAGGCTGTTTTGTGGTCTGGCGTCGTATGGCTTATTTCGGCGACACGCTTTCCCACTCTGCTTTACTGGGTATTTCCCTGGGATTACTGCTGGATATAAATCTCAATCTGGCGGTGATTCTCTGTTCAATGATGCTGGCTGTTTTACTGGTGGGATTACAGGAAAAACACAAAATGGCCTCAGACACATTATTGGGTATTTTGGCTCACAGCAGTTTATCCCTTGGCCTGGTTGCCGTCAGTTTTGCCGACAATGTACGGGTCGACATGATGACGTATCTGTTTGGTGATTTGCTGGCCGTAGGGCCTTCTGATCTTTACTGGATATACGGCGGAGGCATTCTGATTATGACAACACTAATCTGGATCTGGCGCCCGCTGCTGGCCATGTCGGTTCACGCTGAACTGGCCCAGATTGAAGGCATTCCTGTGAGAAGGGTTCGATTGATTCTTACCATGCTCATGGCTCTGGTTATTGCTGTGGCCATGAAAATAGTGGGCGTTCTTCTGATTACCTCATTAATGATTATCCCCGCTGCTACCGCCCAACGGCTATCCAGAACACCAGAGCAAATGGCTTTATTTGCAGGATTTTTGGGTGTTCTCAGTGTTTCTGGTGGGTTAGCCGCCTCATGGCATCTGGATACACCAGCAGGCCCCTCAGTTGTGGTGGCCAGTTTTTTCTTATTTTTATTAAGCCAGCTGATTCCCCAGAGATGATTTACTGAGCCGGAATTTCCGGCTCATTTTTTTCAGTCTGCCAATACCTTCTGCATCCAGGGCCATGCCTGTTTCTTCCGACTCAGAGTGTTCGACATTTCAATCCATTGATCGTCAGAATTTGTTTTTAATTTTTCTGCCCATTCACCCTGAACCAATAAACGAGTGGTTGAAGTGCTGATATTGGTAATCATCAGGGAAGCCAGTTTGAAACCCTCGTTTTCACAACGAGCGGTCAATTGGGCATCAAGATCAGTTATCTTGTCTTCTGTCTGTTCAAAACTGGCAATCTCTATCTGCCCAACTACCACACAGCCATTGCTCAAATTATATTGTTTCAAATCACGATTAATTAAACTCTCATTGCTGAGGCCGTCCAGGTTTGTTTTAACCTTAAGTAACTGTTCTGAAAATTCATCCAGATTGATTCCGCTTACTTCGGCTAACTGATATGCCGCTTCCCGATCCTTGTCAGTACAGGTTGGTGATCGAAAAGCCACGGTATCGCTGATAATTGCGCCCAGCATCAATATAGCCATTGGTCGTTCGATGGATTGATTGTCCATGCGAAACAAGTTGAACAGGATGGTGGAGGTACAACCCACAGGCCAGATCCAGGCTTCCAGCTGACCAGTGGTTGTTATATCGCCCAATCGATGATGGTCAATAATGCCTAGAATTTCAGCCTTTTCCAGATCTTCAGGACCCTGCCCCAAATCGGTAAAGTCCACCAGCCAGACAGATTTGTCAGCCACTGAACCGCAGAGAGCTGGCGCTTCAACACCGGCAGTTTTTAATATAAAAGCAGTTTCATCGGTTGGAATACCCTGGGCAACGGCAACAGCCTCAACACCACGGGCAACTTTCAGCCATTGTGCAGCAACCAGTGCAGAACAGATACTATCGGAATCGGGATTACTGTGACCAAGAACCTGGATCATGATTTTCTCATTGTTAGAAAGAAAACCCGGACGAAAATGTCCGGGCCTTAAAAACAACAAGTTTAATGTTTCATCTTCTATATGACGTTAAGGACAGATACCTACTGCTCTTTATAACTCTGACACATTATAACTCTGACACAGCAACACCTTTCCTCAAAAAGGTATTGAACAGCAGGTTGGTTGACCAACCTGCTGCGCCTGCCAAAATTCACTGACATCATGAATTAATAAAGTTCATCAATCGCGGTGATGGCTTTAATCAGTTTCTGGGGTTCAAGGGGAGGGCGGATAAAGCCGTGATAGTCACCCATTGGATTGATCAGCACCAGGTTGGCACCATGATCTACCAGATAATATTCATCTTCGGGGTCAACCACAAGCGTATATGGAATGTTCATCTGCACCGTGAGGTTATGAATGCTTTTCATATCTCCGGTAACACCGACAAAATCCGGATTGAAATGAGGCACATAGCCTTTCAACTTTTCTACCGTATCTCTTCGCGGGTCAACTGAGATCATCACGTAGCGTATTTTTTTTGCAAACTCAGGATCTTTTTCCTTGAGTAAGGTATCCATTTTATTGAGCTGGCTAAGTGTAATAGGGCATACGTCCGGACAAAACGTGTAACCGAAATAAACCAGGGTCCACACACCTTCCAGATTGCTCTCTGTAAATGGTTTACCATCGTGGTCTAGTAACCCCTTCATTTCGAAAGACCGTGGTGTTTCAAACTGCACAGCCCCCATCTGCTGCAGCTGTTCCGGAGTCAGTGATGGCTTATTCATAAACTTATTGAATGTCAGGCCAAGTACTACTGCCACTGCAGCCAGTAAAATATACGCTGTTTTCTTCACCGATTTATTCCTCTCGCTACTCACAACACCTCCTGAATGCTATTCCACCCAAAGGTAGAAAGCGTAATGATCTAACAGTAAAACTACAAATAACAACATCAGGTAGGTAATGGAGTACCTGAAGGTTTTAATGGCTGCATGCTCACGGCTATTCCGAAACAACACGATAGACCAGTATAGAAAACGAGCTCCCAGTAACATTGCCCCTGTTAAATAGAGCAATCCGCTCATACCGGTTAGAAAAGGCAACACAGTCACCAGCAGCATGATAATGGTGTACAACAATATATGAAGCTTGGTATACGCTTCTCCATGAGTAACTGGCAACATGGGAACATCGGCTTTGGCATATTCCGCTTTGCGATGTATTGCCAGAGCCCAGAAATGTGGTGGTGTCCATGCAAATATGATTAACACCAATAACAGACCATGACCATCAAGCTGGCCTGTCACGGCCGTCCACCCAAGAAGTGGAGGTGCTGCACCAGCCAAACCACCGATAACAATATTCTGAGGTGTCGCCCGCTTGAGAATCAGTGTGTAGACCACCGCATATCCCAGCAATGATGCAAATGTCAGCCATGCAGTCAGAGGATTGATCAGGAAAAACAAGATCCCCATGCCCACGGAACCTATTACAAGGGCAAACAGAAATGCCTGCGCAGGCTCAACCCGGCCAGTAGCGACGGGGCGCTTATGGGTTCGGGCCATTACAGTATCTATCTGACGGTCTACAATATGATTGATGACCGCTGCAGCACCGGCACAAAGTGCAATGCCTACATTTCCAAAGATAAATACATCCATAGGAACCCAGCCCGGAGTAGCCAGACACATTCCAATAATGGATGTCAGTATCATCAGGGCAACCACTTTAGGCTTGGTCAGCTCCAGATAATCTTTCCACTGGGCACTCCCTGCCTGCATTGTATTACTGTGATTCATGCTTCAGATCTCCCTCTGTAGGCAAGCCGGTAATTGTACGCCACCATTGATAACAGGAGAATCGCACCACCGAGATTGTGTGCCACTGCAACCGCCAATGGCAGACTCCATAAAATATTACTGATGCCCAGAGCAATCTGAATCAGTAATGCCAGCATCACCAGAGATGCCATGTTCTGTAAACTGTTACGCTCCAGACCAGTTAATGTTTTACTGCTTCTGAATGATAGAATGACAAGTAACATTAATAATGCAAATGTCACCAGCGCACCTATTCTATGAGCAAAATGTATAGCCGTTCGTCCTTCAGCGTGAAGCTGTCCCCCTAGATAATTGGGACCAATGGACTGATTAATATTAAAACCTTCACGAAAACTCATTTCCGGCAGCCATCGACCCTGACAGGTTGGTAAATCCGGACAGGCAAGCGCTGAATAATTCGAACTGGTCCATCCTCCCAGGCTTATCTGGAGAATTACCACCAACAGGCCCGTCATACCCAGTACTCTCAGCCGGTTAATATCTTTATGGACAGGCATGCGACGCCAGGTAAGACCGGATAACCTGAGTGTTAATAAAAACAACAGACTGAAAGTGGCAAAACCACCCAGCAGATGTGCCGTTACCACTTGCGGCCAGAGCTTCAATGTCACCGTCCACATACCAAAAGCGGCCTGAAGGCAAATGAGTACCAGAATAAACAGAGGTAATTTAAAAGGCTGCCCTGGCTCACGACGGTATTTAAATGCCTGAAATACAATGCCCAGCACTAACAACATCAATGATCCGGCTATATATCGATGAATCATCTCTGCCCAGCCTTTCTCCACTTCTACCGGAGCATCCGGAAACAGGCTCTCAGCCTGAGCTATAGCATTGGCTGTTTCTGGTACGGTTAAAAAACCGTAGCAACCCGGCCAGTCCGGACAACCCAGCCCTGCATGAACCAGCCTGGTATAGGCACCAAGCCCAACCACCACCATGGCAAGCAAAGTTGCCACTAATGACAGGTAAAATCCTCTTTTTTTCATAGATAACTCCAGGGACTTTCTACCTATTTCCAAAATATCTTTTCTTAAACCAATCAACCAATACTGGATGCTTTCAACAGTTTCTTCAGATCTTTCAATAAGTCACCACCGGCTTGATCTGGTCGATACATCATCATAATGTTGCCAAAAGGATCCATGATGAAGAATTGATTCTCTGGCCATCTGTCATGTTTCATTGCCTGCCTCAGTGTCTCTTCACTGGTGTTAAGCCAAAACACATCAGGGTGTTCGTTTTCCAGTTTGGCTGACAGTCCTGAAGATTGTTGTGCCACATACAACCTGACCACACGATCTGTTTCCTTACCTAGGGCAATATGCACCTGTCGTGTCTTATAGAGTGATTCCCGGCAGTTTGTTTCTGCACAGGAATTACTGCCGAATACGACAATGCTCCATTTTCCATCCAGCTCTTCCAGATCAAACGGTTTAGAGCCATTGAAAAGCTTAAGATCAGTGAACTGATAAGGCGGCAATATCAGTTCACCTTTGTTAGTCCGGCCTTCTGGTATCCACAATCCTGTAAAATACATCAGCCATGCCATCCCCATGCCCAGGGCCGGAATAAGAAAGACCAGAGCCAGCTGCCATTTTCCCCTACTGTTTTTAACGGGTGATACCGCTTCCTGCATAATTCTTCCTCCAGCTTTACACTGCATTTCTGTTGGATTTGGCTGATCGCCTTAACTGATATCCATACAGCACAAGCAATACCAGGGCCATGGTAAACCACTGAACTGAATACGCCATATGTTTTTGCGAAGGCATGTTAACGACTAACGGTCGAACCTGAAACGTTTCAGGCTGTCTCTCATTGAGCACCAGAACAATCTCTGGAATACCCTGACCCAAAACCTGAGACATACGGGTAAAATCGATTGACTGAATAACTTTTGGCCAGTCTTCCACCCACTGATCCTGCTCCAGTAAAAAAGGCTTACCGAAAGATCGGTAAACACTGCCCACAATGGTCAGAGCGTTTGATGAAACCGAAACTTCCGGCAGTTCTTCTCTGGATATCATAGGTAACCACCCCAGATTAACCAGAAGCCACTGACCTTCATCAGTGACAAAAGGCATAATGACTTCATAGCCTGCACGTCCCTGAAAAACCTGGTTATCCCTGAGAAAATATTGCTCCGAAATGAAACGACCACTGACTTTCATTGGTAAAAAGAGCGGATCCTGGTACTGGTTAAGTTGATCCATCGAAACAGCAGGTTGGCTCTTACGGCTCTCATAGGTGTTTTCAATAATCTGTTTTTCCTCATAGCGGAAAAACTGCCAAACACCCAGACCTGTAAGAAGAGGGAGCAGGATGATCACCAATAGAGTCAACTTCAATCTGAATCCAAACATCTAGTGAACTTTCTTTCTGACCGACTTGAAATCGGATTTGTGGCTGTTTGCTTTCCCCCACTCTTGCTATGCTGTTCTGGTATTTCCCTACTACTCCTCCATAAAAAGAAGCTTCAGGAACAGAGACATGTGGTTGAAAGTCGTAATTCTTATTCTATTTCTTGCTATCGTTGCCAGCCTGGTTACCGGATTCTATTTTTTACTGACTGGTAACAGTCGCTCGCCTAATTTACTTACATCGCTCAAGGTGCGTATCAGTCTCACAGTCATCCTGATAGTACTGATAACGCTGGCCTGGCTGCATGGTGATATCAACAGTCAGGCCCCCTGGTTACATCGTTAGATAAGGTAGACAAATATAAATAAACCTACCCACACCACATCAACGAAGTGCCAGTACCAACTGGCCGCTTCAAAGGCAAAATGATTTTCGGGTTCAAAATGCCCCCGATAAATCCGCACCAGCATAACCGTCAACATGATTGCACCCAGAGTTACGTGAGCACCATGAAAACCGGTCAACAGGAAAAAGGTTGAACCATAAATACCTGCATTCAGCGTTAAACCTAAGTCATTGTATGCTTCTATGTATTCTTCAGCCTGAAAAAACAGAAAAGCAAAACCCAGCACCAGTGTAATGATCATCCATAATTTCACCTTGTACCTTTCACTCTTTCTGAGCGCGTGGTGTGCAAGGGTCAAAGTAATACTGGAAGCAATCAGTAAAATAGTGTTCAGCAACGGCAGATGAAACGGATCGACAGTGCCTGCGGCGCCTGCAAAACGTTCATTGTCCGGGTTCAACATCAGGGGCCATTCAGCCACAAAACCCGGCCACAGCATCTCATGAGTCATGGCTCCTGCGCCTTCACCTGCCAGCCAGGGCACAGATAACGTTCTGACATAGTATAATGTGCCAAACAGTGCAGCAAAGAACATTATTTCTGAAAAAATGAACCAGAACATCCCCCAGCGATAGCTGCGGTCCATCTGGGCGCTGTTCATACCGGCACGAGATTCCTGAATCACGTTACCAAACCAGCCAAACAGCATATAAGCCATGGTCAGCCCGCCAGCCATGAACACATAATGAGCATTGGAGTCTTTCACTCCTGCCGTCATATCGTTCATCATCATGCCGGCACCAGCCAGCGTCATGAACAAACCTATAGACGCAATGATCGGCCACTTACTCTGGGCCGGAACATAATAGGTACCTTCGGTAGCCATATAGCTCTCCTGAATCCGATGGGAAGATACTTACTTCCTGGCGTCTGACGAATGAATCACACTCATCAGTTGCCTATACCCTTTCTCCCAAATGGGTTACATCAAACAACGTGTATGACAAGGTCAATTTTTTTAAGTGCTTTGGCAGATCCTGATCCACGATAATTCTCAAAGGCATTACCTTTTCTTCCCGTGGTTCAAGAGTCTGTGTTGTGAAACAAAAACACTCGACCTTATGCAAATAATTAGTTGCCTCAAAAGGCGTGACACTGGGAATAGCCTGACCAACGATGCGATTATCTGTAGGGTTGCGGGCAAAGAAACTTAATTCGCCAACCTGCCCAGGATGAATAATCACCTGCGATACACTGGGTTCAAAATCCCAGGTCATACCTGCATTTTTCGTGGCCACAAACTGAACCTTTATCTCTCTGCTGGTATCCACTTTGGCGTCTTCAGCATTATAGAGATAAGGGGTCGAATCTGTTTTGCCATTCAATCCTGTCACTTTACAGAACACGTTATAGAGGGGCACCATGGCAAAACCAAAACCAAACATGCCACCCGCCACCAGGCTTGAGCTAATAAACGTACGTCGAGTTGTGCTTTCAACGCTGTCTTTATCTTCACTCATACCGCTACTCCTGATGTTATAACCTGTTCTTGTTTTCTTCTTGTTTTTTCAACACAGCAACTACTCGTTGATGGCTGCTCACTTCACATCCGGTGGGGTAGTGAAAGTGTGATAGGGTGCTGGTGATGGAAGACTCCATTCCAGACCTTCAGCGCCTTCCCAACTCTGAGCTTCCGCTTTTTTACCACCTTTGATGCACTTGATCACAATGAACAGGAACAACAATTGCGTAGCGCCAAACATGAAACCACCGATACTGGATATTTCATTAAAATTGGCAAACTGCAGAGCATAGTCCGGAATCCGTCGAGGCATCCCCGCCAGGCCCACAAAGTGCATGGGGAAGAAAGTCAGATTCATCCCAATAAATGAAAACCAGAAATGCACTTTACCCAGTGTTTCGTCATACATATGCCCCGTCCATTTTGGCAGCCAGTAATACGCGGCAGCAAAAATGGCAAAAATGGCACCGGGTACCAATACATAATGGAAATGAGCTACAACAAAATAAGTGTCGTGATACTGGAAATCAGCCGGTGCTATCGCCAGCATCAACCCTGAAAAGCCACCAATGGTAAACAACACGACAAAAGCGATAGAATACAACATGGGTGTTTCGAAGGTCATGGCCCCACGGAACATAGTGGTTACCCAGTTGAACACCTTCACGCCCGTAGGAACGGCTATCAGCATGGTGGCGTACATAAAGAACAACTCACCAATCAGCGGTATCCCCACCGTAAACATATGGTGAGCCCATACGATAAACGACAGGAAAGCGATGCTTGATGTGGCGTAAACCATAGATGTATAACCAAACAGCGGTTTTCTGGCAAACGTCGGAATAATCGCAGACACGATCCCGAAGGATGGCAGAATCATGATGTACACTTCAGGATGACCAAAGAACCAGAAAATATGCTGGAACAGTACAGGGTCACCTCCTCCACCTGCGTTAAAGAAGCTGGTGCCAAAGTGAATATCCAGAAGCATCATGGTCACCGCACCCGCCAGAACCGGCATCACGGCAATCAACAGGTAGGCTGTGATCAGCCATGTCCAGACAAACAGAGGCATTTTCATCATGGTCATACCCGGAGCCCGAAGGTTCAGAATAGTGGCAATGATGTTGATGGCTCCCATAATGGACGACATACCCAGCATATGGATTGCGAAGATAAAGAACGTGGTCGATGGGGGTGCATAATCTGTCGATAACGGCGCATAGAATGTCCACCCGAAGTTAGGACCGCCACCTTCCATAAACAAAGTGCTGACCAGCATCAGGGCAGCAAAAGGCAGAATCCAGAAGCTCCAGTTGTTCATTCGTGGCATAGCCATATCCGGCGCACCAATCATCAACGGAATCATCCAGTTTGCCAGTCCGACAAAGGCTGGCATTACCGCACCAAACACCATGATCAGACCATGCATCGTGGTCATCTGATTAAAGAATTCAGGTTCGACTATCTGTAAACCCGGCTGAAAAAGTTCAGCCCGGATTACCATAGCCATGGCACCACCCATCAGGAACATAATAAAACTGAACCACAGATACATACTGCCAATATCTTTATGGTTCGTTGTCAGGACCCAGCGCATAATACCCTTGGCCGGACCATGATGATGATCGTCGTGATGCTCTTCACTCTGTGAGTCTGTCACTGCAGTCATGGTTGCGCTCCTTACAGGCTGGCCTGTTTGTTATCAGATTTAGCCTGTCTGGCTGGATCTTCGACATAGGTACCGGTCTTTTTGAACTCCAGAATTTCCTTCGGGGTGACCATCTGACCGGTCTTATTTCCCCAGGCATTCCGCTCGTAAGTAATCACCGCAGCAAGATCAACCTCACTGAGTTGACCAGCAAACGCCTGCATGGCAGTTCCTTTCTTACCATTCATGACCATTTGTACATGACTGCCAACCTGATCAGCCTGCGTTGTCATTACAGCGCCTTTGAGAGCAGGGAATATAGGTGGCATTCCAGCACCTGTAGGCTGGTGACAGGCGGCACAGACCTTGTTATAGGTTTCTTCACCGCGGGCCATCAATTCGTCCATTGTCCATTCTTTGCTGGTCAATTCACGTTCTTTAGCGGCTGCCTCTATTTTGCTGTTGAGCCAGATCTGATAATCCGCTTCTGAACGAACATCCACTACGATAGGCATATAACCATGGTCTTTTCCGCAAAGCTCTGCACACTGCCCACGATAAATTCCCGGAACATCGATATTGGTCCAGGCTTCGTTAATAAATCCAGGAATGGCATCCCGCTTAACGGCAAATGCTGGCACCCACCAGGAATGAATAACATCCGCAGCAGTCACCAGAAAACGAACTTTTTTACCAACGGGTAAAACAAGAGGTTCATCCACTTCCAGAAGATAATTACTGTCTTTATCACGAACGTTATAAATCTGTTCCTTTGGCGTACTTAAATTACTGAAGAATGAAACGCCTTCTCCAACATATTCGTACTGCCACTTCCACTGGTAGCCAGTAATCTTTATATCGATATCAGCTTCGTCAGTGTTGTAGATTTCCACTAGTGTTTTGGTGGCAGGAATTGCCATCAAGACAAGAATCAAAAATGGAATCGTCGTCCATGCTATTTCAACAAGAGTACTCTCGTGAAACTGCTGAGGCGTGACACCTCTGGACTTCCGGTGTACCAGAATTGAGTAAAACATGACACCAAAAACGATAAGGCCGATAACGACACAAATCAGAAATATTGTCATGTGCAAACCGTAGATATTCCGGCTCATTGCCGTCACACCTTCGGTCATATTAACTTCCCATGCAGCCCAACTACTGTTGGTTGTTAGTAGGCCGGTGAGAAGCAGAAAGAGAGTTCGTGCGTGCTGCATCATCCCCTTACATCCCCTGACTGTCCGCTGATTTCAGCGGCAACTTCTTATTATTATTGAGCAGACTCGGAGTCCTGCATTCAGAGGTGCCGCGGCAAGTATAAACTTGCCAGGCAAATGTCACATCTGGACCTGTCCTTTGATCATATGTCTTGAATACATCACCAATTTACAGTTATACAAAAACCATAATCAGTGTTTTCAAGACTTAATATGACAGCTTAATACCTGAAAAACCCCATACTACTAATCAAGTGCAAGCGCGCAAAAAGCGTTAGACAATGTCAAACTACTGGCTGACACTAACCTGCAATACCTACATCTTTTCCTACAGGTAACACCCTGTTTTACATACCCTAAGCCTGACAATAATCGCTCATAGAGTATAGCCCCAGGCGGTCATTAAACAACATGACCGGACAAAAGGAAATCTCTAGTTTAAAAAGAACGAACTCTGTCGCTTAATTTGAATTGTTTTTTGTTAGCATGAATTCCTGTTTTACATAGGAAATACCTGACGTGCTTCGAAATTAACAGTTAGAAATAAATCATAAAAAAATGTGTTATTTTTTATTTCTCCAGACATTTATTTTCTCATCTAAAGCAAACAAAAAAAACAGATTTACGATGACCCGGTTTGTTGAATAATTTCCAAACACTGTCTGTTTTTTTATCTCGGAGCCAGATAGATAAAAAATTTTGATATATAACAGGATAACTATTCCTCACAAAGCACGATATTCACAGAGCATATATTGTGCGTCATTTTTTTGACCATACAACCACTGCGATTTTTCTTTCAGAGCATTTCATATATTATTTTTTATTTATAAAACCAATTCACGTTATGAAAAACTGATCTGTATAATATATTGAGTTATTTTTTGTACTGTGGTCTTGTATGTTCGTATTACACGCCAACGGAGCCACGGAGGCACTCGAATGAATGTGCAGGCGATCCGCGATCTGATTAATCGCGCCAGAGAGCTCGAAGCGGAAAATGGGCACCTTCGTAAGCAAATCTGTGAACAGATGGAGCAGTTGCATCACACTATAGAGCTTCCCGAAGACGATCCTTGTAACACCTTGTTATTGTTCGTGAATGACTATATCAACCATGTACCGGAATTTATGGATGCCTTATGCATAGCATCTAAAGAAGCAGGTATTTCTGATTTTATATTTCCATTTCTTGATATTGCTGAAGAGAACTTTCTTTCTCCGGTTAATCAAAGTGAACCCTTAACAGGTCTTGATGTTTTATTGGACAAGGCCTATTTTGCTCACAGACTGATTGAAGAAGTAAACGACCAATATCTTACAAAAGCTGGATCAACACTCATTCCCATGAATATGATATGGGCTAATCTGATTGTTCATTCTATTCTTGGCGAACCTTTTTCTATCGAACTGGATGACATTGTTGAACAAACAGCCCAGCAAATGATGCGCTCACACAGTATTTATAACGAAGAGCGTTACAGGGAATTTATTGAGCAGAGATGCCCAGAGCAATGGGTGGAAACCTGGTCCCGATGGAGCTGCCTGAGTAACGATCTGGGAATTGAACTTAAATTCACTTCCGCAGCCTGACTGACAGAATCAGGCAGGTTTCTCAATATCGGGTTAAGCATTATCTATAAATAGAGCCATAAGTAGATGAACGGTATTCTGACGAGAGTTTTTTCATCATTCAATACTTTGCAGGGTATAGAATCACAACGAGAGCACATAGCAAGCTATGTGATCAGAGTTGTGATGATGTAAGGGTGGAAAAGGCACCGTCTAAAACGGGCGAAAGTAATTGTTCATCTACTGACTATCCAGAATTCTTACCACTTCGGTGTCATCAGCTAACACTATTTCTTCTCTCGCAATTCGCGCTTCAGGCAATGCTCCTTCCAGTTTTGGCCCGGCGTTCATACCATCACTGAAGCCACAATCAACACACTCGCGAAATTCCTGTCCTGTTTCAGTACGGTACATCCTTGTTGTATCAAGAGCGCCACATGAAGGGCATACTGCACCGGCAATAAAACGTTTTGTTGTCATGTTTAACCTCTCTGTTTACTCAAGAGCACACAGATTCTGTCTAGAATTCCAGGCTATATTACAGGACAGAAAAACATTACAGCAACTTGGTCATACTCTCAGGATGCAATAAAGTCGGATGGCTGAGAAACCTTAACAAGATATCCGCAATAGTTATCTTCCGGAACCATATCGAATGATTCAGCAGAGTAATTTTGCAGATCGGTTTCCCTGACAACATCTGATTGGTTATATAAAACAACCGCTCTATTACAACCTCTAAGGATGACAACTGGAAGCTTTTCCTGGGACAGGAATTCAAGGGGGAGTTTAGTTATCTCTGCTTTCAGCCCTGCACGCTGCAGAGCTATCACAAAGCTGCTGGGAAGCAATTTCCCTGTACTCAGAGGGAGTTTGTCCAGCAGAACGTTCATATCCATATTTTTTTCAAAATGACCGAGTAATGATATTAAGATATCAGTCAAGTCATCTCTGTCAGGATTAGAAAATGGTAACACTTTAGACATAAATGAAATCGTTGTTTTGTGCCTGAAACATCAATGATAATCGAGCTACTGAGCTTGGCTTAAAAAGGCCATATAGGCAGTCAATCTATCAGGAAAAACAACTCTGGAGCTTACAAATGCTGACAAAATACAGTATTAGAACGAAATAACTAAAGTACCTCAACTGACCTGTATATCAATAACCAGTTGATAACCTTTACCTCTGGCAGCAATCAGGACAACCTCATCATTCAAACAAACATCTGTCAGTTTTTTCCTTAACCGACTCATTGCCGCCTCAAGTCTTCTCTCATCATAATGGAGAAAATCAACACCGAGCGACTCTGTCAGAGCCCTTCGAGAGACAGGGGCTGGCGCTGATTGAGCGAGCACATATAAAAGGGTTCCTTCCTTAGCTGTAAGCTCCAGAACGCCTCCCTGGGGCAAATAAACACACCTTTTTGAGGCATCGAGACAGAGTTTCTGTTCATTTTCATTTTTAGTTACAGGAGCATCTGCGGCATTTGCTTCCGTTTTTATTCGACGATAAATACTCTGTATCACTGCCAGCAGTTCGTTGATATCAACAGGTTTCGTTAAATAAGCATCAGCACCAGAATCCAAGCCCCTGATTCTATCCTGCATTTCTCCCCTGGCAGTGAGCATTACAATACCAAGGCCTGATACACCTTCCAGTTTTCGGGCAATATCAAGCCCATCTTCATCAGGCAATCCCAAATCCAGAACAAGTATATCCAGCGCTTCTCTTTTTCTATATGCTGGTAAAGCTCAGCGGCTGACGCCATGCCTTTTGCACTCAAGCCATAATACTTCAGCATGAAAATTGTTTCTGAGCGCAAATCCTCATTATCTTCCACAACAACAACATTCAATATTTAAAAACCTCACTCTTGCTCTAACGGAAAATAGCAGATAAAGCAGGCACCACCATCTCTGGCTGCTTGATAAAAAATAGTGCCTCTATGGCGACTGATTATTGTTCGTGCTATATACAACCTCAATCCAAGTCCGGACTTCCCGCTCGTTTCTCCAACCCGATAGTACTTTTCAAAAATTTTTCCTTCCTGCCCTTTTGGAACACCTTTTCCTGAATCCGTTACTGTCCAGATAATCTGTCCATCCTGTTCCTGAATATCAACCATAACAGGAGACGCTGGATGAGAGTATTTAAACGCATTTTCAATCAGATTATAAAAAGTTAATTTCAGAGCTGAAAAACTGCCCTTAATTAAGGGACGAACCACACTACTTCGGATATTGATATGTTCTTTTTTATCGATTGGTAATTCCTGTAAAATCACATCGGTGAGTACCAACAGATCGACCACCCCTTCATCAGGAGACCAGAGAGTATCTTCCCGAACACCTCGCTTTACCCCTAATTCCAAAAGAGTTGCCATACGCTTTACAGAACTGTGGACACGACTGTAGCGAACTTCAACTTCTCGATCAGGTGCTTTTTCCAGCACTCGAATAGATTGCATCGCCATATCTATAACGGCAAGGGGTGTTCTGATTTCATGGGTTACCATCGACAGAAACTGTGCCTGCTCTTCTCTTATCTGACGCTCTCTATCAACCTCCAGAACCGCTTTTTCAGCTTTTGATTCAGCCTGTTTTTTTTCCAGCATTATTTGTTTTACACCATATAAAACCGAAAACTGCAGAGCAATAAAATAAAATGCGGTGCCCTGTGCTGCACCCAAAATTCTAATATCACTGGCGTTCAAAACACCGAGAATATAAAGCAGGTTGGGCGTAAGAAATATGGCATGACATATAAATGCAAAACCTGTAATGCGTTCAGTGGTGGATTGACCGAAGAGTATGTATTTCCAGCAGGGATATATCGTCAACATAATCGCTAAGATAGCCAGGACTGTCAGCACTGGTGCGACATAGCTGTATGCATAGTACCCGGTAAACGCTGATATAATGACCATCACCGAAACAATAATAAGGATTTGATAACACCTGAATATTATTACGTACTGAGATTTCATACGAAACTGGTGGGTTAGTAGTAAACACCAGAAAAACCAGGTAAAACCAATAAAGAAACTCAGACTCCTCCACTCTCCTGAATTCCAGTCAACAATAGTTTGTGCAAGAATCCCCCCTCCATCCATCAAAGCCAATAGACCAAATCCGGTAAATCCTGAAAAATACAGAAATATTCTTGTTTGGGTCAGCAATCCTCCCAACAGATTGAAAACGAAAATCAGAAACATAGCACCAATAAAAACACCGCTACTGAAATGGGTCATTCTGCTCTGTTTTAAAAAGACTTCTGGCTTGGACAGCGTTGCACTCAGTGCCAGTGTTGTACCGGTATTAATACGAAGGTAAATAGTCGATAAACCACTTGGTATATCTAATTTAAGCTGCAGAGGTTCATTGAAAATGTATGACTGTGAATACTCATTCATTACACCTGCTTCATAGTATTCTTTCTCACCGAGTTCATTAATCAACCACACAGAAACATCATCAAGGTAATTTGGATCTATATTCAGAATCCTCTCTGCCTTTGTGGTTTCCTCCCGATTGAGCCTTATGCGAAACCAGATGGTATCTCTTGTCAGGGCGTAAGCTTCAAATAGACTGACGTATCAGTATTTTTGTGCCATACCTTTGCATTGCAGAGGTAATATTATCATGGCTGAATACATCACTCTATTCGACAGGTTACACACGCTGATAGATCCTCGTGATAAAGATCATGTGGTTTATACACTTCCTGAAGTTCTATTTATTGTCTATGTAAGCGTTCTAAGTGATTACTCGGAATGGGAAGACATGGAAGTATTCGCGAAGCATAACGCTGACTGGTTTCGACGCTATTTCCCTTATAGATTTGGGTTCCCTACACATTACACCTTACAAAAAGTCTGCTCACTCATTGACTCAAAAGCTTTCATGCAGCTATTCGTTGATTGGATGAGCGACCTGATCTCAGATATTAATACCCGTCGAATGGGGCCTTTTCCCGAAAAAAAACGATAATGTCATCGCTATTGATGGTAAAGCGCTTCGTGGTTCACGTCCTGCAAAGGGAAAAAAAATGATCCAAATCGTCAGTGCTTACAGTTCCGAGCAGAAGCTGATATTGGGTTTTACTCCTATTGATAAAAAATCCAATGAAATTAAAGCCATTCCTAAAGTACTGGATATGCTTGTACTCGAAGGTGCTTTGATTACCAGTGATGCTATGGGGTGCCAGCGAGACATTTGCCAGAAGATCATTGATAAAAAAGCTGACTATTTGTTGTGCGTTAAAAATAATCAGCCTTCGTTGCACGCCAATATAGAATCAGTATTTACTGAGCACATCGAAAATACGCCTGTGGACTCCGATAAGAGTTTATGTTTTGCAGAAACCATGGAAAAAAAACAGGGGTCGCTATGAGCATAGGCGTTGCTGGGTATTCAACGATATTTATCACAGAATTGATCCTGAAGATTTGTGGTCAGGGCTGAAACAGTGTGCCGCGATCCAGAGGGATAGACTAATAGGCACCAAGCAAACGACAGAGATCCACTTTTATATAAGCAGCAGAGTGCTGTCAGCTCAAAGCATGCTGTCATCGGTGAGGCACCACTGGAGCATTGAGAATGGCCAGCATCGTACTTTAGATGTCAGCTTCGGCGAAGACGCCAGTAAAATTCATGAACGTACAGCAACAAAGAATGTGGCAACCATTAGGAGGTGTTGTTTCAATGTACACAAACTCAGTTGTCGCTATGAGACAAAAAGCATGGCTCGACGGTTAAAGCTGGCAGGAATGGATGATAATTATCGAACAGAGCTAATATTAGAAAAATTCTAAACTATCGTGCTCCTGAAACTATTGCCCTGTATCTCTTGTAAACCCAAGGGCAGGTAAACCAGAAAGCTTAGTAAATGAAATGTTTTCCTGAATCAGATTCTTCAATTGAGAGGCGACCCGTTGAATCTCGAATGATCTCCAGATTGCCTTTCACTGAAATGCTGTTTCTATCGTCTATTGAGAGAGGATCTCTGGATACAGACTGATGTTCAACACTGATCAAAAACGCAGAAAAAGCCAGCCAACAGAGCAATGTCAATAAGCCAGAAATGAAACGGGGGGCAGTTAATCTGGATAGAAATGAACTATTCAGACTGACATGATTAATCATTTTTTTTATTCGTTATTTTATAATAACCTCATTATGCAATAGATTTATGATAAGTCCGACCACAAATTTATGCAGTTCAAATAATAAACAATCTCTCTTCATACAGGGTTTTCATCACGCCTCTGTGATAAAAACCCTGTGAATATAATTTATCTAAGCATTGACGTGCATTAACAGATGCCGCAATGCCTTAACAGTGCATCAATTTCAGGTTCACGCCCACGGAAGTTAACAAACAATTCCATTGGCTCTGCTGAACCGCCTTTCTCCAAAATTTCTTTCAGAAAGCGGTTACCGGTTTCGCTATTGAAAATACCGTCTTCTTCAAACTTAGAAAATGCGTCCGCAGACAATACTTCAGCCCATTTATAACTGTAATATCCGGCTGCATAACCACCGGCAAAGATATGCCCAAAGCTATTCTGAAACCGGTTAAACGAAGGAGGAATAATCACAGATACTTCATTGCGAACCTTATCAAGAACGTCTTGAACATTAACGCCTTGTTGATATTCTTTATGGAGTTTGAAATCAAACAGGGAAAATTCAAGTTGCCTCACCATCATCATGGCTGACTGGAAGTTTTTAGCAGCCAGTAATTTCTCTAGCAGGTCCTCAGGAAGCGTTTCACCCGTTTCAAAATGCCCGGAAATTATAGACAACCCCTCTTTTTCCCAGCACCAGTTTTCCATAAACTGGCTGGGTAATTCCACAGCATCCCAGGCTACACCACCAATGCCGGATATCGAAGCGTAATCAACTTTAGTGAGCATATGGTGCAAGCCATGACCAAATTCATGGAACAGCGTGACCACTTCATCATGGGTTAACAAAGCAGGCTGATCACCAACCGGTGGCGTAAAGTTACAAGTCAGATAAGCTACAGGCAGCTGGGTTTTACTGTCTATTGTCCAACGGCTTCGGCAAACATCCATCCAGGCTCCGCCACGTTTGTTTTCACGGGCAAAAAGATCAAGATAAAAACGTCCAATCAGCTGATTATTACGGCTTATATTGTAAAAGCGCACATCGGGGTGCCAGACATCAACGTCCTCAACTGCAGCAATATCGATATTGAATAACCGCTTAACCACATCAAACATGCCGGATATTACTTTTTCTGCCGGGAACCACGGACGTAATTCTTCCTGAGAAATGGAGTAACGTTGCTGACGCAACTTTTCACCATAGTAACCTATATCCCAAGCCTGAAGATCTTCAACTGAATGTTCTTCACTGGCAAAAAGCCTGAGTTCCACTAATTCTTTTTCGGCCTGAGGCTTGCTGCGTCTGGCCAGATCTTCAAGAAATTCTACGACCTGCTCAGGAGACTCCGCCATTTTGGTTGCCAGAGAATATTCAGCGTAATTCTTAAAATCCAGTAACTGTGCCAATTCATGACGTAACGTCAATATTTCATTAATATTGTCGCTGTTGTCACTCGTTCCGGCATTGGGTCCCTGATCGGAAGCCCTTGTGCAATAGGCAGTATAAACTTCTTCCCGGAGATTCCGGTTGTCACAATAGGTCATGACCGGGAAAAAACTGGGGAAATCTAGATTTAATAACCAGCCATCCTGATCTTTTGCCTGAGCGAGTTGTCTGGCTCCGGCCAGCGCTGTTTCGGGAAGGCCGGATAACTCGGACTCATCAGTAATCAGCTTGGTCCATGCCATTGTGGCATCCAGCGTATTGTCTGAGAACTTGCTGGTCAGCTCTGACAGTTTTTTCTTGATCTCGCCATAACGTGCTTTTTTTTCATCTTCCAGAGATACACCGGCCAACTTAAAATCGCGAAGACTGTCATTTATGACTTTTTTCTGGGCTTTATCCAATGAAGCAAATTCATCTGAATTCCTTATGGACTGATACGCTTCAAAAAGACTGCGATTTTGCCCTATACGAGTTGAATATTCCGAGATGATAGGAAGACAGCTGTTGTATGCATCTCTGAGCTCATCACTGTTAACTACAGAATTCATATGACCGACTGGTGACCAGGCCTGATTAAACCGATCATCGAGCATGTCCAGTGGTTCCTGCAGGGTTTTCCAGCTATAGGTTCCCCCTGTTTCCAGCATTCCTTCTATCGCCTTGTCATTATCTTTTATGATGGCTTCTATGGCTGTTTTGACATTTTCAGGTTTGATTTGGCTGAACGGAGGCAGCTCACTGGATTCCAGCAGGGGATTATTCATCACGACAACTCTCTGGGGTTATGTTGTTATTTTATTAATGGGTGCTTTCTAGCAGAATGCAACGGATGCTTTATCCGTCTATTTTACTAATTAATCAAGAGGTTTGCAGTTATGAGTAATCCGATAAGGACTTTTCGCGGAATGACCCCAAAATTAGGAAAACAAGTTTTCATCGATTTTAGCGCTGTTGTTCTCGGTGACGTCTGTATCGGTAACGATAGTTCTGTATGGCCCATGGCTGTGATCCGGGGAGACATGCATTCCATTACTATCGGTGACCGAACCAGCATTCAGGATGGTGCTGTTTTACATATCACCCATAAAGGACCCTACAATCCCGCAGGGCATCCCCTGAAAATTGGCAGTGACGTAACCATAGGGCATAAGGCAGTTCTCCATGGCTGCTCGATTCATGATCGATGTCTTATTGGTATCAATGCAGTTGTTATGGACGGAGTGGTGGTTGAAGAAGAGGTTATTGTTGCTGCCGGATGCCTGGTTCCTCCCGGCAAGCGTTTACAAAGCGGTTTTCTTTATAAAGGAAATCCTGCCAAGCTAACCCGACCATTAACCGAGAAAGAGCGTGAATATTTTACCTACAGTGCAGGGAATTATGTACGCCTGAAAGATGAATATCTGAAAGAGTCATGAGAGCATGCCGCTGGATTGCTCACTCTCAATAATTCAGAGCGTGAGTTTTTCATTTCGTTTAGTGATATATAAGTATATTAATATTCTTTTTTGTACATAACCGCTTGGTCTTACAGACAGTACTCTCTTCTACAACCTATTCTCTATTTATACGATATGAATCGATGATGTTGAATCCAGGGAGCAGAATAATGACAGATGAAATCGGTCATCAAAATACTCTAAATAATCCTAACAGCGCCATGAATCAGCGATGGATCAGTGATGCCAAGCTGGATAAGATTGATAAGTTAGTGGCTGAAGATCAGGCAGAAAAATATCATACTTATCTTAGTGAAATGAGTGCAGAAGGGCATACTGGAACCAGTAAAGACAGAATGGCCCGGATGGCAGAAATTGTCGCAAAACATCACGTTGTTATTTAGTCGATGTTGTCCAGGACAATCTTATCTGAAAACTGATTATTTTTGCTAACCAGGCATCCAGACTCTATGTTATAAGTCGCTCCGTTTATTCATCTCTTTATTCATCTATATATCCTGGCTTCTAATTTAATGGAAATTTATTCAACAGCCATTTTGCTGTTTTTAATCATGGATCCACTGGGCAATATGCCCGTATTTATCTCTATCCTTAAAAATGTTCCAGAAGAACGCAGGAAAAAAGTATTACTAAGAGAGCTTCTTATTGCTCTGATGATACTTTTGGCCTTTCTTTATGGCGGTGAGCACCTACTTCGATTGCTTAGTTTAAAGCAGGAAGCGGTGAGTATTGCCGGAGCTATTATTCTGTTCATAATTGCAATTCGCATGATTTTCCCACCCGGCCGGGGCGGAATAATGGGCGACACACCAGAAGGAGAGCCCTTTATCGTCCCACTGGCAACTCCGATGATTGCAGGCCCATCAATTCTTGCAACTCTGATACTGGTGACCAGTCAAAATCCGGGAATGCATTTTGAGCTGACTCTGGCTGTTCTCTTATCCTGGGGTGTTTCCGCAACGATTCTGATGTGTTCTGGAAGGCTGATGAGATTACTTGGGAATAAAGGGATCTTTGCCATTGAACGACTGATGGGCATGATACTCGTTATGCTGTCAGTACAAATGTTGATGGACGGTATTGCAAAATATTTAGCGTGACAACAATTTATCTTGACAACAAGAGTTGAATAGCAGAATCAGCTACAACTGTTTCTGCTATTTAAATAATCAGGTTAAGTAATCAGGCGACCATGGACTTCTTCTTCAGGTGAACCAGCAGTAATGAAACAGCGGCAGGAGTCATTCCCTGAATTCTTGCTGCCCGACCTAACGTATCCGGTTTGCTCTCATTCAGCTTTTGACGAATCTCATTAGACAATCCCTTTATACTATCAAAATCCATTGTTTCCGGGATTCGGGTGTTTTCATAGCGTCTCAGACGATCAATTTCATCCGTCTGACGATCAATATATCCTTGATACTTAGTTTGAATCTCAATCTGCTCAGTGACCTGAGGGTTTGTCTCAGCTTCACCTGCAAGGTTGGCAACATCACTATATACCAGCTCGGGGCGACGCAATAATTCAACAAGACTGTATTCACGTGTCAGTGAATTTTTCAGTTTTCCATCCAGTTGCTTTACCGATTCAGAGCCCGGTTGAACAAAGGTTGTTCTCAGACGCTCCGTCTCTTTTTCAATACGTTCTTTTTTTGTCGTGAAAGAATCCCAGCGTTCATCATCAACCAGTCCCAGTTCTCGCCCTTTACCAGTTAAACGAAGATCTGCGTTATCTTCCCGAAGTATCAACCGATATTCTGCACGGCTGGTAAACATCCGGTAAGGCTCACTGGTGCCACTGGTGATCAGATCATCCACCAGCACCCCAATGTATGCTTCATCGCGCCTTGGACACCAGCTTTCCTGCTCACGTGCTCTCAGGGCAGCATTAGTACCTGCTAAAAGTCCCTGGGCTGCGGCTTCTTCATAACCGGTGGTGCCATTAATTTGTCCTGCAAAGAACAATCCACCAATGGCTTTGGTTTCCAGTGAATATTTCAAATCCCGTGGATCAAAATAATCATATTCAATGGCATAGCCCGGACGGGTAATATGTGCATTTTCCAAACCACGAATTGAGCGAATCAGATTTATCTGAACATCAAAAGGCAGGCTGGTTGATATTCCGTTCGGATACAATTCATGGGTTGTTAAACCCTCTGGTTCTAAAAAAATCTGGTGCGAATTTTTATCGGCAAAACGGGTGATTTTATCTTCTATCGAAGGGCAGTATCTTGGCCCAACCCCTTCAATCACACCGGTGAACATGGGGGAGCGATCTAAGCCTCCACGAATAATCTCATGGGTTTTTTCATTGGTGTGTGTAATAAAACAAGACACCTGTCGCGGGTGTTGTTCCAGAGAACCAAGGTAAGACATGACAGGAATCGGTGTATCACCGGGCTGTTCTTCCATCACCGAGAAATCAACACTCCGAGCGTCGATTCTGGCGGGTGTTCCTGTTTTCAAACGCTCCACTCGCAAGGGTAATTCCCGCAAGCGATCTGCCAATGCAATGGAAGGCGGATCTCCGGCACGACCACCGCTGTGATTTTCCAGACCAATATGAATACGACCGCCAAGAAAGGTGCCAACGGTCAGTACGACATTGGGTGCCAGGAAGCGGACTCCCATATCGGTCACAACACCACGCACCTGATCCTGTTCAGATCCTTCACCCATCACCAGGTCGTTAGCCGCCTGCTGGAATATCCACAGGTTTTCCTGATTTTCCAGAATAGAACGTATCGCTGAGCGATAGAGTGCCCTGTCTGCCTGGGCTCTTGTTGCCCTGACTGCAGGACCTTTGCGTGCATTCAAAACACGAAACTGGATGCCTGCGTGATCTGTGGCTTTTGCCATAGCACCACCCAGCGCATCTATTTCCTTGACCAGATGGCTTTTTCCAATACCCCCAATGGCCGGGTTACAGGACATCATCCCCAGTGTCTCGATGTTATGGGTCAGCAGCAGGGTTTTTACGCCCATCCGCGCAGAAGCCAGAGCGGCCTCTGTGCCTGCATGTCCGCCACCGATAATAATCACATCAAATAGTGTTGGGAAATCCACTGCCAAAGTCTGTTACCTGCCTGATCATTTCAAAGAAACGAGCGATTATACACTTGATTGTCTTTACTGTGACCTCGTTATTCTTCCTAAAATGCCTCCTAAAAGTTGCAGTGTTCAGAAACGATCCCTGCACAACTCCATATTAAGAGACACCACAGCACATATTTTATAATTTGAAAATGATCACTGTGAGGCTAACTGTGACTGATAAGGCGAGAAAAAAGACCATAACCCTGATTTTATGATCAATATTATCTTCAGAAACCGCTCACGAGACCGCTTCAGCCGACTCTGTATAACTCCGTTTATTCTCTCCTTTACAGTCATTTACCCAAAAAATAAGTTGTCTTATTCTTTTTATTAACTGCATCATATTATTATTGTTATAGGTGTTGATAAAATCTGTGCATAACAATAATTTAATTATATATTTCAATATCTTAGGTGTTGAATAAGGCTGTCGAAGACTACTGTAAAAGCTCTAGTTAACCTGTGTGCAACCATGTATTAATTAGCAGAACATCCAGCTTTCATATTATTTATCACCACTTTAGCAACAGCTTATCCACTTATTTTTCACAACAATATTGTAGAAAATTCACTGAGCTCAATAAGCTGGTAATAGACTCTCGCAGCAAGTTATCCATAGGTATATCCAGAACTCTTATTTATATATCGAAAATTGACATAAACCAGCGGTTGTCTTGGATGAAAAATTCTGTATCATTCGCGAATGATAATAATTCTTGTTTACACTTTGAATTCGGATAACTCATGAGACCATTGATTCCTTTATTTTCTGCCGCTGTACTTTCTCTTGCTGCCCAGATTGCTCAGGCGGCTGATGAAGTCAATGTTTACTCTTATCGCCAGCCTTTTCTGATTGAACCTATGTTGAAGGATTTTGAGAAAGAGTCCGGCGTTAAGGTTAATGTCGTCTTTGCCAAGAAAGGACTGGAAGAAAGAATTGAACGAGAAGGCAAGTTCAGCCCCGCGGACGTTGTTCTGACTTCCGATACCAGCCGTCTTTTTGAACTGGTCAATCGAAACCTGATTCAGCCAGTGGACAGCAAAAATATCAGTCAGAACATCCCTGATCAGTATCGCGATAAAGATAACCAGTGGTTTGCCCTTACACTGCGGGTTCGGAATATCTACAGTTCCAAACGCAGTGATAAACCTCAGAACATCAGTTATGAAGATCTGGCAAAACCTGAGTTTAAAGGCAAAATATGCACCCGCAGTGGTAAGCACCCATACAATGT
>CBDBOO010000036.1:0-13034 GCA_965208385.1 Endozoicomonas sp.
TGTACTGGCCTCTGGTTACGGTGATTTAAGTTCGGAACGGGCTTATCTGCGCAGTGAAACCTTGTCGTGCATTTTTAAGCTTCCTAGCCAAGAGCAGGGCAAGGAACAGGTGATTGAAAAACCGCTGGAAGGTTATCTGGCTGGCGAAGATGGCAAGGCCGGATTACGAGGCCGATCGGTGAGCAAACAGAGGCAGGTTATGGCGAAAGCGGCCATGGCAGGCTTTTTAGGTGGCGTCAGCGAAGCCTTCGATATCAAACCGGTGCCGGTGTTTTCCATGGTGCCACAGAATCTCGACGGCGCGATCCAATCCCCTTTTCAAACCCGTTTGAAAGGGAAAGAAGCTTTACAGAGTTCACTGGTCAAAGGCAGCAATAAAGCACTGGAGAAACTGGCGGACTTTTATCTGAAACTGGCGGATCAAATGGTACCGGTCATTGAGATCAGTGCTGAACGGCCTGTGGATTTGATTCTGACCCGAGGACTGAAACCATGAGTTTTATTTTGAAACCACAAAGACACAAAGGCACAAAGGCACAAAGAAAAGTGTTGTTAAAACCTTTGTGTCTTTGTGCCTTTGTGGTGAAACGCTTTTTCTTTCAGGCTGCACGATGTTAGGCGTCGGTGAAAGTGAATACGCCTGTGATCAACCCGGCAAAGGTGTGTGTAAATCTGCACGACAGGTGTGTCAGGATATCAGCGACAGTGAATACCGCGTACCAGAACCCACAACCCAACCCGTACTTCAATTAAAGCTTCAATCGGACCAAGACAGTGTTTTAAAAGAACGGCTCTACCTCAGATTGTGTGGGTAAATTTCAGCGATTCACCCCTCTTGGATAAAGATCAAGGCCACCACAATGAAAGTAAATTGCAGTTTTGAACCTTTCTCTGTTTCTGTAGCCGTAGGCTCGACCCTTGAGTCGCTGTATCTTTCCATTCATGCCTTCTGCACGGCCATTGTCGGCTTTCAGAACTATTGCGTTAATAATTCCCCACAGGTGTTCTTTGATCATCTTGGCCACTTTACGAACAGGTTCAAGCCGACACCTCAGTGCCCAGCTCAGCCACCGTTTCCATGCCTTGATAGCCCAAGCTCGTGATGTGTAATTCCACAGTGTCATCGCCATCTCTTTGATGGCCCAGGCTCGTGCTGTTTTCAGCTTTGAATCACGCAACGGCTCGAACGCTTCCCACTTTTCATCGCTCATATTTTCAGGATTTGTTAGCCAGTCAAACCGGGTACCTTTGAGTAAGTCTGACCCTGTAGACATAAGCGCTTTATGCTCTTCTATGCGAACTTTATTGACCGCATTGCCTAAGTATTGGGCAACATGGAACTTGTCAAATGCTATTCGCTCCCTGGCTTCTGGCACATGCAATGTGACTGCCTTGATAAAGGGCTTCCACATATCCATGGTAACGCATTCAATACCGGCTTTCTGGTCTGGCGTCAGGGTCTCAAAGTACTCATTGAGGCTGTCAGCTTTATGGTTGTCGGCCAAATGTAAAACAATGCCTTTTTCATGATCTGTAACCACAGTGACGTACTCACGCCTCTTCTGGAATGAGGTTTCGTCAACGGCTAACCGTTTGGGATTGTCGTGTACTCTGCGTGCCAGACCTCTCGCTACTGCACGCTGTTGGATACCGTCGATGGCATTCCAGCTAAGCTTCATTTGTTGGGCAACTGCACTGGTTGTTGCCTCTTTCAGCCAGTCAATAACGAATAAGGATAGATTGCGCCCAGCCGCAATCTTATCCTGTTGTTGCACAAGCCCGGGTTGATTTATGGTGAAGGTGGTCTATTGAAGATATCTTTTCTTGCGCGTATTAAATCAGAGCGTTTTTCCTGAACGCTCTTTATTCAAGATGTGAGCCATCCGACCACTGCTTAATAGTAGTCTGACGCTTTATTATTCTGTAAGACGGTCTGTTATTCCCTCCGTTCTTGTGAATGGCGGTGAAGATTTCTTTCTATTAACTCAGGTCGGTTTCATAAAACGGAATGCAATGTGCTTCATGGATTCGCCACACTTTCTGCATTTGAATACCGGTCGAATAATGGCTTTTATTGGGCTGATAATGACGTTCAGAAGTAGCTGCACCAAAAACAGTCGCTTCTTTGCATTGCTGTGTAGAAATCCGTAATCCCGAGATCGTCGGAAGCGTTTGGGAAGGACGTGTTTTAATACCAACCACAAAAAATCTTCACCAGACAGAGTTCGGGTGTCTGTTTTGCCGGTTTCGCTGTTGATGTAGGCAAAGGTGACTTGTCCTTGTCGACTGGACAGAATGTTTTTATCGCTGATCACGCCTCTATAAAGGTAGCGAGAAAGATACTTTAGGGCAGTCAATCCTTTACCGACGTGTTTGCAGTTAACGACCCATTCTTTCGGGACTGTGACCTTTAGCTTTGGTGATAAAAGTTTGTGTTCATCCAGTGCTTTCAGGAGTTTGGCTCGAAACACTTTGGCCAGATTCTTACCATTGAACAGATATTTGCCCTTGAGTTTTCGCCACTCATTTCTTCGAGTGTTGATGCCTCCGCCGGCTACGACAAAGTGTACATGGGGATGGTAATCCAACCGACGACTGTGGGTATGCAATACACCGGTCATGCCCAGATTTGCGTCCATGTTTTTAGGATTCGCGCCAAACTCTTTCAGGGTGTCTGAAGCGATTCTGAATAAGAGGTCATAAACCGTTCGCTGGTGCTGCCATGCCAGTGTTCGAAGTTGAGCGGGTAAGGTAAAAGTCACCATAAAGTATTCCACTGGCAGCAACTTTTGACTTTGCCGTGCCAGCCACTGGCTGGTGTCGGTGTTCTGGCAACGATTGCAGTGACGGTGTCCGCAAGACATGGGCTTTTGATCCCGACTGCCACAGCCATTGCATTCCAGTAATGTCATGCCTGAACCTGGAGTTCGACAGAGTTGGATGGCTTTAAGTGCTTTTCGATGACCCGGTAATAAACGATGTTCGTATTTTTTCAGAAAACGATCACTGTACTGATCAGCAATGTCAGCGAGATTCATTGATCGTCTCCTTTTAGGTTGAGAGAGTCGATCATATGATTCATGGTTTTTTGGGTATTCAGTTGAACTGTTTCAGTGAGCTGGGTATAGACAGCCGTTGTTTTAGGGCACATGTGTCCGAGCAACGTCTGAATAGCTCTAAGGCTCAGACCTTGCTCCAGTAAGTGGGTAGCAAAACTGTGCCGTAAGTTGTGAGGACTGACTTTTTTATTGATTCTGGCGTCTTCGACCAGTTGCTTCATGGCTTTCTGGGTACAGGACAAACTCATGGATTGAGTGGCATTATGTCGTTGTGTGGCGGTTTGTCCTTCAGGAAACAGAAATCGTGAGTTCTGATGAGTAGCCCAATACCGTCGCAGGGCTTTGAGCGTACGAAGAGGAAGGTTGACATAGCGATCTTTACCGCCTTTACAACCTCGTAAATGAACCCTCATTTGTTCGGAATCGATGTCAGCTGTGGTCAGGTTAAGGCCTTCACTCAACCTCAACCCCATACTGTAAAGCGTGAGCAGAATGGTGTAATACCGTAGCTTTCTGGCTTTATTGAGCAGGCGTTCTATTTCTGATGCGGTGAGAATAACGGGAAGCCGTTTGACGGTGGGGGGCTTGATGATTTCTACAAAGTTCCAGTGTTTCTTAAGGATATGTTTCCAGAAAAACTGAATCCCGTTACGGTCGGTTTTGACGGTGCTCCATGAATGAGATTGCACCAGAGCAGCAAAATAGGTTTTAAGATCATCAGGAGTGAGTGTGTCGGGGCAGCGGTCAAAGAAGGTGGCTAGACGCCGCAGTGGTCGGCTATAAAGATCAATAGTGGACTTGCTTTTTCCTTGGAGTACCAAGGCTTGCAGGTGTTTTTGGTACAGTTGTTCAAATCGTTTTTGTTCGGTACTGTTCATTGAATGGACTTCCGGAATAAGCCACAACGGGTTGTTGTGGAATCAGGAAGTATTGGACATTCGCAGCGGTGCTTGTTTTCGTCGCGTAGCGGCTTGGTTCAACAAGTGCTTCAAACAAGGCCGTAAAACCAGAGTTCGGTTCAGCCCATGGAACCTGTATTGTTTTTACACCGTGATCGGAACATTGTGTACGCGGAACATCAGCAATAAGGATGGTTTGAAACTGGCAGGTATCCAGATGCCGCCACTTCTTCTGACGTCGATCGTAACCCGGAGAGGGTTTATCACACACACTGCATTTAGAAGGCTTTTTGCCATCATGTTCGAGAAAGATTTCGACTTTTCCTTCAGTAATGGAGAGTTCCACGTGAGCGACATGCCACGGAGTTTCAACGCCAAGTATTTTAGAGTAGAGTTCTTTATCGCGCATGTCGGCATCCTTGCCTTGAAGTGTTCAATATAGATTAAATCACCCACTAAAATTAGGGAAGAGCCAAAAGAACCTACTCCCCAACGAGTACCGGCACACATCCTCAGAATCTGGATAGCGCCCTGGGTCGATAAGCAAGGTCACTGGCACAGCGGCGGCGTTGTGATGTCCGACATTTACCCCCGGGAATGGCAGCGCGATGCGCCTGAAAGGGATTATCACAACTAATAATCTTCCACCGCCCCTTACTTTAAAGGTGTTCATAATGAACGACTTTTTGACTGTCTCTAACCTGTCTCATTGCGCACGTCTTCTGTTGTTCGGATTGGCAATTAGTCTTTCTTTGATGTCCACCGAACTCTGGGCAGCCGACCCTGTTGTCGTCTCCGGCTCCAAGGATTTCGCCGATATTTACGGGCGATTGGTGGGCTGGATCAAGGGGGATCTGGGTCGTACGTTGTCCATAGCGTCGCCGTGAAAATCCCCGAATTCAGGACGCAAGCAGCCGCCCTGCACAGAACAAGGAACTATCGTATTAATTGTGGATCAGGTTAATTATCGAATCTGATCCAAATAGCCATACTCGTCCAGCCTGCGTAACCAGCGCGGTGCATTCTTCCTAACCATCAAACCCTCGTAATCAGTGTCAGGATCAATATAAGGCTGTCGTTTCTTGAGTAATGTATAAATCACACGAATCAGTTTATGTGCAATGGCAATCAGACTTCGTTTGTGACCCCTGCGGATCACCAGACTCTGATATTTACCCTTGAACTGACTCTTGGTCTTGATCGCTGCATTCGCCACTTCGCACAGTGTCGTTTTGATCATCTTATTCCCTTTTCGGGTTCGACCACTTTTACGCTTGCCTGCGCTTTCATTATTGCCCGGGCAGAGTCCGGCCCAGGAAGCAATCTCCTTCATGCCGCCAAACTGACTCATATCATCACCTATTTCGGCGATCAGCGCTGCGGCACTCATCTCACCGACTCCGGGGAGAGTTTGCAGAATTTGCCAGGCTTCTTTCCAAGACTGAACCGTACTCAGAATCTGGACTTCCAGCTTCTGCTGCTGTTCATTCAGGAAATTAATGTGATCCCGGATATCTTTCAGCACAATAAGATGAGAAGGGGATAACTTCTCGTCCATACTGTCCATCAGCTGTTTTCTGTCTGCCTTCAGACGGCCATCCGCTTTCTTGATAATATCCTGAAGGGATTCACCATCAATCAGGGCGTTCACCATGCGCTGACCTGACTTGCCGTTGATGTCACTGATCAGGCCGCCGAGTCGAATACCGCTGTCGTCTAGCGTTTTATGAAGACGGTTCTTCTCATTGGCTATTTGCTTGACCATTGTATCTCGTCGGCGAGTCAGCAAACGCAGCTGTTCCTGATCCGGATGTGGCACAAAACTCGGACGAACCAGACCACAATGGGCAAGGTGAGCGAGCCACTGACTGTCCAGTGTATCGGTCTTGCGACCGGGTACATTCTTGACGTGTCGGGCATTCACCACCCAGGGCTTCAGATCACGACCAATGATGGACGCATAAATACTTTTCCAGTAAACACCCGTACTCTCCATTACGACCAGATCGATCTGATGCTGTTGAAGGAACTGGCACATTAATTCCCGATCTTTGCGGAAAGTACCAAATTCACGGGTTAATACTTGAATGTCGCCTTCTGGCATTTCTTTGCGAACGGCAACCATGACCATCATTTTATGGACATCAATGCCTGCACAGTAGTATTTTCCAATCCTAAAATGAGCCTGAAAGAAGCATAAGCCAGTGCGCTCAGGCCTTTCGTTCAAAAATGGTTTTAAAAAGTGATTCTCGTGCAGACTGAAGCCTTTCTGCTGCTTCATTATCGCTCATAGAATCAGCCTTTGCGTGTAGAGCTTCAAGAGTGATTCCTTTCTTCAAATATTTTGCACTTTTTGGTAATGATTTGAATTTTTCGTACGGTGTCATCATATTTTCATAAAGATACTTTTTCTCTCCTTACCTTTCTTGTCTACGACAGTTTCAGCAAAGAAACAGGGCCTGTGATAATTCAGGTAGGGGGTGAGATATTTTCGATTGAATTCATTTACTTCTGTCGCATATTTTTGTGGAATATGGGCATAACCAAGTATCTTTCTTATAACTGCACCGTTTTTACATTCTGCAAGCGCGTTGTCGTTTGTTTTTCTTGATCTTGATTTCGTGAATTTTATATGAAGATTGTCGAGTAGTTTTGCTACGCTATAATTTATATACTCTGATCCGTTATCCGAGTGAAAACCCTGTAATTTAAAGGGGAAAGCTGCCAGAATCTCTTCAAGCACAGGGATCAGAAAGGCTTCGCTAATTCTCTCCACTGTGCAAACAATCTGGAATTGAGTCATCTCATCAACAGCATTAATGTGATACAAACCTTTCACTTTGTCTTTATCACCCTGATGAACCGTATCGATTCGAATAAAACCTGGTTGTCCTTCAGGAGCTGGACGACGACGTGTGCCAATGGCTCGCTTTACTGGACGTGTGCAGTCCTTGTGGGTTCGGATATTACGATATGTATTTGATTGCCTGAGATTGTAGAGGTGTGAAACCGAGATGCCGGCCAGTCGCTCGTAACGCTCGTCACCCCGTAAAAAAGCCCTTTCACAGAGTTTCTTAATGGCTACCCCATTCAGGTCGTTATGCGATCGATCCGTCTCAGCCAGAAGCCTTGTATCGGCCTTGGTGTATTTGGATTTGAAACCATTGATTGTGCGCTGTTTACGCTTCAGAGTCCCCTTCGACTGACAGGCATGAATAAGGCGGGTAATCTGCGATCTTGAGTAGCCTGTAGCCACTGCGAGATAACGCTTAATGAGCCCCTTGTCGGGCCTGCTGAGCGCTCGATATTTGAAGTACCTTAAAGTCGCCTCAACCCACTGATAACATTCATCTTTTGATTCCCATCCGGGCTCAATATCAGGGGCGTAATGAAGCAGTTCTTGCACTTGTGACAGTGTCTTTATGAGCCTTGTATTCATGATAACTTTCATCCTGTAATCATGGACGAAAGATCCAATTGCGGCGGGCTCATTTCATATTGGAAATTAGAGCCTCCTTTAGGCTCATTTCATATTGGAAGAGACTACAGTTTTTCACAATGGGTTGCATCGTCTATGCTCCAAAGGTTCACGGAGGAACAGCAGAGCCTGACGGACTGGATCGGATCGCCATAGTCTCACTTGGAGAAAAGGGCTGTTTGCCGTGCATTCAATGTTCCAGAAATGGAGCCTTGATGGTGCCAGTTCTGAACAGGGCGATCTCATTTGACAAACACCAATCCTGTTGCATATTCAAAAAGCTAGCTTTAAAAACTGAATTTTTGAGAAGTACAGGAAATTAGGCTTATTTTGGTACTTTTGTGTGCTGAATAATTAGCCAAACAGAGAAAGTTAGTGCCAAATGAGATCGCCCTGCAGTTCTGAACCATGAGATAAGCGAGGGTGCGAACGATCCAGCCCAGGTCAATTTGTATTCAGGGTCTAAAAGCCACTGCAAAAACATCGACCACTGTCGGGCTCTGCACCAGACTATTGTGGCAGAGTCTCATTTTCATGGTGCAGGGTGACCGAAAATACGGTCATGAAGATTTGTATCAAATGTTCGAGCCAGATCAATGCCTTTTTCCTGACCCGGGCCAACCAGCCTGATTTTCTTTTTTCGAACCTAGCCATGACAACTCCGATTATTCGGTCGCAAACGACTGCGTAAATCTGTGCCAATTCTAGTGTCAAAAATGAGTGGCACAAATGACACAGACAAAGTTTAGCAAGGTGAAGGATGATCAATAAAAGAAATAGTTATAACTGAATACTGAAGCGCAGAGCCTTGGCGTATCAGGCTTTTAGTGGGAAAACGTGAGAAACAAGCATAAAAAAAGGTCATCGAATAAACGATGACCTTTCTGTATGGTGCCCGGAGCCGGAAAATTATTATCTTATATTTCAGCAGCTTACTGAATTAGTTGCGATTTTGTTGTGATCAAAAAATTTGAACGCCATCAGCTCCCCATATTTTCAGTTTTTTGGGATGGGTGCCTGTGGTCGGAGCCCGACCGGAACACTTCTCTGTGTCAGGCGTTCATCCTCTACCTTGATCCCGTCTGGGCAGCAGTCGTCATATTAGCCATGAATTTGAAATCACGCCCTGCGTGAATTTCACGGAGCCTTGGTAGGGAAAAACCATTTTCATGCACGTAGCGTCGCCTGTTGATCAACCGGACAGTGGAGTCATGGCAAAGCAATCCCGTCAAAACCAGTCTGCCAGATCGTCAAGTGACAAGCCCCTGTACTCAATATCATACCCCTTCAGTTGCTGCACAAGCTTGGTGGCTTTCTCCTGTAAATGCGTCTTACGGATATTTTTCGGGTTACGCTTAATTTCAGCAATCATGACTTTTTTATCCAGATCATTGACCGCTACAAGATCAATTTCATTCTGATTCCCTCTTTCCCAGTAACTACCCACAATATTGTATTCACCGGTTTCGGCAACGACTTCCCTGACGATTTCTTCCAGCCAGTGACCGCTCCAGGTTGGGTAATCCCGCTCAATGATTTTATGGATAAACGGAAAGTTTCCAATCTCCACTGCGCTACGGTGCTTATAAATAAAGCGAAACCAAAAAGCCAGGAAAGCATCGGCAATGCGGTATTTAACCAACCGGGTTCCCGGTTTAGACAACACGGGTCGATTTCGGCTTATAATATCAAATTCATTTTCCAGACGATCAAGCTGTGGCCCCACAGAAATACCCAACAAAGATTCTATTTCAGGCCGGCTCGTACTACCGGAAGCAATAGCCGCCAATATGGAAAAATAGGTACCATGTTCAGGCCCAAACTCTTCGGCCAGACGATAATGCCCTTCCTCAATGATCAGGCTGTGTTCGTTAATCAGTTGCGACCAGAGGTCAGCTGCAGGGTCAATGTTAAACAGCCACTCCAGGTATTTTGGAACACCGCCACTGAGCATGTACCACTGCAAGAGTTTTTCTGGCGTAAACTCCTGCCGATCACTCAACATCTGGGCGATATAGCGGCAACGCAAAGGCTGAAGGTTGATGCGATGATCGGCACGACCAAACAATGGCTCACGTCCATCCTGAAACAACCGGGTCATAAGGCTGTACAAAGAACCACAGCAGACCAGATGCATACGGCTTTGTTGTCTGTATCGATCCCACAAATCCTGAAGTTCGGAAAAAAACGCTCGATTAACCCGCTGGATATCCTGAAATTCATCCAGTATGACGGTAACAGGCGTAGTGATGCTGAACTGCAACAGGATTTCCATAACTTCCCGAAGGCGTGCAGGCTGACCAAATATGGGGATATTTAAAACCGTTCTGATTTGCTCGACAAACTCCTCACACAGTAATGACTCCTGTTTTCTGGATACGAACAGATAGATAGAGGCAGCAGAAGCCGTGTCCTGAGGAAAGGTTTTATTTAACAGCGCTGTTTTTCCAACCCGGCGCCTTCCTACCACAGTTGTCAGGTGAGCCGTTCCTTTAGAAGCTTGTTCACTCCACACCCGGAGCTGCTCAAGTTCATCTTCTCGGTTATAGAACTTCATGAAAGTTACCGTAGCAATTATTACAGTAACTATATCATAGTTTATTCATTCATACGGAGGGTACAAGTGATAGCTGTATATATATACAGCAAAAAGAGTGCAGCCAGACCTGCATCCATGAAAAGCGCCACTCAAATGGTTCAGAGCGTGAGTGGGTGGCGTTTTCAGTTTCAGTAAAGCAACCAGTCTCTGGTCAAACTGAATAACACCTACCTGACCAAGCCCTGCCTTTTCCTTAACGCTCACGACAAAGGCTCTTTACTTGTGCCGCTTAAGGTGGTTTGAAGTCTTCCCCTGTAGAGCGACTTCGAGGGGCCCTCCCTCATCTTCTGTGCAGTTACGCACTGGCGTTGCTTACGCAACATCTTGTGCTCGTGGCACACTGTTATCCGCGAACTGGATAAAGGTATCCGCCTGGATAAATCGCCCCAGTTTCGGATCGTACACCCGACCGTTCATATGAATCAGACCCACTTCATCCAGCTGTTCATGGCCGGTGTAACCACGGGTGGTGACGCTGCGATCAAAATTATTGAGCTGGCTGGTTAACAGGTCTTTCCAGTTACTGGCATTGCGACGCAGGCCGAAGGGGTCGAAGCTCTGGTAAGACTGCACCTGGTAGTTATTGGCATTCACTATGGCGTGGGTGCTGCCCAGGTGGTCTTTCAGCAGCAGGTAGGCACTGTTTGTAGCTTCTCCTGCGTTGAAAAATCAACGGCAGGAGAGGTTGCTCAAGTATTGAATATATTGAGTTTCAGGGTGTCCTTTTTATTTTTTTGTTTTTATTTTTGTCTGATGACTTTTCCAGATCAGTCCAACGGTTCCAGGTAATTTACAAAGGTAAGGGGTATTGCAATCTCCGGATTTTGCTCTTTAGCTCGAAGAGGCTTCAGCTGCGCACTCTGTTTTTCCGAGTGATGCAATGACCAACATCCTGATTTATGAAACTATTTTTAATTTCATATAGTTAGCTGGCTATCCGGAAGCATTGTAATGGAACCTCTTGGCTTTACGAGACTTCTTAATAGGTCTATTATTCAGTCTTAACGTAGAGGATATACATTATGGCTTCCCATATTTTGACAGATATTGCTGCAAGTATTTCTGAGCTCAAAGCCAACCCAATGAAGGTTGTAGCAAGCGGTGAAGGCCTACCTATTGCAGTGTTAAACAGAAATGAACCTGCATTTTACTGTGTTCCAGCTAAAGCCTATGAAGCAATGATGGAACTCATTGAAGATATGGAACTTTTAGACCTCGTTAAAGAAAGAGCTAACGAAGAGTCCGTGAAGGTTTCTCTCGATGATCTATGAGCTTGAGTTCAAAAAATCCGCACTGAAAGAATGGAATAAACTCAATCCTACAGTCAAAGATCATTTTAAGAAGGTACTTGAACGTAGATTGAACGATCCTCACGTTCCTTCTGCAAAAGTTTCAGGTGCCGCAAATCTTTATAAAATCAAACTGAGGCAGCTTGGCTTCAGACTTGTTTATTCTGTTTCAGATGAAACAATTACAATTTCTGTTATTGCTATTGGAAAACGAAACAGAAATGAAGTCTACCAAATGGCGTTATCTCGACTGCTGAATTAGCAACCTCAACGTTTAGTTAATCCGCCCCTCGCTCGTTCAGACAAACTTCGGCCATACTTTCAGGCAGAAGAAAAGTGCGCCGGATAGTAAAAATCTTGAGCGTAGCATCGATCTGTTTCAGCAGTTCCCCGAGGGAATTATGCTGATAGACCCACTCCCCCATATCCGCATCCACCATCCGGTTCTTTTGACCGTATTGGTAGTAAACACGGTTCTCCGCCCGCTGCCCCGTGTCTTTGGCGTACTGTACGGTTTTGAACAGATTACCGTCGGGATAATAAGAATACGTAACGGTGTTACCCAGGTGATCTTCCACCTTGACCAGCTGACCCAGTACATTTCGGGTTTCTTTTTTACGCTGACTTTTACCATTAACGATAGTGGTCAGATAATTGCTGTAAGTGAAAGTGGCTGCCCCTCTCTTCGGTCTTTCCAGTTAATGGCATTCCGACGCAGACCGAAAGGATCGAAGCTCTGGTAAGACTGCCCAAAAATACGACACAGTTGCTCGTAGAGAGAAACTGTGTCGTATTGTCTTCCCCTGTTAACGCTGGAGCAACGCTTAACCATTGCCATTACTGACAACCGCCTATGACTCGGGGTTCCAATGGTTTGCTAGACCTTACCGGATGAAGGACTTTCACCTTCAATCTCTTGCCGATTTATCTCGGCGCACTGGATGTCCCTTTTATTGGAGATGAAGGGTTCCCACGCTGAGCGTAGGTACGAGGCAATTTCAAGAGCGTTAATTATTGCGTACCATTACCGCCACTTACTTTTATAGCCTAAATATCCTTCAAGAAAGGATTTCATCATAATTGGATCCACAAAACCTTCTTCTTTTGAAAACTCAGACAGTAACTGTAGTCAGTAGATAAAATAAATAAATCGGTGTATTGCTCAGAATATCTATTACTTTTCTGCTTTAGAAGACATAAGTCAAGATTCGAAATAACATTGCTTAACATTTCATAATCTATTCTCAGCTTTTGAAGGGAAAGCATAGCACCCGATGAGTACAACTCCCCGATAGAGAGCAACTCAGTATTTGCCAAGGAGTACTCTCTTTCGCATACATCTGATGAATATGCACTTGAAGTGTAAGAGATCAACACTCCCACTAAAATCCATAATCTCATACAATAACCTCTTCTCATATATTACCTAAACCCTGTCCTTTTCCTAGCTTTCATTATTTTTCTTTTACTTTTCTTCAAATCAATCTTTTTCCGCCTCTTCAGTAAAATCTGTGGGTCATTTCTGGTTCAGGAAGCTTTCCAAGTGCGTGATATAAAGCGATTTCCGTGCATTTGTAGGTTCTGAGTCCGTATGATTTTCTCGTAGTGAGTTTTATTTTAGTATTCAGACCCTCAACAATACCGCTGGAATATTCCTTTTTTGCCCTAAACCCATTCAGTATGAGCGGCCTGTGTCGTCGAATCGTCCTT
>CBDBOO010000037.1:0-24542 GCA_965208385.1 Endozoicomonas sp.
TGCAGAGCTTGGGTAAAGGCATTAAGAAAGCGCAGTCAAAAACACCGCATAACATGGAAGAAAATGCAGAAGGTCTTCAAACTGTTTATTCCAAGCGCGAAAATACTCCATCCATATCCAAGTATGCGACAGTGTGTTTGATTTTCCGTAAGAGCCGTATGCATTAGTAGTGCCCGTACGGATCTGTGCCGGAGGGGTGATAAACTGTCAAGAAATTGCTGGTAAATCAACCCTTTACGGCGATCAGATTTCAGCTATTCCCCATGCTTATACGACATCGGTAACAGCGTATAAGAAGCATCACACGCAGGGCGCAGCTACAGCTGCTTACGTGTTGAGATATGTAATTTTTCCCAAAAACTCGACTATTTATCACGAGCATACAAAATATATACGACTCCGTACGCTAGTGATACCAAGGGGTTTAATGAAACGTGGAGAATTGCTGCACAGATTTGACCTTAATAATTGGAACTTAATAATTGGGACAGCCACACATTTGACCTCTGCAAAAAAAGAGTATTATCTGTATCAGTACAGAAAAGAACGTTATATAACGGGTATTCTGCATTGGTACATCTACTAAGCGTTATACAATCCTCCTATGGAGCTATCGATGGAAAAGTACAAGCAGGTTTTAGAGGATCTGAAAAACGATAAGCTATCAGGTGGAGTGGAAGAAGGCTCTTATGAATTTATAAGAGAATTCAAAGAGCTTTATGATCAGGGATATATCAAAGCAATAAATGCAAGTGCTGACACCGGATTAAGCTATTTGGATCCTCAAATAACTATTCCGGGTCAAGCTTATCTGGAGTCTCTCGATACTTCTAAGCCGCGCTGGTGGCATAACTTCAATAGTAGGATTGCTGTTTTAACATTGATCGTATCCATCATCGGACTCGGCGTTGCCGTCGGGCTTACCAATGCATAACAAGTGCGTGCAATCTGACAGTCAAAACTGTCACTTTTTGTGCGGTGGATCTGCACAAAAACCGCCATTTTTGCCTGCAGTTGACGCAGGCGTTATACATTACTCAGAAAATGGAGTTCAAATGAATTCGACCGATCAATCAAATAGTGTTTTTAAAGACTTCCCGATAAACGTGAAACTAATAATATCCTCTCTTTGGGTCGCTGTTATGTTTTGCTATGTATATGGTGATTATATTCAAATTTTTGTTCCTGGGGTTTTAGCTGACGCGATGGAAGTATCATCAAGTAAAGAGGGGATTCAAATAGAGTTTTTTGCTGTTGCTCTACTTATGGCTATTCCTAGTTTAATGATATTCTTTACCTTAGTTTTAAAGCCGAGTATTAATCGTTGGTTAAATATAATCATACCTGTTTTATACATAATTCTTCTTGTAGCGGTTAATTTAGAAACAACTTGGGCATACTATTTATTTCTAACCGCAATAGAAGTACTGCTTTCAATTACTACTGTTTGGTATGCGTGGAACTGGCCTAAAACCGAACAGTGTACAGCAGGTAATGTATAACGAATAAGGATAGATTGCGCCCAGCCGCAATCTTATCCTGTTGTTGCACAAGCCCGGGTTGATTTATGGTGAAGGTGGTCTATTGAAGATATCTTTTCTTGAGGGTATTAAATCAGAGCGCTTTTTCTGAACGCTCCTTATTCAAGATGTGAGCCATCCGACCACTGCTTAATAGTAGTCTGACGCTTTATTATTCTGTAAGACGGTCTGTTATTCCCTCCGTTCTTGTGAATGGCGGTGAAGATTTCTTTCTATTAACTCAGGTCGGTTTCATAAAACGGAATGCAATGTGCTTCATGGATTCGCCACACTTTCTGCATTTGAATACCGGTCGAATAATGGCTTTTATTCAGCAATTCCCCACGTTTCATTAAACCCCTTGGTATCACTAGCGTACGAAGTCGTATATATTTTGTATGCTCGTGATAAATAGTCGAGTTTTTGGGAAAAATTACATATCTCAACACGTAAGCAGCTGTAGCTGCGCCCTGCGTGTGATGCTTCTTATACGCTGTTACCGATGTCGTATAAGCATGGGGAATAGCTGGCTTTTATTGGGCTGATAAAAGAATAAAAGGGACAGCCAGTGCGCCGAGATAAATCGGCAAGAGATTGAAGGTGAAAGCCCTTCATCCGGTAAGGTCTAGCAATCCGCCGGAACCCCGAGTCATGGGCGGTTGTCAGTAATGGCAATGGTTAAGCGTTGACAGGGGAAGGTACAGGCTCAGTATTGAGCTCCGAAACCATCATCGAGAACGCCGACCTTGTTGGCTGAGGGGGAAGGCAATACGACAGAATCACGCTATTGCAAGTGTTACTGTTGGTTCTCCGGAGTCAGTAGACCTGGTGCATGTACTGATGTCTTTTGTGCGGAACTCGGGAGACCCTGTCAGTGATTCGCTGATCTCAATGAGAGTGTTCACAGCGGGTCGGATTCAGCGAAGTCAGAACGACAAAGGCTGAATACCTACGCGGGCAGGGAGTCAGATAGACGAATAGTAGTGAATAAACCGGCGAACAATATGCAGGTAAAACAACCAGACCATAGCGGAGTCGGTGGAGCGAAGTCGTCTAACGGCAAAGAATGGCGCAACACGCCGGATCTGACTGCAACACAGAGTGCAGAAGCAGGATCGTCAGGGCTGATGCGTCTACATACCAAAGCAAAAAGGAACCGGTCTCTGCGGTTCAATAATTTGTTGCACCATATCACTGTGGCCATGCTGACAAAGGCGTATAACCGTCTGAATCGGACATCGGCCAGAGGTGTTGATGGGGAGAGCTGGAAAAGTTACGGCAAACATTTGTCGGAACGAATCACGGCGCTTCACAACCGTATTCATACACAAGGGTATAAACCCAAACCTGTCCTGAGAATCTGGCTACCCAAACCGGATGGCAATCGTCGTCCGGTTGGAATCACTTCGGTGGAAGACAAGATTGTTCAGCAGGCGTTAGTGTGGGTGCTGGAAACCATCTATGAAGCAGACTTTCTTGGGTTCAGCTACGGGTTTCGACCCAATCGAAACCAGCATCAGGCATTAAATGTAGCCTATGTGGCGATTACCCAAAAGAAAGTCAGCTGGATACTGGATGCAGACATCAGAAAATTCTTTGATCAAATAGATCACGACTGGATGATGAAGTTTTTACAACACCGAATCGCAGACAAACGACTACTCCAGCTGATAAAGCAAACGCTGAAAGCGGGAGTAGTAGAAGACAGCCGGTATTCTAAAACAATGGTCGGAACACCACAGGGGGCAGTTATTTCACCATTACTGGCGAATATTTACCTCCATTATGTTTTAGATTTATGGGCACACCAATGGCGGAAAAGAAACGCCAGAGGGGAGTGTTATATTGTCCGCTATGCGGACGATAGTGTATTGGGTTTTCAATACCGTTCGGATGGGCTGCACTTTATGGCAGCCCTGAAAGATCGGTTAGGAAAGTTTGGCCTGAGTTTGAACGGTGAGAAAACAAAGCTGGTAGAGTTTGGTCGATTTGCAATCAGTAACAGAAAGGAGAGGCGACAGGGGAAACCCGATACCTTCGATTTTCTGGGCTTTACACACATCTGCTCAGTGCGCCGTTCAGACGGAGGATTCATGCTGAAACGATTCACGATAGCCAAGAAGCTGAGAGCAAAAATCAAAGACATAAAACAGACTTTACTGAAAAACCGGCACAGGGATGTATTCGAACAGGGTAAATGGCTGAAAAGCGTAGTTCAGGGACACAATAATTATTTTGCAGTTCCCGGCAATCTTAAAGCATTAAACCAGTTTCGTAGAGAAGTCTGCAGAGCTTGGGTAAAGGCATTAAGAAAGCGCAGTCAAAAACACCGCATAACATGGAAGAAAATGCAGAAGGTCTTCAAACTGTTTATTCCAAGCGCGAAAATACTCCATCCATATCCAAGTATGCGACAGTGTGCTTGATTTTCCGTAAGAGCCGTATGCATTAGTAGTGCCCGTACGGATCTGTGCCGGAGGGGTGATAAACTGTCAAGAAATTGCTGGTAAATCAACCCTTTACGGCGATTAGATTTGATTGGCGATTGAGCGGCAGACCAGCAAATAAAAGGGACACCCAGTGCGCCGAGATAAATCGGCAAGAGATTGAAGGTGAAAGTCCTTCATCCGGTAAGGTCTAGCAATCCGCCGGAACCCCGAGTCATGGGCGGTTGTCAGTAATGGCAATGGTTAAGCGTTGACAGGGGAAGGTACAGGCTCAGTATTGAGCTCCGAAACCATCATCGAGAACGCCGACCTTGTTGGGTGAAGGGGAAGGCAATACGACAGAATCACGCTATTGCAAGTGTTACTGTTGGTTCTCCGGAGTCAGTAGACCTGGTGCATGTACTGATGTCTTTTGTGCGGAACTCGGGAGACCCTGTCAGTGATTCGCTGATCTCAATGAGAGTGTTCACAGCGGGTCGGATTCAGCGAAGTCAGAACGACAAAGGCTGAATACCTACGCGGGCAGGGAGTCAGATAGACGAATAGTAGTGAAGAAACCGGCGAACAATATGCAGGTAAAACAACCAGACCATAGCGGAGTCGGTGGAGCGAAGTCGTCTAACGGCAAAGAATGGCGCAACACGCCGGATCTGACTGCAACACAGAGTGCAGAAGCAGGATCGTCAGGGCTGATGCGTCTACATACCAAAGCAAAAAGGAACCGGTCTCTGCGGTTCAATAATTTGTTGCACCATATCACGGTGGCCATGCTGACAAAGGCGTATAACCGTCTGAATCGGACATCGGCCAGAGGTGTTGACGGGGAGAGCTGGAAAAGTTACGGCAAACATTTGTCGGAACGAATCACGGCGCTTCACAACCGTATTCATACACAAGGGTATAAACCCAAACCTGTCCTGAGAATCTGGCTACCCAAACCGGATGGCAATCGTCGTCCGGTTGGAATCACTTCGGTGGAAGACAAGATTGTTCAGCAGGCGTTAGTGTGGGTGCTGGAAACCATCTATGAAGCAGACTTTCTTGGGTTCAGCTACGGGTTTCGACCCAATCGAAACCAGCATCAGGCATTAAATGTAGCCTATGTGGCGATTACCCAAAAGAAAGTCAGCTGGATACTGGATGCAGACATCAGAAAATTCTTTGATCAAATAGATCACGACTGGATGATGAAGTTTTTACAACACCGAATCGCAGACAAACGACTACTCCAGCTGATAAAGCAAACGCTGAAAGCGGGAGTAGTAGAAGACAGCCGGTATTCTAAAACAGTGGTCGGAACACCACAGGGGGCAGTTATTTCACCATTACTGGCGAATATTTACCTCCATTATGTTTTAGCCGTCATTCACCACCTACTTTGATATTTCCCCTACCCCTGCAGCGCAAGGGTTTTGAAGTTTGACCACCTTATTGTAAGCATAAACGTACTTCTCCTGATAACGAGTACCCAATCAACCTTTCATGGATATCCATTCATGAAAAACACAAACAAGAAAAAACCTCACCTTCAGCAGCCGGAGATGACAGGGACAAGCCTCCGTGCATTGATCTTGCTGCTCTCACACTCCCTCTTGAGTCAGGAATAAATTGATTGGTACGTTGACCCTAATATAAAGATAATTGTCGCCTGATTCTCCGAGATGCCAATCACGTGCTTCTCCGTTCCGTTGATCGTCTGCACATAAATGCCATCAAAGCAGCAGAAAATCCATCTGCCCGTTGGGTTCTGGGCTGGCTTTTTCTTCATGTCCGGGAACGTTCGGCTCTGCTTCTTCAACTCATAACGGATTCGATGTTGGATAGCAGCATAGACCATCAGGCAAAGTGTCATCACCATTAACAATGCCTCAATGCGTTCCGGTTTCTTCAGATAGAGGGAAGACACCAGAAAGTCCGGACTTTTTAGAAAGCGAAAGCCTCGTTCAACCTGTTGCTGTGATTTGTACGTCCTCAGTAGTTCAGCGCTGTTCAGTCGAGTAGTATTAATGTCGTTGGTAGCCAGCACAAAACAACCCAGTGATGCTTCGGCATCCTGCCGGGTTTGCACAGCGATCGAGCAACAACTTGTTACGTAATATTCCAGGTGGTCGGGTTCCGCTCCATTAACAGGTCGTCCTTTGCTCTTGTAGCAGGGCTTGGCGATAACCTGAGCCTCAGCCTGACAAAGTTCAGACTGCTTCTGCCATTGCCTAAAGGCTTCCATGGCCTCCCCTTCGCACTGGAACGCTTTTTTGCTCAACTTTTCCAGTCTCTCGCACTCTTTCAGAGACTTTTTCTGCATACGCCTTGTCAGCGTCTTCTGTTCGGTTTCCTGGCGTTGCTGGTTGCGAAACAAAACCCAGCGTTGCTCTACGTTCGCATAATTAGACGACACTTCTGTAGCTTCGTAATGGTCAAACCCCTCCACTGCTTTCATGGTTCGTGAAGGCGCACTCCTTACCAGCTCTTTGGCGGCACCAATATTGAGAGGAACTCTGGAAATAAACAGCTGATCCTGCTGGTCAAGTTCCTGGATTGTCCCTGCCACATACAATGCTGCATCGCCAATAAAATAGCGGGCTTCCAGTGCGGCTTTGAAACTCTTCAAGTGCTTGGAAACCACCTGTTTGAAACTGGTCTTATCAGTCACATTGCCACTGGTTGCTTTCATAAACAATGGGATGCCTGCCCGGTTTTCAGTCAACAGAAGCAATATGGCCTGGTTCAAATCCGGGCGGTGATCCCGGCTGTAACCTTTGCAAAGCCTGATGCAGTTGAGGTCTTCATCGCTCAGATCGCTATCGCTATTATAACGACCATCGACGTGGAAGCCGGTGCCATCAAGGTTCAGCGCGTCGCAAGGCAATTTGAGATGAGTTGCAACCTTGATAGCCAGCTCAAAATAGACTTTACTGACATCCAGATCAAAGAGTTCATCCAGTGCTCTTCCCAGAATCTTGTCGTTTAAATGCTCTGGTTTAATCCCTTCCCTGATCAGTTTGTTGAGAGGTTTATTGGCAAAGAACTGGGGGGACATATGGAGAGATTGCCCCGTAAAGCCGAGGCCATTGAGGATCATGCCGACAATGGCTTCACCGTGGGAGACATTCCATTCATCCGCTACCTTGGGTGCACGTCTGTCAATGTGATCGGCTATGCCCAGCTCTTTGCACATACCTGCCACCAGGCCGAGGTGATCCATGTTCTGAATCTGAGTGCGATATTGAATAGGAGGCATAAGGCTGTTTCCTGATATTTGCTTTTTTGATAAATAGCAGAAATCAGGAAAATGTCAGGTTAGGTGGTGAATGTCGGTTTTAGATTTATGGGCACACCAATGGCGGAAAAGAAACGCCAGAGGGGAGTGTTATATTGTCCGCTATGCGGACGATAGTGTATTGGGATTTCAATACCGTTCGGATGGCCTGCACTTTATGGCAGCCCTGAAAGATCGGTTAGGAAAGTTTGGCCTGAGTTTGAACGGTGAGAAAACAAAGCTGGTAGAGTTTGGTCGATTTGCAATCAGTAACAGAAAGGAGAGGAGACAGGGGAAACCCGATACCTTCGATTTTCTGGGCTTTACACACATCTGCTCAGTGCGCCGTTCAGACGGAGGATTCATGCTGAAACGATTTACGATAGCCAAGAAGCTGAGAGCAAAAATCAAAGACATAAAACAGACTTTACTGAAAAACCGGCACAGGGATGTATTCGAACAGGGTAAATGGCTGAAAAGCGTAGTTCAGGGACACAATAATTATTTTGCAGTTCCCGGCAATCTTAAAGCATTAAACCAGTTTCGTAGAGAAGTCTGCAGAGCTTGGGTAAAGGCATTAAGAAAGCGCAGTCAAAAACACCGCATAACATGGAAGAAAATGCAGAAGGTCTTCAAACTGTTTATTCCAAGCGCGAAAATACTCCATCCATATCCAAGTATGCGACAGTGTGTTTGATTTTCCGTAAGAGCCGTATGCATTAGTAGTGCCCGTACGGATCTGGTGTGCCATGAGAGCAGAGTCGGTCTGCTCGTAACTGTAATTGAGATGGAGGTAGGCCCTCCGGTGGCGGCTTCTGGAAGCGACCACCAAACCACTGTGAGCTGCGTTGGTTAAGAGTCAGGGTGGTGAGCATCACAGAAAAGGCGCAACAAGATTGCGTCAGGTATGAAGTCTGGAGATGAACGCAAGTGAACCAATGAAGACGTGTCGTAAGCGTGTATATTGACATCAAAAATGGAGGGCAGATCCACTCCATGATAAGTTCAGGAGAAACCCAGTTACTGCCTGAGCGGTGTCCGGCATAAAGTTGGCATGAACAGATTTCAGGCTCTTTTGCGGAACGTGGGAACCTGTCGTTCTGATGTTAAGGGAGCGAGCCAAGCAGATGAACTGTGGAGGCTTTGAGTACCGATACAGAGCACAGGGGCGGATTAGTCCGTAGTAGTGATGAAGCTTCTGTAATGGAAGTGGAGCGAAGGGGCTGACTTATCCAGCGGAGGGAATAGATCAACCAGCGTTTAATTAGTGGGATGAGTCTATGACTGAAGCAAAACCGTTCACAATTTCTAAAGGGCTTGTTTGGCAAGCCTGGCTGAGAGTGAAAGCTAACAAGGGAGCTGCCGGAGCTGATGGTCAGTCACTGGCTGACTATGAGCGTAATCTTGGCGGTAACCTGTACAAATTATGGAACAGGATGTCATCGGGAAGCTACTTCCCGCCCCCCGTCATGCGTGTAGACATCAAAAAGAAAGATGGAGGCACGAGACCGCTGGGCATCCCGACAGTAGCGGATCGCATAGCTCAAACGGTGGTAAAATTGATCGTAGAGCCATTAGTGGAACCTGTATTTCACGAAAACTCCTACGGTTACAGGCCGAATCGGTCAGCACATGATGCGCTGGCGGTCGCCCGAAAACGTTGTTGGCGAAGAGACTGGGTAATTGATCTGGATATCAAGGGATTCTTTGACAATCTTGACCATGACCTCATGATGCGAGCCGTTGAACACCACATTAAGGAATCTTGGGTTTTACTGTATATAAAACGTTGGCTTCAAGCTCCGGTTGAGAGTGAAGGTGAGCAAATTGAGAGAACGAAAGGAACGCCGCAGGGTGGAGTTATCAGCCCATTATTGGCTAACCTGTTCATGCATTATGCGTTTGATCAGTGGTTAGAGCGCAATATCCAGAATGTCTGGTTTGAGCGTTTTGCTGATGATGCGTTGGTGCACTGTCATACAAAACAGGAAGCGGAGTCTGTGCTGGAGAGGATAAGGCTCCGGTTATCAGACTGTGGTCTTACACTACATCCAGTAAAGACGAAGCTGATATATTGCAAGGACGCAGACAGGCCAGAGCAGCATGAACATACATCCTTTGATTTCCTCAGTTACACCTTCCGACCCAGAATGGCTCGAAGTCGTAGCGGGAGATATTTCGTGAGCTTCCTTCCTGCAATAAGCAAAGCTTCGGCTCAGCATATTCGGGACACTATAAGGGAGTTAGGGATACCCACCAAGCGATCGAGATATTCACTGCCTGAGATAGCCAAGCTGATCAATCCCTATGTACGAGGCTGGATCAATTACTTTGGGAAATTCTACCCCTCAGAAATGAAGAAAGCTTTGTATTACGTGGAAGCGACACTGGTTAGATGGGCTATGGGTAAATACAAGAAATTGCAGGGACACAAAGTGCGAGCTGCTCGTTGTTTAGGGCGTATTGCACACAGAGTTCCGATGTTAATGGCGCATTGGCGAATAGGCATGCTGCCAGCGGTTGGATAAGAAGAGCCGGATGATAGGAGACTATCAAGTCCGGTTCTGTGAGCAGCGGAAGGGGAGGTTCCTACCGCTGACTCGACTGCCGGAGGGGTGATAAACTGTCAAGAAATTGCTGGTAAATCAACCCTTTACGGCGATCAGATTTGACCTCAACAAAATCTGATCTATCTTTCTTCTGCCATTGATTGTTCAAACGCAGGAGAAGCCATGACCCGTGCACGCAGAAACCTGATTGACCGTTCCAGTACACCATACTACCACTGCATGGCTCGCTGCGTTCGTCGTGCTTTTCTCTGTGGCAAGGATTCGTTCTCCGGTCAGGATTATGAGCATCGTCGGCAGTGGGTAGTAGATCGTCTGGATGCGCTGGTTTCAGTTTTTGCCATAGAAGTCTGCGCCTATGCGGTGATGTCGAACCATTATCATGTGGTGTTACATATCAATACGGCTGCTGCAGAGAGCTGGAACCGTGATGATATCTTTGCCCGATGGACACAATTATTCACCGGGCCTGTTCTTGTGCAGCGTTATCTGGCTGGAATAAAGCTTGATCAAGGCGAACTCTTGCGGGTAGATGAATATGCTGAAGAATACCGCAGTCGTTTGATGGATATCAGCTGGTTCATGAGGTGTTTGAATGAGCATCTGGCCAGGGAAGCAAACAAAGAAGATCGGTGTAAAGGTCGTTTCTGGGAAGGACGATTTAAAAGTCAGGCGTTGTTGGATGAGGCCGCATTGCTGACCTGCATGGCTTATGTGGATCTGAATCCGATTAGAGCAAAGCTGGCCAAAACACCTGAATCATCGGACTTTACTTCTATACGGTGTCGTATAGAGAGTCGCATAGAGTGTCGTATCAAACAGTACACGGCTACCACGGGCAATAAACAGAGTGCCCAGTTAAAGCCTCTTCGGGCCCAGGGACAAAATCCGGATATTGCGATTCCTTTTACTTTGGTTAATTACCTGGAACTGATTGACTGGGCTGGAAGAGAAATCCGGCCGGATAAGCGTGGGCATATAAGGCATGATGCGCCTCCTATTCTGGAACGGCTGGGCATTGATTCTGATGAATGGTTGAAGACCATAGGTTGGAACAATCAATTCCGTCGAGCGGTGGGTCGGTTAGCATCAATGCGGGCATACGCAGAACAAGTAGGACAACAATGGATGCAAGGACTAACGGCATGCTGTCGAGTATTTTCAGGGTGAGCATATATTAGTCAAACTTCAAAACTTCATTTGAAACAACCTGCTTCAATATCCCCGTAATATTGAAACTACAGTATTTCTGCCTTCGTTCAGTTTTTTAAATACATCAGTTTGAAATCTAAGTCGATTCTTTATCAACATATCTATAAAAACACTTTTTCTTGTTGCTGTCTGCGTGAGTTACCAGAGAAGAATTATTTAATGTTGTAAATATATGGCTGTCCTCAAATATGGCTGTCCTCAAATATTTTGCAGCACTCAAATATTTTGCATCCAGAAAAGACAAAGCTGGTCTACTGCAAGGACGAGAACAGAACAGAAACGCATGAGAACACCTCCTTCGACTTTCTGAGTTATACATTCAGAACGAGATTAGCCAGAAACCGGTATGGGAAATTCTTTCCCAACTTCTTGTCAGCGATGAGCAAGCAGCTATTCCCGACGAATTGATTCCGATACCTTAGAGACAACTTAATACAGACTTAAAAATAAGAGCAAAAGAAAGGCCTGCACTCCTATTGAGGCAGCAGAATGGAATTTAATATAACCCTGAAAACCTGGCTATCTTTCGATTTTATGAAGTGTCTAGTTTTATTTTTTCCGGCTTGAATCCATTTGTGATTGCACTAAATAAATCCTCCCAGCTATCAACCATCCAACTGATAAATAAACACGTCATTCTCTTCCAAAGATATTTTCGTGTTCCTCTTGATCGCTTCTTTAATGCTTTTTGAAATTCCGGGCTGGACATCTCCTGGATTTGATCCACCAGAAATGCCAGAAATGTAAGGTAGGCAAAATTCGTCGCCAGATGCTCTTTGCCATGACCGTAATTGTGTTCCAGATGATAACCTTGGTTTTTCAGGGTGTTAAACGTTTGATTTTCAATATGCCATCTGCATCGTCCTCCTCTCATGACACTGTGTACTGTCTCTTCATTTAATTCAATATCTGTTACCCAGCACCAATTATGTTGGTGACCTTTCTTGTCGATTTCAATGTAATCAAGAACATTGACTTTCTCAACCTGATCTTGCAAATTCAGTGAGACGTTATTAGCGAATCGAAAGTTGTGCTTTACTCCATTTTTTTTATCATTGATTTTATGGTGATGGACTTCTCCCTCATCATATAGTGCATTCATCGCCTCAATAAGCGATACATGATTACCATCCTTAGCCACAATGATATAGTGCCAGCCATACTTCTTAATCAGCGCGATAGTAGGGTTGTCAGCGTATAGACCATCCAGAAGGATGATCAGTTTCAGCAGAGGATGTACTCGTTTTACGTGCGCAAAAAAACGTTTTATTGCATTTTTTTCGCAGTCATTTTTGGTGCACCCATCCTGACGAATAATAGCTTCTGGTTCAAGAGGTATAACTGTTTTCTGATCAGGGTGAGCAATGCAGCCTCCCATCATATTATGGTAGAAGGCTTCATTTTTCTTTCCTTCGTTTTTAATGCAGCAGTCTTTACAGCCACATTTCCCAGAATAAAAAAGTCCGGTGCCATCGATGGGCAGCAGATAATGGTCTTTCAATTTATCACAATTGAATTTGAATCCGTTGAGGGCACCATTTCGTTGAATAATAGAAAATAACTTCTTAAATGGTTTTCGAATATCGTCAGGATTTATTAAATCAACAACTGCTCTCATTTGAGTGTCAGACGGAACTTTTCCATCTTTGACGTGATACAACTTTTCAAGATTATGGCAACGGATTTTATCTACCCGCTCATCATCAAATCCTAACAGAGAATCGTACTTTTGATGCATCATAGCAAAGGCAGACATTAGGAAGTTTTCAAAAGGAATAGGACAACTTCTAGATCGGTGATCCTTAATTCTGCCAAAGCACTCGAATACCTTGTTGATAAGATTTGTGGCATTAAAGTGCTTGCTGTACTTCTTAATAGCGGTAGCCATAATCAGGTAAACGACAGTAATGTAGTAAGTATCTATTTTAGTTGATTAAAATTGTGCGAGGGCTTTTTTTACAACCTGCCTGTGTGCCTTGCAGCAGAAGGGGCTCAGAATTCATCGGGAATTGCTGATGAGCAAGGCATCCGCCCAGCGTATCAAAGACAAGATAAGGGAGTTAGAAATTCCCACGAAACGATCATTGTACTCTCTTGAAGAGCTTGCAAAACTGATCAATCCACGTGTTCAGGGCTGGATCAACTACTTTGGAAAATTTTATCCATCAGAGTTGAGAAGAGTATTGTCATATGTGGAAGCCACTCTGGTTCGATGGGCTATGGGAAAATACAAGAAATTGAGGGGCAGAAAGAAGCGTGCAGCTCGATGTTTGGGGCGCATCGCTCAGAAAGCTCCTTGGTTAATGGCACATTGGCGAGCAGGCTGTGTGTCAGCGGTTGGATAAGAAGAGCCGGATGAATCGAGAGGTTCAAGTCCGGATCTGTGAGCAACTGACGGGGAGGTTCCGCCGGTTGACTCGACTGGAGGAGGGGTATCGTGAGGCAGCTATTCCTTACCAGGGGTGTTTTTTAATTCGTGCAGTGTTGATCTTAACCAGGCTTTGCGTTCATTCTGCATTTTTTTACCCGGATATATAGCTTCTGCCGCTTCTGCCACATATTCGCTAACGTGATAAAAATCCAGAATTTGAATCGATGTAACAGGCTCAAGAAACGTCCAGGCGCCCCATCAGCAACTCCAACGTAAGTGGCATCAGGAAAACGAGACTTCATTTTCTCAATGTCAGAAGAGAACCGCCTTATAAAAGTTTCTTTTCCGTATTCGGGGGCAGCGGCAGCGTACACCGTGTGCATTCGATTTCCTTCTTCATCATAAAGCGCAATAGTTCCGCACATTGCAATTCTGTAGCCCTCTTTATAAAGCAAGTTTGCACCATCCAGCCCCAAGCTAACTGTGGCTACTGGCTCGGGTAAATCCGGTAATTCATAAGTCCAGGATTTTTCTTTGGCCTGAGCAATACTGGCAACAACTTCTGCCAGGTCTTTAGCGGTTCTTCGATGGATTTTACGTCCGTGGTTTCTTAGAAAATCTTGCTCTACTTCAGTGGAAGGCATGTGGGCAAACTTCCAACTGACCATGCAGGCATGTCGCGGGGTTGAATTAACAACAATTCGTGCAGATTGATCAAGGGGACAATAAATAGCACCGCCTTCACGACTTTGATAGATAAAACGATTGACCCTAACCGCTCCCCATGGAGTTTCATAAACCTTCAATTCTTTTTTACTTTTACTGGTCAACCGAACATTGCCAAGCGTAATGGGAGAACCGTCAGTATCAAGCCACTCAAGTTGCTTTTTTGTTCCCAGTTGTCCCGCTTCATTTAAGGCATCTTGCAAATGATTTTCGAAATCCACCATTGAGCGATTGTGCGGGATTTTGATAACGATTTCTGTGATTTCATCGTTGGATGAAAGGACTGAGCTGTACATATTTCTCAACGCCAAAAAGCCTATACGACCATACTAGTGTAGTCGTTTTTCTTGACATTGTTTAAATCACACACCCGGTTCAAGTCCGGATCTGTGAGCAACTGACGGGGAGGTTCCGCCGGTTGACTCGACTGGAGGAGGGGTATCGTGAGGCAGCTATTCCCCATGCTTATACGACATCGGTAACAGCGTATAAGAAGCATCACACGCAGGGCGCAGCTACAGCTGCTTACGTGTTGAGATATGTAATTTTTCCCAAAAACTCGACTATTTATCACGAGCATACAAAATATATACGACTTCGTACGCTAGTGATACCAAGGGGTTTAATGAAACGTGGGGAATTGCTGATCGTGAGGTACCTCCCTATCCCGATTATACGCATGGAGCCATCTACTACATTAAATGCACCACAATAGTTGAAGGCTTTATACTTTATGAATCACATACGATCCTTTTTGGTAGTATCGCTATTCATTATATCTACCTCGTGCTACTCGGTAACTTTAAAAATCACAATAATGTCCAGTCAAGAAAATGTGAAACTGGTTTACTTTTCGGTCAGTAGGGTTGCTCGACTAGCTTACTTTCCTATTACTGCTCAGGGGCAAGAACTAGATGGAATATCTGAAGGGAATCTACCACATTCTTCGTATAGTAGAATAATATTTGATTTTGATGATGATTTAGAGAGAGTTACACTAGGCGAAGAAGTTCAAACAAGGCTTTTACAATGGTTAAATGAAGGATCAAAAAGCTGTATAGCTTACTCTCCAAATCGGTTGCGTTTGCTAGTGGAAACTGGAAAAACTTTTTTGGAATCTGGGCAAGAAGAGTCATCAAAATCAAATTGCTTTGCCTTTGCCTTTGCCTACTTTGTTCACAGAGCTATGACAGATTTTACTGGAATAGGATTCAAAACAAAGTCTAACAAAGTCTCTTTATCTGAATTAAAGCAAGGTGATCTTGTTATCTTAAGGTCAAATAAAATAAAATTTGTTTTACATGCCATGTTATATATTGGCAATCAAGTTTTTATGTCAATAGCTCAAGGGGCTATGTTCCCGCCAATAGTTGTATTGCTTACTCCCTATGTTTACAGGGCTACAGACGTGCCTTATAAAGTAGAGATATGACTAAATCTTGTATATTGCATTTGTTTATTGCCCAAAGAACAGCGATTTGTTCTGGGATACCTTCCTATCTCATGAATAGCCATATGTGGAGCAGGAAAATAAAGTTTTTATAGGACTTTAGTGCTCCCAACTATTGACGGGAACATAGCCAGCTCAAGGGGTAATCTATTTTCAAAATTTGGATCAAATAACTTCACTTTGGGATTCAGGAAAAGATTCAAGTTTAGAGCTTGTTGATACGATTGTTCCCGTTGAATCATTGAGAATTCACACAAACAAAACAAACGTGGATAGCATTGAAGCAAGTGGATATATGCGACCAGTAGATATGCTTCTACCACCTACAGGCTCATACATAAAATGAGAATGCGTATAACGAATAAGGTAGCTTCTCAAAAAGTACTGGAACGTGAATAATTCAGGTTAGTCGTCTATCTTTTCTCTATGACTTTTTCAGAACTCCATCAGCTACAACCTGAACATCTTTTGAAATTCATTACTCAGCTGCAAGAGCAACTCATTCAGCTGCAAGAGCAACTCATTCAGCAGAAAGAGCAACTCATTCAGCTGCAAGAGCAGCTCATTCAGCAGAAAGAGCTGATAGGAACTCTTGAAGCTGAAATTCGGCGCCTGAAAAACCTGCCTGCAAAACCGGACATCAAGCCCAATAAAAAACCTTCCGACGATGAGGGGAGCGAAAACCCTGAAGGCAAAGACCTCGCAACAACGGACAGCGGTAAGCCTGATTCTGATGCCTCACAAAAGCGCAAGGTTGGAAAGCCCAACGAGAGAACCCGAAAACAGCGTAAGCAACCCCCGGCACCACCGGCTGAAGAATCTATATCCATTGCAGCAACTGATGTTCCGCAAGGATCAACCTGGAACGGAACCACCCCCTTCCATGTGCAGGAATTGACGATTCAGGCATCCAGTCTGGAATACCTTTTGGAGCAATGGATAACCCCTGACGGACAAACTATTACGGCCAAACCGCCAGCTGATCTCCAGGGGCATCACTACGGACCAATGCTGCAAGCCTATGTCCTGCATCAATATCATGGTTGTTCTGTTACTCAGCCAGAACTGCTGGACTGGCTATGGGATATTGGGATCTCTATTTCAAGCGGAACACTTAGCCAGCTGCTAACGCAGGGACATGATCAGTTCCATACTGAGAAGCATAAATTACTGGTCGCAGGTATCCGCTGTTCAAGCTATATCCAGACAGACGACACAGGTACGAGGCATAAAGGACAGAATGGTTACTGCACCATCATTAATAATGAATCCTTTGCCTGGTTCGAAAGCACAGGCAGCAAGAGTCGGCACGCATAATTGAGTCAGCCACATATTCAGTGCGAAAGTATTCCATATAATCTACTACTATGCCTATTAATCAGTTGCATCAGCTTCAAGAAGAAGTATTAGAAAACTTTCAAAAGTCTCAATTGTTAACGATATTGTATATCCGATGCCAGCACCAACTCCCAATCCAACAAATAATCCAGGAACACAGTAAAGAACTACAACCCTAGGAATGATATAAAGGGAGATAACGTCCCAAATCTGCATTGAGTAACGAATAGTTAGAAAACAGCCTGAAATACCTGTTATAGCAGATATTGGTTGCATCCAAGCTATAGCTCTTCCACTCATTTTCTTGTTAACACGATCTGCTGGATCACGCTCATATTTAACATGGGAAGACGACGCTTCGATTTTACTAGCTGCTAATGTTGCAGTGTTCTGCGTGAGAAAAATAATTATAACAAATGCCAATAAATGTTTTTTCATTGATTATGTTCAATCCTGCATTCAAGTAATAAATGCATAACCTGTGACTTTTCTTGCATCTATTCCAGTTAACTCTTTAAATGCTTCATAGGGTGTCTTGTAGCCAAGGCATTTCTTCGGCCTGCTATTGAGCTTATCTACAGCGATGATAACTTCTTCATCACTGACCTTATCCAGCTCCATGGACTTAGGAAAATACTGCCTTAACAGGCCATTGGCGTTCTCATTCTGACCTCGTTCCCAAGAGTGATAAGGCGTGGCAAAATAACTGTTACAACCCAGAGCACGGGCAACAGCTTCGTGCTCTACGAACTCTTTGCCATTGTCGTATGTGATCGTCTCCACAAACTTTTTAAGCGGTTTGAGCGCACCAATCATAGCCTGTTTAACCGCCTTTGCTTTCTTAGCAGGCAGAGGTATTGCGAGACGAAGCTTGGTTTTCCGTTCATCCATTGTGGCAATAGCTCCCTTATGGTTCTTACCAATAATGGTGTCAGCCTCCCAGTCGCCAACACGCTCTCTTTTGTTAGCAATTTCTGGGCGATCCTCAATACCAGCACGGTTAGGAATACCCAGCAATTCCCCACGTTTCATTAAACCCCTTGGTATCACTAGCGTACGAAGTCGTATATATTTTGTATGCTCGTGATAAATAGTCGAGTTTTTGGGAAAAATTACATATCTCAACACGTAAGCAGCTGTAGCTGCGCCCTGCGTGTGATGCTTCTTATACGCTGTTACCGATGTCGTATAAGCATGGGGAATAGCTGAGGAATACCCGCCCGGTTATGGGCTGAGCCATAACGTTTTCGATAGGTTTTATTCTGGTGTCGAAGGTGAGTGTAGAGAGTCCCACCGGCAGTTTTATCCTCAAGAATGTATAGATAAATTGTTTCATGGTGAAGCTTGATTATGCCTTCTTTTTCCAATCGACCAACAACTTGTTCAGGACTCCAGTCCTCACGGATATCAGCAATTCCCCACGTTTCATTAAACCCCTTGGTATCACTAGCGTACGAAGTCGTATATATTTTGTATGCTCGTGATAAATAGTCGAGTTTTTGGGAAAAATTACATATCTCAACACGTAAGCAGCTGTAGCTGCGCCCTGCGTGTGATGCTTCTTATACGCTGTTACCGATGTCGTATAAGCATGGGGAATAGCTGCACGGATATCAGTTTCGATACGTCGTATAATATCATCCGTGAGCTTAACGGATTTCGGCTTGGTCTGATGACGTTCTTGCGCCATTCTGTCTGCCTGTTTATGTCGATATCCACGTTGTCCTGTATTGCGAGCCAACTCACGTGAAATCGTTGCCTGGCTTCGACCAAGTTTTCTGCTAATTGCATTCTGCGAAACACCATCCCGGATTTGAAATTCGATATAATGTCTCTCTTCAAAGCTAAGGTGTGCCATCCATGGTTCCCTTTGATGAAATTTCAGTTGCTTTACACAGAGTACCTCTGAGTCCTAATTCATTTCAAAGGCTCTTTGCTAATTTCATGGCGACCGGGGTTATGCGTTTATTATACGAATGCAGGTCTCTTGAAGAGCTTGCAAAACTGATCAATCCACGTGTTCAGGGCTGGATCAACTACTTTGGAAAATTTTATCCATCAGAGTTGAGAGGAGTATTGTCATATGTGGAAGCCACTCTGGTTCGATGGGCTATGGAAAAATACAAGAAATTGAGGGGCAGAAAGAAGCGTGCGGGTGTAATTAAAAGTGTTCCATCTACCCATTATCCTGCTTGCTGCCAGTACTGATCCCAGTCCCCGTTAGAACGCAATGTTCTTAAGCAAAGCATTGCTCCTGCGATGGAAGGCTTCCACCAAGCACCCGGTATTTTTAGTCGCATCTGCACTACTGCACTGTTAGAACTTTCTATTTCGCCAGAGCCAATGGGAAGATTGGCTGCTTCTGCTGCAGCATATTCGAATTGCCCTGGACGGTTTCGGATATATCGGTGACACTCCTCTGGCTTATTGGCTGCTTTGCCTTTCTTTCCGTTTCTATGCGGATCAAGCTCTGCCATGACGGCATTAACATTGCCAGATTTCATGCGTTCCTGCTGGATATGCCGCCACTGTACACGTGTTTCCTTGTTAAACCCGACACACTCTTCTGCTGCATCAGCGAAGTGCTCAGAGAGATGATAATAGTCAACGAGGAAACTTCCTTGCTCTCCAAACACTCTCTTTGTCTGGTTGGCAATCCAGGTGGCTCCATCGCTCACGCAATGGATAGAGGATTGCCGGTTGAGCCCCTGCTCTATTGCACAACTCAACCACTGGTCACCTGCTTCATCCGGCCCTCCCATTGTGGCCTGATGACGTTTATCTGAGCTACCCAGCTTATAGACCTGGCAAAGTTTAGCCTCCTGCCATTCAGTTTTACGTGCTTTGCGTTTGTCACCTTCTGCCTCTTCATCAATGAGGACAACAGGAATCATGCTTCCATCCATTTCTCCTATGAACTGGGCAGCTTCACCGAGGCAGTCCTGACGATTTTGTGATGCACTGATGGAATCATTTTGCATACAGCTTGCGTGCTCAAGAGTTATGGCTCGAATAGAAGACTCAGGCACATCAATACCATAATGTTCATGTATTTTTTTTGCAGCTGCCTGAAAAGAACTATCTGCACCAAAGTCTACAATTTTACGTTGAATTGTGCGGGAGTAGTCGCGACAGTGAATATGAGCGGCATGACTGAAAGGTCTGACCCGATGCTTGTCTACCGTCTGGCAGCGTTCAAGAACTTCTATTTTCCCATAGGTGCTCAGCCAATAAGTGTTTTTTTTTGAGTTTTAGCTCCGGGGTGCTTCAGGCAAGCCTCGCCAAATTTTTGATCTTCCTTGTAGGTACCCCAGCCAGTAAGCAGTTCATTGCCCATTTCACGCAGGTGGACAATGACGGCTTCTTCAGCATCATCAGCACGATCCAGGAGACCTGACTCGGCTTCAACAATATCCAGAAGTGCAGAAACTCTAAGCTCAAGCTCGGGGTGGGCTGCAAGTCTATCAGCAAGAGAAATAGGTGAGGGCATAATACTAACTAGGGTTGAGAAATACTCTTACATTATCGTTCATATTGAGGTTTTGTGGGCAGAAAAACTTCTAATGAACACTTTTAATTACACCCGAAGCGTGCAGCTCGATGTTTGGGGCGCATCGCTCAGAAAGCTCCTTGGTTAATGGCACATTGGCGAGCAGGCTGTGTGTCAGCGGTTGGATAAGAAGAGCCGGATGAATCGAGAGGTTCAAGTCCGGATCTGTGAGCAACTGACGGGGAGGTTCCGCCGGTTGACTCGACTGGGAGGAGGGGTATCGTGAGGTACCTCCCTATCCCGATTATGTCCAAAAAAATCAAATAAAAACTGAAGGCCACTATGGAACCGATAAAGCCAAACAGCCTAATTCAACAACCTACTTTGAGTGAAAAAACTAAAAAAACAGAAACGAAGCAGCAAAAAAGAGATGAAAGTCAAGTTGAAGGTAAAGCAATAGATTTCCGAGCAGTCAGTACGGCTAGTGTGAATTTCAGCAGCTTTTAGGCTGGGCTGAAAGCGTTAATAAAAAACATAGTGGGGCTTTTTTTAACAAAACAGAAAGTAATGGAAGTAAAATAAGAAAAGCATATATTATCTACGATGAAGAATTAAATAAAAATGCATCCTCTCCAGACAGATTTCATCAATATCAACTCTTCGATCAACTTAAACTCGATGCTGCAGTTTTTAGTTGTTGACTGATACACTTCTGCTCACGCAGCTTTCTGAGCGTGATACTTCAACGAAGCAGTGGGTTCCTGTTTGCCCAGATCGCGACCAGCCATATGCTTACTGGATTCCCTTGTTGGCAACACATCGTCCAAGGCTTTCGTTAAGGATTTCAACGCAGCCTCAGGGTCATCTGATGCGACCACTTCTTTGACCGTATCAACCAATGCTTCAGCTTTGAGGCGTTCGATCAGGCAACCTGCGGGCAACCCGGGTTGTTTGTTTTTGAGTCGGGCTGATTGCTCTGGATGCAGTAACAACAAATGATCGCACAGCAGGCTCAGGATCAAGCCACGCTCAGCCCCTTCTTTGCCTTGCTGTTTGCTCAGTCGGTTCCAGCCGCCATACGCTTTCCAGTCCTGAATAAAAACCTCGACCAACCACCTCAGCGAATACAGCCTGGCTATATCAGCGTGGAGCCATGACATATCAGAAGCGACCAGATAACGGTACTCTTCTTCATCTTCATACTTCAGAGCAACAACGAAACGACGCTTGTTGTGTGCCTTGATGTAGAGGCGAGCTGCGAGCATGGTCACCCGCTTTTCTTTTCCTCCACGAATAATTAACTGCGTTTCAACGCCTTTTTGTCGTGCAAAATAATCCCTGAGGGTGGCTTCTGAATTTCTGCTGGCCACTTTCTGATTGGAGCGCAATTGGCTAACGACTTGCGCCTGACCTGTTACGGCTGTCGCTTCATCCATGAATTTTCCTGTACCGTAGAGCGCATCAGCCAGAACACCTTTAATCACTACTTCAGGAAAATGGTCAACGAATTCCCGGATCATCTGTAATGCCAGCGCTTGAAGCGTTGGAAAGCGGTTGTGGTCGGGTTCTGGACGTTTAGGTCTCAGTTTCTTTGCAACACCCTCTTTCTTGAGGTCTTTGTCGTGTTTTCGCCAAGCGGACAGCTGTGGATCGGGAACGTAAAACCGGAAACCTACAGGAAAGGTGGCAATGTCCGAGACCAAGACCATAAAGATCAGCTCCTGACCATTGATATAGCCACCTGTCGGTTTATCTCTGATTTTATGAGTGCCTTCGATCCGGGTCGTTCTTTTTGATCGTTGTTTGGCTGAATCATCAATCGTCAGAGTCCCTTCAGCAATACCATAATGAGACAGAATATTGCGAACACTGGCCTGCAGCATACGATGCCATGCAATCTTTGCTGAATAGAAAATCCAGCATAGCCGGGTCGACTTGAACTTCCCAAGACTCCTTCGCTCAAAGGCCGCCCAGTTGAGTGTTTCAGTGACAACAATCCCCATAATTAGAGCGGTCAGGACTGTTTTTTGGATCGTTGTGAGTTGAGCAGAAGGCGTAATGCTTTTCAGTGAATCGCTCAAAGAATCCAGAAATACAGTAACAACAGAAAGAGGACGAATTAGCACTAGCGACACTTGACGGTTATAAAATGGGAATGCAATCTTACCCTGTCAGCCTGCTGTTGTGTCGTTGATCGTATCTCGCTGGGCTTGATGCAGGAGGCGCAGCAGTAGTCTGGTTTCGATATTCACATCAGAATATCCTGTCAAACGCTAAAAACTGCAGCATCGAGTTAAAGACATTGCTTCTAAAAACGAAGCAAACGTTAGCATTAATTTAAAAAGAGAAGGTAGATATTATTCTCCAAGCGAATCAGAACTGTTAAATCTGGATATTCTTCAAGGACCATGGCTCATAGCCCCTAAAAGTGGGTTTTCAACACCTGATCAGTTGTTTCAGGCGAGGTTTTCAATCACCGTAAATGATGAAGGTTATATACCTCTCTTAGAATTATTAACTGAACTTTCAGATTCCAAGCATCCCTTAAACCCAATTATCAGAGGGTGCAAAATATATGGACCAGAACTTATAGGCCGTTCAGCTGACACCGCAATAATATATCTAAATTCTTCAGAGCTAAGCAGTGAAAGAATGAAAGCTGTTACAGCTCTATTCAATGAACGCACTGATAAATTTTCTGCTTCAAATATACCCTGTGGCATGCAACAGCTCAGCTCTTGTATAGGTTACGCCGAAACGCCTAACGGTGCTACCAGCAGCTATGGAATGCATAGAGCAGAAGTCATTGTTTTCGCATTAGAAAAATACTACGAAAATATGTTTCCTTCTCTATCTCAAGCTCTTGAGTATGCATTTGAGTATTACGGCCTTAAATTAGAAAACCCAGCATTGTGTGCAAAGGCTACATAACGAATAAGGATAGATTGTAATTGCTAAAAAAATATAATAGAAATGAGAATGGAGATGCATGTTGCCTATCAGCCCTAAACGTTGTGGAGAAAGCAATAGGTACGTACCCACCCAGATCATATCTCTTCAGCCAGAAAGCGCACTGTCTCAGGATGCTGGGATATGAAGAGACGGTTTGGAGACCTCTGTTTCAAAAAGCTGATACACTAGACCCTGCAAGAATGCGCCATGAAAAGCTTGATAGTTGGAGAAAAGCAGAGCATCAGGCCTTTCAAAAAATAGCCAGCAGAAATTCCGTAAACGACGGGGCAACAGTACCTTCTACTACTGGAAGTAATCCACTACTTTAATGTGATCCGGATCAAGATTCATGGGCGACAGGTGCTCGACACAAGCCCCTTTTTACAGTTTCAGTCAAATTGACCAAATATTGTTGAGAGCACTGCAATACAAAGCGTTACCGAAAGAAGCGCGCAAAGATGGTATTCGACCTCTGATCCGTTATGTGGTGAACGCAGTTGGTCGTCTGACTTGCAGTGGTAGAAAGTGGAAACTGGTATTCGCGAAAATAATTCCGGGACTTGACTGGGTCTGGTTTGCAACAAAGAGACTGACGTTATCGAGATCGCCACCACTTGTTTAAACAGGATTGAGCCTGACCGAGAATAAGGAAGTCTACACTGCATGCGGTGGGGCTGGGCGCAAGTGAATGACTGAAGCTGAGCGAAATATGAACAATTTTTAGACGAAAATATAATAGTTGAGAAGTCGTTTTACAGAAAAGTGAAATAGAATAGTGATTTTACTTCAGACTCCCTTGGCTTTTTCAGGTTAAGCGGGAGTTAAGGTATCAGCCCCTGGTTTATGAAATATTCGGGCTAACCCGAAACCCCTGACCGATTCTATTACTTCTCCAGACGAACCGTTTTCCCGGGATGCCTGGCCAGATAGCAGCTTACGGCGACGATAGCGGTTATCGTGACTGGCGTCACCACCGCAACGGTGGTACCGACCAGCCCCAGGCGGGCACGGTATTGGTAGCACCGGTTCCGGATTGGCCGGGCACGGTATTGGTAGCACCCAGCTATTCCCCATGCTTATACGACATCGGTAACAGCGTATAAGAAGCATCACACGCAGGGCGCAGCTACAGCTGCTTACGTGTTGAGATATGTAATTTTTCCCAAAAACTCGACTATTTATCACGAGCATACAAAATATATACGACTTCGTA
>CBDBOO010000038.1:0-51176 GCA_965208385.1 Endozoicomonas sp.
TCTTACCTCGGGAGATCTGCAGTGTGTTGATGGATCAACTGACACCGGAGCAATCCGCTGTGACCGCAATGCAGAAGTCAGCAGAAGGCATAGTAGGTGGTCTCTTACCACTGAAGGCCTGAACAAATCTCGGAAAGTACTCGTTGGACAAGTGTTTCTGAATGGCACCTGTTAAGCAGTTATCACTGTCTCTGGACATTCCAGAGGGTGAATCAGAAATGGGAAATCCAATTGAACCAAAATCCACCTTTTGTTCATCCTTGCATTCAAGTAATAAATGCAGGCTCTACCTCAGATTGTGTGGGTAAATTTCAGCGATTCACCCCTCTTGGATAAAGATCAAGGCCACCACAATGAAAGTAAATTGCAGTTTTGAACCTTTCTCTGTTTCTGTAGCCGTAGGCTCGACCCTTGAGTCGCTGTATCTTTCCATTCATGCCTTCTGCACGGCCATTGTCGGCTTTCAGAACTATTGCGTTAATAATTCCCCACAGGTGTTCTTTGATCATCTTGGCCACTTTACGAACAGGTTCAAGCCGACACCTCAGTGCCCAGCTCAGCCACCGTTTCCATGCCTTGATAGCCCAAGCTCGTGATGTGTAATTCCACAGTGTCATCGCCATCTCTTTGATGGCCCAGGCTCGTGCTGTTTTCAGCTTTGAATCACGCAACGGCTCGAACGCTTCCCACTTTTCATCGCTCATATTTTCAGGATTTGTTAGCCAGTCAAACCGGGTACCTTTGAGTAAGTCTGACCCTGTAGACATAAGCGCTTTATGCTCTTCTATGCGAACTTTATTGACCGCATTGCCTAAGTACTGGGCAACATGGAACTTGTCAAATGCTATTCGCTCCCTGGCTTCTGGCACATGCAATGTGACTGCCTTGATAAAGGGCTTCCACATATCCATGGTAACGCATTCAATACCGGCTTTCTGGTCTGGCGTCAGGGTCTCAAAGTACTCATTGAGGCTGTCAGCTTTATGGTTGTCGGCCAAATGTAAAACAATGCCTTTTTCATGATCTGTAACCACAGTGACGTACTCACGTCTCTTCTGGAATGAGGTTTCGTCAACGGCTAACCGTTTGGGATTGTCGTGTACTCTGCGTGCCAGACCTCTCGCTACTGCACGCTGTTGGATACCGTCGATGGCATTCCAGCTAAGCTTCATTTGTTGGGCAACTGCACTGGTTGTTGCCTCTTTCAGCCAGTCAATAACAAGTGCTTCAAACAAGGCCGTAGAACCAGAGTTCGGTTCAGCCCATGGAACCTGTATTGTTTTTACACCGTGATCGGAACATTGTGTACGCGGAACATCAGCAATAAGGATGGTTTGAAACTGGCAGGTATCCAGATGCCGCCACTTCTTCTGACGTCGATCGTAACCCGGAGAGGGTTTATCACAAACACTGCATTTAGAAGGCTTTTTGCCATCATGTTCGAGAAAGATTTAGACTTTTCCTTCAGTAATGGAGAGTTCCACGTGAGCGACATGCCACGGAGTTTCAACGCCAAGTATTTTAGAGTAGAGTTCTTTATCGCGCATGTCGGCATCCTTGCCTTGAAGTGTTCAATATAGATTAAATCACCCACTAAAATTAGGGAAGAGCCCTTTTACTTTACCCGCTCAGCTTCGAACGCTGGCATGGCAGAACCAGCGAACGGTTTATGACCTCTTATTCAGAATCGCGTCAGCCACCCTGAAAGAGTTTAGCGCGAATCCTAAAAACATGGACGCAGATCTGGGCATGACCAGCGTATTGCATACCCACAGTCGTCGGTTGGATTATCATCCCCATGTACACTTTGTAGTACCCGGCGGAAGCATCAACACTCGAAAAAATGAGTGGCGAAAACTCAAGGGCAAATACCTGTTCAATGGCAAGAATCTGGCCAAAGTGTTTCGAGCCAAACTCCTGAAAGCACTGGATGAACAAAAACTCTTATCTGCAAAATTAAAAGTCACAGTCCCAAAGGAGTGGGTCGTTAATTGCACCCACTGCCTCTTCGCAGGCAGGCTCTAGATGTATATTACTCTCATCTCCAAGCTCCATTGTGCGGATATTAGGATTAACTTTGATTAAGCCTTTTTCTTTTTTTTTAAGGTGTTTATGACAGTCGTTTTACTAATACCCAACACCCTCCCTGTATCCCTTACGCCACTGCCATTAATTGCCATCTCAACGATTTTTTCCTTAACTCCAGGCTCGTAGGCTTTGTAACGATATTTGAGCATGAACGTTTTAACATGGCAGTCAACATTACAACACAGGTAGCGCGGTACATTATGGGCGCTAACACCGATGTATTTGATGTTTTGGCTGTCACAAGTACTACAGCGTCGGCAAAGGATCGTCTGCCCTAAAGTATCTTTCTCGCTACCTTTATAGAGGCGTGATCAGCGATAAAAACATTCTGTCCAGTCGACAAGGAAAAGTCACCTTTGCTTACATCAACAGCGAAACCGGCAAAAAAGACACTCGAACTCTGCCTGGCGAAGATTTTTTGTGGCTGGTATTAAAACACGTTCTACCGAAACGATTCCGGCGATCTCGGGATTACGGATTTTTGCACAACAACGCAAAGAAACGACTGCGACAGGTTCAACTGATTCTCAACGTCATTATCAGCCCTATAAAAGCCATTATTCGACCGGTATTCAAATGCAGGAAGTGTGGCGAATCTATGAAGCACATCGCGTTTCGTTTTATGAAACCGACCTGAGTTAACCATCAGAAATACTCACCGCCATTCACAAGAACGGAGGGAATAACAGACCGTCTTACAGAATGACAGAGCATCAGACTACTATAGTGCAGTGGTCGGACGGCTTACATCTTGAATAAAGAGCGTTCCGTAAAAATGCTCTGATTCAATATCTCCCAAAGAAGTAAACTTCAATAGACTACCCTCACCAGAAATCAATCCGGGCTTGTGCAACAACCGGATAAGATTGCGGCTGGGCGCAATCTATCCTTATTCGTTATACGGAAAATGTCTACGGCAATGCCTGCTTAGATGAACTTTGTCTGACAAGCGCATTGTATGTTGTATGCGACATTTGTACATTACCCTTGCTCATTTGAGCATGCCTAAGGGTAATGAAATGACTAGCATGAAAGAAGCGCAACTTGGCATTGAGCAAGCGCAGAAAGATCAGCTTGTTCAAAAACTTAACTCTGTATATTGTGAGAGAGAAGCACTAGAAAATCAGATAAGAGCTTGTCAGTGGAATACGCAAGGTAGTCGAACTTCTGAGTTCAACCAGATATTATCAGCAGTATCACCAGATACACAGTGCTTTCAGCGCTCATCACAGCCTCGGACTCAGCAAACTATACAGCCATTTACGCCCTCAAATGAGGTTGCTGAACGGATAAGTATGATGGGGGCTAGAATAGAGTCCACGTATCAAGGAATGAGTGAATACTCTAAGATTGAATCCCCGCCAAACAGTACAGACGTTCATCAGAATGCTGAATATTTAACTAAAGCCTGTGAACAGTTCACTCAGACGACTAGACAAGCAATACAGATTGCTCGACAAGCTCATGACGAAGTGACAATACAAGTTCTTACGGATCAACTTCGCCCGGCAGAACAACTAGCTACTCAAATGAAACGATTTCAATAATTAACTCCATCGATAGTGCTTCAAAGGAATGAGGCACTATGTTTCCTTTTCCGTATAACGAATGATATGGACTTCCCCCAACTTCTCCAACCCGTGCCACACTCGAAACACTTGACTGTGAGAGAGGAGAGAAACCATGGCATCGTTAACTGTTGGTATTGATCTCGCTAAAAATGTATTCAGCCTGCACGGAGTCGATGCTCATGGCAAAGTCGCCCTGCGTAAAACGGTCAAGCGTAACAAACTGATGCAGTCGTTTGCCAATCTCCCCAAAGACACACTGATCGGTATGGAAGCTTGCTCGAGTGCTCATTACTGGGCCCGCCAGCTGCAGAAGCTTGGATACACCGCACGTATTATGGCGTCTCGTTTTGTCATGCCGTACCGCAAAGGTGGCAAGAACGATAGCAATGATGCAGAAGCCATCTGTGAAGCGGTGGGTCGTCCCAATATGCGGTTTGTCAGCATCAAAAGCCCGGATCAACAGTCAGCCTTGTGTGTCCATCGTTTACGGCAAGGCTTGGTGCGAGCGCGCACCGCACAAATTAACCAGCTTCGCGGGTTACTGATGGAGTTTGGCATTGTCGTCCGCAAAAACAGGGAGTCGGTGCAACGAGAAGTGCCGCTGATCCTGGAAGATGCCGAGAATGAGCTCCCGTGGGTCATGCGCAAGTTAATCGAAGGTGCGTTTACACGACTCCTGCAACGGGTGTGCTGCCTGATTAATGTAACAAAAGGTTGTGTGCAACCGGATATCCGTAACGGTTCATCTTTGACCAGAATTCATCCCAATATCCTGTTGAACAGACAAGAGCTCTTAAAGTCAGCAGCATGGATGCACCTTGCTCTTTCCAACGCATTCCTGAACGACACATTCGTTGCTTAACCAATGTCTTGCATGCAGCTTCCGTTACACCGGAACCTATCGGTAATTTTTTCTCCAATGCTTCTGGGTAAATCATTTGTTGCCAGTGATTTTTAAAATAGGTTCTCGCCTTGAGCAGTTTTTCCAGCGAGGCGGTTCGATTATTGCCTGGAGACACTTTCTCTAATTCTCGATGTAACCGTTTAGCTTCACCTTCATTGTGCTTGAGGTTATGTAATTTCTCTTTCAGCCAGGCATGGCGTTCACCGGTCAGTTTTTTCCCCGGATACAGGGCTTCGGCTGCTTCAGCGACATACTCGGAGACATGATAAAAATCCAACACACTATAAGATGTAAAAGGCTCAAGAAAGGTCCAGTTATCAGGTGCACCATCCGCAACACCTACGTAGACGGCATCAGGGAAGCGCTCTTTGACTTTGCGAATTTCTCCTGAAAAACGAGCAATGAAGGTTTTCTTTCCGTACTCGGGAGCGGCTGCGCAATACGAGGTGTAAAGACGTTCACCCTCATCGTCATACAGCGTAATGGTTCCACACATAGCGATTCTGTAACCTTCATAATACAACAGGTTAACGCTATCAAGCCCTATAGCGACAGTAGTAACCGGCCTGGGTAATTCAGGTATGACGTATGTCCATTTTTCTTCTTTGATTTGAGCGACACTACCCACCACGTCAGCGAGATCCCGAAGTGTTGCACGACTGCTCTTTCTGCCATGATTTTGCAAGAGATCCTGCTCAACTTGCGGAGCGGCCATCTGTGCGTATTTCCAGCTCACCATGCGCGCAAAAGCCGGTGTGGAATTGACAATAATTCGCGCATTTTGATCCAGAGGACAAAACGTTTTACCTCCTTTATTACTCTGATATACGTTGCGAGCGACCTTTACGGCTCCCCATGGAGTCTCATAAACCTTAGGTTCTTTTTTGCGTTTACAGCTCATACGGACAGATCCCATTGTGATAGGTGATCCATCTGTATCCATACATTCCAACTGCTGGCCTGATGCCAGTACTCCGGCTTCATTGAGTTCAGGGCGATCTCATTTGACAAACACCAATCCTGTTGCATATTCAAAAAGCTAGCTTTAAAAACTGAATTTTTGAGAAGTACAGGAAATTAGGCTTATTTTGGTACTTTTGTGTGCTGAATAATTAGCCAAACAGAGAAAGTTAGTGCCAAATGAGATCGCCCTGTCATTGAGTTCAGTCTGAAGCCGATCCTCAAACTCCAGCATAGAGTGACCATGTTGGATAGTGATAAGGATTTGGGTTTCCTGATTTTGTGTTGAGAGGATGCAAGCGGACATAGTAGAAAACTTTATGTTAAGACTATCGTAAAAATAGTTCATATGACCTGACTTGGCTCACATTAATTAGGCTGAACACCCGGTCAGTGATGATAACCCCTATTCCGAGGCCATCTTCAGAACCCTGAAGTACCGTCCATGGTATCCACGCAAACCCTCTGCTGATATTGAAGCAGCACGTGGCTGGGTGCATGGTTTTGCCCAATGGTACAACGAAGAACACAAGCACAGTGGGCTTAAATTTCTGACACCAGGTCAAAGACACCGGGGTGAAACCGAAATGTTCATGGATAACCGTAGAAAGGTTTATGAACAGGCTAAACAGCGTCACCCGGAACGCTGGGGAAAAAGGCCGACAAGGAACTGGGATCTGCCAGATGAGGTCTGGCTGAATCCAGACAAGCTTGCTGATGAACAGCTAAGCGAAGTCGCTTGAGTTGAGGCGACAACTATGTTGACAAACACCGAAAGGTAATCTCTACAAGCTTTGGAATCGATTGTCATCCGGAAGTTATACCAATTTCATTTTTTAAATACGGAAAAAAAGCACACACAATCAGCCTGTCCAGAACTATCCTGTAAGTAGGTTTTCTTGTGTGTTTTTACCAAATGTCTCGTACTCCTGAACTTCCAAATGGCTTTCATGACGAAGATTTTCAAGATAAAGCTCGTCATGCATCAGATAACAAAGAATGCATTAGATTGCTTGGTCTGGCATTCATTCAAAAAGGTTTATCAGAAAAAGAGGTGGCAAACCTTTTAAAGGTTAACCCTCGATCTGTGTTTGATTGGTTGCAGCGCTATAAACAAGGAGGTGCTGAAGCCCTCAAAGATCAAGGTGGACGAGGTAGAAAAAATCAGGGTCTACGCATCAAATAAGTACAGACGTACATTATAATTTTCACGAAATTATAGCTTGTAAAATACTGCATCTTGGATGTATTTAGAGCACCGGTTCTGAGATGCTCACCATGAAACCTTTACAACAGAACACATTGGTTCCCTATATCGCCGACGTACCCGATCCACGCTGCGAAGGCATGTGTTTACACAAGTTTCTCGATATTCTCATTATTGCCATCTGCGCCGTTCTCTGCGGAGCAGATACATGGGAAGCCATCGCAAAGTTCGGACGTACCAAACAAGATTGGCTCTCCACTTTTTTGGAACTCCCCAGTGGGATTCCCTCACACGACACTTTTTACCGAACTTTTTGCCTACTCGACCCAGTCGCCTTTGAAGAGTGCTTCAGACGCTGGATCGCCGACACTTTTAGACAGTTCGCCGGTGATGGACAGGATGTTATCCCTATTGACGGCAAGTGCCTTCGAGGCTCAAGGAGTAAATCAAAAAGAGCCATTTATATGGTCAGCGCATGGAGCACTCAAACGGGGATGGTGCTCTGTCAACGGAAGGTTGATGATAAGTCCAATGAAATCACTGCTGTTCCCGAGCTTTTGAAGTCTATTCACCTTAAGGGTTGCTTTGTGACAACCGACGCGCTCAATTGCCAGAAAGAAATTGTCAAAGTATGCATAGAGCAAGGTGGTGACTATTTGCTTCCCGTAAAAGGCAACCAAGGCAACTTGCACAAGCAGATTAAAGAGGCTGCCGAACATTGGTGGGAACAGCATCCAGAGGGAACACTGGGTTTTAATTATTCAGAAACTCTGGACAAAGCGCACGGCAGAACCGAACGGCGAATGGGCTGGGTTATAGATGATCTCTCTGGGATCGGCGAAGCTGAAAAGTGGCAAGGACTGAAGCAAATCGGGATGATACAGCGTGACCGTCAAGTACAAAGTGCTGTTTCTATGGACGTGCATTATTACATCATGAGCAAACAGCTTAGTGCGGCAGAAATGCTGGATATCGCTCGCAAGCATTGGGAAGTGGAGAACAAGCTGCACTGGAGACTTGACGGTGTGCCACAGTCACATAGGATTGCAGCATAAGGAAGTGCGCAAGTCTTATGGATAAGCTTGGAAAGAGATGGTGGTATGGCCCACCGGAGTCTGCCGTCCAGGGCGATCTCATTTGGCACTAACTTTCTCTGTTTGGCTAATTATTCAGCACACAAAAGTACCAAAATAAGCCTAATTTCCTGTACTTCTCAAAAATTCAGTTTTTAAAGCTAGCTTTTTGAATATGCAACAGGATTGGTGTTTGTCAAATGAGATCGCCCTGGTCTGCCGTCGGAGGCTGGCTTCAAACCGCTTCAAGCTGCGGATATTAAGAGTGTTCGTAGTGAGCGTTGAAGAAACGTGCATCATAAAATGTACAGGTATGAAATGAGAAGACGAGTTATCGAACCCATGATGACGCATCGTAAACCAAAGACTCGACATCAAAAGCCAGCAGCGTCTAAGGCTGGTGATCAATTTACAAGTTGCTCCGAAGGCTGTGTAAGTGGTGTCCGGTGTAAAGTGGGCGTGATCTCATTTTCAGGCTCTTTTCAGGAACTGTGGGAACCAGTCGTCAGAATGCCAAGGGAGAAATACAAATCATTAAAATGATAAGTATGAGAGTACCAATGTCTGGCACTGGGACGGAACTGCTCGTAGTAGTGGAGAAGCATTTGTAATGAGTGTGGAGCGAAGGGGCAGTGTTAAACAGTATTTTTCCGGTATCCAACTGTGGTTTAAGCAGGAGGGGTGTGTGATTTAAACAATGTCAAGAAAAACGACTACACTAGTATGGTCGTATAGGCTTTTTGGCGTTGAGAAATATGTACAGCTCAGTCCTTTCATCCAACGATGAAATCACAGAAATCGTTATCAAAATCCCGCACAATCGCTCAATGGTGGATTTCGAAAATCATTTGCAAGATGTCTTAAATGAAGCGGGACAACTGGGAACAAAAAAGCAACTTGAGTGGCTTGATACTGACGGTTCTCCCATTACGCTTGGCAATGTTCGGTTGACCAGTAAAAGTAAAAAAGAATTGAAGGTTTATGAAACTCCATGGGGAGCGGTTAGGGTCAATCGTTTTATCTATCAAAGTCGTGAAGGCGGTGCTATTTATTGTCCCCTTGATCAATCTGCACGAATTGTTGTTAATTCAACCCCGCGACATGCCTGCATGGTCAGTTGGAAGTTTGCCCACATGCCTTCCACTGAAGTAGAGCAAGATTTTCTAAGAAACCACGGACGTAAAATCCATCGAAGAACCGCTAAAGACCTGGCAGAAGTTGTTGCCAGTATTGCTCAGGCCAAAGAAGAATCCTGGACTTATGAATTACCGGATTTACCCGAGCCAGTAGCCACAGTTAGCTTGGGGCTGGATGGTGCAAACTTGCTTTATAAAGAGGGCTACAGAATTGCAATGTGCGGAACTATTGCGCTTTATGATGAAGAAGGAAATCGAATGCACACGGTGTACGCTGCCGCTGCCCCCGAATACGGAAAAGAAACTTTTATAAGGCGGTTCTCTTCTGACATTGAGAAAATGAAGTCTCGTTTTCCTGATGCCACTTACGTTGGAGTTGCTGATGGGGCGCCAGATAATTGGACGTTTCTTGAGCCTGTTACATCGATTCAAATTCTGGATTTTTATCACGTTAGCGAATATGTGGCAGAAGCGGCAGAAGCTATATATCCGGGTAAAAAAATGCAGAATGAACGCAAAGCCTGGTTAAGATCAACACTGCACGAATTAAAAAACACCCCTGGTAAGGCAAAACGTTTATGGTTGGAATTAAAGAAAGCAGCTCCCGGGAATAAACGTCTTGTTTCTAAAGAAAAACTGGATAAAGCCAGAACTTATTTCAAAAATCACTGGCACCAAATGATTTATCCAGAAGCGTTGGAAAACAAGTTACCAATTGGTTCTGGTGTAACAGAAGCTGCTTGCAAAACGCTGGTTAAGCAGCGCATGTGTAAGTCAGGCATGCGATGGAAGGAACAAGGGGCGTCAATGCTATTAACATTACGAGCTCTGGCGAAGTCAACGGGTTATTGGGATGCTTTCTGGTCGAAGATGGATCGCTACGGGTTTCCAGTGGCTCACAACCTGCATGCCTGACATTATTCAAGCCACACACCCGCAGGAGGAGGTATCGTGACAGATACACATCGATTCATCATTGATAGGTGGCAGGTCGTTAAGGCCTACCAACTGGTGAAAGCCAATAAAGGAGCCGCAGGTATTGATAACCAGTCAATATCTGACTTTGAGAAAGACTTAAACTCGATGCTGCAGTTTTTAGTTGTTGACTGATACACTTCTGCTCACGCAGCTTTCTGAGCGTGATACTTCAACGAAGCAGTGGGTTCCTGTTTGCCCAGATCGCGACCAGCCATATGCTTACTGGATTCCCTTGTTGGCAACACATCGTCCAAGGCTTTCGTTAAGGATTTCAACGCAGCCTCAGGGTCATCTGATGCGACCACTTCTTTGACCGTATCAACCAATGCTTCAGCTTTGAGGCGTTCGATCAGGCAACCTGCGGGCAACCCGGGTTGTTTGTTTTTGAGTCGGGCTGATTGCTCTGGATGCAGTAACAACAAATGATCGCACAGCAGGCTCAGGATCAAGCCACGCTCAGACCCTTCTTTGCCTTGCTGTTTGCTCAGTCGGTTCCAGCCGCCATACGCTTTCCAGTCCTGAATAAAAACCTCGACCAACCACCTCAGCGAATACAGCCTGGCTATATCAGCGTGGTGCCATGACATATCAGAAGCGACCAGATAACGGTACTCTTCTTCATCTTCATACTTCAGAGCAACAACGAAACGACGCTTGTTGTGTGCCTTGATGTAGAGGCGAGCTGCGAGCATGGTCACCCGCTTTTCTTTTCCTCCATGAATAATTAACTGCGTTTCAACGCCTTTTTGTCGTGCAAAATAATCCCTGAGGGTGGCTTCTGAATTTCTGCTGGCCACTTTCTGATTGGAGCGCAATTGGCTAACGACTTGCGCCTGACCTGTTACGGCTGTCGCTTCATCCATGAATTTTCCTGTACCGTAGAGCGCATCAGCCAGAACACCTTTAATCACTACTTCAGGAAAATGGTCAACGAATTCCCGGATCATCTGTAATGCCAGCGCTTGAAGCGTTGGAAAGCGGTTGTGGTCGGGTTCTGGACGTTTAGGTCTCAGTTTCTTTGCAACACCCTCTTTCTTGAGGTCTTTGTCGTGTTTTCGCCAAGCGGACAGCTGTGGATCGGGAACGTAAAACCGGAAACCTACAGGAAAGGTGGCAATGTCCGAGACCAAGACCATAAAGATCAGCTCCTGACCATTGATATAGCCACCTGTCGGTTTATCTCTGATTTTATGAGTGCCTTCGATCCGGGTCGTTCTTTTTGATCGTTGTTTGGCTGAATCATCAATCGTCAGAGTCCCTTCAGCAATACCATAATGAGACAGAATATTGCGAACACTGGCCTGCAGCATACGATGCCATGCAATCTTTGCTGAATAGAAAATCCAGCATAGCCGGGTCGACTTGAACTTCCCAAGACTCCTTCGCTCAAAGGCCGCCCAGTTGAGTGTTTCAGTGACAACAATCCCCATAATTAGAGCGGTCAGGACTGTTTTTTGGATCGTTGTGAGTTGAGCAGAAGGCGTAATGCTTTTCAGTGAATCGCTCAAAGAATCCAGAAATACAGTAACAACAGAAAGAGGACGAATTAGCACTAACGACACTTGACGGTTATAAAATGGGAATGCAATCTTACCCTGTCAGCCTGCTGTTGTGTCGTTGATCGTATCTCGCTGGGCTTGATGCAGGAGGCGCAGCAGTAGTCTGGCTTCGATATTCACATCAGAATATCCTGTCAAACGCTAAAAACTGCAGCATCGAGTTAAAGAACAATTTATACAAAATATGGAACCGGATGTCGTCTGGCAGCTACTTCCCGCCAGCTGTGAAAGCCGTCGCCATACCTAAGAAATCGGGTGGAGAAAGGATTCTTGGTATCCCTACGATACAGGATCGTATCGCCCAAATGGTCGCCAAACTCACATTCGAGCCCCTGGTGGAACCCACATTTCTCAGTGATTCCTATGGCTACAGGCCGAACAAGTCAGCGATTGATGCTGTTCGGGTGACTCGAAAACGGTGCTGGTATCAGGACTGGGTTCTGGAATTTGATATAAAAGGGCTGTTCGATAACATTTCACATGAACTGCTGATGAAAGCAGTACGCAAGCATACAGATTGTAAGTGGCTGCTGCTGTACATAGAGCGATGGTTAAAAGCACCCATGGTCATGGAAAATGGGGAGCAGGTAGAGCGAACACAAGGCACTCCGCAAGGAGGTGTTATCAGTCCGGTGTTAGCGAATCTGTTTCTACATTATGTTTTTGACAAATGGATGGAGAAATACCATCAAAATGTGAAATGGTGCAGGTATGCAGATGACGGGCTTGTGCACTGTAATAGTGAACAGCAGGCTCAGCAGATGCTAGCTGTGCTCAGGGAAAGATTTGAAGCGTGTGGGCTTGAACTGCATCCAACGAAAACCAAAATTGTGTATTGCAAAGATGGTTCTCGAAAAGGTCAGCATGAGCACATAAGTTTCGACTTTCTGGGGTACACCTTCATACCTCGTCTCTGCCGGAACAGAAAAAGGCAGAGTGTCTTTGTCAGTTTTTCCCCCGCTGCCAGCAGAAGTGCGCAGAAGGGCATGATAAAGAAAATCAGGATGCTGGGTATCCGAAAACGGACAGATTTAAGTCTTGTTGAAATAGCCAAGTGGATCAATCCGATCATCAATGGTTGGATAAACTACTACGGTTGCTTCTATCGTTCAGAGTTGTATAGGGTCTTCCGCGAGGTCAACAAAGCGTTGATCTGGTGGGCGAGACATAAATACAAGAAGCTTCAACGGCGGAAAACGAGGGCAGGCAAGTTTATGGAGAAGGTTGCTGAAACTCATCGTTACCTGTTTGCTCATTGGCGAGCAGGAATGAGAGGATCGATGGTTTAATGGGAGCGGAATGAGTCGAGAGGCTCACGTTCCGTTCTAGGAGGGGCTGGCGGGGAAGTTCCGCCGGTCTACTCAACTTGCTTTTGGTGAGGATCAGAACAGAACTACCAATAACTGTGCCATCGAGAATCTGTCAATTCTTAATCGGATAGCACTGAATATTCATACACAGGACACGGATACGAAAGGCAGCATAAGGCTTAAGCGTCAGGCTGCTGGCTGGGATAACAAAAAGCTCGAAGAATTACTCAGTACAATAGTCCTTATTTGATGCGTAGACCCTGTAGAAAAAATACACTCAATAATGAACAGGAAAAGGATTTTAAAAATACAGTTCTTGATCTTCAAGAGAAACGTGAAGGTGGAAGAATCGTTGGTCGCGATGTTAAAGACGTATTAAAAAAAGATTTCGGAACTGAGTGCGTTAATTCTACTGTTTACAAGTTACTCCATAAAGTCGGTCTTTCGTGGATATCTGGTCGCACACACCATCCAAAGCAGGATTTAGAAGTGCAAGAAGCATTTAAAAAAACTTCAGAACAGAGGTGCAGCAAAGGCTTCCAGATAAAGTAAACCTAAAAGATGTTGACGTTTGGTTTCAAGATGAAGGTCGTTTTGGTCAACAAAACACGGTCAGTAGGATTTGGGCTATTAAAGGAAGCAGACCCGGAATAATTCGGCAGAGACAATTTACATATGCTTATGTATTTGCTGCTGTCTGCCCCGAAAGGGATATTGGAACTGCTTTAGTGCTCCCAACGATCAATACAGAAATGATGACGCTACATTTGTCTGAAATCTCAAAGCTAACCAATAAAGGACGGCATGCTGCCGTAATAATTGATAATGCGGGATATCATCATTCTAAAGACTTGCCTACTTTTGATAACCTGACATTGATTCCTTTACCGCCTTATGCACCGGAACTAAATAGTGCAGAAGAAATTTGGGAGTGGCTTCGGGAGCATGATTTATCCAACCGATCTTTTAAAAATTATGATGACATTGTAAATGCATGTTGTTGTGGTTGGAACAAGCTTGTTTCTGAGGCTGGTTGGGTAACCAGCCTATGCTCCCGTGAATGGGCTGTATTATCGTAGTTAGAAAACGGAAATGGTATTATACCATCGAGAATGGTTTGTACTTCGGCAGTGTCATAGCAACACCTTCAAGGTTTACTGCATCATAAACCAATGAAGGGACATCTCTGATGGCAAGTTGCTTCGCCATTGCTTTGTTTGGAGTCATACCCCAGCTAGTACTCCATTCGGCTCGAAATGATATTTTTCGTAAAATAGATCATCCTGATAACTCCATCGAAAAGAACGACGGAGTTACGATGTTAATCAAATATCATGTCCGATTGACTGTGGATGAGCGGATAATGCTTGAAACCCTGATCAAGCGGGATAAACCCAGAGTTGCTCAGCACAAGAAACGTCGAGCTGGAATTCTTTTAGCCATTGATGAAAGCCAATCTCCCCTGACTCACCAACAGGTAGCCAAAGCTTTCTGTGTCAGGGTGGTTACTATCTGCCGCCTTCGTCAGCGCCTCGTTGAAGAAGGCTTGGAAGTAGCCATTAATGGCAAGCATGCTGGTAATAGTCACAAGCGCAAACTGGACGGTGAAGGACAAGCTCACCTTATCGCCATTGCCTGCTCGCCTCCACCGGAAGGTCGGTGTCGTTGGACGCTGAACTTACTACAGTATTTTCCAATCCTAAAATGAGCCTGAAAGAAGCATAAGCCAGTGCGCTCAGGCCTTTCGTTCAAAAATGGTTTTAAAAAGTGATTCTCGTGCAGACTGAAGCCTTTCTGCTGCTTCATTATCGCTCATAGAATCAGCCTTTGCTTGTAGAGCTTCAAGAGTGATTCCTTTCTTCAAATATTTTGCACTTTTTGGTAATGATTTGAATTTTTCGTACGGTGTCATCATATTTTCATAAAGATACTTTTTTCTCTCCTTACCTTTCTTGTCTACGACAGTTTCAGCAAAGAAACAGGGCCTGTGATAATTCAGGTAGGGGGTGAGATATTTTCGATTGAATTCATTTACTTCTGTCGCATATTTTTGTGGAATATGGGCATAACCAAGTATCTTTCTTATAACTGCACCGTTTTTACATTATGCAAGCGCATTGTCGTTTGTTTTTCTTGATCTTGATTTCGTGAATTTTATATGAAGATTGTCGAGTAGTTTTGCTACGCTATAATTTATATACTCTGATCCGTTATCCGAGTGAAAACCCTGTAATTTAAAGGGGAAAGCTGCCAGAATCTCTTCAAGCACAGGGATCAGAAAGGCTTCGCTGATTCTCTCCACTGTGCAAACAATCTGGAATTGAGTCATCTCATCAACAGCATTAATGTGATACAAACCTTTCACTTTGTCTTTATCACCCTGATGAACCGTATCGATTCGAATAAAACCTGGTTGTCCTTCAGGAGCTGGACGACGACGTGTGCCAATGGCTCGCTTTACTGGACGTGTGCAGTCCTTGTGGGTTCGGATATTACGATATGTATTTGATTGCCTGAGATTGTAGAGGTGTGAAACCGAGATGCCGGCCAGTCGCTCGTAACGCTCGTCACCCCGTAAAAAAGCCCTTTCACAGAGTTTCTTAATGGCTACCCCATTCAGGTCGTTATGCAATCGATCCGTCTCAGCCAGAAGCCTTGTATCGGCCTTGGTGTATTTGGATTTGAAACCATTGATTGTGCGCTGTTTACGCTTCAGAGTCCCCTTCGACTGACAGGCATGAATAAGGCGGGTAATCTGCGATCTTGAGTAGCCTGTAGCCACTGCGAGATAACGCTTAATGAGCCCCTTGTCGGGCCTGCTGAGCGCTCGATATTTGAAGTACCTTAAAGTTGCCTCAACCCACTGATAACATTCATCTTTTGATTCCCATCCGGGCTCAATATCAGGGGCGTAATGAAGCAGTTCTTGCACTTGTGACAGTGTCTTTATGAGCCTTGTATTCATGATAACTTTCATCCTGTAATCATGGACGAAAGATCCAATTGCGGCGGGCTCATTTCATATTGGAAATTAGAGCCTCCTTTAGGCTCATTTCATATTGGAAGAGACTACTACGAGACAAAATGGTTGAGCTACAGTATGTTGACGAAATCTCCAGAAGCACCGTTCATGCCGAGTTAAAAAAAACGAACTTAAACCTTGGCTGAAGAAAGAATGGTGTATCCCTGAAGAGGAAAGTGCCCATTTTGTCAGTGCTATGGAGGAGGTTCTGGATCTTTACCAACAACCTTATGACCCCAAGCGTCCCTTGGTTTGTCTCGACGAAAGCAATAAACAGTTAATCATTGAGGTACGTAAACCTATCGCTATAGAGCCTGGTAAGCCCGAGCGCTATGACACGGAGTATGACCGCAATGGCGTCAGTAATATCTTCATGATATTCGAGCCCCTGGCAGGCTGGCGACATGTTGAGATCACTGATCGCAGAACGGCTGTAGACTGGGCGCATCAGGTCAAAGAGTTAGTGGACGGTCGTTACAAAGAGGCGGATAAAATTGTACTGGTACAGGACAACCTGAAAACCCATACAGCGGCGTCCCTTTATAAAGCCTTTAGCCCTGAAGAGGCGCACCGAATTGCGAACAAACTTGAGTTTCACTACACGCCAAAACACGGCAGCTGGCTGGATATGGCTGAAATAGAGTTGAGCATACTGAGTCGCCAATGTTTGAACTGTCGTATACCGGATCAGGATACGCTTCGCCGTGAAGTGGAAGCTTGGGAGGCAGAGCGCAATGCTTGTAAATCTGCGATGGAGTGGCGTTTCACCACAGAGAATGCGCGAACTAAGCTGAAAAAGCTTTATCCTGTGTTGCCAGAACTCGCTTGCACTGGATAATGAAAAGCCTCATTGATTGAGGCAGTAAACAATCAAACCATCGTTCAGCTTCTTCATTGAAAGCTGGCTAATGGTGGAGTGTGTGCCAAATTTCTTATCTATCGTAGAAATCTGAAATATCAAGTGTTTGAATATGAATATCGTCTCTGAATTGGATGAATAGAAATTATCTGGTCGGTCATACGTTCCTCAGTCTCAAATTCAGAAAAACGCAGTACTAGTGTCTTTCGCAGGCGACATAAAGGAATCTCTGCATATCTATATAAAGATGCAATAATTATACGCTGACCTTCGTAGGTCAGTCATGCAGAAGTACACACTTCAGCCGCCGGGTATCAACTGAGGGTCTCAACGATTCATCAGAAAGCGTTGTAGGCTTTTCATCATACTTTTTTCTGTTGGTAATATATGGATTTTTCGGTCCAGTGCCTGCCATCTTACAAGTAACTCCCTCTGAACTCACCAGTCCGCACAGGGTTAAGCCATCGCGGTCTGCTCTTCAGGTATCAGGAGGTAGCCCATATCTTTCGCCTTTTTTTTCAAATTAGTTAAGACTCTGGCTTTATATTCTTGCTCATAATGATCCTGCCCAAGGTCAATATATTCCGTCTTGTTTTTCAGCATGCTGTATATGAATCGGGCTAATTTATGTGCGGTTGCGGTGATCGCTTTCGGGGCTCCCAAGCGACTGCGCATTCTTCGATAGTAACCACCAAGCGCACTTTTTGAATTCGTCAGAGAGTATGCTGCCATCCTCAAAGCTTTTGATGCCCGGTTGGGTATCCGTTTGGTTTTACAGCTTAGAATTTTATCACCGGATATTTTGTTTTCAGGACTCAAACCAAGCCACGAAGCAAAATGTTTGGCTGTGGGCCATCGATTCATATCAGTTCCTGTTTCCGATAGTATTTTCAGAGCCGTATTTTCATCAATACCATCAATAGCTGTCAGGTCAACACCCGTTACCCGATAGAGCTCAGAACGAACGTCAAAGTCAGGAGAACTGGACGATTTACGTTTTTTAACCGGTTTATCAGGCATGTTGTCAGAATCATCAGCCTTGCTATCAAATTGTTTCAGCTGGCTCGCTAAAGCCCTGTCGCAGGCGCTGATCTTTTCATCATAAACGTCATAAAGTTCAACCGATTGCTGTAGGGCAAACAGATGCTCAGCCCAGTAGTGTCCTTTTAGAGACCTGGCAATTTGCTGTTCTGTCTTTTTGCAATGCGGATCACGATGTTTCGCCAATTGAAGTGGATCTCGCTCCCCTTCAACAATACACCGAATGATCGTCAATCCGGTTTTTCCCGTGATATCGGTAACGACATTATCCAGCAACAGGTTCATCTGTCTTAGAGCTTTTTGCATATGCTGTATATGCGACGCACGGTTTGCTACGAGATTGTCACGTTGCCTCATGTAAGCTCTTAATGCGCAAACCTCCTCATCCGGGCGAAAAGCGGTATTGAGCAATCCATAAGTGTGAAGCTGCTGAATCCACTGACAATCCTCAACGTCAGTTTTACGTCCAGCGACGTTTTTAACGTAGCGCGCATTCACAAGACGAACTTCGAGACCATGGGATTCAAGAATTTCAAAAGCGGGTATCCAGTAAATCCCTGTCGATTCCATCGCAACCGTAGTGATGCCTGCATTTATTAACCATTGCGCCATGTTTTCAAGGTCAGCGGTAAAACAAGGAAACGACCGAACAGGCTGATCATCTAACTCTTGCGGAATAGCTACGTAGTGCGTCTCCGAACCAATATCAATACCAGCCGCATACAGGTTAATGGTTTCTAAATGCCCATCAATTCGTTTTTGAGCTTTGGGAGAAGCAGTCTCAATTTTTAACTTACTTTTCATAATACCCTCAAAATTCGGTCAAAGGCATATCCGGAAATAGGGCTGTCGACGATATACAGTCTTACAAACGAGATCGCCAAGCGTCATCAGTGATGGGGTCGTCAACTCCTGAACCATGCTTTTGATCGGGTAAAAAACACCAGTGTGCAAACGGTTTCTGGTCCAGACATGCTCTCATATGATCATAGAATGAATTTAATTTTTGGGAAGGAGTTACTTGTAGATGTGTGACCGCGGAGCGGGCCGGAGTGCTTCTGAGTAACTTCCCGATGCTAGCCGGTTTTCACAGTGCTAGCTTTCGGTGGCAATACCTGCTGGCACTAGCACGAAGCCCATGTCTTTCGCTTTTCGCTGCAGATTCCTCATCACCCTATCCTGATGTTGACGTTCATAGTAATCCTGACCCTCATCGACATATTTGCTGCCATGCTTGAGCATACTGTAAACCAGCCTCGCCAGCTTATGTGCTGTCGCGGTAATTGCCTTTGGAGACCCCATTTTGCTTCTCATTCTCCGACAATAGGCTCCCAGAGCACTCTTTGAGTTCATCAGGGTAAATGCAGCCATCCGGAAGGCCGTTGCCGCTGCACTGGGAATACGCTTGGTTTTTCGATTCAGAACTTTACCTCCGGATATTTTTGTTCCGGGACAAAGCCCAAGCCAGGATGCAAAATGTTTTGCAGACGGCCAACGTCCCATGTCTAACCCAATCTCTGACAGAATTTTTAGCGCTGTAGCTTCTTCAATCCCGTCAATTTTCGTCAGGTCTACACCTGCTACTCGGCTAAGCTGTGACCGGACATCAAAATCGGGAGCACTGCGAGACTTCCGTTTTTTGATAGGTTTGTCAGTGTCTGATGACTCGTTTGAAGGTGACTCTGCTTTACTGTCAAATTTTTTTAATTGCTGCTAGAGCACGCCATCGCAGGCATGGATCTTTTCACTGTATGTGTCGTAAAGCTCAACCGCCTGCTGCAGAGAAAAAAGATGTTCAAGACGATAGTGGCCTTTCAAGGATTTTGCTATTTCCTCTTCTGATTTTCTGCAGTGCCCATCCCGATGCTTTGCCAGTTCCTTGGGATCTCGCTGTCCTGTAAGGATTGAACGGATGATAGTCATACCTGTTTTACCGGTAATGTCTGCCACCACATTATCCAGTAGTAAGTTCATCTGCCTCAGCGCTTTTTGCATATGCTGGATATGTGAAGCACGATAGTGAACTAGGTTTTCACGCTGGCGCATGTAAGCACGGGTAGTGGGTTAAACCTGTAGGTTCCGAAAAGTCAGCTATAATACGACAGTAGACGTATTGCTAGCGAGTTAAATATGACTTGTTCTTCAATAGTACGCTGTAGTACTTGTGACAGCCAAAACATCAAATACATCGGTGTTAGCGCCCATAATGTACCGCGCTACCTGTGTTGTAATATTGACTGCCATGTTAAAACGTTCATGCTCAAATATCGTTACAAAGCCTACGAGCCTGGAGTTAAGGAAAAAATCGTTGAGATGGCAATTAATGGCAGTGGCGTAAGGGATACAGGGAGGGTGTTGGGTATTAGTAAAACGACTGTCATAAACACCTTAAAAAAAAAGAAAAAGGCTTAATCAAAGTTAATCCTAATATCCGCACAATGGAGCTTGGAGATGATAGTAATATACATCTAGAGCCTGCCTGCGAAGAGGCAGAGCTTGATGAGCAATGGTCATTTGTTAATAGTAAATTTAACCAGCGCTGGATTTGGCACGCAGTTGACCATACCACCAATACGGTTCTTGCTTATGCCTTTGGAAAGCGAACTGACAAGGTATTTAAGACTCTAAAAGAGCTGCTCGCTCCATTTAATATAAAGAGATTTTATACTGATAATTGGGGTGCATATGATCGGCATCTTAATCCAGCAGAGCATGTTGTAGGGAAAACAAATACACAAAAAATTGAGAGAAAAAACCTCAACTTCAGGACTAGAATTAAGCGTTTAGCTCGTAAAACAATTTGCTTTTCAAAATCAGAGAAAATGCACGATATCGTGATTGGTCTTTTGATAAATAAATTGGAATTCGGGATTGATATTCATGCAATTTAACAGGTTTAACCCACTACCTAAGCACGAAGAGAACACACCTGTTCATCCGGTCTGAAAGCCCCTTCAAGCAATCCATAAGTATGAAGCTGCAAGAGCCACTGACAGTCCAGTACGTCGGATTTTCGGCCAGCAACATTCTTCACATGTCGTGCGTTCACCAGCTTTACATCAAGCCCGTAGGACTCGAGAATTTCAAAAGCAGGAATCCAGTACACACCTGTTGATTCCATTACCACGGTTGTAATGCCCAACTTGACCAGCCACTCAGCCATCGCTTCAAGATCGGCAGTGAAACAGGAAAATTCGCGTACAGCCTGGTCATCCAACTCTTCAGGTACAGCGACAAAGTGAGATGCAGATCCAATATCAATACCGGCAGCAAAAAGATTAATCTTCTCAAGATTTCCTGCAATGCGTTTTTGCATGCGAATTGAACGACAACTGTTTGATTGGGTTCGACGAGACATGACTTTCACCTATACTTCTGGGTGAAGGTATATCCGGGTATGGAGCTGTCGAGAATTTGCATTCTTCCGAACGAGATCGCTTGATGCGTCATCAATGATGAAGTCGCCAGCTTCCGGACCACGCTCACGAACGGGCAAAAGGCACCAGTGTCTTTACGGTCTCTGGACCGGATATATCTTCCCTAATATCATAGAAAATATTAGGCTCTGACGGGAAAAAGTTACTCGTAGATGTTAAGCCGCGTGCGGGTTGGGGCGCTCACTATTACGTATGTCTAAAAATTTCCGGTCAGATTTCAGTAGAGACATGATAGGATGATTGTTGAATTTCAATATGAACAGTGCGGAGCTTTAAGTTGAAGGATGAGACTTCAGAAACGCTTCAGAATCTGACGGATTATATTGTCAAGACAGTGGCCGTAGATGCTGTATATTTGTATGGCTCCAGGGCAAAAGATTGCGCCAGAGAGGATAGCGACTGGGATATAGCGGTTATCTTTACTGATTATGAGCAGGATTTACTGGAACGTGTAGTTCGCCCCCCAACTGTGGAATCCGAGTTGGAACGGCGATTTCCTGATATCGCTATCAGCATCGTAGATATCCGTGAAGTGCCAGTGCCATTGCAATGGAATATCATTCAGGGAATCAAGGTCTATGACCGTCATGTTCCCGCTGTGAGGCGGCTTGAACACGCCATTATCTCCGCTTGGGAAAAAGATTATGAGAGATAAAGCTTACGAGCAGGAAATCGAAAACATTCAGCAAGAAATGATGCTGATACTCGAAGAGCTTCATGATGATCTTGGAACCTGGAAAGCACGAGATGTTCTGGCTGCTCAAAGAGCCTTGCAAATCCTGATTGAATCCCTGGTGGGAATTTCACGATACGTCTATCAAGAAAAATTTGGGGCAAAGGTCAGTAAATCCCGTGCTGGCCTGGATGGTCTGGAACGACGAAATGTTTTATCCCGCCAGGATCACGATCTGGCCATGAAAATGATCGGCTTTCGAAATGTGCTGGTTCATGATTATCTGGATGTAAACCGGAATATTCTTGAAGCGATTATCAAGAAGAAATTATATAGCGATATACAACGTATTGCTCTGCACATCACCACTCTCCTTGATTGACACCTGTCGAACGTTTACGGGGCATACATGGCGTGATTATTTTCATTGTGCCAAGTTGCCCACCATCAGAACCACCTCGCCAATGAGTAGTTGTTCTTCTTTCAGAAGCGGCATTGTCCAATCAGTGAAACGCTTGCTTTATCTACGACAAGCCTGGTACCGGGTACTCCGCCCACCACCGGGCAGTTTCTCAATGCAACCTTTAACCAGTAAGTCAGACAGATGTCGAGTAGCCGTGGCCTTACTGACTTTGGCCACCTTCTGGTATTGAGAGGCACTGATACCAGACTCAAAGCCATTCTGACCACCATCCAGCAGTCGATTCAAAACTTTAACCTGCTCATCCGAAAGTCTTGCATCATGGAACTGTTGCCAGAACCGGGTTTTCTGCAGGGTTCGGTCGATCTTTGTCAAAGAGCTCGTGATGGTTTCTTCAAGCATGTCTAAAAACCACAGCAGCCAAGGGGTAATATCCATATCCCCGCGCTGGGACTTTTCCAGAATAGCGTAATATGCTTTTCGGTTTTCCAGGATGACACTGGAGATGGCATATAGTCGGATACTCTGAGCATCGGCCTGTGCCAAAGCCAGGTCTGTAATGGCGCGAGTTAATCGTCCATTGCCGTCATCAAAGGGATGTAAGGTAACAAACCAGTAGTGGCTGATGGCTGCACGAAGCAGAGGATCACATTTGGGGTCGTCTTTGCTGTGGTTGAACCAGTCAAAAAACCGCGATAGCTCGGATTCCAGTACGCTTCTTGGCGGCGCTTCAAAATGAACCGTCGGACGATCGATCCGCCCGGAAACCACTTGCATCGGCTCTTCTCCCCTTAATTGTCCTGCTTGAACACTATTCAGGGTGAAGCCCGTGTTTGGAAACAACCAATGATGCCATTGATAGAGTCGATCCAGAGTGAGGGGTGTATCCAGGTTACTGATAGCATCGAGCATCATTTCTGCCAGCCCTTCGGTTCTTTCAGAAGTAGGGTAGGCGGCATCGTCTGTGCCTTCTAAATTTAACCGCTTGGCTAATGAAGATCGAACGGACTGGGCGTTAAGGCGCTCTCCCTCGATAGCGGAGGAGGTGATAATATTTTCCAGAAGCGTATTGAGCGTAGAAGCATCTTCGTTATCTCTTGGGGTGCTACTGGCTTTGCCTAATAAAACGCCCAAGCTGAAACGCACGTCTCTCAGTCGGGGTAATACAGCTTCATCCTGCCAGTAGAACTCCGGCCAGTCGTTGCTTTGCCAGATCCAGTCAACGGATGAATAATGGGTCATTTGCGGTTCCATGTTCAGATGAGCCAAAGAATAGGACTATTCGGCTCATATAATGAGCTAAATAATAGTATTAATTGGCTCAAACGACAAGCCGGAGGAGAAGAAGGTGGTTATGAGTCATTAATGTGATCCGGACAGAACAGGGATATCGCTAGAATTAGACTATCGGTCAGGAGGTGACGCTACGTGCATAAAATTAATTTTTGCGTACCGAGCTTCATGATATTCACGTAGCGCACGATTCTCAGCTCATCATTTCTGCAGGTTCATTAATCAGTTACCAGACGCTATTATTCCTATGTTCTATTTAGGCGAAAGCTGTCTGATAATATTATTTCCCCTTGGCACTTCAGGTATTCTGTGCCTCAAAGGCACCTTGTTTTTCAGTGCAAATCTTATAAACTAGCCACAAACTGTTAGAAGTTACAGTAATACAGGCTATAGGCTGTCCGGCTCCGGGCACCATACAGAAAGGCCGTCGATAGTTCGACGGCTTTTTTTTCGCCTGTTTTTTGAGCTTGTCCTTACCGCGCCCTGTCTTGCAGTAAAAAACGTCAACGTTCAAAATTTTTATTCGTCCTCTTTTTTCACGTTATTTCACTGTGTTTATCGTTCAAAAATTACCACTATTCTACCACTTGATTTACCACTAGAATCTCGCATGCAGACCCACAAACAGAGGGCATTACTGAAATGGCCACTTTTGAAAAGCGTAAGCTTGGTTGGCTCGCGAGAGTGCAAAAACTGGGAATTAGAGAAAGCAGAACGTTTGATATAAAGAAAGAAGCACTAGCTTGGGCCGAAAACAGAGAAGCTGAGATAGCTGCTATGGGAGTCTCAGAGAGGGAGGTAGCTAAAGCTAAAAGGCGAAAAAGCACCTTACGTGAATGCTTCGAACGCTATCTAAGGGAAGTCAGTTCCAAGAAGAAAGGCAAGGAAACAGCGCTAAGGGAAAGTAAACGTTTCCAGCAGTTTTGTACCAATTCATCCCATGCGCCCCTTGGCAGTTTGATGGATACCAGCATGTCAAAAATTGAATCCCACCACATAGCTGAATGGAAACTCAACCGATTGAACCATGTAACGAATAGTTCAGTAATAAGGGACAAAAATTTCCTCAGCCATGTGTTCAGTACAGCAAAAGAGTGGGGGTGTATTGAGGAGACGCCGTTTGGAGGGAAGGTGAAATTCAATGAGGATGAGGACAGTAATCGCGAGAGAAGAGTGACTGAGCAGGAAATTGAAGAAATTCTGTTTATTCTGGATGACTGGGATCGTCGGAGAAAGCCCGAAACACCAAGAGAAAACGTTGCCCTACTATGGTGTCTCTGCCTCGAAACAGGTATGCGATTACAGGAAGTTAAATTCCTTGAAACTGCAGAAATAGATTTAGAATCCGGAGTGGTTGATCTTCCCAAAGAAAAGGTCAAAGAGAAAAGGAAAAAATCAGTGGCGCTGACCCAGGAAGCTATTCGCTTGATTGAGTTGGGGAAGAAGGAAGGAAAGTACTGGTTTAACTGTAATAAATTAAATGTCAGTTCAATTTTTTCTTTGGCTAGCAGGAAAACATCGATTGAAGATCTTCAATTTCGTGATTCCAGGCATGAAGCGTTAACACGACTGTCAGAAAAGTTGAAACCCTTTGAACTGGCACGTCAGGCAGGTCACCGGGATATGAACAGGACACTGAAGTATTATCGAAAAACGGCTCGAGAGTTTGGGCATAAGCTACGAGAATAATTCACTATTTCCGCTTACGTCCTCTCTTTTTTGGCAGCTGTTCAGAAGCATGTTCTGACTTGACATAGGCGCTTTCAGCCCAGGAAATCACCTCGTCATTAAACCATCGAGGTTTACTTTTGTGATTCCTACCATCAACAATGGTAATATTATAACGAGGTGGTGGAAAATCAGATTGTTTCACCAGAACGTTACGGGTATAACTGACCGAGTGATCAAGAAATTGGGCAATGCGACGAATAGACCAGAGCTGGGTTTGACTGTTCATATAAATATCTACCTCTAAGTTTCTTTAATACCTTTCTGGAAGAATGTTGTTTCATAATATTCAGAGTCAGGTAAAACTGGTGCTCCAGTGATTCGGGTGCTGTTGTAGTCACTGGAATTGATCAAGCCCTGCCTATAAGCGACCTCAATCAGGCGTGCCGTCAGCTCGGTAAATGATGTGACGCACTGACGTACCAGCGCAATGTTGTCAGGTGGTTTCATCATAAAAAGTGCAGGATAAGTGAGTATTTTGAGGCTGGCTGGTGGCGACCGTTGAACTCGACTGTCTGGTAACTCCCGGATTAAGTGACCATCTGTTGATACAGGAATCAATTCAAAGCCATATTCCAGACTCAATAGTTGAAGAGTTTTAGCTTGGATACGGCAAAGCAGGCAATGACCGTGATAGTAGATAACCAAGCCAGCGTGCCTGGCAATTTTTCTTAGAACGGCCTCTCTGGCCTGTTGAACCATATCATCTTTGATTTTTGCCGCAGCAGGGGATATGGGACGACGGACGTTTTCATCCAGCATGGGATCACTTTCGATGACTTGTTTGCCGACACGGGCGAACTGTTCTGCCTTTTCCTTCACCAATCTATCCAGATACAAATAAGCACTGACGTTTTTTTCGCTGGGATGGTCGATGGCTTTGTCCAGGTACTGACCAATATTTTGTCTGATCCAGACGGTAGACAGTGGTTGAGGTGCCGTGTCATTCGATGAAGTTGTCTGATCATCTTGATCTTGTACAGGGTCAGGAGCGGGTTCGTACCAGAACCAACCCTCTGAGTGTCGTTGAAACCAACGGATCTCCCCAGAGGCGGATAGTGAATAGCAAAGTATTAAGGCTCTTCCCTGATTTTAGTGGGTGATTTAATCTATATTGAACACTTCAAGGCAAGGATGCCGACATGCGCGATAAAGAACTCTACTCTAAAATACTTGGCGTTGAAACTCCGTGGCATGTCGCTCACGTGGAACTCTCCATTACTGAAGGAAAAGTCGAAATCTTTCTCGAACATGATGGCAAAAAGCCTTCTAAATGCAGTGTTTGTGATAAACCCTCTCCGGGTTACGATCGACGTCAGAAGAAGTGGCGGCATCTGGATACCTGCCAGTTTCAAACCATCCTTATTGCTGATGTTCCGCGTACACAATGTTCCGATCACGGTGTAAAAACAATACAGGTTCCATGGGCTGAACCGAACTCTGGTTTTACGGCCTTGTTTGAAGCACTTGTTATTGACTGGCTGAAAGAGGCAACAACCAGTGCAGTTGCCCAACAAATGAAGCTTAGCTGGAATGCCATCGACGGTATCCAACAGCGTGCAGTAGCGAGAGGTCTGGCACGCAGAGTACACGACAATCCCAAACGGTTAGCCGTTGACGAAACCTCATTCCAGAAGAGACGTGAGTACGTCACTGTGGTTACAGATCATGAAAAAGGCATTGTTTTACATTTGGCCGACAACCATAAAGCTGACAGCCTCAATGAGTACTTTGAGACCCTGACGCCAGACCAGAAAGCCGGTATTGAATGCGTTACCATGGATATGTGGAAGCCCTTTATCAAGGCAGTCACATTGCATGTGCCAGAAGCCAGGGAGCGAATAGCATTTGACAAGTTCCATGTTGCCCAGTACTTAGGCAATGCGGTCAATAAAGTTCGCATAGAAGAGCATAAAGCGCTTATGTCTACAGGGTCAGACTTACTCAAAGGTACCCGGTTTGACTGGCTAACAAATCCTGAAAATATGAGCGATGAAAAGTGGGAAGCGTTCGAGCCGTTGCGTGATTCAAAGCTGAAAACAGCACGAGCCTGGGCCATCAAAGAGATGGCGATGACACTGTGGAATTACACATCACGAGCTTGGGCTATCAAGGCATGGAAACGGTGGCTGAGCTGGGCACTGAGGTGTCGGCTTGAACCTGTTCGTAAAGTGGCCAAGATGATCAAAGAACACCTGTGGGGAATTATTAACGCAATAGTTCTGAAAGCCGACAATGGCCGTGCAGAAGGCATGAATGGAAAGATACAGCGACTCAAGGGTCGAGCCTACGGTTACAGAAACAGAGAAAGGTTCAAAACTGCAATTTACTTTCATTGTGGTGGCCTTGATCTTTATCCAAGAGGGGTGAAGCGCTGAAATTTACCCACACAATCTGAGGTAGAGCCAGTATTAAAACAAGAATGAAAGGCATTAGATTTTTTTCTGCCAGTTGGCTGTCCACCATCCCAAACTTAATGCTGTTAACCAGGGGTGTAATTAAAAGTGTTCATTAGAAGTTTTTCTGCCCACAAAACCTCAATATGAACGATAATGTAAGAGTATTTCTCAACCCTAGTTAGTATTATGCCCTCACCTATTTCTCTTGCTGATAGACTTGCAGCCCACCCCGAGCTTGAGCTTAGAGTTTCTGCACTTCTGGATATTGTTGAAGCCGAGTCAGGTCTCCTGGATCGTGCTGATGATGCTGAAGAACCCGTCATTGCCCACCTGCGTGAAATGGGCAATGAACTGCTTACTGGCTGGGGTACCTACAAGGAAGATCAAAAATTTGGCGAGGCTTGCCTGAAGCACCCCGGAGCTAAAACTCAAAAAAAAACACTTATTGGCTGAGCACCTATGGGAAAATAGAAGTTCTTGAACGCTGCCAGACGGTAGACAAGCATCGGGTCAGACCTTTCAGTCATGCCGCTCATATTCACTGTCGCGACTACTCCCGCACAATTCAACGTAAAATTGTAGACTTTGGTGCAGATAGTTCTTTTCAGGCAGCTGCAAAAAAAATACATGAACATTATGGTATTGATGTGCCTGAGTCTTCTATTCGAGCCATAACTCTTGAGCACGCAAGCTGTATGCAAAATGATTCCATCAGTGCATCACAAAATCGTCAGGACTGCCTCGGTGAAGCTGCCCAGTTCATAGGAGAAATGGATGGAAGCATGATTCCTGTTGTCCTCATTGATGAAGAGGCAGAAGGTGACAAACGCAAAGCACGTAAAACTGAATGGCAGGAGGCTAAACTTTGCCAGGTCTATAAGCTGGGTAGTTCAGATAAACGTCATCAGGCCACAATGGGAGGGCCGGATGAAGCAGGTGACCAGTGGTTGAGTTGTGCAATAGAGCAGGGGCTCAACCGGCAATCCTCTATCCATTGCGTGAGCGATGGAGCCACCTGGATTGCCAACCAGACAAAGAGAGTGTTTGGAGAGCAAGGAAGTTTCCTCGTTGACTATTATCATCTCTCTGAGCACTTCGCTGATGCAGCAGAAGAGTGTGTCGGGTTTAACAAGGAAACACGTGTACAGTGGCGGCATATCCAGCAGGAACGCATGAAATCTGGCAATGTTAATGCCGTCATGGCAGAGCTTGATCCGCATAGAAACGGAAAGAAAGGCAAAGCAGCCAATAAACCAGAGGAGTGTCACCGATATATCCGAAACCGTCCAGGGCAATTCGAATATGCTGCAGCAGAAGCAGCCAATCTTCCCATTGGCTCTGGCGAAATAGAAAGTTCTAACAGTGCAGTAGTGCAGATGCGACTAAAAATACCGGGTGCTTGGTGGAAGCCTTCCATCGCAGGAGCAATGCTTTGCTTAAGAACATTGCGTTCTAACGGGGACTGGGATCAGTACTGGCAGCAAGCTGGATAATGGGTAGATGGAACACTTTTAATTACACCCCCGTCAAAGTCTTCGGTTTGATAAAAGGCTTCCAGCTTTTGGCGGTGTTGGTTGTCTGTAGATTTTTCCATGATCAGGTTTGGTGTTTGCGAGGTAATTGAGCTTGGATTTCTGGTGATGGCTTCTGATTGCTGGTTGATCAGGGTAATCCAGCCAGACTGAGTATGCTGCTTATATTGTTCAGGGGCGGAAAGGCCTGACTCGCTTGCCCCCGGGGAAACTTGCAGACAGAGGGCAATCAATAGGCAATCTATACTCTTGAACTTCAACGGTTTCACTGGTGTTAGGTTCTTGTGCGTATAAAACATTGGTTATTGGTATTGATGATGATATCTGCTCCTGTAATAAAAGCGGATAACAGCAGTTTTGTTGATGGGCACTTTATTCAGGACAGTGTTCTTGTAGTGTCCAAACGGAGTGGTTGTTTCGGTATTACTGGAAACTATGTGTTGGATAATGGCTGCATTACCGGCGAATAGTCGGGCAGCTTTTTGTCAGCATTTTGCACCAGAAGCCACTGCCTTTCTTTATCTGGAAAAATCTCAATGGCCAACAGATGCTACGGAAATCTGGTCATCTCTGAACATGGCTTTGTTCGCAGGTACGATGGTTTATATTATTCACTCCCATGAATCGGCAATGAGTTATATGCGCATGGCGGTGACGTATGCGATTTACTATCAGGTAATGCAAGTTATGTCGAACACAGTTGCCCGTTACTTAACAGGATCAAATCAGAAATTGTTACCAATCTATGTACTGTTTAATGGGCTATCAACCGGTCTGATAACGGGTGGGTTGTCTTTATGGTTCATGTATAAACAGACATTGGAGTTCAAACCCTCTGTTTTGTTAATCGTTTCAGTGGGTACAACACTGGCATCTACATTTTTATATTCTGCCTTTGCTGAGCCAGAGAAAATAAGCCTCTCAGAGAAAGCCGTAGCCGTAGCCGTAGCCGGAGCCGTAGCCGGAGCCGTAGCCGGAGCCGTAGCCGGAGCCGTAGCCGGAGCCGTAGTCGGAGCCGTAGTCGGAGCCGTAGTCGTAGTCGGAGTCGGAGTCGGAGTCGTAGTCGGAGTCGGAGTCGGAGCCGAAGTCGAAGTCGGAGCCGTAGCCGTAGCCGGAGCCGGAGCCGTAGCCGTAGCCGGAGCCGTAGTCGGAGCCGGAGCCGGAGCCGTAGTCGGAGTCGGAGTCGGAGCCGAAGTCGGAGCCGTAGCCGTAGCCGTAGCCGGAGGAGCCGTAGCCGGAGCCGTAGCCGGAGCCGGAGCCGGAGCCGTAGCCGTAGCCGTAGCCGCAGCCGTAGCCGGAGCCGGGTAGCCGGAGCCGTAGCCGCAGCCGTAGCCATAGCCGCAGCCGCAGCCGCAGCCGCAGCCATCATCGTAGTGATAACTGGATGTATGACTTCTACACTATCGCAATGTTCTGTAGGTCCTCCAACCACAAGAAGTTTATCAACGATCACTGCTGCAGGGCTTCCATTAATGATGAGTGCATGGCTTGTGTCATGGGAGAGATTTGTTGAAGCGGATGTGACCGCACACGAAACCATGCAGAATGAGTTCATTCCTTCTTTGAAGGGTTTGAAGGACTTTTATCCTGTAGGTTGCATGATAGAGATGTACAACGATTGGGAATGATTTACTGATTGATGGTCTGACAACAATTCCTATACTGCCAAACCAAATACATGGCATCGTCTTTAGCCAGTAGGTGCCGATGCGTGCCCCATGTAGCAGCGGATGCACCGATCCAGTGGGCTTTGTGTTTTTCCGGTTCCGGCCAGAACATACTCATTTTATACTGGCTTTTGGGGAGCCAGGGCGTAATGCGACAGTGACATTGTGCATCATTGCCGACGGTGTTCCGCCCCAGTCTAATACGGTGAATCTTGGCCAGCGCTCTTGTGGCTAATAGACTGGTGTTGTCAGAAAAGTGCCCATAGGTGCTGGTAAAACCAGACAGTGGATACAACCCATCATTACTCTGCCAGAACTTTTGATCGTTTAACCAAATTTGCAGTCGATCATCCCAGCGCGCTTGCTCAATAACAGCATGAGTCAGAGCTTCGGGTTGGAGCAACTTCACCGTCAGTGTTTCTTCTTTAATGCAGCATCCGCAGTGGTAATAGCTATCTCCATGGGGAGCTTCTCCTAAGCGAATTTGAAGACAGCCTTCACCGGCACTCTGTTCATTAATAGAATTTCTTTCACAGGCGCTCAATCCTGATAACCCTGAACCGGACAGGTATTCCAAAAAAGGGTTGAGAGTGATTTTCCGATGTAAAATCACACTGTCGTCCGTCACCAACGCTCGCGTGCACTCCTTGAGATCAGGGCTGTGTACTTGTCGGTCTTTTTTAAGGATCAGCTTTTTCTGATAATCACAGCCTTTGAAATGCTGACGCATTCGAGCAATGGTGGCGCTCATTTCGCTGTTTTGATCATAGATGGGTTGGCCCTTTGTATCTGTAGGCCAGTCTTTCTGTTTTGACCAGGTATTGGGATGTTCTAATGCTTTCACACCCAGCTCCATAGCATCGAGGATTTTGTGTTCATTGGCATCGGGGTAATAACGATCCGGTGACTGGTTTAAAAGTCGCCATGCTTCCCCTTCAGGAGACTGTTCGGTGTCCAACTGCAGTACTCGCTGTTCACCGAAGGATTGCAGGCCGTCAAAGTCTTCGTTCTGGTAGTAATCTTCCAGCTTCTGGCGATGATGGCTTTCTGATGGTTTTTCCAGCATCAGGTTGGAAACTTGATTTGCAATGGGCTCTGGATTTTGAGAGGTAGCTTCTGCTTGCTGGTTAATCTGGTTCATCCAGCCGGATTGTGTATATTCCCTGAATAATTCGGTTCCCTTTTCTCCAGTATGGGCTAGGTTAATGACTGCCCAGATTATGGCTGTCACGGGGTACAGCCACGATAAATCTAATTTCATGGACTTCAGATGATGATTAAGGTGATGGTTTGAGGGAAAAATCACATTTTTCCAGAATCTTTAAATCAAGGTTAACCTTTTGCCTTTGGTGGGTTTTATTGACTCAACAGTCACCGGCATTGGGCTGGACTCTGTTTAGTGATCCGGAACAAACCTATCAGCACCTGATGCCTGCCGGGGACGAGTTTCCGGGCCGTGTGCCAAAAGAAGCCGAACGGATTACTGAAACCATTCGATTTTCATTGCATCCCCGTGGTTTTTCTGAATTACGCTTGAAGAGTCCGCCGAAAAACACTCAAAGCACGGGGTTGTACAGGTTACCGGGGGAGCCCGTCACTTTTAAGGCTGAGCCTGTCTCTGGTAGTTCTCTGGGGTCAACGCTTTATATAAGGATTGGTGCGCATACTGATGAACTCGGAAATACACCTCTTTCTGAGCGCAAAAGAGTATCAATGGCCTCAGATCGTATGCCGTTGCAAAAGAAGGTGCTACATGACAGAGACTTGGCCAGTGGGTTGATTTATCTTGAATCAGACAGTACGGGCACTGATTCATTTAATATCACTATCTCCGGCGCTGTCAAAGCTCCCTGGTTTAAACTTGGCAGGGATTCACTCGCACAATGGTTGGATGAAATTCGCTATTACCCGGCGCCCTGGGCCGAGCTGGAAGGAGATTACACAATATTGACCCTGCCCTCAGCCATGATTCGAGACCTTGATGACCCGGTAGCAGTGGTAACCGATTATGACCAGTTGGTAAAGGACGCCAATGCCCTGGTGGGACTGAGTCCGGATGCCAGTGAAGCGGTGGACAAGGCACCAGATTTACCCTTTCGTTTTGTGATGGATATCCAGACCCAATACAATAACCGCAGTCACAGCGGGTACCCCATAGTTTTGTGGTGGCTTAGTAGTGGCAACCCTATGCAGTACCTTGATCTGAACTATATACGAGCAGGGAATCTGCTACGACACGAGCTGGGTCATAATTATGAGCCTGCTGACACTGCTTTTGAGCCACCCGGTGCGAGGCAGGCTTTTGCAGATTTATTTTTAATTGTCTATCAATATAATTCTGGTTATTGGTTTGTTAGCAGTCGAGGCTCGGGTGATATATTGTATTACTATGCGCCCACATTTAATTATTTATGGGACATTTTCTCTGCGTATATAGAAGGTTATGACAGCACCCTTTGGAATCCTGATATAGATGTAATGTTTTCTAAAAAAGCAGCGTTTATGATGACACTGTTAACCTCATTAACCACTGAACCCATTACCGAACTTTACCGTCAGTTTCGCCGTTTGCCTGAAGAAAAACTGCCTCGCCTTCAACAGGAAAAAACCGATTATTTTTTTGAAAGCCTGTGTGAACATAGCGGACAGGACTTGACCCTGTTGTTTAAAAGTTGGCTAGTACCCGTTAGTCCCGAAGCGTACCAGCGGGTTTCTGAGAAAGACTACAGACATCCCCGTTGGTTGTATCATGATGGTCTTTAAGGACTGATGGTCGTTTGACAACAATCCCGGTATTGCCAGACCAGATACATGGCGTCGTCTTTAGCCAATGACTGCCTGTGCATTCCCCAGGTGGCTGCTGAAGCACCGATCCAGTGGGCTTTCTGTTTTTCAGGCTCTGGCCAGAACATACTCATTTTATACTGGCTTTTAGGGAGCCAGGGGGTAATGCGACTGTGGCACAGGGCTTCCTTTCCTATGGTTTTTCGGCCCAGTCCGATGCGATGAATTTTGGCTAAGGCGCGGGTAGCTAACAAGCTGGTGTTATCGGCAAAGTGCCCATAAGTACTGGTGAACCCTGATAGTGGATAAAGACTGCCCCAGCTTCCGGCGCACCAGTGCAGACTGTCCATGGGTTGCGATGCTAGAGCAGCAAACCCATCCGCCGTACAGGCATTGATCGCTGCAGGATTGGCGTAGGCTGCAAGGTCCGGTGACAACAGGGCAGCCAGTTCCGGGTGATTCCAGGAAGGATCAACTTCTGACAGATTGATCAAATCAAAATCCACCAAATCACTGTTGCAGCCGCCGATGCCGGTGACCATATTCAGCATCTCGATCAACGGCAGACTGTATACATGGGCGTGCATATACGTCAGTCCTTTGGGGATATTGTTTGAACCCAAAGTTCCCCAGCGACGTTGGTCTACTATGGATAATTTGTGACCACCCAACGCCATTAAACAGCCTGGACTTCGAGTCAGTTCAATCAACCGCTGTGGACGCCAGAATCCGGTCGTCACACCAGGATGAAACAGACCGGCGCTGTCTTCACAGACGCAGAGTCCGGTATGGGTTGTGGCTCTGTGATTCGGTTCTTTTCCTGAACCCATTTTGGCCAAGCCGATGCGAATCGGGAACAGTTCGTTCCAGGGCACCGAAGTGATCAGTTTCTCAGATAAAACAGGCACACTTTGGCACAGGGCTTTGGATGGATTCTGGTTTTCTGATGGATTCTTGTTTTCTGATGGAGTGCGCTCTTCGGCATAAGGCTGGGTGAAAAACCGACCAATGATGTCCTTAACCATGAGTACAGGCTCAGGTGATCATGATTTGAAACAACAGCAGTGTTGACACGCCATTGATGGTTTCTTTCCGGTGTTAGCAGTGCCGGCATTGCGGTGATTTGAAATCGTTTTACCATTGCTGAAGGCAGTAAATAGATTAAATGTTGCTGCATTTTATCAGGCAGCTTTTGCAATCCCTCGATAGACCATTGGCTGGTCATAATCAAAGCGTCAGGGTGTTGAACTAACCAAGCCATTATCGCTTTCTGTTGTCGTTTATCCTGACTGTCCATGACAATCATGGGTGTTTTCCAGGAGCCCGACAGTTGAAGGGTTTGGCTGCTTTTTGTTCGACTGACCGGAAGGTTCTGATGATTCGTGAAGGTGGTCTGTGTAAGTTTTTGTTGAGCTTTTTCCGTTATTGCTTTCCAGTTCAGCACTGTCAGTCGTTGTTTTAGACTTTCCAGAAGATCTGCTTCGATAACAGGAAAGGTAGCTCCATGAGTGCCAAGATGCCCTCGTTTTCCTGATTGGTACTGACGAATCAGCCATTCTGGAGAGGTGATTCCAGCGGCCATAATGGCTGTTTCACCATTCATTTCCAGTGACAGGGTGGGCACCTGATCAATGGTGAATTCCTGAAAGACCACCGGATTGATCTCGATACTGACAGTATCGGTATCGACTTCTTTTAAACGGCTCTGCCAGAGATTAATGGTGTCATTCAAACGACGGTGATCTGGTGACAATCCACGAATCAGCATGCGGGTTTGAGTCGGGTCAATGGTTGTCAGAAGGTGTTGAATTACTGGCTCGCCCAAACTCTCGGAGATAAACATCCGGAACTGGAAATTCTCGGGCATTTGAGTAGAACTGAAAGTCGGAAGCAGCATAAGAACCACAGAGCCAAAGATCTTTATGGGAATCGTCATGATTAAACCCGGCGCAGTGCGTCAATACGTTCCCTGACTTCGGGAATTGTCAGATATTCCCAGACGGCTTTGGTGGCACGGGTATCCGCTAAAGCTCGATGGGCCTCGCCTTGCCATTGATGCAGAACATAGTCACTGGCCACTTTCAAATTCTGCCAGCGGTAGTTGCCGTGATAACAGTCCCATTGACCGTAGTGTTCGTAACTACGATGGACAACTCTATGGGCTTTGTTAAAAGCCTTGTGATCAGAGGATTTCATTAAACAGGGGAACGTCCATACCAAAACAGGATTTTGAGGGCAAATCATGGACAAATAACGTCCATACCTTTCCACTAAATTATTATGACTTTACCCTCCTTTAATCGGTTTATTTCATCCGTCATTCACCACCTACTTTGATATTTCCCCTACCCCTGCAGCGCAAGGGTTTTGAAATTTGACCACCTTATTGTAAGCATAAACGTACTTCTCCTGATAACGAGTACCCAATCAACCTTTCATGGATATCCATTCATGAAAAACACAAACAAGAAAAAACCTTACCTTCAGCAGCCGGAGATGACAGGGACAAGCCTCCGTGCATTGATCTTGCTGCTCTCACACTCCCTCTTGAGTCAGGAATAAATTGATTGGTACGTTGACCCTAATATAAAGATAATTGTCGCCTGATTCTCCGAGATGCCAATCACGTGCTTCTCCGTTCCGTTGATCGTCTGCACATAAATGCCATCAAAGCAGCAGAAAATCCATCTGCCCGTTGGGTTCTGGGCTGGCTTTTTCTTCATGTCCGGGAACGTTCGGCTCTGCTTCTTCAACTCATAACGGATTCGATGTTGGATAGCAGCATAGACCATCAGGCAAAGTGTCATCACCATTAACAATGCCTCAATGCGTTCCGGTTTCTTCAGATAGAGGGAAGACACCAGAAAGTCCGGACTTTTTAGAAAGCGAAAGCCTCGTTCAACCTGTTGCTGTGATTTGTACGTCCTCAGTAGTTCAGCGCTGTCCAGTCGAGTAGTATTAATGTCGTTGGTAGCCAGCACAAAACAACCCAGTGATGCTTCGGCATCCTGCCGGGTTTGCACAGCGATCGAGCAAGGCTCTACCTCAGATTGTGTGGGTAAATTTCAGCGATTCACCCCTCTTGGATAAAGATCAAGGCCACCACAATGAAAGTAAATTGCAGTTTTGAACCTTTCTCTGTTTCTGTAGCCGTAGGCTCGACCCTTGAGTCGCTGTATCTTTCCATTCATGCCTTCTGCACGGCCATTGTCGGCTTTCAGAACTATTGCGTTAATAATTCCCCACAGGTGTTCTTTGATCATCTTGGCCACTTTACGAACAGGTTCAAGCCGACACCTCAGTGCCCAGCTCAGCCACCGCTTCCATGCCTTGATAGCCCAAGCTCGTGATGTGTAATTCCACAGTGTCATCGCCATCTCTTTGATGGCCCAGGCTCGTGCTGTTTTCAGCTTTGAATCACGCAACGGCTCGAACGCTTCCCACTTTTCATCGCTCATATTTTCAGGATTTGTTAGCCAGTCAAACCGGGTACCTTTGAGTAAGTCTGACCCTGTAGACATAAGCGCTTTATGCTCTTCTATGCGAACTTTATTGACCGCATTGCCTAAGTACTGGGCAACATGGAACTTGTCAAATGCTATTCGCTCCCTGGCTTCTGGCACATGCAATGTGACTGCCTTGATAAAGGGCTTCCACATATCCATGGTAACGCATTCAATACCGGCTTTCTGGTCTGGCGTCAGGGTCTCAAAGTACTCATTGAGGCTGTCAGCTTTATGGTTGTCGGCCAAATGTAAAACAATGCCTTTTTCATGATCTGTAACCACAGTGACGTACTCACGCCTCTTCTGGAATGAGGTTTCGTCAACGGCTAACCGTTTGGGATTGTCGTGTACTCTGCGTGCCAGACCTCTCGCTACTGCACGCTGTTGGATACCGTCGATGGCATTCCAGCTAAGCTTCATTTGTTGGGCAACTGCACTGGTTGTTGCCTCTTTCAGCCAGTCAATAACGAGTGCTTCAAACAAGGCCGTAAAACCAGAGTTCGGTTCAGCCCATGGAACCTGTATTGTTTTTACACCGTGATCGGAACATTGTGTACGCGGAACATCAGCAATAAGGATGGTTTGAAACTGGCAGGTATCCAGATGCCGCCACTTCTTCTGACGTCGATCGTAACCCGGAGAGGGTTTATCACAAACACTGCATTTAGAAGGCTTTTTGCCATCATGTTCGAGAAAGATTTCGACTTTTCCTTCAGTAATGGAGAGTTCCACGTGAGCGACATGCCACGGAGTTTCAACGCCAAGTATTTTAGAGTAGAGTTCTTTATCGCGCATGTCGGCATCCTTGCCTTGAAGTGTTCAATATAGATTAAATCACCCACTAAAATTAGGGAAGAGCCTCGAGCAACAACTTGTTACGTAATATTCCAGGTGGTCGGGTTCCGCTCCATTAACAGGTCGTCCTTTGCTCTTGTAGCAGGGCTTGGCGATAACCTGAGCCTCAGCCTGACAAAGTTCAGACTGCTTCTGCCATTGCCTAAAGGCTTCCATGGCCTCCCCTTCGCACTGGAACGCTTTTTTGCTCAACTTTTCCAGTCTCTCGCACTCTTTCAGAGACTTTTTCTGCATACGCCTTGTCAGCGTCTTCTGTTCGGTTTCCTGGCGTTGCTGGTTGCGAAACAAAACCCAGCGTTGCTCTACGTTCGCATAATTAGACGACACTTCTGTAGCTTCGTAATGGTCAAACCCCTCCACTGCTTTCATGGTTCGTGAAGGCGCACTCCTTACCAGCTCTTTGGCGGCACCAATATTGAGAGGAACTCTGGAAATAAACAGCTGATCCTGCTGGTCAAGTTCCTGGATTGTCCCTGCCACATACAATGCTGCATCGCCAATAAAATAGCGGGCTTCCAGTGCGGCTTTGAAACTCTTCAAGTGCTTGGAAACCACCTGTTTGAAACTGGTCTTATCAGTCACATTGCCACTGGTTGCTTTCATAAACAACGGGATGCCTGCCCGGTTTTCAGTCAACAGAAGCAATATGGCCTGGTTCAAATCCGGGCGGTGATCCCGGCTGTAACCTTTGCAAAGCCTGATGCAGTTGAGGTCTTCATCGCTCAGATCGCTATCGCTATTATAACGACCATCGACGTGGAAGCCGGTGCCATCAAGGTTCAGCGCGTCGCAAGGCAATTTGAGATGAGTTGCAACCTTGATAGCCAGCTCAAAATAGACTTTACTGACATCCAGATCAAAGAGTTCATCCAGTGCTCTTCCCAGAATCTTGTCGTTTAAATGCTCTGGTTTAATCCCTTCCCTGATCAGTTTGTTGAGAGGTTTATTGGCAAAGAACTGGGGGAACATATGGAGAGATTGCCCCGTAAAGCCGAGGCCATTGAGGATCATGCCGACAATGGCTTCACCGTGGGAGACATTCCATTTATCCGCTACCTTGGGTGCACGTCTGTCGATGTGATCGGCTATGCCCAGCTCTTTGCACATACCTGCCACCAGGCCGAGGTGATCCATGTTCTGAATCTGAGTGCGATATTGAATAGGAGGCATAAGGCTGTTTCCTGATATTTGCTTTTTTGATAAATAGCAGAAATCAGGAAAATGTCAGGTTAGGTGGTGAATGTCGGTTTCATCATTTAACTCCACGATATATTCTTCTTGTGCGCGGCAAATCGAAAGAGCTTTCATAAGCTGGTTCTCTGCATCCTCAAGTTTATTCTCAATAGGTTTCTTGCGGTTGTCATAAGTATTTTTTTTGCCATTTTTTTTGCTACTTTCTGTTGCTACATACTCTTGAATCTCAAGTATTAGGCTGGGGAAACGGGATTTTTTCAGTGCAGAGGGGTCGCGTCTAGCTTCTTTGGCTACGCTGTTCTGAGATACCGGTGTATTAGTATGCAACACTTCAGGCTGGTTACTCTTCAAGCGCTCAAAGGCTTCCCGAAATAACGTTTCAGCTGACTTCTTTGGTGTTGATGACATTCTGATATACCTCTATAGCATGAATTTCTTGTTTTAGTGCGCTGTAAGCCATACTTCTGTTGTCCAATTTCTCAAGATGTGTCTCGTGCGCTTTTTTGAGTTTAAGCAATTTGGCCTCATTCTTTCGGTCAAAGATGGCATCTGAACATATCCCCTTACCCTCAAAACTTGTACAGGATACGAGCGACTCAATTCCGCCGTACTCGCAGGCTCCTTGCTTCAGGCAAAAGCCAAGCATAGTTTGGCGGCAGCTTACCTTTTTCTTCTTAATTAAATTAAGAAGTTTCCGTTCCTCATTCGTATTAATGATTTTGATTACTTCGGCAGGCACGACTTCTTTACCGTGGGGGCTAATGTGATTACCCTTATCTTCAACCAGATGAAATAACTTGCGAGTTAAGGCTAAATAAAATTCTTTGACAACAGCCCCTTCAACCTCCGAATTCAATTTTAAATTAGAGTAGTTACGTCCGTAGTACAGCGACATTTGCATGCTCAGATGCTTCATTTGGTGCTGTATGGAACTGGCAGATACGAGACCAGATTCAAACATATTTACACACATGCTTCTGCGGTATTGGTGCATACTCAGTAACCATACTTTCCCTACGCCAAACCAATGGGTGTAAGTCTCATATTGACCGTCATTGCAGGGCATGGGCTCCAGTATAAACGACACGACATCGACTTTTCTCAGACAAGGGAGGGTAACGACCAAACGCAGGTATGATGCTAACTGGAAACCAACATCTTTCAGTGAGAGGCCGCCCCGATGGAATTATGTCAGCAACTGACTGAAGCCGCCAATCATCCCTGCCGTATTATCCAGCAGCTTGAGCACAAACTGGCCTCCCTTCGCAAGCACCATGACCCGATTAAACACTTTGAAGATTATGAAAACGAGCTTCACGCTCTCTTTGTTCAAGCAGAGCGGGGGGTGTGTGATTTAAACAATGTCAAGAAAAACGACTACACTAGTATGGTCGTATAGGCTTTTTGGCGTTGAGAAATATGTACAGCTCAGTCCTTTCATCCAACGATGAAATCACAGAAATCGTTATCAAAATCCCGCACAATCGCTCAATGGTGGATTTCGAAAATCATTTGCAAGATGCCTTAAATGAAGCGGGACAATTGGGAACAAAAAAGCAACTTGAGTGGCTTGATACTGACGGTTCTCCCATTACGCTTGGCAATGTTCGGTTGACCAGTAAAAGTAAAAAAGAATTGAAGGTTTATGAAACTCCATGGGGAGCGGTTAGGGTCAATCGTTTTATCTATCAAAGTCGTGAAGGCGGTGCTATTTATTGTCCCCTTGATCAATCTGCACGAATTGTTGTTAATTCAACCCCGCGACATGCCTGCATGGTCAGTTGGAAGTTTGCCCACATGCCTTCCACTGAAGTAGAGCAAGATTTTCTAAGAAACCACGGACGTAAAATCCATCGAAGAACCGCTAAAGACCTGGCAGAAGTTGTTGCCAGTATTGCTCAGGCCAAAGAAGAATCCTGGACTTATGAATTACCGGATTTACCCGAGCCAGTAGCCACAGTTAGCTTGGGGCTGGATGGTGCAAACTTGCTTTATAAAGAGGGCTACAGAATTGCAATGTGCGGAACTATTGCGCTTTATGATGAAGAAGGAAATCGAATGCACACGGTGTACGCTGCCGCTGCCCCCGAATACGGAAAAGAAACTTTTATAAGGCGGTTCTCTTCTGACATTGAGAAAATGAAGTCTCGTTTTCCTGATGCCACTTACGTTGGAGTTGCTGATGGGGCGCCAGATAATTGGACGTTTCTTGAGCCTGTTACATCGATTCAAATTCTGGATTTTTATCACGTTAGCGAATATGTGGCAGAAGCGGCAGAAGCTATATATCCGGGTAAAAAAATGCAAAATGAACGCAAAGCCTGGTTAAGATCAACACTGCACGAATTAAAAAACACCCCTGGTAAGGCAAAACGTTTATGGTTGGAATTAAAGAAAGCAGCTCCCGGGAATAAACGTCTTGTTTCTAAAGAAAAACTGGATAAAGCCAGAACTTATTTCAAAAATCACTGGCACCAAATGATTTATCCAGAAGCGTTGGAAAACAAGTTACCAATTGGTTCTGGTGTAACAGAAGCTGCTTGCAAAACGCTGGTTAAGCAGCGCATGTGTAAGTCAGGCATGCGATGGAAGGAACAAGGGGCGTCAATGCTATTAACATTACGAGCTCTGGCGAAGTCAACGGGTTATTGGGATGCTTTCTGGTCGAAGATGGATCGCTACGGGTTTCCAGTGGCTCACAACCTGCATGCCTGACATTATTCAAGCCACACACCCCTGCAAGGTATCAAAACCTATCTTCTAAAACACAGGCATGATGCTGTGCAGGAACAACTGAAGTGGTTGAAACGTGTCGTTCAAGGACACATGAACTATTTCTCAGTACCGGGCAATAGTCGTAGGATAAATGCCTTCAGAACGGAAGTGCAAAAGATTTGGTATAAAGCTTTAAAGCGGCGCAGCCAGAGAAGCCGACTGAACTGGAAGAAGTTCGGTGCTTTCATCAACACTGTGTTGCCTAAAGTAAAAGTTCTTCATCCATGGCCAGAGCAGAGGTTTGGCGTCAAATACTCGAGGTAGGAGCCGTATGCGCTAGCAGTGCAAGTACGGATCTGAGCAGGGGGTGTCGGGTGACCGACATTCCTACTGCGACCCAATGGATTCAGTTTGGTGAAAATATATGGATGTCCCCAAAAAACTTTTGCTGTTTGTTTTAAGCCTGCTTGCCAGCTCTTTGTTTTCCTCTTCCAGCTTCGTGATTTGCTTTTGCATCCCAACAGCTTGCTCCTGCTGCTCACCGAGAATGGCAAGCAACACGACAGTAGTCTGTATGTCTGGTGCAATCATGATTCAGGACTGGGTGAAGATAAGGATTTATTACAAAATGGCACAAAACCCTGAAAAATCCAGTCTATTTTGGGAGGACTGAATAGTTACCATAAAAGACTTAAACATTCAAGAGAGAAGATACACCGACTATAACAAAACTATCTATGGCTGTGTTCACGTTAATAGTTGATAAGAAAAGTTCCTATGATTTCTGGGCTGTAGGGAAGCTTTATACGTAAGAGTTATTCCAGAAATATCTATATTTCATTTTTTCATTATTCAATTATTGTAAGCTTGATCTGCAATAGCACTCAAGAGCTTGCATGCCATTGCTCAAGCTCGAGAAACTCAAAATTTAAAGTACGTAAGTACATTCAACCATTAACGTGAACACAACCACTATCTATATTGGAGATAATCGAAAATACCCTCTACGCTTCAGGGATAAATTTATAGAAAGTGGCATGTTATTGAGGGCGAACAAATGAAGTTTAAAAGAAAACTTTCAATTGCGACTGTATCGTTCTGCACTCAGTTATTTTTTAACTCTGCCCACTCTCAGCAACCATTAATGACTGCAAGCCCTGCCCCGTCCCCCGTATCCCTTGAGTGCCCACTCGGAGCAATATGTGTTGCCAACTGCGATCAGCTGCAACCTGAGGGTGCCAGCAGTGAGGATGTAACAGCATGTCGGCATTATTTTAACAGTGTGACTTTTTTTAAAGGCGCCACTCCCCATGAACATGTGGTCAGGATTCCATCCAGCCTGAATGACCTCCATATTTCTGGAGACAGCACAACAGCTCTACCCATTCTTACTCAGGAAAAAACCTTATTTATATTTGATAGTGACACAACCTCAGGTAACGGAATTGTCGAATATGATTTACCCAAAAACTATATGCTACCTTCTAACAGCAGTCTGATTGGCAACAAAAGATCAGGAAAAGTACCTGAAATTACAATTCCACAAAATACCAGCTCAGCTTTTGTTATTAAAACAAACGACCCTAATGCAGATTATCTACTGGCAGATATTGAAATTGACTCTCGGGAAATTTTTCAAAACCGCACCCATCAAGGAGTACTGGATCTGAAAGCTGCCAGATCAGTAGTACTGAATAATACAAAAGTTGTTCGAAAGCAGGTCAGTGACCTGTTTGGAGGAGGATTTCCATCCACCATCAGTGCAATCGAAATTGGGTGCACGAGTAATATGCAACCAACGTATGCCATTTTGAACAGTGAAATTGATGTCATTGATCAGGACAGTGGTTTTCAGTACGGAGGCCCTGCATTTTCTGTAGAAGGCTGTGCACCACCTGGTCATTACGTTAATTTTAATATGCAACACTCACTAGTTAAGATTTCCGAACCGGGTGATTTGGGAATATTAACTGACACAGTATTTTTGTTTGATGCGGATACCCCTATATCCCCCAAACTTCACTTTCAAACAAGCTTTTGTAATGCCGTTGAAGTTAACGGTGATTTAACTCACTATTCTGAAGTTTTGGCTACTGACCTGACGGGTGAGACAACCAGAACATTTCTTGGCCTGTTTGGACTGAATGACGGGAATGCTTGGGGAATGCAGTTAAACCCTGATAGTACCGATAGTACCGATAGTACCTATGATGCTATCGCTCAAAGCTGGGAAGAATGGGGGGAAAATGCCCCCGACTGCTCCAGACCAACAACCAGCAGTATGGCATACAGCTCTTCAGTTGTTGTTCTGACTTCCTCAGTACCTACACCCTATTCAACCATTTCCAGCACCAATCCCATGATGACGCCCTTTATTCATCCCAGTAATACACCGGGCGTAAATTCTGATACTGCAGTATCTTCATCTCAAGTTTCCTCAACATATTACAGCGAATACTGGGCTCCACCGGTAGTAGGCACCTGGTTGGTGGCAACCCTCGTCACCAGGCTGGGTATGCTGGCTCCTCCCGATAGAGTTGCTGTTGCTTTTCAGGTTACTAACTGGCTCCTGACTTTTGGTGCAACCACTATTCTGGATTACTGGAGAAGCTGGGGAGTATTCCACAACAGTGGTTATGGGACTTATGAGTATCATGAGGAGAATACGGGGACTTATGAGTGTTCAACCCCCCAGTAATGGAAATGGAGGGAGATAGTACAGCATTATAGGTCGCCAGCCAGCACCTGATGCTGGAGCATATTGGCTCTGATATTTTCTGGCCATAATTTGACCCTTTCGCAGGTTGGCTGATCATTTTTGAGACTCCTGCCGGATTTTCAGATACAGATATTCAAGATCATTGTAACCACATGCCTTGTAGACAATGCGCTTGATGACACCATTGAATGCTTCAATTTTTGCACTGGTTATACGATGCTGGCAGTAGGATAATAATCCGTCTCTTGCTCTGTTTAGTCCTATTGCAAAGCGTTTTAATTCATCAATACCTGTCTCTTTGGCTAGTTCAATCCACTTATCCAGAAACTTGCTGGCACAGGCTTTATAGGTATACGTCCATAACTGTCTGAGCATATCCTTCAGAATCTAGGCTTGATACAGATCTTCATTCATAGACAGAAGTTCATGCAGACTGCTTTCTCGCTTTGGAGTAATAATAATAAAAGGGACATCCAGTGCGCCGAGATAAATCGGCAAGAGATTGAAGGTGAAAGTCCTTCATCCGGTAAGGTCTAGCAAACCGCCGGAGTGCCGGACCATCGGAACCCCGAGTCATGGGCGGTTGTCAGTAATGGCAATGGTTAAGTGTTGACAGGGGAAGGTACAGGCTCTGCTTTTAATTTGAGAATGAGCTCCGAAACCATCATCGAGAACGCCGACCTTGTTGGATGAGGGGGAAGGCAATACGACAGAATCACGTTATTGCAAGTGTTCCTGTTGGTTCTCCGGAGTCAGTAGACCTGGTGCATGTACTGATGTCTTTTGTGCACCCTTCTTTCAAATAAGCGGGAGACCCTGTCAGTGATTCGCTGATCTCAATGAGAGTGTTCACAGCGGGTCGGATTCAGCGAAGTCAGAACGACAAAGGCTGAATACCTACGCGGGCAGGGAGTCAGATAGACGAATAGTAGTGAAGAAACCGGCGAACAATATGCAGGTAAAACAACCAGACCAGACCATAGCGGAGTTGGTGGAGTGAAGTCGTCTAACGGCAAAGAATGGCGCAACACGCCGGATCTGACTGCAACACAGAGTGCAGAAGCAGGATCGTCAGGGCTGATGCGTCTACATACCAAAGCAAAAAGGAACCGGTCTCTGCGGTTCAATAATTTGTTGCACCATATCACTGTGACCATGCTGATAAAGGCGTATAACTGTCTTAATCGGACATCGGCCAGAGGCGTCGATGGGGAGAGTTGGAAAAGTTACGGTCAACATTTGCCGGAACGTATTAAAACACTCCATACGCGTATTCATACTCAAGGGTATAAACCCAAACCTGTCCTGAGAATCTGGCTACCTAAACCGAGGTATGGCCGGTAAATGGGGTGTCCCGCAGCCACATCGCTCATAACCAACTGATAGATAAAAGGAATTTTCAAGATTTCATAAATAATTATCGAGTCTCCGTGTCTGCACAAAGTGGCATAGTGTTGGCCTTGAAACCCCAGTAATCCTGGCGATGGAAGCTTTTGAAACCCCTTTGCTCAATAGCTGCGAAATTTCCTCCTCCTTACCGTCAAGCTTGGATGTTCCGAGCGATCCTTTGGGTCTCCCTGCGTTCCGCCCCTGAGCTTTGGCTTTTGCCAGCCCTTCCTTTGTTCTTTCTGAAATCAGGTCACGCTCTACTTCTGCAAACAACCCAAACAGGGTAATCATTACCTTGGTTTGCATACTCTTTTTGTCACCGACCTGCAGGTTCTCTTTGATACACGTCAGGCTGATACTTTTCTTTGCCATCAGATCCACAATCTGAATGATTTGACCAAGGCTTCGCCCGAGTCTTGAAAGCTCACTGACAATCAGACGATCTCCGGATTTTAGTTGTTCTATGAGGGCGACAAGCCGCTCTCGTTGAGCTTTCTTTCTGGAGGAGAGAGTGTTTTCTACAAACTGGTCAACCTGAATCTCGTGGTGATGGGCATAGTCAAGAATAGCCAGCTTCTGACTGTCTATATCCTGATGGACAGTTGACACTCGGACATACGCATAGGTTTTCATGGCGTGTCGATAAAAACGTCTACAATGAATTAAATTTTACGCTTATCGTCGATGAAAGTCGTTAGATTTTATCAACACATAGCGAAGATAAAAACGCCCGTTTTTCCTTTACACTCGATTCTGCAGTTTTTAGAGTTTGACGAAGGGTGATTCTTGTGAGCGATTGAACCAGTCTACTACTGCGACTTCTGTACCAAGCCTAGCGAGGCACAATCAACATCACAGCAGCAGGCTGGCAATGTAATACCCGTCATTCACCACCTACTTTGATATTTCCCCTACCCCTGCAGCGCAAGGGTTTTGAAATTTGACCACCTTATTGTAAGCATAAAGGTACTTCTCCTGATAACGAGTACCCAATCAACCTTTCATGGATATCCATTCATGAAAAACACAAACAAGAAAAAACCTCACCTTCAGCAGCCGGAGATGACAGGGACAAGCCTCCGTGCATTGATCTTGCTGCTCTCACACTCCCTCTTGAGTCAGGAATAAATTGATTGGTACGTTGACCCTAATATAAAGATAATTGTCGCCTGATTCTCCGAGATGCCAATCACGTGCTTCTCCGTTCCGTTGATCGTCTGCACATAAATGCCATCAAAGCAGCAGAAAATCCATCTGCCCGTTGGGTTCTGGGCTGGCTTTTTCTTCATGTCCGGGAACGTTCGGCTCTGCTTTTTCAACTCATAACGGATTCGATGTTGGATAGCAGCATAGACCATCAGGCAAAGTGTCATCACCATTAACAATGCCTCAATGCGTTCCGGTTTCTTCAGATAGAGGGAAGACACCAGAAAGTCCGGACTTTTTAGAAAGCGAAAGCCTCGTTCAACCTGTTGCTGTGATTTGTACGTCCTCAGTAGTTCAGCGCTGTCCAGTCGAGTAGTATTAATGTCGTTGGTAGCCAGCACAAAACAACCCAGTGATGCTTCGGCATCCTGCCGGGTTTGCACAGCGATCGAGCAACAACTTGTTACGTAATATTCCAGGTGGTCGGGTTCCGCTCCATTAACAGGTCGTCCTTTGCTCTTGTAGCAGGGCTTGGCGATAACCTGAGCCTCAGCCTGACAAAGTTCAGACTGCTTCTGCCATTGCCTAAAGGCTTCCATGGCCTCCCCTTCGCACTGGAACGCTTTTTTGCTCAACTTTTCCAGTCTCTCGCACTCTTTCAGAGACTTTTTCTGCATACGCCTTGTCAGCGTCTTCTGTTCGGTTTCCTGGCGTTGCTGGTTGCGAAACAAAACCCAGCGTTGCTCTACGTTCGCATAATTAGACGACACTTCTGTAGCTTCGTAATGGTCAAACCCCTCCACTGCTTTCATGGTTCGTGAAGGCGCACTCCTTACCAGCTCTTTGGCGGCACCAATATTGAGAGGAACTCTGGAAATAAACAGCTGATCCTGCTGGTCAAGTTCCTGGATTGTCCCTGCCACATACAATGCTGCATCGCCAATAAAATAGCGGGCTTCCAGTGCGGCTTTGAAACTCTTCAAGTGCTTGGAAACCACCTGTTTGAAACTGGTCTTATCAGTCACATTGCCACTGGTTGCTTTCATAAACAACGGGATGCCTGCCCGGTTTTCAGTCAACAGAAGCAATATGGCCTGGTTCAGATCCGGGCGGTGATCCCGGCTGTAACCTTTGCAAAGCCTGATGCAGTTGAGGTCTTCATCGCTCAGATCGCTATCGCTATTATAACGACCATCGACGTGGAAGCCGGTGCCATCAAGGTTCAGCGCGTCGCAAGGCAATTTGAGATGAGTTGCAACCTTGATAGCCAGCTCAAAATAGACTTTACTGACATCCAGATCAAAGAGTTCATCCAGTGCTCTTCCCAGAATCTTGTCGTTTAAATGCTCTGGTTTAATCCCTTCCCTGATCAGTTTATTGAGAGGTTTATTGGCAAAGAACTGGGGGAACATATGGAGAGATTGCCCCGTAAAGCCGAGGCCATTGAGGATCATGCCGACAATGGCTTCACCGTGGGAGACATTCCATTCATCCGCTACCTTGGGTGCACGTCTGTCAATGTGATCGGCTATGCCCAGCTCTTTGCACATACCTGCCACCAGGCCGAGGTGATCCATGTTCTGAATCTGAGTGCGATATTGAATAGGAGGCATAAGGCTGTTTCCTGATATTTGCTTTTTTGATAAATAGCAGAAATCAGGAAAATGTCAGGTTAGGTGGTGAGTGTCGGGTATAAGATGGCCCTTGAATACATCATCGTCAAGTGTCGCCTGTGTTGATCCGTTCACTTTCTGTTGTCACCGAATTTCTCGACGCCTTGGCGATTCATTAACATCCGTCAAGCCTGCAGCTCGACTCACCACAATACAGAAGACCATGTTAGGCGTGATGATCGTAGGTGTCATCATTGCGGAAACCCTCAACTGGGCTGCGTTTGAACGCAGGAGCCTCGGCAAGTTCAAGTCCACTCGGCTGTGCTGGATATTTTATTCCGCAAAAATTGCATGGAACTTCTTGTTGGAGGCCAGTATTCGCAACATCCTGAGCCACTACGATATCAACGGTGGTGCCCTTGATTTTGACGATACAGGCAAGAAAAGATCGAAAAGAACGACCCGGATTGCAGGCACTCACAAGATCAAAGATAAAGCCACTGGTGGTTACTTCAATGGCCAGGAGTTGGTCTTTATGGTTCTGGTCACCGATGCCATCACGGTTCCTGTAGGGTTCCGTTTTTTCGTGCCAGACCCTGCGCTGTCCGCCTGGAGAAAACAGAACAAACAGCTTAAGCAGCAGGGGGTTGTTAAAAAACAACGTCCCAAGCGGCCAAAGCCTGATCATCAGCGCTATCCAACTATGCAGGCACTAGCATTAGAGATGGCTCAGGAATTTGTCAACGCTTTTCCTGACGTAAAGATCAAAGGGGTTCTGGCTGATGCTCTCTATGGCACGGGCGAATTTATGGAGAAAGCTTCTGCTATCACAGGCAAGGCGCAGGTAGTCAGCCAGTTACGCTCCAACCAGAAAGTTGCCAGCAGAAATTCTGAGGCTACGGTCAAAGAGTATTTTGCCCGACAGAAAGGCGTAGAAACCCAGTTAATCATCCGGGGAGGCAAACCCAAGAGAGTAACGATGCGGGCTGCTCGACTGTACGTCAAGGCACATGGCAAACGTCGTTTTGTGGTGGCTCTCAAGTATGAAGATGAAGAAGAGTACCGTTATCTTGTTGCCTCTGACATGTCATGGCACCACGCCGATATAGCCCGGCTTTATACGCTGAGGTGGTTGGTCGAGGTTTTTATCCAGGATTGGAAAGCCCATGGAGGCTGGAACAGACTGAGCAAACAGCGAGGTGTAGAGGGTTCCAGGCGTGGCCTGATCCTGAGCCTCCTGTGCGAACATTTACTGTTGCTGCATCCTGAGCAATCCGTCCGGCTTAAGAACAAGCAGCCCGGGTTGCCCGCAGGCTGTCTGATCGAACACCTCAAAGCTGAAGCCCTGGTGGATACCGTCAAAGAAGTGGTGACCTCAGAAGACCCGGAAAGCGCTTTGGAGGCTCTGATCCAAGCCTTGAAGGGCGTTCTGCCCGTACGAGACTCCAGCAGGCACATGGCGGGACGAGACCTTGGCAAACAAGAACCTACGGAATCACTCAAGGCTCATGCCAGAAAATTTGAACTGCTGGATGCGGCCTGATTGTCAAGCATGAAAAACTGCAGAATCGAGTTTACAGTGTTGTGAACCAATGGTGCAGTTTTCACGTGAGTATTGAGCATGACACCGCCTATCCCCGTCTGAAAGGCCATTACTCACCAAAAGAGCTGGAACGTTATTTTACCCCAAATGCTGCTGAAAAAAGCGTTGGCTCGACAACACACCAAACAGCCAACCTCTCGCCTTTGCTTCCTGGTTCAACTGAAAACCGCCCAGTGCCTTGGACGCTTTATTCTGGTTAACGATGTCCCTAAGCCGATTTTAAAGCATCTGGCTTCGTGCCTTGGCTACCAGGGGCAGCGTTTCAATCAGGACGCCATTAAAAAATACGACAGAACCGGAGGTCGTCAAAGGCATTTTAAGGTGCTGAGATCTGCACTCGGTATTCAGGCTTTTGATTCAGCGGCTTCGAAGCTGATTTCAGACACTGCACTTCATGCCGCAGGAACCAAAGAGCAAATCATCGACATTATCAATGAAGTGCTGGAAGAGCTGGTTCGCCTACGGTATGAACTGCCTTTGTTTACGCAAATTCACGATGCCGCTGTTGGTGCAAAAAAACAGGCAAGGAAAAAGCTGTTTGCAGAATATCGTCAACAACTTTTGCCAGCCATGATAATCCAGCTCGACAAGCTACTGGTTGTTGATGATGATCAGTTCAGTCTCTGGCACAAATACCGGCGAGAGTGCGCCAAACCCACCTCTAATGTAATCAAAGATTATTTGCTCTGGCTGACCACGGTTAAAGAACAGGCCGAGACATTGCCGGAGTTGGAAGGGGTGTCTGTCGCCATAAGATCAGCGCTGTTTCATGAAGCTCGCAGCTATGATGTCAA
>CBDBOO010000039.1:0-6639 GCA_965208385.1 Endozoicomonas sp.
AAACGTTGTTTAAACCATTCTCGATATTCAAGGGTTTTACTGTCTCGCGAACGAAAAATTCAAACTATTGCTTGCGTTAAGACAGGCATAAACACTTTCCCCTACAGTATTGAAACAGGAAGGCTGCCATCGCCATACAGAACGGGATAGCATTCCCAACATATTACCCGGAGCACTCTCCAGGCTAAATCTTCATCAAGAAACTCACCAAACCTTATACTGGCATATTCATGGTAAGTCAGTGCAACACCAAAAAAAGCCGTTAAAAGAAAGCTCGCACTATAGCCCGGTAAATGTTTGTCGTGTAAAAAAACATACAATGAATCTGTAATTATCACTACTGCCAATGGCAGGGATAATGTCAAGACATGCGCCATCAATAAGGCCCTCTCTGGCAATACTCTTCCCTGTGTCAAAAAACCGATGCGACGTTTATACAGTTCTGCAGAATTCCTGTACCAATCCCCAACTGTTTCATCACCTGTATATTCTCGACAAAGCGACTCGGGTTTCCCACTAACCATAAAAAATATGGTTAGATTATTTAGTGAAGGCTTTCTTGTTGCTTCGTATGAAATACTGAAATCATTTCCACTCTTCATTTTACGACGATAGCTGAGCATGCGGTGCAGATACTCTTCAGTTTCTGCTTTATTCTGTATATCGATAAAACTTATCCAGACATCAAGATCAACTAAATCCATGTTGTTACAATTATCATTCAAGCATAAATCTCTTTTTTGCTCGCCCACCATGACTATGCCATCAATATTTTCATCCGAACGCCTCATTATTTCCTGCCAGGAGAGTATGTACTGATCATCAATATTCCAGTACGCATCCTTTCCCTCTTTCCTGACCTCCGTTAAATAGTCAATAATCAGCGACTGATTTATATCAGGTATTCTCGACACAAAAAACCACTGTAGAACTCAGATGTTTTATAATCGGACACAGTTCATCGCCAGATAATGGTGAAGCCACTACCGATGACACCTGTAATTTTAAAAAACAAATAAACAGACAACTTAGTAGCTTCTCAATAAGTGCTGGAGATCGGAAATAACCGTGTAAAACCATAATGCATAATCCTTGCCTCCCAAGGGCTTAGTAAAATTGGTACTTTGGTTTATCAGCACTTATTGAGAAGCTACACAACTTACTGCTATCGCAAGAATATTATCTGCTTTCACACTCAGTCCTTCCAGACCAGAATCTGAGGATTCCTGAAAAGATTTTAGACCATCTGTCACTATTCACACTTTGCAATCGGGCTGTGTTCACATGAATAGTTGAAACGGAAAGAATATATAAATATTTATAATCTTCCTTATCCCTTGCCTTATAGCGAGAAATCGTATTTTTCCTGATACCTTAGTACCCAATGTGTAATGAACAAAAAGACTAACAGCTGGGATCTGAATAATTTTATCCTATAACGCAATCAAAGACTCCAGTAAATATAGGCACTGTAGCCATTCAACTACTTACGTGAACACAGCCTTGCAATCGCCTATGGGCACAAAGGCTGTTATTCTCAAAAAAACAATAAAGAGGTTGTCATGAAATCAGCTGAATTTGCAGCAATTCCCGCTAAATACTTAAGCCCTTGAGCCACATGACCTGCAGCTTAGCCAAATAAAACCACATCGCAGACTTTATAAGACTATATTGAAGACAAACATACATTGTCGTTCTTTTTTGTGGTCACAGCCATGCCAAGAGTCAGCAAACACCTTAACGCACAAAACCTCATTGAACAGGTTTGCAAATGCTTTGACGAAATTCCGGATTACCGGCCCAATCATTGCGCTAATGGCATTCCTTTTCCTAACTTTGCCAAGTCTGCTTTTGCGATGATGCATCAAAAGTACGATTCTCTTCTGACCTTTGATTCTGACCGAGCCGATCCGGTTCTTGCCCACAACCTTGAAACCCTGTATCACGTCCAAGATCAGAAAGTGCCCTGTGATACACGCATGAGGGAGGTGCTTGATCCTATAGAGCCAGTGCAGTTTCGCAAGCCCTTCAAAAAACTGTTCTCACTGGTTCAACGCAACAAGCTTCTCAATGCCTTCGAGTTCCAGTGCGCAGAGCTGAAAGATTGGTACCTGATGCCTGTTGATGGCACCGGTCTTTTTTATTCAGGTGAATGTCGCTGCGAAGAGTGCTGTGTAAAAAACAAGGGAAAACCCAACGAAGCTCACTACCACAACTTAATGGGTGGCTGCATTGTTCATCCGGATCAAAAAACCGTCATTCCCTTTGCCCCTGAAGCGATTGTTCAGCAGGATGGTGAGACTAAGAATGACTGCGAACAGAACGCAATCAAACGCTATCTGGCACACGTCAAGCGAGAGCATCCCCATTTAAAACTGATTATTCTCCTGGATGGGCTTTTTGCTGATAACCCTACTGTTGAGCTGATCAAGAGCTATGGGTGGCACTACATCATTGTTGCCAAAGACGGTAATCATAAATCCCTTATCGAGGCGATGAATGTGCTGTGTGATCAGGAGCAGCTCAGTTACCATGAGATCATTGATGAAGAGAAAGGAACAAAGCACTGGTTTCGTTTCGCTAACGACGTGCCGCTGAATGCGTCCAAATTGACCCAAGATGTCAATGTTCTTGATTATGTTTACACCGATAAGGAAGGCAGTCGCCATACCTGGTGCTGGGTTACCGATATTGAGTTAACCGAAAAAACCGTTGAAGCAGTTATGATAGGAGGTCGATGTCGCTGGCATATAGAAAACCAAACGTTTAACACCCTGAAAAACCAAGGCTACAACATTGAACATAACTATGGTCACGGGAAGTACCATCTGGCAACCAACCTGGCTTATCTGACATTTCTGGCTTTCATGGTTGATCAAATCCAGGAAATGACCAGCCCGGAATTTCAGAAGGCACTGAAAGAACGAGCGAGAGGGGTAAGAACTTACCTCTGGAAGCTGGTCACACGGATATTTCTGTCTTGGCTGCTTGAAAGTTGGGATGAGTTATTTGATGCCATCATTAACGGTACGAAACCGGGTAGAGTGCAAATAAACAGTTCATAGGAAAGTGATGTAGCCAAGGTTTCAGGGGATACACGGTATTTAGCAATGCACTTAATGTGTAGGCGTGCTTGTGTTTTGCCGTTTCCTTTCGGGTTTGAAGTATTATTTACGACTGTTGTCGTTGATAGTGCGGGAACTGCTGGTAAGTTAGCTGTAGGAGTTATTGAACCTGCAACCCTAGCTTTTTATCGGTGCTTTTTTGCATTTCTCATTTTAACTCCATTCTGTGCTAAAAAAATCCCAGAACAAATACATAATATAAGAGACATGCGTATTCTGGTCAACTTGAACACCCATTCTGGTTCATTTGAACACCCTGAACCCCTTACGCATCGCCCAGTCTAGTTTTTAGTACAGGTGTTCATTTGCTTCAAGTTTTCCCTGCTTCTTTCTCATGGATTCTCCCTTGAGATTTAGCCTGTGCGCGTTGTGCATCAGCCGATCAAGAATCGCATCGGCTAAGGTGGTATCGCCTATGCTGCCGTGCCACTGGTTGGTGGGAAGTTGGCTGGTGACAATGGTCGAACTGTGCTCATGCCTATACCCGTCACCATTGAAGACGATTGATTTTTAAATGATTTTACTTCATGGTACGACCATGCCTAAGATCACCCTCACTCCTACGCAAAAATCAGCACTGGAATCACGCCATAAAAAGGTGCGTGATGTTCGAGAGTGTGACCGCATTAAAGCTGTTTTGCTGAGCTCTGAAGGCTGGTCAATTAAATCCATTGCGCAAGCGTTGAGGTTAAGCGAGCACAGCATTAGCCGTCACCTGGAAGACTTCCTTAAAAAAGAAAAGTTAAAGCCTGAGAATGGGGGGCAGCGAAAGCCTCCTTACTTATGAGCAAACTCAGCTACTCATTGAGCACCTTTCAGATCAGACCTACGCTCACACCCATCAGATAGTCGCCTACGTTTCTGAGAAATGGGATATCAAATATACCGTTTCAGGTCTGACCAAGTGGCTGCATCAACAGGGTTTCACATATAAGAAACCCAAAGGTGTTCCTCACAAGGCGGATGCCAAAAAACAGGAAGAATTTATTGAATACTATGATTCCTTGAAAGCAGAACTACCAGAGGATGAGGTGCTACTTTTCATGGATGCAGTTCATCCTACACAGGCCACTAAAATCAGCACTGGATGGATAAAAAAAGGGGTTGATAAAACCATCAATACCACAGGCAGTCGTTCTCGGCTGAATATCGTTGGGGCTATTGAGCTGGGAAATTTATCAGCTGGCGTTTTCGAGCAGTACGAAACGGTCAATGGTGGGTTTATCATCGAATTTTTTCGTAAAGTTCGTGAGTCTTATGCTTCCATGGAGGTCATCCATCTGGTCGTTGATGGAGCCAGTTACCACCGTTCAGGAGAAGTTGTTGAGGCAGCCAAAGAATTAGGAATAAAGCTCCATTATCTACCACCGTACAGCCCCAATCTAAACCCGATTGAACGACTTTGGAAGGTGATGAATGAATATGCCAGAAACAATGAATACTTTGCCGATAAAAAAGCATTTCGTCGAAAAATAAATCAATTTTTCGATGAAACCTTACCCAATATTGCTGATTCTCTGATCAGCAGAATCAATGATAATTTTGAGCGATTGAAACCTGCATCTTGAATTCGTTTGGGTATATCATCCATGACCTCCAGCAGATCATTCCTTTGTTGCTGAGTCAGAGGCTCCAGCCCCCAGTCATCGAGTATCAGCAAATCGATCTTGGCCAGCTGCCTCAATTGCTTACTGTAACTGCCATCACCATGCGAGATTGTCAGTTCTTCCAGCAACCTTGAAGTGCGATAATACCGAACACTGTGACCCTTCAGGCAGGCCATGTGACCGATGGCACAGGCCAGATAACTTTTGCCGCTGCCACAAGGGCCAGTGATCAGTAAGTTACGATGCCTGTGCAACCAGTCACCGCTGGCCAGTGTCGCAACCTGGCTATTTTTCAAACCACGAGGATGCTCATAGTCAATGTCGTCTATTCGAGCTGCTAGTTTAAATCGGGCTCCCCGTAATAATCGAGCTAGCCGTTTGTTGTTGCGCTCTGTTTCTTCCTGTTCGGTCAGTAATGCCAGTCGTTCTTCGAAGCTCAGGCTCTCGTAGGTGCCGGGCTGTTCCTGCTGTTGACTGAGCGCGTCTGCCATGCCGGTTAAGCGCAGTGACCGCAGACGGGTTAGTGTTTGATTAATCATAATTCTTCTCCGGTTACTGGAAGCACTCAGCGCCACGAACATTCTCGTGATCATTATGCAAAGCCGATGTCGTTTGCTTGGTTGCTGGCTCAATGGGTTGCAAGTCTTTGCCTGACTGCAGGATCGCCCGGATATTCTTTAACCGGTATCCCTTGATATGACGTGCATGGGCGCAGGCATTGTTCAAGCGCTCAGTACCAAAATCACGTTTCAGATTCAGTAACCCCAGACAGGAGCGGTAGGCTTGTTCGGGGTGTTCACGACTCTCCAGCAGGTAGTGTGTGATCCAGTGCACGTCAGGTCCCAAATCCTGCGCCCAATTGAGCAACCGCTCTGGAGTCCATTCCTGATGTTTTCGATGACGTTCCGGCATATGAGCGGACAGTGTCGTGAATCCCGGCCGGTGCTTACGTGCGTGGCTGGCAACGGTTTTACCCCTGGCACTAACGGTGATGCAGTGCTCAGTAATCTGAATGTCCACCTCCTGTTTGACCAGCTGATGAGGCACTGAGTAATAGTGACCCTTCCAGCCAATGTGGTAGTCGATGTTCACGCGGGCTTTGCTGAATTCGGCGAATACGAAAGCTTGTTTGGGTAATGGTCGTAACGCCGGTTCATCCAGTTGTTCAAACGTACTCCGACGTGTACCGGGCAATTGCTTGAACGGTCGCAGGTTCAACTCAATAAGCAATGTTCGTATCCGGCTATTCAGCTCGGCCAGAGTGAAGAAGGTATCGTGACGCAGTTTCGCCAGTATCCAGCGTTCGACCAGTTGTACGCCGACTTCCGCTTTTGATTTATCCTTCGGTTTATAAGGGCGCGCAGGAATCACTGCGACCTGATAATGATTAGCCAGATGCTGATACGCCGGATTAAGTTCAGGCTCATATCGGCAGGCTTTGGTCACACCGCTTTTGAGGTTGTCGGGAACAATGACTTCCGGTACGCCACCCAAAAACTCAAACGCGCGCACGTGAGAGCCGAGCCAGTCTTCCGATTTTTGCGAAAGCGTTGCCTCTGCAAAGGTGTAATTGGAAGCCCCCATGACAGCAACAAAAACCTGTGCGTTATGGGCTATTTCACCGGTATCGGGATTCACAATGGGCACAGTAGGGCCAGCGTAATCCACAAATAACTTTTCACCAGCCCTGTGATGTTGTCGCATAGAACGCTTCTGGCAGCCTCGCCACTGGTTGTAACGATGGCAAAATTGAGCGTAGCTGTAGGCATTCAACGTGAAGGTCTGACAGTACTCTTCCCAGAGCGTGTGTTTCGTGACGCCTTGCGTTTGAGTTCCTGATGAAGCTCGCCCCAGTCAGGATCAACCAACCCTTTTCGGTTGGGTAATACGGCTTCCGGAAACAGCGC
>CBDBOO010000040.1:0-11907 GCA_965208385.1 Endozoicomonas sp.
TACTGGATGAACTCATAAGCGTTAACTGCATGGAAACCTCTGGTGCCACAACGGACAATAATCTTTGTTCAGGTCAGGCTCGACTGTCTATAAAAGACAACCTTTGGATAACGGGCACCGAAGATACAGGTGTTATGAGCCCCGATAATAGGAACGCCGTCAGTAAGAAAGCACTGCGCCTTGAGAACATCCCTGTTGTGACTATTAGTGGTAACCGTGAAGACACCCCCACGGCGGGAGCCTCAATGGAGTTTATATTTAGTGAACAGCCAGAGTTCCCAGATACGCCTGACTACGTTCTGGCTTACGATATCCGGAATAACGCTGCCAGTTCTGACAGCGAGTGCGCTGCAAGACAAATGGTGTTTAAAGCCATAACACCTGGAGAAACACCACAGACCATCCCATTGGCCGGCCAGGTGCGTATACGGAATAATCCATGTTACAAAGTAGATCTACAGTCCGGTATCACTGATCTCCGCCAATGCGTCAGTATTGATGCGATAGAAAGTGCATGCCAAAACGAGGCCGCTATCTGTGATAATGCGCCCACCGTGATGAATACAACGGATACCTCCACAACGGTGTCTAACAGTACAACTGACGAAAACAGTGATGTTTTCCTATGCCCTGCCAGTGCGCCAATATCCAGCAATAATGCCGCTGATGTGCAGGTGCCATGGTGGGGATGGGTATTACTGGGAGGTGGTCTGGAAGTCGTTCATCAAGGCGTAACTCTTACAGCCTTTTCCTGTACCCGACCATCATCCAGGCTTAGAGTTTTATGGGCAACATTATCTCTTCCAAATGTAATACCGCTTATTTATCAGGCATGTAAATATGGTTTTCAAGGTAGTTTCTATGACGCAAAGGGTTTTTCACAAGAAAATGATTTTCAGATGACAATTCCTCCAATAACGGAGGATGATTAAATCTTGAATTAAACCTTGAATTCAACATTAACCCCAGGCTTCAGCGTGGGGTTTTTTTGCATAAATATGCCTTTTATAAATATTTTTTCTATAAATATTCCTTTTAAAGAAACAACAAGACGACAAAGAGCAATTAATCAAATGGTTTCAGAATGTGTATTGTCAGAGATTTATTTGAAAAACAAGCAGGGATAGAACACAAACAATTGTAACACGCCTATTAAAACCGCTATTTCCTACTGCCCTGACAACAGAAGATTCGTACTCTCTGAAATGCGGAATTGACCGTGAAATCGCAACGTCCAAAAGCCAGGAAGTTATTACACAGAATCAGGCCAGACTGTAGGGCAATAGCGTTGGTAGAACTTCGCAATTACAGACTGCATTATAAATAAAACGGAAGGCTGGTTTTTCGAAAAATAAAAAGCGCTAATCCATGGCAGAGTAAATATTTTTCATCAGCACACAGCCTAAAGATAAAGTCAGAATAGGATGCTAGTTATTACCCCTGCTTTATATTAATCTGAGTGACTAAAAAGCAGACAACCCAATAATAAAAAAACTTCAGGGAGAAGGCAGTATGCCAGCGTCGGCGATAGAACGAACTCTAGAGCAACTAGAGGGAGATAAGGCAATGATTCGTCACTTGATTCAGTTGGCTGCTGATGTCGAGTTATTTACCATCCCATTATATATGACAACCTTATATTCCATCGCCGGTCGTAAAGCCATGCCTGACGGCAGTGTCTATCCCTACATGGGCCCTTCAGAACAGTACAGCATGCAAGGTTTAAATGCCCAGCGCTCATACAATGCGATTTTCTCTGTCTATATTCAGGAAATGCTGCACCTGCAGCTGGCAATGAATATTGGCAATGCACTGGGCGCATCCATGTCATTAACCCAGCCTCTTTATCCTCATCCCGAGAAAGGTTCAAACTGGGTTCCGTGTCTCGGTGAATTAGCGAATTTAAACCCAACGAAATACCCGGAATTCAAGAATATTGAAGTCAAACTGGATGCTCTCAGTTCCAATTCAATCAATCTTTTTATGGCCATCGAATTGCCCGATGAAGAATCGTTTGTTGCGCCTCCGTCAGTACCATTAGATTGCGAACCTGCCGACGTGTTCACCATGACGTTTGGTGGTATTGGTAATTTGTACACCACAATACAGAAGTACCTGAATTTCCAATACCCACCTCATGATCAAAACCCTGCTGGGCTAAATCTTTTTGAGCACTGTTATACCCAGGCCGTGACCGAGGCTAGCGCAAAAGGCAAAACGATCATTCAGGTGAATCAGTTTAAGGGGAAACACTCATCCTATAATGAACATATGGTGCTGGAAGTTACTCCCGGAGCTCATTGCAGCAAAGCATTCAGCGATGTTAATGAAATGATTAACGCCATTGTCAGCGAAGGCGAAGGAAGCTCCACCAATAATTACAATTTTGTTTCTCCAAATTATCAGCCTTCTGCCTCAGACGATATTGCCGCTGACAGGTTATGGGATGCCTACAGTCATTGGGCAAGATTCGAATTAGTTAAAGGCATTAGTGATGATGTTGAAACCTGGCCAAAGTTCCGCGCTAATCGATTGGCACAAAAACAGGCCCCTTTTGTCTGGGCTGATTTGGTGGCCGACCCTCTAGCGGTCACTCAATCACAATTGGCATTAGCCCAGGCACGTGCAGAAGCCTGGAATAATGACTCAACAGCCGATGATTTGAACGCCATATTGAACTCTACCTTTAACCGTTTCCTTGGAAATATGAATGATGCCTGGTCAGGTGCAACAACAAACTCTCTGGCCATGGGTTCGATGCAGGCAATATCCAGCCGTGTCACATCGGTGTGGGCGGCGGGAGGTGTACCCGAGTTTAAAAAGCCTGCGCATCACCATCCAGACCAGAAGCCACTGCACGCCTGTCAGGGATTGAACGCCGAGAAAGAACGTGGCTTCGCCATTGGTGAATGCGATTGTTCTACCGCTATTCAGCACAGTTGTGTCACCAGTAACAGCTGTTCCCATCAGGGGGGATGTGGTTATCCTTTTAAGGCAGACAATGAAGGCAATGCCATTGCCAATTCGCCCTTGAATTTTATACCAGGCGAAAATACCAAGGCCGGTAATGGCGGCTGTGGAGCGCCTATTCCCTATGCCCAGGTGTTTCACGATAAGGTTTCTCCCAGTGGAGAAGCAGGCAGTTTTGATGGTAAACAGGTCTGGCAGAGAGCCAGAGAACTGTTCTGTGATAAACACGCTATCGAAAACAAACCCTTAACGCCCTCAAGCATTCGTGTAATTCTGCCACCGTCGTAATACCATTTCCGAATTCTAATTATGCTATTGCGCTGCCTTTTCAGACTCAGATCCTGCGTTGGAGTTCCTCGCCATAGCTACGGCTATGACTCGTCACTCCGCCTTGTCTCTGAGTCTGAAAAGCCATGCTCATAACGCATATTAGAAACCGGCAATGGTATAAGTAGGTGAATCATTGCAAATAAAAGAAGAGTTAACACTTCAGTCGCCATCAAAGCCGGGATTACCTGATCTCGGCCTTGGTGTAGGCCTGAGGCATGTCCATTTTTCCCATATTCTGGAACATACTCCCGATGTTGGCTGGTTTGAGATTATCACTGAAAACTTCATGGATGATCAGGGCTGGTCGCGGCACGTACTGAATCGGATTGCTGAACAATACCCTATTGTCATGCATGGCGTTTCTTTATCCATTGGCAGTACTGACCCGCTGAATTTTGAGTATTTAAAAAAATTGAAAACACTGGCTGAAGAAATTCAGCCAGTGTGGGTTTCTGATCATTTGTGTTGGACCGGCGTACATGATCTTAACTCCCATGATTTATTGCCAATGCCCTTAACCCAAGACAGCCTTAAACATGTTATCCAGCGTGTACTACAGGTACAGGACTTTCTGGAACGGCCTTTAATATTGGAAAATCCCAGTACTTATTTAACCTTCCAGAGTTCAACATTAACAGAATGGGACTTTCTGAATGCGTTAAGTGATGAAACCGATTGCGGCATTTTAGTTGATGTTAATAATGTGTATGTCTCGGCGCGCAACCATGGTTTTGATCCGGTTGATTTTATAACAGGAATTCGCAGTGATCGTGTTGTTCAGTGTCATCTGGCTGGTCATACGGATAATGGCGATCATTGCATTGACACTCATGACCAGCCCGTGGCCGATCCGGTTTGGAGCCTTTATGCCATGCTCCAGCGCCTGACCGGTGGCGTCTCAACTTTACTGGAGTGGGATGCAAACATTCCATCCTTCCCTGAGTTGCTTTGTGAAGTACGCAAAGCAGAAACAGCCATAGAAAAAACCATCAACCTGCCGCCAGTGAAAACTATTCAAAAAGAAAACATCAGTCAAAAAGAAAACATCAGTCAAAAAGAAAAAATCATGCAAGAAGCGAAAATCATGCAGGAAGAAAAAAACATGCAGGAAGAGAGAACCACGATATCAAATCCCATTGATTTTCTGATGGGTGCAAGGCCTTGAGTGTTGAACAGATAAAAACGGATTTATGCGATATTCAGCACTGGCTGCAAGCTGTATCCACACACCCTTCCGGACTTGAGGCCGGGATTCAACAGGCCCAACAGGCACTGGGACTGGAAAAAGAGCAGATTGACTCAGTGGTGAACGCTGATTTCGGGATTGATATTCGTCGTCGTCTGGGTATTTATCATAACGGCTATTTTTCCCGGTTACTGCAATGCATGCGAGCAGAGTTTTCTCTATTGCATGGTGCGTTATCCAGTGACTGGTTTGATGAAATGGCTTTGCGTTACCTGACGTTCTGCCCGCCCCGGTCAGGTAATCTCAATGACCTTGGTGCAAGTTTTCCTGATTTTTTGGAATCGGATCGACCGGATAAAAATGATATTCAGAAAACACCGGCCTTTGATTTCCTGATAAGTCTGGCTAGGCTGGAACGTTTGAAGGCTGAAGTGGGTCGCGGGCCAGGCATTGAAACCCTGGATCTGTCTGTATTCAATAATATTGAATATAACGATTTTAAAACTATGTCGTTAGTAACGGCTCCGAGCCTGAAGCTTTTAGCTACATCCTTTGATCTGTTCTCTTATAATTCTCAATCCCGTCGTACCAGCAATAATCTACCTGAACAAAAACCACAGTATCTTGCCATATACCGTCAGAACTATGCGGTAAAGATAGAACCAATTTGCCAATGGCAGTTCGAATTTCTAACGTTAGCCTGTCAAAACGGACTGAATAATTCAGTGGCTGAAATTCAGAACACCGTTCAGTTACGATTTCCAGACGTTAACATATATGGCCATTTACCTGTCTGGTTAATGCACTGTGCAGAAATGTATTTTTTTACTCGTATTAATTACTTATAACCAATCTTTTTTTTATCCAGTTAACTACTTTACCATTTAACAATTTATTCAAAACAACACAAGCGATTGAAAGCTATCTCGATAGCTTTCAAATAATCACTTACCATTTCTATCAAGCCAACTCTTAAAAAACACATGCGTACAAATTATTTAATCTAACATTAAAATCAATCATACTTTTATAAGCTGGCAGACTATCAGTCAGCTGACTATATTGAGGCTCAGAATACTTATCTTTTAAAAATCTGAATAGCATGCTCAACAACTCTGTTTTTTTAACGTTCTCAATTTGAGATAAAAAACTCAGACTTTTATTGTTAATTATAAGAAGACCATTCTCTGACAATATAAAGAACAATCAGATCACCTTTTGTATGATATTTTTACGTGGTTTGCTGTTATGTCTTACAAAGCTCGTTATACGATATATATCGTCATAATTGTTATCAATTTTCAATTCTGCAATTTCTTGTTTGCTGACTCAGGGTATCAAAAATCAATAAGATTCAGCCATATCGATGGAGCTGGTCAGGAAGCAAGCCTCAATATTGTTTCCGGCTCTGGGCCAGATGAATCTCGGAAAAGAGCAGAACCGACACAATTGACCATAGTAGCTACTCCCGGAACAGCATTGACACTTTGTTCGCAGGTGAGAGAAAAATACGGTTTATATTCACTAAAAAATGACATGCAGGATTTTGATTCTTATGTCATGACCGGTTATCAGGCAAAGGTTGTATTGTATAACTACAGACCTTGCCCCAGTGGACTGCCTGGCACCTATCACGACCCTTCCGTAGTCTCTGAACAGCCTTTAGTACTGTATTACACAACTCATCCTGAAAGAAAGCCTGTTTCAAAACGAATAAACGACGACGGACAATCGCTGTCCGGCGCTCCCCTTCCAACCGAAGCACCAGACAGCGGTTCTGAGCTACCCTATTTATATGGTGGCTCCTGGGGATGGGATGACGATCACAAACCAGATAAACGGCGTTTCCCATCATTGTTTAATAAAGGGTTAACCATAGATATCCAGTCCTTTTTTCTTAAATATTTGCTGAATCAGGGACTTTTTTTTGATGAATCATTGTCCGATCGAAGAGAAGTCATTGTTCGCAATAATGGTCAGGAATTGTTCAGGTTAACAGTACACCTGCGAGATATTCAGGCACTCCATGATAGTGGTCATTTATCAACCTTGCAGGAGACTCTTGGCTGGGTAAGAGAGCAGGCTCAGTTAAAACAGCAAGGGGATTTCATTGATTTGTTACTCATGTTTCAGCATAACCTCACAGAACAGACAGAACCCGATACCGAATTACTGGATTCAATTAACGACCAGCTCAGAATAGTTCTTGATCAACATGCCCTGGAGTTCAGTCTTAACTTTGAAATGAACTGGTTTGCTAGCAAGCTGGGGGACTGGTCTCCAACAACACGCGGGGGTAAAGACGACACAACAAAAAAAGACACTAAACAACCAGATCCTTCTCACCAACAGACCCCATCCAATGGAGATAAACAGGGAAGCACTCCCCCCGAGAAACAGGAAGCAACAAAAGAGGATACCGGAGACACGGGAGAAGGTTCCGGTGATGGCAGCAGCAATACTCCCCAGCAACTCTCTGAGGCATCAGGCTATTCATACAATACGACAATAACTATTAATCAAACGACATTTGAGCATAAAGAAGGAAAACTCATATCCTGTGATCACTGCTCTGAGCCACTTGATGAAACTGTTCAGCAATGCGAAGACGCAACAAGAATTCATCAGGCTTGTGCAAATGAAATTTCAAAAAAAAGCAGTTCTGAAACATTGACCATTCATCCGGATAGAGCTTTAGTAAGGGATTTTTTGGCTACAGTGTTTAAATGCCATGATTGTGATACAAAGGTAAAATACATTGAAACAATAAAAAGCAATGGCAAAGTAGTAGATTATTTCAACAATCTTGAGAAGCATTCCAAAACACATATTGTCGAATGTGAATTATGTAAACAATTTACACCTGAGAACAACCATTATGATAATCGTCTTAAACAATTAACGGCGCATCAAGCTGGTGGATGTGTAGTTCAGTGCCAATTCTGCGGAGAAACTTTAAAAACCCTCCATATGCCAGCCCATGAAAGCAGATGCCTGCATAAAAAAATGCATGAGCTTACAGAGAAAGTCAGTTCTCAGATGTGTCAAATTGCACTCTTAAGTACCCAATTAAAGGTTGCAGAGGGACAGATCGGCCAACTGCAGCAACAGCAGCAACAGCAGCAGCAGCAACAACAGCAGCAACAGCAGCAACAGCAGAGTCAAAGCAAACATTGGTCTGGTAGTGTACCTCGCGAAAGTATTCTTCCTTATACGTCTGCTGGCTATTCCCAATCTGGTGCCACACCCACCCTGGGACAGTTTGAGGCGTTAGGATCAAAAGTAACAGAATTGGACCACAGCCTTGATCGATGCCTTAGTTCCAGTCTTGATCAGGAGCTACGGTTACAGCTACTGGAACGGGCGACTTATAACGGGATCCTTCTCTGGAAAATCGATGATTTTGTACGCAGAAAGAGAGAAGCAATCGAGGGTATAACATTGTCTCTGTACTCCACACCCTTTTATACCAGCCGGCACGGATACAAGATGTGCGCTCGTATTTACCTGAACGGTGATGGCTTGGGAAAAGACAGTCATCTCAGTTTTTTCTTCGTTATCATGCGGGGCCCTTACGATGCGCTTTTGACCTGGCCATTTAAACAAAAAGTGATGCTAACGCTGCTCAACCTGGTAGGAAAAAAACACGTTACTGATCACTTTCGACCTGATCCGCAATCCACATCATTCCAGCGCCCTGGACGGAAAGATATGAATATTGCATCAGGGTGCCCGATGTTTATTAGAATTGAGCACTTGATGAATGGAGGTTATATAAAAGATGATTCTATTTTTCTTCGAATTGTGGTTGATGTAGCCGACTTGCCGAGAGTAATACCATAATAACACTCTATAGCCTTGTAGCTCGCCGGATGAAAGGCTTAATCCTCAACCCCCTACCCATTTATTTTGGTGCCCACCCCAGAATCAATCGGGTGCATTCTTACGGATTTTGAGAAATATTCCGAATAGGATCTGTTTATAATCAGGGCCGATGGTATTATCGGGGAAAGTGAAAAGCTGACTCTTTGTACAGCTCCACCAAACGGGAAGAAATGACCCTGGGTACGTTCTGGTTCAAAAAGTTTTTTTAGCGGACGGCTTATTCCTCTTGTTTGGATCTTGTCTGGAACTATGGAAAACGACACCAGATCGAGCTTTGAACTGATGAATAATGCACTAAAAAAAAGAACTGTGAATCCATACTCACTATGGATTCGATCATAAATTGAAAAACTCTCTCGTTCACTTTTTGAGTTTGAGTCTTAGCTAACGTAAACATTGCCCGACAAAAATTATGATAAAAGCATTGGTTATTTCCATAACAGTCACACCTGTCATCTATTTATTGATTGCCCTGTTCCTGTGTTTTTTACCGGTGAAACGCAGTGCCAGCATAAACAGTCTTGATTTTGATGTTTTGAAGTCTAGAAACCTGTCCGCCTCCTCTGTTATCGAGGATGACTATACCCCTCGTGATGGCAGTAAGCTCTTTTATCGTTACGTCCCCGGAAGCACCCGTAAAGTATTGGTTCTGCTTCATGGTTCCGGCAGCGAAGGTCGTTACTTAATCGATCTCGCGCAACGATTGAGTACAACAACCGGAGTACATGTCATCATTCCTGATTTACGGGGACATGGCCGCTCCATTTTATCCAAGCCTGGAGATATTGATTATATAGGGCAATTTGAAGATGATCTTCATGATCTCAATGACTATCTCAGATCCATCTTTCCTGATGCAAAAATTATTCTTGGAGGACACTCTTCCGGAGGCGGTTTAGCCGTGAAATACGGTGGTAAAAACAGAGACCTTCCGTTTGACGCATACCTGTTGTTAACACCTTACCTTGGATACAAGGCGCCCACCGTAAAACCGAATTCCGGAGGCTGGGTTCAGGTTTTAAAAAGGCGCTACGCAGGCCTGGCAATGCTTAACAATATTGGTATAACCCATTTGAATAATCTGCCTGTGATATTTTTTAACAGGCCAGCTCAATGGAAGGATTCGTTGCAGGTTGATAGTTATTCATTTCGGTTGAATGAGTCTTTTTCGCCACAACGATTCTCTGAAAACCTGAAATATAATAAGCAGCCAATACTGGTTTTAGCGGGGATGGATGATGAGGCATTTTATCCGAAGCAGTTTGAATCTGTTTTTGCCCGGTATGCGCCACAGGCCAGTGTGCAATTAATCGAAGGTGTCCGGCATTTGGATTTACCGGACAGTGAAATAGCTTTTGCTGAAATAACTGAATGGTTCGATCAGTTATAACAGGTCTTTCTTCCAGATAAACCACTCTATGCCCGTCGCGTTTGAAGCGGTTACTGCGTTGCGGCACTCGTTCACTGGTACCTGATCACTTATGTGTTTAGCTCCCGGGGCTTCACTCACTTTCTGACTTACAGCAATTCCAAACCCTTTGGGGATATACAGTGCTGAATGCACACTGTCCTCTGGGTCAGCCAATGCCTGACCCAGAGGAATCTACATCAGTTACCCGACTGGGGTTGTGCGTCACCGGGAATGGCCCATGAAAAATCAGTCCGTGTGACGCCACTGAATTCAGAGCCTGCGAAATTCACCGGATGATCATAGGTTGCAGGGTATCCTGGACCACTATTACTGCCAATATTCGCGCTGCCGTGACAGGAAACACAGTTAGACCTTAAACCATCGGGAATACCGCTGCTGGTTTCCAGAAACGGATTAAAGCAAACGTTCATATCCCCTTCAAGGTTGGCCTGAGCATAGGCTGTGCACATGTTGTAATTTCGCCATTCATTCTTGACCTTACTGATCATGCCGGAATTACCACCCGGATAATTTTCCACGGAATTCAATCCGGCTTCCCACCAGAAGGTTTCCCAGGTCCAGTCCACAATTTCTTTGGTGTTTACGTGCATAGCCAGAAGTACGCCAAAATCTCCTGCTTCAACGGTCGTTCCCGGGTGTAATTAAAAGTGTTCATTAGAAGTTTTTCTGCCCACAAAACCTCAATATGAACGATAATGTAAGAGTATTTCTCAACCCTAGTTAGTATTATGCCCTCACCTATTTCTCTTGCTGATAGACTTGCAGCCCACCCCGAGCTTGAGCTTAGAGTTTCTGCACTTCTGGATATTGTTGAAGCCGAGTCAGGTCTCCTGGATCGTGCTGATGATGCTGAAGAAGCCGTCATTGCCCACCTGCGTGAAATGGGCAATGAACTGCTTACTGGCTGGGGTACCTACAAGGAAGATCAAAAATTTGGCGAGGCTTGCCTGAAGCACCCCGGAGCTAAAACTCAAAAAAAAACACTTATTGGCTGAGCACCTATGGGAAAATAGAAGTTCTTGAACGCTGCCAGACGGTAGACAAGCATCGGGTCAGACCTTTCAGTCATGCCGCTCATATTCACTGTCGCGACTACTCCCGCACAATTCAACGTAAAATTGTAGACTTTGGTGCAGATAGTTCTTTTCAGGCAGCTGCAAAAAAAACACATGAACATTATGGTATTGATGTGCCTGAGTCTTCTATTCGAGCCATAACTCTTGAGCACGCAAGCTGTATGCAAAATGATTCCATCAGTGCATCACAAAATCGTCAGGACTGCCTCGGTGAAGCTGCCCAGTTCATAGGAGAAATGGATGGAAGCATGATTCCTGTTGTCCTCATTGATGAAGAGGCAGAAGGTGACAAACGCAAAGCACGTAAAACTGAATGGCAGGAGGCTAAACTTTGCCAGGTCTATAAGCTGGGTAGTTCAGATAAACGTCATCAGGCCACAATGGGAGGGCCGGATGAAGCAGGTGACCAGTGGTTGAGTTGTGCAATAGAGCAGGGGCTCAACCGGCAATCCTCTATCCATTGCGTGAGCGATGGAGCCACCTGGATTGCCAACCAGACAAAGAGAGTGTTTGGAGAGCAAGGAAGTTTCCTCGTTGACTATTATCATCTCTCTGAGCACTTCGCTGATGCAGCAGAAGAGTGTGTCGGGTTTAACAAGGAAACACGTGTACAGTGGCGGCATATCCAGCAGGAACGCATGAAATCTGGCAATGTTAATGCCGTCATGGCAGAGCTTGATCCGCATAGAAACGGAAAGAAAGGCAAAGCAGCCAATAAACCAGAGGAGTGTCACCGATATATCCGAAACCGTCCAGGGCAATTCGAATATGCTGCAGAAGAAGCAGCCAATCTTCCCATTGGCTCTGGCGAAATAGAAAGTTCTAACAGTGCAGTAGTGCAGTAGTGCAGATGCGACTAAAAATACCGGGTGCTTGGTGGAAGCCTTCCATCGCAGGAGCAATGCTTTGCTTAAGAACATTGCGTTCTAACGGGGACTGGGATCAGTACTGGCAGCAAGCTGGATAATGGGTAGATGGAACACTTTTAATTACACCCGTCGTTCCCTGCTCCTTTTTAAAGTCACTGG
>CBDBOO010000041.1:0-39327 GCA_965208385.1 Endozoicomonas sp.
ATTGCGGTGAACAAAAAGTTCACCGGGCAGAAGACCAACAATTTCGTTAGCGGGAACCCGACTGTCAGAACAGCCAATCCAGAGATATTTCGGAGCCTGCTGCTCTGACAGCTTTTCAAAAAAAGCGGGATCCTCTTCCCTGATAGAAGAAGACCATGCGCTATTATTATTCATTAAATCTTGCAGTCGGCGCATAGAGAGTATCCCGGATGCTTAGCGAAAGCGGTGGCTATTTTTTGAAACAACCGTCAAATTTATCCATTTATAGCAAAACTTCAGCGTCACCGTCAGTGTCGATTTGTTAACGGTACTGATTTACCTGATCCCGTAAATCGATAGCGGCCTGTCTGGCTGCGTCAGCAAAATCATCGCCGTTACTGGCATAAATGATGCCGCGGGATGAATTGACGATAATGCCCTGCCCTTTGCTGTTCAGACCATTTCTCACGGTTGCTTCAACATCACCACCCTGGGCACCCAGACCGGGTACAAGAAAGGTCATATCACCAGTGATTTCCCTGAGCCGTTTCAGTTCTTCAGGGTTGGTAGCACCAACAACCAGCAGAATATTCCGGTGACTGTTCCAGTCTTCCATACACATTCTGGCCATGACTTCATAAAGCTTTTCTTCACCGACCATCAGATTCTGAACAGCAGCGGCTCCTGGATTTGAAGTTCGACAGAGAACAATGACACCTTTATGGGCATAGCGGGTGAAAGGTTCAATGGTGTCTATACCCATGTAAGGGTTTACGGTAACCGCATCAGCCTGATAGCGTTCGAAGGCTTCAATGGCATATTGACTGGCCGTGCTGCCAATATCACCACGCTTGGAGTCCAGGATAACGGGAATATCAGGGTAATTGGTATTGATGTAATCAATGGTTTCAGCCAGCTGATCTTCTGCTGAATGAGCGTGATAATAAGCGGCCTGAGGCTTGTACGAACAAACCAGATCAGCCGTCGCATCAATAATTGCTTTATTGAATTCAAAAATAGCCCGGGAGGTGTCGCGAAGACAATTTGGGAAACGCTCGGGAGAAGGATCAAGCCCCACACACAGCAATGAGTTATTTTTCTCCATGGCTGCCTGAATCCGGTCAATAAAACCCATTGTTTACCCTCAGCTAATCAGTGATGTTTCCATGAAAATGCATTTGTAATCATGGCTGTTTGCTGAGGGCGTAGTCTAGCAGGCTCCCCTGTCGTTTTCATCAGCTCATTTGGATATGTTTCGGGTGGGCTTTGATGCGTTTTATCCAGGCCATAATGGCGGGGAAATCAGACAGCCCAAAGCCACCTTCATGGGCAACATGGGTATAACCAAACAGAGATATATCGGCAATGGATAAACTGTCGCCTGCCAGCCATTCGGTACTTTCCAGACGATCTTCCATAACCTGAAGTGCCTGGTAACCGCCTGATTTTTTAGACTGCAGTTCCGCCTCCAGCTGTCTTGGTCTTCCAAGATATTTCACTATGAACCGAGAGGTTGCAATATAGGGTTCGTGACTGTACTGCTCGAAAAACTGCCATTGCAGAACCCGGGCTCGCAATAATCGATTCTTCGGCAGGTAATCTGTATCTTCAGCAAAATAATTCAGTATGGCATTGGATTCAGAAAGATAATCACCGTCAGGAAGCTGCAGGACCGGAATTTTTCCATTGGGATTAATAGCCAGAAATTCTGAGGTATGGGTACCCTTGCCCAGTATATTTACATGTTCCCATTCATGTTCAATATCCAGATGATTCATCAGCAGTTTAACTTTGTAGCAGTTGCCTGACTGTATATCTCCATAAACTTTGTACACAGAATCCTCCTGATAACAGTAACGTGTAATGAACCTGTTTCGAATCAATAATCAATGAACTATTGGTACGCTTCCCAGGCGAGCAAAGCAAGCAGAATTCTGTACAATCACTGTCTTCTATAGAATTCCATTCCTATGAAACCGGGTGACGATATGAGTGAGCAGGATGATTACCTGAGTGGTGAAGCAGTGATTGAAATCGTTGAAAACCAGTTGGCGGAAAATAACCCCAAAAGGGTGAAAGAGACTTTGGTGCGCCTGATACTGTCGGGTATAGAGCGTGATGAAGCATTGCAATATATTGCCTGCGCATTGTGTGTTGAACTGGCTGATGTGGTTAATAATCAGCAGGTATTTAATGAAGCGCGTTATATACAGAATCTGGATCTTCTCCCTGAAATGCCCTGGGAGGATGAGCTGTAATAAGTCATTGATAACCCGAATACAGATCAGATGAATAATCTGGTGTATCGATTTGTCGGTGGGAACTATTCATTCGTACTAATGTCTGTGTGATTTCAATAGTAATAATTGTGAATTTGATGCATCCCGGTTCGGGAGTTGAAAACACGAAAACTAGTGGAACGCACTGAATGAAAAATACGCTGTTGTTTATTGTGTGTTGTCTTTCCTGGGGCACTACCTGGTTTGCTATCACATTTCAGCTTGGAACCGTTGACCCGCTCTGGTCGATTTTCTATCGATTTATTCTGTCATCGGCTTTCTTGGGGCTGCTGTGTTTACACAAGGGTGGCTTTGTCCGATACACGCCCCGGCAACATTGCAGACTGGTATTTCAGGGCATTACCTTCTGTGGTCTGCCCTACTGGCTGGTTTACCTGAGTGAGTTTTATATCAGCAGTGCGCTCTCTGCCATTGTCTGTACATCAATACTCTACATGAATGTCATTATCGGGCGGATCTGGTTACAAAAACCTGTGAGCTATTCGGTTGTGGCTGGAGGGCTGCTGGGTTCTGCCGGTATCGCTATGATTTTTATGCCCGCTATAACCAGCACGGAAGAAACCGGGTTACTGCAGGGGCTTTTACTGGCGCTGGGCAGTGCGGTAATGTTTTCACTGGGTTGTATAACCTGTGAAAGAAATGAGCAGGACGGGATGGAAATACTGCCTATTGTCACTTTTTCCATGTTCTATGGCGGTTTGCTGGTGGCGGGTATTGCGCTGTTGAAAGGTGTATCACCAAGTTTTGAGTGGACCCGCGAATATATTAATTCTCTGATCTATCTGGCGTGTATCGGCTCTGTTCTCGCGTTTGTTTCATACGTTGCACTGATCCGGGAAATCGGCGCCGATCGAGCGGCTTATATCGAAGTCATCTACCCTATTATCGCCTTGGTAATATCCGCTTTTTTTGAAGGCTATCAATGGACGATAATGGCGATTATTGGTGTAATTATCGTTTTACTGGGCAATCTAGTGGCGATGGGAGCGCTGAAGAGACAGAAAGTCTCTCAATAAAAGGGTTGTCGTCAATATATCGAATACCTGATAACAGGTATTCGATATATTGACGGTGACTTTTCCACTCCTTCATCACAACTGAGGTTGCATAGCTTGCTATGCGCTCTAGTTGTGATTTTATGCCCTGTGGGTCTTTATGCCTTAGAAGGTATCGAAGAGCGAAGAAACCTCTCACCCAATATCACACAACAACTGTCTATCTGCTTATTCCAGTCCCAGCTGCACCGAAATCCGGCTTATTTCCTCTTGCCACTGCTGTTGCAACAGGGGTTTCTGGTGCCTGATTTTTCGGGTGACATCTTCTTCCAGTTTGCTTTCCATCTCTACCAGTCGTTCCAGTAAAAACTCATCTTCAGATGGGTCACTGGTGTCTGGCTTAACAATAATGACTTCTCCTGAATTCTTCCCTAAATTCTTCTCTACTGTATCACCCGACAAAGACTGATAGAGCGCCTCAAGATCTAACCATTCTTCAAGACGCTGGTCGTTCACCAGCCAGAATCGGTTGCAGCTTTTCTCGATTAAATCGCGGTCGTGACTGACCAGCAAAACACCTCCGGCAAACTGGTTCAGGGTTTCCGCCAGCTCTTCCTTCCCTTCAAGATCCAGATGGTTGGTGGGCTCATCCAGAAATAAAAGGTGATAGTTGGCCAGAGTTAAACCAATAAACAGCAGCCGTGAACGCTCGCCACCACTCAATCCAGCCACCGTCTGGGTGTGACGAAGATAAGGGAAACCGGCACTGATCAGAGCCATTTTTCTCTGTTCATCCGGCAAAGGGGCAAAGTGCCTCAGGGCTTCCAGCAGTGTGTCATCATTGTTCAGCTGCTGAAGGTTCTGATCGTAATAACCGAACCTGCAACGGGGATGAAAGATCAGATTGTCTGCAACAGTCTGATGCTCTATACCAGCCTGATACTTCAACCATAACTGCCTTAACAGAGACGATTTACCGGTTCCGTTCTGGCCCAGAATAGCTATCCGGTCACCGCTTTTTAATTGCTGATCCAATACGTGAAAAAGAGTCGGAGCATCGTCTGCCGGTTTGATGTCCGTATCAATTATTTTTAACAGACGATCAGCAGGCAGAGCTTCACCAGACAAGGATAGCCGCCAGGGAGTGCCCTCTGTCAGCCCGGTTTGTTCATCCTTAAGCCGCTCCATGCGTTTTTCCATGTTCTTGGCTTTTCTAGCAAGGTCTTCGTTGTCGTATACCTTGCCCCAGATGGCCAATCGTTTGGCGCTTTTTCCAACCCTGTCGATATCCTTCTGTTCAGATTTACGACGCTGTGCATCAGCTTCATCTCTCTCCTGCAAAGCCTGTCTGGCCCCGGAACAGGGCAGTCGGAAAAACTGCAGAGTCTGGTCCCGCATGATCCAGGTAGAGTGAGTGACATTGTCCAGCAGCCGCTGATCGTGGGACACCAGCACAAAACTGCCATGCCAGTGTTTAAGAAAGTGTTCCAGCCACAGCAGAGTTGGCAGATCCATACGGTTACTGGGTTCATCCAGTAACAGAACATCGGGCTCTGAAATCAGTGCCCGGGCCAGCAGCAAGCGGGTATGCTGGCCACCACTCAGGGTTCCGGCGGTCAGCTGCCAGTCCTGCTCGCTGAACCCCATATCAGCCAGCAGCAGTTCAGACCGCCAGGACTCACTCACTCGTGAATTTTCGGGTAACCGGTTAGTGACCGCCTCTAGCAGGGAAAGCAGGTGCAGGGATTCTGGCAGATGCTGTTCCACCCTGGCCATCAGGCATTGATTTGATTGGGTGATTTGTCCTGAATAGCTATCAAAATCGCCACTTAATAGCTTCAGAAGGGTACTTTTGCCGCAGCCATTGTGACCAATAAGGCCAATGCGGTCGCCTTTCGTCAGGGTCAGCGAAATCCCTTCAAACAACGGGGTCGATGCAAAGTCAAAGGAAACGGATTGTGCAGATAGTAAAGTGCTCATTGCTTACTCAAGATTTGCGGACTCTGCTTTCTTGTATTCTGAAGAATTCTGAAGAAAAGCATGCATCCATCGTCAAATATTGCTGACGATAACCCTGTAAGCCAGAGAGAAGAGAACTCTAGTCTTTTGTTAGAATACTTCGCTCAAGCAGGTTATCGCAGCGCGATAGGGCAAATACTTGAGCTCTGGCGACTACCAAAGTATTGGGCGAAATTTCTTTCACACGAACACATAGTAGATCCTCCCTGTTATTTTTATGGAATGGATATTCTAGGGGTAAGGCGCACAGGAATCCAACAGTAAGTTCAGAAACCTCCATCCACAGTCGTCCATTTTTGTATTGACCCGTCTACAGGTACAGGGTTTATACTTTTTACTGCTGATTCCCGATGATGAAACCCGAGGGTGATGATGCTCACAACATCCCAATTAGCCAGCCGGTTTGCTATCGCCAGAACCACGATTCTGTATTACGAGCGGCAAGGCTTATTATTCCCCGCCAGTCGATCAGCCAATGGCTATCGATGGTATGGGGATCGGGAAATCAAACAACTTGAAACCATAAAATCCTATCGTTCTTTTGGTATTCCGGTCGCGGAGCTGAAACAACTGATCAATCACCAGCACAAGGGGACTCTGGAAGAAGCGCTCGAACGGCAGTTTACCAGTATTGAACAGCAGATTGCCGGATTGAGGCAGCAACAGAGTGCCATTCTCTCCCTGTTGGGAAAACCTCAATTACTGGACACCGATATGCTGACCAAACAACGATGGACAGAGATAATGCAATCTGCCGGAATGTCCGACGAGGATATGGCACACTGGCACCGGCAGTTTGAAAAAATGGAACCTGACGCTCATCAGGAATTCCTGGAAAGCCTGAATATTGAACCGGATGAAATTACTGAGATCAGAGGGCATTTTCAAAGCTGATGCTGTTATTTATAAATCTGGCATTGAGACACTGTAATCCTGCTATTTTGTTCTGTTAAAGCTTAATACGGGTTTGCCTGCTGATGACTCTAAACGATGCCTTGATGACGTCAGTCTGGATTGAGGCGATCACTAGAATAAACTCCTGCAGGTTCATCATTCCTGTATTCGGACGCACCAAACGCATCTACAAACAAATTCCTTCGAGCGAGTCTGACCTCCAGTATGTAATCTACAAACTCAGGATTTGGAATGAGTTCTGCCGTATACACGCTGCCTGTTCTGGTTGTACGAAAGGTTCGTCACTATTATATTTTACATAATCAAACAGGGCAACATGTCCTGTGTTCAGATAATAATCTTTCTTTGCTATTTTACCGGCCATGATTTCCAGCCCTTTGCTTGAGCATCGATCGCATCTGGCAATTGTCATGGGTCTTGGTACTTCACTACCCATTTTTTCGAGCACTTCCATAGGGTAATCTACGGGAAGTGCCCTGACGGTTAGGCTAAATAGCAGGAATAGAGGAAATAAAAATTTCATTGTTTTGCATCCTTGAGTGTTTTCACAGTGACAGTCCTGAGTCACGGAAGCAGTCTTTCATGGAGAGTGGGGCTTGTTCAACCACAAGATAGGCACGTTATTGGAAGCATCCTGTTTTCCCTATGCCTGCATAGTGTTTGATGTGCAGATTATTTTGTCTGTTTCCCCAGAGAATCCCGTAGCCATGAGTATGCATAGACCACTGACTGTAGCCTTTGGAAAAACTTCTTTGGCTGCAGCAAAACTGGCTGTCCGAAATCAGTCGGTTGTTGCAGGATTGACGCCGGTATAACGACTCAGATCTTCATCGGGGTAGGATTTGAAGGGTATGCCATCTTCTTTTGAGACATACTGGAAATTACCTTCACCATAGAGAGCTTGATCTATTTCTACCTCAGCTTCAACTTTTAAAAGGAGAGCCTCGGGAGATGATATTTGTGTAAACTCATGCCCATAGTCAACAAAACGGTAGGTTCTTACTGATACTGCGGCGTGATCCAGAACGGCAATATGCATCAATTTACTGGTAAGTTTCAAAGCATTTCTTTGTGCAGCTGCTTGAGCTTCATTATCGGTACAATCAACGCAGGATATTACGCTAAAAGGGGTAGGAATCTTATCAACCAATTCTTTCATTTCGCTTTCGCTATACTGTGATACTCGTGCAGCAGAGACGATTGTGCAAAAAAATAAAAAATATAAACGCTGTGTATTTCATTATTTCCCTATCAATCAGTTATCAGCTCTAAAATACATGAGAACTTCTAATTATTTGACTCTGTCCATGTCAGTGTGGAAAAACTAAATTAATCGGGCATTCCAGTCAACCTCGGTACGAAAGGTGTTGGGGGGCATATTCGGCATTATGTTTTTTGGAAAACCACAAAAAAAGCTTTTACAACCGGGCTAACAAAACAAATACACGACAATAATTGTTGTAATGAAATAGCATTTTATTGTTCTATTTTGAGAGATGGTTCACAAATAGGTTTGTAATAGAGTAAATACCGCCATCAGCTGTCCTAAATCTTGATCTACCCGTCATAGAGCTTTTGCCCGGAATATTCATGGGTGAAGTCGGTGCATTACTCTTTCAGGTGACATTGAAACTGTGGTTCAGCAATACTTCGGACACTTTTTATAAAAAGGTATGCCATGAGGAAAAACAGCGATAATAGTGGAATCTAAAACCTCTACATGCTGATAATTTTCCTCATGGAATCCATAGTAAAGACCGCGCTGGACGCTATGTCCACTGTTAAAAAACCTCAGAAGACCTTCATCGTATTACTTTTCTCTGCCCTTGTCGTATTTCAGGGGAAAGCCAATTTCCGTAACTTGAGCCGCTACTCTTCAATGAGCGAGAAACGGATCAGTCGCTGGTACAGGAGGTCTTTCGACTTTTTCCATTTCAATTGCCTGATGCTATCTGAAGTATTTTCAACGACAAGCGAGCTGATTGCTGCCCTTGATGCCAGCTTTATGACCAAAAGCGGCAAAAATACAGACGGGCTTGGCATGTTTTGGCGTGGCTGTACTGGTAAAGCTGAGCGTGGGCTGGAGCTCTCATTGCTCAGTGTGGTTGATCTTCAATCCAATACGGCTTACCCGCTTGATGCCCAACAAACACTGGATCAGAAAAAGAAAACCCGCGTTGATCTCTATGCAGGGCACGTGATGGGGCTGATTGAAAAACTCATCGGACTGGGGATTAAATATCTGGCTGTTGACGCTTACTATTTCAAACAGAAATTCGTTTCTCCTGTGGTCGGAGCGGGTCTGCACATGTTGGCAAGTTAATGTTGGCAAGTTAAGAAGTGATGCTGATCTCCTGTGGCCTTACGATGGTCCCTATTCTGGTTGCGGCCGTCCCAAGGTGTACGGAGGCAAGGTGAATCCCGAAAGGGATCTGATGCGATTTGAACATGCAGGGAAGCTAGAGACAGGTGAAGAGGTATACACTGCCAGAGTGTACTCCAAGTGTCTGAAATGCTGGATACGAGTTGTCATGCTGCGGGTGCAGAGAAAAAAGAAAACAGGTTTTGCGTTGCTGTATTCAACCGATGCAGAGCTGGAAGCCATGATACTTATCAAGTATTACAAGGCCAGATTTCAGATTGAATTCGCATTCCGTGATGCCAAGCAATATACAGGTCTGCTGGACTGTCAGTCTTGCCGAAAAGAATCAATACACACTCAGATAAGTGCCTCTTTTTCAGCTCTTAATCTGTTAAAACTGGAGGACTTAAGAGAGAAAAATACCCAAGGACAGAGCGTCATCTCGATTGCCAGTTGGAAAAGACTGAAGTTCAACCAGCACTTGATGTGCAGAGTTTTTGACTACTTAGGGTTATCCCCAGGGCGATCTCATTTGACAAACACCAATCCTGTTGCATATTCAAAAAGCTAGCTTTAAAAACTGAATTTTTGAGAAATACAGGAAATTAGGCTTATTTTGGTACTTTTGTGTGCTGAATAATTAGCCAAACAGAGAAAGTTAGTGCCAAATGAGATCGCCCTGGGGTTATCCCTGAGTAGCGATAAAGTCATGGACACCTACGAGCAGCTCAGTGGGTATGGGGCTATCGCTGCCTAAAAGTGTCCGAAGTATTGGTTCAGTACACAGGTTAATAAAATACTCGCATTATCAATTACAAATGTTTTTCAAAAAGGATTATTATCCAAAACGAATATAGCTAAAGGACTTAGTTAGTATGAAGTTATTGAAATGGATTGCACTACCGTTGTTTATCTCAGTTGTTCAGGTTCAGGAGACGTCTATTGAGTTTACTCAAGACGAACTGACGGAAATGGGTCGAGTAACAACGACTCAGGACTGGCTTCGTCAAGGTTTTTGCCTGACTGATTTAATGTAACTATTCAGCACCCCCTGCAATAATTGAGTAATATGTGGTTTTAGTTATAAGCCTTCTCTTTTCTTGGCTTCAGGACACTCTCATTGTTGTACTGTTATCTAAGATTGGAGCTTTGAGCACCTTACCAAGGGTCAGATGTCGTTTATTTGCTCTATTTCAACGATAAAAGGCTATTTTCTTGAATCTGCTTTTCTGGTCGGATTTTTTTATCCCTTGCGGGACAGGCTCTTCACAAAGTTCACCTTTTTTGTGGGGGTGCTGAATAGTTACGATTTAATAATGTCTTGATGCTGCTTTCAGTAAGCCGGTACCTGGCTTTACAGTAGGAACCGTTGTCGGTTTTATCAGGATTTTTCCCTGTCGCAATCTGGTCTCTGGAGCTGGCAATTAGAACGTTCCGACAGGATTTATTCTCACTGGCTACTTGATGCATGAACAACGCCAGCGTTTTCACGGGAGGAAAACGCCTAACCCTAGCGTCGGCATAGTGTTACTGGAAGGTCTCAAGGTTTTCTCGGGTCAGTATGGCAGAGAGGCTGTCTTCTTGTGTCTGGGCAAATTGCTTGAGTAGATCATCAGCAAGGTGCTGGTATTCTGGGCTAGACTTGGTCATGGTTTTCTCTTGGGATTTCAAATCTCTACGACTTTTATAGTCGTTTTTTCTCTTGAGCAAGCCTTTGCTATGACTGATTTAGGAGCTTAAGTCAGTGCCATTGAACTTGATATTATTCCTGCCAAAGTGCGTGTACTGGAATATCTTCAGCAAATAGCGGTGTTCAATGGCCTCGAAACGTAATAGTTCCCTTACAGAGTCTGAGGTTTTACGACCATCGATATTATTCATTACTGCCTCGTCTATCAGGAAGAGAATATTATCATACGACAGACAAGACCAGAATCTAACGTCACTCCTTGAACAATTACCCTAATTCTACCAGACTGTGTTACCACAGTAGCCTACTACGGCCATGATTGTTTCGGATGAATATTCAGTATTAAAAATTTTTAATCAACAGCACCGCCCCAAGGGGCGGGGTATGAAGTTAGCTCTGTGAGTAGTTCGCCGCAAGCGGCGGGGAATATGATCCTCAGAGATTTAAAAATTGCTACTTCGAATTAACAGGCTGTGCAGTCGCTCCTCTAAGGAGGTGGTTATGTATTATCGTCAGACTTTTTGGATTGGCTCTTTTTTTTTCGCTCTGTTTGGAATCTCTTCATACACATGGCCAAATTTAGTAATTAATGGGGGGGGCGTTGATGCTGATCAAAAGATGCATCTTCATTTTGGGCATGTCCCTCTGGGTGCTAAAGAGGAGCGACGATTACAAATCTGCCTGAAAGGTGGCGGTACTGAACAAGTTGATATAGATACAACAGGATCCTTTAAGATAGGAAGTATTTCCGGTGCGTTAGTCAATGATACCTCAGCCTCTTTTGAATTAACTGAAAATGAATGTACTGACTTAACTATTGAATTTCTTCCTGAACAGGCTGATTGCCCTTATCAAGTCAGTACAGGAATGCTTGGCATAAGCAGTGGCAGCATTGATATTGAATTACAGGGCGTCAGTGTAAGATCTGATGTCTGGCAAAATAAGCAAATGTCGTCTGGCTGGCGCTATGGTGGAACTCATGTTGTGGATGATATACCTTTACTGCTTAAAACAACTGGGAAAAACGTTGTCTGGCTTGGCCACACAGATGAAGATGGCATCCGGTTGAGTAGCTTTACCCACCATCAGTTAAGTCCTGATAATAATTTCATGATGGACTTTAATCATTTCAAAACAAATGATTATGTCGATAGACTACCTTTTATTGATAAAACAACAATTACCAGAATCACTGATCTTTCAGTTTATAATGGCTTGTTTGCAGCTGCCCAACCTAATGGCTATGTGTTGGTTTATAATGCATCAAATTACCAGCCTCTCGATCAGGATTCTTACAATGAAGCTGATTACTGGGCATCCAGAGGATTTGGAGGGAGTCCACGTTTATGCAGTGGTCCATGTCTTTTTTTATCTTGCGCTTATACTGAACCCAATAACAATCCTGAATGTGAAGGCCGTAGTATAGATTGCCTGTGTGGGCTGCGCTCGCCAACTCAAGGGGAACACATCGCAATTTCAAGCGTTGGGCCATGTATTTTGGTGACGGATGCCCTGGGTCGAAACATAAACACATTATCTTTTAATTTCACGGATCCAAGCAGATTAAACCGATCATATAATGATAAGCTCAGTGATATTGATCTAACCGACAAAGTTCCTGGTTTATTATCGACCAATAATAACAATAACATGCTGGTCGTTAATCGAATCAATGGTACTTCCAGTGCAGTCCATTGTGATGTATCGATACAAAAAGATACTCTACCTACCTCTGAAGAAAGTAAATGTGAACTGGGTTCGTGCTTTGAAATCTGTCATAAATCTTTCGCGTCAGCGGTGAGTATTGGGTTTATGGATGATGACAATATTGTAATTGCAGATTCTCTAGAGCAGAGAGTGTACTTAATTGACAGGAACGGACGTGAATTGGTCCGATACCCTGAGCAACGTGAGGCTGATTCTTGTGAATTGTATAAAGCAGTCAATCACCCGAATAAACCTATTGTTATTATTCTGTATAGAAATCCTTCTGCTATAGTTCTGGTCTCTTTTAATAACAATCAGGCTACAGAAGTGGCCAGATTTGATGAAACATCCGTTCCTGACCTTGGGCAACCCATTGATGCTGATTTTGTAATAAATTCCGGATCTGAATCCCTGCTTGTTGCAACAGAGGGCCAGAACAGTATTGTTCGCTTTCAGACAATTCCCCTTGAGGGTTTACCAGCAGGATTGAAAATTTCAGAAGCTATTTCATTATTCAACGAAACTAATACTGTTTGTCTGAACAGTTCCATTATATCAAGTAATACTTGCCAATTTGGAAAAAGCACCTTTGTTGAGTCATGCGATATGAATGATAGTGGTGACAGCTTTCCTACCATTATTGTTTCAGCAGTAAGTGCCGTTTTAGTAGCAGTAACTACTGCGACAGTCATCATTACTGTTATTGTGGTTAAGCGGTGTCTGGATATGAAGAAAAAGAGTAGTTCGGTCGATCTGAATATCTCAGATCACCCATAAGCTGCTCTTAAGGTAGACATTAAGCAACAGCCCTTGACTAGTAAGGGCTAAATTTATTTCGGATCACTCGTATAGCAGCTCCAAAACGGATTTTGAGGGCTGCATGGGTTCGAGCATGAAGCATAAATGTAACCCTTGATTGTCAGCCTACTCTGAAGCCCTTGCGCCACAACATATGCTGCTTAATGTCTATCCTAAGATAAGCTGCTAAAGAAGAGGGTTATTAGTGTATCTGAATCGTGATTCTCTGATTTTCGTATATTTTCAAGAAACTTCAATTATGTATGAATTTAAAGCTAATTGGAACAGAATCGCCAGAGTTAGAACCGATACACCTTTCCTGAGTAGACACAGTTATAAACCATCAAAGCTGCCATTAGCTGGTTTGGTTATATTAATATTACTTACTTTATTGTACTCAATTCCTTTAATCGCTCAACAATATAATAGAAGTTTTGACTTCAGATTTCAGATGTTTCATGACGGTATTGAATCAGAAAATGGATTATATCATGAGTTATTAGGCCCTAAGCATTTTGTACGTGGTATCGGGGGGCGGAACCTATACGTTTCTTGTATTCTCAGTGATAGTTTGTCAGTTTATGATGTAAAGAAAGGAGGGGGGCTTTTCAATCTTCGATTATATCATAACGGAGAAATTCTCGATGGGATTATTCAACGATTAGACGGCCCCTATCTTCTTTCAATAAGTCCCAACGGAAGATATCTTTCTGTAGTCGCCAGGGAAAGCGATACATTAAGTATTTATCAAATTGATGCAAATGGTTCCTTATCTCACCCTAGAACTTACTCTCATGGTGATTTCGTCTCTGATGGTAATAGTGGCACGATTCGTTTGGAACTGCTTGGTTTAAGAGATTCCAGGTTTCATATATCAGGCGAAAAACTATTTGCTATTACAACAATAAGTAATTCGACTATTGCTTTCGATGTTAGCCGTAACGGATTAATTAACCCTAACATTTATCGTAATTTTATTCTTCCTGATAGTGACAGAGAATATATTATTTCTGGAAGTCGAGGAATTTTCCACCCCAACGGAAAGTTTTTATACATACTGGCAAAAAATGCTATTTTTATTCTATCGGTTTCACCTGATCTTCAGTTATCTCTGCTTAATATTTATCGAAACGGCGAAAGTTTGAATGGTATAAACCAAAGAATTAATAATCTTCATGATGGTGTTGTCAGTGTTGTATACAACCTTCTTTATCTAGTGGATTTTTACAATAACTCTCTACTGGTCTATAGAATAAATGATGATGGGATGTTTTCAGAAGTGACGGTCATTTTTTATTCTGGGCAGACCTATAATCAAGGAGTAATTACACTTTCTCTCAGTTTTGATAATCGTTTTCTTTATGTAGTTAATTATCCTCTTGACTGGATACGGATCTATGAATTAAATGAAGGTATGCCAAGTCAATATATTCATTATTCAGATGGTGATCCCTATTTAACTGATCGTCACTTTATATATTTTCCAACCACTATTGCTTTTAGCCCAGACGAATCTCATTTGTACGTTAGTAGCAATCAACAACTTTCTACTTATAGAACGACTCCTTCAGAGACTTATGACTTTTTTTCAGAGACGTTAACATGTGAAAACAGACTGGAGGTAATTGATGGGGAGCACTTTGATATTTTAAATTTGATTGAAAGCACTAACAATACAATAAAGTATTATAGTCAAAGTCAACGAGACCGAGAGACTGATCTAAACCTATACAGGCAACAGTTAGCCATTGAGATAAATGCTACTGATTCTTTAGAGGAAAATATAACACTGGATCTTAATAACAGGAATGAGAGATTTGAAGTAATTAATGATGAATTTGAACAATCGAAGAAAATATTGTTTGCACGTGAAGCTGAACTTTCTGAGACTCAAACAACTTATGAGCAAGAGCTAGTTGATTATAAACTAACACAAAACAAAATTGAGAATGATTCTAGCTCACGGAGCAGTCATCCTATTTTCACTCTATTTTCAATTCTTCAATTCAGCTGCTCTCCTGTTATTTTTCTTGTTTTACATTGATGGAGTAATGCTATGTACGGGACGAAACATTTAACAACACCTGATTTAACAACACCTGATAACAACACCTGATAACAACACCTGATAACAACACCTGATAACAACACCTGATAACAACACCTGATAACAACACCTGATAACAACACCTGATAACAACACCTGATAACAACACCTGATAACAACACCTGATAACAACACCTGATAACAACACCTGATAACAACATGATAACAACACCTGATAACAACACCTGATAACAACACCTGATAACAACACCTGATAACAACACCTGATAACAACACCTGATAACAACACCTGATAACAACACCTGATAACAACACCTGATAACAACACCTGATAACAACACCTGATAACAACACCTGATAACAACACCTGATAACAACACCTGATAACAACACCTGATAACAACACCTGATAACAACACCTGATAACAACACCTGATAACAACACCTGAAATGTGACTTGAATTGTTCTTGGCGCATTGATTTTTCAAGACTCGTCTGAGCATGTTCAACCCCAATCTGAACAGGCTTTTAGCCAGCAATTTCCGTCGATTATTCAACCCTTTGCGAGACTAGGTCTACGGGATGGCCAAAAAAAAATGTTTTCGCAGACTCAAGAGACTAAAATAGAAAGACCTGATATCAGTCGCCGTTGAGTCAATCATGACTACTGCTCTCCAGAAATACAGCAAGCATCTTAATGTTAATAACCTAATCCTTCAGGTCTGTAAATGCTTTGATCAAATCCCGGATTACCGCCCTAACCATTGTGCCAATGGCATCCCTTTTCCCAACTTTGCAAAATCTGCCTTTGCCATGATGCATCAGAAATATGATTCACTTCTGTCGTTTGATACTGATCAGGCCGACCCTGTTATTCGCCATAACCTTGAAACTCTTTATCACGTGAAAGACGGCAAGGTGCCTTGTGATACCCACATGAGAGAAATTCTTGATCCAATAGATCCAGGCGAGTTTCGCAAGCCATTCAAAAAACTTTTCTCCCTAGTTCAACGAAACAAACTTCTCAAGGCCTTCGAATTCAAGTGTGGGAATTTAAAAGACTATTATCTGATGCCTGTTGATGGAACAGGTCTCTTTTATTCCGGGGAGTGCCGTTGCAACGAGTGTTGTGTAAAGAATAAGGGAAAAACCAACGAATCCTATTATCACAACTTGATGGGGGGTTGCATAGTTCATCCTGACCAAAAAACAGTCATTCCCTTTGCACCGGAAGCCATCGTTCTTCAGGATGGTGTCACCAAAAATGGCTGTGAAAAAAACGCAATAAAACGCTATCTGGCACACATGAAGCGAGAGCACCCTCATCTTAATTTTATCGTTCTTTTGGATGGTCTTTACTCTGACAACCCCACCATTGAACTGATCAAGGGCTATGAATGGCATTATATTATCGTTGCCAAAGATGGAAATCATCTATCGCTTATTGAGGCTATGGATGCGCTGTGTGAACAGGGCAATCTCAAATACCATGAGATAATCAATAAAGAGCAGGGCCTAAAACATTGGTTTCGTTACGCCAATAACGTGCTACTTAATGCATCCGAATTCGCTATGGATGTCAATGTTCTGGATTATGTAGAGACCGATAAAGAAGGTAAACGCCATACATGGTGCTGGGTTACTGATATTGAGTTGACAGAAGAAACCGTTGAAGCCGTTATGATAGGAGGTCGATGTCGCTGGCATAGAGAAAACCAAACGTTTAATACCCTGAAAAATCAAGGCTACAACATTGAGCATAACTACGGTCATGGGAAGCATCATCTGGCTTCGAACCTGGCTTATTTGACCTTTTTGGTTGATCAAATTCAGGAAATGACCAGCCCGGAGTTTAAAAAGGCTTTAAAAGAACGATCGAAAGGTGTTCAAACCTACCTATGGAAGTTAGTGACACGCATTTTCCTGTTTTGGTTTCTTGATGGCTGGGATGAGCTGTATGAAGCGATTAACAAAGGTATAAAACCGGGCCGGATTAAAATTAACAGCTCATAGGATATTGATGTAGTCAGGGTTTCAGGGTAAACAGTAAATTCAGTGATGCACTTCAAGTGCAGGGAAGTGCTTGTCAGTATTTTTTGAAGTAATGTAAATGAACTTACACAACAGTTGTCGCTTTATGTTCGGGAGCTGCTGTTAGTTGGGACGATAACGATGCAGCTCAAGCTTAAAAAGACAAGTTTAGGTGTATTATGATAATCAAGTATTTTATTGGAAAAGCTGAGCTCCAAAAGCTGTTCGAAAGCTTTACTACAATGATATTTATTATTTTTGTCAATAGTCTTATGGGTTTGACTATTACACAAGCTCAGGCTTCACCAACTACTTCTGGACTATCTGGTTCTGGTTCTGGCATCTCTCCAACTAACTATTCATGCCAACCAACCTCACGACAGCAGTGCAGTGGCATTAGTGATGGTTCTAACATTTATTCGTCCATTGCAACGCTCGCAACAGATAATAGTTTAGATCTTACTGGATACGAATGCGTATTAATTGAAAACAATATCGGCGAACTAAGAAGCCAGACAGACATTAGCTGTGTTATCAACTCACTAGAAAGAAATACCATTGTAATTCTTCATTCCACAGATTCATCAAATCCATTTGAGGCTCACAGCATTGCTCGCATCAAAAAGAACACGTGGATACTGGGGGTGACCGACTTCAACCCTGACTACTCCAATTGCCCAACTCAAGAAGAGTGTTCACATGTCATTATCAATGCACCAGGTAACTTCGATGGAAGGCACTGGCTTGAAATTGGGGACAGTCATCACCGTGCTGTTGACATCGGAAAGTCCGGAGTAGAAAATATTGACTTCAGAGCTCCAGTGAACCAAACACATGACAATATAGATTCCATAATATTTTCTCGTTGCATAAAGGGTGAATTTAGCATTTCAAGTAGCAGATTCTACCTCGACAGACGGGCATCTATTTATTATCAATGCTTATCCGATGTTTCGGGGAATCATTCCAGACTCATAATGAGTGATGTTAAAATATTTGGAGTTAACGAAAACCCAAACTCTCCCCCCACAAACACACCTGATAGCTTTAAAACGCTTGAAGGTATATACATTGATCTTCCTCGAACCCAAGATAACAGCAATGCTATTGACTTGAGTAATATAACATGCCGTGGCGATATAGACGTTTGCTTTGAAGTACTGGTTGGCAGCAATTCAACTGTAAAAATGAGAAAACTGCATATTGGCGAAAACAATAACATAGACAGCGTTAATAAAGGCATTCAACTAAACAAGTGCAATGTGGGAGAATGTCGTAATTTGTCAAACGCCACCTATTCACTAAGCGATTCAACTATCTTTGCTAAAACAAGCATTGAACTTTATGGTGAGTTAAACTTTACATTCAATGAAAACACATTAAATGGAGATAAACCCTTGGTGCAAGTGACACAAGGTGCGGGAAGCACTATTCATTTTTCTGAACGATCCATGCGTAATTATTGGCAAAACCCTATGGTTTCACCTTGTTCATTTATAGAGAACTATACAGGTGAACCGGATTTCTCAGGTTTTCCTTGTGGTAACGACAATATGATATTTACTTCGGTAAGCACCTCATTTACGGAAAGTACGATTTTACCTGAAGAAACTCGCATTCCTGGCGCAATAATACCCTCTGCTCATAAAGAGGATGTAGCCCTTATTGCAGTAGCAACTGTTCCTTCATCTGTAATAATCGTAGCCACAGCGACAGGAATCGTAGCTGTACTGGCTTACATCATTATTAGGTATCACCACCATAAAAACAAAAATATGGTACCGCCTACCCAGTAATAATACGTGACATGTGGTTTTAGTTTTAAGCCTTCTCTTTTTCGGCTTCAGGTCACTCTCATGTTGTACTGTTATTTACGATTGGAGTTGTTAGAACTTTAGTCAAAGAAATATGTCGTTATTTTCATCGGAAAAAGGCTATTTTATGAAAACCATCTTTCCGATAATAATCCTTACTTATCCTTTGCAGGACAGGCTCTACACGAAATTCATCTTTTTTGTGGGGGCTGAATAGTTACTTACAGATTATGTCATCTGACAATATCGTGCCTATATTCTTAATTCTGTTGAAGGAATTCTGTATTGTAAAAACCTTTGTATACCAAGGGTTTGTAGTTGTAACAACCATGTTCTTTTTAATAACGTACCAAAAAGCTATATCAGACAGCTTTGATACTCCTCCTATGGAGTTACGGATCGACAACATCCTGATAAACAAGAACAACAATTCAGAATCACTTATTGCAACAGTTAAAAAAGCTTGCCCAGGAATATTTACTGAAGAAGAGTTGACTAAAAATGTCTACAAATTTCTGGCGCATCCGTCAAAGGTTGCTATCCCCTTTCCCGGCATAATCACACAAAACCATTTACCTCCAACAAAACACTTAGCAGCCATTATCACTGCAGAAAGTAGAATAGACAAAGATGTAGATCTACCTATTCAAAAACTAACCTGTTTAAATCATCTGGCTTTTATTTTTAGCAGGAATGTACCCGCGTACCAATTTTTTAGACCATCAATAATCAAGCATGAACTCGCCTATCTTAAACCCCACTGGTTTAAGGTTGCAGCCCTGTTATACCTATTAAAGCAAGTTGAATACAATAAGTGGGTCATGTGGATTGACAGCGATGTCGAGACTTCTGATTTTGTCGATCAAACACCCTTGCCAGATAGGATCATCGACTGGGCTTTATCCAACCATTCAAAGCCACCTTCCATAATTGTAACGAGTGATCCAATTACAAAGATAAACACGGGAATATTGCTTATTAGGCATACTGACGAAGCGATAGAGTTTCTTGAACATTGGTGGGAGGCTCGTATAGAAGACCTACCTCCACACAGTACCGAAAAAGATGGCAGTAACTCTTATTATTGCATAACAACTAGTCTCTACTACAAAACTGCTACAGCCTGTTTATCCGACTGCGGTATAGAAAACACTCCTGATCGAAATCATTGTGGAGCAAGATTTATGAGTTGGTGGGATGATGAACAACAGAACACATGGGTAGAACTACCTCACCATGACCAAACTACTTTTGCAAGAATGCTTTTTGGCCATCAGTACTCTGTAAAAGAAAGAAGCGAAATGATGCATGACGGACTATACGTTAAGTCCCATGTCGTACACATCTTCCCTCAAAGATTCCACTTGGATGACAATATCCTCTTGGGCTTCAATAGCTTTGATACCAAGAATGAAATACCAGCAATAGGAAGGGCTGTTCACCCGTCTGAAGATCTCTGGGTTCATCATCCAGGCATGCCTAATAACTTAGAATTATTCTACAAAAGACTTGACTGGCTTTCAAAAATTACAAACTATCCTGTTCCACTCAAATTTAGGAAGGATTCTAACTTATTTTGTCTGTCCTTGGAAAACCCATCCACTTGTCCTCCCCGTAGGGAATGCCAAGAGTGCCAAGAGTGCCAAGAGTGCCAAGAGTGCCAAGAGTGCCAAGAGTGCCAAGAGTGCCAAGAGTGCCAAAAGTGCCAAAAGTACGACGAAGATGTTTATAGCGCTTTAGGATGGGTGCTGCCAACCGTTACTTATTTAGCTGGCACTGCTTCAGGACTTTTTCTGCATACAGCTATACGTTGGTTAGCAAAAAAACCGAGGAAGTCTCAAAGCCAGGGCCGTCTCATTTGGCACTAACCATCAAATAACACTTTGAAATAGGCAGAATGTACAATAAAACATTCTGAAAATTTGGCATCCTATGCTTGAATAATAAGGATGCCGTAAGTGACTCTCTTGGATACTTTTTCAGAATTGACCGAAGTTCGTGCAGATAATCATCGCTACCCACTTTCACACCTCGTATTCATTGCCGTTTGCATGATTACCTGCGGTGCTGAAGACTGGAAAATGGTCTCATATCTTGGCAAGAAAAAGTTATCCTGGCTTAAGCTCTATATCCCTTTACCCCACGGAATTCCTTCCCAGCACACCTTTATCAGAGTATTCGAACGCATTGATCCGGACGAATTTCGTCAATGCTTTATAACCTGGGTAAGCCTGATTGCTCAACGCACCCATGGAGAAGTCATCGCTATTGATGGTAAAACACTGAGACGTTCCTACGACAAAGGGAGCAATAAGGCCGCTATTCATATGGTCAATGCGTGGGCCAGTCAGACTGGAATGGTACTCGGACAACTAAAAACATCAGAAAAGTCGAACGAGATTACAGCCATCCCAGCTCTTCTGGATATGCTGGAAGTGAGTAGCTGTATCATCAGCACTGACGCAATGGGTTGCCAGAAAGCTATTGCTGAAAAAATCAGAGAAAAAGGTGCTGATTACCTTCTAGCTGTTAAAGGAAATCAAAAATCACTGCACGACGATATCAAACTTTATCTTGATGATCTTGCAACCAGAAAAATCTTACCTGAAAGCACCCAATTTCATGAAACTATTGATAAAGGGCATGGTCGCATAGAAGCTCGACGATGTTGGGTAAGTACTGATATTAGCTGGCTTGAGCAACGTAATGACTGGCGAGATCTTACGATGATCGGAGTCGTGGAAAGTGAGCGTCATGAGGGTGAAAAGGTCAGCCTTGAGCGTCGTTATTTTATATCAAGCATGACAACCGATGCCGAGAATTTCATGAGATCTGTTCGGGCTCATTGGTCGGTTGAAAACAACTTACATTGGGTTCTGGATATTGGGTTTAGAGAAGATGAATGTCGTATCAGAAAAGGCTTTGGTCCTGAGAACATGGCCGTTTACAGACAGATAGCACTTAACTTGTTAAAGCAGGAAACTTCTCTGAAACTTGGAGTGAAAAACCGACGCATAATGGCAGCGGCAGATGATGAGTACAGAACACTGTTACTTCAAGGTGTTATTGGAGGTTAGTGCCAAATGAGATGGCCCTGGTCTCAAAGCAACAAGTATTGACAATATAACGGCCTAACTGACTACAGTAAGGTCCATGACCCAACATATTTCTCAGGGTACCGTGCTCATTGGCCAGTTTTTTCAGGCGATCATAGTCGCAATTAGTGACCAGCCGGAGAGGTGTGTGATTTAAACAATGTCAAGAAAAACGACTACACTAGTATGGTCGTATAGGCTTTTTGGGGTTGAGAAATATGTACAGCTCAGTCCTTTCATCCAACGATAAAATCATAGAAATCGTTATCAAAATCCCGCACAATCGCTCAATGGTGGATTTCGATAATCATTTGCAAGATGCAAGAGCACCCTCATCTTAATTTTATCGTTCTTTTGGATGGTCTTTACGCTGACAACCCCACCATTGAACTGATCAAGGGCTATGAATGGCATTATATTATCGTTGCCAAAGATGGAAATCATCTATCGCTTATTGAGGCTATGGATGCGCTGTGTGAACAGGGCAATCTCAAATACCATGAGATAATCAATAAAGAGCAGGGCCTAAAACATTGGTTTCGTTACGCCAATAACGTGCTACTTAATGCATCCGAATTCGCTATGGATGTCAATGTTCTGGATTATGTAGAGACCGATAAAGAAGATAAACGCCATACCTGGTGCTGGGTTACTGATATTGAGTTGACAGAAGAAACCGTTGAAGCCGTTATAATAGGAGGTCGATGTCGCTGGCATAGAGAAAACCAAACGTTTAATACCCTGGAAAATCAAGGCTACAACATTGAGCATAACTACGGTCATGGGAAGCATCACCTGGCTTCGAACCTGGCTTCGAACCTGGCTTCGAACCTGGCTTATTTAACCTTTTTGGCATTTATGGTTGATCAAATTCAGGAAATGACCAGCCCGGAGTTTAAAAAGGCTTTAAAAGAACGATCGAAAGGTGTTCGAACCTACCTATGGAAGTTAGTGACACGCATTTTCCTGTCTTGGTTTCTTGATGGCTGGGATGAGCTGTATGAAGCGATTAACAAAGGTATAAAACCGGGCTGGATTAAAATTAGCAGCTCATAGGATATTGATGTAGTCAGGGTTTCAGGGTAAACAGTAAATTCAGTGATGCACTTTAAGTGCAGGGAAGTGCTTGTCAGTATTTTTTGAAGTAATGTAAATGAGTTTTCACAACAGTTGTCGTTTTATGTTCGGGAACTGCTGCAGAATCAGGTTTTTCCTCTGAATTATCAACGGGGATACGAGCATTGAGTAGCGTTTTATCAAGAATACTCCACTGTTCATTGTTTAATGACTGAATGGAATCGATAAAGTTCTGGAAGATCTCTGACTGCATAACAATCCCCAGAAATGCTAAAATAAAAGACATGGGGAGTGTAGCCCATTCAACTATTTGCGTGAACACAGCCAGTCTCCTATGTTTGAAGGGTAAAAATAAGAAGATCAGTCTATTGATCTACCAGCAAGCTGTACAACGATACAGATCGCTAATTATGAGACTTAACTGCGCTAATGACTTAACTGCGCTAATGAATGCTGCTTTTACTGCGTTTCATTTTCAGAAGGTCTCTCATTCAAAGAAGAGGTTTCTATGCTGAGCTTATTGCAAAGAGCTCTGGCCTGGCTCCTGTTTGTTATTGCAGTATCGTGGCTGAAGTACTCTCTCGCATCAGAGCAGGAAGCAGTTCATTGGGTTGCCGCTGTTGCAGATAATGCAAGCCAGCAGATCAGATTTACACTTTCTGCACAACCAACAACGCCGAATGTACACAAAAACACTCTGGCTCAAATATCCTCTGTGACTCTAACGGGGCATCCCGACCAACTATTCACCTTTTGTGCTGAGCTGCGATCCGCGAATGGGCTTACCAAAGAATCTGGAATAGCATACATCATGAAGGGCTACAAGGCTCGACTGGTGCCCGATAAACTCTGGCAATGTCCAAACTCTGTACCGGGCGCCTTCCGGCAGGATTTCATTGTTTCTGACCAACCATTTGTCGCGTATTATTCTTATTCTCAGAACAAAACCAAGCCTGACTCTTCAAAAAGTCAACTGGGTGATCGGTACGCGAGTGTTCTGAGTATGCCCGGGTTAGTTGACAGGGACAACATCGACAGAATGCTGCTATACGGCTTTGGCATCGATAATGACAGAGGTGATGATTCCGACGATAAACGATATGGTAAATTTTTGCCGGATGGAGAAAAGAACACAATTTCCCTTTATTTACAACCGCTGTTTAATCGACTGGCCTTCCTGATGCAGCAGGCACTCCTGGTGAACGTCAGCGATCATAGCGGCGGAAGGAATCTGGTGGTTCGGCAAAACGGCAGAGAGATCACCCGTATTCGGCTAACCAGAGAGGATGTGCTGTATCTCCTGAATAACGAACAGATGACTTCAATTAAAGCAGTTCTGGAATGGTTGCGATTCCGCATGAGCGGGCGGGAAAAGCTAACACATTTGTTGTTGGATATACAGTCTGGATTGATTGATCACAACAGCCCGGAAGATGAAGCTTTTCAGGACTCTGTTCTTGAACAGCTGGCGACGGTTCTGGAGCTGGACGACCGGGATTTCAGCTTCAATTTTGAAATGGAACAGCTAATAAAAACCTGGAGCGATTCAGCATCAGATAAAATAGTGACTCATGGAGGTGGGACTACTACGGACCAAAAAGGTAATAAGCCTGACAAAAAAGACAGTCAAGAAACCGGGAGTCCTGAAAAAGAGAAAGGAACAAAGGAGGAAAAAAAACTACCGGACGACGGCCAAAAGGGCTCAGGCCGGGGGGGAGGACAGGACAATAAACCGTCAGGAGGTCAGAAAAAGGAAGGCGAGACAACCCCTGCTACTATTATTATTGAACATCGCACAAGCTTCACAACCACTTACTCTTTTAAGTTTGGCCATCGTTGTTACGAATGTGGAGCGCCATTGGATGCTACTAGTACTCAAACGAACGAGGGTGAACGCTGCCATTCAAGGTGTGTCCCAAAAACTGAAACCTTAACATATATTGACAGAGCTGCAGTAAGGGAACTGGAGAATGTTAAGTTTAAATGTCAGGACTGCAATCAAGAGCTGAACTACCTTACAGGCACAAGAGAGCGCAGTAATCTGGTGACTCATGCCCTGACACATCTGCATAAATGTGACGCATGCGACTTTGTTTTGGATTCACCTAATCATGAAGAACGTGCGACAGCCTTGAAAGAACACATCCCAGGTACTTGCTATACCTCCTGCCTTGGGTGCGAGGTGGTATTGCCCGGCAAAGAGCTGATTACTCACAGTCGCACCACTTGCTCTAACCGGCTAGTAACATGTCCAGTGCTTGATTGTAAATCCGAAAAGCATTGCAGAGAATTAATCCAACATATTAGTGACCATTTGGGTGATCAGTCTCACACTCAAGCATCAGCAACGCCGAATCCCCCCATGAGCTGCCCTTTGTGTTTGGGGATCGAGAACAATCTGGCTGCTTTGTTAATACATATGATGAAATGCATCACAACTAGCACCTGTCAGCTGGCAAGTGGTAACGGTGAAGCCTGTCTTTATCAATATAGAAATGATAGAGAACTGATCAGTCATGCCAGTGAAGTCCATAAAGCTATTTTCTTATCGTTGCTCCAGAATTTGGAAAACTCGCAGGCGTCCGTGCCTGGTAATCAAGACGGTCTGTTTCTGGCCATGAAGGTAGTAATGAAACAGCAACTACCCACTGGAGGTGATGGGACACAAAGCTCTCAGGATATAGAAGAGTTTAAGAAGACGTATTCGACCCTGCAAGAAACCGTGCAGACACAACAGACTACCTGCGAAGAGCTTTCTGAAAAGGTTGCCAGTATGGCGCAGCAGATACAGAGGGTGCAGAGGGTGCAGAGGGAGATAACAGAGAGCTCCCATATCAACCAAGAAACAACTAAACCGGTAGGGAACAAACAAATATTTCCAACCGATGCGGCCTCTAGTGTGGAGGCGCTGCAACGCGTGCTTGGAGAAGTTAGGTTGCAGATTAGTGATCTGGAACTAACGATGCAAGCCAACTATGCATCGACTTATAACGGTGAGTTCATATGGCGAATATCAGAGGTCGCACGAAGAAAACAGGATTCGCAAGAGGATCGTATTACCAGTATTTACAGCCCGCCTTTCTACACCGGCAGAAATGGCTATAAAATGTGCATTCGGGCGTATCTGAATGGTGATGGTATCGGTTTTAGAACCCATTTCTCTGTTTTCTTTGTCCTGATGCAGGGGGAACACGATTCGTTATTAAAATGGCCATTTGAGCACAAAGTCTCACTGATTTTGGTTGATCAGAACCTTCGCAAACACATTGTTCAAACATTCAAACCGTCTACGGAGTCCAGCTCTTTTAAGCGACCCACATCGAATATGAATGTAGCCAGCGGTTGCCCGCAGTTCACAAAGCTAAGCACGTTAGACGATATCAGCTATACTCAGGGCGATTTAATCTATCTGAAGTGCATTGTGGATGTCACTAGGATTTTCCACCCCTGAAAGCAAAGATCAGGGGTATCCCAATGCACAATAGAATATACCCAAAGGATTTGGAGGTGACCAATAACCAATAAAAGGAACCAATAAAAGGGACAGCCAGTGCGCCGAGATAAATCGGCAAGAGATTGAAGGTGAAAGTCCTTCATACGGTAAGGCCTAGCAATCGGCGAAATAACGAAATAGCGAAATAGCGAAATAAAAGGGACAGCCAGATTTTTTATATCACACTACTTCTGAAAATTTCACAGCCTGGAGATGGCGAGAAGATATCGCAGAGAATTCAATCAAGAGACTGACTCAAATAAGCGACACCCTTTGTTTTGGTCGAAGAAATCAAGCTGATTGGACTAACGTAAGCAGTACGAGTCTACTTTGCCAGCAGTAGGCTGAGTATGGCAAGTTGTAGTAATAAATGAAAAATCTGGATTAAATTCGAGCTTGGCCTGAAAACACACGACAACATGCCGCCAGCCCCTGCAACCATTGCTGTCCTGTTTGTTCTGCGTACGCCCGATAGACTGTAATCGACCTACGGCCCGGTAAAACCGGTTATTCCAAGCCATGGTCTTTAACCATTCATCGGGATCTATACCGAGCCGATCCAGTATCGGCGGCACATCCTGCAAGATATGCCCTCGCTTATTCGGTCGGATTATTCTTCCAGACCAGTCAACCAGCTCCAGGTAGTTGACCAGGGTAAAGGATATTGCAGTCTCCGGATTTTGCCCCTGGGCACGAAGAGGTTTTAGCTGTGCACTCTGTTTTTTGGTAACCATTCTACTAACCACTTTAACGTCACCATTTAAGGCAATAATTTTCCCTATCCGGCTATGCTTTTGGTGGATCATGGCTACGCATTTCACAAAGCTGCTTCTCACTCATTAACCAAGGCAAGTAAGGAGTGAGATCTTCAGGTGGCTTCCTGCCATTTGCAGCACAAGCTTCAAGATAGGAGCCCAGCCAGATTTTTGGGTTAATACCCCAAAGCTTAAGCGTCATGAAAACACTGAATAGAAAAGCGGTTAAGTCAGCACTCCAGTCACTGCCAGATCCATAGTAATTCTTCCTGCCAAGCACTCCTGTGCGAATGGCTTGTTCAGCAGAGTTGTTATCCATAGGGATGCTGGGATTAGTGACAAAACGGGTCAGCCCTTCCCAGTGATTCTGCAGGCTTTAAAGCACCTTTTTTGCCTTGACTGCCAGTTTTGGGCGTTCGAGTTCCTGATCCCTCTCGGCTGCTACCTGCTCTATTTGATGTTCAAGCTTCCGCTGCCGGGCTGAAAACCGTTCCGGGTCGTCCAGAACTTTAAGACGCTGGTCGTTCAGGTGGTATAAGTGACCAATCCTGCTCACCCATGTGGCGCTCCACTTTTCCAGCTCAGAATCGCCACGCTGAGCATCAATAAAATCCCGTCTTACATGGGCCCAACAGAAAGCTAAAACAATAGAAACCGCATCACTGGCAAGTTTCTTGTAGGCTGAGTATCGGTCGCATACCAGCGTACCTGCCCCATCACCTATAACGGACTCGGGTACGACAGCCGCACGAGAGTCAGCAATACTGAAATAAACCGCCTGATCGCAGAGAAACACCCAGAGCCAGTGCTTGTGGGAGCCTGCCTTCTCATGCCCCCAAACAATCCATCGGGTTTCATCGGCATGCCACTGATCGCTCTTGGCAACGAATTCCCGAATAGCTTCAACAACAGGCTCGAAAAAAGGCGTTATTGCTTCTTGTCCAAAGGAAATGGTTGCCGGCGAAAGGTGCAAACCCTGTGTTTTATAAGACTCTAATTGTCTGTTAATGGGGATGCCATAGGCGTATTTATTCAGTAACAACTCCACCCAGACTCAAACCCCAAGTTTCCCTTTATTGATGAGTCTTGGCGGAGGTGGTGCAACAGTAATATTGGGCGTTTCAGGGCACTGGCAAGTTTTTTGGTAATGTCTCCGGTGATAACGACGAACGTGAGCCTTGACTTCAACTTCAATCACATCACAGCCAGCATCATTAAAAAATGGATTGAAAGGCAAATGACAGGTTGCACAACGCTGCTCGTCCACCGGTAAATCCACCGATTTATGAACCACAGGCAGGTTGTTGTGAAGGTTGCGTCCGCTACCGGGAGCCCCGGGTTGGTGGCCTCGTTTGCGATTTGAAGGAGGGCGAGTTGTATTGCCACTTTTCTTGGAAGAGGAACCCGTTTTCTCAGACTTGCGACCAAAAAGCAGGTGTTTCATGGGGTGTGTGGCTTGAATAATGTCAGGCATGCAGGTTGTGAGCCACTGGAAACCCGTAGCGATCCATCTTCGACCAGAAAGCATCCCAATAACCCGTTGACTTCGCCAGAGCTCGTAATGTTAATAGCATTGACGCCCCTTGTTCCTTCCATCGCATGCCTGACTTACACATGCGCTGCTTAACCAGCGTTTTGCAAGCAGCTTCTGTTACACCAGAACCAATTGGTAACTTGTTTTCCAACGCTTCTGGATAAATCATTTGGTGCCAGTGATTTTTGAAATAAGTTCTGGCTTTATCCAGTTTTTCTTTAGAAACAAGACGTTTATTCCCGGGAGCTGCTTTCTTTAATTCCAACCATAAACGTTTTGCCTTACCAGGGGTGTTTTTTAATTCGTGCAGTGTTGATCTTAACCAGGCTTTGCGTTCATTCTGCATTTTTTTACCCGGATATATAGCTTCTGCCGCTTCTGCCACATATTCGCTAACGTGATAAAAATCCAGAATTTGAATCGATGTAACAGGCTCAAGAAACGTCCAATTATCTGGCGCCCCATCAGCAACTCCAACGTAAGTGGCATCAGGAAAACGAGACTTCATTTTCTCAATGTCAGAAGAGAACCGCCTTATAAAAGTTTCTTTTCCGTATTCGGGGGCGGCGGCAGCGTACACCGTGTGCATTCGATTTCCTTCTTCATCATAAAGCGCAATAGTTCCGCACATTGCAATTCTGTAGCCCTCTTTATAAAGCAAGTTTGCACCATCCAGCCCCAAGCTAACTGTGGCTACTGGCTCGGGTAAATCCGGTAATTCATAAGTCCAGGATTCTTCTTTGGCCTGAGCAATACTGGCAACAACTTCTGCCAGGTCTTTAGCGGTTCTTTGATGGATTTTACGTCCGTGGTTTCTTAGAAAATCTTGCTCTACTTCAGTGGAAGGCATGTGGGCAAACTTCCAACTGACCATGCAGGCATGTCGCGGGGTTGAATTAACAACAATTCGTGCAGATTGATCAAGGGGACAATAAATAGCACCGCCTTCACGACTTTGATAGATAAAACGATTGACCCTAACCGCTCCCCATGGAGTTTCATAAACCTTCAATTCTTTTTTACTTTTACTGGTCAACCGAACATTGCCAAGCGTAATGGGAGAACCGTCAGTATCAAGCCACTCAAGTTGCTTTTTTGGTACGCCCGGCATGGGCATGAACTTATGGGGTGCAAGTCCCCTGTGGGTAAACCAGCATCTGACTGGCGGTAAAGACGCCTGCTGATGATAACCACTAGCTTAAGGCAAGTGCAATCTCGTGAGAGATTGTGCGGAGGCAGTCTGACTGCAAAAGTGCGAGCCGACGGACAGAAATCGCATACAAGGCCGACTTCTCGTGGGCGAGTGAGCCAAAGATCACAAAGCCCTCTGGTTTGAGAGATACGGTAAATGCGGCGGTTGTGCACTGACAGTTCATGTTCTTATCCGGGGAGATCTGCTCAACATGCGATCGGTCAATCCCAGTTCTCAGCCACTGGTTACAACAGGCTCGGCGAGCAGTGATTCATCACCCTGTTCGAGCAAACCCGATGACAACCGATAGCGCCTGCAGGAGCAATTTTGCATGGTGATTGGACAGAAGTCAGCAGAGGCCATAGTAGTTGTTCGACAGGAGTCGTCAACGAAGGGCTGAACATAGAAAGCAGAGAGGAGTCATTTGCCCTCAATAGCGAATGTGCCGACCGGCTCTTACTCGATATTGGCGACAGTTTATGAAACCAGCTCTGGTTAACATTGAGTGTGCATGGAACCAAACCTTGGACTCAAGAATGAGGATAAAGGTGACAGTTACAGGCTACTGAACTCAATGAAGGTTAAAACTTTCTGTGAACCGCCCGGTGCGGACCCGCAAGCCGTGGTGGTGGTGTGTCATGAGAACAGAGTCGGTCTGTTCGTAACTGTAATTGAGATGGAGGTGGGCCCTCCGGTGGCGGCTTCTGGAAGCGACCACCAAACCACTGTGAGCTGCGTTGATTAAGAGTCAGGGTGGTGAGCGTCACAGAAAAGGCGCAACTAGATTGCGTCAGGTATGAGTTCGGGAGATGAACGCAAGTGAACCATTGATGACGTGTCGTAAGCGTATATATCGACATCAAAAATGAGGGGCACCACTACCTTATGATAAGTTCAGGGGTTATCCAGTTACTGCCTGAGCGGTGTCCGGCACAAAGATGGCATGAACCGATTTCAGGCTCTTTTATGGAACATGAGAACCTGTCGCTCTGGTGTTAAGGGAGCCAGCCAAGCTGACAAACAGCAAGGCTCAGAGTACCAATACAGAGCACAGGGGCGGATCAGCTCGTAGTAGTGTTGAAGCATCTGTAATGGATGTGGAGCAAAGGGGCTGACTTATCCAGCGGAAGGAGTAGATCAACCGATTTATTGGAATGAATCTATGACGGAAGCAAAACCGTTCACAATTTCTAAAGAGCTTGTCTATCAAGCCTGGCGAAGCGTGAAAGCGAACAAAGGTGCTGCCGGTATTGATGGTCAGTCTCTGGCTGACTTTGAAACCCATTTAGGCAAGAACCTGTACAAAATATGGAACAGAATGTCATCGGGCAGTTACTTTCCTCCCCCCGTCATGCGTGTAGCCATCGACAAGAAAGATGGAGGCACGAGGCTGCTGGGAGTACCGACGGTAGCCGACCGTGTAGCCCAAACTGTGGTAAAGCTGATAGTCGAGCCATTAGTGGAACCTGTATTTCATGAAAACTCCTACGGCTACAGACCTAACCGCTCAGCGCATCAGGCGTTGGCGTTAGCTCGAAAACGCTGCTGGCGACACTCTTGATGATGGAGAAGGGGTCATTGATCTGGACATCAAAGGTTTTTTCGATAATCTGGATCATAAACTCATCATGCGAGCAGTGGAACATCACATCAGGGAACCTTGGGTATTGTTGTACATCAAACGTTGGCTTCAGGCTCCGGTTGAAAATGAAAGTCAGGAGTGTCCGCGCGTAAAAGGAACGCCACAAGGGGGAGTTATTAGCCCATTGTTGGCAAACCTGTTCATGCATTATGCGTTTGATCATTGGTTGGAATGTAATATCCAGAATGTCTGGTTTGAGCGTTTTGCTGATGATGCGGTTATTCATTGTCACAGTAAACAAGAAGCAGAGTTCACGCTGGAAGCAGTAAGACGTCGTTTACTCGACTGTGGTCTTACATTGCATCCGGAAAAGACGAAACTGGTTTACTGTAAGGATGAGGACAGAACAGAAACGCATGAAAACACATCTTTTGATTTTCTAAGTTATACATTCAGAACGAGATTAGCCAGAAACCGGTATGGGAAATTCTTTCCCAACTTCTTGCCAGCGATGAGCAAGGCATCCGCCCAGCGTATCAAAGACAAGATAAGGGAGTTAGAAATTCCCACGAAACGATCATTGTACTCTCTTGAAGAGCTTGCAAAACTGATCAATCCACGTGTTCAGGGCTGGATCAACTACTTTGGAAAATTTTATCCATCAGAGTTGAGAAGAGTATTGTCATATGTGGAAGCCACTCTGGTTCGATGGGCTATGGGAAAATACAAGAAATTGAGGGGCAGAAAGAAGCGTGCAGCTCGATGTTTGGGGCGCATCGCTCAGAAAGCTCCTTGGTTAATGGCACATTGGCGAGCAGGCTGTGTGTCAGCGGTTGGATAAGAAGAGCCGGATGAATCGAGAGGTTCAAGTCCGGATCTGTGAGCAACTGACGGGGAGGTTCCGCCGGTTGACTCGACTGGGGGCTGGAGGTTAAAGACCTCTGGCTACCCGATTAGGCATTTAAGTTCCACGTTTGAAGTTCCCACTCTTGAGCACTAGCGAAACCATTAACTTTCGCATGTTCAGATATGCTCATACACCATGAATTGTATGTTTTAATGCAATCGAGATGCGTCCATAAGCAACCTTTTAGATTGGCTCCATTCAGAATGATGCTATCTACTGGGCAATTCGGTGGAATTACGTCTAGTTCACCCAAACACCATAAATATTTTAGATATAAATTTAGAGCCTTTTGAGATTGAGCGATCCTTAGTTTACCGTTAACTAAAATATGTCCATGCTTTTGAGATAATTTGTTGCTGATATTTACGATATTGAGTTCATGTATTGTTTGAGGAACTGGAGTAGAGTAGTCGTTTGAAGCATTGACAACTATTTCACGAAAATCATCTCTAAATTTTTTACGATCTCTCGGATTCTCACTACTGTATGTTTTACATCGTGATAATGCAGCACGGATTGAGTTTTTAGATGCTTTATCCCTATCATCCGTCCTAACTTTTTTAAGAAAATTCAACTTGTATTGATTCATTATTTCTCGTTTATTATGAAGTGCCTAACGCCTGAATGTAGGGCGCCGCAGGCGTCCCGGGAGCGAAGCGACGAATATGATGCGCTTGTTAGGCATTATTTGCTACTTAAGGCTTTTTCCATACGTTCGGATTTACTACTAGCTCTAACGTAACCTTTTTCAGAATACCAAGAATAAAGAGCACTCTTATCAAGAGTTCGATCAAAGGGGTGAACATCAAGTTGTAACTTTACGCACCCAAGTTTAATTGCGACTTCTTCGGCCTTTTGAAGAAGTGAACCACCTAAGCTTTGATTTCTAAATTCAGGAAGTACGTATATTTCATAAATAAACCCGAGAAATTTATCACTCCAATCTTCAAATGATAAAAATGCAGACTCAAGACCATCGCATTGGGTGTAAGTCTCATATTGACCGTCATTGCAGGGCATGGGCTCCAGTATAAACGACACGACATCGACTTTTCTCAGACAAGGGAGGGTAACGACCAAACGCAGGTATGATGCTAACTGGAAACCAACATCTTTCAGTGAGAGGCCGCCCCGATGGAATTATGTCAGCAACTGACTGAAGCCGCCAATCATCCCTGCCGTATTATCCAGCAGCTTGAGCACAAACTGGCCTCCCTTCGCAAGCACCATGACCCGATTAAACACTTTGAAGATTATGAAAACGAGCTTCACGCTCTCTTTGTTCAAGCAGAGCGGGAGACCCTGGCAGAAGACTTGTCCGGCCTCGATATAGATATTCCTGCTATTGAGGTGAACGGCACCTGCTATCATCGTGCATTGCGTTGCTCCCAAACTTACCAGTCAGCTGCTGGTCCCATCCGAGTTGCCCGCACGCTATACCGCAGCGGCAAGGATGACTGCATTGTCCCCCTGGAACTCAGGGCAGGCATCGTTGAGGGTTACTGGACGCCAAGGGCCGCAAAGCAAGCGGTCTGGGTTGTGGCTCAGCTCTCTCCGGGGATCGCCAAAACTCTGCTCGATTTGATGGGTAATATGTCACCGTCGGAAAGCTCGTTAACCCGACTTCCAAAAAAGTTCAATGAACAATGGGAACAGTACCGTGAGCCTTTTGAGTGCATCCTCAAAGATAGCCTCAAGGTTCCCGAAGAAGCGGTAACTGTAGCGGCCTCTTTGGACGGTGTCATGCTGCCTATGAAAGACGGGAAACGTCAGGAAAAACGTGAACAAAGTACAGCTGAAGGCAAGCGTACTCGTGGCCCGGCAGGTTGCCAGGAAGCCAGTTGTGGAACTCTGTCGTTTTACGATGTTGAAGGTGAACGCCTGTCGACCATCAGGATTGGCCGAATGCCAGAGAGCAAGAAAGTAACTCTAAAGCAGTCGCTCTCCCGTTTCCTGAACGAAGCACTCAGGCAGAAGCCTCAACTGTCATTGGTCAAGGTGGCTGATGGCGCTAAAGACAACTGGACTTATCTTGCCAAAGAGCTTCCTCAAGGGCATGAAATCGTGGATTTTTATCATGCAGCAGAACATCTGAAGAAGGCGTTTGACCTGTCCTACGGTGAAAACAGTTCAAAACCCAAAGAGAAGTTCATCACCTACCGTCATATTTTGAAGGAAGAATCTGATGGGGTTGAGAAAGTCATCAAGGCTTTGGCCTATCAACACAGCCGACATCCTCGGCGATCGAAGTTAAAGACAGAGTTGGAATACTTCAGGAATAATCGTGACCGCATGAAGTATGCAGAACACCTGTCGTGCAACCTGCCTATAGGATCTGGCGTTATTGAGGCGACCTGTAAAACGTTAGTGACACAGCGGATGAAGTGTTCAGGTATGCGCTGGCGACACCCCGGAGGTCAAGGCATTCTGACTCTCAGGTCATTAATACAGAGTGGCTGGTTTGATAATGGCTGGAAGCTTTTGTCAGTAACTTACTGTGCCAAGGTCACAGAGGTAACCACGAGCAATGTGGTTCCATTCCCTGTTCAGTCTAACAATATGGAATGAGAGTTCCGGTCAATATGAGACTTTCACCCATCGCATTTGGCTATAAATTCAAGTGTTCGCCCACTTTGGGCTCTTTCAGCACGAGAACGAAGAGTGCTATTTTGTATTTCATTTAAATCATTAACTTGATTTACTTCGATCACAAAACCTCCGGGATAAGACTGATGCCTAACGCTTAGTAGATGTACCAATACAGAATACCCGTTATATAACGTTCTTTTCTGTACTGATACAGATAATACTCTTTTTTTGCAGTGTTTTTGTGTATACAAAAGTTTTTTGGGGACATTCATATATTTTCACCAAACTGAATCCATTGGTAAGTGAACAATTATTTAAGTTTTGTGTTGAATATATGGATGTCCCTTTTATTCTAAAAAACCAGTAAGTTCTTTTTTTTCCTCATCCGATTTTGATGTATCTTTATGTATTCCAGCCTCTGCATAAGATTTTGTTATTAAGTTGTTGAACTCTTCTCTGTTTCTTCTGGCTGAAAGAGTTCTTGATTTTTGAAGCATGATGTTTTGTAAGAATAAGAAATACTCATCTTTCGATAACGATTCAAGTGATTCATTATCTCTTACCTTTCTAAGAATTGGACTGAAAAGGGCTTCCATTTCTGAAAGTGCATCTTCAATTTTCATATCTTCACTATAGAAATATTTCTTTGATGCTTGACCTTTAATAGATGCAGTTTCTATTGACTTTCCGTTAGCTCTATTGAGGAAGCAGATACTCTTTTTATCTTTTGAAAAAGTTTGAAATAAAATTGTGGAACAAAATGTTGATTTTCTTTTTTGGCCATAGATGAAAACTTAAATGTTGTTTGTGTGCCTAACGCTTAGTAGATGTATCAATACAGAATGCCCGTCATATAACGTTCTGTACTGATACAGATAATACTCTTTTTTTTGCAGTGTTTTTGTGTATACAAAAGTTTTTTGGGGACATTCATATGTTTTCACCAAACTGAATCTATTGGTAAGTGAATAATAATTTAAGTTTTGTGTTGAATATATGGATGTCCCTTTTATTAATTTGGTAAGTGAGCAATTATTTAAATTTTGTGTTGAATATATGGATGTCCCTTTTATTTGCTTTTAAATTTTGTGTTGAATATATGGATGTCCCTTTTATCTGCTTAACCATTATTTGCTTAACCATTGCCATTACTGACAACCGCCCATGACTCGGGGTTCCGGCGGATTGCTAGACCTTACCGGATGAAGGGCTTTCACCTTCAATCTCTTGCCGATTTATCTCGGCGCACTGGGTGTCCCTTATATTTTTGCTGGCTTAAAGCTTTAAAGCTATTGCTACCAAAAAAGCTCATCAAACTCACTCCGATCAAGTCCAATGCGGATTAAAAATAAGCGGAATTTTTCTTCTACTTTACTTTCTTCCATTGTTTTTGATTTTGGATCATATGGTAAATATTCTTCTACATAAGTTCTTTCTTTTTGGGTGTGATCTATATGTTTAAGCCATGCGTCAAGAAAAATATTTATTTTTTTTACTTCCTCACCGTTTCTGGCACAATTGAAAAAACGAAACTCAAGTGTGTTTCGAGGCAAGCAGGGTTTGCCCAACTCTGCTTCTCTTTTCATACCCAGAGGAGCCAATTCTCGCATTCCTATTGGTGCATATTTACTTGTTGAGCATGAAAAAAGACCGCTCCAGAAATGACGGAAACACTCATTAACTGAAAAATGATCGCCAGATTTCCCTGTGAAGCCTAGACTAAGCCACTTGTTAAAGCTATTAACCATAGTTTCAAGTGCTCTTATTTTGCATGAACTTTCTGTAGATTGACATACATATTGATTAGATGAATCTGAATAATCTTCTGTTTTGAATACATGACTAAGAAAAGAGCTCTGTTCTGCACTAACAAACAGCCTGAACAGATACTCTGGATTACCACCTATTGATTCATGAAAATCAATGTGTTTGTGTCCAGAGCTAGGCTGCAATCCCACTTTTCTAGCAAAACTAGTTATAAACAATTCATAAATATCATAAACTGAGAATTCTTTTCCATTAACTGTATACTGTTCATCAATTTTATAAGGAGATGCATTAATTTCAAAAAGTGGTTCTATTGACCAGTAATCCCAGTGCGCTACACACTCCCATGCACCGAAACGTATTGTTAATCTTGGCTTTCCTCTATACTCTGTCCTTTCATAGTCGTCAGGATAGCAGTCCATGATTGTTGTTAAGTCCTTTTCTGTTACATTAAACCTTTCTGTTTCCATTCTGGCGTGGGCATCCAGTTGCTTAAGTAGTTGAACTATACGTCTGTCTTTATCTTGACTTGATTCTCCCCCAGCCCAGTATTCAAACTCATCACCATTTACTATTTTATCAGCTCGTAAACCTAAAGGCTCTTGTGAATGATGATAAACATGAATCAATGCATCTGGATAGCTCCAGGCAGTATGTTCTTTAAAAAGAACTCCTTTTAATCTATGAGGAATACAATGCTCATAAAAATACTGGCTAAATATTTTGGTATCATTTGGACGAAGAGTATATTGCTCAGGAGTATAATTTTTCCACCAAAAAGAATTTAGAGGAATCAATAATCCTAATTCAATTGTTTTGAATGGGTAGATCTTATGATATAGATCAGCTCTTAATTTAAGATTTTCGATATATTGATTTAGTGACCACTCATCAAGAAGAGAAAAGTCAATAAGTATACTTCCTTGCCGGGAAAGTAAAATATCTGAACAGACAACTTTTAAAAGGTTATCTGAGCGTAAGTGAGTTGGATATGAATATCTATGACTCTCTAAGTCCGAAAACGCTTTACTGCTGATTAAAGTTCTCAACTGAAAAGCAGCTAGCTTCATATCGTCTGCTGAACAACAATATTGCATTTCTCTGAATGCACTCCATGCAGTATCCAGATTTAATTTCTTATCAAATGAAAGTAATCCAGTTTCTTTATCTTTTTCTATTTCAGTTGATGATAAAAAATTAGCAGCATAAGATAAATCTTTAATAGCTTTTGAAAATCCATTGTGTGATTTTAAGCATGCATTAATAGATGATAACGCTTCCAACGTAAAAGGTTGGGGGGCATCTTGTTCAAAATGGCAAACATGTCTTTCTTTTATTACTAAGCGCTCACGAGAATTTTTACAGGTGCTAGAGCCTCCTCCTTTTTCAATGTTTTTTTCTTCATTTTTAGCTACTGCTATTTTTGATTTATCAGTTCTAGTTAGGCTTTCGTCGTAAGAGACTCCCTGCGATGATGCAAGCTGTAAAGAAGCTGCTTCCATAATTATCAGTCCTTTGTTTGGGCGCTATAGTATTGATTTGGACTAATATCAGGTAAAAAAGTTCAACTTATTGCATTACGCCAGCTGCGTATAGTGTACGGCTAACGCCTAACTCAGGTGCGCCGTAGGCGTCACCTGGAATGACTTGGTACGCCCGGCATGGGCATGAACTTATGGGGTGCAAGTCCCCTGTGGGTAAACCAGCATCTGACTGGCGGTAAAGACGCCTGCTGATGATAACCACTAGCTTAAGGCAAGTGCAATCTCGTGAGAGATTGTGCGGAGGCAGTCTGAGTGCACCAACAGTAGGCGCTTCAGGCGAAGGTGCGAGCCGACGGACAGAAATCGCATACAAGGCCGAGTCTCGTGGGCGAGTGAGCCAAGGATCACAAAGCCCTCTGGTTTGAGAGATACGGTAAATGCGGCGGTTGCCTACATGGATGTAGGTAAGGGGCGTGAGCAGGACGCGGAAGCTTTGTGCACTGACAGTTCATGTTCTTATCCGGGGAGATCTGCTCAACATGCGATCGGTCAATCCCAGTTCTCAGCCACGGGTTACAACAGGCTCGGCGAGCAGTGATTCATCACCCTGTTCGAGCAAACCCGATGACAACCGATAGCGCCAGCGGGAGTAATCCTGAGTGGTGATTGAACAGAAGTCAGCAGAGGCCATAGTAGTTGTCCGACAGGAGTCGCCAACGAAGGGCTGAACATAGAAAGCAGAGAGGAGTCATTTGCCCTCAATAGCGAACGTGCCGACCGGCTCTTACTCGATATTGGCGATAGTTCATGAAACCAGCTCTGACTAACATTGAGTGTGCATGGAACCAAGCCTTGGACTCAAGAATGAGGATAAAGGCGACAGTTACAGGCTACTGAACTCAATGAAGGTAAAAACTTTCTGTGAACCGCCCGGTGCGGACCCGCAAGCCGTGGTGGTGTGGGGAGGGCTGGAGAAAAACCAGCCCTTACCCGATTTAGCTGCCCAGCCTTGATTGGTACTAAAATTTGCTGACTTTCCACTCACTGTCTTGCTTTACAAGGTCAATGGTATCAGTGAAAAGTTGACCTGAGCTAGTTTGAACCTGAACTTGAAATCTTGATGACTTATCTGTTTCAGCCATTTTAATGACCTTAAAATCAGCTACTTGGTTAG
>CBDBOO010000042.1:0-12187 GCA_965208385.1 Endozoicomonas sp.
ACCACCTTGCTGCAGATCTTGAAAGAGCATGACAAACTTAAGTCCGATGTTTCAGGGCTCAAGTCTGATGTTGCAGGGCTTAAGTCCGATATGGCAGAGGTCAAGAGCACTCTATTCAAAATGGAAGATACATTGGTCATTATTCTGAATGCGATTGGTAAGTCCCGTTAAATTTTTTATGTAGCCTTCATAGAAAGAGTCTACATTAGGACTTACGCATTGATGGCTCCTGCTAATTTTGGTAGCAGGTTTTCTTTACCCTCTACAAAACTCGCAATGAAAGCTCCAACCGTCTCTTTAAACAACTCGCTTTGATGCCGGTAAATATTCGTAAACTCTTGCGCTATCTGCATTTTCTGAAGATAAACAAAGCTCAAAATGCTGGCGAATATATGATTCCTTACCGGCTGTTCGCTACGAACCTGAAAATGTTCTATATGACAAACTTGCTTGATCGCCCTGTGAAATTGCTCGATCTGCCAGTGCTGATCGTGAATCTGAATGAAGTCATTGCGTTGAAAAGGCGCACCGTCCGGCAAGTAAACCACGTAGTGGCGACACTGGTCTTTTAGCGTCGTCCTGAACAACCTGATCTTGCCAAAGTCTTTGAGCCAGACATCCAAACCATCGTTTGGTATCTCAAGGTTTTGAACCTGCTGCCATTGGCCTTTTTCCAGTGATACCGTCCTGTTTTTCTCAACTGCAAACATAAACCCTGTCTGATGGTTTCTTATCGTCTTCAGGTTTTTGACGCAGCTGTACCAGGAGTCGCCGGTTACAAACGCTGGCTTCAACCCCCAAACCAGCACTTCAATCAACATTTCAAGAAAATAGTCGTTTTTCGTTTTGCCTTCTGACTTGTCGCATATTCTGAAATTCACGGGCATATGGCGACCCGTTGAATCTGTGTAATAAAGGGTGACGAGGTTGATCCCCTTAACGACTCGATGATGCTTACCAGACCAGAAGTGGCTGACCAGCGCCACCGAGTAGCTATAGGGTTTATCGAGAACACTGTCGTCAACGCTTAGGGTGCCGCCAACAAGGCATAAGCTTTGAGCTGCCTCATCGAACATATCTTTTGGTTGATAGTTTTCACGGTGAAGAAAGCGATTAACACTATCATGAGAAATACCGGTCACTTCTGCCAACTTTGTGCATGTTGGTGATTTTGGCTCACTAATCAGGAATCCCATGTATTGAGGAAGATTGCATCGAGCAGTCGTAGGGCGAGTAGTACTTCTCACTTTCATCCCTGAAAAGCGGTTATTTCCGGTAATTATCAAATTTTATAACGCGCTGTCAATGCGTAAGTCCTATACATATGCTAATCGTCCCAATGAGATAATCTCAGAAGGTGTATTATGAAAATCAACAGATTTGAAGAGATTGATAAAGCATTATCTAACTGGGATGAGAAGGTCGCCAGGCGTGACAAACAGCTGAAGGATATTGAGGACTCCCTGAAACAGGTTTTGGTGGAGCAGGCGGAGTTTAAAAAAGAAGTCTGTTGTCGTCTTGAAAAGCTTGAGCAAAGACAAAAATAAATCCCTCGTTCCCACGGCACCCGTGGGAATGCATATCAAAATCTTGATCAGCAAAAAGCAGCACCCGATTAAATATCTAGCGCAACCACTTCCCCATATTGCTCAGACAAACAACGATTCAGCATATCCGTAAAACTGTCCCCAGTGCTGTCTAAAACCCAGGCCTGCTGATCTTCCGCATAATCAAAATGAAAACCACCGCTCTTAGCCGCCAGCCAGAGCTGTAACAAAGGTGTTTGGCGACTGAGAATGACCTTACTGTTATCCGGACAGGTCAGAGTCAGAATGCCAGCCGCGGTTTCAAAATCGATATCCAGCTCAGCATCTTCAATGGCGTCTTCAATGCCGACCATCAAATCATCCAGCAGGTCAGAGTATTGGGCTTCGTTCATGGCGACGTCTCGGTTAAAAATATTTTACCATTGTATCACGGAGCGTAGGTCGGGCTTCACGAAGAGAACCCCGACAAGGGCGGAAGCCCTAAAACTATCAAACTTCTATAAACCAGTTTCAATCAAAGCATGGCACCAGTAGATAGAGTGCAGACAAACTCCGTTTCTCTTGTCGGGGTTTACTTCGTAAAGCCCGACCTACATAAAAGCTAGAGCTACCAATCAAAGCACAGTTATACTGTGTTGATTAACGACTAAAAAGGAAGGAACTGGCTATGAGAGCCCTGATTGCTATTGTTTTTACCACTCTGCTACTGGCTGGCTGTGGTCAAAAAGGGGATTTATATCACCCAACGGATAGCGGCACTCAGCAGCTGACTTCCCAATAAGCAGAAAATACGCAAAGCGCCTTTTCCAAAATTAGTAGAAACAATAAAACGAGACGAGCGATCTAATGGAGTGGTTTTCTTACCAGCAGGGTGAACTCAATGCCGAGCAGTTACCCGTAAGTCAGTTGGCAGAGCAGTTTGGTACACCTTTATATGTTTACTCCCGGTCAGGTCTGGAACAGTCTTACCAGGCTTATGAAGAGGCGCTGGGAGATTGGCCTCATCTGATCTGTTATGCCGTAAAAGCCAACAGCAATCTGGCGGTTCTTAATGTTCTGGCTAAACAGGGGGCAGGTTTTGATATTGTCTCTGTGGGTGAACTTGAGCGTGTATTAGCCGCGGGTGGTCAGCCTGAGAAAGTAGTCTTCTCCGGGGTTGGTAAGCAACGACATGAGATTCGTCGGGCTCTGGAAGTAGGCGTTCATTGCTTTAATGTAGAGTCTGAGCAGGAAATTGATCGCATACAGGCGGAAGCTGAAAAACTGGATAAAAAAGCCGCTATTTCTCTGCGGGTTAATCCTGATGTAGATGCTCAAACTCACCCGTACATCTCTACCGGACTAAAAGATAATAAGTTCGGCATTGATATTAACCGTGCTCCCGCTGTTTATCAGCGAGCTGCGGATATGAGCCATCTGGAAATAGTCGGTGTTGATTGTCATATTGGCTCTCAGCTGACCTCTGAAACCCCATTTCTGGATGCTCTGGATCGCCTGCTGGTTTTGGCTGATGAGCTGAAAGAGAAAGGCATTGAGCTCAAACATATTGATATTGGCGGCGGGCTGGGTATTCAGTATGACGATGAAGATATCCCTGCACCCCAACAATACCTTGGTTTGGTTAAGCAGCGCCTGCAAGACACCGGCCATGATTATCTATCTCTGGTGGTAGAACCAGGACGCTCCATCGCTGCACAGGCGGGCATTATGCTCACACAGGTTGAGCTGATTAAAGTCACAGAGCATAAAAACTTTGCTGTGGTCGATGCTGCTATGAATGATCTGCTTCGTCCTTCCATCTATAGCGCTTGGCATACCATTGAGAACACCAAGCCATCTAATGCTGAAGCAGCCATCTATGATGTAGTAGGACCTATCTGCGAAACCGGAGACTTTCTGGGTAAAGAACGCCCTCTGGCGATAGAAGAAGGGGACATACTGGCAGTTCGTTCTGCTGGAGCCTATGGTTTCGCCATGAGTTCAAACTATAACAGTCGCAACCGTCCTGCCGAGATAATGGTAGACGGAGATCAGGCATACGTGGTGCGTCGTCGAGAAACGATTGCAGAACAGTTTGCCTCTGAAAGTATACTGCCGGAATAAAGAAAGCTGAGTTATGTTGCTACATTTTACCAAAATGCACGGACTGGGTAACGACTTCATGGTCGTTGATATGGTGTCTCAGAACGTGCGTCTGCCACCGGAAAAAATTCGCCGTCTGGCAGATCGTCATTTCGGCGTAGGCTTTGACCAGCTGCTGCTGGTTGAATCGCCAACGAACCCCGATATGGACTTCCGTTATCGCATTTTCAATGCGGATGGCAGCGAAGTTGAACAATGTGGCAACGGTGCCCGTTGTTTTGCCAAGTTTGTACAGGATAAAAAGCTGGTTGGTCGTGACAACATCCGGGTGCAGACCGCTGGTGGCAATATTGAATTGCATGTTCAGAGTAATGGTGATGTCACTGTAGATATGGGCCACCCAAGGCTTGAACCGGCTCAGATTCCATTTCATGCAGAGTATCAGGCTGATACTTACACCATTATCAGTGATGGTGAAGAGTATGAAATTTCAGCTGTCTCTATGGGGAATCCTCATGGTGTTCTGGTGGTTGAAGATGTGACCAAAGCACCGGTAACCACCCTGGGTACTAAGCTGAAAGTCCACGAAGATTTTCCCCGCAAATGCAATGTTGGCTTTATGCAGGTGCTGGATCGCAATGAGATCAAACTGCGGGTCTTTGAACGTGGTGTTGGCGAAACACTGGCCTGTGGCACAGGTGCCTGTGCTGCAGTGGTCGCTGGCAGACTTCGTGGTTTGCTGGATGATACGGTTCATGTTCATCTTCCGGGTGGCTGTCTGACTATTAATTGGCCGGGAGAAGGCAGTCCGGTTATGATGACAGGATCAGCCACTCGGGTTTACGAAGGGTATACACGCCTATGATCGACAGCGAGGCTAAAGCGGCAGAGCAGTCTGAGCCCAAAGCGTTGAATGCAGAAGAAGTAGCGGAGTATCTGAAAAATGATCCAGACTTCTTTGTGGGCCGGGATGATCTGTTGTTGACCCTGACGTTACCCCATCAACGAGGGAATACCATCTCTCTGGTGGAGCGTCAGGTCGCCTTGCTCCGTGAGCGTAATCTCGATTATCGACACCATCTGGATAACCTGTCTGTTACCGCTCAGGAGAATGAAAAAACCTTTGAGCGAATGAGCAAACTGGTATTGTCTCTGCTGGAAAGTCGTGATCTTGATCAGGTTGTTGATGTAATTCGCGATAGCCTGGCCCATGACTTTGCCATAGATATTCACTCCCTGATTTTCTTCAGTGAGAAACCCATGAGCCTGCCCGTCCGTATTGAGCATGTAGATGTAGCCACTGCTGCGCTTGGGGATATGATCTCGAAAGGTGTGGCTGTTAGTGGTCGGTTCAGTGATGAACAGGTCAGTTTTCTATTTCCCGAACAGGCTGATGATGTTGGCTCTGTTGCCATTATCCCTCTTGCTTATACTCTGAATGATCCGGCACAGCTGGGCGTTCTGGCTCTGGCCAGTAAAGACCCTGAACATTTTCAGGCGGGTATGGGGAATATATTCATTAATTATTTGGGTGATGTTCTGAGCCGGGTTCTGGCTCAACATATGTCATGACTGAGTCTGTAATTCCTTCCTCAGGTGATCTGCAAATGGATGTGGATCGCTTTCTTGATTATCTTCGTTATGAAAAACAGGTGTCATCTCACACCTTGTCTGCGTATCAGCGAGATTTAGCAAAAACCCTGCAACAGTTGTCTGATACCCAGCTGTCTTCCTGGTCACAAATAAAAGAAAAACATCTTCGGCAATGGTTGGCTTTCTGGCATCAGGAAGGTTTATCCAGTCGCAGCTTACAGCGTGTGCTTTCTTCCCAGCGAAGTTTCTTTCGTTACCTTCTGGCCAATAACAAAGTCACCATTAATCCGGCTCAATCATTAACAGCACCCAAAGCATCACGCACTCTGCCAGTCACTATGGATGCAGACCAGGTTGGACAACTGCTGGATGATAAGCGACAACAGGCTGAAGATGATCCTCTGAAATGTCGTGATCACTGCATGCTGGAGCTGTTTTATTCCTCTGGTTTACGTTTGTCAGAACTGGCTTCTCTAAACATCAATAGTTTTGAAGATCATTTCAAACAAGTAAAAGTTGTGGGAAAACGCAGCAAAGAACGACTGGTTCCCGTGGGCAGTAAGGCCAGAGCATCAATCAAACAATGGCTTATTACTCGTACTGTGCTTGTTAAACAGGATGAGCATGCGTTGTTTTTATCAAAAAATGGCGACCGACTCAGCAACCGACAAATTCAGAATCGGGTAAAGCAGTTTGCCAAAGAAGCAGGTATTCCCATATCTGTACATCCCCATATGCTCAGACACTCTTTTGCCAGCCATATGCTTGAATCAAGCAGTGACTTACGGGCTGTGCAAGAACTGCTTGGACATAGCGATATTTCCACCACCCAGATTTATACCCACCTCGATTTTCAGCATCTGGCGGATGTGTACGATAAGGCTCACCCCAGAGCTAATAAGAAAAAATAATCAGACTTGTGACGTCTGCTGATTTGTAACCAGCAGCTGTAAACCTTTCATCATTCCTTGCAGTACTCCCAACAGGCAACCCAGAGTACTGATATAGATACGCTCTGCAGGTTGACTTCTGGCAGCCTCTAAAAGGTTTGCTTGAGCGTTGGCTACTACGATTCCGGTTTGTACAACGTACCCCTGATTGGCAGGAGGCGATATCATATCCAGATCATCCATCCGATCACCTCCGGCAATCACTGTCGCTTCAGAAAGAGACAGAGCCTGTGCCAGAACTCTTAAGAGCGCCCCTTTGCTGGTGGGAAATCGGATTGTTACGGTATCACCTGAAATATGAGTGACTTCAGCAAAAACGCCATAAATCTCGAATAGACGGCGCTCTAGTTTTGTTCGAAAATTTCGATCCCTGGCCACCGCTCCCTGCAGAAACTGGAGGCTAAGGCCAAGACCTCCCTCTACAAGTTGTTGAACATTGATTGCCGGTAAATCGGCATTACGAAGCCATTGCCCCACCATGTAACGCTCTGGAAACAGAAAGCTGTAATAGCTGTTAATCTGAATACCGCCATCTATATGTTGTGCGCCGGAAGACATACAGAATGGAGGCAATATGGCTGAGTGAGAGTGAACTCCTGGACGAGCTAACACGGTTAGTGGTGCATTCCAGCTAGTATCGAAAGAAATAAGATAATCCGGATCGAGCAGGTGGTTGGAAGCAAAATGGCTCCATTGTGATTTCAGAATTCTGGCTCGGGTAACAATGACCAGCCGGAGCTTAAGTACCCCAGCACATGGAAATCGATATTCTGACGCAATGCTCAGACCACTCATCCGCGTTGCAGCTCCGGTCACATAGCTCACTATGCTCTCTGCGCTGCGCCTTGCTGAGTAATCTGATTCATTGGTCAGAATATTCGATTTCATATGCCGAGGTACTTACCCTTTGCTCGCCACTTTTCAACAAAGTCTTTGAATGCTTGCCGAAGGCTGGCTTGTTTGGCTCGCAGATCTTTGTTTGAAGGTAGCAAGGTGTCATCAAGATCCACCGTCAGATTGAGTACACCATCAAAGGTTTCCAGTAGCAGATCCAATTGGTCGATCAGAGATATTCCATCAGACAAAAAGCTTTCCTGAACGTCGTCAGGCTGATTTGATTCTGACCCTGAAGCACTGGCTTCTGAGGGTTCACCGTCAGTGTTTTTGGAATCTCTTCCTGAGTAGGTGAACTTACCTTTTACTGGTGGAGGCTTCTCTCCCTTATTAGAGCTGCTGGGTGTATTGCCAAAAACGACGATGTACATCGGCATCAGAGGGGATCCACCACCAATGGCACTGACTTAAGGTTGTAACCCTTGATACAAAAGGCTTGCCCGAAAAGCAAAACAGTCATCTAAACTGTTCAGAAAACCCCAATCAGGCAAGCACAATGTCCAAGTGTAGTTCAGAGTTTCTTCGTCTTGCTAACGACTGCCGAAATCAATTTGCCCAAGCTTCAGACGGGCAACACTCTTCTGTCTTATCCTCTGATGACATGGAAGCATTTCAAACACTGCACCCCGGACGAGTTCGCAACTATCCGGCCATAAAAACACTTACCTTATTCATGAGGCAAGCAGTCAACGATGATAAGTCCTGCAGTAGGGTTTTGATTCAGGATGCTGCAGACCAACAGGCTCTTGGGCAAAAAGAATTAAAAACAGAAACGGATGCCTACTGTAAAGCCAGACTGAGGCTTCACGAAGCGCCTCTCAAGTCCTTACTCCAAACGTCAGGCAGTCGTCTGTCTGATCATTGCCCTGCAGAGTGGCTATGGCATAACCGCAGAGTTGTCCTGACTGACGGCTCAACTGTTTCAGGCCCTGACACTGAAGAGAATCAGAAAGAGTACCCTCAACCGTCCACCCAAAAAAAGGGCTCGGTTTTCCAATAATGAGAATCCTTGTTCTTATCACTCTGGCTAACGGAGCTTTGCTGGATGTTGCAGTTGCGCCCTACAGTGGCAAAGAAACAGGTGAGCAGGCATTACTCAGACAAATGTTTGAGACTCTTAACGGAGGTGATATTTTGTTGGGAGATGCGAACTTTGAAAACTACTTCCTTCTTGCGGGTTTAATGGCAGCCAATATCGATGGCGTGTTTGAAAAAAATGGTTCACGTATTATCGATTTCAGAAAATGCTGCAAAAAGCTGGGCAGTAAAGATGGGCTGTTTAGGCTTGAGCGTCCTGCTTGTCCTTCATGGATGGATGAGGAGACGTACCAACAAGTTTCCAAAGAAATCATAGTTCGAGCCATCCGAACCAAAAAGAGAGTAGTCGTTACAACACTAACGGATGCGGAACTCTACCCCCGAAAAGAGATAACGGATTTATATGTCGATCGCTGGCATGTTGAACTCGATTTCAGGTGCATAAAAACCATAATGGGGATGGAAATATTGCGTTGCAAAACACCTGAAATGTTACGCAAAGAACTATACGTCCATCTGCTGATGTACAACCTTATACGAGCTTTAATGTCAGAAACGGCAAAAGCTATAAATCACAAACCAAGGAGGCTCAGCTTTCAAACGGCAAAAAGCACATTGCTCAGCTACCACTATTTGCTATTGATAGAAACGGCCTCTATTTTTCGGACTTTGGAAAATATGATGCAGATAATTGGTAAGCACAAGGTGGGTAATCGCGCCGGAAGAACTGAGCCACGAGCAGTCAAAAGGCGTGGAAAGCCTACCAAGAAGCTCCAGCACTCACGCAAGCAGGCACGTAAGCTCTTGCAGTATCAGGGTTGAAGGCTTAACTCAGTGCCATTGGATCCACCACCGCCTCCATAATCGCCATCATGGCCACCTCCCATGCTTCCGAAACCTGACAATGTTAAAAATGTTTTCTTTGTATTCTCGAAGGGCATCAATGAAGCGCTGGTATCATTGATATTCAGGATGGGATCGGAGCGGTTTCTGGCCCATACACCTTGCAGGGATGCCAAGAGCACCAGGATAATAAAGACCGTTTTAACTGACTTATTTTTCATGAAACCGAATCATCCTGAGTCTAAACAGGGCTGGCATGATGAGCCTGGGTACGACGAAACTGGAGTCTCCTCACATTTAGAATGGCCCTGTACGTGGATAGGCAATAGTTAGCGATAGAAATAAAGAGCGCTATACCGACGGCATACTCGGTCGATTTGAGTAGAGTTTGCCAGCCTGGAAAATGTGTTTCCTGCTGAATTCTCTGTATAAAAAGACTGTAATGTTGATGGTTTAACGAGAGGTATAGCTCACCATCATCCGCTGAAAATGCGCCGGCCAGAATATAACTGTACGTCTTCCATTGCTCAGGAGTCAGATCCAGTGATGATGTCTGTTTAATGAGGCCCAGTTTGATATCCAGATGAAGAAACGCATCATTGATTAACTGTTCTTCATTGAAAACAAAGAGTGATGCCAGAAGGACAAACAGTAATTGTTCGTCACTTAAGGCGTCAGTATTTTCTTTCAAACCAGACACCTGATGTTGAATAACCGCCAGTAGATTTTCAGATAGAGTATTCCCTCCTTCCGGAACAAAATGATGACGGGTAATACCTGCTGCTTTAAAAAAACAACTGGATGGATGAACTTTCTGTAAAACCTGCAATGCTTTTCTGTTCTTCAGCAGTAAGCGAGTGTAGTTGGGCATATCGCAGTTTGTTGTTGCTGAAGTTTGCATTACCCTACATACCTGAGCATGAAGGGCCTGGCTCAGGCAGCTTTGTACTTTTTCACTATCAGAAGATTGACACTTGACTCTTATTGTTCCCAGGTTAGGGGTCACAGCAATAACAGTTTTGCCAAATAGCTGGGTAGTTTCGGTGTTATGCATCCAATCAAAGAAAAACTGGGACAGGTGTAATGAAACCAGAGTCTGAATGTCAGACTCAGTAGCATACGCCGATGAGAGGCCTGTAAGGCAGGCTAAAAGCAGAAGAAATAATCGCTTATTACACTTGGTAGAGGCAGTGCCCGCAGGTCTGGCTTGATACATATGTATTCTGATGTATTTATAATTCAGCCAGAAGGATAGACGAGCTGGGCAGACAGCAAGTTAAAACAACAGAAAATTTATTTTCATATATCGCGAAGGCTTAATCGAAGGGACTGACTACCTGTATACAGATAGCCAGTTAACAGAACACAGAACAGTCAAGATCCCAGAACAGCACCAACGAGGTAGTACCCAACCAGAGTGACCACAATGATGCCCATAATATTCAAGGCAAATCCGGCCTTGATCATATCTTTAATCTCCAGCTTTCCTGCACCAAATACAATGGCGTTGGGCGGTGTTGCCACTGGCATCATGAATGCGCAACTGGCTGCCAGAGCGGCAGGAGCAGCCAGCATGATTGGCTCAATACCCAGAGTTACACCCAGTGCGCCCATCAATGGCAGGAAGCCTGCGGCAGTGGCCGTATTACTGGTTAGCTCGGTCAGGAAGATAATAATGGTCACTACAAAACCAACAACCAGCAAAACAGGCATACCGGCAACAACGCTCATAGCTTCAGCCACCCAGGAAGCCAGTCCGGTGCTTTTGATTTGAGCTGCCAGAGTCAAGCCACCACCAAACAGCATTAATACACCCCATGGGATCTCGCGGGCCTTTTCCCAGGACATCACATAAACCCGCTCATCCTGTTTGACTGGAATGATAAACAGACTGATGGTAGCTGCAATGGCAATCATAGTGTCAGACAGACCAGGAATATAACCTTTGAGCAGTGGACGGAAAATCCACAGGGCAGCAGTTACCGCAAAGATAACGGCAACGGTTTTCTCTCCACGACTCATGTCGCCCAGTTCTTTCAGCTGAGTCTTAAACAGTTCTGAAGCATTCGGGTTTTCAGTTTTATCCAGATTGAAGCCAAATTTAGTCAGCCACAACCAGCTGGCTCCCAGCATTAATATACTGATTGGCAGACCCACCATCATCCATTGGGCAAAACCAATCTCCATATTGTAAGTTTCAGACAGGAATGCAGCTAACAGGGCATTTGGAGGCGTTCCGATCAACGTTGCCAAGCCACCGATACTGGCGCTGTAAGCAATTGCCAACAGCAGAGCTTTGGAAAAATTTTTATTCTTCTCTTCATCTTTACCAGAGACCATGGAGGCAACAGACAAACCGATAGGCAACATCATAACGCTGGTGGCGGTGTTAGATACCCACATACTCAGGAAGGCAGTGGCGATCATAAAACCACCGATCTGCAAGTCCGGGCGAACACCGGTACGCAGCATAATATGAAGAGCGATGCGTTTATGCAGATTCCAGCGCTCCATGGCCATACCCAGCATAAACCCGCCAAAGAACAGATAGATGGTTGGGTGGGCAAAAGGAGCGGTCACCTCTTTAAGACTGGCGATCCCCAGAAGTGGGACCAGCAAAATAGGTAAAAGCGAAGTAACAGGAATAGGGATGACTTCAGATACCCACCAGATAGCCATCATGGTGGCCACTCCGACCATATACCATGCACTTTGCTCCATTCCTTCCGGAGGTGCGGTAAATAGAGTCAGCAGAAGAACCAGGGGGCCAGCAAAAAGAGAGACCCAGTAAGTAAGTCCGGGCCCATTGCGGGTGAAAGCTGAAGTCGCTGTCGGCATATATTTTTTCTTTTGGTTGATTGAGTCAGCTAGTGTCTTTTATTACAGGATTTTTATTTTGATGTGGATCAACGTTAAAAGAAATCTGAATGAAAAAGTGATGATTTGTTTGGGTGTGTGATGAGGTGTAGCGTTTTTATCTGAGTAGGTTTCGGTTTGTCGCGATAAGTATGGAGTGCTTTAAGGAGTTGCCGAAAAGCGGTGTTTTTCTAGATGCAAATTTATTGAATGGTCATATAATGCGTTCGAATATTAACCGGGGCGATAGTCCCAATCATTGATCCGTTCGAGACCGTTATGACCTCTGCTGCAATTAAAGCTACTCGTAATGTCACTGCATCTTCCTGTCCACAGCCAGAGAAGACCGGATGGATAGAACGTCATTTCGGACTGGCGGAAAAA
>CBDBOO010000043.1:0-25703 GCA_965208385.1 Endozoicomonas sp.
AAATGTACAGAGTCGTTCGTCAGACAACCCCTCAAGCACTGCACTTACTGGTCGCAAGGTCGTTTATTACTGCTTTGCGTGTAATCAATTAAAATTTTTAAGAATTTACAAACCTTATGATAAGAAAAGCCGGGCAAGCAGATTCCGCAGCGATAGCTGAGATATACAATTATTACATCATTAACGCCTTCTCAACCTTTGAAGAAACGCCTGTTTCTGCCGCAGAAATGAGCAATCGTATAGACAACGTTTCTAGCTTAGGCCTACCTTGGCTTGTTGCAGAATCAGACGGTATGGTGGCAGGCTATGCTTATGCAACAAAATGGAAAGAGAGAAGTGCATATCGCTACTCTGTTGAAATAACGGTCTATTTATCACAACACATGCACGGCAAAGGACTTGGTACAAAGTTATACAAAGCGTTATTTCATTTGCTTCGGGGAAGTGGCATTCATACAGTGATTGGGGGAATCACACTTCCAAATCCAGCCAGTATTTCCCTGCATGAAACGTTGGGAATGAAAAAAGTTGCACACTTTGAAAATATTGGTTTTAAATTCAATCAGTGGTGTGATGTTGGTTATTGGCAAATGGATCTTCAGGCATAATAGTTGCACAGATTTTTTGCCTGAGTGAAATCAGGCTAACACTTTCCAGTGTCTCCAGATTCCAGCCAAAAATAGTCATGGCCAGTGCCCTGGGAATCTGATCATACCAGTACGTCAGACTGCTATCGCACTGAATATTGTTTCCAGCATATTTTTCTCGCATCAAGTTTTTTCTAGCAAAAACCATAAGCACTGCGGATGATTTTCGGAAACTTTATCGTACTGTTACTTTTTAACCAATACTGCTCACTGGTTCACATATTAATCCATCAAAAACGATCATACTTATGATCATCTTTTAGAATCAGGAACTCATGAAAAGGATGCTTCTTACGCTATTTCCAAACCCAAGGATTCTATTCAATTCTATAGCGATATTCTTTGCTATCACTCTCCTTACAGGTATGACAACAGTGGCCTATGGGCCACACTGATCATCGGTTATTCTCACTCGCCTCCATGGTCAGGGCAATAGTTTCAGGAGCACGATAGTTTAGAATTTTTCTAATATTAGCTCTGTTCGATAATTATCATCCATTCCTGCCAGCTTTAACCGTCGAGCCATGCTTTTTGTCTCATAGCGACAACTGAGTTTGTGTACATTGAAACAACACCTCCTAATGGTTGCTACATTCTTTGTTGCTGTACGTTCATGAATTTTACTGGCGTCTTCGCCGAAGCTGACATCTAAAGTACGATGCTGGCCATTCTCAATGCTCCAGTGGTGCCTCACCGATGACAGCATGCTTTGAGCTGACAGCACTCTGCTGCTTATATAAAAGTGGATCTCTGTCGTTTGCTTGGTGCCTATTAGTCTATCCCTCTGGATCGCGGCACACTGTTTCAGCCCTGACCACAAATCTTCAGGATCAATTCTGTGATAAATATCGTTGAATACCCAGCAACGCCTATGCTCATAGCGACCCCTTTTTTTTTCCATGGTTTCTGCAAAACATAAACTCTTATCGGAGTCCACAGGCGTATTTTCGATGTGCTCAGTAAATACTGACTCTATATTGGCGTGCAACGAAGGCTGATTATTTTTAACGCACAACAAATAGTCAGCTTTTTTATCAATGATCTTCTGGCAAATGTCTCGCTGGCACCCCATAGCATCACTGGTAATCAAAGCACCTTCGAGTACAAGCATATCCAGTACTTTAGGAATGGCTTTAATTTCATTGGATTTTTTATCAATAGGAGTAAAACCCAATATCAGCTTCTGCTCGGAACTGTAAGCACTGACGATTTGGATCATTTTTTTTCCCTTTGCAGGACGTGAACCACGAAGCGCTTTACCATCAATAGCGATGACATTATCGTTTTTTTCGGAAAAGGCCCCATTCGACGGGTATTAATATCTGAGATCAGGTCGCTCATCCAATCAACGAATAGCTGCATGAAAGCTTTTGAGTCAATGAGTGAGCAGACTTTTTGTAAGGTGTAATGTGTAGGGAACCCAAATCTATAAGGGAAATAGCGTCGAAACCAGTCAGCGTTATGCTTCGCGAATACTTCCATGTCTTCCCATTCCGAGTAATCACTTAGAACGCTTACATAGACAATAAATAGAACTTCAGGAAGTGTATAAACCACATGATCTTTATCACGAGGATCTATCAGCGTGTGTAACCTGTCGAATAGAGTGATGTATTCAGCCATGATAATATTACCTCTGCAATGCAAAGGTATGGCACAAAAATACTGATACGTCAGTCTATTTGAAGCTTACGCCCTGCCTCCATGGTCCTTCAAGAAAATAGATAAAAAAACCAGCATTCCGGATTGATTATAGATCTCTACAGATTATCTATGCATAAGTTAAAAATCCCTCACCAGTTTCGACTCTTTTCATATCGACGTTTACAGGAGCAACTGGCTGCCGGCTCCGTACATATGACGATTCTTCCAGCTCATACTGCCAAAAAGCACTCATCAAAATTAATCTGCAGTGAACCTGTATATCAGGAACGCCTAAATCTTTTTTTGCTCTTGATACTCGGTTCGACAAGAGTTCATACCAGAAAATTCAGAGTAGGATTGCCACTTCCTCAGAAGCTCTGGAACAGGTTGCAGAACTCTTACCCAGAGATACCCACTACCATCTTATACAACCTTACTGGTACCGGAGTTATTTGAAAAAAGGTCGGCTGGACTTTTTTATTGGTTATCATCAAGGTTCTATTCATTCACTGGCAAACCAGACTCGGAGGTTTGACTATGTAACACTTAAAACTATTAATGTACTCCTCTGTATAAACAGGCATTTTCCTGATGCACTAACCATTATTGAAACAACAGCCAATGTATTTAAAGAGTTTCCATATACATTGCAAGGACAACAGTTACTCGCTAATTATAAGCTGAACATTCACTAGCCCACCCCAATAATGGTTGAAATTCATACTATCAACATTTCTTAATATCTCAGTCAGTATTATCTCACAGCCAGAATATTTGCAATTGATGTAACTTAAAGCACATTTCACGCAAAAATGAGAACCAGTTTTAATTTTATGATCAGGTTACATGATGACCTGACTCATATAACGTGGCATTATTAACAGGATATAAGAAAGACGCCGTATGCAAATTACTTTGCGTGTCTAATAAACTCTACTCAACTTGTTTCCATAATTGCCTGATACATCAAGTAGCAGGTTGTAAGGACACGGAAATCAATTATTGAGCCAGTATGAGCATGGAGCTTTTCAATGAACCATACCCAGTATGCAATAAATTCAATCGGTCAAAATATTAAGTCCCTTGAGACTATATCTGCATTTATTGCCAGATCGAAGAATTATCAATACCTGACAGCCTGCATCAGCTGTCTTGCAGGAACCGGTTGGTTTATGACCAGTCAATTTTTTGCTCAGGACATAAATGCCATGGCTGGACTTAGCGGTACAATTGTCGCTTATGGATTCACCATTTATTCGGCCTTCAGTGCCAAGAGCTTGTGAACAACAAGTCAATCAAATCAAGCAGTTAGAGAAAGATATGAAAATGGGCAAAAGAGAGTTGAAATTACTGGCTGAAAAAGTCAGTCTAAGATCATCAGCTGAAGCTACTATTTGAAATTGATCTATCAATCATGCGATGAATAAAGACTTATTCTGTTCATCCTATGTTGTACAATACACTGACTAAACACCAGATTAACTGACATGAGTATTGCCTATGTTAATCTGGCTTTTGGATTACTTAGAGCTTCCCCGATGATTGTTTGATGCAAAAGAACCGCGGTATTCCCAGCTCAGCCTAAACTCAACCGTTCAATAGTCCCTTCATTGGGAGTTATTATAATTGCCGCAATATATGTAGGTGAACGATCGCTTACGATATTTATACGAGAGATTCTTTCTCCTTTCAAGAACAACATCGGTCACATAATAAACTATGCGACCTGAGCTGTGATGAAGTAAGGGTGGAAACAGGCACCGTCAGAAATAGGCGAAAGCAATGATCCACCTACTTAAAATCAGCTGGCTAGAAGTGTCGTAAAATCCAGCTCCTGCCCCTCTTCTTCCGGATGAACCAGACGTTCTTCAACAGCCGCTAAATGCTCATCCAAAAATGCCACTGCTCCCTCCTTATCTTCATTACTCATCAGATCCACCAACTTCAGATGGTCACTGGATGAACAGGCCGCATCGTGTGTTGGTTCATATAAGCCCACAATCAGGGAACTCGCAGCGATCAGATGATCCAGCATGCCAATCATTACCGAATTATTGGCGATTTGGGCAATAGCCAGATGAAATTCTCCGGAAAGTCGGACTATATCAGGTCTCAATCCCTTCTCAATAGCATCAATCTCCTGGGAAATCAGCTTTCTTAAATCAGCCAGATCTTTACTGGTTGCTTTAGATATCGCCTGAAGAACCAGTGCACATTCCAACACACGCCTTGCTTCAAACACCTCACTGGCTTCAGCCCGGGAAGGACTGGCTACACAGGCTCCTTTATTGGTTTCAATTGATACCACTCTTCGTGTTTGAAGTTCCTGCAGGGCACTTCTTATATGATTCCTGTTTGCCTTCAGAGCCTCAGCCAGTTTGATTTCGATCAGCCGGGTTCCTGCAGGAAGCCGCTGTTCAATGATTGCTTTATAAATAACATCTACAATCCGCTTAACTTCCTGAGTCTTAAATGTAGACATAATATACACCTGTATTTTTCAGCCATTAGTACATTCTTTGATCTTGTAAACAGTTTTCAGATTACCTTTCTATTCTCATTCAAGCTGTCTGATAACTGGCTCTGCCCATATACCGGGATATTACAGAATAGAATACATATTCATATTTTGAAGGTCGCAACACAAAAACAGAATAATACTGAACGCAATTGCTAACAATTTAATATTAGATCAAAAAATATTTAGATGTCTGACAAAAGGAACATTACAGCTGGAGCATGAAAAATGCCCTTATTCAATACTATGAAAAAAAACGCCTGACACAAAAAAAAGATGTCAGGCGATACAAAAGCCACACAGACCACCGATTCAATCAGAACCCAGCAGCGATAATCTGTGATAAATATGTTTCAGTTTTTAACGCACGTTATTAAACGGCTCAGGTTTTATCTGCCTGGGCGGGGCCTACCCTCCAGCTCTTTTAGTTGCTGAAGCACCTTTTTAGCCTTCAGCGTCTGATAATTAAGTCCTGCCGGGTTCAGGTTACCACCTTCATTGAAGGGGTAGTCCGGGATAGTAGCGAGAAACTTCTGAATCTGCTGTTGCACGGGCACAAACAGCCACATTTGATCACCATACCAGCGAACATACATTTCAGATTCATGGGGGGCTTTTTCAAAGGGGTCAGCCCTCAGGTGGACAATCATCGGCCAGCCAATAATCTTGCGCCACCCCTGTGCAATATTGCCCTCCCAGACAGCAAAGTGGATTTTCCAGTCATTCCAGCGAATTGCGTTTAATGAACCATCCGCAAAGAAATAGAAATATTCCTCACGGGGTGCCTTCTTCTGATCCCCTTTGAATAGAGGTGTATAGTCATAACCATCCAGATGCACCCTGAATTCCTTGCCGCTCGCCTTATACCCTTTCTTCATTTTATTGATAATATCTGGCTCTCCAGCTGCCGCTGCAAAGGTTGGCATCCAGTCATTATGGGTAATCATTTCATTAATAATGGTTCCTGGTTTTAACACACCAGGCCATTTGACGAGCAGTGGCACCCGATGGCCTCCTTCCCAGTTTGTTCCCTTTTCCCCCCAGAACCGGGTATTTCCTCCGTCAGGTCAGGTGAATATCTCTGCTCCATTATCGGTGGAATACATCACAATGGTATTGTCTGCAATACCCAGCTGATCGAGCTTATCCAGAAGAATCCCTACATGTCCATCATGCTCAACCATTCCGTCCGGATATAATCCAATGCCGGTTTTACCCATGGCTTCAGGTTTCAGGCGAGTCCATACATGCATGCGAGTGGTATTCATCCACATGAAGAAAGGCTTACCAGACTTGTTAGCTCGTTCCATGAAATCCAGTCCTGCGGCAAGAAACTCTTCATCAGCTGTTTCCATGCGCTTCCTCGTCATAGGCCCAGTGTCTTCTATTTTGCCATCCGCGGTAGCCTTGATCACTCCTCTTGGACCGAATTTTTTACGGAACGCAGGGTCTTTAGGATAGTAGTATCCCTCTGGCTCTTCCTCTGCATTAAGGTGGTACAGGTTACCGAAGAACTCATCATAACCATGACTGGTCGGCAGATGGTTGTTCTGATCGCCCAGATGATTTTTACCAAACTGGGCCGTCATGTAGCCCTGCTCTTTCATGACATCCGCAATAGTCGGTGCCCAGTCAGGTATACCCTGAGAGGAACCTGGCATACCAATAGTCAGCAACCCGGTTCTGAACGGATGCTGCCCTGTGATAAATGCCGCGCGACCTGCTGTACAGGTTTGCTCTCCGTATGCGTCTGTAAACAACGTTCCCTGTTTGGCAATGCGATCAATGTTCGGGGTTTTATACCCCATCATCCCGAGGTTATACGCACTGATATTGTCATAGCCAATATCATCTCCCCAGATAACAAGAATATTCGGTTGTTTGGCAGCCTGAGCATACCCGCATGATACAAAAACAAGAATGTAGCTGCAGCTGATAACAGCTTGTGATATCCCGAAAAATTCATTTTTGCCTCCATGAATAGCCAGGCATTGAGTTATATAAACTACAAATATTGCGTACTGTCGAATAGTGAAAACTTGTCAGAAAAAGCCGATAATTAACCTTAAGATTCTCCGGGTATCGAGACTAAAAAGCACAACATCCTTTCCTCTGAAACATGCAAGCTGGTAATTACTGTCCCCGGTTAGAACAATCACAGTACTTGAGTCGTGAGAATATCTATTCAAAATCATATCGTTAAAGATAGAGAAATCAGTTTAGACCAATAATCAAAAATAACCGGTTACTCCCCACTTTCTCTGGAACTTCTCTGGAACTTCCCTGGAACTTCTCTGGAACTTCTCTGGAACTTCTCTGGAACTTCTCTGGAACTTCTCTGGAACTTCTCTGGAACTTCTCTGGAACTTCTCTGGAACTTCTCTGGAACTTCTCTGTATCCAAAAAGAGATATCTCCTGCTACTGAAAAAAGCCCACCTGATCGATGGACTTTTTACATACAAAGTTGAGAATCAGTCACGCAGTTTCGCACTAAAACTGTCTAATAGTTTAGTAATTGCCTCAACATTAAACTTGGCAGGTTTCTGGCGCGGAGGATACTCCTTGAAAGTCATGATAAATTCCTGCAGAGCAGTCTGGGTAGGCACCAGCATAAAGGCCCGGTTCACCATCCATTTATTGTATTCCATAGTGTCCGTATCAGCCCGTTCAAAGGGATCACGCCTCAAATGATAGATTTTTGGAATCCGGAGCCAGACAAAGGGTTCTCTCCACACATCAAAGCCGTGGGCACGCTGTTCACCAAAGACAAACTTCCAGTCACCCTGACGGATATTGACCAGTTCAGCATCATCATTAAAATAGAAAAACTCGTTTCGACGGGATTTATCTTCCTTGCCAGTCAGATATGGCATCTGATTATAACCATCCAGATGCACCTTATACGTCATGTTGCCTGCCCGGTGGCCCTTCAGCAGCTTGCTTTTTATATCATCCTCTCCTACCGCTGCCATCAGGGTTGGAACCCAGTCCATATGACTGAACATGTCATTACTGATGGAGCCTGATTTTATATTACCAGGCCAGCGAACAAAGGCCGGAACCCTGTAGCCTCCTTCCCAGTTGGTGTTCTTCTCACCCCGGAACGGTGCTACGCCTCCATCTGGCCAGGCATTGTAATGAGGTCCATTATCAGTGGTGTAGATCACTATGGTGTTGTCTGCTATTTTCAGGTCATCCAGCAGTTTAAGTAACTGTCCTACATGACCATCATGCTCAACCATGCCATCCGCATAAAATCCCTGATCGGTCAGCCCAACGCTTTCTTTCTTGAGATGTGTCCAGAAATGCATTCGGCTACTGTTGAACCAGGCAAAGAAAGGCTTGTCGTTTTTCACTGCTTTTTCTATAAAATCCACAGTAGCGGCAAGGAACTCTTCATCTGCAGTTTCCATCCGTTTCTTTGTTAATGGCCCTGTGTCTTCTATTTTGCCATCGGCTGTCGCCCGAAGAACGCCACGAGGACCAAACTTTTTGCGAAAAGCAGGATCTTTAGGGTAATCAACATTTTCAGGTTCTTCTTCTGCATTCAGATGATAAAGATTGCCAAAAAACACATCGAATCCGTGGTTAATAGGCAGAAACTCATCTTTATCCCCCAGATGGTTTTTCCCAAACTGACCAGTGGCATACCCCATGGGTTTCAGCAGCTCTGCCAATGTTGGGTCTTCTTTACGCAACCCAAGATCAGCCCCGGGCAATCCTACTTTGCTGAGCCCGGTTCGCACTGTACTCTGACCGGTAATAAAAGCTGAACGGCCAGCGGTACAACTCTGCTCTCCATAATAATCAGTAAAACTCATACCTTCACTGGCTAGCCGGTCAATATTGGGCGTGTTGTATTTCATCATCCCCCGGTTATTAACACTGACATTCCAATAGCCAATATCATCCCCCATTATGACCAATATATTGGGTTTACCGGCTGCAGTAACATTGAAAGAAAGCACGCCCAATATCGCACTGGTAAACAGCAACGATTTGGCAGCACAGTTGAGCCTCATAGTCGAGCCTCCACAGTTAGATTCTTGACAGGAGTTAATTTTTTGACAGGACTTTTGACAGGACTTGTCAAAATCACCAAAAGATTTTGGTTTAAGAAATAATAGACGAACCTAAAAAAAACACCTTTCTGTAAGATAAAGTATTATTGCCAGCACTTCAGAATGCACTAGTCTCAGTGAACTCATCACGTTGATGAATCATCCGGTTCATCACGATATACAACGCCCAATAAAATTCACCTGAACGAATTCACCTGAACGAATACACCTGAACGAATACACCTTAATAAAAGACAGCTGAATGATTTTTTATAAAAAACTGATCTGCATTTATATACTGTCAACTCTGACCATAGCGTTTACTGTTCTTCACGCCTATGGAAAACAAACAGAATCCGACACCAATAATGCGCGTGTTACTCAGAGCCCCGCGACAGGGTTCACAGGCAGTATGAGCTGCCAGAAGTGCCACAATTCTGAGTACACTCAATGGATGACGTCCCATCATCAACTGGCCATGCAGAAAGCCAATGATCAATCAGTTCTGGGAAGCTTTTCTAACAGCCAATTCAACTATTCTAACAGCCAATTCAACTATCGCGGGATTACCAGTCGATTTTATAGGAAGGGTGATCGCTTTTTTGTCGAAACTGATGGTCCTGAGGGTAAGCTCGCAGAGTATGAAATTATTTATACTTTCGGAGTGACCCCGTTACAACAGTATCTGGTTAAACTGGACAATGGTCGTCTTCAGGCTTTGAGTATTGCCTGGGATTCCAGGACAAAAAGTGCCGGTGGGCAACGCTGGTATCATCTTTATAACGATGATTATCCAGACGACAACATAAATTCAAGCCATCCCCTGCACTGGACCAAAACATCACAGAACTGGAACTACGTTTGTGCTGACTGTCATTCAACACAACTAAAACGAAAATTTAGCGAGAATCAGTATCATACAACCTGGTCTGAAATTAATGTGGCCTGTGAAGCCTGCCATGGACCTGGAAAAAATCATATTCTCTGGGCTGATTCCGGTGGGAAATCGTCAATATCCAGAAAGGGCCTGAGTATTCAGTTCACCGAACGCCAGGGTGTCAGCTGGATCATGGATAGCCTGACCGGCAATGCCAAACGCAGTCAGGAAAACAAAAACAGAACCGAGATAGAAGTCTGTGGTCGATGCCACTCACGTCGAACCCCGTTAACCGATGGCAACCTTGAAGCCGATGCTGTCAGCCAGAAATTGCTGGATCGTTACCGATTACAGCTATTGACCGAAAACAACTATCACCCCGACGGGCAACCAAAAGATGAAACCTATGTCTATGGCTCATTCTTGCAAAGTAAAATGCATCAGGCCGGTGTCACCTGCAGTGACTGTCACAACCCGCATAGCCTGAAACCCCGTCAGACTGGTAATGGAGTCTGCTTACAGTGTCACTCTACGGAAAAATTCAATTCTTCAACACATCATTTTCACAGCACACTGACCAGCGGAGGGCAATGCATGGAATGCCACGCCCCGGCTCAACACTATATGACCGTTGACCGCAGGCATGACCATAGTTTTCGGATTCCCCGTCCTGACCTGAGTATCACTACCGGCACGCCCAATGCCTGCAATAATTGCCATAAGGACAAGGACGCACAATGGGCTGCCGGTCATATAAGAAAATGGTACGGTACTGACCACAAATCGGGGCACCAGGTTTACGCTGAGCCTTTTTTTAATGCCAGAAAGGGACACCCTGCCGCAGGCAGACATCTGCAAGAACTGGCGGTAGATAACAGCATCCCTGACATAGCCAGGGGCAACAGCAGTGGTTGAACTGGTGAGGTATCCACAATCGGAATCCGTACAAACACTCCTGAATACCGCATCCGATCCCTCTGACCTGGTCAGGTTGGCAACGGCAACAACCAGTTCGATTCTACCCATAGCCAGAGCCAGCGAGGTGATTCTTGCCCTGGCAGCGGATCCGGTAAAAGCAGTCAGAATGGAAATTGCTCAGATGGCCATGGCGCTACCGAGAGAATCCCTATCTGAAACACAGCAGAAAAGAATCAGCAACCTGACCAGCGAGTATATCCAGAACCAGACATTTAACGCTGACAGGGCTGAATCAAGAGCAAACCTTGCAACTCTGGCCATGAGACAGAATAATCCCGATGAAGCCATTAACCTGTTTCATCAGGCGATTACAATGGATCCCTATTTTGCCGGTGGCTATATCGGACTTTCTCATATGTTTTCGAGCCTCGGAAGGAACCAGGAAGCGGATCAATGGTTGAGTCAGGGTATCCAGAAGCTGCCTTCCAACGCCAATCTCCATCATGCCCTGGGGCTACAGAAAATCAGACAAAAGCAATATCCCATGGCCATCTTGTCATTACGCAATGCGGCCACACTGGCGCCTGATATCAGTCAATACCAATATGTTTACGCCATAGCTCTGGCCGATATCGTAGATGTTAATCAGGGCATTGACGTATTACAAAAGGCACTGAAAAAACAACCGAATAATGAGCAACTATTATCCGGTTTACTGGAGCTCCACTATCAAGGGGGCAATAAAGCAGAAGCACGGAAAATAGTCAGCCGCCTGCTCGAATTGACACCAGACAATCGAGATTATCAACAATACTTAGGTAGTGGGTTAAACCTGTAGGTTCCGAAAAGTCAGCTATAATACGACAGTAGACGTATTGCTAGCGAGTTAAATATGACTTGTTCTTCAATAGTACGCTGTAGTACTTGTGACAGCCAAAACATCAAATACATCGGTGTTAGCGCCCATAATGTACCGCGCTACCTGTGTTGTAATATTGACTGCCATGTTAAAACGTTCATGCTCAAATATCGTTACAAAGCCTACGAGCCTGGAGTTAAGGAAAAAATCGTTGAGATGGCAATTAATGGCAGTGGCGTAAGGGATACAGGGAGGGTGTTGGGTATTAGTAAAACGACTGTCATAAACACCTTAAAAAAAAAGAAAAAGGCTTAATCAAAGTTAATCCTAATATCCGCACAATGGAGCTTGGAGATGAGAGTAATATACATCTAGAGCCTGCCTGCGAAGAGGCAGAGCTTGATGAGCAATGGTCATTTGTTAATAGTAAATTTAACCAGCGCTGGCTTTGGCACGCAGTTGACCATACCACCAATACGGTTCTTGCTTATGCCTTTGGAAAGCGAACTGACAAGGTATTTAAGACTCTAAAAGAGCTGCTCGCTCCATTTAATATAAAGAGATTTTATACTGATAATTGGGGTGCATATGATCGGCATCTTAATCCAGCAGAGCATGTTGTAGGGAAAACAAATACACAAAAAATTGAGAGAAAAAACCTCAACTTCAGGACTAGAATTAAGCGTTTAGCTCGTAAAACAATTTGCTTTTCAAAATCAGAGAAAATGCACGATATCGTGATTGGTCTTTTGATAAATAAATTGGAATTCGGGATTGATATTCATGCAATTTAACAGGTTTAACCCACTACCCTTTTGGGAAGCAGGCATTGTGGTCTGACTGAGTTGTTAATACGAATGACTTCACGAGAGTTAAAAATAGCAGATACTCTGAAAGCCTTGCGAATTCTGTTCAGAATTAATCTTTGGGGAAGTGCTGCAGAAACTGGGGCACAAGACTGAAATATCGCGTATCGAAGACACCGGTCGGGACACCATGGAGCATAACCACCAAAGCAGTCTGCCAAAAAAAAACGGTTCTGTCACTGGGGTCAGTCTGGCAGAACTCGATAACAGGCATATCATCACCGTACGAACCCACAGAGATGCCAATAATCAGATATTTTCCAGACTGAGCCGCCATCGGTTCATTTTTTCTCCCGAAACCTGGCAGATCAATGATTTCGACAACAAGCTGCCGGTAACGACGGTTCTGGATGCCGGAGCAATAAAACTGGGTATTGAGGAAGCAGGATTCTGGTCGCTATCGGGGAAAACAGAATACTATAGAAAATCACCGAATACAGAAGCATAGGAGCCTGTCATTACCTACCTGTTCAAATGCCCGGAAGGCACATTAACGGGTAAAAAAATCTGTAAAACAAAAGATAAAAACGTCAAGGCCAAAAAATCGATTTATCTTTTTCCTCAATCCCACTATTTTTCACAGAACTTGAGAGATACGCATTCGCCAATTTCTCGAATACAACGCCTGGAGTGGTAAACGCTCATCCGAAAGAAAACTACTAAAAACGACAGAGAGTGGTAAATCCTGGACAGATACAGAAAAATCACTGCCCAGAAAATTTTGTACACAGTTTATCCCTGGGGTCGGTGACCGACTGCTTGTTTCCTGTCATGATGTTTCAGGAGAATTTTATGAATCCCTCGATGATGCCGCGTTCTGGCAATTGCTCAGGGAACACGAAAATTTCTTAAAATCATTCCTACTAATGGCTCTGGGGCAATGAGGATATACCCCGCGGCCATGGCTGAGATCAATAAGCAGGAAAGCTTCTGTACTAATAGTTATAAAAATGGCTGACTGTTTAGTTGATACTCTACCGACCTAAGTCATCCTCACCTGGTTTAAAGCCAGAATGATTCTACAACCAAAACATATGTACCAGTTATGTGTGCCTGAGGTTTGGTGCCAGGGTATTTAAACTGGCATTTTAGGCGATGTTATCTATCTTTATGTCCATACAATAAAAAAAAGTCACTTGGTCGGACAGGATTGGGAAAATGCAGGCGGTCACTAAGAGTATATTGGGCAAGTGCCTTGTTTGTGGCTCTTCTGCATGCATGATTTCCCTGTCACTTTCTGCTGTCGTCCGTTCTCCAGCCTTATTCATCAAGTCCCTTTTATCCCAGATATCCGGTTTAATCCGCTGTTTTTTACCTATTCTGATATTCGCCAGAAACAGTCATGAACGAAATACTGATTTGTTGGTCAATAATAGTAATGAAATAAAATTCACCGGGATTGTATTTCCCGCTCTGCCCCTACATGTACGAACGTACAATATAATGGCAAAGCTCTCTTTTCAAAATGGATTTCAGAATAATTGGCAAATGAAAAAAAGCCTGCTCAGAACGTCTTCCAGAAAGAGAACAGATCGACAACCTGTAGCCAGCGGATATCTTCCTCCGAAGTACTCCTCTTGCAGTTGTCACACTACTGCTTGTGATCCATCACTTTACGGATAAGGTGAGTAGATTATTTAACAGACTACAGACAATTTTGTTGGAATAAATACCATGAATTTTGATGAGACTAAACACTACTTGAAAAGCAAACCGGATGCATTCGAAGACTATCCTTTCGGTCCTGCAACCATAGTGATGAAAATCAAAGGAAAAATGTTCGCAACGCTTTCAAGAAAAGATGGCATATTCACAATGAATCTAAAGTGCGCTCCCCATGAGGCGGTGCAACTTCGTGATGTATATGAGTCGGTGAAACCCGGTTATCACATGAATAAGAAACACTGGAACACCATCATTCTGGATGGTTCTATACCCCCTGGAGAAATTGAACGAATGATTGACCAATCCTATGGACTGGTTGTTAAGTCACTGAAAGTATCGGAAAGAAAACAGCTGGAACTGACTCACTCGTTAGAAGAGCTATACAAGTGAGGTTTACGCCAGCTACTTCTGGATGATCAAGATCACCACAGCAATTTCGCATATTCAAAATTGTGTTTTGAGCTGTGTATTCAGCCTCTCTATTTCAGCTTTGAGTACCACAATTTCATGCTCCAACTCTTTAATCCGGATTTTATCATCAGCCACTCTGTCAGCGGTGACCACTGGTTTGACCTCTCCGGAAAACAAATGAGCACAACGTGATTCCCGCTTCCCTGCCTCTCTGGGAAGTTGAACCAACATATTCCTGTCTGCCATCTGCTGTAAAATTATTTCAACACTTTTGACATCGGTGAATTTAGTCAGCCGTCCCGTTCTGGAGCGAATTTCTCCTGGTGTCTGAGCCCCCCGCAAGAACAATACACAGATAATGGCCTTTTCCTGTTCGGTCACTTGTAAACTGCCAAATTCAGTATTACAGAACCGATGTTTAATCTTTACCACTCTGGAACCACGTTCTTCACTGATCAGACGCATAGAACGTAAATTATCCAAGGCCTCCTGAACTTCCGTTTCATCTAAATTGAGAACCGGCTCACGATTGCTTTTCTGATTACAGGCATTGGTCAGGGCATTCAGGGACAGTGGGTACTGCTCAGGCGTTGTAATTTCTTTTTCCAGAAGACAGCCAATCACCCTTGTTTCAATCAAACTCAGATCCATATCCATACTATCACTCCCGGAAAAAGACATTGGCGCCAGTATTTACCCTGCAGCACATTAAATGCAAGTAAAACAGAACCCGCTAGTTGCTGAATTAGCATGCGTGTAAGCTATAGACAAAACCTTTTGGCGCAACTATGTTGTCATAATTCAGAGTTGTCATAATTCAGAGTTGTCATAATTCAGAGTTGTCATAATTCAGAGTTGTCATAATTCAGAGTTGTCATAATTCAGAGTTGTCATAATTCAGAGTTGTCATAATTCAGAGTTGTCATAATTCAGAGTTGTCATAATTCAGAGCTGTCATGATTCATGAGATTTCCATATTTCGTACAGTCACTCTCTCTTTTTGTTAATTACAACGAGCAGTGGTTGGCTAATTAAATATAAAATTATTTAATTAGCCAATCGAGCGGTGACAACTCTGAAATTACAACGATACACATAACCGTTATATATCAGGAATATAATTATCTGCAGGAAGTGAGTGACCCAGGTACAAAAATAAAAAGACACTTAGCTCTGGTAAGCCCGGAAAGTCAGGGCTCCTGAACCAGGTTCAGAATGATGAAATTATAAAGATGAAATAATAAGGATGAATCATGATTTTTATTGGCAGCCACGCCTTCTTATCTTTATAAACAACACGATATAACTAACATTTTATAGCTACCTTTTGTGTATGAATCTAAAGGATAAACGCGGCATAATGAATGACAATCAGAACAGGGAGATAAAAGCCGGTCAGGCTGTTTATACACGTTTGATCTTATCGGTTTATGATATCTGGGTTCTGGTGATTTCCAACCGATGGATCTGGCGATGCCCTACCCGAAAGATACTCAACCTGTACAACCAGAACATCAGTACAAGACACTTGGATGTGGGTGTCGGCACTGGATTTTATCTTGATAAATGCCGGTTTCCCGGAAAGGTTGAGCGTCTTGATTTATTGGATTTAAACCCCAATTGTCTTGAAAAAACGTCAACCCGTATTCAGCGTTATCAGCCCGTCAGCAATCAGGCTAATATTCTCGGCCCATTAAATCTTGAACCGGCAATATATGATTCCATAGCTATTAATTACCTCCTTCACTGTCTTCCTGGCTCCCTCCGGGAAAAGTCGGTTGTTTTTGATCATCTTGATCCCTGCCTGGCTTCTGGCGGTTGTATATTTGGTACCACATTACTTTCTGTCGGCGTCCCCCGTTCGTCCCTTGCTCGCCGGTTAATGGATTTTTATAATTCAAAAGGCATTTTTTCGAACCAAAGTGACAGTCTGTCTGATCTCAAACAGCAATTAGCGGCTCGATACACAAGGTTTGAAATCCAGACCATAGGTGCAGTGGCATTTTTTACTGTTTGGAAAAAATGAACTTCCGGGATCGATACTTTATTGAGTGAACAACATGATGCTTCAGGAAATCAAAAAACTGATCAGTGGGCAGGAACTGGTCTCACTGGAACTGGCTGACAATGATGCTTCAGAACTGACCGGTTTTTTTCTTTCCGCTTCCAGTGATCTGATTGTTATGCAGCTCATCGCCAACGATGGCTCAACCGATGGATTCACTCTCTTTGAACCGGAACTGATCAATGAACTTTTCTGGGGTAACAGAGAACATCAATGCATCCAGCGTCTGGTACAAAAAAAATCACAGATCACCCCGATTCTGCTTAAATCTACAACGTTTATGGAAGCCATGATTGAGCTTTCTGCCCGTTATCACCGGATTGGTATTTATTCTCTGGATGACAGCGATCATTTCGAGGCTGCATCCATTCTTAAATCCGATAGCAAATGGCTTAAACTGGAGGCCCTGGGCAGCATGAAAACGCTGTCGAAATCATTCAAAATAGTAAGGGTCGAAAATATCTGCCGGATAGAATTCGACTCCCCCTACCTGAAAGACATCGCATACCTGGATAAGAAATCCCTCTGACTGTTCCATCCATCGTTATGCTCGTTTCTTCAGGGCATCATGGCGGGTGTATCCAGCCCCCGATTTTCAGGAAGACCGAACATGATATTCATGTTTTGCACTGCCTGACCAGCAGCCCCTTTTACCAGATTATCTATGACCGATAAAACCACGACCGTATCACCACCCTGAGGCCGGTGTACCGCAATCCGGCATTGATTGCAGGCTCTCACTGACCGGGTTTCCGGATGACTACCGGAAGGCATCACATCAACAAAGGGTTCATTGCTATAGGTTTCTTCAAACAATGCCTGAAGATCGACACTGTGATCTTTTACGGTTCCATAAATTGTAGAATGAATACCACGAATCATGGGGGTCAGATGAGGTACGAAGACGAGTTCACCAGAAAATGTTTTTTTACCTGGTACCGCCATACGCTCTATTCCCTGACTGATTTCCGGAAGATGCCGATGCCCTGCCACGCTATATGCCTTGAATGATTCTGATACCTCACACATCAGAGTGCCAACACTGGCTCCACGCCCCGCCCCGCTGACACCCGATTTGGCATCTACAATAATATTCCCACTCACCAATTCATTTTGAATCAAGGGCATTAGCCCCAGTTGGGTTGCCGTAGGATAACACCCGGGATTAGCCACCAGTCGGGCACTTCGAATCAATTCCCTGTTCATCTCAGGCAAACCATAGATGGCTTCCTGCAAAAGCTCTGGACAGCTATGTTCAGTTCCGTACCATTGTTGCCATTTCGTCTGATCGCTAAGTCTAAAGTCAGCAGCAAGATCAATAACACGTACGCCTTTCTGTAAAAGCGAAGGAACTGACTTCATGGCAATGCCATTAGGTGTTGCAAAAAAGACCAGATCACAGGTTTCTAATTTCCGCGTATCCGGTTCAGAAAAAAGGATCTCCAGCTTTCCTCTCAATCCGGGGAAAATATCAGATACCGACTTTCCTGCTTCTGTTCTTGAGGTAATCAGCTCTAACTTGATATCCGGATGCACAGCCAGAAGGCGCAGTAATTCAGCGCCTGTGTATCCGGTTCCACCTACGATGCCAACTTTAATCATGTACTGTTATTGCAACCCCTGTACTTATTTCATAACGATTACGTGAATATTATTGCATAAAATAAGAATAACTACCCAGAATATCGAAACCAGATATAACGCAACCTAAACGTTAGCAACCCCCTTTAAAGGATCAATAATACTGTTCAATCCATTGATCTGAATTTCCAGTGTCAGAGCCATTAGCTGCCCCAACTCACCGTCAGGAAAACCTTTCCCGGCAAACCAGAGTAAATAAGGCTCGGGCAGGTCTATCAACACTCTGCCCTGATATTTACCAAACGGCATTGTCATGTTGGCAACTTTTATCAAATCTTCTTTTTTAAACATAAACCCTGTCATCCAGGAAGGGGACAAACTCATTCATTTTAATTGACGGAAGCTAAATCCATCTTTGCGGCATCCAAAATAACATTGACCTGCAATAACACCTGCCATAACCAATCCTACCAAGCCCTGAACTCCATTAAACGCATAGGAAACTGTATTATCAGTACAGATAGATTTATCACAGATTACAGCTGGTATAGAGAAATTAATCCAGGTATTCAGAGACTGATCACAATACCCTGTCAAATCGGTTGTATTTGCCGCTTCCGCAGATGCACTGACATTCTGCAAAGCATAACGATCAACATAACAAATCCCCGCCTTTCCAGATAACCTGAAAAAATCATCAGACGATACCAGCACAGGCAGATCCAGAGTCCGATAATTGTCGATAAACAGTCCGGCCACCTTATCAACATTTCCTGCTGTAGTCGTTCCTCGCCCTGTACCGCTGTTATCCTCAAAACTGGCGCTCAGTGAAACCACTGTAGAACGGTGGAGATGTAAAAGCTGATCAGCTTCACGAAGCTCAGGCTGCTCACTGTAAAACTGGTTTTGCTTCACTGTTGTGCCATCAACATTCTCCAGATACAGCAATTGCCTTACTATTGATTCAGCCAGTCCATCTGCTCGTCTAAAGGCCAGATGATTACGTTCTATCACGCCACAGCCATTTTTTACACTTAATGCTTTTCGTACAATAGAATCAGAGGCCTCTCCACCGGTTGTAATAACGTTATTCGTCAGCAGGACAAATTCTTTATCTGCCGAATCAGCCACTGCCGGTAATTCCAAACTGACCGTAGTTGCAACACCGTTTCCATCCAGATAACTATGCTGAATTTCATGATGCGTGCCTCCTATACGACCATCACTATCTATATCATTGTTAGCCCAGAACAGGTAATCCATATCCGAAGTACCTTTCAAATCCAGATAAACAGAGTGAAAATTACTGACACCATGGGTGTAAATAAGCGTTACCGGTTTTTCCGGGTTCTGCAGGCTGTCTTTGAAATCAGGTACGTCGGAAAAAAGGGTTGCGTCCGATTTAAGCCCTCCAATATTTCCGCCCTCACCCATTTTTAAAAGACAGAAAAGAGGATCACCTTCCGAGGAAAAACTGTTTGCAGGAAGAAGTTCCAGGAAAGCGGATGAGTTATCGGGCAGCACCCCCTGCCCGGCCTGCATTTTGACGGGTGAATTCAGAAGTACCTGGCTTCCTGTCACTATAAACAATGTATGTCCAGCCGCTTCAGCCACTTTTTCAGAAAGATCAAATACACCCTCAAGCACCTGAATTTCTGTGGCCGAATATTCTTCACATATCGATAGATAGTGTTCATTTCCGGAAAATCTTTCAGAACACACCGGACTCACTCCGGTGATTGCACTGGCATATGTCTTAAGACCAATAAAGAGCAGAGTAAAGCTCAAAATAAACTGGATGAAAAATTTATAACGCCTTGATACAAGGCCTTTATGAGAATCTGACATGTGAAAAATTCAACTCTCGGACACTGAAACGGTACCTTTTGAGTCTATTGAACAATTATCGTTTGGCTAGAATATTTCAATATTTGATTTTATATTTATATTTCAAAGAACATGACTTATAGCATCACCGGTTTCCAATTGGCGTTGTGAGCCTTAAAAGGCAGTTCAATAGCGTAATTAGAATTCGGAAAGGGTATTAAACATCATATTATCCAGAGCACAATAACGGGCAACAACAGCGGCATATAAATAGCGCTGAGACACATACCCAGACTGGCATAAACGCCCATGGTCATATCCAGCTCAAAAGATCTTGCCGTCCCTCCCGCGTGAGCGTTGATTCCCATTGTAAACCCGATAACCCTGGCGTCCGTAATCCCTATCCAACGACAAAGTGTTGGTCCAATCAGTGAGCCATAAACACCACTTACAATAACCACCGCCGCAACCAGGGGAATAATAGCGCCATACCGTTCTCCGATAACAAGGGCAACCGCTGTCGTAACCGCTTTCGTTGAGATTGACAATACAACTTCGGTAGATCCTCCCGTAATCATGGCCGCTCCAACACCCAGTATCACGGCCAGAAATCCACCAATCATTAAAGTACACAGCAATGGACCCACAAGATTTCTCAGATGATGCATTTGCCGGGACAGAGGAATAGCCAGCGCCACGGTGAAGGGAGCCAGTAGAATTTTCAGTATTTCACTGGTGTTCAGATAATAATCAACATCCAGCGATGTATAACGGATAAACAAATAGATAAACAGACTGGTTGTAAATAATGGATGAAGCCACCCTTTTCTCCCCATTCTGATAAATAGTTTTTCTGCCAGAAGATAAGCCCCCAGATTAATCAGCAATATAGTGACTGGATTATTAATCTGTTGCTGGAATACCTTCAATAGTAAAGCCAGTACATCATCCATTGCGGTTTTCCTTACCAAACATTTTTAATGTCCATTGCATGACTACAGCGGTAAAAATCAAGGACAATGGCGTAGCAATTAATACCGCTGCAAGAATAGGCAACCATTGATCAGCAAGAAGATCTCCAAGAAAATAAATACCAACACAACCGGGTATAAACAACAGAGCCAGGTATCGAATACAGAACTGACTGACTGAGTCCAGAGATTCACTGACCTCCCCCTGCAGCTGAATATAAATAACTAATAGAATAAGACCAATTACAGAACCAGGAACGGGCAAGCCAAGACCTTCACTCAAAAAATTACCAATTACGGTAAACAACAACAGCGTGACAATTCCCGATAACATGTGCAGGTACCCCCAGTAAGGATATGTGTGTTTTACAGGTAGAAGAAAACGATAGCAATCCGTTAAAATGCAGCAATTAGTACAAATGTGCATGGAGCTGAGTGTGTTTGATCGATTTACACCGAACAATAAACGGTCATTACATCAACTGAGAATCCGCCTGGCTCAGACCGAGGCGCTACCACAATTAACTCTATTGGGAATTTTAACAGGATTGCTTGCCGGAGGTGTGTTAATCCTTTTTCGTGAACTTATCGAGCTGACAAGTTCACTCTGGATATCCTCTGGCGAGGAAAACTTTGAATCACTGTCTATGATCAGTCGATTTTTTCTCCCTGTGGCTGGCGCGCTCCTGCTTATTTTGCTTATAAAGTCTTCTCCAAAAAATCGAAGAACTTTTGGTATCTCCCATGTTATTGAACGATTGACATTCAACCGCGGACATTTGCCAGTCACCAATATGATCGGCCAGTTTTTTGGTGCCCTGATAGCATTAATCAGCGGTTTTTCTGTGGGTCGGGAAGGTCCTGCTGTTCATCTCGGTGCCGGTGCAGGAAGTCAGTTAGGACAAAAACTACACCTGCCAGATAACACCTTGAAAGCTCTTGCAGGTTGTGGTGGTGCCGCGGCTATTTCAGCGTCCTTCAACACCCCTTTGGCAGGGGTTATTTTTGCCATGGAAGTTATTCTCAAAGAGTATTCTCTGGGCAGTTTTATTCCTGTTATGGCCGCGTCTGTGAGTGCCTCGGTGCTGTCACAGTTTATGTACGGTCCCGATCCTGCATTTCAGATTCCCGCAATCCCTCTGGCATCTCTGGGTCAACTAACCATTACGGCATTGACGGCGCTGGTGATTGGTTGTCTGGCAGCCAGTTTTATAAAGCTGAATTTATGGGTTGGTGGCCTGCGGAAAAACCATATAGTTATCCCATTGCTACTGGCTGGACTGTTAATGGGTACAAGCGGTGCCCTGGTTCCTGAGTCTATGGGTATTGGCTATGACACCGTGGAGAGCATTCTCAACAATGGTCTGTTGGATGCCCGACTACTATTGGCCATTTTAATCTTTAAACTGGTTTTAACAGCCAGCGTCACCGGCCTTGGTGTGCCCGGTGGTATCATTGGTCCATCACTGGTCATTGGTGCCGCCACTGGCGCTTTGTTCGGAGTGATCAGTGCAAACATCCTGCAGGCCACTGATATTAATATCGCCTTTCATGCATTGCTTGGCATGGTAGCCATGATGGCTGCCGTTCTACAGGCACCTCTTGCTGCACTGGTGACGGTGCTTGAACTAACCCGAACGCCCCATATCATCATGCCAGCCATGTTTGCCATCATTGTCGCCTGTCTGGTTTCCAGCCAGCTTTTCCGTCAGGGGAACTTTTTCACAATGCAATTCAAGGCCAAAGGAAAGCAGGTTGATCAATCCCCCCTTCATCAGTTACTAAGCAGTACCGGTGTTGCCAGTTTAATGGATACCGGTTATACACAATTACCACGTTACCTTAACTCTAACGGTCTGGATCATTTGGAAAAGAACGGCCAGAAATGGGTTTTCGTGGAAGATAATGGTCGGGTAAATCATGTGATGGAATCAAACGCCCTGACCGTTATGCACAGTCACTTTCGAGAAACCACTGAAATTGATCTGCTTCAGGTTCAGAGCTGTCGGAAAATTCATGCCATCAGTATGCAGGCGACCCTTCAGGACACTCTGAAATTAATGAACCGGCAATCTGTTGATATGCTTTCAGTACTGGCTATCACTCGAATCAACGGTCAAAAAACCAAACAACTCTGTGGACTGATTACCCGGAAATCAATTGACCGGTTCTATCTGAATTCCTGATTATTCTATTGCAGGAGCCGATAGAAATGTCAGACCCACAAATGTCACTTTTATGAATGAGCTATCCAGCCCCCGGTAGTTTCCCACTTACAGTGCCACCCACTTACCCACAGGGAGCTGCCTATACGAGCACTCAGGTTGCCGGACAGTTTCAGTCATTCTCGGTTTCTGCTTCATATTATGGAACCATACCTGTGGCACAGCCAAAAAATGAAGTTTCTGAATTACCATTGAAAAAAAGGAAACTGGAGCTCAGCCCCTATCATCTGGCATCCTTCTCTCCTGCCTATTCATTAACAACCAGCGAATACAGAAACATTCATTCTACGCCCTCCCTGTCTTATACAGCAGCTAAACCAGACAGCAGTCATTTATTGAAACCAGTAAAAGAAAACGAGGAAACCAAAAAGAAGAACAAATTCCTGGGCAGAGGTTTTTCTGGTTATGCAGACGAACTCAACAGCTTCGGCTTAGACGTAGATAAAGAAAAACTGTGGAATTTCATTTATCTTGGACCCAAAAGTTTTTTAGAACACCAACAGATTTTTGATGCCTATTCCCTTAAGCCAGATGCCACAAGGGAAAACATACACAGAATTCTTGTCAAAGCCGGTGAACGTTATCGAACTGCGGTAAAAAAAGGGTGAAAGCCGAATTCGAAACACCAGGTAAAACCAGCGCACACACTGGTATTGCCCTGATAACGCCGGAACAGCGTGTTAATTCAATTGCCGAACCAATGGTAGAATCAGTCCGAGAGCCAGAAAAGAAACCATCCAAATGGTCCGAACTATTCTACAAATTACCAACACTCCCAAAAAGACTGCAAGGTTCATTTCAACAACCTTTGCCAGTAACGCCTCATCATTCTGAACAACCCGGATTTAAAAGAAGCCTCAATCCCGATCATAGGGTTCAACCCCAAACTGAAGAGACAATCTTTGCTGCTGATAAAATACCAGTGACAGAAAAATCAACACAGAACACATCATTCGATAAACCGGAGCATGAAGCCAAAACCGTTACACTTTCCGGTTTGGAAGCTGGAGTAGCCAGAGAACCTCAGGGTACTACTCCGGATATTCACGCTCATTCGATTAAACCTGAAGTCATCTCGCCTACTGTTCAAAATCATCAGCAAATAGTTTCTTCCTGTGATACGCCACAGACAGACTCCTCCAAGACGTCTGAGATGGAGCCCATGAAAGTTAAGATCGAGGTCGAGCACCCACCTGAATTTGAACCTGACAAATCAGAATCTTCATTAATGACTCTCAGTACTCAGTTCCCTGGATTTTCCAATCCTTACGGAAAGCTTTGCTATATCAATTCAGCCATACAATTTCTTAGAGCTACCCTCCCTGCAGAAACCACAGAAAAGTTGATCCGTCAGTGGGCAACCAAACAGAAAGAACAACCTGCATGTGAACCTGAGAATGTTACTGAAGCTCTGGCTGCACTATTAAGTTCCATGAACAACCCTCAATCCAATGTCAATAAAATCAATCAAGCCAGAGATCAGCTGATCATAGTATGTCGCTCGGATGCAGGGTTCTCAGACCCGATACATAGCGATAGGGAAAGACTCCATATGGCGGGCCTGACTGATTACTCCAAGACTAACTCAGCAGCATATGATCAGATTGCCCAGAGTGATCCTGATGCATTCCTGCTCAGAATAATGGCACTTCTGAATGAACCCGCATTCTTCAATATATCCACAACATTGAAAACCCTGGTCGATGACATCGAATATCGCCGGAAAACGACGGCAAATGATGAGCCTACATCGCATCTGACGGTCTCACTGTCACAGACCGGTTCTGTGGAAGATTGTATTATCCGTTTTTGTCAGGATACTGATCCGGTAGAAGGAGTGAGCTGGGATCCCTATATTGATTGCATGAAGGTTCAGAACATAAAAAACTGGTTAAAGGTGCCTATGCAAGCTGGATCATTAAATCTTTGGTATTACGCAAGGGCAGAAACGAGACATTCAGTGTGCTGTTAAAGAGAGATAAACAATCGTTGAAAAGAGATAGAAGTTCCAGAACAACGCTTCAGCACCTTACTGAGAATGTTTTTAACCGGATATCCGTTCCTGTAGTGATTGAACATGAAGGCATTCATTCCCCGGCAAAAGCTGAAGCCGAACCTGAGTGCATACTGGCTTACCATGGAACAAGTCCCGCTTCAGGTCATTTTGTAACTCTGATAAGACAACATAACGAATGGCTCCTGCTCGAAGATGATCAGCTCCCTGAGGAATTGCCTTGCCCCAGTGACACTCTCAAACAACGGCGGTTCTGTCCTTACATTATTCAATACCGTGTTTCTGAAATTGTCCCTGAACCAGTGATTCAATAATCCCCCGGTTTCCGCTACTCTCATAAGCTGAAAATCCTTCACCACATAAATGGACACATACATGCTCTGGATTAAAGCCTTTCATATTATCGCTATGGTCTGCTGGTTTGCAGCACTCTTTTACCTGCCCCGACTTTTTGTATATCACGCAATGAGTGAAGATCAGATAAGCCGTGACCGTTTTTATCATTATGGAACGGAAACTGATGAGAGGCATTGCAACCCCCTCCATGCTGGCC
>CBDBOO010000044.1:0-142805 GCA_965208385.1 Endozoicomonas sp.
CCCGGACAGAACTAAATAACAGGCGACACTGCAGGCCTGTGAATTCAAACTGCACGTTCTACGTGACTGTAACGGATTATTCGAGCAAATATGCTGGGTGTAGTGTGTTATCCACGTTTTTGGATGGATGTACTTCTGGCAGCCAGTGCAATGATAATATTCAAGTTGTGGGTTTTCCAGTACGAGTCTCTTCCAATATGAAATGAGCCTAAAGGAGGCTCTAATTTCCAATATGAAATGAGCCCGCCGCAATTGGATCTTTCGTCCATGATTACAGGATGAAAGTTATCATGAATACAAGGCTCATAAAGACACTGTCACAAGTGCAAGAACTGCTTCATTACGCCCCTGATATTGAGCCCGGATGGGAATCAAAAGATGAATGTTATCAGTGGGTTGAGGCGACTTTAAGGTACTTCAAATATCGAGCGCTCAGCAGGCCCGACAAGGGGCTCATTAAGCGTTATCTCGCAGTGGCTACAGGCTACTCAAGATCGCAGATTACCCGCCTTATTCATACCTGTCAGTCGAAGGGGACTCTGAAGCGTAAACAGCGCACAATCAATGGTTTCAAATCCAAATACACCAAGGCCGATACAAGGCTTCTGGCTGAGACGGATCGATTGCATAACGACCTGAATGGGGTAGCCATTAAGAAACTCTGTGAAAGGGCTTTTTTACGGGGTGACGAGCGTTACGAGCGACTGGCCAGCATCTCGGTTTCACACCTCTACAATCTCAGGCAATCAAATACATATCGTAATATCCGAACCCACAAGGACTGCACACGTCCAGTAAAGCGAGCCATTGGCACACGTCGTCGCCCAGCTCCTGAAGGACAACCAGGTTTTATTCGAATCGATACGGTTCATCAGGGTGATAAAGACAAAGTGAAAGGTTTGTATCACATTAATGCTGTTGATGAGATGACTCAATTCCAGATTGTTTGCACAGTGGAGAGAATTAGCGAAGCCTTTCTGATCCCTGTGCTTGAAGAGATTCTGGCAGCTTTCCCCTTTAAATTACAGGGTTTTCACTCGGATAACGGATCAGAGTATATAAATTATAGCGTAGCAAAACTACTCGACAATCTTCATATAAAATTCACGAAATCAAGATCAAGAAAAACAAACGACAACGCGCTTGCAGAATGTAAAAACGGTGCAGTTATAAGAAAGATACTTGGTTATGCCCATATGCCACAAAAATATGCGACAGAAGTAAATGAATTCAATCGAAAATATCTCACCCCCTACCTGAATTATCACAGGCCCTGTTTCTTTGCTGAAACTGTCGTAGACAAGAAAGGTAAGGAGAGAAAAAAGTATCTTTATGAAAATATGATGACACCGTACGAAAAATTCAAATCATTACCAAAAAGTGCAAAATATTTGAAGAAAGGAATCACTCTTGAAGCTCTACAAGCAAAGGCTGATTCTATGAGCGATAATGAAGCAGCAGAAAGGCTTCAGTCTGCACGAGAATCACTTTTTAAAACCATTTTTGAACGAAAGGCCTGAGCGCACTGGCTTATGCTTCTTTCAGGCTCATTTTAGGATTGGAAAATACTGTACGCTGTGTTGTTCCACTTCATGATCAAGAAAGAGATCGATATCAAACCAGTAACCACAGTGTGCACATTCATAGGAATTGTCTATGTCTGATGGTTGCTCACAGACTTTTGTTTTACAGACAGTACAAAGATTGGTTTTCTTTGTTGCATTTGAAAAACAGGGTCTGCACATTTTTATAGCACAACGACAAGGTGATGAAGTAACGTCTTGTGATGTCGTCATACAAAGGCTGCACTTCTGGCAATTGGAACATCCGTCGTGGTTCTGTTTTTTACACTGATGACAGACTCGTAAATGGCAACAACCCATGGTTTGCGTGGCTGCTGCCTGTTTGCAGAACTGACAGAGTGTTTGTTTTTTATTGTTATGACCGCCACTGCCTGAGCCATGCTGGCCTGATGGGTGTTTGAATACAGTCGCCCGGTTCTTTTTACCCCTCGCAGAAGAACGGGTGGTCCGAATATCCGGTTTCTTCACCTCCGCTTTCGAGCGGGTAGTTGGCGATGCCATTAATGGATTAATATTATTGTCAATACTGTCATCAATTGAAGAAAGTGTTGCGGCTATATAAGCAGTGATCAACCATATTGAGTTTCTATCCTGAGAACTCTGTGCGTTCACTTCTACAGTAAAAACAAGAAACAATAAAAATAATATCCGGCAGCTTGTCTGTATTCGCATTATGCTTTTTCCATATAAATAGGGATCAGCATAGACAAGAATTATTGGCATGCGCCTTAAAATGTGAGGGATTTCATCTTGAATTGCTAAAACAATGGCTATTTATTAATGACTTTTTTATAGAGGATTTATTTCAGCAAGGTGACTAAGGTAGATTTATTTACGGCTCAATGCCTGTCAATCAAAGGTAAGTTCCTGAATGATCGTCTTGTATTAAAAATGCATCTGGTTATCATTGCGTTTATTCCCTCATAAAATATAGAGGTTCGACCTGTTTCATGCATTGTCCTTTCTGTAGTGCCGATGATACCAAGGTAATTGATTCCAGGCTGGTTGCCGAAGGCAGTCAGGTACGCAGACGCCGTGAATGCCTTACCTGTGTAGAACGATTTACTACCTATGAAACAGCCGAATTATTAATGCCCAGGCTGGTGAAACGAGATGGATCGCGGGAGCCATTCAATGAGGACAAACTCAGAGCTGGAATGAGCAGGGCTTTGGAAAAAAGGCCAGTGAGCATTGAGCTACTGGAAGAAGCACTCAGTCGAATAGTTCACCGTTTGCGTGCCACGGGAGAACGGGAAATAAACTCCCGAATGCTGGGGGAAGAAGTTATGCGGGAGTTGAAAATACTTGATGAAGTAGCTTATATCCGCTTTGCCTCGGTATATCGACATTTCAAGGATCTCAATGAATTCCGCGAAGAAATTGAACGACTGGAAACTGAAGAACGCAATGATTGACCCTGTGGATAACATTACCTGGCGTTGCCTGGCATTTAATGAATTATCGACGGATCAATTATTTGAATTATTGAAATTACGACAGGATATTTTTGTTCTTGAGCAACAGTGTCTGTATCCGGATATAGATGAGAAGGACCGATCCAGCCATCATCTACTGGGGTATTATGAAAACAGCTCCAACCTGGTGGCTTACTTAAGAATAGTTTGCCCCGGTATGAGTTATCGGGAACCATCACTGGGGCGGGTGGCAGTTGCAAAGGCCATTCGCAGGAACGGGATGGGGGAAATTCTGGTAGAGAGAGGCGTTCAGGAACTGAGGAAGTTATACCCCGACACCCGTATTCAGATTGGAGCCCAGTACTACCTGAAACAGTTTTATGAAAGCGCAGGCTTTGAGACATCTGGAGAAACTTATCTGGAAGATGGTATTCCACATATCGATATGATTAAAAACTGAATTCATTATCACGCTTGAACCTTTTGTGTTTATTTCTAATTAATCCTAATAACACAAGCTTCTAACGCCTATTCTTCATGCCGCTCTGAAAATAGTATTAATAACTTGAGGGAGTGGTGATGCTTATGAAATCGTTCAATTTTTTCGGCTTCTTTATTTCTATGCTGGTAATAGCACTGACCTGGAATTCTGTCAGGGCCGAAGATTGGCCAGAAAACAGTGAATCTTCGTCAATTGCAAATAAGCGGATGGAAAACTATAAGCAGTTCGTGCTTTCAGCAGGGCTTTTTTCATCGTCCATATTTCTACATAATTTGAAGCGGGGGCACGACTTCACGGGTTCCAGTCTGGCCGAAATAATGGTTACCACGGGTGGGCTGGTGGGTGCCGGGATGATGGGCTCAGCCGCAACTGAAATAGTCTCAGATATTATACGCAATGCTGCATTATACGAAGAAGAGCTGGATCAAAACAGCTGGTTAATGACATACGCGCCCCAAGAGGGCGTTGCTCTGATGGCTCTTCTTATTTCTTATTCAACCCATGATAGAACATTTGAACTGAGGAGGATGACCCGTTCCCATGGCGCATCACTCTACACGGGGGCTGTTGCTGTGGGCCTGACGATTGACAATCTCGGAGAAGTGATCAGTGAAGTGATCAGTGAAGTGATCGGTGATCAGTTTACGGTGTTTCAACAAAGCTCCCCTGAGCTGAAACAAGTAGCAACAACTGCCAGCGCAATGATTGTTTCGTTGTCAATGCTGGCCGTTGCCAGTATTAAGAGAGTGACCTCATTACCGGCTGACTTTAAAAAATACCCTTCATTGTTAACGGCTCTTACCATTGGCCATACTGCCAAGAGTACAGGTCGAATGATGATGGCAATAGTTCATTATACTGGTTCTGAATCGAGCATTAGCAAACAGGCTTCTTCATACCTTGAAACAGGGCTTACCGGGGCAGGACTTGCTGGAATAGCATCTGTAATTACCATTCTGACTTATCAGAAAGATTATACTGATGTTAGGGGCTATAGAGGGAAACTGCTGGGTGATGTCACTAAAAACCTGGGAGTGATTACAGGGGCATATATTGTTCAAGAAATAGTGGTAAGCCAGACAGGTCGAGTGATTAGCACGGTTCAGTCTATGGCTGAAATGACACTGAATGAACCCGTCAGCGAACAAATTATTGATACCATCTCTGACAATGCATGGCCAGCGGTCAGGTTTTTGCCCAGTGTGGTTATCATATCTGTAGCGCCATATGTTGGTAACCTAATTGTTGGCGAACGGACTTTTGATCTTCGCTTTGGTGTGATGGCTGGAGGGTTTGTATTTTTAGTTAAAGATGCGGTTCAGGCATTGGATGAAATGGATATTACAGGCTGGGCAGCAAACGCTGTGGTTTTAGCGGGTTTGTTTACTTATAACTATCTGAAACTGAGCGGTTTAGGTACTAAGCAAGATTGATTCAGGAAAAATATGACGTTTGAATTGATTTTAAAACCGGAAACCATTTCAATAGTCAGGACGGATAAATAGAAGGAAAGGAATGGTGTTGTACCTGCTTGGAGCGCTGATCCTGTTGTTGATCTTCGGACCACAATTCTGGATTAAAAGGACGCTGAAAATACACTCTGTGAGCCGCCCTGATTTACCAGGTACCGGTGGCGAGCTGGCAGAGCATTTGATTGAGCGTTTCCGGTTAGAGGGCGTAACCGTCCACAAAGGAAATGAAGGGGATGATTACTATGATCCTGAAGAAAAAATAGTTTCCCTTTCTCCCGGGCACTTTGATGGCCGTTCGATTGCGGCCGTTTCTGTTGCTGCCCATGAAGTGGGGCATGCCTTACAGCATAAAGAACAACATGCCGGTTTTATGCTCCGGCAAAAGCGAATCCGTACGGCTATTGCCATTGAGCGTTTCAGTGCCATCGCACTGATGATCACACCTCTGCTCTTTTTGTTGACTCGTATTCCTCAAAGTACACTGATTACCGTGGTGATTGGTGTGGTGGGGATGCTGGCGGTCGTCTGGATGCAATGTGTGAATCTTCCTGTTGAGAGGGATGCCAGCTTTAATAAAGCGTTGCCAATTCTTGCAGAAGGGTATCTTTCTGATTCTGATTTACCTGCGGCACACGCAGTTCTTCAGGCCGCTGCCATGACCTATGTTGCAGCGGCATTAGCCAGTTTATTGAACCTGGGGCGATGGATCGCTGTATTAAGACGTTGATATTATGATAAGCCTTTCTCTATTAATTTTGTTTATACCCACTTTCTTTTTTGTATCAGCCACGCCGGGAATGTGTATGACCCTGGCAATGACTATGGGTATGACCATTGGCATACGCCGCACTTTATGGATGATGGTCGGAGAGTTACTTGGGGTTGCCATTGTTGCGGTGTCTGCAGTGATAGGGGTCGCTGCGGTCATGCTGAATTACCCGTCTGCTTTCGTGTTTTTTAAATTACTTGGCGGTGCTTATCTGTTTTATCTGGGCGTGCAGATGTGGCGATCAAAAGGGCGCATGGCTATTCCACTGGAAGGTGAGACAAGTCATTCAGGTTCGGAAAGAGAGCTGGCATTACAGGGGTTTGTCACGGCTATAGCCAACCCCAAAGGCTGGGCATTTTTTATATCGTTACTGCCGCCATTTATCAGTGCGGATTTTGCATTGGCTCCACAGGTTCTGATATTGGTCAGTATTATTTTGTTGATTGAATTTATCTGTCTGATTATATACGCCTGTGGCGGTAGAACGTTGAGACATTTTTTACAGAAAAGCGGCAATGTCAGAATGATGAATCGTATTGCTGGCACCCTGATGGTGGGGGTTGGCGTCTGGCTGGCTACAGGTTAACTGTTAAAAATAACTGTTTAAAAAAAGGTGATAAGGATGTCTGATTATATAGTCTGTGTTCGCAAGCTGAGAACCAGAAATGGTGTTACGTCTTTCGAAAACGAGCCGGGGCAGACACGGTTTCTGAAGGCTATGTTCCCGCCAATAGTTGTATTGCTTACTCCCTATGTTTACAGGGCTACAGACGTGCCTTATAAAGTAGAGATATGACTAAATCTTGTATATTGCATTTGTTTATTGCCCAAAGAACAGCGATTTGTTCTGGGATACCTTCCTATCTCATGAATAGCCATATGTGGAGCAGGAAAATAAAGTTTTTATAGGACTTGAGTGCTCCCAACTATTGACGGGACATAGCCGTTTCTGAAGGTGTCTTCTGATGAAAAGGAATTGATTTATCGGGAAGGACTGGCCATCAGTCGCAAGCAGTTTGTGGACGAAGTGCTGGCAGAAGCAGAACACGGAACAAACCCCATAACAAACAACCCGGTAGGTGATATTCTGGTGTTTGTTCATGGTTTTAATAATAGTTCAGAAGAAATTATTGATCGTCACCGAAAACTGAAAAAGAACCTGAAGGCTGAAGGTTATCAGGGAACAGTAATCAGCTTCGACTGGCCCTGTGCTGCCAGTGCACTGAATTACTGGGAAGACAGGGATGATGCGGAGAAAACAGCCCACTATCTGAGGGATGACTGTATCAATCTGTTTTCCGTGAGGCAGAGCAGGGGATGTGAGATCAATGTTCACCTGTTGGGACATTCAACCGGAGCCTATGTTATTCGTCGTGCATTCAGAAAAAGTAATGACCACAGGAGGCTTCGTGAACGAGCATGGACTGTCAGTCAAATGGTCTTTATCAGTGCTGATGTGGCCAGTTGTTCATTGACTGAAGGGAATCCAGATTCCATGGCGCTCTATGATCATTGCATGCGATTGACCAACTACCAGAATAGCCATGACTCTGTATTGAAATTGTCCAATACCAAACGGATTGGACTGGCTCCCAGAGCCGGGCGGGTAGGACTTCCAGACAATGCCCATGGAAAAGGAGTGAATGTTTCCTGCGGAGAACATTTCTCTTCACAATTGGCAGAAAATGTGGGGATGATGGACACAATGATGCTGTCTCATTCATGGCATTTTGATGATATGACTTTTGCCCGTGACCTTGCCCATACCCTGAAAGGGGATATTGACCGTGGCAGTATTCCCACAAGAAAGAAAGTAGATGGCCGTTTAGTACTTGATTCGGAAGCATGAATGCTTCGGTAAGAGACAGATGAAGTAATGCGGGAACCAGACACTTTACTTTGTGCCTGGTTTTTCTATTTTTTTTGGATTCAAATCGCTTTCAGGCGGTTTCCGGTTCTGGCTGAATCTGATGGGTTTTTCCCTGATACAGGGACGGATCATTGATATCGGGTCGGGTTTTGAACCGACGATGCAGCCACATGTATTGTTCCGGCGCTTTCATAATACCCTGCTCGACAATTCTGTTGCAGCGAATAGCGTCGGCCCTATCATCACCGGAGGGGAAATTTTCCAGTGGTGGTGTTATCTCCAGAGTGTACCCGGAACCATCATCATTTCTTGTGGCCAGAAAAGACATGAGCCGTGCACCGGAAATCCGGCACATGGTACTGCTTCCGGTAATGGTTGCCGCCTCACTGACCGCAAAGAATGGCACAAACTCAGCGCCATCCCGACCGAAATCCTGGTCGGTGGTGTACCAGACAGTTTCACCCTGCTTCAAGGCGCGAATAGCTGACTTCAATTTGAATTTGCTGATCATGCCTTTATTGGATTTGGATCGGCCCCTGACCTGGAGATATTCCATTACAGGATTGTTATGAGGGCGATAAACACCGAGGCCATCAGCTTTGATGCCAAACAGCCGAACGCCAATTTCCAGTGTCAGGCTGTGGAGTGAAAACAGCAGCGCACCCCGGCCTTCGCTCTGAACTTTTTCAAGGTGTTCAAGGCCTTTAAACGTCAGCAGTTTGCTGATGCGCTTATCAGACCACCACCAGGCGATGGCGATTTCAAACAGGGCAATGCCTGTGGATTCGAAGTTCTTTTTTAATAAGATTTGCCTGTCTTCCAATGCCATATGGGGGAAGCAGAGCTCCAGGTTTCTTTCTGCCACACGGCGTCTGGAAGGGACCGCCACCATTAACAGTCGGCCCAGATGTTTCCCCAGGGTCAGTTGCCATCGGTACGGAAGTATCTGGGAACTGAGCCAGAGTAATCCGACACCCAACCAGACAGACCAGTATTTTGGATGAATAAACGACCACTGAAATTGAACTGAGCTGGCATATATCAATGATGGAATTGCACGCTTGGGCTTTTTGGATAAACTTTGCATGCTGTAAATTTTATCCAAAATAGCCCAGCTTCGAGTTGAGTTATAAGGCTGCGGGGTCTACTAAAAATCATGGGGTATTAGTTTGAACCACTATTGACGGGGTGTTTTTTTTCGAAATAAGGGTTGTGCTGTTCGGCGGTTAGCAGGTGGAAGAGTGTGACGTTATGCAGGGTTGAAAGGGATACGGGTAATTATAGATAAATGATTCGTTGATTACTGCTCCCGCGCCAGGGAAGTGACAAATCTTTTTTGTCCATCTCAAACTTTCCATCAACAAGAACGTCAATGTATTGAATCACGGCTTTTTGCTGGACAGAAAGCTGTTCGAGTGTGTATCCACTCCATAGCCAGATAGTTTTTCCGGGAAGTTCATTTTTGACTCTTCTGACCAGTCGCAGAATCGTGGGCAGGTTTTCAGGAAATAGAGGGTCACCGCCAGAAAGGGAAAGTCCGTCCCTGTGAATGCGCGTGTCAGCCAGATCGGCAACAATCTTGTCTTCCATTACACGGTCAAAAAACAGCCCGTTACTGGCATCCCAACTGCTGGAGTTGTGACACCCCTGGCACAGATGTTCACAGCCACTGACAAATAGAGTGCAACGGGTTCCTTCGCCATTGACGACGTCTACCGGATAATATTGAAGATAATTCATAACAGGAATATCCCGACGTGATGAAGGTTAACCCCCGAACCTGAAAGCTGTGCAAAAGTAGTAAATCCTTTTACATCAGCCTCATGATCGGTGGATTAGTTTTACAGGTCTATGATCACTGTGAGCTATATGCCGGACAGTAAAGCCATTTCAGTGACTGTTTTTGCGACTGAACTTACTTTGAAAATGCTTCACCCGTCGCACGACTTCTTCCTGTTTTCCCTTGATAAACGGACGGCTGTTGGGTTGCCCAAGATAGCCGCAGACCCTTCGGGTTACTGACATTTTATCAGAATCCCTGTTTTTGCACTGAGGACATTCAAAGCCTCTGTTGGTCGCTTCAAATTCACCTTCGTAGCCGCAGGAATAGCAGGAGTCATTGGGTGTATTGGTGCCATAGTAAGGAACTTTGTCGTAGGTGTAGTCCCAGACGTTTTCCAGAGCCTTCAGGTTGTTGACCATGTTCGGGTATTCCCCGTAGCAGATAAAGCCACCGGAAGCATGCTCAGGGTAGGCCATTTCAAAGTCTACCTTGTCATAAGGATTGACCTTTTTCTCCACATCCAGATGGAAAGAGTTGGTGTAATATCCTTTTTCAGTCATGCCTTCAACGACGCCGAATTTCTTTTTGTCCAGACGACAGAAACGGTCACAGAGACTTTCGCTGGGTGTAGAGTAAAGACTGAAACCATAGCCGGTTTCATCTTTCCATCGTTCTACGGTTTTACGAAGATATTCAACGATGGCAACGCCTTTTTGCCGAAGAGTGTCGCTGCTGTATATGTTTTTATTGCCGTAAAGAGCATTGCCGTAAAGAGCATTAATGGTTTCATGGATGCCAATGTATCCGAGAGAAATGGAGGCTCGTCCATTTTTGAAGATCTCGCTGACTTTATCGTCCGGGTTCAGGCGAACGCCGCAGGCACCTTCTACATAGAGAATTGGTGCGACTCGCGCACGGACATTGTCCAGTCGCTCGATCCGATTCATCAGAGCGTCCCGTGCCAGTTCCAGGCGCTGATCCAGTAATTGAAAGAATGCTTTTTCGCTGTCAGATTCAATGGCAATTCGGGGAAGGTTAACAGAGACAACGCCAAGGTTGTTACGACCATCATGGATCAGTTGACCATTCTCTTCGAAGGTGCCCAAAAATGAACGACAGCCCATGGGCGTTTTGAAGCTACCGGTGATTTCCACCAGTTTGTCGTAATTCAGGATATCCGGGTACATGCGTTTACTGGCACATTCCAGAGCCAGGCTATGTTCCCGTCAATAGTTGGGAGCACTAAAGTCCTATAAAAACTTTATTTTCCTGCTCCACATATGGCTATTCATGAGATAGGAAGGTATCCCAGAACAAATCGCTGTTCTTTGGGCAATAAACAAATGCAATATACAAGATTTAGTCATATCTCTACTTTATAAGGCACGTCTGTAGCCCTGTAAACATAGGGAGTAAGCAATACAACTATTGGCGGGAACATAGCCCCAGAGCCAGCTGTTTGATGTCGTAGTTTGGATCTTCAGGGGAAAAGTTAACACCTTTACGAATGGCAAATACCAGCTTGGGAAAAACAGGTGTTTTTCTATTTCGGCCCAGACCGCGAATGCGGTTTTTCAGAATAGAATTCTGCACCAGCCTTTCTTCCCAGCTGGTGCCCAGACCAAATCCAAAGGTGACAAAGGGAGTCTGACCATTGGCGGTGTGCAAGGTATTTACTTCGTATTCCAAAGCCTGATAGGCGTCATAGCAATCTTTCTCCGTCATTTCCATGGCATAGGCGCGGGATTTTTCTTCATCGCCAATCCAGTGCAGGCCCTTTTCCAAATGTTTGTCGTAAGTTTTTCGCACGTAGGGAGTGTGAATGCGATCAATTTCGTTGATGCTGGTGCCACCGTATATATGACTGGAAACCTGGGCAATGATCTGTGCGGTTATAGCGGTGGCGGTTGTAATTGAGCGGGGCTTTTCTATTTCTGCATTGCCCATGCGAAAGCCGTTGTTCATCATGCCTTCGATATCGATCAGCATGCAATTGAACATGGGAAAGAAAGGGGCATAGTCCAGATCGTGATAATGTATTTCGCCACTTTCATGGGCTACAGTAATATGTTTTGGAAGAATATGCTGCTTGGCGTAATGTTTGGCAACCACTCCGGCCAGCAAGTCACGCTGGGTTGGAATCACCTTGCTGTCTTTATTGGCATTTTCGTTAAGCAGCTCTTCGTTATCCTGATTGATAATGCTCGGAATATCGCGACTCAATGCATTGCGTGATTCCCGTTCAATATCCCGTGTCTGACGGTATTCAATGTATTTACGGGCCGCATCATGATATTCACTGTTCATCATCAGGTGTTCAACCTGATCCTGAATATCGTATATATCCACTGTTGTCTTGTCGGCAAAGGTACTTTGCACTTTTTGAGCCACATAACCGGCAAAAGCATCATCACTGATATGAGCATCATTCAATGCGCTGGTGACTGCCTTGATAATACGGGGGGCATCAAAGGGCATTCGTGAACCATCGCGTTTGATGATCTCATTCATAAGTCTTGCTCCGGAATGTTGATATACGATTTTGGCGCTTTGAATAAAATGCCATCAGGTAGTGGTTGCCGAGTACGAGAGGTACTACATATAGTGTCAGGGCGACGGCATCATCTCTAAAAATGAAACATTCTTCAATATTGATATGACGAAAAAAAGTCAGTGATTTCCAGCAAGATTCTGAAGCAAATCAATGACAGGTATCGTAATTTCTGGAGGTTCGGATTTCAGGAGAATGAACCGGTTCAGGAAAAAATGACGGGCTTTTATTGATCTATGTCATGTAATGCGGCCTGAAGGCGCTCGCTTTCTGATGTCAGGCTTTCTTCGAAGCGGGAGGTGATTATTTGCATGATTTCTGCCGTTTTCTTTATGGATACAAGGAGTTCTGTGTAGTCTACTGATGGTTTTTCAGCCGGAGCTTTCTGGCCAGAGTGCGGTTTTGCCTGTAGCCAGTTCTTGCGTGCCTGACATATAGATTCAAGGTTCTGTGTAAATTCATTGAGTCTGTGAAACTCACTCTGGCAGAGAATTTGAGCATCAGACAGACTTTCCACCAGATCTTCATCTTCCATAAGGTTATTGTCTTTCCCGAAAGTGAGTGCCGTTAAATCCTGCAGGTATTTTTTTGCGGGGAGAATATGGGTGTGATACTCCTTCATTGAGCCCAGACATGCTTCCAGCTGGCCGAAGAATGCTCTACCCTGTTCGGCTGGAGGAGTCTGTTTGTTTTGAATTTGTGTGTGATACGCCGTCAGAAAATCTATGGTTGGCTGACAGTCTTTTTCCAGAGTGGCAGTGGCTGCAGTTCGATGAACTTTGTAGCAGCCGAAGAGAGCCCAGGCTTGCTGCTCTGGTGTTTTGCTTTCTTCATGGGCATTGATAACGGTCAGGAACTGCTGTTTCGCAGATCCGTAATCCTTTGCTGTTAACTGTTGCGAACCATTAATTAGATATTGCCAGTTTTCAGTGATGGGCACAGGCGCAGCCGCAGTGGCAGGTGCTCCAGCATCAGAGGAGTCATCCGGAACATTTCCTGACGCTGCCGCCTGTTGCCGCTTGATCGCATCGGTCATTTTGTCAGTTTTCTTTTTCTGGCGGGCCTGAACCTGTTCTTCCTTATGCTCAAGAGTATCACCCAAGCGTTTGGCTAATCTGGCCTTTGCCCTGATCTGCTGGTTGTAGGATTCACTGGCCGCCCGGGCCCTGGTATTCATCTGGCTCAATAACTTGCGGGATTCACTTAAAGAAGGGGCTGTTTGTGGAGGAAAAAGCCTGTTCCACCACTGGGAAACATTTTTAGCCAGAAAGTGCATGTTCCGGGCGAGCCTCCCCTTGTAAACGACATCGTCATCAGCCTTCATATCGTTTTCAATCTTGATAAAGAGTTCTGTACAATTTCGTAGACATTGGTCGTACAGTGTCCGCCTGCTCTCTCCCAGTTCCGCCATGGTGGTAAATTTCGGACAGGCTGGACGATCAGCGACAGAATCTGTCAGTTCGGCCAGGCTCTCTATACTTACAAGTAACTCCCTCTGAACTCACCAGTCCGCACAGGGTTAAGCCATCGCGGTCTGCTCTTCAGGTATCAGGAGGTAGCCCATATCTTTCGCCTTTTTTTTCAAATTAGTTAAGACTCTGGCTTTATATTCTTGCTCATAATGATCCTGCCCAAGGTCAATATATTCCGTCTTGTTTTTCAGCATGCTGTATATGAATCGGGCTAATTTATGTGCGGTTGCGGTGATCGCTTTCGGGGCTCCCAAGCGACTGCGCATTCTTCGATAGTAACCACCAAGCGCACTTTTTGAATTCGTCAGAGAGTATGCTGCCATCCTCAAAGCTTTTGATGCCCGGTTGGGTATCCGTTTGGTTTTACAGCTTAGAATTTTATCACCGGATATTTTGTTTTCAGGACTCAAACCAAGCCACGAAGCAAAATGTTTGGCTGTGGGCCATCGATTCATATCAGTTCCTGTTTCCGATAGTATTTTCAGAGCCGTATTTTCATCAATACCATCAATAGCTGTCAGGTCAACACCCGTTACCCGATAGAGCTCAGAACGAACGTCAAAGTCAGGAGAACTGGACGATTTACGTTTTTTAACCGGTTTATCAGGCATGTTGTCAGAATCATCAGCCTTGCTATCAAATTGTTTCAGCTGGCTCGCTAAAGCCCTGTCGCAGGCGCTGATCTTTTCATCATAAACGTCATAAAGTTCAACCGATTGCTGTAGGGCAAACAGATGCTCAGCCCGGTAGTGTCCTTTTAGAGATCTGGCAATTTGCTGTTCTGTCTTTTTGCAATGCGGATCACGATGTTTCGCCAATTGAAGTGGATCTCGCTCCCCTTCAACAATACACCGAATGATCGTCAATCCGGTTTTTCCCGTGATATCGGTAACGACATTATCCAGCAACAGGTTCATCTGTCTTAGAGCTTTTTGCATATGCTGTATATGCGACGCACGGTTTGCTACGAGATTGTCACGTTGCCTCATGTAAGCTCTTAATGCGCAAACCTCCTCATCCGGGCGAAAGGCGGTATTGAGCAATCCATAAGTGTGAAGCTGCTGAATCCACTGACAATCCTCAACGTCAGTTTTACGTCCAGCGACGTTTTTAACGTAGCGCGCATTCACAAGACGAACTTCGAGACCATGGGATTCAAGAATTTCAAAAGCGGGTATCCAGTAAATCCCTGTCGATTCCATCGCAACCGTAGTGATGCCTGCATTTATTAACCATTGCGCCATGTTTTCAAGGTCAGCGGTAAAACAAGGAAACGACCGAACAGGCTGATCATCTAACTCTTGCGGAATAGCTACGTAGTGCGTCTCTGAACCAATATCAATACCAGCCGCATACAGGTTAATGGTTTCTAAATGCCCATCAATTCGTTTCTGGGCTTTGGGAGAAGCAGTCTCAGTTTTTAACTTACTTTTCATAATACCCTCAAAATTCGGTCAAAATGCGGTCAAAGGCATATCCGGAAATAGGGCTGTCGACGATATACAGTCTTACAAACGAGATCGCCAAGCGTCATCAGTGATGGGGTCGTCAACTCCTGAACCATGCTTCTGATCGGGTAAAAAACACCAGTGTGCAAACGGTTTCTGGTCCAGACATGCTCTCATATGATCATAGAATGAATTTAATTTTTGGGAAGGAGTTACTTGTAGATGTGTGACCGCGGAGCGGGCCGGAGTGCTTCTGAATGCCTGCAGGGGCATACCCAGAAGATCAGCAGCCAGAATGCGGTGACAGTGTGCATCCATGTGTTCCAGTGAATCAGATCCCATAAGAGCGAAAAAGTTGTCAACGGTTTCGAGTGCGGCATAAAGTGGGCAAGATTTAATGGCTTCCCTGAGACTGGGAAGGAAGCGGTAGATGAGGGATGCTCGAAGAATTTCTTTCTCAGAACCCACTGAATCACAACCATCGACCTTTTCATGGCAGGCCAGCACAATATGGCTGGACAGTGAATAGATCTGGCTTGCAATCAGTGCTCCCAGAATACTGGATTTCACTTTCTCCTCAGAACTTAAAGACAGTTTGTGATCCATGATGTCAAGCTGTCTGGAAAGATGAAAAATGGCAGTGATATATAACTCAATGGAGTGGGTAAAGGCTGCCTGAAATTCAAGAAATTCTTCACTGTCCAGAGAACCCCCCGATTGCAGTACACCGTGAAGGCTGGAGTCAAGATGCGCTTTAAATGACTGGGCATGTTGAAAATAGTACTGGGTATGGAAGCGTTTAATATCCAGAAGACTGCGATAATAGGCTTCCCGTTCCTGTGCTGTCAGGGCCCCTTTCCCCTTTCGGGTTTCAAGAACAGATTCTCCGGTTTGCTCATTAACAAATTCAGCAAACCTCATGGTGAGCTGGGCGGAAGCCTCATGAAAACTCCTGAGTTCTTTGCTCATCCAGATTTGGTAAGGCTGGTCGGGGCATTGCTCTTTAATGTCCTGCTGGACACGGGTCATTTTACTGGCCCATTTCCGGCAATCATCAGCAAGGGATTGGAATTCCTTCAGTACTGGGTTGACCGAAGTCGTTTTTTTTGAGGAACGTTGCTTTTTTTTACTGCCCCGAGCTTTACCTTGCAATGAGTGGCTAGCTTCTTCGGACGTACTTTTAGTACCAGTCAGGGCTGCCGCAGTTCCCGGCTCAGAGTCCGCTGAACTTTTTAACTCCGGAAAAAGAGTTTTACTGTGGATATCCGGAGGAATTTCAGGCGTTGAATCAAACGGTTGAGCGCAAAGTGTTTTCGTTTTTGGATTATGCAATGGCAGAGAGAAATCGAGCTTTTGTTCGGATGTTTTTGATCTGTTTTTTACTTTTTTTTGGTGATCCGACCCATCTTTTGGACGTGGCGGTTTTCGGTATTCCGTATACTCCCTGCCAACTCTATCGTGATGTTTTTGCAAAGAAACCAGTAAAGGATCCATTGAGGTTGGAGCGTTCCTTTCCTGCCTTGTTTTTCGGTGATGTATAGCGGTATCAGAATGATCACTCTCAGTCTGAGTGGCGGCAACCGGTTCGGAGGAAGGCTCTTCAGTCCCGTCTTTGGAGGTTGCTGGTTTTATGGGTAGTTTTGCAGGTGTTGAACCCTGGGTGGGATCCATACAGGGCGATCTCATTTGGCACTAACTTTCTCTGTTTGGCTAATTATTCAGCACACAAAAGTACCAAAATAAGCCTAATTTCCTGTACTTCTCAAAAATTCAGTTTTTAAAGCTAGCTTTTTGAATATGCAACAGGATTGGTGTTTGTCAAATGAGATCGCCCTGGGGATCCATACTCTTTCCTTGTGTATGCTTTATATTTCATAGTAGACCTTTCCCTTGCCTGATGTGCCTTGAATAAGGCTTCAGAACTTCGCTTATGTGGATAATTTGATGATCCTTAGTTAGCGCTCCAGAGATGTCTGCTTATAATGTAAGCTTGTTTTCTTTCTCCGGCAGGAGCCTGTTATGCCTGCATATCCACACCCAGTTTCGGAGCTACTGACACTTGGTCGTTGCCACTGGCAGAATTGGACCAACTACAGTCGCCTCCCATTCAATCATTCTCATATTTCTGCTCTGGTGGATCTGGCCAGAGACCGGGCACTGATGGATCATGAAGATGACACCAACAGCTGGGCACCGGTTCATGCCTGGCGGGTGTTGGGCATAATGGCAGATCAGGATGCTGTTGAGCCCTTGTTGAATCTCATGTGGAATGAAACCGGGGATGAGTTTTTTATCCCTGAGTATCTGCCTTCCGCATTAGGTCGTATGGGAAAAACGGCGATGCCTGCGTTGATGCAATTTGTCAGTGATGCCTGTCTGGAGTTGTCTGTACGCCTGCTGGCTATAGATGCTCTGAAATTCTGTGGCCAGTTTCATCGGTCTTTGCAGGCAACCATAGCAAGTTTTTTGAAGCAGATTCTGGATAACCATTATGACGATGATGCCAGCCTGAATGCGCACCTGATTGCTGCGCTGGTTGATCTTGGCGTGAAACAGGCTGCATCCTCCATAGAAGAAGCATACAATCGCGGCACAATTGATCACTCGATTCTGGGTGATATGGATGATGTGGAGAAAGAGTTGAGTCTGAATGACGAAAAGCGTTCGCTGGTAAACAGTGAATTTGATCACCTTCAGGAAAGAATGTTATCAGCCTATCTTCTGGGTTGTAATGAAAAAGCATTGAGTCTTACTGCTATTAAAGGGCTGATGTTTGCAGTGGCGAATTCCCCGGTGACGGTTCCTCCGGATCGCTGGTTAACCATTGCTCTGGGCGCAGAAAATCCGGAATTTGATTCGCTGGAGCAGGGTGAGGAAATTCGTCATATTCTGTTCAATCTGCTGTCTCTGATTGAGACGACCATTACCAGTGGACAGGAAGTTCTTCCTGAAGAATGTCTGGCAGAGGATGTGTATTCCACAGAGTTTTCCCGGTTGAAGGAGTGGTCTCTGGGTTATGGTCAGGGTTCTCGTTTTCTTATGGATACCTGGACAGAAGTTCTCAAGCACCCCCGTGTTACTGAGATGGAGGAGTCCTGGTCCAGTTGCATGATTCTTCTCAATGTCTGGAGCAATGCTGATTCGCTACTGGAAAAAGCAAAGAGAAAAAACGGGCCCGATGTGGGCAAAATGCTGTCCGCTATGCCAGCAGTAGCACGGGAAATGGCCGTCATGAGTCATGATATTCGGAAAATATGGCAGCAGGAGCTGATCAGGCCCGATTCAGTCAGAGTGGATAAGGTAGGGCGCAACGACCCCTGTCCCTGTGGCAGTGGCCGAAAGTTTAAAAAATGCTGCGGTGCATAATCTTAATAGCCTGCCATTTGGCAGGCTATTTCAAAAAAAGGTTTCAGCCTAACCTGGCATACCGTCTACTCTGGGTTTTAACAGTACCGGAATGTAATAAACGACATAGACGCCGTATGCAATAACCCAGGCCAGTATGGATAACAGATACCAGTCAAAAGTATATGCAGGCAATAACTCCGGAAACAAACCGCGCAGAATTGCTGATATGGCAGGGAAAGCCAGTGCTACAGCCATAAGTTTCCCCGGAAGTTCCAGAATACGGCCAGTATGCCCCAGGCTGACTCGTGCAATCATCGCCAGAATTAATCCGCCCATACCGCCAATCGTTATCAGATGTATGGCCATTACATCGTTGAGCTGAAGCATTCTGCTCAGGCTCATGACCAGTAATCCCAATATAATCATTAACCATGAAATATGAAGGGACCAGAGTAATGGTGTTTTGAGCGTCAGCAGCGGTTTCCAGCGAAGGAACCTGATCAGGTTAAATACAAACGCCGCAAATAAAAGACCATCGACTATCAATTCTGTGCCGGGAATATTGAAAAGCGAGATGAAAAATACCAGCCACACCGGGGTTAAGGATCCCAGTTCCAGCCAGAGGTAACGTTCAGCCTGTTTAAAATTCAGCTTCACTGCCGTGAAGAAAGGAATGACCCGCCCACCAAGAATCAGCATGAGCTCTACAATCAGCAATATCATTAACCAGGCTGCGTTCATGGACAATTGAAACTGATTGGTTATATTGCCGTAATGCATCAGTCCATTAACCAGAGTCATTAATAGAAGGATGGGAACAAAGGGTAAATTCTTCCAGCCTTTTTTCAGCCATACCGGCTTGCCGAGAAAATAAGCAGCCATGGGCATCCAGAGTAGATCAAGAGCAATAATCCAGAGCTGAGGTTCTTTGCTCACCAGAAGCATCACCCGGGCAAGAAGCCACAGACTGAACAGACCTGCCAGTTTCCAGCTTCGGACCCCAGGAATCCCGGTCCAGTTCTGAACGGCGGTCAGAAGGAAGCCGACAATGATGGCTCCGGCAAAACCAAACAGCATTTCATGGCTGTGCCACCATATGGGGTTACCAGAGAATGCAAACGTGGCATAACCGGAAAGAAACATTCCCCATATTAACAATGCAGCAATCGAAAACACGGCACCGGTCAGAAAAAATGGCCTGAACGCCAGACGAAAAAATGGCATGATTTTATCTTCAGAACTTCTATCTAATATATTCATAGTGACCACAGGCTTGTATCAAGTCCTGCTAATAACCTTCTCTGTTGCTAAGCGTAAAACATACCCCAGCTTAATGAATGCCGGAAAAACTATAATCAGCAAATGTGCAAAAACCTGACCGATAAGGCTGACCCCCATCAGTTCTGGCACCACATAGGCAAATGTAATAGCCACCATGGTAACGGTAAATCCAGTGACCATCATAATATCTGACAGAAAACGATAGTTTGTAAGTGAGTTATTCATCAGTCATCTCCCTTGAAAGTATTTTGTCTGGCAATCTGGTTTTCCAGATTTCTGGCAATTCCTCTTGCCCAGTGTTTTGCCTTATTGGCCGTTACCCCACAGAACAATTCCTCGATGGTCATATCAAATAATGTTAACCATCGATCCATATGTTCCTGTTGATACTGGATTCGACTGTAAAGCTGCAGATGATGATCCCAGTTAATCGCCGCCGTTATATTAAAGAGAGGGCCAAGCATGGAATCTTTGCGGATTTGGGCATAAAAGCTTTCAACCAGTAGATGTATATCTTCTGCTGATTCAATGTCATGTCGTTGTTCTGACAATGTCGGGCGCATTTATTTACCATCAAACAATCTGTGCATATGTGTATTAGCATTTGTTGTGCCAATTATTATCTGCAGGTTCAATGGGTGATCTTAAGTGACTGTGTCTTTATTACGTGCTGTAGGGTGTCTTTTAGACATGTTAGGTAGTGTCATTAAGATTAAAATAGTGTCTTTATGATTATGTGTTTTCGATTCTGAGTTTTTTACAGAATTAGTTATCAATCCTGATAGTTGGAAAGTACACCGGCTGGACTTTATTTCGGTCAAGTGATTGAAGGGGAACTGATGTATTGCATTGATGAACCGGAAGAGGAGCGCCACCGGCTTCAGAAAGGGGAGCAGGGTGTGATTGCTCCTGAGCAGAAACATCATCTTGAGATAGATGGAAACGTCACTTTCTTCATTGAATTTTATGCCTGATCAGACGCTACTTTTTAAGTTCAAGCCGTTTGGCCAGGCGATGCAGATTACCACGGTCTATGTCCAGCTGTTGGGCAACCACTGTCCAGTTATCGTTATGTCGTTCCATTAATTGAGAGATTAACTGACGCTGAAAGTTATCCACAGATTCGCGCATGGATCCTATTTCAGAATCATCCTGAATCAGTGAGGGAGGCATGGGGTTACCCGATGATTCAGTGATTGTCACCTGAACGCTATTACTCAGATTCAGATGGTCGGGGTGAATAGTGACTATTCTGTTGTGATTCGCCATCAGATTGCTCATGGCTTTCAGCGATGCCCTGCTGATGGTGTGCTCCAGTTCTCTGATGTTTCCCGGCCAGTGATATTCCATGAGAACCCGACGACAGTCATCTGACATCCTCAAGCCTTCCAGAGCCAGTCTCAGACGGTTCTGTTCCATAAAAAATCCGGCCAGTAAAAGAACATCAGTTTCCCTTTCCCTGAGGGGAGGAACATAGATGGGGAAAACGCTGAGTCGATGATAGAGATCGGTTCTGAACTGACCCGCTCGTACTTCTGTGGCCAGATCACGGTTGGTGGCAGCAATAATACGAACATCAACCTTGATCTGCTTTTCACTGCCCACTCTCTGAATTTCTCCGTTCTGTAAAACCCGTAAGAGTTTTACCTGGGTAGCCAGGGGGAGTTCACCCACTTCATCGAGAAACAGTGTGCCCTGATGTGCCTGTTCAAATTTTCCCTGACGGTCTTTTACCGCACCGGTAAATGCGCCCCGTACATGGCCAAATAGTTCACTCTCGACAATATTGTCGGGCAGTGCAGCGCAGTTAATATGGACCATTGCACAACGGTTTCGTTTTGAGTGCTGGTGCAGCTGGCTGGCCACCAGTTCCTTACCTGTGCCGGTTTCACCCAGAATCAGCACGGACAGATCAGAAGAGGCAACCACGTTAATATCATTTTTCAATGTTGTCATACTGGCGCTGTTGCCGATCATCTCAGTGCTGTTTCTGCCCGCCTGTTCATCCAGAAGGGTTTGGTTCAGTGCCTGCTCTTTTTCTACTCTTGATTCCAGTTGGTCAATCAGGCTCACCATTTTTACCGTGGCACCCGTGGTGGCAATGGCTGTACGGAAGGACTCAGGAGGCATCTCATTCATGGAACCGGCGTTAAGAGCGTCAAGAGTAAGAACGCCCCAGGGCTGGTTATCCACCATCAGGCGAATGCCAACGCAGTCGTGTACTTTCAGCGACCCCTGATGTCCGGTGACCAGACCGTCAAAAGGATCCGGGAGGTCGGAGTCAGCGGGAAACTGTACTGGCAAGGTGCTATCAAGAATCTGGGATAATCTGGGATTGCTATCCAGTTTGAAACGCCGTCCCAGTGTGTCGGTGGAAAGACCGATAATGGCAACCGGATTAAGCACCGGACCTTCCAGCTTCAGGAGGCAGGCCGCATCGCAGGGAAACAATCGAGCAAGACAGTCAAGCAGGCTTTGATAGCGTTCGGAAGATGACATGGTGCTGGACAGGTTTTCAATGATATGTACCAGATGTTCTCTGGTTTCATCGTACTTTACCGGCATGTCATTCTGTCCTGATGGTTTAATACTATTATTTTAACCGATCTTTTACTGTGCAGAAAAAGGAATAACCACTATCTCGGCTATTTCATAAAGAAGCCAGATTCAGTCGAGCCTGTTAACAGCGCAGTGTCGGCAAACGCAGCCCTTTACGACAGCCTTCGGGGGGTGGCTCCTAGAGTGTCAGAATCCGGAAAGCGACAATAATTAGCACGGTGCCGCTGATTCTATTTATGAGTTGTGCTTTACGACGAAGAACGGGTAATACCCGACCATGCCCGGCAATAGCTGCAACGATGCAGTACCAGATACCATCACAGAGAGTGGCCAGCAGGGCCATTAGAAATTGTGTGGTAAGAGTCGATTCCGGTGTCACAAACTGACTGAACAGTGCCAGAAAAAAAACGACAATTTTCGGATTAAGAATCGATATTAAAAAACCATCAAGGGCTGCCTGTCTTATGGAAATATTTGATGTTGGTTTATTGTTTCCGGTAATAACAGATGACGAGGAAGTGAATGCTTTATAACCGGTCCAGGCAAGAAAGGCGGCTCCACCGTATGTCATCAGTTTGAACAACCAGGGTGTTTCTGTTATCACCACAGCCAAACCCACCGCTACGAGAAAAGCATAAATGCCGATGCCCAGTGCGTGGGAAATAGCGCTGATAATGCCGTGCATGCGGGAACCCTGCACAGTACTTTTCATGACGGCCGCAAGACTGGGGCCAGGCGATATTGCTCCCAGTACGCAGATAGCCAGAAGGGATAACCAGGACGATGTAGGCATTCGAACTTAATTCATCAGGAAAAAGCCAGTATAACAGGGCATAGGATTATCCGGAGGGCTGATTAATCGGGAATGCCAGAAAGGCATGCACAAAAATCAGGCCCGATGCTATTTCAGAGAGTCCCGATGCTATTTCAGAGAGTCCCGATGCCAGAGAATCCCGATGTTTTTCAGAATAGCGAGGCCTTGTTCACGAAAGCAGGGCGATCTCATTTGACAAACACCAATCCTGTTGCATATTCAAAAAGCTAGCTTTAAAAACTGAATTTTTGAGAAGTACAGGAAATTAGGCTTATTTTGGTACTTTTGTGTGCTGAATAATTAGCCAAACAGAGAAAGTTAGTGCCAAATGAGATCGCCCTGTTCACGAAAGGAACGTGCGGCTAAAAGTACCCACTTCGCCCCAGTCCTACCACAACAATAAATATCATGGTGACCCCGATAGGGCTGATATAACGACCTGTCCGGATAAAATCAGAACTACCCAGCAAGCCGGTTGCATGAGCAAGGGCATTAGGCGGGGTACTGATAGGCAATGACATTCCCATGGACGCTGAAAGAGCGACACAGATCACCATCAAACTAAGCCCGCCATAGGCGTCAAAGCCGGACAACGATGTGGCAATTGAAACCGCTATGGGCATCAACAGGTTGGCTGTTGCTGTATTTGACATGAATGTGGCCATGACCATAGCCACCACTGACATGAGCATAAGAACAATTAATGGACTGAGTGCAGCGAAAGGAATGCTGTTCACAATAGCGCCGGCCAGCCCACTTTTTTCCAATGCGTAACCCAGTGCAATACCGCCGGCAATAAGCCAGAGTACATCCCAGTTAATCTGCTTGATATCACGGGTATCAATAATACCGGTGAGGGTGAAAACAATAACCGGGAGCAGGGCAACGGTGTAGGAGTTTACACCGTGGATATTGGACGTCATCCACAACAATACCGTGGCTGCAATAGTCGCATAAACCAGAAAGGCTTTTGTGGTCGTTTCAAATCGTGAATCAATTTTAACGGCCACTTCCTTTATGTTTCCGGGATAAAGTTTACCCAGCAGAAACCAGGCAATAATGATTAAAACCAGCGCCATGGGAATGGCGAATAACATCCAGTCGCTGAAACTGACGGCGTATTCTCCGGTGAGGTAGCGAAAAGCAATAGCATTGGGAGGTGTCCCGATGGGGGTGCCAATGCCACCAATATTGGCTGCAATGGGGACAGCCAGTATCATTCCCTTCACTCCCCTGTCGTTATGATCAAGGCTGTGCAGAATAGGTGTTAGCAATGTCAGCATCATGGCGGTTGTGGCGGTGTTACTCATAAACATGGAAAAAATGGCCGTAATACCCATCAGTCCCAGCATCACCATACGATAATCGCTGCCTATAGGTTTTAACAATACCCGCGCCAGATTGATATCCAGTTTATATTTGGTTGCTGCAATGGCAATAAAAAAACCACCTAAGAAAAGCACCACAACTGGTGCAGCCAGACTGCTGAGAATAGCTTTATAACTCAGAGTACTTTCCGGGCTGAGTGCTTCGCGTAAAAAGAAGGGGCTGCTGTCAGAAGCTGTTACTGTCAATAATCCGAGAATCATCAATGAGGTGGCATAGGCGGGAACAACTTCCGATATCCAGAGCATTGTTGCCAGAACAAAGATGGCTAGAACTCTCTGACCTGTTACAGTAATACCCTCTATGGGAATACTTTCAGGAGAAATAACAAATAAAGAGGTAAAACAGAGGGTGATGAGCGCAAGCTTGATAAAGCGTGACATGAAGATGACCAGCCTTGAATACAGTCGACATTTAGTTTATTGCCATATCATGCAGAATTCAGCGGTCATGGGTACTGCATTAGATCAATGAAATGGATCTTCAAATGCTAATCGTTAACAGGTGAAATGTTGTTGTATCAAATAAATATCTGGACAGCTCTCTACTATTGAAACTGTTTTTTGCCATTTATTCAGGATCATCTAGATTTATCGTCAAGAATTCAAATTGATACTAGGGATTATTTGATGAGAAAAAATGCTCTGCGTTTTCTGGTTTCTGGTGGCACTGGTTTAATTGTCAGCGTAATGATCAGTCTTATTGTATATGGAGCGACTGTTCCGGATTTAAAGACTGATATGCCCCAGTCTTTGACTGAAGAGAAGGCCTCCTCCCCTGGAAAGGTAAGCGGTTCTGAGAAAGTAAGCAGTTCTGAAAAAGTAAGCCGTTCCAAGAAAGCAAAGAGCACACAGGGAAATCAGGCTGAAAAGACTGGGGCAACAGTATTTCAATTTGATAATCCGGCTCATCAGGCAATACTGAATACGCCCACCCAGCCTGTTAAAAAACTGCCAGACCCTGAGATCGACCAGACCATCAAGATCTTGCTATCGACTATGCAATCAAATATTGGTGGTGGTATATCGGCGAATCAGATTGGTAAATCCTTGCAGCTAATGATTATTGCACCGCCTTTTTCTGTTCCTCCTGCTCCAGCGTATCAAGTGTTTATTAACCCCGTCATCACAAGGGCATCCAGAGAATCCGTGTGTTTCTGGCACGGTTGTTTAAGTTCAAAAGGAAAGGACTTTGGCCGAGTGGGAAGTTGGCAGAACATTACTGTTTCGGCCCTGGATCAGGCTGGAAAAACTATTGAAAAAGAATTGAATGGTCTGGATGCCATTGTTTTTCAACATGAATTCAGGCACTTGCTGGGGGGCGGATATCACGAGCATTCTTCCGATTTCAAGAGCGAAGGCGAATTGATGAAATTGATGCTGCAGCGAAAAATAAAATTATTCGAACCCTGTGCACTGGCAGATAGGATGATTCTGGAAGATTACCAGCTTGGGGAAACCATCGAAGCATACAGTGTCAGAATCAAAAAAGAGAATAAAAAGGCTGATATCCAGAAAGCTTTAAAGACCGGGCGAGCTGCACCCAATGCAGCTGTTAATCCTGTGCCGGTTCGGTAACTATACCTTGTAAGGGATGGCCGTTACTGGATAGCATATGATTGAATATCTGGTTGCCAGCCAAATGATGTCAGTTGTCGTCGAAACAGGATTATGTCTGAAATATATCAATTAACCGATCCAGCCAGTCCCAAAGGGAAGCTGCTAAAAGTTGCTGCACGTCTATTTCATGAAAAGGGATACGATCGAACCACTACCCGGGATATTGCTTCAGAGGTGGGCATTCTGTCCGGCAGTATTTTTCATCACTTCAAAAACAAAGACGATATTTTACGTGTGATCATGGAGGAAAGCGTCGAGAGTCTGATCCGGAATATGGAGCAGGTAAGGACGCAGGGCAATAGTTTCAGGAGCACGATAGTTTAGAATTTTTCTAATATTAGCTCTGTTCGATAATTATCATCCATTCCTGCCAGCTTTAACCGTCGAGCCATGCTTTTTGTCTCATAGCGACAACTGAGTTTGTGTACATTGAAACAACACCTCCTAATGGTTGCCACATTCTTTGTTGCTGTACGTTCATGAATTTTACTGGCGTCTTCGCCGAAGCTGACATCTAAAGTACGATGCTGGCCATTCTCAATGCTCCAGTGGTGCCTCACCGATGACAGCATGCTTTGAGCTGACAGCACTCTGCTGCTTATATAAAAGTGGATCTCTGTCGTTTGCTTGGTGCCTATTAGTCTATCCCTCTGGATCGCGGCACACTGTTTCAGCCCTGACCACAAATCTTCAGGATCAATTCTGTGATAAATATCGTTGAATACCCAGCAACGCCTATGCTCATAGCGACCCCTGTTTTTTTTCCATGGTTTCTGCAAAACATAAACTCTTATCGGAGTCCACAGGCGTATTTTCGATGTGCTCAGTAAATACTGACTCTATATTGGCGTGCAACGAAGGCTGATTATTTTTAACGCACAACAAATAGTCAGCTTTTTTATCAATGATCTTCTGGCAAATGTCTCGCTGGCACCCCATAGCATCACTGGTAATCAAAGCACCTTCGAGTACAAGCATATCCAGTACTTTAGGAATGGCTTTAATTTCATTGGATTTTTTATCAATAGGAGTAAAACCCAATATCAGCTTCTGCTCGGAACTGTAAGCACTGACGATTTGGATCATTTTTTTTCCCTTTGCAGGACGTGAACCACGAAGCGCTTTACCATCAATAGCGATGACATTATCGTTTTTTTCGGGAAAAGGCCCCATTCGACGGGTATTAATATCTGAGATCAGGTCGCTCATCCAATCAACGAATAGCTGCATGAAAGCTTTTGAGTCAATGAGTGAGCAGACTTTTTGTAAGGTGTAATGTGTAGGGAACCCAAATCTATAAGGGAAATAGCGTCGAAACCAGTCAGCGTTATGCTTCGCGAATACTTCCATGTCTTCCCATTCCGAGTAATCACTTAGAACGCTTACATAGACAATAAATAGAACTTCAGGAAGTGTATAAACCACATGATCTTTATCACGAGGATCTATCAGCGTGTGTAACCTGTCGAATAGAGTGATGTATTCAGCCATGATAATATTACCTCTGCAATGCAAAGGTATGGCACAAAAATACTGATACGTCAGTCTATTTGAAGCTTACGCCCTGGGTAAGGACGGAAGTCACAGGGCGATCTCATTTGACAAACACCAATCCTGTTGCATATTCAAAAAGCTAGCTTTAAAAACTGAATTTTTGAGAAGTACAGGAAATTAGGCTTATTTTGGTACTTTTGTGTGCTGAATAATTAGCCAAACAGAGAAAGTTAGTGCCAAATGAGATCGCCCTGACGGAAGTCAGTATTCCCATAGAGAGATTGAAATTATTAATACGTTGCGAGTTGGAATCCATCAGTGGTGATGCAGGACATGCCTTCACTGTACTGATATACGACTGGCGATCCCTGAGTAATGACAGTCAGAAATCACTGCTTCATCGCAGAGAAAAGTATGAAGCCATCTGGCAGGAAGAACTGAAAAATGCCTCAGATATTTTAACAAATGATATCGATCTGTTTGTCCTGCGTCGTTTTCTTCAGGGAGCCATGTATTGGACAACACACTGGCATAAACAATCCGGTTCTGTGACACTGGACGATCTGTCTGAAATGGCTTTGAAAATGATACTGAAGTGAAAAATTGCTGATTAAAAGACCGAATGCTGCGACTTTAGGCATTGAGTCAGTATCATGCATGTTAGTAAACTAATCCAATAAGAAACGACTACAATCATAAACCTGTTCATGTTATAACCGAACTTGTTGAGTATAAAGACATAATTCTATAAATAGTTACTCGAACTGTTTTTGTTCAACTAGGATATGAAGGCAGAAGCTTCTGTTCATAGTGGGTAATGAAATGTCTTTCTCCACGCCATTTGTACCTTCTGCATTTATTCGCTGTCTTTCTGTGCTGGCTGTGCTTGTTGGTCTGCTGATGGTTTCCTGGGTTCAGGGGGTTGAGACAATATCCCCATCTTCATCACTTCAGACAATGGAAACCGCATCACCTACTCCATTGATTAACGATGGGGGAATAGCAACCTTATCTCCATTGAACCTTCCGAGAGCCCTTGCAGTGTGTGGGTTTTCGGTAGAGAACACTCTTTATATCCGGTCTGAAGATAACCTGCAGAAAATGATTGATACCTATCAGGCCAGCAAGAAATACTTGATTGTGGAAAGCAGGGATATGACTGGGCAACTCCAGATCAATCCCAACCCACCAGAAGGAACAATGGCCGGTTCGGACATAATCGAAATTTGTGCCGCAAATAACGATCGAATGATTACTGGCAATAAACCAGGAGCTGTTCGGATACGCTTTTCAAATCCTGTAGCGCCTTCAGGTAGTGATTCTGAAGCACCTTTTTTGTTGGTGACAGATGCTCAAGACAAGGATCGTCGTTATCCAGTGATACTAAGAAACCTGATCATGGAAGAATACTCTGATAATGCTTTTTTGCTTTGTAGTGGATTTGATGTTGATCTGAGAGTGGAGAACTCTCTGTTAATCAGTCAGCTCTTCAGTCAGAAGGTTGTTCAGGGTTTTGATTCCAGAATTGAGCTTGAGCGATCAACAATAACCGGGGATTATGATATTGGTATTCGCATCAGAGGCGGACAATTGACTCTCCTCAGCACGGATTTTACTCATTCTCGTCCATGTCTGACATCCAGGGTCGCAGTACAGCTGAGGCAAAGTGCTAAACCCGGATTTGAATCTGAAGATGTGCGGGCCAATATTGGTGGTAGTGAATTTCTGTCGCAGCAGCGTGCAGTTGAAGTAATAGGTGGAAGAAATTACCTCGCTATACTCAGTTCCAAAGGACTGGAAAGTAACACATGGTATGTCAACCAGCTGGCGCATGACCTGACCGAAGAGGAAAGAGTCTCTGGAATTTATACCGGAAACTTGAGCTGGGAAACCTCTGTAAATAATCGGTTACAGCAAAATGCTTCGACAACGGCAATGTCCGTCAACTATGTCAGTTTGTTGATTTTCGCTGTTAGTGCTCTTGCCAGTCTTTAAGCAACGACTTGCCCCAGTTTGTGTATTGCTGATTTATTCTCCTGAACCATTGTCAGAGCCCCGTCACCTCTGGGCAGGCTCAAGTGATTCAGCAAATCCAGCTCATCAGACTCTTTTCAATATCCAATCGAGTGATGATTTATAGAAAGCAGAAGCTTGCACCAAAGGGTAGAGTTCCAGGGCTTACGCATGTGATACGAAGTCATAATACTGATACGAAAAAGCTGAAATTATTTGATGGATAAATGGATGGATAATTACGCTGAGTTGAAGTTAATGAATAATAATTCAGAAATAATCTTTTCGCATGATATCGACTAAGCTATCTGGCTTCGATTACTAATATATTCCCATTCCCCTGATTTAGAATGATATTGCTTTTGCTAATAGGGGATAGTGTCTGGAAATCGAATTTACATACAGGTGTTTTACATTTAATTGTTTAAAATAATGGTTTTATCCGACATTCACCACCTAACCTGACATTTTCCTGATTTCTGCTATTTATCAAAAAAGCAAATATCAGGAAACAGCCTTATGCCTCCTATTCAATATCGCACTCAGATTCAGAACATGGATCACCTCGGCCTGGTGGCAGGTATGTGCAAAGAGCTGGGCATAGCCGATCACATCGACAGACGTGCACCCAAGGTAGCGGATGAATGGAATGTCTCCCACGGTGAAGCCATTGTCGGCATGATCCTCAATGGCCTCGGCTTTACGGGGCAATCTCTCCATATGTTCCCCCAGTTCTTTGCCAATAAACCTCTCAACAAACTGATCAGGGAAGGGATTAAACCAGAGCATTTAAACGACAAGATTCTGGGAAGAGCACTGGATGAACTCTTTGATCTGGATGTCAGTAAAGTCTATTTTGAGCTGGCTATCAAGGTTGCAACTCATCTCAAATTGCCTTGCGACGCGCTGAATCTTGATGGCACCGGCTTCCACGTCGATGGTCGTTATAATAGCGATAGCGATCTGAGCGATGAAGACCTCAACTGCATCAGGCTTTGCAAAGGTTACAGCCGGGATCACCGCCCGGATTTGAACCAGGCCATATTGCTTCTGTTGACTGAAAACCGGGCAGGCATCCCGTTGTTTATGAAAGCAACCAGTGGCAATGTGACTGATAAGACCAGTTTCAAACAGGTGGTTTCCAAGCACTTGAAGAGTTTCAAAGCCGCACTGGAAGCCCGCTATTTTATTGGCGGTGCAGCATTGTATGTGGCAGGGACAATCCAGGAACTTGACCAGCAGGATCAGCTGTTTATTTCCAGAGTTCCTCTCAATATTGGTGCCGCCAAAGAGCTGGTAAGGAGTGCGCCTTCACGAACCATGAAAGCAGTGGAGGGGTTTGACCATTACGAAGCTACAGAAGTGTCGTCTAATTATGCGAACGTAGAGCAACGCTGGGTTTTGTTTCGCAACCAGCAACGCCAGGAAACCGAACAGAAGACGCTGACAAGGCGTATGCAGAAAAAGTCTCTGAAAGAGTGCGAGAGACTGGAAAAGTTGAGCAAAAAAGCGTTCCAGTGCGAAGGGGAGGCCATGGAAGCCTTTAGGCAATGGCAGAAGCAGTCTGAACTTTGTCAGGCTGAGGCTCAGGTTATCGCCAAGCCCTGCTACAAGAGCAAAGGACGACCTGTTAATGGAGCGGAACCCGACCACCTGGAATATTACGTAACAAGTTGTTGCTCGATCGCTGTGCAAACCCGGCAGGATGCCGAAGCATCACTGGGTTGTTTTGTGCTGGCTACCAACGACATTAATACTACTCGACTGGACAGCGCTGAACTACTGAGGACGTACAAATCACAGCAACAGGTTGAACGAGGCTTTCGCTTTCTAAAAAGTCCGGACTTTCTGGTGTCTTCCCTCTATCTGAAGAAACCGGAACGCATTGAGGCATTGTTAATGGTGATGACACTTTGCCTGATGGTCTATGCTGCTATCCAACATCGAATCCGTTATGAGTTGAAGAAGCAGAGCCGAACGTTCCCGGACATGAAGAAAAAGCCAGCCCAGAACCCAACGGGCAGATGGATTTTCTGCTGCTTTGATGGCATTTATGTGCAGACGATCAACGGAACGGAGAAGCACGTGATTGGCATCTCGGAGAATCAGGCGACAATTATCTTTATATTAGGGTCAACGTACCAATCAATTTATTCCTGACTCAAGAGGGAGTGTGAGAGCAGCAAGATCAATGCACGGAGGCTTGTCCCTGTCATCTCCGGCTGCTGAAGGTGAGGTTTTTTCTTGTTTGTGTTTTTCATGAATGGATATCCATGAAAGGTTGATTGGGTACTCGTTATCAGGAGAAGTACGTTTATGCTTACAATAAGGTGGTCAAATTTCAAAACCCTTGCGCTGCAGGGGTAGGGGAAATATCAAAGTAGGTGGTGAATGACGGTTTTATAAAAATATATTCTCTTTTAATTAAAATAAAATTAGTGGCCTTTGATCCAGATGGGCAGTGCCTGATCTATATGATGGCGTGAAAATCACCCACTTAAGAAAGGGAAGAGTCAAAAATTGAAGTGCTTCTATAATCAAGAAATTGATTACCCAGAGAGTTTAATAAAAACAGACCAGTGGACTTGGATTATGTTGTGCCAGTGTCGGATAGTGTTGTTGCCATTGATAACCGTGTTAAGTTCTTCAGAATTAACGGGCGCTGAGCGTCCTTATCACCTGGATATCGATGTCAGGGAACGTGCTGAAGTCAGTCTTGAATCAATAATCAGATCCGCTGATATGAAGTCACCGGTCACAGATACCGGTGAGTGGCTTAAACAGGTTAATGGTGTTACGGCCAGCCGAAAAGGAGGAAAGGGTTTTGAGCCAATAATTCGGGGGCAACAAAATAGTCAGCTCAGTATCATCGTTGGAGATGCGGTTATAAGCAGTGCTTGTCCTGGCAGGATGGATCCTGTCAGCAGTTATATATCCATGGCAGGTTATGACCGTATTCGAGTTGTTCATGGCTACGAAAGTGTATTAAACGGTCCGGGGGGCTCTGGAGGCAGCGTTTTATTTGAGCGCAATGAACCTGAATTTAATGGTTCTTCTGTCCTGGGAAGAATCCATGCCGGGTACAAAGATAACATTAACAGTCGAAATCTGTCCGCAGATATGACAGCCGGAACAGACAGTGAATATGTTCGTGTATACGGAGAACTGCAGGAAGCCGGAAACTACCGTGATGGCGATGGTAACAAAGTCAGCTCGGCATTTCAGTCGAGCAGTGGCGGCATACTGCTGGCTGGCGATCTGTCAGAGGCTTTTCGGCTGGAATTGAATCTGGAAGCCATAAGAGATGAGAATGTACATTATTCCGGTAATGGTATGGACGCTCCCGAAGCCAGTGCGGATATATGGCGTTTCAAGCTAAAGCGTCGCGTAATGGAAGGATTCATCGACGAGCAGGAATTAAGTGTTTATTACTCGGCTGTTGATCATTTGATGGATAATTACAGTGTACGATTAAGAAATCCGAATAATGCGTTTGATACAAAAACGCCGTCCACCACTCAATCCTGGGGAGGTCGCTGGTTAAATACGATGTTCTTCAATCAAACAGACATCAGTTTCGGAGTAGACTATCGAGTCAGTGAATTTAATGCAAAACGGTATCGTGTTGCCCGTCGTGGTCACCCGCAGATATTGCAGTCCCTCCTCTGGCCGGAGGTGGATTTTCATCAATGGGGTTTATTCGCTGAAGTCGATTATCAGCTGACAGACAGAAATTCTCTTAGAGCAGGCATTCGTTATGATGATCTGACAGCTGGAGCCGGCAATACGACCAATGCTCAGCTCGGCGGGGGGCAACCAGCAGCCCTGTATCAGACATATTACGGTGATATGTCTCTTGATTATCATGAGCGGAGTGTCAGTGCCGTAGCAGCCTGGCAACATGCCCTCAGTAGCAGTCAATGGCTGGAGTTCAGAGCCAGTCGGAGTGTCCGCTCTGCAGACGCTACAGAGCGCTATATTGCATCCAGAGGCTCCTGTTGTCATGGCAGTGATGATTGGGTGGGTAATCCGTTAATAAAACCAGAGAAACATTATCAGCTGGATACTGGTTTTTATCAGAAGAACAGCAACATTGTTTTTAGCGCAGCGGCGTTTATTGATGATATCAGTGATTATATTTTACGCAAAAAGTCGGACTCTGGTGCTTTGTTGTATCAGAATATCCATGCTCGTCTTTACGGAATTGAAATGGAAGCCGGGGCTCAATGGGGCGCGTTCAGGTCAGGTATTAACATAGCGGTGGTTCGAGGGGATAATCAGACTCATCATTCAAATCTGCCCCAGATTCCCGCCATATCATCGACAGTTTCTCTGGATTACGTAGCAGACGTCTGGTCAGTGGGCAGCCGGTGTGAAATATCGGCTGAGCAGGATAATGTGGATATGGACAGCGGTCTGGATACCGGAGTGAGCAGCGGATTTTCGGTCTGGCATCTGTATGGGTATTATCAAATCCATAGAACCACCCGATTGACTGCGGGTATTGATAATCTTTTTGACCGCACCTACGCATTGCATGTAAACCGTGCCAGTCATGATCCTTTCAGCCCTGAGGCTCTTCGGGTCAATGAACCGGGGCGTCAGTTATGGTTAGGTTTATCAGTATCATTTTGATGAATAGTTGATCAAAACTCCAAAGGCTGGTATCAAATTAGAGTCACACAACTATTGAGACAAGGATTGAGACAAGGAAACCTCAATGAACAAGCTCCTGTTATTACTGGCAGCGGCGTTGATGTTTGTTGTAACTCCATTGCAGGCTCTTATAACCACTGATGCCGGAGTTGGTGTCAGTACCCTCGGAGTTCAGCTGGGATTTGGTAACAGAATTTCAGATGACTATGCCGCCCGTTTGCAGTTGAATGGATTTAAAACCAATTTTGATTTCAAGGAAAGTGGTGTCGATTACAAGGGGGATCTAACGCTTCTCAGTGCGGGTGCCATGTTTGACTGGCATCCCATGGGAAATGATTTTCGATTAACCTTGGGTACATTCTATAACGGCAATAAAATGACTGCAGATGCCCAGGCAGTGGATGGTTCAATCAGATTAATGATACCCACTATAATGTTTCGGATATTGGCAGCCTTGAAGTAGAAATGAAGCCCAATGCCTTTAGCCCGTTTGTGGGGGTAGGGTTTGGAGGCGAGTTTGGGCGTAGTCGTTGGGTTTACAGCCTTGATTTTGGCGTATTATTTCAGGGTGCACCGCAGATAAAGATGTCAACTGCGTCTGGTGCAAATACACCGGGGCTGGAAGAGAATATTGCCGTAGAACAAATGAGGGTGGAAGACGAGCTGAGTGGGTTTCGCTGGTATCCGGTGGCGTCCTTTGTCATTCATTACCGGTTCTAGAGCTGTAAGGGGGGAGCCCCCCCCCTTACATTATTTTAGGTCTTATCATTGCTATTGTGCTGGCTTTTCAGTCCTTGAATGCGCTTGAAATGCTTTCCCTGTGCTTCAGTGACTGAAAATCCATTTTCATAATGCAGACTGCAATTCTGTATCTTCAGGTTCAGCGGATATGGGCTCTTTCTGCCAGATTATTTCGTTGCCTTCATTGTTACTTTCAATCCACGATCGGTATCGTGCATCAATTTTATGCCGCTTGAGTTTCATGGTCGGTGTCATCAGATCATTTTCAGCGGTCCATTCTTCACTGATAATAAAGGTCTGCATAATACGTTCATGTTTCGACAGTTTGCCATTGACCAGTTCGACCCTTTCCATAAGTCGTACTTCTGTGGTTTCGGGTGTTTGTTTCCATCCTAGCTCCGACAAACGAACCAGCAGTACCGGCTGGAGCATATCGGATCCCAGAAGACAAAGTTCAGACAGCTCGCTGAGTTCAGCCAGCATTGATTCAATGGGAACCGGACTGACGAACTTTCCCCGTAAGGTTTTAAACGTTTCTTTCAATCGACCGGTGATTTTCAGGTTTCCCTGATCGTCCCATTCACCCATGTCACCGCTGCTATACCAGTCGTTCGTGATAACGTCTGAAGTGGCTTCCGGCGCAAGATAGTAACCAAGCATCATACTTTGTGTCTTAAAAAGAACTTCACCCTGATCCGATATCTTTACCTCAATATCAGGCATAGGTTTTCCCACGGTTCCGGGCACAATCTGATCTCCCTGGGCAATGCATCCATAGGCAAGATTTTCTGTCATGCCATAACCTTCCCTGATGTTTATCCCCAGTCGCCTGTACCAGAGAATCACATCAGCAGACAGTGATGCGGCACCGGAAAGTATATGATTAGCTCTCGAAAGACCGAGTTGCTTCCTGATTTTTTTCTTTATCAGAGTAGAAACCAGTGGAATGGAGAGAAGGAGGTTAAGTTTTTCGGGAGACAGTTTACTTTCAATACCTTCCTTGAATTTCATCCAGAGCCGTGGCACCGAGAAGAACAGGGTGGGTTGAACATCCTGCAGATTACTTATGAAAGTATCCAGGTTTTCTGCGAAGTTGACCTGGGCGCCACTGTATAAACTTAATAACTCTACGGTAACCCGTTCGGCAGCGTGAGCCAGTGGCAGATAAGAAATAAAATGATCATGCTCGGTGTATGGGAAATGGCGAAGCATGCCTGATATGGCAAAGTCGGCTGTTCTGAACGAGTGCATTACCCCTTTAGGATTTCCTGTGGTGCCAGAGGTGTACATAATAGTGAATACCTGATCGATATCCGGCCTTGGATTTTCAGAAAGAGGCTGCTGTCGTTCGATAATCTGGTCAAAACTATCCTTACAGGACAGTTCGCAACCATAGAGACTGATTTTTTCAATGTCTGCAGGCAGGGCTTCTGCCAGTACCTCTGGGAAATCAAGTCGACCTATGAATATAAGTGGGCACTGGGCATGGTTCAGAATGTAGTCGAGGGTTTCAGTTGACTGACCCGGGTAGAGAGGAATACTAATATGCCCGCTCATCATTATCGCCAGATCAACCACAAACCACTCGTAACAATTTTTTGAATGGAGGGCGATACGACTACCTTTTGGAAGGTCTTTTTCGATTATCCATCCGGCCAGTTTACGCACTTTTTCAGCGAAATTCTGCCAAGTGTACTCCGACCACTGACCATTTCTGGCCTGTCTGAGATAAACCGATTGAGCGTGATTTTTTTCACGGTCATAAAAATGATCGAGTACAGATCGGCATTCCTGAATTTTCAGTCCTGACATAGTGTTTTCCAGTTTTTTATTATTATTTTCAGTTCACCTTAACTCATGGCGGATCGTCAGGCCACTTATCTATTATACCCATCGCCTTTCAAGATGATGCGTTGTTGTCTGCCCTCACTCACCCCGATCACCTATCACTTGTAGGCTCACGGGGCTTCACTCGGTTGACGCCTAGCCTCATCTTGAAAATCAACGGGTATAGACATAAATATCATTATAAACTGTACGACACTTTCAGGATGATTAATATCCAGTAAGGGCAGTTCTTCTGGCAGGTTTACAGATGGTGTACCATCGCAGGCCAGGGCAATAATATTGGCATCATTTTGGAAGAGATACGGTTTCTCGTACTTCGTTCGGTGTAATTCGATTTTTGGGATATCCGCTTCCCTGAAGCCTTCTACCAACACCAGGTCAAGTCGTTTCAGGTCAAGCAATCTTAGCTGTTCATTCAGGTTGTGTTCTACGATGTCAGGATATTCTGTATAACATATGGAACGTTTTGGTGTGCTCAAAACCAGCTGGCTGGCTCCGGCCCTGCGAAGGCGGTAACTGTCTTTACCCGGTTTGTCAGGATCAATATCGTGATGAGAAGCTTTGATCAATCCCAGCTTCAATCCTCTGCTTATCAACAGAGGAATCAATTGCTCCAATAAGGTTGTTTTTCCGGTACCACTGAAAGCAGCAAAACCAATAATAGGCGGAGTGGGCATGGTCATTCTGGCTGTTGGGAAAACAGGCAGCATATCAGTTTATGTTGGTGATATACTGCGGCAGATCATGGTTTTGGTAGTATCATAGCGGTACTATCCGTTGTGGCCTTTATGGCCTTTATGGCCTTTATGGCCGTTGTGAAAAAAATCTCGTGTTTCAGCGAGATATTACGTCAGGCATAATTGTATGCCTGACATACTCAATTTTATAGAGCGAGCGCCGAGCTTCAGTTCCTACGCTGTTTCGCAGTATGGGCTGGAAGCCGTGATCTCCGGATCACCAGGGTAGCAGAAGAAATTCTGCTGCCTCCCGCGATTGGAAAGGTGTTCTATGCAAGCGTTACAAGATTCTATGGGGCGAAAGTTCCCATACCTTCGGTTGTCTGTGACAGACCTGTGTAACTTCAGTTGTAATTATTGTCTGCCTGATGGCTGCACTGATCATCATCATAGTGAATCCCTTTCTCTGGACGAGCTTCGTCGTCTGGTTACGGCTTTTGCTGCCATTGGCGTTGAGAAAATTCGTCTCACCGGAGGCGAGCCTACGCTTCGTAGTGATTTTCTGGATATCGTAAAGACAATTCGACAGATACCTGGCATCAAAAAGCTGGCCATGACCACTAACGGTTATAAGATGGATCAGCGTGTGACGTCATGGATGGATGCCGGTATAGATGGCATTAACGTCAGTGTTGATAGTCTGGATCCCCGAGCTTTTGAATTGATTACAGGGCATAACCGGTTACAGGAAATTCTGGCAGGTATTGAGACAGCATTTTCCCATGGCATGTCAGTGATAAAGGTAAATGCTGTAGCCATGAAAGGCGTTAATGATGACGAACTGGATGTTTTTCTGGAATGGATTCGAAAGCACCCTATTACGATTCGCTTCATAGAGTTGATGCAGACCGGTGAAAATGAAGACTTTTTTCAGAAGCATCATTTTCCCGGGAAAAAAATTCGGGAGCGACTGCTGGAAAAGAACTGGGTGCACATTGCCCGTTCTGCCGATGCCGGCCCTGCACAGGAATTCTTTCATAGCGAGTATGAGGGAAAAGTAGGGCTGATCATGCCATACGCAAAAGATTTCTGTAATGACTGTAATCGTCTTCGGGTGACCAGTCTTGGGCAGCTGCAATTATGTTTGTTTGCTGAATCAGGGATGGATCTCAGGGATTTGTTGCAAAGTGATAATCAGCAAGCTGAATTGATTGATCGTATCCGTACGTCATTAGCCCTGAAACAGGATGGTCATTTTCTGGATCAGGGGTTAACCGGTGGAACCCGGAATCTGGCTCAGCTGGGAGGTTAATGTTCGATTTTTTTATACTTTATTGGTGTTATTCCAATCAAGACTGTTTGATAAAATACTCTATATGATGTTTTGTTCGTAGATAAAGCAGGGGGCTTTATCTACAAAATTATTAGATGTGGGATATAAAATGAGAATAAGGCATGTTGTTTTGGGGGTGATGCTATCAGTGTTGCCAGTATTGAGTATGGCTGCTGGCGATGCCGCTGCAGGTAAAAGTAAATCTGTAGTTTGTGCTGCCTGTCATGGTTCAAAAGGAATAGCTGTGATTCCAGGCTATCCAAATCTGTCCGGTCAGAACAGTCAGTATCTTGCGTCGGCATTGAAAGCGTATAAAAATAAGCAGAGAAATGGTGGTATGGCTGCAGTTATGCAGGCTCAGGTCTCTATTCTATCGGATCAGGATATTGCCAATCTTGCCGCGTACTACAGTAGCCTTAAGTAATATCATTTCAGAATTCTAATTATGCTATTTCGCAGCCTTTTCAGATTCGAATTCTGCGTTGTTCCTTGTCATAGCTACGGTTATGACTCGTCACTCCGCCTTGTCTATGAGTCTGAAAGTCATGTTCATAATGCCTGTTAGAAATTGGCAATGGCATACGATGTCGACGTTTGGCTTGGAGCGGTAGAACCTCGTAATATTTCTGCCGTTTATTCTCTCTGAAAATATACGGCTGGTGGCTTCTTCATTGTATTGAAGTAAATCCTAGAATGTATTGATTTCCCCTGTTACTTTCGGCAATCTGTCCAAAAATTTATCAAACTATTCCAATTTAATTTTCGGGGAAGCATGAAAGGATTCGATTATCTGAAACTGCTGGCCAAGCAGTATCCAACTGTCGCTGATGTCACCACAGAGCTGATCAATCTAAAAGCTATTCTTAACCTTCCGAAAGGAACAGAACATTTTTTAACCGATATTCATGGCGAGTATGAAGCGTTTTCTCATCACCTGAGAACAGCGTCGGGTGTATTAATGTTTAAGATTGAAGATATCTTCGGATATTCCATATCGGATCAGGAGAAGAAATATCTTGCAACGCTGATTTGTTACCCCGGAGAGAGGCTTCAGTTTGTAAAAAGTTCCGGCAAAAAATTAGATGATTGGTATAGAGTAAATATCTATCGGCTCATTTCAGTATGTAAGGTTGTTTCATCAAAATATACCCGATCAAAAGTTCGTAATTCTTTGCCAAAGGATTTTGCTTATATTCTTGATGAGTTGTTGAATCTGGAAAGTACTCAGCTAAATAAGGAAGATTATTATCATCAGATTATTAATACGATTATTGAACTCGATCGTTCTGATGAATTCATAGTTGCACTGAGCAAGGTGATTCAACGTCTTGCGGTGGACAAGCTGCATATTATAGGCGATATCTATGACCGGGGACCTTTTCCGGACAAGGTGATGGATGAGCTAATGGCTTATCATTCCGTGGATATTCAATGGGGTAACCATGACATTCTCTGGATGGGAGCTGCGCTTGGGCATCCGTTGATGGTGGCTACAGCTATCAGAATCTCCCTGAGATACAGTAATCTGGAATCTCTTGAGGAAGCGTATGGTATTAATATGCTGCCCCTCGGGCATCTTGCCATGGATGTATACAGGGATGATCCCTGTAATGAATTTATGCCCCGACAAAGTAATGAAGGATTTTATGCCGAGAAGGATCGCCGGTTGATTGCCCGAATGCATAAAGCCATTGCGGTCATTCAGTTCAAGCTTGAAGGGCAGATGCTTAAGCGTCGGAAAGAATTTCTGATGGATGACCGGATTGTACTGGATCAGGTTGATTATGAATCGGGTACGTTGAAAACCGATCTGGGTGAATTTCCTCTTACCAGTTGTCACTTCCCCACCATTGATCCTGAAGACCCCTGTCGTTTAACCGCAGAGGAACAGGAAGTTATTGATCGACTGAGTTTCTATTTTAAAAATAGCGAAAAGCTGCAGAAGCATATCCATTTCTTTTACACCAATGGCAGTCTCTATCTTAGTTATAACGGCAATCTTCTCTATCACGGTTGTATTCTTCTGGATAAGGACGGTGATTTCGAGAAACTGGCGATCGGTGATAAGGAGTATGCTGGCAGGGAGTTGCTGGATAAACTCGAAGAGCTGGTTCGTAAGGCGCATTATACGAAGGATGTCGATGATGTTGATTGGCTCTGGTATCTATGGACTGGTCCTAAATCCCCTATGTTTGCCAAACGTAAAATGGCAACCTTCGAGCGATACTTCACTAAAGATAAAGCGCTTCATAAAGAAGAGTTGAATCCATACTTTTCCATGCGTGAAGATGAAGGCGCCTGTCGGAAAATATTATCCGCCTTTGATCTTGATCCTGACCATGGTCATATTATTACCGGCCATACACCAGTGAAAGTTGTTGATGGTGAAAGCCCGATTAAAGCGAATGGTCGTCTGTTGGTCATTGACGGCGGGTTGTCAAAACCCTATCAGTCACAAACCGGTCTGGCTGGATTTACATTGATTTATAACTCCTGGGGATTACGCCTGGTTTCACACAAGCCTTTTCAATCGGTTGATGATGTTATCAGTCAGGGCGTTGAGGTGAACTCTGATATGCGGGTATTAAAGAAAACCAATCGAAAGAGAGTGGCCGATACCGATACAGGGCGAGCGCTAATTGATGAGAAAAAAGGTCTTATGGCGCTTCTGGAAGCTTATCGAAATGGTCAGATACAGGAAGGTTTGACCCAGGGGAACGATTACTTGATCTAAGTCAATAAACCTCAGGTTCGATTGGGGTTAGTATTTGTACATACAGCTTACCCGGCTGTGCATGTCGTATTTCCCGTCTGGCTATCACCCCAGTCGACGAGAAATATAGAAACTCACACAAGAGTTCTTCGGCAACAGCAATTTCCATTTTTTCTCGTGCAGTTTCGGAGTATGTATGAAACGAGAACAGGGGCCTCGCGCACCGGGTTTATTCTCGCAGCTGTTGGCTCTGCAATCGGTCTTGGTAATATCTGGCGTTTCCCCTATATGGCCTATGAAAATGGCGGGGGCGCATTTCTCATTCCTTATTTTTTTGCCATGCTCTCCGCAGGCATTCCATTCATGATCATGGAGTTTGGTCTGGGCCAAAAGCTTCGTGGTTCTGCTCCAGCCGTTTTTGCTAAATTAAATATCAAAATGGAATTTCTTGGCTGGTTTCAAGTGTTAATCGCTGCTGTTATTGCCTGCTATTACGTGGTGATTATAGGCTGGGGGATTTCTTATTTTGGGTTTTCCTTTACCCAGAGCTGGGGGGCGGATGCCAATGCTTTCTTCTTTGGTGACTATCTGCAATTAGGCAGTGAGAATAGTCCATCTAAACTGGGCTCTCTGCAATGGCATATAGTTGTTCCGGTACTCATAGCCTGGGGTGTCAGTTTTTATGCAACATTCACCGGGGTGAGAGGTGGAATTGAGCGTCTTGGTAAAGTCATGATGCCATTGTTGTTTATTATGGTGGTGGTATTAACCATTCGGGTGTTGATGCTGCCGGGTGCAGCGGAAGGTGTAGACTGGCTGTTCAAACCTGATTTCAGTGCGTTACTTGATCCAGCAGTATGGTCCGCAGCTTATGGTCAGATATTCTTCTCCCTGAGTGTAGGCTTTGCCATCATGATTGCCTACTCCAGTTATTTGCCTGAAAAATCAGATATCAATAACAATGCTGTAATGACGGTGTTCATTAATTGTGGTTTTTCATTACTGGCCGGGGTCATGGTTTTCGCCGTACTGGGATATATGGCTGGTGAACAAGGTGTTGCGATTACAGAAGTGGTGAGCTCCGGTGTTGGGCTGGCTTTTGTTACCTTACCTGCAGCTATTGATTTATTACCGCTGCCATGGCTTTTGGGTCCCATATTTTTTCTTGCCCTGGTAGTGGCGGGATTCAGTTCGCATATATCCATAATGGAAGCAATTGTATCTTCCGCTATTGATAAAATGGGCTGGGAGCGTCGTAAAGCTGCATCGATTATCTGTGGTTCCGGCGCATTTCTGTCTCTGATATTTGCTACCAATGGAGGTTTGCTGCTTCTGGATCTGGTGGATTACTACATCAATAATATTGCTCTTTTGGGCAGTTGCCTTGCTGAATTGTTGTTGATTGCCTGGGTTTTCCGAAGATTGCCTGAGATCAGGAAACACACCAACAGTGTTTCAGAATTCGTTGTCGGTAAATGGTGGGAGCTGGCTATTGCCTATCTGTGTGTTGGCCTTCTGATGATTATTGTTGGCAACAACCTTTTCACCGCTGTAAGCGAAAATTACGGTGGCTACGTGACTGGCGATCAGCTTCTGTTTGGTTGGGGATTATTAGCGGCCATGCTGATCGGGAGCGCGGTCATTGCAGGTCAGCGTTCTTTTCTTTCATCTCAGGAGGCTTGATATGAGCACGATGGCAATAATAATGATGTTTTTCGGATTCGGAGTGACCTGGGGTGGCGCAATGCTATGTATAAGAAGGGCGATGAAAGCCTGATGATCCGGTAATGGTTCGGGATCAGTGCGATCTCGATTTTATCTTACGATCATGCTTTTTTCTCCTTGCCTCTCTGTTACTATGCCGGCTGTTTTGCAGCCTTCGGAATTGAATACAGAATGCGTCGTACCGTTTTTGATACTCCTGTGGTCAGTCATTTTTTCAGACTTGTTTCCTGGTTGCTGATCAGGTTGACAGGCTGGAAGATGGAAGGGAAAAAACCTCCAGCCAGAAAGTATGTTCTCATTGCAGCACCTCATACCAGTAACTGGGATTTCATTTACACCATTGCTCTCGCTTTTTCTTTTAATATAAAAGTGTATTGGATGGGGAAAAGCGGTTTGTTTAAAGGACCGATGGGGCCATGGATGCGTTTTATGGGAGGCATTCCTGTCTATCGTGACAAGGCTAATGGTCTGGTGCAGCAGGTTGCAGACAGGTTTAATAGTCATTCCGAGCTGGTGGTGGCGATTCCTCCGGAAGGAACGCGGGGGAAAGTGGGTCAGTGGAAGAGTGGTTTTTATCATGTAGCTAATACGGCAGGTGTTCCCATAGCGCTGGGTTTTCTTGATTTCCGAAAGAAAACGGGCGGATTTGGGCCCATGTTTTCCCCAACCGGAGATTTTGAGAAAGACCTTGCCAAAATTCAAGCGTTTTACAAAGATATTACCGGGAAGCATCCGGATCGATTTTAGGAGTTAGTCCTGAATCGAGATGACGAATTGGGTTATCTTTTAAGAGAGCCCGTTATGTCCGGATCACCGCTATATTGCTCATATCGTATTAGTTCAGCTTTGCTTCCCATGTTCAGAATCGTAACGATTTGGCCTCTGTTCAGTAGCTCAGTTGTGTTGATAAAATAAGCAGAAGTAATAAAAAGTATCCAGTGATTAAAATATACGGTAGTATAATCCGCCTTTTTACACCTCATACAAATTTACACGAGAAGTCCTGATACTTCGTTAACTGCATTTAACCGATCTGGGTACATTCAGCCCCTTGAATAATCAGGGCTAGTCCAGTCGCTGGAAGATAGGGTGCAGCCATAATCGGCTGAAAATAGTCCCTATCCTAATATTGTCAATGCAGTCTGTGAGCTTGATTCATCAAGCTTCTTCAAGCGCGGTCATGGATTTCACAAGGCGATCCGCCACCAAGGCACTCTGGCTTTAACAAGGCCAGATTGAGGCGGATAGCAGCAACGGGAAATTCATGGCTGGGTCATTACCGGATTCGATCGGTAATTGGCGCTTTCGTCTTTGTTTTCTCCTTGCTTTGGTGTTCGCTACACCTGAATTATGTACTTAACGGAGAACTTAATGTCCGATACAGAAAACGTCATCTCATTTGCGGAGCTTCCCTTGTCGGAACCTGTTATTCAGGCCGTAAAGGATGTCGGTTATGAAACACCTTCGCCGATTCAGGCCCAGAGCATTCCGCATATTCTTGAGGGACGGGATCTGTTGGGATTGGCTCAAACCGGGACCGGTAAAACGGCCGCTTTCGCCTTGCCCCTGTTATCCAATATAGATCTGCAACAGAGAGATCCGCAGGTACTGGTTCTGACGCCAACCCGTGAACTGGCGATTCAGGTTGCTGAGGCCTTTCAGCGCTATGCCCGTCATATGCGTGGATTTCACGTTCTGCCAGTCTATGGTGGTCAGGATATGAGAGCCCAGTTGCGCAGCCTGCAGCGTGGGGCGCACGTTATTGTTGGTACTCCTGGTCGTGTCATGGATCACCTGCGTCGTGAAAGCCTTAAGCTGAGCAGTCTTAAGTCAGTGGTACTCGACGAAGCGGATGAAATGCTGCGTATGGGTTTTGTCGATGACATCGAATGGATAATGGAGAAAACCCCGGCAGAGCGTCAGGTTGCTCTGTTCTCTGCAACCATGCCTTTCCAGATTCGCAAGATTGCGGATAAGCATCTGAATAACCCTGCAACGGTTGAAATCAAGGCTAAAACGGCCACCGTTGCTACCACCTCGCAGAAAGTGTGCATGGTGAGTGGTTTTAACAAGCTGGATGCTCTCACCCGTATTCTGGAAGTCGAACCTTTCGACGCCATGATTATATTTGTGCGAACCAAAACAGCCACTGCAGAGCTGGCTGAAAAGCTGGAAGCCCGTGGTTTTTCTGCAGCCTCTCTGAATGGCGATATGACCCAGAGTCTGCGTGAAAAAGTGGTAGACAGGCTCAAGAAAAAATCCCTGGATATTCTCATTGCAACGGACGTTGCAGCCCGGGGGCTTGATGTTGAGCGTATAAGCCATGTGGTGAATTATGATATTCCTTACGATACTGAAGCCTATGTACACCGTATTGGTCGTACAGGTCGTGCAGGTCGCGAGGGAACTGCAATTTTGTTTGCAACCCATCGCGAGAGACGCATGCTGCGTTCTATCGAGAGTGCTACTCGCCAACGCATTGAAAATATGGTTTTGCCTTCCATGCGGGATGTACGTGATACGCGTATTCGCCAGTTCAAAGAAGATGTTATCAAGACATTGGATATGGGCGAGCAGTTAAATGAGTTCAAAGAAATTGTCGCTGAGCTGGAGCAGGAAAACGCCCTGAGTCATGAAGATATGGCTGCAGCCCTGTGTTTTCTGGCTCAGAAAGAACGCCCGTTCCCTGATGGTAAGGAACCTGAGCGTCAGCAGCGTGAGCGCCGTGACAGACCTGATCGTGGCGACAGAAATGATCGAAATGATCGTCGTGGTGACCGTCGTGACAGAGGTGACAGAGGTGAACGTCGTGAGCGTCGTGAACACAGTAATGAGGGAATGGTTCGCTATCGTGTTGATCTCGGACGTGAGCAGGGCGTTAACCCGGGAGATCTTGTTGGTGCTATTGCTAACGAAGGTAAGATTTCCGGTCAGAGCATTGGTCATATAAAACTGTTTGATAGTTGTTCCTCGGTTTATCTTCCGGAAAACCTGGCGCCTAAGGTGCTGGAATCCCTGAAAGATGCCCGTATCAGAAACAGACCTATGGGGCTCAAGCCTTGGGGTAATGAAGCTGAGCCGGCGGATAGTGGTGATCGCAGAAGTCGTAGCCGTCGTGATGGTGACCGCAAAGGTGGTCGTCGTGAAGGTGGTGCTCGAGGCGAGCGTCGTGCACCAAGACGCGAGAATCGTCAGGACTGATTTCTGACGTATAGCACGATCAAGGCGTTGAAAGTTATATGACTTTCAGCGTTTTTTTTATTCTCTATTTAAGACTCGGCAGGAAGCACGTAAAACAGAATGGAAAAAAAATGGCAAATACTGCCTGCAAGCACAAACAGATGCCAGATGGCGTGATTAAACGGCAGTTTCTTCCAGAGATAGAAAACGACACCGAGTGTGTAGGTGAGGCCTCCTGCAACCAGCCAGATTATTCCGCCATCAGAGAGGCTTTCTGCCAGTTCTTTAGAGGCCAGTAATACAAGCCAGCCCATGGCAAGATAAGTAGCCACCGATAGTTTCCTGAAACGATTTCCATAAATAATTTTGAATGCAATTCCTGAAATGGCCAGAAGCCAGATCACCGCAAATAAGGTCCATCCCATAACTCCCCGGATGCTGACCAGTAGAAAAGGTGTATAGGTTCCTGCTATGAGTAAATAGATTGAGCAATGATCCAGGGTTTTAAAGATTCGTTTCAGGGCGGGGTGCTGAAAACTGTGATAGAGGGTAGATGCAAGAAAGAGAAGAATAAGAGTTGAGCCATAAATACTGAAGCTGACAATGCGCCAGGGATCGTGTTGGTAGCTTGCGTAAGTTACGAGTAATGTCAGACCAGCTACACTAAGCAGGGCGCCCAAGCCATGGGTGATGCTGTTGGCTACCTCTTCTGCCAGGCTGTAGCTGCTGGGCATAATAACACTGCCTGTCTCGATATTTCCGGTCATAGTGTGTTGCGCTGTCTGGGTCTGTTTACTGTAGAAGAGATAATACTGCCTTTAACAGGTAAATACATGAGTTTGCATCACTGTCTCATGATTGTATTGGTTGTTTTCAGATGTACAGGAATAGGTAATGACAAGTTTATTTGCACGTTTTTTGCTGGTGTCAGTGTCATCTGTACTACTGGCGGGATGCAATACTGCTCCTAAGCAGAATCTGGTGAGTCCAGATCAGGTGCACGATGAGACCTGGGTTCTCATCGTACTGAACGGACAGCCTCCCGTGGATGGTGCCAGAGTGACTCTTGATTTTAATCCTGCTATGTCTGGTCAGGGGCGGGTAAGAGGGCGAGCACCCTGTAATGGATATTTTGGCGGTTATACTTTTGTTGACAATAATCTGGCCTTTACACCCCTTGGGTCAACGAGGATGTCCTGCCTGCCAGATTTCATGGTTCAGGAAAGGGAATTTTTAACCTCTATTGAAGCTACTGACAGGATGACGCTCAATCAGGGCGTGTTGGCGTTGAGCAATAGTGAGGGTGATGAGAAACTTCTCTTTGTTGGTGAAACAGCCATGATTAAAGGTCAGGTGGCGCCTGTATCAGGAGAGTTTCCTGCGGGCTCTGATGTGATAGTCAAGTTGCAGGATGAAGATCGACAGGGTGGTGTGGGGCTTGTCGGTGTGGAACGTATAAAAATTGGTGAAACTTCCAAAGATCCCATAGGATTCACGCTGAATTATGCGCCTCAATTGATAAAACCAAAAGGCCGATATGTCATTTTTGTTCAGGTATTACAAACTGGTCGTTTGATCTATACGACTAAGTATCCTAAAATTACGAATTTGATCAGTGTTCCTATAAGTGATGTTAAGAAGCATTGAAATGCTGGTTTATATCGGTCGCCTTTGAAGTTTGCGGCGCTCGTTCACTGGTACGCCAGCCCGGCCCGATCACTTGGTTTGTCTCTGCTCCCGGGGCTCTACTCCCTTGCGGCCTTATAGCAACTCCAAATTTTTTGGGTGTATTTAACGGGACGGGGTTTGGCGTGAAGACACAGGGATGTGCTCATTGTAACGATTGATTGATTTCAAACAGGACTTTGCAGTATAGACAGAGACAGGGTTAGTATTGCTTTAAATAACAAGAAGAAATAACAAGAAGAATAGTAGTATGAATCAATCAAACGACCAAGAAGCTGCTTTGCCTTTCTCTCAAGGGTGTGATGACAAGAGTGATCTTCCACTAAAAAATACTGAAGTATTTCGACAACGCTATCGCGATAAAATACACCCTCGATATAGTGGTGTTCTGCATGTTTTATCGGTGTTTATTTTAGGCTGTGCGTTTATTCTGTTTTGTTTGACACAGGTTGAGTCAGTGACGTTCGTTGAGTGGTTAGTTATTCCTCTGGCGCTTGTGATTTTTAATATGGGCGAATACGTCACCCATAAACATTTTGGACATAAAAAAATTCGCTGGATGAAGCTTTTTTATCAGCGTCATTCCGGTGATCATCATACGTTTTTTGTTGATAATTTGATGACCGTGGACAGCACCAGGGACTGGCGTGTGGTCTTCTTTCCGGTTTATCTTGTCATTGTTGTAAGTGTGCTGATTGCAGCGCCTTTTGGTTATCTTATGTCTTTACTCATATCGGATAATGCCGGGTGGTTGTTTGCAGGCTTCATAGTCTTTGGTTATTTGCATTATGAGGTTAGTCATTATGTCTGGCACCTGCCTGAGAATCACTGGCTGTTTAACATCAGATTTCTGGCGAGCATGAGGTCACTGCATCAATTGCATCATCATATGGATCTGCGTCATAAATATAACTTCAATATTACCTGGCCATTGATGGATCTATTGATGAAAACCTACAGGCCAAAATTGTAGCGCAAATATAATAATGAATTGGTTGTATATTTCGTTCATGTGCTGAGTGTGTTTGAAGGGGCAAAGAGCTGATTGCTCCGATCAGGTATGATATTTTCATTATTGGTATGAACCGAAAGAGTTCAGTGGATGCATCTGGAAATGAGATGGTGAAATTGTCAGAATCTATTGAAATTCAGATTCCGGAACCTGTTACGGATAACTGGCTGGTCTATATTATCCAGAGTACTGATAACCGATTGTATGCTGGCATCACGACGGATATATCTCGACGTTGGAGGCAGCATTGCGGAGATGTTAAGGGAGGCGCGAAATTCTTCCGGGGCAGGAAACCGGCCAGGCTGGTATTTGTGGAGTCAGGCTTTAATCGTTCGACGGCAACCCGTCGAGAGATTGAAATAAAAAAAATGACTCGCAGACAGAAACAGCAACTGCTTGAAGGAGGCAGTAACAAGCGTAATCAGTATGGAAGCTTCAGGGGAGAGCAGGACCCTCTTCCGGCTGATGACCATTGCCGGTAAATTTGAAAACATCTTGGGCGGTTGTGTGCAGTCTGTGTGAACTGTCGGATACTTTCGGCACAAGAATTAAAAATTATGGGCCCGGATGTAATTGCTCTGGTTATCAGTGTTCACCCTTTGCAGCTGTAGTGAAATCAATGCTTTGCGAGAGAATTGCGCACAGTTTTACCTGCTTTCATAAGAGCAACCTGATCCAGTGATTTATCTTGATACCCAGGTAATATCATTTCTGGGTTCAAATTATGCTATTGCGCTTCCTTTTCGGACTCGGATCCTGCGTTGAAGTTTCTCGCCATAGATAACGGCGATGGTGCAAGAGGCGAATGGAGGTAAGGGGCTGTTTCTTCATGCCTGAATATCATTCATCATTTAACGGTTTGATGATTGTTTGTTCTCTTCATACGGCTATTTTAAGTCAAATCAGTCTTCCTGCTGAAATCATTCCATATCTGAGAGTGTGGCTATGTTGCTTATTTGTATGATTTTTATTCGATCAAACTCAAATAGAAGAAAATGGATGAATAAATGACACAGATAAGCATAGAATAAAACAAACGTTTGCATTAATTGTTCAAGCGATAGCGAATAAATAGTATGATCCACGATTGATGTTGTAGGGATACAGTTTTCCGCGCGGGATTCCTGATGTAAATCCCGATCAAAAAATAACAAAAGAGTGAGGTATCCATGGAAGCCAGTTTTTGGGATGGTAAACGTGCGCCAGGCGTTTCAGATCAACTCAATTTTGACCGGTTCAATAATCTGAGTGAGATTATTGAACATGCAGTCAGCACCTATGGAAACAGACCTGCATATACCAGCTTGGGAAGAACCATCAGTTTTCGGGAAGTTGATCAACTCAGTACAGATTTTGCTGCTTACCTGCAGCACCATACCAGCCTGAAACCCGGTGATCGTATAGCCATACAGATGCCGAACCTGCTTCAATATCCGGTGGTAGTCTATGGAGCCATCAAAGCGGGGCTGGTCATCGTAAATACCAACCCACTGTATACTGCCCGGGAGATGGAGCATCAGTTTAATGATTCCGGTGCCAAGGCGCTGGTGTGTTTGAACATCGCCGGACACCTTGTTGAAAAAGTTATTCAGAAAACCGGGATCAAACATTTAATTGTCACTGAACTCGGTGACATGCTGCCCTGGCCAAAGCGTCCATTAATAAATATGGCGGTGAAGCATCTGAAAAAGATGGTTCCATCTTATCATCTTCCTCAGGCAGTGCCTTTTTGTAAAGTAGCTAAGCTTGGTGCAGCGGCCAGTTACCAAAAGCCGAAGCCTGCCCAGCTTGATGATATTGCGGTATTACAATACACGGGTGGTACGACTGGGGTTGCCAAGGGCGCAATGCTGACTCAGAGGAATCTGGTGGGCAATGTCTTGCAGACTTCGGCAATGCGGGCACAGCAGGATGACAACGGTCAGCCAATGGCGAACCCGGATGGCGATACTGCCGTTGCCCCTTTACCCCTTTATCATATTTATGCCTTTACCGTGCACCTTATGTCATTTTTTGAGTTGGGTGGACATAGTATCCTGATTCCGAATCCAAGGGATATGGATGCCTTTATTAAAGCGGTTAAACCCTGGAGCGTCAGCAATTTCATTGGTTTGAATACTCTCTTTGTTGGACTGATGAATCATCCGGAATTTAATTCACTGGATTTTTCCCGGTTAAAAGTCACCAATTCAGGCGGTACAGCTCTGCAGGCGGCGGTGGGAACTCGCTGGGAATCAATCACTTCCTGCTCTATCTCTGAAGGCTATGGTCTGACAGAGACGTCACCCGTGGTTTCAGCTAATCCTGCCGGCTCCTATAACAAACTGGGTACCGTGGGAGTCCCAATGCCGGGAACGGCGCTGAAAACCATCGATGATTCAGGCAATGAATTGAGCTTTGGTGAAAGAGGGGAACTTTGTGTGAAAGGGCCCCAGGTTATGGAAGGATACTGGCAGCGTCCGGAAGCGACTGCGGAAGTGTTAGACGACGAAGGTTGGCTGAGAACCGGAGACGTGGCAATTATCCGGGAAGATGGTTATATCCAGATAGTTGACCGGCTCAAGGATATGGTGCTGGTCTCCGGGTTTAATGTGTACCCTAACGAAATCGAAGACGTGGTTGCCAAGCATGAAAAAGTGCAGAATTGCGCCGTAATCGGTGTGCCTGATGAAAAAACGGGTGAAGCCGTTAAGCTCTTTGTGATTGGCAGTGATGAGTCGGTGACGAGCGATGAAATAATAGAATACTGTCGTTTGCATTTAACAGCCTACAAAGTTCCCAGACAGATAGAATTCCGTAGAGAGCTGCCAATGACTCCCGTTGGAAAAGTGCTGCGAAAAGATCTTCGTGCTGAAGAAATGAGCAAAAGGGAAGCGACCGCATAGACGGTATAATTTCAGTCTGTAAATAATCGATCCATCACTTAGAAGCTATTGATCAACAATGATGAATAGCTTCCAGGTTTGCTTTCTGGTTCTGGCTTTGTGCATGGTTCACCAGAATTGATAAATAAAAAATATAATAAAAAACAGGATTTGAGAATGACATCTAATGACCTGTTCAACCTGGATGGTAAAATCGCCCTGGTAACCGGAGCTAGTCGTGGTATAGGTGAAGCCATTGCCCGGCTGCTGGCAAAACAGGGTGCTACTGTGCTGGTATCCAGTCGAAAGATTGGCGGATGTGAAACAGTGGCTGAGAGTATTTGTGCATCTGGCGGAAAGGCTGAAGCCCTGGCCTGCCATATTGGAGATCTCGGGCAAATTGAAGCCACCTTCGATCATATATCAAAGAAGTTTGGACGGCTCGATATTCTGGTAAATAATGCTGCAGCCAATCCCTACTTTGGTCATATTCTTGATACAGATCTGGGCGCATTCCAGAAGACGGTGGATGTTAATATTCGTGGCTATTTCTATATGTCCACAGCTGCCGGTAAGCTGATGCGAGAGCAGGGCAGTGGCACGATTGTTAATGTTGCCTCGGTAAATGGTGTGGTTCCAGGAGCCTTTCAGGGGATTTATTCCATCACCAAAGCAGCTGTTATTTCCATGACCAAGGCTTTCGCCAAGGAGTGTGGCGGTTTGGGGATCAGGGTAAATGCACTCCTGCCAGGTTTGACTGATACCAAATTTGCCTCCGCATTGACCAGTAATGAAGCGATCAAAAATGAAGCTCTGAAACAGATTCCCCTGAATCGTGTGGCCGATCCTTCTGAAATGGCTGGTGCTGTTCTTTATCTGGTGTCCAGTGCCGCGTCCTACACCAATGGTGCCTGTATTGCAGTGGATGGCGGTATGCTGGTTAATTGATTCCTGCCTACCTGTTTTTAGATTCGCCTGTGGAATTCCAGTAATTTATTTCTGAACCACAGGTGCGCAGGATCGTTATCCATGGTTCTATGCCAATAAAGGTAAGAATCCAGCGGTTGCATGACTAAAGGCATAGGGTAAATCAGGTTCTGCATGGATAGATTAATTTTACGTGCATGGGTTTCAGGCATTGTCAGCAGGAGATCAGAGTTTCTGACAATAGCCGAGCCTCCCTCATAGCTCTGGCAACGATAGCGAACATTTCTGCGATACCCCAGTCGGGATAATTCATAATCCTCAAAAGCGGGCCCCCTTCGACGGGAGGATACCAGTACATGCTCTTCTGAAAGATAACTCTCAAGAGGTAATGAATCTTTAATTCTAGGATGGTCGGGGCTGACAACTACCGCCATTTGATCATGCCCGGAAGGTGTATATTTGATTTGATCACTGATGGGGATAAGGATGTCCAGGGCTAAATCAATACTGCCTGAAATCAATTCTTTTTCCAGATCCCGCCTGTTGACCTGTACTGAATTTAATCTGATTCCGGGAGCCTGATTTCTGATCTGAGGAATTAAAAAACCCATTAAAACAGGTTCAACACTGTCTTTCATAGCAATGTTGAACGTTTTTTGGAGACTGGCCAAATCAAACTGTTTTTCCTGAATGAAAGAGCTTTCCAGCAGTTGCAGGGCATTTTGAATATCCACAATGATTTGCTGGGTATGAGTGCTTGGGATCATGTTTCTCCCCTGACGAACGAACAGCGGATCATTCAGCTTTTGTCGCAGACGGTTCAGGGCATGGCTGACTGCAGGTTGAGTGAGGTTAAGCACTTTGGCAGCACTGGTAATGGAGCCTTCCCTGTAAATGGCATCAAGTACCAGGTAGAGATTCAGATCTATCCGGTTTATTTGCATGTTACCTGCCATGAAAGAGGATGAACTAAATGTTATTACATGATGGGATTACTATGAATAACATTCATGGATAGAAATCATATCTATTCATTTGTCTCTTGTGAACACATTTTCTACCATGGTGGTCATCTGAATAATAAAAAGAAGTCTGTTCATGAAAGCCATTCTCTGTAAATCCTGGGGCGCTGCTGAAAATCTTGTTATTGAAGATATTGATTCTCCAAAGCCTGGCAAAAGTGGTGTTCTGGTTAAAGTACATTCAGCGGGACTTAATTTCCCGGATACACTGATTATTCAAGGCAAATACCAGCTTCAGCCGACCATGCCATTTTCGCCGGGCGGTGAAGTTGCCGGAACAGTGTTGTCTGTCGGTGAGCAGGTAACCGCATTTAAACCTGGTGATCGCGTAATGGGATTGACAGGTTATGGTGGCTTCGCAGAAGAAATTGTTATTCCTGCTCATAGTTTAATGCCGGTTCCTGACAGTTTGTCTATGCAGCAGGCGTCAGCGTTTTCAATGGTTTATGGCACGTCATACCATGCATTAAAGCAGCGAGGGCATTTGCAGGAAGGAGAAACGCTTCTGGTTCTTGGGGCAGGAGGAGGCGTTGGGTTAGCCGCAGTTGAGCTGGGCAAGGCAATGGGGGCAAGGGTTATTGCTGCGGCCAGTTCGGATGAAAAACTGGCTGCAGCCAGCGATGCGGGTGCTGATGAGCTGATCAATTACAGCACGGATAACCTGAAAGATTCCGTAAAAAAATTAACCGGGGGACGTGGCGCAGATGTTGTTTATGACCCTGTCGGCGGGGAGCTGACCGAACAGGCTCTTCGCGCTACAAACTGGAATGGACGTTTATTAATTGTCGGCTTTGCAGCCGGTGATATTCCCCGGATTCCTGCTAATTTACCTTTGTTGAAAGGCTGTGATATCTGCGGTGTGTTCTGGGGCAGCTTTACCATGCGAGAACCGGACTTGAATCGACAGAACTTCCTTGATCTATTTAACATGATTGAGAATGGCAAAATCAAACCTGCCATAAATAGAGTTTATCCTTTCCATGAATACGCTGATGCCCTGAATGCTCTTTCTAACCGAAAAGCTGTTGGTAAACTCGTATTGGATATTGCCGGAGAATAAAAAGATGGATTTTGGATACAGTGCAAAAATGCTGGACTACATCAGTAGAGTGCAGGCTTTTGTTGATCAACATATAACACCGGCAGAAGCAGTATATGAAAAACAACTGATTACCGGATCGGATTTTTCCCGTTGGTCTGAGCCCGCGATCATGGAAGAGTTGAAAGATAAGGCCAAGTCAGAGGGATTGTGGAACCTGTTTCTTCCTGATGCTGAAATAGGCGGTGGCTTGAGTAATCTTGAATATGCACCTCTGGCAGAAATTATGGGGCAATCAACGATCGCTTCCCAGGTGTTTAACTGCAGTGCACCCGATACTGGCAATATGGAAGTATTGCATCAATACGGTAGTGTGGAGCAGAAAGAACGCTGGTTAAAACCGCTGCTGTCTGGTGATATTCGCTCAGCATTCTGTATGACGGAACCGGAAGTGGCTTCCAGTGATGCCACCAATATGGCTGCCACCTGTCTGATAGAGGGTGATGAAATTGTTTTGAATGGTCGTAAGTGGTGGAGTTCAGGTATTGGTCATCCAGACTGTCAGGTTATTATATTTATGGGAGTGACTTATCCGGAAGCTGCAAAGCATTGTCGTCATTCAATGGTGCTGGTGCCTCTGGATACCCCTGGCATCACAGTAGAACGAATGTTACCGGTATTCGGTGAGTACCATGAACCAGAAGGTCATGGGGAAGTTGTATTCGACAATGTTCGTCTGCCCGTCAGCAGTTTCATTGCCGGACCGGGTCGGGGCTTTGAAATTGCCCAGGGTCGTTTGGGACCGGGACGCATACATCACTGCATGAGAACCATCGGTGCCGCCGAAAAGGCTTTGGCTCTGCTTTGCAAACGAGCGTCAGAGCGTGAAGCTTTTGGCAGAAAACTGAGTCAGTTGGGAGGTAATATGGATATTATTGCCAATGCCCGTATCGATATTGATCAGGCGCGCTTGCTGACTTTGAGAGCGGCATGGATGATGGACACGGTGGGGAATAAAGCGGCAAAGAGTGAAATAGCCCAGATAAAAGTGGTGGCGCCGGGCATGGCATTAAGGATTATCGATCAGGCCATGCAGATTCATGGAGGTTGTGGTGTCAGTAATGATACGCCATTGGCCCGAATGTACGGTGGCATCCGAACACTCCGGCTTGCTGATGGCCCGGATGAGGTGCATCGTGCCATGATTGCCAGGGTAGAATTAAAAAAACAAGCAGAATTCTAAAAGAAAGAAAAGAAAGAAAAGGAAATATCATGCCTTCAATACTTATAACCGGTGGTGCCAGTGGTCTGGGGCGGGCAATTGCAGAGCGATATGCCCGGGCAGGGTATGATATCTGTATTGCGGATATGAATGAGAGCCGAGGCCTTGAAACGGCTTCTTTTCTCAAGAACCTGAATGTTGATGCTTTTTATCATAGAACTGACGTACGTCAGGATGCTGATATGGAAGCGTTGCGTGAATTGATTGAACAACGCTGGGGAGGTCTGGATATACTGGTCAATAATGCCGGGGTTGGATGCGCCGGACGAATAGAGAATACGCCCATGGAAGACTGGCAATGGGTTATTGACATAAATCTTCTGGGGGTTGTTCGCGGATGCAAAACGTTTACCCCGCTTATGTTAAAGCAGGGATCTGGGCATATAGTGAATGTTGCTTCCATGGCTGGTTTGATCGCACCGCCCAAAATGGCCAGTTATAACGCTGCGAAAGCCGCCGTGGTCAGCCTGTCTGAAACATTGCATATCGAACTGGAACCGGATGGAATCTATACGACGCTTGTCTGTCCTTCCTTTTTTCAGACTAATCTTCTGGAAAGCTCAAGGAATGCTGATCCTGACAGTGGTTCAGAGGGAATGGAAAAACTGCTGGCCAGCTCTCCTATTTCGGCAGAAGATATTGCAGAAGAAGTGTTTAATGCGGTGCTGGCTAAGGAATTCTGGGTGTTACCCCATGAATCGGCTCGAAATGCATGGGAATTTAAACGATTAAACCCGGATCAGTTTTTTCAGGGTTTTAAGATCGAGAGTGCTAAACGACTCGTAAGAAAGTAATGCCGAAAGGCATCCGCTAATGAATGAGAATAATAATGAGCATGATTGATCAGGCCAAAGAGATACGTAAAGGTGAGGAACTTGACTTAGACAGGCTGAATACTTGTCTGAAGGAACACATTTCCGGATTAAAAGGCGATATTCAACTTTCACAATTTGCCGGAGGTGCTTCTAATCTGACCTACCTGGTACGTTATGACAATAGAGAGATGGTTTTGCGTCGTCCGCCTTTTGGTAGTCGGGTCGCCAGTGCTCATGATATGGGACGAGAGTTTCGAGTAATAAAAGCACTGGATGGTTTTTTTCCTGTTCCAAAGGTCTATGCACATGTGACGGACATGGACGTATTAGATTGTGAATTTTATGTCATGGAACGATTGTCCGGAATTATACCAAGAAAAAACCTCCCCAGAGATCTGTCACTTGATCAGGGGACAACCCGGGAATTGTGCATTAATGTTCTGGACAAATTACTTGAGCTGCACAGAATTGATTACCAGTCCATAGGGTTATCTGACCTGGGTAAAGGCAGCGGCTATGTATCGAGGCAGGTCACTGGCTGGAGTCAGCGTTTCAGTAACGCCTGTACAGATGACGTAGGCGATTTTACCGAAGTCATTCGTTGGTTAAATGAAAAGCAGCCAGCAGATATTGCTACATGCCTGATTCATAATGATTTCCGATTTGATAATGTGGTTCTTGATCCTGAAAGCCCTTCCCGGGTGATCGGTGTTCTGGATTGGGAGATGTGTACGCTGGGTGATCCCCTGATGGATCTGGGTAATACTCTGGCTTACTGGGTTCAGGAAGATGATGATGATTTCTATCAGCAATTCAGACGACAGCCAACCAATTTGCCAGGAATGCTGAGTCGGGAGCAGGTAATAAGCTGGTATTGTGATAATGCTGGTCTGGATAATCGTAATTTTGACTTCTATTCTGTTTATGGTCTGTTTCGTCTTGCCGGAATTATCCAGCAAATTTACCTTCGGTACAGACAGGGCAAAACGAAAGATCCCCGCTTTTCAGGCTTTGGTCTCATGGCTAATTACCTTGAGAAGAGGTGCCTTGGAATCATTGAAAAATCCAAACTGTAATCAGGATAATTATGACAACGATCTATCTGGTTCGTCATGGACAGGCTTCGTTCAGAGCAAATGACTACGATCAATTATCACTGCTTGGGTATGACCAGGCTGAAGTGACTGGTCGCTGGTTTCGTCAGCTCGACCGAAAACTGACTCATGTCGTCTCGGGTACCCTTCATCGTCACCTTCAAACAAGGAGTCATTTTTTACAGGGATATGAAAGTAGTATTAATAATGACCGAATATCCATAGACCTTCGGTTTGATGAGATGCAATTCCATAATATTCTATTGAACGTCAAACCAGAAATAACCTGTAAGGCAGAGTTGGATGGCTGGTTGAGACTGCAGGAAAATCCGGAGAAATCTTTTTTCTCACTTTATAAACGTGCACTGGAACGCTGGATTTCAGCTGAAAATGATCAGTCATATACTGAAAGCTGGGAACGGTTTAAAGAACGCTGCCTGCTGGGCCTTCAGGAAGTAGCAAAACAGCTGGAAGAATCAGACAGTGCTGTTGTGATTACATCGGGTGGACCTATTTCGGTGATATGCATGAGCTTGCTGGGTATAGATGATGAAAAACTCTATGACATTAACCGGCTTTTAATGAACACGAGTGTAACAACGATAAAATGTTCTAATGGACGATGCATGCTTACTGGAATGAACAATAACTCTCATCTTGAACTGGCTGGAAAGGAGTACATGACTCTGATTTAATCTGTTTAATTAATGGGCGTTTTACTGGGCTTGAATTGTTAGTTAATATGTTAATCTGTTTTTCGAAAGGTGTAATATAGATACTCTGTTAAAGCGGGTTGGAGAATTAAATAAATGTAATGCCTGACCGTATAAACTCTAAAATTATTTTGAATAGTATTAAAACCCGGCGTCAGCATAAGATACGTGCAAGTGTTCGAAGGTCAAGTGTTCGAAGGTCAAGTGTTCGAAGGTCAAGTGTTCGAAGGTTATATTAGTCTTCTTTCTGCTGCAGTAGGTTTCTAGAAATTAATATAGTGGTTGTTTTAGTGATTTACCATTAAATACAGTTTAATAAATTAGCTGATTTCCGAATACAGATACTGAGTTTGTCCTGTTTATAATAAAAACATTTACAGGGTGAAGTAGCAGTGATAAATTGCGCCGCTATTTCCTTATCATAATTTTCCTGGTCACTGGCTAATGAATATATTTGACGAAGCAATCAGCATTCTGAAATCCAAAGTTCAAATTCGTAAACTGTTTCATGATATGCACGCAGAAGATTTACAGCGAGTTATCAGCCGTATTGAAAGTGTTTATGAAGAAAAACTGGATCTTCAGAAAGAAGCAGAAGAGCAAATTGCGCTCAAACGTTCTGCAATTGATGCTGTACTGAAGCAAATGGAAGAAATGGGTATTTCTGCTGACGATATCAAGGACATGAAATCTGATGGTTCAATTCGCAAGGGTAAGCCGCGTCAACGTTTTCAATTTTCTTACGAAACAGCTGAAGGTGTATCCGTGAACTGGGAAGGTGCTACCACCGGCCGTATCCCTGCCGAATTCACGAACTATCTTTCACGTACAGGTAAAGATCGTAAAGATTGCATCGTAACAGAGCTCTGATCTCTGCTTCAGGAGAGGTATGAGAGTATCTCTCCTGTATAACTGCAATTTTTAATTCACATCGAGCCATACCACCACAGTCGAAATTGTAACCCCAGCTTGCTGGTGTAGCCTGTTGTTATCGAGCGAATCTCTCCATTCTGAATAATAAATATCGATGGGGTAATGCTGACCTTCCAGTGTTGACTGAAATGCCCCTTCTTATCATTTACAACAGCAAAATCCAGATTGTTCGCTTTGAGATAGGCTTTAATTCGTTGGTCTGAACCTGACGTGAGCGCAATGGTTACTACCCTGTAATCTTGTGCTATCTCATTAATTGCAGGACTGACAATGGTACAAATTGAGCACCAGCTTCCCCAAAAATACACTAATACTGGTTGGTCAGTTGATAACGCCTGCAGATCTATGGATTCACCATTGATCAGTGTTGCCTGTATATCCGGAGCTTGCCCTGTTGGCATATTTCTCTGAAGGAAGAGGTTGTAGCCAGTCATTATCAGGGCAGCAATGATCAGAGTGAAAATCAGCTTGCGAATATAATGCTGCAGGCGTTTTTTTTTCATATTATTTTTTCGCAGTTCTCAGGCGATCTTCGATGATTGCTGTCAATGCAGCTTCATCGGTAAATCCACCCAGAATTTCATCCGGAAAAACCAGGGCAGGAGTACCAGTGATTCCTAATCGTTGTGCAAGCTGAATATTATCATCCAGTTGACGATTGATTGAATCATTGACGCCAGCCTTCAGTTTCTCAGGATTCAGCCCTTCTGCTTTTACGGCTGCGGTAATGGAATCTGTACTGAGTTTTCCGGGATTGGATATAAGACGTTTGTGCAGGGTAAAGTAGGCGTTCTTGTTCTGTTTATGGGCTGATAAAGCCAGGGCTGCACCTTCACGAGAGCTGGGGCCGAGAATAGGCAAGTCTTTATAAATAACTCGAAAATTTGGATATTTCTCAACGAGCTTATCCAGAATTGGGTCCTGACGTTTACAGTAACCGCAATTTAAATCTCCGAAATAAACCATGCTTACAAGGGCTTTTTCAGGTCCGGCCACAGGGTCACTGTTGTTGTTAAAAAGATCAGAGTAACTGGCAGATAAAGCTGACTTTTGTGCTTTTTCACGTTGACCTGATTCTTTTTTCTTCAGTTCATTAATGACTTCAACCAGTATTTCAGGGTTCTCCATTAATGCATCCCGAACCAGCTGTTTCACTTGTTGCTGTTGTTCAGTATCCAGTGGTGCTGCCTGTACTGATAATGGCAATATCAAGGTTGTCGCTAATGCAGCGATCGATTTTCTCATTATTAAGATCCTTTTTTTCCAGTATTTTTTTCAGAAGCGGTTTTCAGTGCTGTTAAAACAACATCCGTATTCAAGATGACCGGAAGAGCAATACCATTGATGGCTGAGGGGCCATAAACAGCATTAAACGGCACACCAAAACGATTATGCTTATTCAAATAATTACTGATGCTTTCTGAAGGGCGGGTCCAGTCGCCCTGCATCAGAATAATATTTGAATCTTGCAGAGCGCTGAGAACAGGTTCCCGATTTATAACGGCAACTTTGTTCGCTTTACAGGTAACGCACCAGTCGGCAGTAATATCGACAAATACCGTGTAACCGGCAGCTACCAGTTCCTGTATTTCTGCTTCATTAAATGTTTGCCAGGGCAATACAGGTTTGGATGAGCTCTGATTAATCAGTCCTGATGCCCAACCTGAGATTAAAACTGCAGCTAATGCCAGGGTAGCTGATGCCATTGAAACAGGGATTCTGCGAGCTTTGGGTAAGCTGTCGGTCAGTATTTTGTAAAGTAGCAAAAGGCTTGGAATGAAGAGTAGAAAGAGTACTACAGAGGTACTCAGGTAACTCTTTAGCAAACTGATTAACCATAGGCAGGTGATCAGCAATAACAGGGAAAGTACACGACGAAGCCAGATCATCCAGGGGCCTGGTTTGGGCATCCACCTGAGGGTTCCGGGTAGACAGGCTATAAGAATGTAAGGTGCTGCCAGACCAATCCCGAGAGATGTAAAAATAGCAAACAGCGTTACATTGCTTCCGGAAAGTGCAAAAGCCACAGCGGTACCCAGGAAAGGGGCAGAGCAGGGGGTTGCCAGTAAGGTGGCAAACATACCCTGAATAAAATGTCCCGACAGTGAATTACTGCCTGCCTGAGCCAGTCGGGTGGAGAAAAATACAGGAAGTTTTATTTCGAAAAAACCCAGTAAGTTTGCTGCAAATGCACAGGTAACAATTGCCATGAACCCGATGAACCAGGGGTTTTGAAACTGAATGCCCCAGCCTACCTGAGCCCCGACAGACTTCAGTAACAGCAGCATAACGGCCAGTAGCCAGAATGAAACCAGAACTCCGGCTGCAGTACTCAGAAACTGGAGTCGTGTCTTCGTTTTGCTCTGCCCGGATGCGTGTACTAGCGCGGTGAGTTTTAATCCCAAAACCGGTAGCACACAAGGCATTAAATTAAGAATCAGTCCACCTAGAAGAGCGAGTCCAATGAGATATAAGAGAGTACTTTCTTCCGGCAGTATTTCTATCTGCTCTTCTTGTGCTGGCAGTTGAATTTCTTTGCTGAAATCATTACTGATTATCGTCACATTGACGGCGCGATTATTGAGATCAACATCACCCAGCCAGCTACTTGTGCTGAAAACAGCCTGGGCCATATTATTATTTATTCTGAGCTGACTAAGACTGATAACGACATTGTCCACACCGTCAACAAAAATATCGGGTTGCTTCCATGGAGAGCTGGCTTCAACAGAAACCGTAAGTGTTTTGTCGTTAGGGTTCCAGAAGGCACTGATGTCTGAAATCTGACTGCCCGGATTCTGTACGGATACTGACTCCGGTACCAGAGACATGGCCCTGTCAATCATGAAGCCGGCGTTGCTGTCTGGTGTGAGCTGATCAGGCGTAAATGACAGTGTGAAAGGATGGTCAGAAAGAATGCATATATCGGTGCAGGCTGGCAGACGGATGTTGCCAGTGAGCATGACCGGCCTGGAAATATCATTCACCGTTAATTCCAGGGGAATGACCGTATCACCTTTATAACCCAGCGTTTCGATGCCGAGTAATTCAAATCGCCTGGGTTTTGGCCAGAACCACTGTACAGACGCAAGGTTTTCAGATCCGTCCCAGGTTATTTCAGGCGCAATACCGCCTTCGCCAGGAGAGCGCCAGTAGGTTTTCCAGCCTTCGGATAATTGAATATCGAGGGCGGCATTAACAATTCGGGTTTCAGGACTGTATTCACCACTCAGAATGACTCGGACCTGAGCGTTGGGTTGCTGTGGGCTGATTAGCCAGCCAGTATCCAGTGCCTGGGCTGAAAGCGGTAGAACCGATAAGAAAACGATCATCAGCCAAATACAGCGGGAAGAAAAATGTTGATAACTCATGAATGTCCAATTATCCGATGTGGCAAAGGTTTATACGAAGGCTGTCCGTAGCTGGATTCAGGGTCTAAAGCCATATTTTTCGCTCAAGGTGAATACTGGGGATTTCAGAGGCCCTGATTGAGGAATAGACGATTTAATGACCAGCTTTCTGTTAAAAAAAGGATAACGACTGAATGTACAGTCTGACGTGAGCATAAACGGTTTTTATAAACTGAAGCAATAAGTCGAATGCTTTTATAAGCTTATAGAAATGGAAACAATCAGGATTTATCTGTGGACAGCCTTGGCCCCCAGGAACAGCAACCACTGGTCAGTGATACGAAAGCAGGGCCAAATGCTGATGATATTAAAAATAGACCTATTGGAACTGATGGCCAGAGAACCATAAAAAAAGAGGATGGTGAAGATTTACCCTCGGTGAAGACAGGTAAAAAAGAACATCCTGATAGAGATGTCAGTTTACGGAAAAGAAGTATCAGTCATTCAGAAGGCGAACCTTTGTTGCAACAGAATGGCGCAGCGGCCACAAAAACAGACAAGAACTATATTTCCACTCGTTCCCACCGATTGAACAAGGTGTTGATTCAGATAAAAAAAGGATTGAAACGAATCAAGCCCGAGAAACTCATCAAAATCTATAAAGAACTGGCCCTCCTGCCTAAAACAAGAACCTATGGCGATCGCTATGAGGGTAAAGGTATTCCTGAGAGTGAAGTCAAATTATACAAAGATCCGAAAATTCTATTACTGAGGGGTATGACTGTGAATCCCTTTTATCACGCCTGTATGGTGTTTGGTGACCCTGCTTTGGACGAGGCTCGGTTTGTTCAAATCAACGACACCAATAATTATCCTGAATTTATGACACGAGAACAGTTTTTTAAGTACATGGATAAGGAGGGTGGAAATATTGTGGGTGTTTGGGAACCCAAAGAAGATAGAAATAAGATGGCAGGCATTATAAAGAAAGATTCTCTTGTGAAACTGGCGGAGCAGGAGGCAAAAGTCCCTCAAAAGAAGAAAAAGTAGCACGAGAGACCCGAAAGCAACAACTTCAGGATGAAATGGTGTCTCAGTCAAAAAAGGAATGGAAATGGCAGGTGAAGAAACATAATTGTTTTACATTCTGTGTTGATGTGCTTGGAAAAGCAGGCTACAACGTGGATGAATTACAGGCAAAAGTTGATCTGCCAAGAGTTGTTGTGAACAAGGCAAAAAAGGCAGAAAAATAGCCGGAAACGTTTTGAACCCGATTTTGAAAGCAGTTTTTGATCCGATTTTATCTTCGATCCCATAAGTCATTATTAGTGAAAAGGCATTATGCCTTTTCCTTTCGACAATAGCAGAATATTCACGGTAAAAACGGTCAGCCACCTGCCGATAATGAACCTGTTCAAATCAATAGGAATTGATGAGATGAAAACAGCTTCGATATTGTTCAGTGGGTTAATACTGGCTGGGAGTGCCAGTGCAATTCAGGAAAAAATCACAGAAAAAGAGTTGGATAAAATAGTATGTTATTCCATGGGCACGATGGCCACAGGATTATTGCCAGACTTTATGCCTGTTTTCTATATAACCAGTGTCCGGGATTATGCGGCCTGTAAAAAAAAGGCAGATAAAGAAGGCGCTAAACTCATCATTGATCCAAATGCATAAAGCTATAGACCTTAAAAAACTCTAGACCTTAAAAAACTCTAGACCTTAAAAAAACTCTAGAGCTTAAATAAAGGGCACCGGCTAAAATCGGATGCCTTTTATTTTATTCCAATGACGCTACAAGACTATTATCAGAAACTGTAGTTTACCGAGCCAGTCAGTGTGCCATTGCTCATATCATCAGAATCACCGCCCCAGGCCAACTTGGCACCAAAGTCTTTGTATTCTGCGCTAACACCGAGGTCAATTTTCTTTGTATCTTCTTCAAATCGACCTGTCAGGGTAGAATTACCTGAAACATCATGGGTCCAGCGGAAAGTAGACTTGATGGTCAGACCGGGTGTTGCTACATCTTCCCAGTTCGCACCCAGAAGAAGGTTGTAACCCCAGCTGAATTTATCCAGACGTTCATCCGCTTCCTTTTCAGGATCGTCGCCAAACCATGCAGGTGCTCCCTTGGCTGTGTAACGATCATAGTTCTCGAGATCATTCACCTGCTGGAACGCTGCTTCACTCACCATATACATCAGATCTGTGCCCAATACCGCCCCAAAAGGCTGAATAACGGAAAGAGAACCATCGATCATCGGAACCCGTTCATAGTTCTGATACCAGTCACCCAGAGTGTAGGAACGTCCGGCAACGGCCAGAGAGAGATCAGGAATTTGCCCAGTGGTCAGAGCCGAACCGGTTCCGGCCAGCATCATGGACAGGATATCGTCCGGATGATCGATATAAATCGGGGCGTTTTCCTTGTAGGTCAGTTCTCCGGCAATCTGGGTATATCCAAATACCTTGGTATGGAAACTTGCTCCCCAAAGCTTGATGTCTTCCGGATAGGCTGTTCGGGCAGTGGTTCCCTGATTGAGGAGATATAATCCACCCAGTAGGCCACCGGCTCCCTGAGCCTGAGCCATGGCGACATCTGCAGGAACACCGGCGGCGGTCAGCTGGGCAAAGGTTGATTGAGTCATGATCTGGAAGGCTGTACCGGCACCGCCAAGAGTCGCCGGGTCGTTGGCAATGTTGGCTTCAACATACTGAATACTGGAATGATAGTTTGAGTAATAAACGGCAAACTCAGTATCCTTCAGGAATTCAGGTTCATAGGTCAGGCGAAGGCCCCATTGGCCGGTATCACTGGCATTGGTTGTACCGGACACGTCTGCAACACTGATAAAACCTGTTTCGTAGTCATATCCGTCGAGACCGCTGGCAGCAAGGGCGCCATTAATCTGTCCCAGAAGCCCTTTAAATGTTGGTACATCCATGCCTGCCAGATTGGCAAAGGTGTTGAGTGATTTATAACCATAGTCCGATCCTGGTACGAAGAGATCTGTACCTGAGTCAAAAGTACCATGGCCTCCAGAAATGCTCTCTTTTGAATCGTATTGAGCGTAAGCCGAGGCTTTCAGCTGATCATTAAAGGCCAGATCAATCTGAACCATTCCCTGGGGGAGCAGCAGATCACCATCAGAGCCTGGCAGGCTGTTCAGTGCCAGATCATATGCGTTCAGGTTTTTCAGGCCTCCGCCGTAGAACAGTGTCTCACCCCAACCGATTGTTTGGTCTCCCAGTCTTATATCCAGCTGACCACTCTCGCCAAACTTCCAGTTAGCAAACGCATAGGCACTTTGCAGTTTGACACCATTGCCCTGATTTCTTTTGACTTCACTGGTTAAACCAGAATAGGTTCCTGTCTGGTCTGCCAGACCATTAGCCATATCGGTGGCGTTGGCATCGGCCCAGTCATTGTCGTCATCCATCAGAATGCGATCATGATAGGCGGTAGCCCTGGCAAAAAAACCGACACCATTTTTTTCTAGTTTAAATTCCGAGGTCAACTTCAGGGTCTGGCTGACAAATCCCTGGTCAAAGGAACGGTCACCGTCATTTTCATTCTCCTCTCCGTCAAATTCTCCATCACCATCAACGGGCGTTGAGTATTCTTCGAGGTTATAACGTGCACCGAGGCTGATCGTGGTGTTTAACGTTCCTTTGGCTTCACCTACTTCGAATTCGGCAGCTTGAGTGACAGGCGTAACGAGAAGAGCTCCGGATAAAAGGAATCCGGCAGCTGCAGGTGCAAGCTGCAGTCTGTTGATAGCATACAACATTATTATTTTAATCCTTGCCTATTGTTATTATTTGTATATTTATTTTGTGTGCTGGCGCTGTAAGTTTTACAAAAAATTGAATTTTTATGCAAGCTGTTTATCCATTGTCGTATTAAGTTAATTCCATTTTTATGCGGGAGTGCCCGACCTGACTCCGGCATCATCTCTCCGGGATCGGTGCTTTCCATGCGATAAGACAAAATAGATTTAGCGGCATCACCGGGGAAAATAGCAACACTACGATTTCCAGCGCCCTTGCCTGCAGCTACCGGCCTTTTACAGAACCCCAGACTCACTCCATGCGGCGTCTCCATTGTTAAAAACAACCCGCTGGTTCGGGCTGCGCCTTCAGGATTATGACAGTGGCTGCAGTTGGCATCCAGATAGCTTTTTGCCCTGTGTTCCAGTGATTCATTCGCCCTTGCTTCTGGCCATAATGCGTTTCTGGGCTCATTTTCTGGATCGTCTATTCCAGAGAGGCGTCCCGTTCTCGTCCAGTAAGTAAGCTGGTTTTCAGTGCCTGACTCATAGGCATAAGAGCGGTTAAGATGCCGGATTTTAGGACCAAGAGGCTTTACTGTACGGCGATTGTCGTCCTCAGCATGGCAACCGGCACATTGGTTGGCATCCGGCACAACATAGATAAACGGTTGTTTGGGCTTACCTTCTGTTATGAGTTTCAGGCGGGCACTGTCCCCGGCCCATTCAATAGTTGCCTCTGTCTGCTCCGGATTCCATACATAGGGAAGGGCTGTCCAGCCAGATTCCTGATGCAGCAATACCCTGGTTTCAATCAGCCGCACATCCCTGAGCGGCAACCCATCAACTGAATGGAAGAGAGAGCTCTCTCCTTCGGCCGGCTTGACTTCGTCAGAAAAATCTCCTGAAACCGGATAATAAAAGGTCTTGGTGATAATGGTTCCCAGTGGATAGACGATCTCTCCATCAACGACACTGGCCTGTTTACCCTCTGGCATCCAAAGGGTACGCAATTTACTGGCGTAGTCTGTGAACAAGGGCGTATTCAGGTCGTAAGGAATAACGCCTTCATTGAGCTGCAGGGTTTGTGAACGGATTGTATGAATACCCCAGTCACTGAGTTTTTCCGGATAGTTATCACCGGAAATCATTACCAGCGGCGATTTTTCACTGCAACCCAGCAGTACCAGGGAAAACAGCCAAACTACAGTTACCCTGAAAGCGGAGGTCATGATTAACCTTCCTTCGTAGGTAATTGCATAGGTAATTGAATAGCAGCCAGTTTGGGAATAGTGCAAAGGTGCTGGCTCATATCTATGGAGATATTGCTGTAGCCGTTAGCTGCATCGACATTCAGTACTTCAGAGTCGCCGTTATCGACACAGAGTGCCGGTTGCAGGTTCAGCTCTTTGGCATTTGGGTTGACGAAACCATCCCAGAGAATATCCGGCAGGCTGCCAGTAAATCCGAATTCAGCAATTTTCAGTGCTTTCAGTTCCAGCCTGTCAGGGCTATCGCCACCTCCCTTAAACTGATTGTTATAGACATAAATACCTTCCGGATATGGATCAAAATTTTCTGTCTGTTGGTAGTTTTCTTCATACCCTGCCGCAAAATAGCTGCTGACTATCAGATTGGCAGTTTTGTTATTGCTGATCAGGTTATCAAAAATTTCCACATTATCGTTGGAGTTGATCAAAATACCTGATCCTGCCGGTATAGCTGCTACTGCCGTACCCTTGGTACCGAAATTATCATAATTATTTTCAAATACCTTGTTGTTATACACTCGGGTGGAATGACCGGGCTGACTCAGCTGGGGCATGTTGAATATCAACATGCCACCGGTATTGTTGGTGGCTGTATTACCGTAAACATCGGCTCCTATGGTGTTCTCTATTTCTATACCGGCAACATTATATTCGGCCCGGTTATTACGAACGACAACGTTACGGGATTGTCCCACATAGATACCCGCATCCGAGGCACCGATAGAGACCGAATCTTCAATGAGTGTATTCTCGGTTTGGACAGGATAAAGGCCATAAGCACCATTTTTTGTGTCCGGCCCGTTGGTCCATTCAACCCTGACACGCCGAATAATAATATTCCTGCCCTGATTGACCTTTATGGCATCACCAATGGTGTCTTCAATAGCCAGGTCTTCGACAATAAAATCACTGGCATTTACCAGTAAACCTTCTGCGCCTGCGACCTGGTTCCTGAAACTCAATATGGTTTTATCCATGCCAGCACCGCGAATGGTGACGCCATCCACATTCAGGGTCAGGCTCCGGTCTATCTCAAATGTACCTGCTGGAATGTCGACGATGTCGCCAGTTTTGGCTTTGATCAGTTTTACTTGAAGTTCTTTCTGGAATTTTTTGCTGGAATCACTGATCTGGACTGGTTCTTCCTGCCCACATCCGGACAGAAAAAATGAGATGGCAATAACTGCCATCATATTATGGATTCTCACTGGGTTGTCCTTATTGTTATTATTTTCTTTGTCAGGTTAACCCGGAAGCAAAGGCATGATCTTGTCGGAAAAGAAAAAATATAAGCTATTTTAAAATCAGTCAGGATTTTCGGATTCAGTCAGCGGAGCATTCAAGTTTTTATGAACTTGAAGTACGCATTGTCTTTTTTCGATACAGACTGGGCGTCATACTGATTCTCTCTTTAAATGCGCGATTAAAAGCACTGAGCGAACGAAAACCCGTATCCAGAGCAATGGTGAGAACGGCGATATCTTTTTCTTCAAGGGATGACAATCGCCTGCAGGCTTCAGTAATACGGTAGCCATTCAGAAAATCGTTAAAATTCCGGTAGCCCATAGTCTGGTTTATGAGCTGACGTAATCGATATTCCTGCATTCCCATGGTTTCAGCCAGCTGACGAATGGTTATTCCTTCCTGCTTATACAGTTTATCTTCCGTCATTAAAGATTGAAGTTTTTTGATCTGGATTTTATCCGTTCCCATCAGATCAGAAAGCGGCTCTGACAATGCCTGTTCACAGGTATTGTCAGGTTCTTTTTCCAAAGCAAAGAGCAAGCCGGAACGAAAGGCCAGTAGCCGGGTATAAAATATGAATGTGAACAGGGCTAACAGTAAAGGTTCGGCAAGCACAAAGATGAGTGGGCCTCCATCAAAAAACTGTTCCATGGTTACTACCAGGGCAATATAAAAACCAACACTGCCTAATAGCCAGACTCTGAGCTCTCTTCGTGAGCTGACAAGGTCATCCCTCATACTTCGGGTTACAGTGATCAGAGCATGGGCAATCAAAAGTAATTCGAGCCATTGCGGTATTTTGAACATCAGCAGAGTTAAAAGCTGTGTCTGCCCTTCAAGGTTCATTCCAGAGCTTAAATACCCAATGGAGGGAACCAGAACAACAATCAACGGAATGGCCATGGTTTTAGGCGTTAAGCGGAAGTCATCATCAAAGGACAGGTTACAGACCAGCCAGAACATGGCTGGAATCATATTGCGAAGTGAGAAAAAAAACCAGTTCAGGAGAAAACTGTCCGCATAGGTTTGAACAAAGGGTAATAGCAGGTGGCCGAGCAAACTGACCTGAAGTATGGCAAAGCTCACGGCTCTGCGATCCCGGTTGGATACGAGTACTTGAAATAAGGTCATCAACACCAGGGAAAGAGTGAAGAAGGTGGCTGCAACCTGATAGAGAGGCATTATCATCCTTGTACTGATCAAACCTTTGACAGGACTATTCTGCCCTGTCTTATTCCATTGTGTAAATCATTCAATCCAGAGAAATACGCTGGAGTGATTTTTCTCTGACAGCATCAGAGTGTTTATTATCGGTGATTGAGCTCAGAATCTTCCGGACAGTATTTAAACAGGCGTCCTCTGTCCATTGTTTGGTGCTCTGGGGCACGAGAAAAATGGACATATCCCTGATCGATAAATTTTCATAAAAATTGTCATCATTCTGGCCGCTGAAAATAACCAGACTGCTCACCGAATGTTCTTTGAATTTTCTTATGGTTTCTTGCTCAATTTTTGAATTATTCTCTGTACAGCCGAGCAGTAACTGCCTGCCTCCCTCTCGCAGGTGTTTTTCAAGAGTGTGGCAGAACAGGGCCATATCGATGTTATTCAGTGCTGGAAGAATCAGTCCGGTTATTTTCTGTCGAGAGGGTTCGGTATGGTTATCTTTGGAGGTGTATTGATATTTTTCCACCAGTGCCATCACCTTTTCACGAGTGGCTTGACTGATTCCATAGCGATCGGCTCTGCCATTAACGATGATGCTGGCAGTGGCTTTTGAGACTCCGGCCAGTCTGGCCAGTTCTTCCAGTTTCATGAGGTGACTCACAGGGGTGTCAATGTACGAATATACTCATCGCCTTTAAAGATGATGTGTTGTTGTCTGCCCTCACTCACCCCGATCACTTACTACTTGTAAGCTCACGGGGATTCACTCGGTTGACGCCTGGCCTCATCTTGAAATCCAACGGGTATAAGAAATAAAGCAATGAAACACTGTCTGCTATTGATTGAACGCTTCAGTCAAAAGATAGACAGAGGATGACCATTTTGCAGAACAAAATCGTTTGATCAGAAATCGTTGGAAACGATTGACTGAAAAAAACTATTCGCCCAGTACAATCCGGGCGAAAAAAAGGTGTAATGCCATACCGCAGAATGCGGCTTATGATGATAGGTTAGTGTCTGGTTGCACTGGCTGGAAGAATATTAGGATGATCGAGCCAGTCCTCAGGGCATTCGTCAATGGAATCAATGGCTTCGGCTTCAGCGAGCTCATCCCGGGTTGCCAGTACCGCCAGTTCCTTGGCGAATTTCTGAAGCAGATCGATTACCTCCTCTCTGTCAGGATTCAGGCTCTCGTCGATCTCAATATGAAACAGAGGTGAGTCGGAGAGAGTTTCATCTTCCTTGCGGATCAGGGTCATCTGCAATCCGGCATATTCATCATCACTGACTTCAGCCAGTTTAAATGTTACCGATTGCGAATCACGCAGAACGGACAAAAGTTTCAATGCTTCAGCCGCGCTGATATCTCCAACATCCACGCAGGCTTCAACATACTCTCTGACGGACATGCCAGAGGCAATGTAACTGTCCACCAGATCCTGAATGTTCTTGTACTTGTTTTCGCTCATGGACCCTCCTTACAGCTGTAGCAGCTATGAAAACAGCTATGCCTGAATATTCAGGTCCTGGAGTTACCCCTGAAGAATTGAGTATTTCTGGGGCAGTTTCTCCCGGTGCCTTTCAATCAGGGCACTGATTCAGTGTACCTTAATGGTAATGAATGTATAGGGGTTAATACGGGGTGCGTGAAAGTCATATCACTATCGCATGATAGGTTCTTACTGCTGTACAGTTGCGGCCTGTGATTTTCTCTGGAAAACACGATTATACCCATCGCCTTTGCAGGTGCAGGGTCGGTGGTAGCTCTCATTCAACTCAGGTCACATATTCTGTGTAAGCTTGCTGAGCTTCGTTTGTCTGCCGCCTGGCTGAATCTGTAAATGTTTTGGGTGTTTAAGAACCTGCAGTGTCGTATTTGTGTGTTTGAGGAATTACAGCTCTGCGGGTGGCTGATTGCTATTATATATCTGTTGGTCAGACGATCCCCCGGGTTTGGCTGCCTCATACTGTTGTATCTTTAGAGAATAATATGAATCTGTACCGACTGAACCTGAATCTTCTGCCAGGTTTAAAAGCCCTGCTGGATACCCAGAGTGTTTCAAAAGCAGCAAAGCAAATGCATGTAACTCAATCTGCCATGAGCCGAACCCTGGCACAGCTCAGAGAAGCTTTGAATGACCCTATTCTGGTACGTCAGGGGAACAGGATTTTTCTTTCGGAAAAGGCGGTCTATCTAAAGGAAGATGTCAATCGGGTTGTCAGTGAAGCCAGCACTATATTTGAGAATCAGCAGTTTGATCCAGCCACCACAGAAAAAGATTTTACCATAGCTGGAAATTACATATCCCTGGAACAAATGCTACCCGAGATCTTACATGAGTTTTGGAATAAGGCGCCTCATTTCAATTTTGAACTACTTCAGTTTGGCCCTCAGTTGAGCAGTAAACTAGAGGCCGGGGAAGTGGATCTGGTATTGGGGTATGTTGGTCAACCACCATCGGGCTTCAATTCCCAGTGGTTGATGGATGATAATATCTGTGCCCTGATGCACGAGGATCATCCATTGGCCGACAAACCCCTGACACTCGAAGAACTGGAAAAGTACCCCCTCATTCGTCACTCGTCATGGATGGGAAGTCCTCACTTGATTCGTGATTATATTGATGATCTCGGAGGGAAGGTCAGAGTGGCAGCAAAAACACCGAATCTGCCCATTGGGCTGCAGATGGTGAAGGACACGAATCATATTCTGGTGACAATGCAGGTAGCGGCCTCTGCCAACAAGTATGTAGAAAACATGGTGGTTAAACAGTTGCCGGGTCATATACCCAAGATGGAATACAACATAGTCTGGCCGGAATACTGGGAGCATAATCGTGCTCATCGATGGTTTCGAGAGTTTATCATTGACCGGATGAAAAAAAGGCTGAGCAGAATGGTGTAGCTTTCCCGAGTCGGAAGGTAACCATGTTGATCAGGAGGCCTTATCTGTCCGCCTTAAACGCCCCCTATTTATTACTGGCTCTTAGATAGTCAGCCTGCAGCATTCGAAAGGCTCGCATTCATCATGGGTATTACGGATAAAATCAGTAATATGGCCATGGTTACATTAAAGATTTTCTGGTCACGAGGGCTTTTTAATATCTTCTTCAGTGCCGCACCGAAGAACAGCCAGGAGCCAACACAGGGGAAACTGACCAGCAGGAAAGAAAATGCAATCACCATAACCTGCCAGTCTATATTGCCACTGACCGTAGTAAAGGTGGCAACGGCACCAATACCCATAATCCATGCTTTTGGGTTAAGCCACTGGAAAGCAGCTGCCTGAAGAAAAGTCATTGGCTTCGATGACCTTTCAGCTGAAGCCTGTATATCGGTCATGGCTATTTTCCACGCCAGATAGAGCAGGTAGCTGATACCCGTAAATTTCAAGATATGGTGGATGATCGGATAATGCAAAAACATGGCGCTGAGACCAAAACCAACCGCTGCGACCATAACCGGGAAGCCCAGACAGACTCCAAGAAAGTGAGGCAGTGTATTTCGAATGCCATGATTTAGCCCGGAAGACATGATCATGATGTTATTGGGGCCGGGAGTCACTGTTGTGGAAAATGCATACACAAAAACAGCCATCAAAAATTCCATAGCGCACTTCCATAAAGTAGTCAGTCAGGTAAAAAAAGCCCATTCTCAGGGCTGTATTTTGTGTCAGGTTGTTACGCAATCTGCTGTTAATTCTGTTCGGATTTCAGTTTTAACACGTCGTGTAATTTTTCAAGCTGTGTGACTAAGGGTTGCAGGGGACGCTGACCATAAACAGTGACGGTCACATCAAATTGCTGGCCACTATGGGCCGGTGTCATGGTGATTGCTTCCAGGGTAAAGCCGCGGTGCCTGATGACTCTCAAGATCCTCTCCAGGATGTCAGGCTGGCTTCTACAGGCAATGCCGAGTTGATAGTTCATATTATTTCCTCCAGCATTTCATGGTTTGCTGCCCCAGGGGGAACCAGGGGCCAGACATTTTCCCTCTCATCGATACAGACATGCAGTAGCCAGGCGGTTTCAGATTGAAGCATTTCGCTCAGAGCAGATTCTACTTCGGCTCGTTGTGTAATTGTGCGGCCGGGAATACCAAAGGCTTTGGCGAGCACAACGAATTCAGGATTATCTGAAAGGTGTGTTTCACTGTGTCGTCCGTCAAAGAAGAGATCTTGCCATTGACGAACCATACCCAGTCTCTGGTTATCCATAATCACTATTTTAACGGATAGATTTTTTCGCTTTATGGTGTTCAGTTCCTGAACATTCATCATAAACGAGCCGTCTCCTGAGATCAGAACGACCTTGTCATCAGGGCGAGCCATTGCCGCGCCGATGGCTGCAGGCAGGCCAAATCCCATGGTGCCCAGTCCGCCGCTGCTGAGATGGTTTTCCGGGCGTTGAAAACTCATATGCTGCGCTACCCACATCTGGTGCTGGCCAACATCGCAGCTGACAATGCTGTTTTCAGGTAACTGTTCGGACAATTGTTTTAGTAACAGCGGAGCAAATATGTCATCACCCGGTTTATCGTACCGCCAGCCATGGTTGGATTTCAGGCTGATACAGTGGTGTCGCCAGTGGTCAATCTCAAGAGGAGTAGCAAGATCTGGCAGAACATTATTCAGGGATTCAGTGAAAGCGATGGAAACGGTTCTGCGCTTTTCTATTTCTGCAGGATCAATATCCATGTGGATAACTTTTGCATTGGGAGCAAAGGTATCCAGTTTGCCTGTGACCCGGTCATCAAAGCGGGCTCCAATGGCAATAAGCAAGTCACACTCCTGAACCGCCATATTAGCCGCCCTGGTGCCATGCATGCCCAGCATGCCAAGATACTCAGGGGTGTCCGGTAATACACTACCAAGCCCTTTTAAGGTACAGACGCTGGGCATACCGGTCGTTGTTAGAAAGTGTCTTAGAGTATCCACAGCTCCGGCCATACCGACACCGCCGCCAATATAAGCTATTGGGCGTTGCGCTGAAGTCATCATATTAATGGCTTTTTCGTATTCATCATTACCGGCGGTCGGATCAGATTTTGAATATTGTGTAATGCTGTTTTCTGTTGTCCCGGGAGATTGGTAGTCCATGGCAGTCAATTGGATGTCTTTCGGGATATCAACCAGAACCGGCCCGGGTCGACCTTCTGCAGCCAGAGCAAATGCCTGTAGAAGTGTGTCCTGAAGATCTTCAGGTTTTTTTACCAGAAAACTGTGTTTGGTGCAGGCCATTGAGAGACCGAGGATATCAATTTCCTGAAAAGCATCTGTACCCATAGCATCACGTGTCACTTGCCCGGTAATGGCAACAACAGGCACTGAATCCAGAAGAGCGTCGGCCAGAGCAGTAATCAGGTTGGTGGCACCAGGTCCTGAGGTGGCAATGCAGACTCCGGGGAAGCCTGTAGAGCGGGCAAAACCCACTGCTGCAAATCCAGCTCCCTGTTCATGGCGACAGAGAACATGTTCTACGGGAGAACTGTAGAGTGCATCATAGATGGGCATAATGGTTCCGCCCGGATAACCAAAAACGGTTTTTACACCCAAATGGTCAAGTGTCTGGACAACAATGTTAGCGCCGTTCATTCCGATTCCTCCTCGACGATTGGGTGTTTGAATCACTGTTTACTGGAATTCGTACCTTTCTGGTAAAGGTCGCCCGGGGCATCATGGCTATAGTAAGAACAGTAAGAACAGGAAGAATCACCAGTAGACTTTCAGGAATTTGAATGACCAGTGAAATAATGGCGATGGAGCTGATAATTCGTATGATCAGTCTCTGAATAGGGCTCATGGTGTGTCTCCGCTTCCGGTTAAATGAAATGTATTCAGTCATAAAAAAACCCCCAAACTTTTCAGTGTGGGGGTTTCGTGTGAATCTGTTTTCTCTCAGCCCACAGCCCCCGATGCGGAGATAATAATTATCACCACATGAATAAGCTGGGTCAGGTTGCGCAGGGCTGAAGTCATAAAAAACTGTTTCGGTTTAACGAGTGAATGTAGGTATAACACACAAGGAGGTCCCGAACCAGAAAAATCAGAAGGGCTGATTAACAAACACCCTGAAATACCAGTCTTCGGAGCCACTGGCGACCTCTGTTCTTACGGTGACGCCTTCTACCTTGAAACGAATACCTCCACCCACACTGAGTTTCATATCATCATGAAGTTCTGACAGATTAAACTGGTCTGAAACACGGCCTGCATCAGCAAACAGTGTCCATTGCCACCAGGGCATTTCATACAAAGGGCCCAGAACAGGCATGTTCTCCAGAGGCTGCCAACTGGGCATCATTCGATATTCCAGGCTGTAGGAAATAGCAGAACGGCCGGAAAATCTCTGGGACGAATAACCACGCAATTTATCCCATCCTCCCAGTGTGATGCCGGCATAGGATGGTGCACGATTGAACTGCCTCTCACCATTGATGTCAGTGCTGTCGTTCCAGGTTGGGGTATCTGCAATCCAGGCATTAAATCCAATGACTCTCTGGTTCATGTAGTCATTACTGCCCAGATCAAAAAACTGGCTGAATTCCAGTTCTATGGTGGACCATTCCGGGCGATTACTACTGCCCCAGTCTCTGGTGTAGGTCAATATGGTATTACTTCCATGAGTCGGAAGATGACTGGAATTGCGGTTATCGTATTCCAGAATAAACCGTGCACCGGCAACATGGTCACTGACAGATTCGGATTTGTATTTCTCAAGCTCCTGACTCTGATAAAAGGGCTGAATCTCCAGAGTAGTAATGCCGGACAGTCTGGGGTTCCAGATTATTCCAGCGGCGTCATATCCTGAGTTGCGCTTCATAATAGACGGCAGCGCACCGTCAGTACCGGCCCCTATGGGTAGTACGTACTTTGCACTCAATTTAATATCCTGCTCTCGGGCTCCAGTGCGTATGTAATTGTCAAAGCTGGAATCATTACTTCCTGACTGCTCGCCCGGAAATTGAGTATTGCCTGCCTGATAATAATTAGTCTCGGTAAAATCTGCTTTCCAGATATTGAGATCAAACAATAACTGGTCTGCACCGGGAATCATCAGATTGTACAAACCCACATAGCCCATCAGTGTGCCATTATCGGAGCCAATGACTGTACCAAACAGAGACATCTGGGGTTGACCAATACCGGTTATAATGCCAGCAGCTCCATAGGCCAGCCCCCAATCTTCTGAGCTGAAAACAAAGGGGACGCCTGCCATTTCCGGAGACGGTGTCACAAGCTCTTCGCTGGCATGAAGAGTGGCTGTTCCCAGGAAACCGAGCCCTAGAAAACGAAGTCCCAGAAAACAGGGACCCATAAAACAGGGCCCCAGAAAACGAGTTATATGATTAAGCATGGTGTGAAATAGTATGGATAATGTGACGGTGATAATGGCTTATATCAATAATCAGTAGTGGAGTGGAATAAGGTATTGCCTCAGTTTACAGGAACGCTAAACTCTGCATTCAATTTATTACTGACACGTTGTCATGACAGGCTATTTGAAACATCCCAACTGCTCTTTGAATATTGACGTCATTCGTCGGCAATTTCCTGTGCTGTCGCAAAAGGCACACGGGTGTCCACTGATCTATCTGGATAATGCGGCAACTACTCAGAAGCCGGCAAGAGTAATCAGTGCTCTCAATACTTATTATGAAACCTCAAACGCCAATGTACATCGAGCCGCTCACTTTTTAAGTGCCAGGGCCACTCATGCCTTCGAAGATGCCAGGGAAAGTGTCCGTAAATTTTTGAATGCCCGCCACGCTGAAGAGATTATCTGGACCCGGGGAACCACCGAGTCGATAAATCTGGTCGCCCAAAGCTGGGGAGAGAGTCAGTTACGCGAAGGAGATGAAATTCTTCTGAGTCGAATGGAGCATCATGCCAATATCGTTCCCTGGCAACTGGCGGCAAAACGAACTGGCGCTGTTCTGAAGGTGATAGAGCTGGATGAAATGGGTAATCTGGATCTTGGTCACTTCAGACAACAACTGTCCTCCAGAACAAAGCTGGTCGCCATCACTCAGGCATCAAATGCTATTGGTACTGCAACCCCCCTGAAAATCATTGTTCAGGAAGCCCGGGCTGCAGGCGCCCTGGTGCTGGTGGATGGAGCCCAGGCCGTTGCCCATGGAGGTATTGATGTACAGGCACTGGATTGTGATTTTTATGCATTCTCGGGGCACAAGGTTTTTGGTCCTACCGGTGTGGGCATACTTTACGGTCGTCGTTCACTGCTGGAAAGAATGCCACCCTGGCAGTCTGGTGGCGAGATGATTGAGAAAGTGAGCTTTCAGGAAACGACGTTTAATCGTTTACCGTTCAAGTTTGAAGCGGGGACACCCAATATTGCGGGAGCCATAGGCCTGGCAGAAGCTCTTGGATTTGTGCAGGAATTTGATGCTATAACGCTGCAGAATTATGAACTGGACTTATTGAAGAGGGCTGAGTCGGGGCTGTCGTTAATTAAGGGAATTGAACTGGTCGGTCAGGCCCGGCAGAAAGTACCTGTGATTTCTTTTGTCTCACAGCAAATACATAATCAGGATCTGGGTCTGATGCTCGATCAGCAGGGTATAGCGGTGCGTACCGGGCATCACTGCGCCATGCCATTAATGGACTTCCTGAAGCTCCAGGGCACAGTACGTGCGTCATTCTCAATTTATAATACCCATGACGAGATCGATTCTCTGTTATCTGCTGTTGAGCAGATTCATGCGGCGGGTATTCACAAGGTGGCAGACCAGAAAGAAAACGTGGCCGAGGATGCAATGAATGGTGACGAATCATTACCAGATTTATTTCAATCCCTGTCGCTGGATTTGCCCACACTGACCGAACGGTTCAGGGAGTTACATCATTGGCAGGATCGATACCGGCAAATCATGCTGCTTGGTAAGGAATTGCCTTCTATTCCGGGTCAGTGGAGAACAGAGAACGCTCGTCTGCAGGGTTGCGAGAGTACTGTCTGGCTTCATCACCACTACTGTGAAGAAAGTATGACACTGTTGTTTGCCGCAGACTCAGAGGCCAGAATAATCAGGGGATTGATTGCACTGGTGCTGGTGGCGGTTAATGGTAAAACACCTTCGACTATTGAAACGGTGGATCTGGATGGCTGGTTCATGGAGCTGGATCTTTTTAATCATCTCAGTCCGTCAAGGGGCAATGGACTTAAGGCCATTGTCACAGAGATTCAATCTATTGCTCATCGTTATAATTAATAAAGAAACGGATACCCCGGAACTTGTCCGGGAAGAGTGAATTACAAATTAACCCGATGTTTTCACCAGTGTTAATTTTTTGATCATGTGTGCAACGGCGATGAAACCAAAGGTTGCGGTGACTGCTGTGGAAGCACCAAAGCCGCTGGCACAGTCCATTTTCATTGAACCTCCGGATTCTGGTTTGGTCTGGCATACACTGCCATCAGCCTGTGGATAAACAGGTTGTTCTGTTGAAAACACACAGCTGACACCAAACTTCCGGTTTGGCTTCTTGCTATAACCATGACGATCACGCAATTGGCCCCTGACTTTACTGGCCAGTGGGTCATGGTATGTTTTTGTCAGATCACAGACACTGATCTGGGTCGGATCGATCTGTCCACCTGCGCCTCCTGTAGTGATGATTTTAATTTTATTTCTTTTGCAATGGGCAATAAGTGCAGCCTTTATCCGGAAGTTGTCAATGGCATCCAGAACATAATCGAAGTCACTGGATATCAGCGTCTGCATGTTATCAGTAGAAATAAAATCCTCGATAACGTCGCATTGACAATCAGGATTGATCGTCGCAATTCTTTCTGCCATGACGTCGACTTTGGAACGACCAATATTTTCTGTGACCGCATGAATCTGACGATTGGTATTGGTTATGCATATATCGTCCAGATCAATCAGTGTTATTTTGCCTATGGCTGTTCGTGCCAGGGCTTCTGCCGCCCAGGAACCGACACCACCAATACCGATAATGCAGATATGGGACTCACGAAGTTTTTCCACAGCATCATGGCCATACAATCGGCGGGTACCACCGAAGCGAGCATCAAAGCTCTCTCTCGACATAACTCAGGACTCTAGATAGTAAAAACTGGCGGGAATTATATACGTTTCGTACTTGAAGGTGCAGGCTTGTTGTCTTTGTTCGCTCACCTGATCCACGATGTACGTGTGGTTTTTTTGTTACCTGCCTATATCGCCTACCTACCACGCCAACTGCTCTGGATTCAGACCTGAACCGGTTTCGTTGATCAACTGATTTGAAATGATTTTCCTGATATAAAAGACATTGTTATTATAGCGTTGAGAAGTTATTCACAGAATCAGTGGATAAGGTTGGTATTAACTAAAATGATCTTGTCTCCATGCGGGTAATTTCAATCAATTCAGCAAATTGTACAAAAAACGTACAGCTATATATGTAAAAAGAAGGGGAGCATTCATAGGCTCCCCTTCTTTTTATATCCTGGTGTTACCACCATACTTCCATTTGTGCACCAAAGGTCCAGCCACTGGAGTCTTTGCCAAAGGTATTCATGATCTGGGCATTACTGGAACCCGTAGCCAAAATGAGTTCAGCCCCATTGAGTTGCATACTGCTTCATTACTTCCCTTGCAGGACTGTGCAACAGGATCTGCGCCTGGAGCCGCTGGCATGTAGGCGACATTATCAGGCGTTTTCCAGTCAGCGTAAGTTGCAAAGACCCGGATCACAGGACGAACCCAGGCTCCGAAGCGAGGATGAAACTGCTGGGCTATGGTGAATTTCCAGAGTTCACTGTCGAAGAGGCTTGCGTAACTTTCCTCTGATCATCTCCTTTAGAGTATGAAGAATAGGCATTTTCAACCTTGTCATAGCCAATTTCAATGGCTGTACTGGTCAATTCATTCCATTTCCAGATGGGTCGAATGCCTGCAGATACCCAGGTTCTGTCATCCGGTACACCTGTGCCTTTCAGAGCTGCTGATAAGTCATTATCAAACTCAACCTTTGTCCAGGACAACAGGTACATCAGATCCAGTCTGTCTGTAAGAGAAATGGTTCCGTGATCCATTAACCGGAACATTTTGTTCCCCTTGTACCAGTCAGCCGTATTAAGATAGCTGCCTGAAGTACCGACGCCAGGCCCGGTCATGGCATCCGTTGCATATTGGAAAACAACCTTATTAAAACCATCCATGATGCCCATGCTCAATTCACCGGTGAACATCCAGCCATCTTTGTCTACAGCGTCTTTAAAGGCGACTTTATCCGGAGGGTTCCCCTTGCCATAGTCCAGCCCCAGTTCAAGGCTCATATTGTTACCGAGCTTGATTTCGTTCAGCCTGAAATCAAGAATGTCGGTTTCAATGGTTACTTTTTCGATTTTACTGCTTTTGTCGTCGAGATATTGAACGTCCGGTGAATTTCTTATCCAGGCGATATCCAGGTTTCCGAAACCAAGATCAATATCCTCAAGTCCGACACCTGGTCCTGAGGTATTCCAGTAATACCAGTCGTTCATGTGAACATCATGACGTTGATAGAAACGTTTACCAGCCCAGAGAGAGGCACCGGGAAGCGAATCTTTGAATATGTTAGTGGCTTTGATATTCATTTCTCTCAGAACAGCCCTGGTTTCCTCATAGTCGGTGTCCTGGGAAATTTTATAGGCCAGATTGGTGTCCAGATAGAATTGGACGTCATCGTCATCATAGAGCATGGCCCCGAGTTTCAACTCTGAATAAGTTTCACACTCGTTGCCCAGTCGAAATTTTGCCGGAGCGCCAGCGGCTTTGAAACACGCCTGATCACCGCCCTCTGCGGATCGGCCTATCCCTGAACGTGCGTAGCCATGAAAATCTATATCCATACCTTCCACGGCCAGTGCGCCCACAGACGCAGCAGCCAGGGAGGCGACACCGCAACTACGTACGAATGACGCCAGAACGTTATGCTTCAGGAGCATGGTGAATTACCTTGTGTCATGTGTCTTGTGTATAGTCTAATCAGCAATCCGGTCTGATTATTAAACCGGATTCCACCTGTTTCCTGCTCTTGTGGCCAGAGCTTTCATCAGACAGTTACATTTTCGAAAGCATTCATAATATTGGATCTTTGATGGGTGATGCTTTTCTGGGAAATGACGCGTTGGCATGCGTTAACCACAAACGAAAGTTAGTTCAGGGTTTCAATGTCGGCAAAAATATTTTGCCATTGACGGTTAGTTTTTTGAGTGTTTTTTGTTAAAAGTTGAAACAGGGATTAACATTTTCAATTTAATAATAAGGGGATTCGACAAGAAACAGGGTTAGCGACTACATTTTATTTCGCACTCTTTTTACCCTGTTACGCTATTCATCAAAGGCTCACAGCAATGATGCAGTTAACCAGAATGATGCAATTTTCCAGAACGACAAGTCTGTTAACTGTAACTATTTTGGCGGGATGTAGCTGGTTACCTGCGGGCGATTTCTCTGAACCGGTAAAAAATAATTTGCATTCTGTCACCCTGAATTCGTTCAAGGATATTCAGTGCCAGCAATGGCAGGATGCAGGGAAAAACAAAATTATCGTTGAAATAAATTCTGTAAAACAGAAACTGAAATTATCCACAGGTATCAGCCCGTTTCTGGCGTACGCTCTGCCTGAAAATGCTTTAACTGAAAATGGTATTTATGACGTTAAACTGAACAGCGCTGTACTTCACGGGGATAGCAGGAAAAAAGCAGAAATATTTTACCCCAATATTGCTCTGCTTAATAAGCAGGGCGATGTCATTCGTACACTTGATAATGAGCAGGTGAAGTATCAGGCTCCCGGTTTTCTAACTCCGGAAGGGCATGTCATGCAATTCTCTGTGGATAATCGTGGAAGAGACGTCGTCAGCTGCATGGTGATCTATACCACGGATGAAGCAAGGAAAGGTGTTACCCCGTTGTTAAATGAAGCGAAAGCCTTTGCCCGGGTGCGGGGCGTGGTTCCACCGCCAGTTCCGGATATCATCGCCCGTCATGGGGATGATGGGAAGCTGATGATTAAGATTAATAAGCGTGAACACTTATCTCACCGGAGGGGCTTTGACGACAGTGGCTGGTTCTTCGGCTATCGCTGCAAGTCAACCTGTGAGGCCTGTACCGGATACCTTCAGTCAGTCCATGCGCGACTATTACTTTGCTGGTGTTAAAACCCATTCTGAGCAATGGACAGGTGTCAGAGGCTGTAAAGCTGAGGACCGAGCTGGGTAATTTGATCAAATCAACAGAAAGCTATTTTATCAGTCAATACCAGAAACCTGTCAATAATGTGCTTCAACCGACACGTGACGAAACCGTAGAAACATTTTCCAAAAGAGCGCTCTATCATTATCAGTCAGAGATCTATGGTTATATCAAGGTGAATCAAGCTTCAGCAGGTTTAAAGCTTATGGACGGATTACATATTTTACAGGATGAGGTGACGGCTTTGTTTGACAGGTAACCCGCCGAAAACTGTTACTAATACCATTTCCGGATTCTAATTATGCTATTGCGCTGCCTTTTCAGACTCAGATCCTGCGTTGGAGTTCCTCGCCATAGCTACGGCTATGACTCGTCACTCCGCCCAGGGCGATCTCATTTGACAAACACCAATCCTGTTGCATATTCAAAAAGCTAGCTTTAAAAACTGAATTTTTGAGAAGTACAGGAAATTAGGCTTATTTTGGTACTTTTGTGTGCTGAATAATTAGCCAAACAGAGAAAGTTAGTGCCAAATGAGATCGCCCTGTCACTCCGCCTTGTCTCTGAGCCTGAAAAGCCATGCTCATAACGCATATTAGAAACCGGCAATGGTATAACTCGTTGAGCAAGAGGATGCAATTGCACACGTCCACTGTCTGAAACTGCATCAAAAATTATCAGGCTTTTCGAGTGAGGGTAATATTTTTTAAGAACATTTTATAACTTTCATCGTTTATTAAACTATGGGTTGATCTATTCAACCTGCGTCTCCAGTTGGGGTATTCATCGCTGGTGCCTGGTATATTCACGGGTGAATCCATCTCAAGGATATCTTCTAGTTGAATGGATATTATTTTCGAGGCTGTTTTCGCAAGGTAGTAATGAATACGTTCCAGTAATTCACGACTGTATCCCATCGTATTGATATCATCCGGGTTGACTCCCCAGGGCAATTCATCCATATCCTGAAGTGTTTTCAGAAGGGCTTTTTTGTCTTCATGGCGAGCTTCTTTTTCCTGTTGGGATTTGTGATTGTCGTAAATTCCGAGCTGTTGTCTCAAATCAAGATCATTACAATTCCACCAGGCTCTCAGAGTCGGAATGTCATGATTGGAAATACAGGTCAGTGCTGATGATTTGTAATTTTCAGGGTTTAGAAATCGATCCTGCTCACGAGAAAACAGAACCACTTCGTTGGAATAGCAGTGTGCTTCAGGAAGGGCAGCTTCAATCTCTGCAGGCACTGTACCCAGATCTTCTCCGAATATCAGACACTGATGACGCTGGCTTTCCAGTTTGATAATGCCCAGCAGGTCTTCCATTGGGTAATTAACATAAACGCCGTAATCGGCGGTTTTATCCGTGGGGCACCACCATAGACGAAGAAGCCCCATGACATGATCAATTCTCAGCGCACCGCAGTGCGTCATATTGGCCTGCAGCATTTCAATAAAGGGTGCATAAGCGTGTTCTTTCAGCACCTGTGGATTAAAGGGGGGTAATCCCCAGTTCTGTCCCTGGGGAGCAACAGTATCCGGTGGTGCTCCGACACTGGCTTCCTGACAATAATATTCACTATGACTCCAGACATCTGCTCCTCCACGATCAACACCAACAGCAAGATCCCGGTAAATTCCCACCAGCATGCCACTATCTTTCGTTGCCTGATGAGCAGACTCAAGCTGAATCTCTGACTGCCATTGCAGAAACATGAAATAGTGAATTCTATGTTTAAACTTACGACGAAATGATTTTACTTCGGATGAGCCAGGTTGCCGGTATTCTTCTGGCCAGCAGGGCCAGCCCCAATTGTTCGAGTCTTCATTTTTATAGTATTCGAAGAGCGCTTCGTAGGTGGCATGCAGCTCAAGGCTTTCTCCTTTCTTACGACGATATCTGTCGAACGCCTTTGACCTGTCTGTTTTCTGCTTTATATGATTTTCAGAAAAGTGATGAAAAATGACTTCAAGAATCGAATATTTCAGAGAGGCAACCTGTTCGTATTCAACATAATTCGCTTCACGAACATTTCTGAGGCGATGTTGGAAATCCGTTTCACTGATCATCTGATTTATTTTCGGACACTCAATAAAATCAGGGATAACGGTAACATCCAGATAAAGCGGGTTGATAAAACAACGGCTTGAAGGGCTGTAGGGGCTGCAATGCCATGGATTGGATGGGTATAGTGAATGAATTGGATTCAAGCCGATAATATCAGCGCCCTGGTTCGCAAATTCTATCCCAAGGTATTTCAAATCGGAAAAATCTCCGATGCCCCAGTTATTATCGGAACGTACGGAATAAAGTTGGATACTGGAGCCCCATATTTTCTTTCCTTCGATCAGTGCTTCAGGTTCATGGCAGGTTTCTGGAACGACAATGAGCTGACAGTGACCTTCAAGGCTGCGGTTTCTTAAGGTCAATTGATGGTATCCCGAGGGAATATCATCAGGAAGCTGAAGTTTTAGCTGTACGATATCTTTGCTTTTAAGTGCTTTGCGGTTCAATTGTTCCAGAGAGTCAGCTTTAACTTCCATGGCGAAAGTTTTTTTGTTTTCCAGAACCAGCTCTCCCCTGAAGGTGTTGTTCAAACGGGTTTCCGGTACATTCAGCGGAACAACAAGTGGGCGACCCTGATGTATAACACGCACTGCAGGCAGTAAATCTGACCATTCGTGCTGTATCTGCAGTTCAATCGCTTTTTCGATCTTTCTGTCAGTGCGGATATCCATCCCCATGGCGGTGAGCATAGGTATCTTGTATTCAGTATTGATTGTTACCGAATGGCCTGTGGAATTGACAAATTCACTGGCTAAACCGCATAAGGCAGCAAGCTTTTCCACCTGTCTTAAATCTGTCATCTTGGGAACCTTGAGTGCATTACTGATCTATTGAGGGAGCGCGTGTCCGGCGAAAGGCAATACCATTTGCATTGAAGAGGTAGCAATGTTCCGGGGGCAATTCAATTTTCATCTTCGAATTTTCTTCCCGACGACGAGAATCGTCTACCCGGACAATGAAATGTTCACGAATGGTATCGTGACTCATGTAAATATAAGATTCTGATCCCAGCCTCTCCAGTGCCTGAATTTTTCCTTCCAGGGCATTGCCATTATCTGTTTCGGCAAGGTTGTGCTCGGGTCTCACCCCAAGCACTACCCTGTCGCCCTTACTGGCAGTATTGGTATCGGTGTGTACTTTTATAGTTTCACCCGTGGTTAGTTTGACTACGGTCAGGTCACTATCGGCCTCTTCAATGAAGGCATCGAAGAGGTTCATCTTGGGTGAACCAATGAAGCAGGCGACAAACAGATTGTCGGGATGATGGTAAAGTTCGAGAGGCTTTCCTACTTGTTCCAGATTGGTCTTGGCTCCTTGTGCCAGAGGGCTGAGTACCACAATTCTGTCGGCGAGAGTCATTGCTTCCACCTGATCATGGGTTACATAAATAGAGGTGGTTTTTAAATTCCGATGCAGACGGGATATTTCCTGTCGCATCTGTACTCTGAGGGCTACGTCCAGATTAGATAATGGTTCATCGAATAGAAATACCCTGGGCTGCTGGACAATGGAACGGCCAATGGCAACCCGCTGTCGTTGGCCCCCCGACATGGCTTTTGGTTTACGATCCAGCAAGGCTTCCAGTTGTAGAATATTGGCGGCTTCATCAACCCGTTGTTTGATCAGTGACTTATCGGCTTTGACTAATTTCAGACCAAACGCCATGTTTTCAGCCACACTCATATGTGGATAAAGAGCGTAAGATTGAAAAACCATACCAACCCGACGTTCATTGGGGGGCCAGTTGTTGACTCGCTCTCCATCAATACTCATGTCCCCACTGGAAATATCTTCCAGACCACAAATCATGCGTAGTAATGTGGATTTTCCACAACCGGATGGTCCAATGAAGGCAATGAACTCACCATTTTTTATATCGAGATTAATGTCTTTAAGTACCCAGGTTTTACCCTGATCATAACTTTTGGACGTGTTAACAAGTTTGACTTCTGCCATTGCATGTACCACTGGTTGATGGCATTAACGGATGATTAATCCTTACCTGTTCAGACGGTAAATTCCTGTTATACCCTTCGTACATGAAGGTGCAGGATTGTTTTCCGGGTTTGATCACTCTAATCATGTTGGCTGTCGACCTGATATTGAACTCTGTGCCATTGTTATATTTTCATCCTTTGACACCTCCGGCAGTGAGTCCTCCAACAATCCATCGCTGGCAAGCCAGAAATATGATGGAGATTGGAAAGCCGGACAACACTGCTGCGGCTGCAAAATCACCCCAGAGATAATTCTGCGGATTCAGATATTGTCTTGAACCAACCGCCAGAGTCAGATTATCCATACTTTGCAGAAGTACTGAGGCAACCGGGTATTCAGCAATGCTGGATATAAATGCAAGAATAAACACCACGGCAAGAATGGGGATTGATAGTGGCAGCAGAACAAATCTGAACGCCTGCCAGGGCGTAGCACCGTCTATTGCAGCAGCTTCTTCCAGTGAGTTATCAATGGTTTCAAAGTAGCCTTTGATCAGCCAGATATGCAGAGCCAGCCCACCCAGATAGGCGACAGTTACAGAACCCAGACTGTCCAGTCCCAGCCAGGGAATGTAATCACCAATCTGATCAAACAGAGAGTAAATTGCTACCAGGGCAAGGACTGCTGGAAACATCTGCAGGATCATCATGGCAGTAAGCATATGCTCCTTGAATTTGAATTTTAAACGGGCAAATGCGTAGGCACCGGTGGTGGATAACACCAATATCAGCATTGAGCTGACAAAAGCGACTTTGATTGAATTCCACAGCCAGGTCATTACCGGAAAAGGTGGCTGAATAACTGAACCATCAGCATTTTCCCAGGGAATCCCAAGGGCCAGATACCAGTGCTCCAGAGTTGGGTTGGCTGGTATAAGGGAGCCAGTGGCATAGTTTCCGGTTCGTAAGGACACGGAGATAATCATCAAAAATGGAAATAGAATGAAGAAAAGAAAAAGGCACATAACTATTCGGGCCATCCAAACTCTATAGATCAGATTTCTTGATTGAACCATTGCCATAAGTATTGACCTCAGTTGTTCATGAATCCGAATTGCGGCTTCAATTTTCCTGGAATTTTTTGGTGGCTTTCAAATTGATCCAGGCTATTGCTCCAACCATGATAAAAATGACGGTGGCAATGGCCGATGCCAAACCATAATCCTGCCCATAGGAACCGAAGGCTATACGGAAGGTATAACTCACCAGAATATCTGTGGTTCCGGCCGGGGTGGTTGCGTTGAGCATGTCGGGAGCGCCGCCGGTGAGAAGTGCAATCAGTACCAGATTATTGAAATTGAAAGCAAAGCTGGCAATGAGTAGCGGTATCAGGGGCTTGATGATCATAGGTATGGTGATATTGAAAAGATTTTGAACGGGACTGGCTCCATCAATAGCAGAGGCTTCGTAGAGATCTTCGGGAATACTTTTTAACAGGCCAATGCAGAGAATCATCATATAAGGATATCCCAGCCAGGTATTGACAATAACCACCATGGTTTTGGCCAGAATTTCATTGCTGAACCATTCCGGTTTTGTGCTGAACAGCAGCTCCAGCAGCATGTTTATCTCGCCAAAATTCTGGTTAAAGAGGCCGCGGAATATCAGTATGGAAATGAATGCCGGTACGGCATAAGGCAGGATCAGTAATAAACGATAAACGCCATTACCTTTAAGCGGTTCCCATTGAACAAGGCAAGACATTAACAGCCCGATAATCAGCGTGAACAAAACGGATAACCCCGAAAATGTTACGGTCCAGAGAAATATTTTAAAAAAAGGTTTCTGAATACCAGGGTCAGTAAATACTTTTTTCAGATTGTCCCAGCCTGTGTATATGGTAAATCCCGGACCTATCTGCCGGGTGCCGTTTTGATCGGTGTAGTAGCCTGTGTCCATATCGGGTCGGATAACTTCTCCAGTACGAGTATCCCGTAGAATGAATTCAGACTCTTGTTCATAGATTTTACTGATGGCACCAAATTTTCTCAGACTGGTTAATGCCAGCTCCTTGCCGTCTGGCAATATGATGTTGAGATTTTTAAGGATACTGCGTTTTTTTATAACATCCCTCATAGAGAGTTCGGCGCCGGTGGGAATATCCGATGAGATGTTCGCCTTAATACTGGTTGATTTGATCAATGCTCCAAAAGGCTCGGTAGCAAAATTCTGTTCTGTGATGTCAGGACCAAAAAGTCTGAGCCGAAATTTGGTGCCTTCCTGATACATCTTGAATGTAAAGGATTCACCACCGGTTCGATAAGTTTTAGCCAGATGAATTTCCTGAACCCGTTCAAGAGGAAGAAGGTTGTTCGACCCGTAATTTGTAAAGGCGACATTGACTGTGTAAATAAGAGGGAAAACAATAAAAGTCACAATGCCCAGCAAACAGGGATAAACATACCGATAACAATAGCCTTTAGAACTGATAAACACCCATGTGCCTGAAGCCGTCAGTATGAGAACCAGAAGGGCAAAAGCCAGTTCTCCCTGAGCGTACATGAGGGTGATTCCATACAATAATATCAAATCAATGGCGCCGACTATGGTCAGAACCACCCCTTTGCCAGATTCAGCCTTTTTCGCAGGGTAGCCCTGGTTTCGACCTTTTACCTCCATAACTCAAACGCCTCTTTTTTGCGCTAAATTATTTCTGTTCAGTTAGCAATTTGTCGTAGTAAATAAGATATGAAATACGAGGTGCCTATACCCATACCGCTTTTCATTCCGTTCTGTTTTCATTGAAAATGCCAGGTTGTTACTGCTCTTTTCATCCAGTGCGTACAGACTGCAACTGACAAGGTTCCTGACGTTGTACGGCATGCTCTCCATCCCTGGAGATAACGGAATTAAGTTCCCTTGTCGTCTACCTGTATCTTCAATTACTTTGGGTGCAATGTTGAATGGGTGTAGATGTAAAACGGGCTGACAAGAGAGAATTAACAATCAGGCAGACCCGATGAAGGTTAGTTTACAATGCGTTTTGCTGCATCGTTTAACGCTTCAGTAAACTTCTGTCGACCACTGGTGATGTTACGAAGAGCAGATTCCATAGCTGACCAGAATTTACCCATCTCAGGTACATTAGGCATCAACAGGCCGTTGGTGACATTGGCGAATGTTGCTTTGATTCTGGGATCTTTTTCCAGTTTGCGCATAAAGTCCCGATTGGCAACGGCTCCAAGCGGTACGTCGTCGTTCATTATCTTGAGACCCTCTTCAGTGAGAAGGTAATTCTCAAGAAATTCTTTGGACAGTTCTTTGCTGGGGCTTGCGTTATTCAATGTTGCGCCCCACACACCCACGAATGCCCTTGATGGTTTTCCCTTAATGCTGGGTAAGGGTGCAACACCATATCTAATACCGCTCTTATCAAGGTTTGCCCAGGCCCAGGGGCCGGTGATCATCATGGCAACCTGTTGTTTGTTAAATGTTGATTCCATAACGCCGTAATCAACGCCTCTTGGCATAACCCCTTTATCAATTAAGCGGGTCAGCATTTCAGCACCTTCCAGCGCGCCTTTATTATTCACTCCTGTATCTTTTACGTCATAACCATTGGCAGTTTTCTTGAAGACATAACCACCATTGGCAGCCAGCATGGGCATGCTGAAATAGGGCTGTACCTGATCCCACATGATGGTCTTGATGCCTTTGTTCTTTTTCTTTTTGTCATTGGGTGGGAACATGTTTTTTAACTTGTCATTCAGGCTGAACATTTCTTCAAAGGTTTTTGGTGGCTCCGGCAAAATATCCCGATTATAAATAAGACTGATTGCTTCCATTGAGATGGGATAACCATAAATTTTTCCTTTCGATGTCATTGCGTCCCAACCCATATCATTGACTGTCTTTTTAAAATCCTGAGAGGGGGTGACAGGAGCCAGAAGGCCACTCTGAGCCCATTCTCCATAGCGATCATGAGCCCAGAAAAGTATATCTGGACCACTGCCGGAGGCTGCGGCCTGCTGAAACCGGTCAGTAATATTCTCCGGAATTTCAACTTTTATCTTTATGCCGGTATCGTCGGTAAACTGCTGTCCTACCGTTCGAATACCTTTATGCGCTTTATCACCTCCCACCCAGATCAACAGTTCGTCCTTTTGAAATGCAAAGGCGGTGAAAGACAGTAGTATGGTGAGGAGTGTAGTAAGCAGCGTTGTTAATATACTTTTGATCATGAGTAGAAACTCCGGGAGTGTCTTACTGCTGATTGATTGAATTGAGCGTTGATTGTCGTTTAAAAGTAACGTTTAAAAGTAACGTTTAAATATAACGTTCAAATATAACGTTCAAATATAACGTTCAAATATAACGTTTAAATATAACGTTCAAATATAACGTTCAAATATAACGTTCAAATATAACGTTCAAATATAACGTTCAAATATAACGTTCAAATATAACGTTCAAATATAACGTTCAAATATAACGTTCAAATATAACGTTCAAATATAAGGCGCAAGTCTTAAACCGGACGATATAATGCGGGCAGTCGTGGTTTAAAATCAATATCTTCAAATGACCAGAATGTTATGATAAAAGCTTCTTTAATAATTAATAAGGTTTTATATACGATAATGTTATTTTGTTCTCGATTAATTAACTATCTGGATTTAACGATCGATTGATTAATTTGAAAACTTTAATCAAAGTGAAAGCAATGTCCGGTTATTGCCCCGGATTTCAGGCTATCCTGTAGCTATGAATATCGAGCTGAAATATTAATTCAGGTGATCAAAAATAAGTTTGGATTATATCGTTACCTTTAACGGTGAGAATTACAGGTGAGAGTTTAAGGTGAGAGTTTAAGGTGAGAGTTTAAGGTGAGAGTTTAAGGTGAGAGTTTAAGGCGAGAGTTTAAGGCGAGAGTTGCTGGCTGCTCCCACTACTCCGGTCGTTTATTGTGTAAACCCTGGAACTTCTCCCGGTTGCTGCCTGCATCTTCAAAGACGCTGGGTATTTAAGTGATTCTCTGGTTCCAGACGTATTGGAACTAACCAGTCAGACAAGTTTCAACACAGTTCGTCAGGCACTTTCCCGGAATTAAATACTTTCAAGACCCATTCAAGGTTCAATAGAGAGTTGTAACATGAGCAGAATGAAAGTCGATTTGAAATCTATTCATAACATCAGTGTTGCCCAGATTGAAGACATGATTAGCCGACACCTCGAGCAGTCTCTGGGTGTGGGGGTTGATGAAGCTGGTCCCTCTGAATACTGGGAGGCTTTGAGTCTGTTGGTGAGGGAGATTAATCTGGATAGAACCAGAGTGACCCGGAAAAACGAAAGCGAGCAAAAATCCCGACGGGTTTATTATCTCTCACTTGAATTTCTGATCGGGCGTCTTCTGGGTAATAATCTTCACAATATCGGCATTTATTCCCAGGCTGAAAAAGCATTAAAAAAAATGGGGGTAAGCTTGACTGATGTGTTGGAACAGGGTGCAGATCCGGCATTGGGAAATGGTGGTCTGGGGCGTCTTGCGGCTTGTTTTATGGATTCGCTGAGCACTCTGGATATGCCAGCGTTTGGTTATGGTATCAATTATCGATTTGGTTTGTTCAAGCAAAGCTTTGTCGGGGGTAAACAGGTTGAGAGCCCGGATGCCTGGCGAGAAGACAGTTGCCCCTGGGGGATTGAACGGCCTAAACGCAAACAGATGATTAGACTCTATGGCCGGGTTACCGAACATGCGGGTAAGGCGGTCTGGGAAGGAACTCAGGATGTACTGGGTATGCCCTGGGATGTGCCTGTGTCAGGATACAATACTGAAACGGTGAACACGCTCCGGTTATGGGAAGGGCGGGCAACGGAAGGATTTGACCTCAGCAGTTTTGATGCAGGACGTTATCAGGATTCCCGGTTCAGGGAAATTCTTGCAGAAAATATCAGTCAGGTGTTGTACCCCAATGATAATCATCCAGAGGGTAAAGAGTTACGGTTGATTCAGCAGTATTTCTTTGTCGCCTGTTCCATGGCTGATCTTATTGAGCGGTTTAAGCGGGAAAATGGTCATTGGGATGATTTCACGGATAAAGTGGTTATTCAACTGAATGATACACACCCTGCTATTGCTGTGCCTGAGTTAATGCGAATACTGATGGATGAAGAGGATTTTGTTTTTTCCAAGGCTCTGAATACCTGTCGAAAGGTTTTCTGTTATACCAATCACACCCTGTTACCAGAAGCTCTTGAAAAATGGCCTCAGGGCCTGATTGCCCGTGTTCTTCCCAGGCATATGCAGCTGATTCATATGATAAATTATCACTTTCTGCATCATGAAGTAGAGCAGTGCTGGCCTGGTGATAACCAGATGAAACGTCGATTGTCTATTATTGAAGAGCCCGCAAACCCGGCAGATCCACAGATGGTGCGAATGGCATTTCTCTCGGTCGTTGGCAGTCAAAAAGTAAACGGTGTTGCCGCGTTACATTCCAGACTGGTTCAGGAAAACCTGTTCCCGGAATTTCATAAACTCTGGCCCGAAAAAATTGTCAATATTACCAATGGTGTTACGCCCAGGCGCTGGCTTGCCCACTGTAATCCCAAACTGGCAGAACTGATAGATAATACGATAGAAGGTGACTGGCGTCGTAATCTTGATTTACTGACCGACTTAAAGGCGTACGCAGAAGATTCTGCATTCCAGAAGAAATTTGCAGCCATCAAATTAGAGAACAAAAAGCATCTGGCCTCTGTAATTAAGGATTTATGTAACGTAGACGTCAATCCCGAAGCAATTTTTGATGTTCAGATTAAACGTCTGCATGAATACAAACGGCAGCAGTTGAATCTGTTACATATTATGGCGGTATACAGACGACTGCTGGATAACCCCGATCTGGATGTTCCTCCCAGAGTCTTCATTTTTGGTGCCAAGGCTGCGCCGGGTTATAAAGTTGCCAAAACCATCATTCATGTACTGAATCGACTGGCCGAACGGGTAAACAACGATCGACGTATTAAAGACAAGCTGAAAGTCGTTTTTCTGCCAAATTATCGGGTCAGTCTGGCCGAAAAAATCATTCCGGCCGCGGATGTGTCTGAACAGATATCAACTGCCGGATTCGAGGCGTCAGGCACAGGGAATATGAAACTGGCACTCAATGGTTCTCTGACAATTGGTACTCTCGATGGTGCCAATGTGGAAATTGCAGAAGAAGTGGGTGAGGAGAACATCTTTATATTTGGAATGACCGTTGATGAGGTAAATCAACTACGTCACAAAGGTTATAATCCAAGGGACTTCTACGATAGTAATGCGGAGCTTCGCGCCGTTATTGACTGGCTGGCATCCGGAGACCTTTGTCCTGAAGAACCCGATGCCTTTCATTCTCTTGTACAGTCTCTGCTGGATTCGGATTACTTTCTGACACTGGCTGATTATCAGGCGTATTCTGACGCTCATGAACGCATTGTGACTCAGTGGAAAGACCCGTCTGGCTGGTGGAAAATGGCCATTATCAACACCGCTTCCATGGGTAAGTTTTCTTCCGATCGTTCCATCACTGATTATGGGAAAAAAATCTGGAATATGCTTTGAAGTCGCTGCTTCAGGTAATCATTTAGTTGTTCGTTCGCGGTTAATTTTTTCAGAAATCAGGCTATACATGTATGGCAAATGCTATCGATGACCTTATTGGAGACCTTCTCAATACTCGCTGTTCACAGCCTTTCAGCGTACTTGGGTTTCATGAAAACCTTCATGGCGATGGTCTGGTGTTACGAACCTGGCGCCCTGACGCACGCTCTGTCTCTGTCGTAAGACTGGATTCGGGTGCGAGTGCAGGTGAAATGCTTCCTCTGGCTCCGGGTATGTTTGAGCTGAAATTTCCTGATATTATCCAGCCGTTTCCCTATCAGCTGATCATTATAAATCAGCAAAACCATACATTCTGCTTAACGGATCCGTATCAGTTTGGTGAGTTGTCCCTGATTGAAGAAAGTATGGAGCCCCACTGGTTACATCACTACCTTGGATCCAGATTGATCATCCACACCCTTTTGGATGGCTCCAGCATTTCAGGTACGGTTTTCAAAGTCTATGCACCCAATGCACGAAGTGTCAGGGTTATCGGGTCTTTTAATGGCTGGGATGGACGATTCCATCCAATGGCCAGTGCCGATGATGGTATCTGGCGTTTGTTTATTCCGGATGTGTGTGAAGGTGATCTCTATAAATATGAAATCACCAGTCAGCAGGGTAAATTGTTGTCTCACAAAGCCGATCCGTTTGCCGTTTATTCCGAACAGGCACCGGGGAATTCATCCATTGTTTTCAATAATGAGCTTTATCCCTGGCAAGATAAAAACTGGATGTTTCAGGGGGCGCAGGATCGCCCCATGAGTATCTACGAAGTGCACCTGGGATCATGGCGCAAAAAAGAAGGGCGGTGGCTCAGCTATCTTGAACTTGCGGATGAATTGATACCTTATGTGATTGAGATGGGTTTTACTCATATTGAGTGTCTGCCGGTGAGTGAGCATCCTTTTTCCGGGTCATGGGGATATCAGCCGGTAGGGCTTTTTGCACCAACCAGTCGTTTTGGAACGCCGGATGATTTCAAAACCTTTGTCGATCGCTGCCATCAAAATGGCCTGGGTGTTATTCTCGACTGGGTGCCTGCCCATTTCCCTTCTGACAGTCATGGCCTGGAACGGTTTGATGGCACTGCCCTCTATGAATATGAAGACCCGCGAAAAGGCTGGCATCCCGACTGGCAAACGTATATTTACGACTATGGAAAAGCGGAAGTGCGCAGTTTTCTGATCAGTAATGCCCTCTATTGGCTGGAACTGTTTCATATCGATGGCCTGCGGGTGGATGCCGTGGCTTCCATGCTATATCTGGATTATTCAAGGTCTGAGGGTGAATGGCTTCCTAATGTTCACGGTGGTAATGAACACCTCGAAGCCATCGGGTTTCTGAAAGAATTGAACGAAACGGTTTATGCTCATTTTCCTGATCGTATGATGATCGCTGAAGAATCTACCAGTTGGCCGGGGGTTTCAAAACCAACATACGACAACGGTTTAGGATTTGGTTTTAAATGGAATATGGGCTGGATGCATGATTCCCTTGAATATATGAAGCATTCAACAGAGCATCGTCAGTATCATCATGAGCAGCTCGGTTTTAGTATGGTTTACCACTACAGCGAGCATTTCATTCTACCGCTGTCCCATGATGAAGTGGTGCATGGTAAGGGAACGTTACTGACCCGTATGCCAGGAGACGAGTGGCAGAAGTTCGCCAATCTAAGGGCGTATTACGGATTCATGTTTGCTCACCCCGGCAAGAAACTGCTGTTTATGGGCGCTGAACTGGGTACAACCCGTGAGTGGAATCATGATGATCAGCTGGAATGGCATCTGCTGGAAGATAAGGCATTCAGTCTCGGTCTGAATTCACTGGTCAGGACGCTGAATCACATTTATAAAAAATATGATGCCTTATGGCGCCTGGATTATGAGACGGATGGATTTCGCTGGATTATTCAGGATGATACGTCACAGAGCGTTTTTGCTTTTTATCGGCAGGGGAGGGATAGCGCTCCGATACTGGCTATATGCAATATGACACCGGTTGTGCGTCATAATTATCGGGTTGGTGTACCTCTGGCTGGAGGGTGGCGGGAGCTACTGAATACAGATGCCTCTGAGTTCGGTGGCAGTGAAGTCAGAAACCAGGGATTACTCTCAACAACGAATCATGCTGTACATGAACAGGAATTTTCACTGGTTTTAACTTTGCCACCATTGGCGACTCTCTATCTGACCTATGACTAAGACGGCTGTCGTAAAGGGCTGCGCTCAATTACTTTTTCAGCCATCCCCGGGGATCAGCCTTTTTATGACAATATAAGGGTTTAAGGTTTGTGAAGATCACTTTATTATCCCTGCAAAATATCCTTAGTTTATTGAATCTCGAGTTGTATGACAGATACTAGCAAACAAGATTTTTCCCTGGTTCAACCGTTAAAAAAACAAAACTGTAAGCTTATTGTTCAGCCTGGTTGGTCAAATAATCCGGGGGCTCATTTTGTTGATCAGCACGGAATACTTTGCAGGGCTGGTGACGCTATTGGTGTGAACTTTGCCGTTTATGCCCCGGAGGCTTCTTCTGTTGAACTCTGCCTTTTTGATGAAAACGGTGAAGAGTCAAGGCTGGCAATGGCCGGTCCCCGAAAGGGAATCTGGCATCTTCTGGTTCGGCATATTACCGAGCAACAGACCTATGGATTCCGTGCCGCTGGCCGCTGGTCACCAAATGAAGGGTGTCGATTCAATGATAATAAATTGCTGGTGGATCCTTATGCCCGGGAGATTCGTGGCGAGGTTAAATGGTCGCCGGCCCTGTATGACTATTCGGGATCAGATGGTCGTGACAGCTGGCAGTATAATGAACTGGATAGCCATGGTTGTGTACCATTAAGCGTGGTTCGGGATGATTATTTTGACTGGCAGTCGGTGGTTCGTCCAGGCTCACTACAGAAAAGCGGTACTTCTGAAGACGATATTATTTATGAAGCTCATGTAAAAGGCTTTACCCGCTTGCATCCGGATGTGCCTGAGCATATGCGTGGAACGTACCTTGGTATGTGCCATCCAGTGGTCATCGATTATCTGACCTCCCTTGGCATTACTACTCTGGAGTTGTTACCAGTCACCTCTTTTGTCAGTGAGGCTCGTCTTGAAAATCTTGGGTTGAGCAATTACTGGGGTTATAACCCTCTGGCTCTAATGGCTCCGGAGCCATCCTACGGTCTGGAAGACCCGGTGAATGAACTGAAGACCATGGTCAGAGAACTGCATCGGGCAGGCATCCGGGTGGTTATGGATGTGGTGTTCAATCACACCTGTGAAGCAGGTTCAGATGGTCCTTCCCTGAGTTTCAGGGGGTTGGCGGAAAAAGAATATTATCTGCTTGATAATCACCAGGGCCAAATGACAACGGCCAATTACAGTGGTTGTGGAAACTCCGTAAATTTTGACTCTCCCCAGACATTAAAGCTGGTGATGGACAGTCTGCGTCACTGGTATGAAAATTATCAGATTGATGGCTTCCGATTTGATCTTGCCCCTAGCATGGCCAGAAGGAATAGGCATTTTGATCTGGGCAGCGCATTTTTTCAGGCTGTATTTCAGGATCCGGTATTGTCACAGTGTCAGATGATTGCTGAGCCCTGGGATCTGGGGCCGGATGGATATCGTTTGACGGGTTTTCCCCGCGACTGGCAAGAATGGAACGATCGGTATAGGGATGGCATACGGTCATTCTGGCGAGGCGATCAACATACTCTGGTTGATCTGGCCTGGCGGATGTCGGGCTCAAGGGATTTGTTTGGCGATGATCGCCCTGTGGGCAGTCTGAATTATATCTGCAGCCATGATGGCTTCACCAGCTACGATCTTGTCTCCTATACCAAACGACATAATTTGGGTAATGGTGAAGATAACCGGGATGGAGATCAACACAATCGTTCATGGAATAGCGGTGTTGAAGGTGCCACAAATGACAGAAATATTCTTGCCCGAAGATTCAGATCCGTCAAAAATATGATGGCAACACTGATGTTATCGAAAAGCACACCCATGTTCATGGCCGGTGATGAATTTGGCAATAGTCAGCAGGGCAACAACAATGCGTATTGTCAGGATAATGACATTAGCTGGATTGACTGGTCCTGGTTGCAGGAGTCGAACGATTCAGACAGAAAAAAACTTCAGCTATTCATGACAGGATTGATTCAGCTGCGTCAGCAGCATCCTGTACTGACTGTTCCAAATCATATGACTACAGACAGGGATAAAAAACCGGCACAGGAGTGGTTCAGTCATCATGGGTTACCCCTGACGCCGGAAATGTTACCGGAAGAGAGTGGTCATACTCTGGCGATTCGATATCAAACCCCTGTGGGAGACCAGCCTTCATTAATGGTAATGATTAATAATGAGCAGGAAACCAGGCGATTTGCCTTCCCGGATTACAGTCATCATATACATTGGTATCGTATTTTAGCCACGGCTGAGAGTGACGAATTCAGTCGCGAGGTGATTTTAAATCAAGGCTGGTACGATGTACCGGCAAACAGTGTTGTGGTGATAGAAGAGAAACGATAAGGCAACGCAGGGGGAGAATTGTTGTTAATTGAAGGATGTAATATTTTGTATATTCAACATGACTTTTAACAGTTTACTGCTTGTTATCAATGTTTAACTGCTGAATAGTAACTACCCTTACGCCACTTTGGCGACTCTGGGATTATCTGGTGAAGGCCAGAATCGACCATACGATCAGCGAACAGGGACCATTATTATGCATCCGCTTGCCGGCCAGTTAGCAACTGATGACCTGCTGACCAACATTCCACGATTGGTCAGTGATTACTATACGGTTATTCCAGATCCGAACAACCGGCAGCAGAGCGTGGCATTTGGTACCTCAGGGCATCGAGGGAGTTCTTTCCTGGGTACCTTCAATGAAACCCACATATTGGCTATCAGTCAGGCTATCTGCGAATACCGTCATCGGCAGAAAATTACCGGCCCCATGTATGTGGGAATGGATACTCATGCACTTTCAGAACCCGCATTAATCAGTGCTGTAGAAGTATTTGCTGCTAATGGTGTGGATGTTGTTATTCAGCAGGGGCGAGGTTATACACCAACACCGGTGATCTCCCATGCCATTGTCAGCTATAACCGCTGCCATGATCGTCGGGCAGATGGCGTTGTCATTACACCCTCTCATAATCCACCGGAAGACGGTGGTTTTAAATACAATCCGCCCCATGGTGGACCGGCGGAAACCGGAATTACCTCCTGGGTTGAGAGCAGAGCTAACGAACTGATCAAGTCAGGATTATCCGGTGTCAAGCGCATGGCTTTTACCAGCGCTCTGTCGTCTGGAAGGGTGCAGGAATACGACTATATAACGCCCTATGTTCGGGATCTTGAAAATGTGCTGGACATGAAAGCCATCAGTCAGGCCGGATTGAAAATAGGCGTCGATCCCCTGGGTGGTTCAGGTATTCATTATTGGGAACCCATTGCGGACTATTATCAGCTGGATCTGGAAATGGTCAGTCATAAGGTTGATCCTACTTTTTCCTTCATGCATCTGGATAAAGACGGCAAAATCCGTATGGATTGCTCGTCATCTTCTTCTATGGCGGGACTGATCAAACTTAAGGATCGATTTGATATTGCTTTTGGCAACGACCCTGATTTTGATCGTCACGGCATTGTAACTCGTGGACACGGACTGCTTAATCCAAATCACTATCTGGCTGTAGCCATCAACTATCTTTATGGTCATCGATCTCAATGGTCTCCCTTGGCGACCATTGGTAAAACGCTGGTGTCCAGTGCCATGATCGACCGGGTTGCTGCCGGACTGGGCAGAAAAGTCTGCGAAGTGCCAGTGGGTTTCAAATGGTTTGTCGATGGGCTTTCCTCCGGAGAAATGGCATTTGGTGGCGAAGAAAGTGCTGGGGCCAGTTTCCTTCGACTCGATGGTTCAACCTGGTGTACAGATAAAGACGGATTCATCATGGCCCTTTTGGCCGCAGAAATTACTGCGGTCACCGGGAAAGACCCGGGCGAACATTACCAGTCACTGGCTGCTCAATATGGTGCCCCGGTTTATGAGCGAATTCAGGCATCAGCCAATGCAGAACAGAAGAAGGTGTTGTCGGCATTGAGCCCTGAGCAGGTCATTGCAGATAAACTGGCTGGCGATCCGATCACTGCCAAGCTGACCCACGCTTCTGGTAATGGTGCCGCCATTGGTGGTTTAAAGGTGGTCACTGACCGTGGCTGGTTCGCGGCCAGGCCATCAGGTACCGAGGCTGTTTATAAAATATATACGGAAAGTTTTGAGAGTGATCAACATCTCAAGCAAATTCAGACAGAGGCTCAGGCCATTGTTGCTGATGTATTTGCCAGCAATGATGTTTAAAACATCGGTAAGAATTTAGATATCAACTACCAATCAACTACCAATCAACTACCAATCAACTACCAATCAACGTCTATGGCAGTACAACTGTGAAGCCATACATTGAGATTGGTATAACCAGAGTCAGACGGTTTTTCCATGCCGTGCATGGGCACAGGATCTAGAGCAACGCAGGAAATGTTGCCGAGAAGATCCATTATATACCCAAAGTATTTGGAGGTGCGCTCTACAAGCCTGCACCTTCAAAGGCGACGGGTAGAATCTCCTAACTCTAAGGGAAACCCCGGACAGCATTTCTAAAAAAATAACACTGAAGCTGCAGAAGGAATCGTTATGGAAGACTTCATGAGTATGCCAGTGATAAATCGTTTTTTTGGGAATTGTTTTTTTGGGGAGTATGAGCGTGTCATCTGTATTATCTATGATTCTGGCCGGGGGAGAAGGTTCCCGGCTGTCACCCTTAACGGGAATGCGTGCCAAGCCTGCAGTGCCCTTTGGTGGTCAATATCGCATCATTGATTTCGTGCTGAGTAATTTTGTTAACTCGGATCTTCACAAAATCTATCTTATCACGCAGTTTAAATCCCATTCTCTCAGTAAGCATTTGCAGCGTTGCTGGCGGATTGCCGGATTATCGGACAAGTTCATTGATACGTTACCAGCCCAAATGCGTACGGGTTATGACTGGTATCAGGGAACCGCAGATGCGATTTTTCAGAACCTGCATCATATAGAATCAGTTAATCCGGATCTGGTGTGTGTCTTTGGTGGAGATCATATTTACACCATGGATGTCCGGGATATGATTCAGTTTCATGAAGGCAACGATGCAGATCTGACGGTTGCGGCTATTCCTGTTCCTGTCAGTCAGGCCCATCAGTTTGGTGTGATTGAAGTAAATGACAATGGACAGATGATTGGATTTCAGGAAAAGCCCAGTGAAGACATCAAGACAATACCAGGAAATCCGGATTATGTGCTGGCATCCATGGGTAATTATGTATTCACTCAGGATTGTCTGGTTAAAGAACTCAATGACGATCATGCGGACAATCAGTCAGATCATGATTTTGGCAAAGATATTATTCCGTCGCTCTATCCCAGGGCAAAGGTTATGGTTTATGACTTTTCAACCAATACCGTTCCAGGAGGTACCAATAATGGGTACTGGCGTGATGTGGGTACTATAGAGTCCTACTGGGAATCCAACATGGATCTGTTGTCAGGGAATTCCCCGATTAATCTGCATAATCAGCAATGGCCCATTCGAACATTTATCCCACCCTATCCCCCCGCATTAATTGCCTATGACCGTGATCAGAGAGAAGGGCAGATTAATAACTCCATGGTCGGTGTTGGTTGTATTCTCAACGATATTTTTATGGATCGTAGTATCCTTGGTTACAACGTTGAGATCGGCTGTCAGGCTCGTATTTCTGATTCCATCATATTACCGAATACCAAGATCGGGGCGGGTGTTACGCTGCGAAAATGTATTGTTGATAAAAGAGTAGAGATTGCTCCGAATACTCAGATCGGCGTTAACCTGGAAGAAGATATGAAACAATTCAGGGTGACTGAATCTGGTTTGGTTGTGATTCCCAGGGGGGCAAAAGTTGGCTTCTGATTTAAAGATATTGTTTGTGGTTTCAGAGCTGGCGGGAATTGTTAAAACAGGGGGACTGGCCGATGTGGCCAGCGCCCTTGGGCGCGAGCTGAAAAAACTGGGGCATGATGTACGGATAGTGATGCCTGCCTATAGCAAGGCGTTGAAGGAGCTTGCCACCACAGTCCAGGGAGTAGGTGACGTTCGGTTCAGCTCTGGCAGGAAGACCGGTTTTGCCATTCATGAATCCGAATTCAATGAGACTCCCGTTTATCTCATCGAGCATAACGACTATTTCGAGCGTGATGGACTTTATACTTGTCAGGGAAGGGGGTATAGCGATAACAGCGAGCGTTTTGGCTTTTTCTCGAAAGCGGCACTTGAATTATGCCAGCAGATTGATTTTCAACCGGATATCTTTCATTGCCATGATTGGCAGACAGCCATGCTGCCATACTTTTTAAGAGTGGATGAATCTCTTAATCCATTTTTTTCAAATTCTTCGTCAGTCTTAACGATTCATAATGCGGCCTTTCAGCAGCGTACGGATGCAGCCTGTATGGATACTCTTGGTATTGGCTGGCGTTATTTTAATCCTGCCTGTTTTGAAGATTCAGGCTGGATTAATATTTTGAAAGGGGGGCTAGCCTTTGCAGATAGAATCACTACTGTCAGCCCACGCTACGCCAGTGAGTTATTGACTGAAACAGGTTCTCACGGACTGAAAAACAGCTTTCAGCGCCGGGAGGGAGATCTTACCGGTATTCTCAATGGTTGTGACTATCAAGAGTGGAATCCAGAAACAGATGATCTGATACCGGCTCGTTACTCTGCGGATGATTTATCCGGCAAAGAGATCTGCAAAAGAAAGCTACAAGAGTGTTTTCAGCTAACGGCAGACACTGATATTCCAGTGTATGGACTTGTTGGACGATTGAGCGAGCAGAAAGGATTCACCTATCTTATCTCTGCCTTAAGACAGTTTCTAGAGAATGAAGTTCAGGTTATTGTTCTTGGTTGTGGTGATGAATCGATAGCTTGTGAATTGAGTGCATTGGTCACTGAATTTCCTGAAAAATTCCGATTTTATGATGGCTTTGACAACTCGTTGGCTCATCAGATTGAAGCCGGATCTGATTTTTTCTTAATGCCATCGTTATTTGAACCCTGCGGACTCAATCAAATGTACAGCCTGAGGTATGGCACTTTACCGATAGTAAGAGCCGTCGGTGGCCTGCTGGATTCAGTCTCAGGTTTCGAAGATTACGGTAAAAATGCCACAGGATTTGTTTTCGAACAACCGGATTCAATCGAACTGACAGACTGTCTGCAAAAGACATTGGATGTTTATTGTAATAAAGCGCTGTTCGGACAGCTAATACTGAATGCAATGGAGCAGCGTTTTACCTGGGAGCAGTCAGCCAGACAATACCTGACAGTTTTTCGATCTCTCTAAAATCACCCTATTCTGGAAATATTGTTATAACTATGTCTGTACAGTCACCGTTTGTGAACAGCCTTGACTTGGGGCTGTGTTCCTGTCCCTTTGATTCTCTCGGACTTCATTCTCATTCATCAAAAGGCCTGGTCCTCAGAGTTTGGAGACCCGATGCAGACCGGTTGGAGATTATAGAGTCTCCTTCGGAAAAAACCTGGGGTCAATGAAAGAGGTTTCTGCAGGTTTTTTCGAGCTGCACTTCCCCAGAAGGCGAAAGCATTTTGTTTATCAGGTGAAAATTGAGTTGAAGAGCGGACAGCAGGTTCAGATCTTTGACCCCTATCAGTTTGGTGAATATGTATTAAGGCAGGATGATATAGATCATCGTTATTTATATCGCTATTTAGGTGCTCGTGAGATATCACATGTGATAAACAGCAGAAGGCAGATCGATGGTGTGCTTTTCAGCGTTTATGCGCCCGGCGCGCGCTCAATCGCTGTGGTGGGTGATTTTAATCACTGGGATGGACGTTTGCATCCCATGGCCAGTGCTGATGATGGCATATGGCGGCTGTTTGTACCGGGTCTCAGGGAAGGGGATTTATACAAATTTGAGATTCATGATCAATATGGAAATCTGCTGCCGGTAAAGACGGACCCCTTTGGAAGCTCAATTGAACAATGGCCGGGACTGGCCTCAAGGGTTACATCAGACCAGAATTATGTCTGGCAGGATCAGGAATGGTTATCCCTCAGGACGCAGCAGAAAGGGAATTATGACCGTCCTATGTCAATTTATGAAGTGCACCCTGGTTCCTGGAAACGTAAGGGAAATAATGACTTTTTGAATTTTCGGGAGCTGGCAGAGTGTTTGATTCCCTATGTGCGAGATATGAAATTCACACATATTGAATTGTTGCCGGTCTCCGAACATCCGTTGTTTGATTCCTGGGGATACCAGCCGGTGGGCATGTTTGCCCCCAGCAGTCGCTATGGTTCGCCAGATGATTTTCGCTATTTTGTTGATTGTTGTCATAGGGCCGGAATTGGGGTCATTCTGGATTGGGTCCCGGCACATTTCCCGGAAGATGATCACGGACTGGCACAATTTGATGGAACGTCGCTTTATGAACATCCGGACCCCAGGCGTGGCTGGCATCCTGACTGGAAAACCTGTATCTACGATTTTGGCAAAACCTGGGTTCAGGATTTTCTGATCAGTAATGCGCTTTACTGGTTGAATGAATTTCATATAGATGGTTCGTGTGGATGCCGTCGCGTCCATGTTGTATCTGGATTATTCGCGAAAAGAAGGGGAGTGGCTGCCGAATATTCATGGAGGTAATGAGAACCTTGAAGCGGTTCATTTTCTTCGGAAATTCAATGAAATTGTCTATGATCAGTTTCCTGATGTTATGACCATTGCTGAAGAGTCCACCAGTTGGCCGGGTGTTTCCCGGCCTGTTTCGGAAGGTGGACTTGGCTTCGGTTATAAGTGGAATATGGGATGGATGAACGACTCTCTGGAGTACATGAAAACCGATACACTGTATCGGAAGCATCATCATCAGATAACCTTCAGTACTGCCTATGCCTGGAGTGAGAATTTCGTTTTACCTTTATCCCACGATGAGGTGGTTCATGGAAAAGGAACTCTGCTGACCAGAATGCCAGGAGATGACTGGCAGAAATTTGCCAATTTGAGAGCATATCTTGCGTTTATGTTTGCTCATCCCGGTAAGAAACTTATGTTTATGGGAGGTGAATTTGGTACAGACAGGGAGTGGAATCATAATCAGGCTTTAAATTGGGAAGTGTTGAACCATGAAGGGAGCAGGCATACCGGCGTACAAAGTCTGGTTTGTCAGTTGAATCAATTATACCGGACACATTCTGCGCTGTATGAGCTGGATACGAAGGAAGAAGGATTTCATTGGATCGTAGGTGATGATGCGAATCAAAGTGTACTGGCATTCAGTCGGCATGATCAATCTGGACGGACAATGATTATTCTTGCGAATTTGACGCCGGCAATTATTGAAGAATATCGTATTGGTGTGTCGGATAAAGGCTGTTATCAGGAAATGTTAAATACTGATAGTTTCAAATATGGAGGTAGTGGCGTGAATGCCGGTACTGATATTCAGTCGGAAAATATACCCATGCATGGCGCTGCTCAGAGTATATCGTTAACCCTTCCGCCTCTTTCTACTCTGATTCTTGCGGCTTGACTCAATCAGGTTTTACCCACAACAATGGCCATTGTGGGTAAGTAAACGTCTATACGAGACGGGCACCTTTGCATTCAGGGTAAGAGCAACACACCCAGCATTCCTGTCCGGCTCGCTCACCTTTTTTAATGGTGGTTAATTTCATATTATTACCGCACTTCGGACATTCCTGAACTTCCGACTCTGAACGTTCGTCTCTGGCGGTCTCGCTTCCCTGTCGTATAAAAACTTCTTCATTCTTGCTGTCAAACTCATCGATACCGCAGGCACCAAAGACGATATTTCTCAGACTTGGAACATCCCGATAAGGTTTAATATCGAATTCCAGCAGCGTCAGACCGGCAGCATCACATAGCTCCCTTAGACGTTTCTGTTTTCTTGAATCATTACTTTTTCCATAAGGAACCAGATTGATCACACAGAGTACCGACATTTCACGGCGATGGCAGAGTACATAATCAAATCTGGAATGTTTGAAAGAACTTAACAGACTACCGGCCGGACTGAGTCGTCTGGCGGTGAAGACATCATGAACAGGCATAGCAGGAAAAATATTGAGATGACTGCGTACGGCAATATCGAGCTGGCCATGAAATGCTCTGGTATCCTTATTAAACAAGGGATCCCGGCACTCGACATTGAGTCGTCCGCGCTTGAGCCAGATGTACAGGGCAACAAACAGCACCAGTATTGATGATGCGATAATTATCAGGATGGGATTAACCGGAAACACTGAACTACCTTGGTATGTGGACGTTAGGGAATAGCTGAATCAGTGATTAAAAAACATCACGCATTGCAGGAGAAGCTCACACTGCTGCAATATTATGAACAGATAAGCACTTTCCTGGAATAAGGGTTAACCTGATTCCATTCAACCGTGTCTCACGGCATTATCCTATTTTGCAATAAATTTGCGCAATAGATAATGATCGGGAGCAATTGATAGCCGCTGCGTCATACAATGATAGTTATAAACTCAACTATGGAGCATGGCTGAGATGGTCTCTACCTTAGTATTATGCGCACAGGTCAGACCTGATTCATTGCATCTATCAATTACACCGAAACCGTTAAGCGTCCATTCCTGATGTTGAACAGTTGCTCTATCGATATCACATCAAGCAGGAATAATTTCTTCCTGCGGTTCTGAAGTATCTATAGAACTGTCAGCATCGGTAGTTGCCGTGCCATCGTCTGGAACAACCCGGGTGGCAATTAACCCTTTTGGTCCATGACCAATTTCAAAGCGAACCGACTGGCCTGCTTTTAAGGTTTTGAACCCGTCCATATCGATTACGGAATAATGTATGAGTACATCTTGATTTTCAGTGGCTTCCTGGGCTTGGATAAATCCATATCCCTTAGGATTATTAAACCACTTGACTGTACCTACCAGCATAGCTTCCATTTCCTTCTTGGTCGCTTCCATACAGCTTGAATCCTACAATTCTAGATTGAAGGAACTGCTGGGAAACTGCAACCCCTGTTGTATTATTTTTAGTCATTTTTATGTCGTTCAGTGTCGTCCATGTCACTTTCCTCTCACATACCGCTCGATCAGTGGGTCAGACCATCGAGATACCTATAAGAGGAGAAGACAACATAACAGTATCAACATGTAGGAGGACAGTCTATCCTGCGGGGCACTTTTAAGTGATTAAAATTGATTTATATGGTCTAAATCCCCTGTAGATAAAGGTAAATCAGAGTAATGTGACCACTCAATCCATGATCCGTCATAGTTGCTAACCCATGGAAAACCCAGCAGTTCTCTAAGGACAAAAAGCGTTAAGGCGGAACGTACGCCTGATTGGCAATAGGTAATAATACCTTTATTCGGGGTGATGCCTTTTTGGAAAAATAATTGTTCCAGTTGTGGTTTATCCAGAAACCCATCTTGATTATGGGTTAATGAGTGCTCAAGCCATACGCTGTTGGGAATACGTCCCTTTCTGATGGCACCAGATTTCCGCTTTTTACCATTGAATTCATTCTTGCTGCGAACATCCAGAATAATAGTACCCTGATCTGAACGTTGTTTTTTTACATCAGCGAGTTCCGCCAGCAGCCCGGGTTCACCTGACTTGCTTTCAAAATGATATTCAGAAACAGGTAAGCGATTAAATATTTTCAAAGTAACCGGATACCCCGATTTCTTCCATAAGCCCAGTCCCCCATTTAAAATCAGAACATGGCGATGCCCATATAACTTCAGGATCCACCAGAGTCTGGCTGAATCTGTATTTCCCTGATCATCATAGAGTATTATTCGCGTTGCCTGGGTGGCCCCCATTCTGCTTAGAAGTTTTTCCATCTTTCTTGTGTTTGCTCGCATGCCAGGTACAGGGAATTCGCTTTCGTCAGCCTGGTATGCAGGGCGCCACAGGTTTTCAGCATGGGGGATATGCCCCATAAGAAATTTAACTTTGGGGCGTACATCAATTAATAAAAAATTTGAGGTGCTGTCCAGCTCTATTTTTAGCTGGTGGGGGCTGATCAGCGACTCTGTAGACTGGATAGAGAACGAGAATGAAAAAAAAACAACGAACAGTATTGAGTTCGCTAGATAATTTACAAATCGTCTGGCGTTTCTGTTAAAAAACCAGCTTCCGGTTGTGGAAACTGAGCCATAAATTTTCGATCTATATAGTCTTTCCAAAACCATACCCAGCGGCCTTTGGCTTGAAACCAGCCTTTAGAAGCCATAGCTCTACCGTCAGAACAGCTTAGCAGAGAAAGAAAACGTTGCTGAGGGTGGTAGGTTGTCATTGGTTGTCCGGTGAGGCAGCTTTGAATATTTTTATGAAGGAAGGGAGCCTGGCGCACGGCATAGACACCACTTTTTGCTACAGGCGAGGATCTGAATGAGGCTATATCTCCTACTGCAAAAATATTGGAATGGTTAATTGGTTGAAGCTGGTCATTCACAAGGATAAATCCGTTCTTATCTGTAGATAGATCTGATTCCGCAGGCCATTTGGCCGACGCAGCCGATGTGGCCAGAATCAGTTGATGATATTCAAGTTGTTCGCCTCTGTTACTGACTAGCCTGTTTTCCTCAATGTTTGCTACCTGAAAGTCAGCATGATATTCGACTTTCTTTTGATTCAATTCTCCTATCATCGATCTCTGCACATCGGATGGATACCCCTTCAATAAATGGCTGCCACTGATGAGATGGAGCTTGATGTGAGGTTGGGGGAAACGTTTTCTTAAAGCCAGAACCGTTTCAACGCCCGCAGCACCGGCGCCGATTATAACCAGATTGAATGAGCTTGATTTATGTTCCAGTCTTTTTGTTAGAACCGTGTTGAGCCAGGGTAGAAAATGATGAATTGGCTTAATGCTGATGCAGTGAGGAGCGTCCACTATTCTGGATTGAGTTGATCCTGTATTGATTGATAACCAGTCGTAGTATTCAGATTCACCATTAGAAAGTTCAACAACTTGACGTTCGGTATCCAGTTTAATAACCGATGCTTCTATGAATGAACAGCCTGCCAGGTCTGCCAGTTTTTTTAAATCAATGTGTGCCTGTTGTGGTGTGTAGATACCGGCTATCACACCCGGCAACATTCCGGAGTAAGGCGTGAATCGCGGTGCTGAAATCAGCACGATGCGAACTGGTTTCAGTGGATCAAGAATGATTTTTTTCAGCAGTAGAGCATGGGTATGGCCACCGCCAATCAGAATCAGGGTCGATAATTTTTTCATTGAATGATGAAACCGTATGCGCTTTTTATTGTCCCTAGTCTATCAGGCTTTAATAGTCTATCAGGCTTTAATAGAGCGGGGTGTTGATATATCAGCTGCTAAACTCATTGAGTTTTTGTAGTGAATATTGCCACCTGGGTGAGTCTTTTCCTTGAATCAAGAGACCACCTTTACTTTGAGCTTACCGGGTTCCTATACCCTTAATATCCAATGAACGACCTGTGACATCTTTTTGGGGGTGGGCTATTGGCGCAGAAAAAGCTGACTTTATTACCTTTGACCATGCTGGTAACAGGCAACATGATGGGCTCCGGTATCTTCCTGCTGCCGTCGTCTCTGGCCGATTTCGGTAGTATTGCTCTGCTGGGATGGGGAGCGACCTCTGTCGGTGCGGTTATTCTGTCATTACTCTTTGTTAGATTAGGTCGGTTGAGTCCTGAAAATGTTGGTCTCTATGCTTGTACCCGTGAAGGATTAGGTCGATATATAAGCTCTCAAGTGGTTTATGGCTACTGGGTTTCGATCTGGATCGGCAATATGGCTGTTGCTCTGTCTGCGGTGGCTTACCTTAGTTATTTTATCCCGGCCTTGAGAGGTCAGTGGGAGTCCTGTTTTTCAGCTATTGCATTGATATGGCTGTTAAGTTTACTGAACCTCAGAGATATCCGGTTTATTGGTCGCTTTCAGATTGTGACCTCGTCATGTCTTATGATGCCTGTTTTGGTCGTCTGTATTTTTGGCTGGTCACTTTTTGATACAGTCAATCTGACCAATGCGTTTAATGTTTCCGGTCTGTCGAATTACAGGGTTTTTTCTGAAACAGTTACTATAACTTTGTGGTCATTTATCGGTCTGGAATCTGCCTGTAATCTGGCGGGTCATGCGCAGAAACCGGAACGGGATGTACCCTGTGCCACTTTGTTTGGAACACTGCTGGCGGCGATATTTTATATTCTGAGTACTACCGTGATTATGGCTGTAGTACCCGGTGAGTTATTACAGCAGTCGGCATCACCTTATTCTCTGGCTGTCAGCTTGATATTTGGAGACCTGGCTGGAGAAATAGTCAGTGTGATGGCGATAATAGCCTGCCTGGGTAGTCTGAATGGCTGGATATTAATGCATGGACAGGTTGCTCACTCAGCGGCCTCTGATCGTTTGTTGCCAGAAATTTTCAAGCAATTAAATCGACATGGCTCTCCCTATATGGGGTTGCTGATCACAGCGGTCATCATGTCAATAATGTTGTTGATGACCATGGAACCAACCATCCAGAGGCATTTTGAATTCATAATACTGATTGCCGTCTATATGATGCTTCTGGCTTATTTTTGTGCCTGCCTATCCTGCTTTGTCATACAGAAGCGTCTGCAGAGAACCGGCGAGATAGGATGGAATTTTATTTTATGCTGCTCGACGATCTATTGTATCTGGGGAATATGCGGCTCAGGCATTACTGTTCTGCTGTATGGTTCAATATTGATTGTTGTTGGAGGGGTATTTTACTGGTGGGTACATCGAAGGGATGGCATCGGTGTAGATCTCACCTAGCGGGTTATTAAGATTTTTCTTCTCAATAATCCGCTAAGTTATCAATGTTAAAGTCTCATTTATGCATAATGCCCCCTGCTGCTAATGCGATGCAAGACGGGGGCAAGAATATATCAGCAGAAAGATTCAGGTGGCTGATTCCATTGGCACCTTATAGGTTTTCCGTATTTCCTCATTCTCATCGACAGAGTCCAGGTAGACGTCAAATCCCCAGAGGCGATGCACATGTTTTATAATTTCCTCAGAGCTTCCATCTTCCAGTGGCCTGTTCTTATGCATAAAATGTCGTAGCGACAGTGAGCGATCACCTCGAACATCAACATTGTAAACCTGAATGTTGGGTTCGCGGCTTCCCAGGTTGTAATGTAAAGCAAGATTTTCTCTAAGGGTGCGATAACCGCTTTCATCGTGAATGGCGTCAATTTCCAGATACGAGTTGATTTCATTGTCATCAATGCTGAATAGCCGCATATCGCGCATCACTTTTGGGGACAGATACTGAAGAATAAAACTGTCATCCTTGAAGTTGCGCATGGCAAAATGCACGGTATCCAGCCAGTTGCTACCCGCTATATCCGGAAACCAGTGACGATCTTCCTCTGTGGGATTTTCACAGATTCGTTTAATATCTCTGAAAATATTGAAGCCCAGTGTGTAAGGATTGATGCCGCTGTATCTCTGATCATCGTAGTCCGGTTGAAGCACAACGCCGGAGTGAGAATGCAGGAACTCCAGGATAAAGCCTTCAGTAATTAGCCCTTCGTCGTACATTTCATGCATTAGATGATAATGCCAGAAGGAAGCCCAGCCTTCATTCATGACCTGAGTCTGGCGCTGGGGGAAGAAATACTGGGCGACCTTTCGCACGATTCTGATGATTTCCCGTTGCCAGATTTCCAGAAGAGGGGCGTTTTTTTCAATAAAATAGAGAAGGTTTTCTTCCGGATCTTTCGGGAATCGAAATTCCTGTTTGTCGGTCTCAGTATCTTTGATCGGTATGGTTCGCCATAGATCGTTCAGATTCCGTTGTATGTATTCTTCCCGCTCCAGCACATGGGCTCTTTCTGCCTCAGCTGAGATGGGTGCAGGCCTTACATACCTATTTACGCCCTGATTCATCAGGGCATGGCAGGCATCCAGAACGTTCTCTACGGCAGTGATGCCATACTTTTCTTCACAGTTTGAAATATAGTTTTTGGCAAACAACAGGTAATCAATTATAGAGTCAGCGTCTGTCCATTGACGGAACAGATAGTTGCCCTTGAAAAATGAATTATGCCCGTAGCAAGCATGAGCTATCACCAGTGCCTGCATGGGCATGGTGTTCTCTTCCATCAGATAGGCAATACAGGGATTGGAGTTAATGACTATTTCGTAGGCCAGTCCCATCCTGCCACGCTGGTAGTTTTGCTGATTGCTGAGAAAACTTTTACCGTAACTCCAGTGGCTGTACATTAATGGCATGCCAACGGAAGAATAAGCATCCAGCATTTGTTCCGAACTGATCACTTCTATCTGATTCGGATAGGTGTCCAGTCTGAACTTGTCGGCCAGTCGGGCGAATTCCTTGTCATATATGTCAAGAAGTTCAAAGGTCCATTCGGAATCAGTAGACAGTGGTTGTTTTCTTTCTGTTTTGCTATCCAGCATGACTGCCCTCCTTCTTCTCAAACAATTTCCTGAAAATCGGGTAGATGTCCGAGTAGTTGCGAATTTGCTGCATGGCAAAATGACCTGCGTATTCTTTCTCAATCACTTTATATTCATGCCAGAGGTTTTGATGGTGTCGGTCAGTGATTTCCACATAGGAATAATACTGGCAGACAGGTAGCAGCTTTTGCAGAATCAGGTCACGGCATTTGCTGGAATCGGCTTCCCAGTTATCTCCGTCAGATGCCTGAGCAATATAGATATTCCACTGACTGGGAGAGTACCGCGCCTGAATAATTTCATCCGAGAGCTTCAAAGCTGTTGATACAACAGTGCCGCCGGTTTCCCGGGCGTAGAAAAAATCATTCTCATCGCATTCCCGTGCTTCGCTGTGATGACGAATGAAAACAACCTCCACTGCTTCATAATTTCTTTCCAGAAAAAGATAGAGCAACAGGAAAAAGCGTTTGGCCATATCCTTTATGTCGCGGGTCATTGATCCGGAAACATCCATCAGACAGAACATAACGGCCTTGCTGGCAGGCTGAGGAACCTTGGTCAGATTATTGAATTTCAGATCAAAATCATCAATAAACGGCAGACGTTTCAGCTTTTTGTTGAGCTCTGCGATTCGTTCCCTGAGTTCCCTGGCTCGTTGGGCATCCAGTTCGTTACCGCTAACTTCCATCTCTCTCAGCTCTCGCTTGAGAGTTCTTATTTCCCTGCGCTCTTTACCGGACAGAGCGATGCGACGTGCGTGTGCAGCGCGCAGTGAACGCACTACGTTTAACCGGTCAGGTGAACCTGCACTGGTGAATCCGGCTCTTTTCATTTTAAATTCAGTACTGTCTTTCAGCTCTTTACGCACCAGGTTTGGCAGTGCCAGATCGTCAAACAGGTATTCCAGGAATTCTTCGCGGTTGATCTGAAAAATAAAATCATCGGCTCCGGAGCCACTGTCGCTGGCTTCGCCTTCTCCGGAACCCTGTCCACCCCCACCTCCCGGTGGCCGCTGGATACGATCACCGCTGTTAAATTCTTTATTGCCGGGATGAACATGGCCATGATGTCCTCCCTGACCATGATGAAAGAAAGGCTCGTTCAGATCTTTCTTGGGAATACTGATATCGCTTCCGCTGTCTATATCTGTAATAGACCTCTGATCAACAGCACCTTGCACAGCTTCTTTGACCAGGCTGCGATAGCGCCTGAGAAAACGTTGTCGGTTGACCGTGCTCTTCTTCTTACCATTGAGGCGTCGGTCGATAATTAAGCTCATTGGACGCTCTCCCGAGAGTGACTCATTAGACCTTCCACTGCAGGAAGGTTATTTTGTGTCTGGTACCAACCTTTTTATGAGCTGATACCAGTGAGAGTGATCACTATTGAGATTTGCGAACCCTGAGATACCATTCGGACAGCAGGCGCACCTGCTTTTCGGTGTATCCATGAGCCGTCATCCGGTCGACAAAGTCCGCGTGTTTGCGCTGATCATCCTGAGAGCCTTTGGCATTGAAAGAAATAACAGGTAATAGATCTTCGGTGTTGGAGAACATCTTTTTCTCGATGACCGACCGCATCTTTTCATAGCTGAGCCAGCTGGGATTTTTTCCATCATGGTTGGCCCGTGCTCTGAGCACAAAGTTAACCACTTCATTTCTGAAGTCTTTGGGGTTGGCAATACCTGCAGGCTTTTCAATTTTTTCCAGCTCTTCACTGAGGGCTGAACGGTCCAGAATATGACCGGTATCCGGATCCCGGTACTCCTGATCCTGAATCCAGAAATCGGCGTAGATAATATAGCGATCAAAGATGTTCTGACCGTATTCAGAGTAGGACTCCAGATAAGCCGTCTGAATTTCCTTGCCCAGAAACTCAACATATTTGGGTGTCAGGTACTCTTTCAGGTAAGACAGGTATCGATCATGAATCTCTTCAGGGAACTGTTGCTGTTCGATCTGCTGCTCAAGAACGTACAAGAGATGAACAGGGTTGGCGGCCACTTCCGTTGAATCGAAGTTAAACACCTTGGACAGAATCTTAAAGGCAAAACGGGTGGAGAGGCCATTCATGCCTTCATCAACACCTGCGATATCTTTATATTCCTGCATAGGTTTGGCGTTGGGATCGGTATCTTTCAGATTCTCGCCATCGTAGATCCGCATTTTTGAATAGATGGATGAATTTTCCGGATCTTTCAATCTTGACAGGACTGTGAACTGGGCCAGCATTTTCAATGTGTCCGGTGCACAGGGAGATTGCTTGAGGGAACTGTGTTCAAGCAGCTTTTCATAAATTCCAATTTCTTCACTGACTCGGGTGCAGTAGGGCACTTTGACAATATTTACCCGATCAATAAACGCTTCATTGGTTTTATTGTTTCTGAAAGTTTGCCACTCGGATTCGTTGGAGTGAGCCAGTAAGACGCCTTCAAATGGAATGGCTCCCAAACCTTCAGTGCTGTTGTAGTTTCCTTCCTGAGTTGCTGTCAGCAGTGGGTGGAGTACTTTGATGGGAGCCTTGAACATTTCCACGAACTCCATAATGCCCTGATTCGCTCTGCACAATGCGCCAGAGAAACTGTAGGCATCGGGGTCATCCTGAGAATATTCTTCAAGTTGTCGAATATCGACCTTGCCTACCAGGCTGGAGATATCCTGATTGTTTTCATCGCCGGGCTCTGTTTTTGCTACACCAATTTGATTCAAACGGCTGGGGTAGAGTTTAACGACCCTGAATTGGGATATATCCCCACCGAATTCATTGAGCCGTTTTACCGCCCAGGGAGACATGATGTACTTAAGGTAGCGCTGGGAAATACCGTATTCTTCTTTCAGGATATCAGCATCTTCTTCAGGGTTGAAAAGGCCGAGAGGCGATTCAAAGACTGGTGACCCTTTGATGGCATAGAAGGGAATCAGTTCAACAAGACGTTTTAATTCTTCTGCCAATGATGATTTTCCGCCACCTACCGGCCCCAGTAAATACAGGATCTGTTTCTTTTCTTCCAGGCCCTGGGATGCATGTTTGAAATAAGACACTATCTGTTCAATAGCATCCTCCATACCAAAGAAGTCTTTAAATGCAGGGTACTGCTTGATCAGTTTGTTGGAAAATATTCGGCTTAATCTTGGGTCTCGGGCCGTATCAATAATTTCAGGTTCGCCAATGGCCATAAGCATTCGTTCAGCTGCATTGGCGTAGGCTCCAGAATCTTCTTTACAAAGGCTCAGGTATTCGCTGAGGCTCATCTCTTCCTGTTGGATTGACTCATATCTTTGCTGGTATTTTGCGAATATAGACATGTATTCTCTCCCGCCTGCTTTGAGTCTGGGGTTAGACGTACAGTAATCTGTTTTCAGTGCATTTAATAATTAGCGACAGCTGAATGTTATCCATGTACGTATGTCTACCTTATAGAACTTATAAAATTGAAAGTCTATAGAAAAAACACGGTACTAAAATAATGAAATGGAAAGCAGTCAATGGTTGAAAGTCGCTGTTTCAGGTGGGTAGAACTTTTCAGTTTAAACCCGGTTTGTTCTGTAAATCCAGAAGTGCAATAAATATTTACATTACTGAAAATACTGAGATTCCTGATTTTATTGTCAGGCATAGAGTGTTCGGTTGTTATAGAGTTTTCGATTGATATAGGCAGCTATCAGGTGTTGTTTCGATAACAATCCCTTAAACCAATAGCTGGGTTAGCGTAGTTTCCACATAAATTGTTATAGATTTTTATTAATCTATTATTGCATTCAATTTTAATGGCTTGCTCAGTTATCTTCTGATCGATTTGATCCTCCATGATCTGTTGCAATAAATGATTCAGATCGATTTTAAGGGAGGATGCCTGTTTCGCCAGCTCAGCTGTAATCTGTGCCTTGAGTTGAGGTTTTACTTCTCTGGCTGACTCGTTGGCGTAATTCATTGTGTTTATCCTGTATGAATGCTGTGGCCGAATAGCAGACTCAGTATAGTTAAACTCTGCCTTTTAATTTGAATCTATCGTAGTGCCATATCCAAAGCTGAGGGTGTCGATTGATCACTGCTTCCATCCGGGTAAAGAGTCTTTGTAAATTAACATGAACATCTTTTTCCCGGTCGCTAGTCTTCAGTAAGTCAAAAGGCTCAAAATGCAAGTGCCACAGTTGGTCGCTACTTCCTGTGCAATAGTGAAACAGCAGCGGAGTATCCATCATCAGGGCAGTCCTGATGGCGCTGGACGGTGCCTGTGTTTCCTGACCAAGAAAATTCACAGGTGCTTCTCTGGATCTCATATCAATGTGTAAAATAATGGCGGTTTTTTGTCTCAGTGTTTTAATAAACGCTAAAGGGTTGCCCCTTTTTATAAAGGGTATACCCAGTTTCATCAGGCCATATTGTCCCAGGGTATTTAGCCATCTGTTTTTTTTACCCTCACCGATGACGGTTGATACAGAAACACCTTTACGATGAAGGGCCAGCGTTCCGAGTTCGGGTGGCCCCATATGAAGAGTGGTAATGATCAGCCCTTTCTCTCTGGCCAGAGCAGCTTCCACCTGATCAAAATTGTGTAATTGGTAGCGACACTTCTGTAATCTGGGCAGGATGAGTCCATAGCTGATAAGGTTCGCTGCTGCCTGACGTGCATGTTGGTCAAACTGATTGGTTTGAGCTTGATCAAGGCCTGTTTTCATCGCTCTTCTGGCAATCTGTCCTTTCTTCCTGTCCAGCAGATATCCACCAATGTTGACCAGTAGCCTGAACAGGCTGTCAGGCATAAACGCAAATATTGCCAGAGTCCATGAGACGGAGATTTTTTTCCAGTTTCTTGTCATCTTTTTCTCAATAGTGCCAGCTTTATCAAGTGATTTTAGAGGAGGCATCCTTACTAAACAGCCATTTAATGATCTTGATTACCGAGTGGCAATGTACCAGTGTGTCTGTGGAATATTTTGAAGTTCATTCTGTTAGTATGAGTGTACTACTAAAAGTCCCACAGGAAGACTTGTTTGTTTATTTTGCAGACAGGACTATGCATGACTGGAAATATTAAATGGTTATTCTTCTTTATCTTATTTTAGGTGCATTTGCAGGAACTATTGCCGGGCTTTTTGGTATTGGTGGCGGGCTGATTATTGTCCCGGTACTGATTTACAGTTTTGAAGTTCAGGGGTTCTCGCCGGAGGCTCTTACGCACCTTGCGGTTGGAACTTCCCTTGCCACCATTGTTATCACCTCGCTCAGTTCTGTGAAAACACACCACAGTAAAGGCGCTGTTCAGTGGCCCGTATTTCTTTTTCTGGCCATGGGTATTCTGTGGGGAAGCTGGCTTGGAGTGTATACGGCGACTCAAATGTCGGGTTTGTTATTACAGAAACTCATTGGTGTATTTGCCGTGCTGGTGGCCATTAAAATGTGGTTTGGTTTTAAATCCCGTGAGGGAACCAGTATTCCACCGAAACCACTTCTGGTGTTTGCCGGAGGCATCATCGGCTGGGTATCCAGTATTTTTGGTATCGGTGGTGGCACCCTGTCGGTACCCTTCATGCGACGATGTAATCTGACCATGACGCAGGCGGTAGGAACCTCTTCGGCCTGTGGCTTACCTATTGCCTTGATGGGAGCAGTAGCCAATATCTTTTTTGGTCAGGGTAATGAACTATTACCCACTCTGGCGACGGGCTACGTCTACTGGCCTGCGTTTCTGGGTATAGTCCTTACCAGTGTGCTCTTTGCCCGTTTTGGAGCTCTGATGGCTCACCGCCTGCCAGCCGATAAACTGCAAAAGTTTTTTGCGATTCTACTGTTTGTGGTTGGCAGTGAATTTTTATTACCAATATAAGCACACTGTAAGAGTTCTGGTAGCTAATATAGATGGGCTGATAGACTGGTCAGACTTTTAATTTTGGATTGGAATCATTCTGTGATCTCTTACCCTGAAATCGATCCCGTTGCTCTCAGTCTCGGACCTCTGAAGATTCACTGGTATGGACTGATGTACCTGCTGGCGTTTGCCGGTGCTCTCTGGCTGGGCGGCGTGCGGGCAAAAAAATCCAGTAATCTATGGCAAAAGGAGCAGGTAGGCGATCTTATTTTTTATGGTGCTGTGGGCGTCATTTTAGGTGGCCGGTTTGGCTATGTGGTTTTTTATAATTTCGATTACTTTATTCAGGATCCGCTCTGGTTGTTCAAAATCTGGGATGGCGGGATGTCTTTCCATGGCGGACTGCTTGGTGTTCTTATTGCCATGGGGTGGTATGGACGAAAACTGGGCAAGAATTTTTTTCAGATAACCGATTTTATTGCACCGCTGGTTCCCTTTGGCCTGGGCATGGGTCGAATAGGTAATTTTATAGGTGGTGAACTCTGGGGCCGGGCTACCGACGTATCCTGGGCGATGATATTCCCCCGTGATCCCAGCCAGTTACCAAGGCATCCTTCTCAGTTGTACCAGTTTTTCCTGGAAGGGATTGTTTTGTTTGGCATACTCTGGTGGTTCTCTGCCAAACCCCGGCCCCGTATGGCGGTATCAGGTATGTTTATGCTGATTTACGGCATGGCCAGATTTATCGTAGAATTTTTCCGACAGCCTGACGAACAACTGGGTTTTATCGCTTTTGACTGGCTGACAATGGGACAGTTGCTATCTACTCCAATGATTGCACTGGGTGGTTTGCTGATGCTCTGGGCCTATCAAAAGAACCCTCTGGAAAAAGGCATGAATGTTGACGATGCGGTTTGGTTAAAACAGCATGGGTTAAAACAGCCTGGGATAAAGCTGCACGGAATGAAAAAGCGATGAAACAATATCTTGATCTGCTTCGCCACGTGAAGGAACAGGGTGTATTTAAGGCCGATAGAACCGGCACCGGGACTTACAGTGTCTTTGGTTACCAGATGCGGTTTGATCTTGCGAAAGGTTTCCCCCTGGTGACCACTAAAAAGTGTCACCTGAGATCCATTATTCATGAACTTCTCTGGTTTCTTAAAGGGGATACCAATATTGGTTATCTTCAGGAAAACAGTGTCAGGATCTGGGATGGATGGGCGACTGACGACGGTGAGCTCGGGCCTGTTTATGGTAAACAGTGGCGCAGCTGGGAGGGCAGTGATGGAAAAGTTACTGACCAGATTGAATGGCTTTTAAATGAAATTAAAAGCAACCCTGATTCCCGTCGTCTGGTGATCAGTGCCTGGAATCCCAGTGTATTGCCCGACGTACAATATTCACCTAAAGAAAATGCAGCAAGAGGGAACCAGGCATTGCCTCCCTGTCATTGTCTGTTTCAATTCTATGTTCTGGATGGAAAACTTTCCTGCCAGTTATATCAGCGCAGTGCCGATATTTTTCTGGGCGTTCCGTTCAATATTGCTTCCTACGCATTGCTTACCATGATGATTGCCCAGGTATGTAATTTGAAACTGGGTGATTTTGTACACACTTTTGGTGATGCCCATATTTATTCCAATCACCTGGAGCAGGCAGAAGAGCAACTGTCCAGAAAACCCTTTCCACTTCCGGAAATGATTCTGAATCCTGACATTAAAAATCTCTTTGATTTTACCATTGAGGATATGGAGCTGATTAATTATCAGTCTCATCCTCATATAAAAGCAGCCGTGTCTATTTGAGTAAACATGATTAATGATACGGCCCTTTAGGAGTAATCTAAAAATAACGTCCTGATTTGCTTTAGGGTGTCATTAAACATACCACTATCGTAGGTTGGTGCAGAACGAAGTGAAGCCCAACATTGGCAGCAGAACGTGCTGACAGAATTGTTGGGCTTCGTCCCTCAGCCCAACCTACGCTGACAAGTCGATCTGTACGATGAAAATACGAAACTTATTTTGAGACTATTCCTTAGTCAGTGATTTTTACATATCAGTGATTTTACATACCAGAGCTTTCAGGAATGAAATTATACGCAAGGCAGCAAGGGCAAGGGCAAAATATTGTCAGCTTGCATGGGTTATTTGGATCTCAGGAAAACCTCGGAATGATAAACCGTGGTCTGGCAGAGCAGTTTTGTGTCCATGGACTGGATGTTCGTAACCACGGACGTTCTCCCCATGATCCGGAGATGAATTATGAGGCTATGGCTGCAGATGTACTTGAATATCTGGATGATCAAAACCTGAATCAGGTTTATCTCCTTGGTCATTCCATGGGGGGTAAAATTGCCATGACTCTGGCATTGAATGCGCCGGAAAGAGTTAAAAAACTGGCCGTTATTGATATTGCGCCAGTTACTTACACTGTTAGACGTCATGATGACATTCTCGCCGGGCTTGAATCCCTGGATCTCAGGACACTCACCAAACGCTCGGAAGCAGATATGCATCTTAAGTCGTTTATTGCCGAGAAAGATGTCCGGCAGTTTCTTCTCAAGAATCTGTATAAAACGGAAAATGGTGAGTACCGGTATCGAATGAATTTACAGAGTATTCATGAGCATTATCCTGAAATACAGGCAGGGCAATTCTCGGAGCGGTCATTTAACGGTGAATCGATATTTATCAAAGGAGGTGATTCGGATTACATTCTACCCGAGCATCGTGCGTCAGTTTTGAAGCTGTTTCCAGGAGCAAAGGTCAGAGTTGTCAATGGTGCCGGTCACTGGGTGCATGCCCAGAAACCAGATGTGGTGACGAAAACCCTGCTGCGTTTTTTTGCGGCGTGAGGTTTAGTCTCCTGGGTTTAGTCTCCTGGGTTTAGGCTGCGTCAGGCTGCATCTCAGGTGCAGCCTGTCTGAACGCAGGTAACGAATTACAGTGATTGTAGATTGCTTCGATTTTGGGATAAGCGTCCATGGATACTTTAAATCGAAGGGCATTAAACACCTGTGGCACCAGGCAGATATCGGCAAGTGTTGGCTCCCCGGCACAACAGAACAGGCTATCATCCAGTTGTTTTTCCAGGGCATCAAAGCCCTGACTCACCCAGTGATGAATCCACTGTATTTTGGCTTCATCTTTCTGGGACATCTCACCCTGAAGGTACTTAAGAATTCTTAGGTTATTTATGGGATGAACATCGCAACTGATGGCATAGGCAATACTTCTGATCTGTGCTTTTTGCCAGCTGTTACCCGGTAATATCGGGTTATCGGGATAGGACTCTTCAAGCCACTCCAGAATCGCCAGTGACTGGGTAAGGATTCCGTTTTCAGTGTCCAGGCAAGGCACAAGTCCTTCCGGATTTATGTCCCTGTATTCCTTTGACTTCTGCTCTGAGGTGAGCAGGTTAACGGGAATTTGATCATACTCCAGTTCTTTCAGGTTCAGAGCAATTCGCACCCGGTAGGCTGCAGAAGAGCGGAAGTAGGAATACAGTTTCATCGATTCAGCTCCGGTTATTGTCTGGCTGGTAAAACCAGCGCTGATACTTCACCAAACCCTATACGGGCAGAATTTTCTTTTTCACACCAGCCCCTCATGATGACGGTGTCACCATCTTCCAGAAAGGTGCGTGATTCACCGTTAGCCAGTGCGATTGGGTTCTTGCCGCCATTGCTCAATTCCAGCAAAGAGCCGGCTTCTTCTGCCAGGGGACCAGACTGAGTGCCGCTGCCCAGTAAATCTCCGGGCTGCAGGTTACAGCCATTGACCGTGTGATGAGCCACCATTTGGGCAATGGTCCAGTAAGAGTGGCGGAAGCTGGATTCTGACAGTTTTTCGGGAGCTTCACCGGCAGTGCGCATTTTCTCCGTGGCCAGCAGAGCTTCAAGTCGCACGTCAATGGACCCCTGTAGTGAATTGGTATCAGAAGAAAGGTACGGAAGAGGCTGGGGATCTGACGGGTCGCGGGTGAATTCTGTACGAAACGGCGCCAGAGCTTCAAGGGTTACAATCCAGGGGGACACTGTGGATGCAAAGTTTTTTGCCAGAAAGGGCCCCAGAGGCTGGTATTCCCAACCCTGAATATCACGTGCAGACCAGTCATTAAAAAGACAGAGGCCGAATACATGATTTTCTGCCTGATCAATTGTGACGGGTTCACCCAGTGAATTACCGGAACCAATAAAGATGCCCATTTCCAGTTCGTAATCCAGGCGTTTGCAGGGTCCAAGGACAGGTTGGTCAGCATCCGGAGCTTTTGTCTGGCCAACAGGGCGGTGAAAAGCCTGGCCAGAAACGTCGATGGATGATGAGCGACCGTGATAACCAATGGGAACCCATTTATAGTTGGGTAATAAAGGGTTATCAGGGCGGAAGAAAGAACCCACACTGGTTGCATGATACACAGAGGTATAAAAGTCTGTATAGTCACCAATGGTGCAGGGCAGCTGGTATTCAACCGAGTCCATAGGGACAAGGCAGAGTGACAGAGCTGTTTCTGTATCTGAACCTGAACGCAGTGCCCGGGACAGTTCAAGCCGGAGCTCTGACCAGTATTCAATTCCCATCCCCATAAACCGGTTCAGGGTCGTCATTGAACAGGCTTCCAGTGCTGCCTGTACATTGTCTGAAAATACATGGTCTGAAAATACATGGCCTGAAAATAATCCTGATCTGGCTACAGCAGCCAAATCAAGAACCTGATTGCCTATGGCAACACCACCCCGAAAATTTTCATTACTGTCCTTCTGACGGAAAATGGCAAACGGCAGGTTTTGTATAGGAAAATCACATTCGGCCTCATTGGCGGATGCAACCCAGCTGGTCAGGTTAATGTCGTGTGTTTCGTTCAGCATGCGTCTGCCTTATGGTTTACCATTAAAGTTTTTCTGAAGATCAGACCAGCAACTAATATAGTCAGATTGCAGGGCTTTGTGTTCCAACGCAAATGTCGTCGGTGAAAAGATAAAACGAGACTCGAACATAAAGGCCATCGTATCTTTATAACGTACGGGTTTCAGATCCGTTTCACTGGCTTTATTGAAAACATCGGCTTCAGGTCCGTGGGGTGACATGCAGTTGTGCAGACTGGCCCCGCCAGGCTCAAAGCCTTTTTCCTTGGCATCATAAACACCATGAATCAATCCCATGAATTCACTCATTACATTGCGATGATACCAAGGGGGGCGAAAGGTATTTTCTGCCACCATCCAGCGGGGAGGGAATATGGCAAAGTCGATGTTGGCAACACCGGGCGTATCAGACTGTGATGTCAGAACCGTGAAAATTGAAGGGTCAGGATGGTCATAGCTGACGGTATTAATGACATTGAAGCGGGACAGGTCGTACTTATAAGGAGCCGACGTACCCACCCAGGCAACAACGTCCAGTGGTGAGTGATCCAGAGGCGCTGTATATAGATGGCCAGCAAACTTACAGAGCAGTTCAAAATCCCCTTCTACATCTTCGAACCATGCGGTGGGATAGAGGAAATCCCGATCATTGGCGTAGCCGTTAGCGCCAACCGGACCTCTTTCTGGTAATACCATGGGGGCGCCGTAGTTTTCACAGATATAACCACGGGCAGAGTCATCGCTTAAATCAATCTGAAATTTGATGCCTCTCGGGATAACCAGTATTTCACCGGGTTCAACATGAAGTAAACCGAGTTCTGTTTTTGCCAGTATTGCTCCAGCCTGGGGAACAATCAGCATCTCGCCATCCGCGTTGTAGAAAAACCTTTGCCCCATATTCTTGTTGGCCAGGTACATGTGTATGGCAATACCGGTTTGACCGCGAACATCCCCATTGGCCGCAATGGTTGCCATACCTTCGATAAAGTCGACTTCTTCTTCCGGAATGGGCAGTGCATCCCAGCGTAACATATTCGGAGGTGGCGTTTTTTCAGTGACTGGAGCGGAGCGGATTCGATTTTCAGGAGCAGGCTTATAGTCCCCCTGGGCAACCGATGGGCGAATCCGGTACATCCAGGTTCGTCGATTTAGATGCCTTGGTGCTGTAAAGGCCGTGGTTGAAAACTGTTCGGTATATAAACCATAGGGTGCTTTCTGGGGATTGAATTGTCCCTGGGGTAAGGCTCCGGGCAGGGCTTCCGATTCATGTTCGTTTCCAAAGCCATTCAGATATTCGATGTCTGAGGGTTTCGTCATGTATTGCTACCCACGATTATTTTTGACTATTAATGAACATCTGGAGAGGAAAAGCCATTCCAAAATGTTTTTACGGGCCTAAAAAGCAAAAATGCCGCAGTAGAGCGGCATCTATGAAATATTTGTGAGTTGAGAGTCAGTGATAGCTTTGATCTTCATCATTATCGAAATCTTCAAAATCATCAAAAACTTCGTCATAACTATCAGCAATATCCTTTCTGAGTTTGGAGCGATCAAAATAGTCTTCAATGCCCTTTTTGATACTGGTTGACCTCAGCTCCCTGTTACAATCCATGTCTGACTGTGATTTTTTCCATTCCTGCTTACTGTTCCAGAAAATATCATCACCATCATCGTGCTGCATCGACCTTACCCTGGTCATAATTACTTCCTTTTCTACTGCTACTAAACATAAATCTAGGTAAAAAAATCGCGTATAGCTAAGAAAGAATGGAGATATGAATCAAAGGTACTATTAGACATTAGAATCAGACATTAGAATCAGACATTAGAATCAGGTAAATGAATCAGGTAAATGAATCAGTAGCCATCGGACTCAAGGTCGAGTGTAAGAGGGAAGTCCGTTAAGCGTATGATGTTGGTGATTATTTCGCCATTGTCTAGCAGGTCCAATACTCGAAAACCGGGCATTTCCGGAGAAAGTTTGAATTTTTCAGAGTTTTCAGCAAACTGAACACAGGTGGACGGGCAGGAGAACACCGGGATTCCTGCTAAATGGCCCTTATTATTCTGGTGTATATGCCCGTGAATGATTGCTCTGGCATTGTTATATTTTTCAATGAGCTGAGTGAACTTGTCAGTGTTACGAAGGCCAATATCATCAAGCCAGAGGCTGCCTGTAGGGCAGGGGTGATGATGCAGAGCAATCAGAGAGTGTTTTTCCGGATAAGCCATTAAATAACGTTCAAGCAGTTCAAGCTCTTCAGTGATCAATGAACCATAGACTTCCCCCGGAGTTTGAGAGTCCAGCATGATTACCTGCCAGTCCCCCAGATCGATGTGTTTAACCATGGACTCAGGGCTGACTTCAGCCATTAGCTGGTGATTGTCATGATTACCACAGATCCAGAAATGAGGGGTTTGAATGGAATCCAGCATATTTTTGAGGTGATGATAAGCGTTTTTTTCACCATCCTGAGTGATATCCCCGGTCACCAGAATAGTCTGGCAGCTCTGCCAGTTCTTATTAATAAGGTCCAGAACAGCCTGAAGTGAAAATTGCGTTTTGACGCCCATCAATTGATCGGTTGGATGACCAAAAAGGTGAGTGTCTGTGATCTGGATAATTCGGGTGTGACTCATATGGGTCAATTCAGAAAAGTCAAAGATAATTGTAACAGTGCTTTTTATTACAAAATGTGATGGAAGTCCCGTTTTTTAGTGTTTAAGCATAAGGAATCGACCATTTACATGAAGTTTATTGGAATAAGGTTATGACGCAATTCATTTGAATCTGTCGACGGGGCCTTTCAGGTTGTCTGTTCATCAGTTCGTTCATCAGTCCGTTAAGTAGAGATCTGAAATACAGAGTCTGGAATTAAACCACCCGAAAAACAGAAATCCAGCCATTCCGCCAGAAACTGATTCAGCTGTTCTTTTTCATTGGGCTGATGCATTTTCGGATTAGGATATCCATAGCTGGGTTCCAGCCGCTTGCTGGTCTGGGTGAAAACCACTTCAGCCATCTGTACATCATGATACATACGAATTTCAAAATCAGGCAAAACTATCCAGTTTCCCCAGCTGGCTTTCATATAAACCCTGAGAAGAGTGGTGTAAGGGGATCTTTGCATCACGTCAAAAAAAACATCTGTGTCCAAATGAGTGCTGCCAGTTCCATGTTGAATCTTTAGATGAATATGGTCTTCAGTCTCAAGTCCGGGAAGCATTTTTTTCAGACGCAGATAATTCGTTTCGCAAATCTGATGTTGGCGAATCAGGTTGATTTTATAGGCTGGTCTTTGCCATCGCTTGGTCATAAGTTAAAGCATAGCCTTTAGATTTTCAGCAAGCGTGTACTGAGAATAAGTCGAAATGCCTGAAGAATAAACCTGTATGATTTCCATGTATCTTTACATGAAATTTAGTTTGGAGCGTTGATGGTAAACATTGATTTACATTAAAAAATATGCAGGTGTTCTTTAAGCATTCTTTAAAGTAGTGTAGATTTCCATTTGCTGTGCTTGAGTCAGACTACCCTACCCTCATCAGGTGCTGCCTCAAAGGCCAACATTTCAAGGATTTCAAAATATGTTACGAAATAGTCGTAAAGTTTTTCTGCTCGCTGCTCTCGCCAGTGCAGTCATTAACGTGCAGGCAGCAGAAACCGAATACAACTTGCTGGAAGTATACAACCTGGCATTGAAGAATGATGCACAATTGGCTGCTGCAGAAGCGTCAATGAAAGCAACACAGGAAATTGTGCCGCAGAGTTTTGCCCGTCTGCTTCCACAAATAAGTATGACAGCAAACAGCCAGTACACACAAAGTAATCGTTATGCTACGAGTGGCAATGATGACGGAGATGATGATGATAATTACAACTCCTATGGCTGGGGTGCCAGCCTGAACCAGCCTCTGTTTAATCTGAACAGCTGGTTTGCTTATGATCAGGCTAAGTCGGTCAGTGCCCAGGCAGAATACGGTTTTGCCAACGAACAGCAAAATTTGATTCTGCGTGTTTCCGAATCTTATTTTAATGTGCTTCGTGCTGAAGACAGTCTGTTGACTTCACGGTCTCAGGAAAAAGCAGTCAAGCAACAAATGGATCAGGCCCGTGAACGATTTAATGTTGGCCTTATTGCAGAAACCGATGTACTGGAAGCTCAGGCAGCCTACGACAATGCGCGTGTTGCGAGAATACTGGATGAAAACCAGGTTTCTGTTTCTTACGAAAACCTGCGAACAATTGTCAATCATGATGTAAGCGACATTGGCAAACTGAAAAAATCCATGCCGGTCAATCAGCCAACACCGGCAAACGGAAATGACTGGGTTAACAGTGCGGTTAAGAATAACCTGGGATTGAAAGCCTCCCGTGCAGGGTTGCTGGCATCTGAAGATAATATTCGTGCCAGGAAATCTAACCATGCACCCACTGTTGATGCTTTTATCAACTATAACTACAGCGATAGTAATTCAGAGTCGGCCAAATCGGCACTATACGATGGAAGTAATGATCAGGCTGTAGTTGGCGTAAGGTTCAACCTTCCAATATTCTCTGGTGGTGCCACCAGTTCCCAGGTGCGTGAAGCCACATTCCAGATGGATAAGGCCCAACAGGATTTTGATAAGCAATTGCGTGAAACCAATGCCAATACCCGAAACCTGTTCCGTACAGTGAACTCCGATGTTGATCGTGTTCAGGCGCGCTGTCGGGGTATTACCTCCTCTGAGAGTGCCTTGAAGGCGACCCAGAGCGGTTATGATGTGGGTACACGTAACATCACTGATGTATTGGACGCGCAACAGAAACTGTTCTCGGCCACCAGTGATTATCTGAACGCCCGCTACGACTTCATTGTTAATACACTGAAGCTTAAGCAGACTGCCGGTACCCTGAGTCCACAGGACCTGGAAGAGCTCAATAACTGGATTTCTACCAATATGCCTGCAGAGGATATGCCTGTACCTGCGGACTGTCGTGCAAGCTGATTGATTCGTTATCCGGCAACGTATTAAAGCTCCTTTATGGAGTTTTTTTCGTTTATGGTTTTTGCTCAGAGTTTATGATTCCTGCTTATAAGTGTTGGGAAATAATACGGATGACTTTATCCAGCGAGCCTCTATTCTGATCGACAAAAGCGCTTGCCTTATCACTCATTAGCTTCATCTGATCTGGATTGCCGAGTAATCGAATACAGCATTTGGCCAATTCATTTTTGTTATTTACCAGTTCCATACCACCTGCTTCGGTCAACTGTTGACTGATTTCCGGGAAATTGAAGATATGGGGGCCTGAGAGTACCGGCAGTCCAAGAGCAGCAGGCTCCAGCATGTTATGCCCTCCTGTTGGTACCAGACTGCCGCCTACAAAAGCGATGTCTGATGCGGCATAGAGCTTCATCATTTCGCCCATGGTGTCGCCAATAATAACGCGTGTTGATTGTGATAATTCAGGATTTTCACTGTACCGAACGGTTTCAAGATTGTTTGCTTTTGAAAGGGAAAATACATCGTTAAAACGTTCCTGGTGACGGGGAACCAGTAGCAGTCTTATTTCAGGCATCTGGCTCTGAATCAGTTTGAAGGCATCCAGTATCAGCTGATCTTCACCTTCATGGGTACTGGCCGCAATAAGGATTTTTATCTCAGAGCTTACGTGTTGTTGCCAGTGTTCACGTAGGAGATGTCCCGAGTTAACGGTTTCAGCATCAACGGTTAAATCAAACTTGATACTGCCTGGTATGGCGAGCTTGGATTCGGGCAGTCCAAGCGTCAGAAAACGCTGACCACTTTCCCGGTTCTGGGCGGCCACCATAGTCATACCCCTGAGCATATTGCGGGTCAGGGAAGCCAATTTGCCATAACCTCTGGCCGAACGCTCTGACAGTCGTGCATTGACCAGAATAATGGGGATATTGCGTTGTTGGCAGGCTGCAATGGTGTTCGGCCAGAGTTCAGTATCAATAATAATGGAAATAACAGGCCGGGTTCGCTTTAGAAAACGATGCACTGCTCCGGGAAAGTCATAGCAGGCGTACGTGTGTTCAACAGAGTCTCCGTGAATCCTGTGCACCTGTTCTGAGCCGGTGGGTGTCATGGTGGTAATCAGGATTCTGTGATTAGGGTATTTATCCTGGAGTTCTCTTACCAGGGGCGCACTGGCGATGGTTTCTCCCACAGAAACAGAATGAATCCAGATTACCGGGGAATCGGAATTGGGCATTTTTACAAAACCGAATCGTTCCGCCCAGCGCTGACCATAAGCAGCATTTTTTCTGGATCGCAGATACAGGCGCAAGATGACCAATGGGGCTATTAAATACAAAAAGAGTGAATAAAGAAAACGATTCATGCACCGTTGCCGATTCTGATAATTGAATGCATATGTTAACAGATAGAACCTGAAGAGCCCTATGGATAACAGAATTGCCAGAAGAGCTGGATTATGAAAATGTGACCGTTTAAGGCACGGAAGAGATTTTTAAGGTATCAAGATACATTGTAGAGACGTGAGGTAGAGACGTGAGGTAGAGACGTGAGGTAGAGACGTGAGGTAGAGACGTGAGGTAGAGACGTGAGCGGTATTTTCCGCTCATGGCTGTTTGAAAGCAGGATGTGAAAGGGCTGTGGATAAAAGGCAGATTTTCTGATGGATCACTATTGAACCGTTTTAAAAACGTCATTTGAAGAAAAGTTGAGCCTGAAGGTAATAATAACAGTTTTAGAAATGTTATTGACGCCGGCCAGTTTCACCAGTGTTGCCAATGGCTGGGTGTAGCCAAAATCGGCAGTATTTAATAAAATTGGCTGAGTAGTCGCAACCTCAACCTGATTATTCGTAAGAAAAGTGACTGCAAGATTTTCTCTGATTCGAACGCTTTTTCCATTGAGTATTACTTTTGCACTTACTTTGACGTCAGTGGTTTGCCCTGGTTTTAACTTATTTAACAATCTCTGGCTGAGAGCCACTTCAATCTTTGCCTCAGGATTTATAGCTACTTTAAAAAAAAGATCTTTCAAACGTTGATCCCGTTTTGCAATACCGCTTTCCAGACTCCTTAATGCTATGCTGAGCTGTGCTTGTCCATTGTCGTTGATAAATCCTTCCAGCAGATGGAATCTTGCAGTGGTTGTCAGGTCTGTATTTTTTGTGAAAGTAAAATAGAATCTGGATTGTTCGTTCTGTAATGTCCAGCTGGCAAATGCCTGGCTGGAAAGTATTGAAATTATTATCAGAAGCCATTTCAATGGTCTCATTCGAATTCCTTTTATCCGACATTCACCACCTAACCTGACATTTTCCTGATTTCTGCTATTTATCAAAAAAGCAAATATCAGGAAACAGCCTTATGCCTCCTATTCAATATCGCACTCAGATTCAGAACATGGATCACCTCGGCCTGGTGGCAGGTATGTGCAAAGAGCTGGGCATAGCCGATCACATTGACAGACGTGCACCCAAGGTAGCGGATGAATGGAATGTCTCCCACGGTGAAGCCATTGTCGGCATGATCCTCAATGGCCTCGGCTTTACGGGGCAATCTCTCCATATGTTCCCCCAGTTCTTTGCCAATAAACCTCTCAACAAACTGATCAGGGAAGGGATTAAACCAGAGCATTTAAACGACAAGATTCTGGGAAGAGCACTGGATGAACTCTTTGATCTGGATGTCAGTAAAGTCTATTTTGAGCTGGCTATCAAGGTTGCAACTCATCTCAAATTGCCTTGCGACGCGCTGAACCTTGATGGCACCGGCTTCCACGTCGATGGTCGTTATAATAGCGATAGCGATCTGAGCGATGAAGACCTCAACTGCATCAGGCTTTGCAAAGGTTACAGCCGGGATCACCGCCCGGATTTGAACCAGGCCATATTGCTTCTGTTGACTGAAAACCGGGCAGGCATCCCGTTGTTTATGAAAGCAACCAGTGGCAATGTGACTGATAAGACCAGTTTCAAACAGGTGGTTTCCAAGCACTTGAAGAGTTTCAAAGCCGCACTGGAAGCCCGCTATTTTATTGGCGATGCAGCATTGTATGTGGCAGGGACAATCCAGGAACTTGACCAGCAGGATCAGCTGTTTATTTCCAGAGTTCCTCTCAATATTGGTGCCGCCAAAGAGCTGGTAAGGAGTGCGCCTTCACGAACCATGAAAGCAGTGGAGGGGTTTGACCATTACGAAGCTACAGAAGTGTCGTCTAATTATGCGAACGTAGAGCAACGCTGGGTTTTGTTTCGCAACCAGCAACGCCAGGAAACCGAACAGAAGACGCTGACAAGGCGTATGCAGAAAAAGTCTCTGAAAGAGTGCGAGAGACTGGAAAAGTTGAGCAAAAAAGCGTTCCAGTGCGAAGGGGAGGCCATGGAAGCCTTTAGGCAATGGCAGAAGCAGTCTGAACTTTGTCAGGCTGAGGCTCAGGTTATCGCCAAGCCCTGCTACAAGAGCAAAGGACGACCTGTTAATGGAGCGGAACCCGACCACCTGGAATATTACGTAACAAGTTGTTGCTCGATCGCTGTGCAAACCCGGCAGGATGCCGAAGCATCACTGGGTTGTTTTGTGCTGGCTACCAACGACATTAATACTACTCGACTGGACAGCGCTGAACTACTGAGGACGTACAAATCACAGCAACAGGTTGAACGAGGCTTTCGCTTTCTAAAAAGTCCGGACTTTCTGGTGTCTTCCCTCTATCTGAAGAAACCGGAACGCATTGAGGCATTGTTAATGGTGATGACACTTTGCCTGATGGTCTATGCTGCTATCCAACATCGAATCCGTTATGAGTTGAAGAAGCAGAGCCGAACGTTCCCGGACATGAAGAAAAAGCCAGCCCAGAACCCAACGGGCAGATGGATTTTCTGCTGCTTTGATGGCATTTATGTGCAGACGATCAACGGAACGGAGAAGCACGTGATTGGCATCTCGGAGAATCAGGCGACAATTATCTTTATATTAGGGTCAACGTACCAATCAATTTATTCCTGACTCAAGAGGGAGTGTGAGAGCAGCAAGATCAATGCACGGAGGCTTGTCCCTGTCATCTCCGGCTGCTGAAGGTGAGGTTTTTTCTTGTTTGTGTTTTTCATGAATGGATATCCATGAAAGGTTGATTGGGTACTCGTTATCAGGAGAAGTACGTTTATGCTTACAATAAGGTGGTCAAATTTCAAAACCCTTGCGCTGCAGGGGTAGGGGAAATATCAAAGTAGGTGGTGAATGACGGTTTTATAGATACTATTTGAATTTTTCATCATAAACTTTGCTGAGCGATGTTCAATGGTTTGAATGAAAAATAGTCAGGTGCAAGATATGTCTGAGAAAAAAGGGTACAGGCTGACCAGAATTTATACCCGTAGTGGGGATAAAGGTCAGCACTTCCCCAAAGATTAATTCTGAACAGAATTCGCAAGGCTTTCAGAGTATCTGCTATTTTTAACTCTCGTGAAGTCATTCGTATTAACAACTCAGTCAGACCACAATGCCTGCTTCCCAAAGAAAGCCCTTGCCGATGACCTGATTCAGGTCGTCTCTGACCAAGCGGCTAAAATACCTGACCCTCGTCCTAATCAGATCGACGACAAGATCCCACTGCATGATGCCGTTATGTCTGCTCTGGCCATGTTTCATCTGAAGTTCTCGTCCCTACTCCAGTTTGATGAAGACAGGCGCGAACCAGAAATCGAATACAACCTAAACACCCTATACAGGGTGGGAAAAGTGCCCAGTGACACTCATATTCGCTGCATGCTGGACCCAGTGCCCACTCGAGAACTGTCTCGGCTGTTTACCGCCTTATTCCATTTTGTTCAGCGCAGTGGACGATTGAAGCAGTTCAGATATTTTAAGGAGGGTTATCTTGCTCCAATGGATGGCACCGGGCACTTCAGCTCTGGAAAGATCAGTTGTAGCGAGTGCTGCATCAAGAAACCCGACAGCGAAAACCCTCTGTATTATCACCAACTGCTGGGCATCTGCATCGTTAAACCTGGGATTAAGGAAGTCTTGCCACTGATGCCTGAACCCATCATTCAACAGGTAGATGCCTCTAAAAACGATTGCGAAGTCAATGCCCTGAAGCGAGCGCTTGAACACATTCACAAGGATCACCCGAAGCTAAGATTGGTATTGAATCTTGATGACCTATATTCCAAGGGGCCCACCATTACACTGATTCGGTCTTATAACCATCACTACATTAGCGTTGCCAAGGAAAGTGACCATGCTGCCCTTTTTGAAGCCGTGGATGAACTGGACAAACAGGATAAAGTCACTCGATTTGAGTATACAGACGACCAAGGGCACCGGCACTGGTTCCGATTTGTTAACAAAGTTCCACTAAACAAAACCTACAACGATTTGAAGGTTAACTTTCTGGAGTACATTGAGTACAACGAGAAAGGTGAGAAATGTTACAACAACAGCTGGGTCACCAGCCTACGCATAGGTCGAAAGCGCTGCATGTCTATCATGAGAGGAGGGCGAGCTAAATGGAAAATTGAAAATGAAACCTTTAATACGCTGAAAACCCAAGGCTACCAACTTGAGCACAATTACGGCCATGGCGATGAACATCTTGCCAGTAATCTGGCGTGTTTAATGTTCCTGGCTTTCCTGATTGACCAGATAGAACAGTTATCCTGCCCTTTGTTTAACAAGGCATGGAAAGGGTGCCGTGCCAAAATAAAATTGTGGGAATGCATTCGCAATCACTTTAATAGATTTGCCATAGACACATGGTGTGAGCTACTCAAGGCGGTTGCCTATATAAAATCAAAGAATAAACACAGGCCAATCACTCATATTCGCAGTCTGATACCTGACACGTCATAACAGGAAGGTAGTGCCGGTTTTCAGCGTAGATGATTGACTCCCAAGTCAGCTTATTGGCTGAAAGGTATAGTTTTGTCTTCTAAAGTTAAGGGTATGTTTTTGAAATAGATCTGTCATCGTCGTGTATTCATAGGGAGTGACTGGTGAAGGACTGAACACGGAAAGCAGAGAGGAGACTTGTACCCTCAATAGCGAACGAGCCGACCGGCTCTTACTCGATATTGGCGATAGTGCACGAAACCAGCCCTGGCAGACACTGAGGCCGCATGTAATCAAGTTTTGGACTCATGTATGAGGATAGAAACGACCATTAAATGCTACGGGACTCAGTGAAAGTTAACACTTTCTGTGAACCGCCCGGTGCGGACCCGCAAGCCGTGGTGGTGGTGTGTCATGAGAACAGAGTCGGTCTGTTCGTAACTGTAATTGAGATGGAGGTGGGCCCTCCGGTGGCGGCTTCTGGAAGCGACCACCAAACCACTGTGAGCTGCGTTGATTAAGAGTCAGGGTGGTGAGCGTCACAGAAAAGGCGCAACTAGATTGCGTCAGGTATGAGTTCGGGAGATGAACGCAAGTGAACCATTGATGACGTGTCGTAAGCGTATATATAGACATCAAAAATGAGGGGCACCACTACCTTATGATAAGTTCAGGGGTTATCCAGTTACTGCCTGAGCGGTGTCCGGCACAAAGATGGCATGAACCGATTTCAGGCTCTTTTATGGAACATGAGAACCTGTCGCTCTGGTGTTAAGGGAGCCAGCCAAGCTGACAAACAGCAAGGCTCAGAGTACCAATACAGAGCACAGGGGCGGATCAGCTCGTAGTAGTGTTGAAGCATCTGTAATGGATGTGGAGCAAAGGGGCTGACTTATCCAGCGGAAGGAGTAGATCAACCGATTTATTGGAATGAATCTATGACGGAAGCAAAACCGTTCACAATTTCTAAAGAGCTTGTCTATCAAGCCTGGCGAAGCGTGAAAGCGAACAAAGGTGCTGCCGGTATCGACGGTCAGTCTCTGACTGACTTTGAAACCAATTTAGGCAAGAACCTGTACAAAATATGGAATCGAATGTCATCGGGCAGTTACTTTCCTCCCCCCGTCATGCGTGTAGCCATCGACAAGAAAGATGGAGGCACGAGGCTGCTGGCGTTCTTGTTGAGAAGACGACGGTAGCCGACCGTGTAGCCCAAACTGTGGTAAAGCTGATAGTCGAGCCATTAGTGGAACCTGTATTTCATGAAAACTCCTACGGCTACAGACCTAACCGCTCAGCGCATCAGGCGTTGGCGTTAGCTCGAAAACGCTGCTGGCGACACTCTTGATGATGGAGAAGGGGTCATTGATCTGGATATCAAAGGGTTTTTCGATAATCTGGATCATAAACTCATCATGCGAGCAGTGGAACATCACATCAGGGAACCTTGGGTATTGTTGTACATCAAACGTTGGCTTCAGGCTCCGGTTGAAAATGAAAGTCAGGAGTGTCCGCGCGTAAAAGGAACGCCACAAGGGGGAGTTATTAGCCCATTGTTGGCAAACCTGTTCATGCATTATGCGTTTGATCATTGGTTGGAATGTAATATCCAGAATGTCTGGTTTGAGCGTTTTGCTGATGATGCGGTTATTCATTGTCACAGTAAACAAGAAGCAGAGTTCACGCTGGAAGCAGTAAGACGTCGTTTACTCGACTGTGGTCTTACATTGCATCCGGAAAAGACGAAACTGGTTTACTGTAAGGATGAGGACAGAACAGAAACGCATGAAAACACATCTTTTGATTTTCTAAGTTATACATTCAGAACGAGATTAGCCAGAAACCGGTATGGGAAATTCTTTCCCAACTTCTTGCCAGCGATGAGCAAGGCATCCGCCCAGCGTATCAAAGACAAGATAAGGGAGTTAGAAATTCCCACGAAACGATCATTGTACTCTCTTGAAGAGCTTGCAAAACTGATCAATCCACGTGTTCAGGGCTGGATCAACTACTTTGGAAAATTTTATCCATCAGAGTTGAGAAGAGTATTGTCATATGTGGAAGCCACTCTGGTTCGATGGGCTATGGGAAAATACAAGAAATTGAGGGGCAGAAAGAAGCGTGCAGCTCGATGTTTGGGGCGCATCGCTCAGAAAGCTCCTTGGTTAATGGCACATTGGCGAGCAGGCTGTGTGTCAGCGGTTGGATAAGAAGAGCCGGATGAATCGAGAGGTTCAAGTCCGGATCTGTGAGCAACTGACGGGGAGGTTCCGCCGGTTGACTCGACTGGGGAGGGCTGGATAGAGACCAGCCCTTACCCGATTTATGTTGCGTGAATCCAGTCATCAAATTTAAGCCATTAAGCTAGCTTCAGAATGTAGGTATAAATAAATGTCTGTGATATTAACTCTAATGAAGTTATCAATCTTTTTCTAGCGTTAATTAAATTATCAATTAACTCATATTCTAAATATTTTCTATAGCGAGTATCAGGTTGATAATGTAAATAATTAACTACCATGTTAGCACCACCATCATTACCATCATTACCAAAGTCGCGTCTGAAGTTAAAGTCCCTGTAACTATACTTTTCTCCTTTTTCAGACTTTAAAAAAAGTGCGCTAACCCTGTATTCATTTTCTTCTATTTTTTCTAGATATATGACAATGGTAGCTTTGTTCTCTGCTTCAAAAACAACTTTGTGATAGTTTTCTGACTTAGAATATTTTCCTGAACTCCTTACTTTGAATGATGTTGGTTGTTCAATTATATGTTGTAATAAAGGGTCGTGAGCGGGAATAGTAAGTAAAAAATCAGGATTTATATCACCTTTACTAGCCTCACCAGCGAAACTAAACAAGTTAGGCCAGTGGCCAATGTTTCCTATTAAAATACCATCAAATGGATTATGCGTATACAGTAAGATTGCGCCGTTACTGTCTGTAATTGAGCAATTCTTTTCATCTTGAGGATCATAAGTTATTACTACATGGTATTGCTCATCATTATCAGAGTAAAACCAAAACCATCGTTTTTCAAAGCCTCCAGCAAAAGAAAAGGTGGAGAACATAAAAAAGAGAGCAGAGAGTAATACGATTTTTTTCATTAGGATAACCGAATTTTATTATTACAACACCTCCCTGTAGCCTGCGTTCCAAAAGCTACTGATAGTAGTGGATACTAGCGATTATGCAAATGATTATGCAAATTAAAGTATGAATTTATTGAGCAACATAAATGCTTAGTTCAGCTGCCCGCATGATGCCCTAAAAGTATGTTCAGGATTAAGGCAGAACATTGGGGGGGTAATCGGGTCGGCTGGAACGACTTGGTACGCCCGGCATGGGCATGAATTTATGGGGTGTAAGTCCCCTGTGGGAAACCGGCATTGATCGTAGGATCAATGATAACCACTAGCCGACGGCAAGTGCAGCTCCGCGAGGTGCTGTGCGGAGGAAGCCCGAGTGCAAAAAGGGGGGTGACAATAATCTGAAATTCGGGAGCAGGTTGACTCATGGTAGACAGTAGTCAGAAAACTGTATTTCAAAATGGCACAATATCACTAAATTGCCAGCCTATTTTTTGGGGGCTGAATAGTTACAAGTTTTGTGTTGAACATATGGATGTCCCTTTTATTCTCTTTGAACATATGGATGTCCCTTTTATTCTCTTTTATTCTTCTGGATGTCCCTTTTATTCTTTTGTGTTGAATATATGGATGTCCCTTTTATTCTTTGGGCGGTTGTCAGTAATGGCAATGGTTAAGCGTTGACAGGGGAAGGTACAGGCTCAGTATTGAGCTCCGAAACCATCATCGAGAACGCCGACCTTGTTGGGTGAGGGGGAAGGCAATACGACGAGTTTTTTGCGACATCCATATATTTTCACCAAACTGAATCCATTGGTAAGTGAACAATTATTTAAGTTTTGTGTTGAATATATGGATTTCCCTTTTATTCATTCACTGATTCAATGTTTACCCAAGAAGTAAACTTCAATGGACTACCCTCACCAGAAATCAATCCGGGCTTGTGCAACAACAGGATAGATTGCGGCTGGGCGCAATCTATCCTTATTCGTTATATGCACTTGCCTGATTTACTAGAAGAGCAATACCACAGGCATACACATAGAAAAACACCGAAAAACCAACAGCTAAAATTATTTGAGCTGCCGAAGCTTAGTTGGACAGCCATAGATGGGATTCAGTAACGTGCTGTAAAGCGAGGTCTGGAGCGAAGGGAAGCCAAGCTTCCCATGTGTATAGCAGTGGATGAAACGTCGTTCCAGAAGCGGCATGAGTACGTTACGGTGGTCACTGATAATATTGAAGGTGTTGTGGTACATGTAGCTGATGACCGCAAGAGCAATAGCTTTAATGAGTATTCTGATACCTTGCCTGAGGAGCAAAAAGCTGGGGTTGAGTGTGTATCAATGGATATGTCTAAAGCGTATATCAAGTCGGTCAGGGGGAATATTCCGGAAGCTGATCTGAAGATAGCATTCGACAAATTTCATGTTGCCCAGTCCCTTGGAAAGGCTGTTAACCAGGTTCGCATAGAAGAGAACAAAGCCCTTCTGGCAGAGGGTGTAGAGCTACTCAAGGGGGCCCGCTTTGACTGGCTGATGAACCCTGAAAATATGACAAATGAAAAGTGGGGCAACTTTGAACCGCTGAGAAATTCTACCGCAGAAAACAGCGCGTTCCTGGGCTATCCGTGAGGTCGCCATGTCGCTGTGGGATTACAAATCCAGAGCTTGGGCAATCAAAACGTGGAAGCGCTGGTTGAGCGGGCTCAGCGTGTCGCCTTGAACCTATCAAGGAAGTTGCCAAAACGGTTAAGGAGCATTTGTGGGGGATAGTAAATGCGATTGTTCTCGATGCTAACAATGGGCGGGTAGAAGGCATCAACAGCAAGATACAGAGCCTGAAAAGTTGTTCTTGTGGATACAGAAGCCGGGAACGATACAAGACAGCGATCTACTTTCATCTTGGTGGATTAGCTTGTATCCCCATGGTGTCAATCGCTTAAAATCACCCACTGAAACAAGGGAAGAGCCTTCTGCTCAACTCACAACGATTCAAAAAACAGCCCTGACCGCTCTCATTATGGGGATTGTTGTCACTGAAACACTCAACTGGGCAGCCTTTGAGCGAAGGAGTCTTGGGAAGTTCAAGTCGACACGGCTGTGCTGGATTTTCTATTCAGCAAAGATTGCATGGCATCGTATGCTTCAGGCCAGTATTCGCAATATCTTGTCACATTACGGCATTACTGAAGGGACTCTGACGGTTGATGATTCTGCTAAACAACGATCAAAAAGAACGACCCGGATCGAAGGCACTCATAAAATCAGAGATAAACCAACAGGTGGCTATATCAATGGTCAGGAACTGATCTTTATGGTCTTGGTCACGGACATTGCCACCATTCCTGTAGGTTTTCGGTTTTACGTTCCCGACCCTAAGTGAGAAACATACCCAAGGTCAGAACGTTATTACGATTGCCAGTTGGAAAAGGTTGAAGTTCAACCAGCACTTGATGTGCAGGGTTTGTGACTACTCAGGGTTATCCCTGAGTAGCGATAAAGTCATGGACGCCTACGAGCAGCTCAGTGGGTATGGAGCTATCGCTGCCTAAAAGTGTCTGATGTATTGTTGAATGTATTCTTCGATAAGTTGTCTCAGTTCATCAGAGTCAACAAAAAGGCTCTCGGAATCTTCTTCCTGAAGGTGCTTTTTTATCAGGGGTACAGGCAAGGGCAAAAACTTGCCTTTCTGCGAATCAGCCTCAAGGATTGCCTCTTTTGAAGTCAATAGTTGGTAGCCTCTTTGGTCTTCATTCTCGGCCAGGCTGTACAAGCCCAGGTTGCCCCTGTCTGCTTTAGACTGTTTTTCCAGGTAGTTCGCAAAAGACGATGGCAGCATGCGAACGGCGTTTTCCAGCGTATCTTTTAGATTTAGAGCTTTGTCTAAAATACCAGATATGCCAGGAGTCACTTTTAGTCCATTTGATTCAAAGAGCTGCTTCAGTTGAGACATACCTGTCGGTGTTGGTCGGTAAAAAAAGTCGCAAGCAGCATCAGTTATTTCCCTCCAGAGATTATGAAAATAGTCCTGTTTATGAGCATCAAATTGTAACGATATCTCTGTCTCAAACAATTGCATAAAATCCTCTCCCCCCAGTAGGGCTGACTGAAGAGTATATTCATGATATCTCCCCTCGATCACAGCCCCCCGACTCTGTATCAGTTTCACCTTCCTTGTGGTGTCACTGGTTTTTTGCACCCTGAAAGGTGGCAGCTGTTTTAGCAGGCGAGGTAGCATAACTTCCCCTTCCGGCAACCAGGTAAAGCCGGAACCTATACAAGTAGTTTTCAGCCGTTGTTCAAACGATGGAGAGCTGCTGCTTTTTATTTCAGTGGTTGCCGCACTTCTTGGAGCAGCCTGCAAGCGTTTAATGACCGGAGCCTTGATCGATGGATAATATGGCTTAAGACGCTCCTCAAACTTCGCCATAACTTCGGGCAGGGTATTATTCTGCTGGTGTTCAGTAAGAGACTCCAGTAGCCATCTGAAATTTTTATAGATATCTTGGATTTCATACACTGCCAGGTCACTCAACAAGTTCTCTTCCAAGACACCGTAGCTCCAGAAATCAAATAGTTTCTGAGAAATCATTTCACGGTACTTCCGTCCATAGATAGCCGACCCCTGGCTCAGCGTTGTATTGACGGAATCTAGTAAGTGATACCAATTCTGGGCAGCCGATTTTACCTTTGTAGCCTTAACAAAATCTTTCATTTCGTAGAGAAGCTTCAGGACCGATTCGATTTCTGCTTCGGAGGAACTTCTTCGGAGTACCTTTGCAAAGGCATAAAACAGTATAAAATCCTTTGCTTTCAATACCTCATCGTTGATCATGCCTGATTTTATCATCTCTACGGCCTTTCGCAGATCGCTCAACGAACGGGATAAAAGCAGATTTTGATAACAGTGGGTAATGTCGTCTATTTCAAGAGGGGCCTTACCTTCTCTGGCTATCCACCGGTTAACCGCCTCCCGGGATGTACCCATCTTGTCTGCGAACCGTTGAGGGTCTGTTTTTGCGTCTTGCAGAAGTACCGTCAGCTCTTGCTTGGAAAACATCAGTCCTGTGACTGATTCCTTAAATGCTGGCTTTTCAATATGGGTTTTATTATCGGCACCGGCTCCACCCGGGTCGGCTTTCTCCCAGGTGCGCCCCCGGTCGGCAGAGTACTCAATCCACTCGTGTGTATCTGAGGTCACCAACCGCACTGGCACCCCCCTGGCAGCTGCAATGGCAAAGATGGCCCAGGCCCGGTGGCGACAGACTCCCTGCTTCTGTCTGATAATCGCTACCAGGCTACTGGCATCCGTATTGGCAGAAATATTTTCATCCGCTTTAAAGCC
>CBDBOO010000045.1:0-56291 GCA_965208385.1 Endozoicomonas sp.
TAGATCATCGCCAGTACCACAAAAAAAGGAAATATAGCAATCAAATTTGTTAAGTGCCCAACAAACTGCCACAAAGGTTAAATCGGGTAGCCGGAGGTTACTAACCTCCAGCCCCCAGTCGAGTCGCCCAAAGGAACCTCCCTGTCAGTTGCTCACAGATTCGGACTTGAATCTCTCGATTCATCCGGCTCTTCTTATCCAACCGCTGACACACAGCCTGCTCGCCAAGGGTGCAATTAAAAGTGTGCCCCTGGTAGCAATTTCTCAGTTCTGATCCATAATTCCATGAGACTGAATCAACCTGCCTGCCGCCATGTCCACTTCAAAAAAACTCTCTGAAAGACTTGCTGATCATCCAAAACTAGAGAAACGAGTTTCTGATCTTCTGAATGTTGTCGAAGCTGAGTCTGGCAGCCTCGACCGAGCTTCTGAAGCAGAAGAAGCTGTTATCAAACACCTCAGAGGGATGGGTAACGAACTGTTGACCGACTGGGGGCTTCACAAGGAAGGCCAGAAGTTCAAAGCAGTCAGGGAGCTTCATCCCGAAGCCAAGTCTCGAAAAAAAACACTTAATGGCTGAGCATCTACGGAAAAATCGAACTACCGGAACGTTGTCTGAATATCTGCGGACATCGTGTACGTCCGTTCAGTGAAACGGCTCATATCTCTTGCCGGGACTATTCTCTCCCCCTGCAGCGTCGAATCGTCGATTTTGCCGCTGATGACTCCTTTGATACAGGTTCCCGAAAAATGAAGGAGCATTACCATGTCGATATTCCTGAGTCGTCAAAACGGGCGGTGACTCTGGGACATGCTCACTGTATGAAAGAACAAGGCATCGAGTCTTTGCAAAACCGGCAAGAGTGCATAGGAGAGGGCGAGCAACTGGTTGGGGAAATGGATGGTAGCATGATCCCTATTGTTCTGGTTGATGAAAACGCAGAGGGCGATAAACGTAAAACGCGCAAACTGGAGTGGCAGGAAGCCAAACTCTGCCTTGTTTACGAAAATGGAAGTACAAATAAAAGACACCGTGTTGTCATGGGAGAGCCGGATGAAGCGGGAGATCACTGGCTGAGTTGTGCTATAGAGCAGGGCATGAACAGACAAACGACTATCCATTGCGTCAGTGATGGGGCTCAATGGATTGCCAGCCAGCCAGCCAGCCAGCCAGCCAGCCAGACGGATCGTGTTTTTTGCAGATCAGGGTAATTTTTTGGTGGATTTTTATCACCTCTGTGAGTATCTGGCAGATGCGGCCAAAGAGTGCGCAGGTGATGAAGATAAACGCGAAGAGTGGATTGATCATCAAAAAGCGCGGATGAAATCAGGGGGCGTTGCTTCTGTACTGTCGGCGCTGGAACCTTACCGTAATGGATTATCAGGAAAGCAGGCAAACAAGGCAGAGGAGTGTCATCGCTATATCAGGAACCGCCCGGGACAGTTTGACTATCAAGGAGCAAAGGCAGCCAACCTTCCCATTGGATCAGGAGAAGTAGAGAGTTCAAACCGTTCCGTGGTGCAAGCACGGCTTAAAATTCCGGGAGCGTGGTGGAAAGCAAACAATGCATTTGACATGTTGTGTTTAAGAACGCTCCGGGCCAATAGTGATTGGAATGCGTACTGGCAAGCTACAGGGTGAAGGAGAATGACACACTTTTAATTGCACCCCATCGCAGATGCCGCTAAAGAGTGCTTTGGTAAAGATGAAAAGGCTTGTAAAAGCTGGGTGGATGAACAAAAGGTAAGAATGAAAGCGGATAACCCAGAGCTGGTGTTGGAAGCGCTTGAACCATACCGCAATGGAAAATCCGGGAAAGAAAAATATAAGGGACACCCAGTGCGCCGAGATAAATCGGCAAGAGATTGAAGGTGAAAGTCCTTCATCCGGTAAGGTCTAGCAAACCGCCGGAGTGCCGGACCATCGGTGTGCCGAACCATCGGTGTGCCGAACCATCGGTGTGCCGAACCATCGGTGTGCCGAACCATCGGTGTGCCGAACCATCGGAACCCCGAGTCATGGGCGGTTGTCAGTAATGGCAATGGTTAAGTGTTGACAGGGGAAGATACAGGCTCTGCTTTTAATTTGAGAATGAGCTCCGAAACCATCATCGAGAACGCCGACCTTGTTGGGTGAAAGGGAAGGCAATACGACAGAGTCACGCTACTGCAAGTGTTTCTGTTGGTTCTCCGGAGTCATAGACCTGGTGCATGTATTGATGTCTCTTCTCCCCCCCCTTTCTTTCAAATATGCGGGAGACCCTGTCAGTGATTCGCTGATCTCAATGAGAGTGTTCACAGCGGGTCGAATTCAGCGAAGTCAGAACGACAAAGGCTGAATACCTACGCGGGCAGGGAGTCAGATATTTTTCTGCCTGTCCCTTTTATTTCTTTTATTGTTATCAATACTTCGGACAGTTTTTCAGTTCGAACAGCAAGGTTTTCTGCAGAAACCGGTAACAGGGGGGAGTGCTTTATGTGACTCAGCATTCGCCCTGATTTTTAATAAAGTTACATCTACTGCGGTGTAAGCCGTGTAGAGACTATAGTGCTAGCTCATCAAAAACTGTCCACAGTATTGCTTGTCAGTGCGAGGTTTAATCATGGTAGACTGAGTATGCCGTCATAAAAGTGAATCACTCAAAGACCGCTCTGCAATCCTGGCCATCAGTTTGATATCATGTACAGGAAAATCCTGTCCCAGAAGCCAGCTCACTACAGCAAAATCCCGCGCCTGCTTCTGCCATTTTTTATTGTTGCACTGGCTGGCCCAAAGGCTCATTCGCTGCATTCGCTCTTGCCATAGCTGTTTTTCAGGTGTCAGATATTTATCGCAAGCCTCTAATATAGATTTATGAACTGAGCCGCCCGGTTCAAGCACATATTCCATGCATTCACTGATGAGCCAGCTATCCCCCATAGGAGTGCCCGGCCATTTGCAGGAACGTATCTGGACATCGGCGATTTCCTTAGCCGCTGGAGGTTGGGACAGCTCTGTACCTTTTGAATATTCTATAAAGAACGACTGAATATCCATTGGTTTCGGATTCCAATCTTCAAGCCCGAGCAACTCCATAGCTCTGATCAACTCAGCGTCGATGGTGGTTTTGCTGCCAAGGTTCAGGGCGATAAACAGCGGTATTTGTTTTGTAACTAAATCCGCAGACACTTTCTCGAACACTCCGGCATGTTGACGGCCCATCTTAAGAACTTGAGATAACCGTTTTTTCGTATCTCCTGGTGATACGGAGACATCAACAATACCAACCGCTTCCTTGAATACAAAACAAACCAACCGAAACAGTTCAGGCGCTTTCGGATCTTGCACCATGACCATAACTCCTTGAGCGCCGCTGCCATCCACAATTGACATCCAGGTCTCTATGATGGGCGCCGGATGAATGGCTGAGTCTCCGGAGACACCTTTTTTACGGGCATTGCGAATCAGTTTATCTACTGACTTCTGCACTTTTCCAGATAACCAGTTACGCACCCGAACCATTCGGTCGAGGGTTAACGGTGAGATGCATTGGGGATGTTCTGCCAGTAATCCGGCCATGAACAAAGCGATTTCCTCACGATCATCCAGCACTAGCAATGCCAGACAATCACTAAAACGCGAATTATCAAGGCTTAGTATTTGCCTTGCTATTAATTCCAACCCCTCCGGCGGCATAAAGGCTAGCTGATCGTTCCAGACCTGTGCAAACTCGAATTCATCGGGTACATTATTCAACAATTCCTGGCAGATTGCCTGCACGTCCTCTGAGGTGAATTCATCACCCGGATGACTGGCATTGTTTGCTTCCGTCAGCCATTGCTGGACAAACGCCATAAATTCATCGGAAAGGTAATGGCGAAAAGATGACAGCTCGTGCACCAGAACGTCAATGCCCTCGGGGTCAAGCTCTTCGTCTGTATAGGCTTCAAGCAGGCTTTGTTCGATTGTCTGCCAAAAACTAATGGCCGTTTTTTCTTTCTGACGAATGTTCATAAACACTCTTTGCAGGGCGAACCCTAAAAGGAGCATCACCGCTTCTGATTCAGAATCTTCAATTCCTTCGTCAATGCAAACGCTGTAAATGAAATCCTCCAGAGAGTCCAAATCGTAAAGTCTAAACCAACTCTCTGGTGGCGCTGGCTGCTTAAGAATTGTGGAGAGGTTTTGCGTTGTTTCATAAATAAGGTCTGCTACCCAGTCATTGGGAAGCTCAATATCGGCAAATAAAGCCTCCATAACTTCTGGGTTAAACACCTCAATCGGTGGTTGAAGACCTTGTTTAAACATCTGCAGATAGTTCTTTTTAATGCTTTTCAGGTAGCCGATCACACCGTCAGCGTGTTTAAGTGTTTGGGTTTTATTGCCATTAATCTCTCTCTTTAAACACTGCCAGCAGGCAATCAATTCCGGCACAATGGTTTTAGCCTGAGTGTCGGAACAGAAAAGTTTGCGTGGGAACAGTTCCTCCATGATTTCTCGCGCAGAAACATTATCAATATCGTCAAGGTTTCCGCCCACATAATTCAGGTTCAGGTCCATAAACAAGACAAACATGTTGCCACCGGCTTTTTTGTTAGCCAGTGACAAATCAGCGTATTCCGGAGAGCTCAGATAGACATCAATGAATCTATCCACCCATTGTTCCAGCGCCTCGTTGGCAATGTCGGGGTCTTCTTCAAACAGTTCATAATCGTAGTTAAACAGCTCTACAGACATCAAATGATTCCTTGTATTTCAAATTGCTTGGCAGGGACAGGGTTATAGCAGGCATAGACAATAAGACAAGTCTGAGTCTCTTCCAATATGAAATGAGCCTAAAGGAGGCTCTAATTTCCAATATGAAATGAGCCCGCCGCAATTGGATCTTTCGTCCATGATTACAGGATGAAAGTTATCATGAATACAAGGCTCATAAAGACACTGTCACAAGTGCAAGAACTGCTTCATTACGCCCCTGATATTGAGCCCGGATGGGAATCAAAAGATGAATGTTATCAGTGGGTTGAGGCGACTTTAAGGTACTTCAAATATCGAGCGCTCAGCAGGCCCGACAAGGGGCTCATTAAGCGTTATCTCGCAGTGGCTACAGGCTACTCAAGATCGCAGATTACCCGCCTTATTCATGCCTGTCAGTCGAAGGGGACTCTGAAGCGTAAACAGCGCACAATCAATGGTTTCAAATCCAAATACACCAAGGCCGATACAAGGCTTCTGGCTGAGACGGATCGATCGCATAACGACCTGAATGGGGTAGCCATTAAGAAACTCTGTGAAAGGGCTTTTTTACGGGGTGACGAGCGTTACGAGCGACTGGCCGGCATCTCGGTTTCACACCTCTACAATCTCAGGCAATCAAATACATAGGGTGTAAGTCTCATATTGACCGTCATTGCAGGGCATGGGCTCCAGTATAAACGACACGACATCGACTTTTCTCAGACAAGGGAGGGTAACGACCAAACGCAGGTATGATGCTAACTGGAAACCAACATCTTTCAGTGAGAGGCCGCCCCGATGGAATTATGTCAGCAACTGACTGAAGCCGCCAATCATCCCTGCCGTATTATCCAGCAGCTTGAGCACAAACTGGCCTCCCTTCGCAAGCACCATGACCCGATTAAACACTTTGAAGATTATGAAAACGAGCTTCACGCTCTCTTTGTTCAAGCAGAGCGGGAGACCCTGGCAGAAGACTTGTCCGGCCTCGATATAGATATTCCTGCTATTGAGGTGAACGGCACCTGCTATCATCGTGCATTGCGTTGCTCCCAAACTTACCAGTCAGCTGCTGGTCCCATCCGAGTTGCCCGCACGCTATACCGCAGCGGCAAGGATGACTGCATTGTCCCCCTGGAACTCAGGGCAGGCATCGTTGAGGGTTACTGGACGCCAAGGGCCGCAAAGCAAGCGGTCTGGGTTGTGGCTCAGCTCTCTCCGGGGATCGCCAAAACTCTGCTCGATTTGATGGGTAATATGTCACCGTCGGAAAGCTCGTTAACCCGACTTCCAAAAAAGTTCAATGAACAATGGGAACAGTACCGTGAGCCTTTTGAGTGCATCCTCAAAGGGTAGTGGGTTAAACCTGTTAAATTGCATGAATATCAATCCCGAATTCCAATTTATTTATCAAAAGACCAATCACGATATCGTGCATTTTCTCTGATTTTGAAAAGCAAATTGTTTTACGAGCTAAACGCTTAATTCTAGTCCTGAAGTTGAGGTTTTTTCTCTCAATTTTTTGTGTATTTGTTTTCCCTACAACATGCTCTGCTGGATTAAGATGCCGATCATATGCACCCCAATTATCAGTATAAAATCTCTTTATATTAAATGGAGCGAGCAGCTCTTTTAGAGTCTTAAATACCTTGTCAGTTCGCTTTCCAAAGGCATAAGCAAGAACCGTATTGGTGGTATGGTCAACTGCGTGCCAAAGCCAGCGCTGGTTAAATTTACTATTAACAAATGACCATTGCTCATCAAGCTCTGCCTCTTCGCAGGCAGGCTCTAGATGTATATTACTCTCATCTCCAAGCTCCATTGTGCGGATATTAGGATTAACTTTGATTAAGCCTTTTTCTTTTTTTTTAAGGTGTTTATGACAGTCGTTTTACTAATACCCAACACCCTCCCTGTATCCCTTACGCCACTGCCATTAATTGCCATCTCAACGATTTTTTCCTTAACTCCAGGCTCGTAGGCTTTGTAACGATATTTGAGCATGAACGTTTTAACATGGCAGTCAATATTACAACACAGGTAGCGCGGTACATTATGGGCGCTAACACCGATGTATTTGATGTTTTGGCTGTCACAAGTACTACAGCGTACTATTGAAGAACAAGTCATATTTAACTCGCTAGCAATACGTCTACTGTCGTATCATAGCTGACTTTTCGGAACCTACAGGTTTAACCCACTACCCTGATTATCAACCTATCTATAAAAACACGTGAGTTACCAGAGAAGAATTATTTAATGTTGTAAATATATGGCTGTCCTCAATTATTCCTCCTGAAAAGAGCATACCAGTCTCGGCCTGTGATATTCCTCCGGGTTCTACCCGGAACGGTTTCACCCCTTTCCATGTCCAGGACCTGGAGCTCAAGGCAACCAGTATCGAATACCTACTTGAGCAATGGATAACGTCGGACGGGAAAACGATCACTGCCAAGCTTCCAGGCTTTCACGGACATCACTATGGGCCTACATTGCAAGCCTACATTCTTCACCAGCATTTTGGCTGTGCTGTTACCCAGCCCCAGCTGTTGGAATGGCTATGGGATATTGGTCTTTCTATCTCATTACAAAACTCAGCAACCTGAGCGCAAAGGGGCACAGTTTCACAGCGAGAAAAATGCGATCCTTTCCACAGGATTCGCTGCTCAAACTGCATTCAGACAGACGACACAGGAGCAAGGCACCAAGGGCAAAATGGGGTTTGCACCATTATCTGTAATGAGTCGTTTGCCTGGTACGCCACCACGGGCAGCAAAAGCCGGGAAAATTTTCTGAGCCTTCTGCATCGACCCTTTCGGACGTACGCGCTGACAGAGGATACCCTGGACTACCTGAGAGCACTTAAATATCCCCAAAAATGGCTGCGTATACTCCAGCAGTACGTAGGAGTGACTTTTTTAAGCCATGACACCTGGAAGACCTGCATGAACTTTGATGGTCTGACCGGAAAGAATCGTCTACAGCAAGCCAGCTCGCCTTGATTTATGCCAGTTTGATAGAGCATGGCTTAGGACATTTGACGACCTTCAGCGATGGTGCACAGCAGTTCAATGTGTTCAAGCACGCCCAGTGCTGGGTGCATGCAGAGCGACTGCTGGCTCACCCTGTCGATGAGCAGCAGGCTAAGGCTCAGAAATGGTGCCGGACATGGCTCTGGGCGATTTATGATGACCTGAACGCCTTCAAGGCTGAGCCTTCCGAAGAGAATGCCATGAAGGTACGGCTTGGTTTTTTCGCTCTAATCCAGACACGCACAGGCTGTAGCGCCCTCCAGGAAGCACTCTCAAGCCTTGCTGTCGTAGAAGATGAGCTATTGCTGGTACTGAAAGATCCGAGCCTTCCGTTGCACAACAACCTGAGTGAAAGCCTGATACGGGAATACGTCAAGCGACGAAAGATCAGCGGCGGTACGCGAAGCGTAAGCAGGTCGGCAAAGTCGCGACACCTTTGCCAGTCTAAAGAAAACGTGTCGCCTCTACGGATTGTCTTTCTGACACTATTTGATGGATCGGCTAACGGGCAGTGGCAATTCCCAAAACTCGACAGATTGATAATAGTAACTATTCAGCCCCCCTAAAAATAAACTGGCATTTTTAAGAATTTGTACCAAATTAGAGGTAAGTTTTTTTTCCTGCGCTGCCATGAACCAATCTGCTCCAGATTTTCAAACCATCGCGATGCTGCTTGCCATTATTGCCAAGCAACAAGCGGAGTTTGCAAAACTTGAAGAGCACTGCAAAGAGCTTGAAGGCAGGTTGAAATTAAACAGTCGAAACAGCAGCAAGCCGCCATCTACCGACGGTTACGCCAAACCACCGTCCCCCGGAAGCTCAAACAAGAGCGATGCGGATGCAGCAGCCGATAATAATCCTGATCAAAAAGCAAATGACGACAAACCAAACCCAAAAAGTCTACGGCAGTCGTCAAACCGTAACGTTGGCGGACAACCTGGTCACAAGGGCTGCACACTTAAACAGGTCGCTGCCCCCGACCATACTCACTGTTATCCGATAAAAGATTGTGAAATTTGCCAGCGGTCGCTCCTTTCTGTCGAACCCATTCGATGTGTAGAGCGGCAAGTGTTTGAACCGGGTTGTTTTGATTGTTTCGAAGTGACAGCTCATGTGGCTGAAGTTAAAGAATGCACCTGCGGGCACACAAACCAGGCCCGGTTTCCTGAGGGTGTGAATGCTCATGTGCAGTACGGCCCGAAAACTCAGGCATTTGCAGTCTACCTGTGTCAATTTCAGCTTATTCCTTACAAGCGTGTGTCAGAATTTTTCTGGGATATCTTCGGTCTTGAGGTTAGTCCCGGCTCAATTTGCGCGTTTCAGGACGTTGCGTACACCCAGCTGGCTTCCACAGAACAAGTCATCATTGATGCACTCATCAACGAACCCGTCGCCGGTGCTGATGAGACTGGTATGAGGGTCTGTGGAACACTTTGGTGGATGCACGTCATGCGCACTGATCAATGGACGCTGTATCACCTCGATCCCAGTAAAGGACACTCAGCCATGGAGAAAATGGGTGTTTTGTTGTAACTATTCAGCACCCCCACAAAAAAGGTGAACTTTGTGAAGAGCTTGTCCCGCAAGGGATAAAAAAATCCGACCAAAAAAGCAGATTCAAGAAAATAGCCTTTTATCGTTGAAATAGAGCAAATAAACGACATCTGACCCTTGGCAAGGTGCTCAAAGCTCCAATCTTAGATAACAGTACAACAATGAGAGTGTCCTGAAGCCAAGAAAAGAGAAGGCTTATAACTAAAACCACATATTACTCAATTATTGCAGGGGGTGCTGAATAGTTACGTTTTGTTGTTGTTCTGCGGAGTTCTGGTACACGACCATTACAAAGCTTATTTTCGTTACGCTGCCGCCCACGCGTTGTGTAATGCTCACCATTTAAGAGAGCTTCAGGGTGTCATAGACAGAGATGGCAATTATCTTGCTGCCCGTCTTCAGCGCTTATTGAGGTTGGCTTGGCATTTAACCAAGGGGTTTCGAAAAGCAGGCATGCAGAGTATGCCGGAAGTTATTTACAAGCGTATCGAAGCCGTCTTCGAACGGACAGCTAAAAAGGCTAAGGACAAAGAAGCAGAATCTATGGAGCTGAGTCGTGAGAAGCTTGGACTCGACAAAGTAAAAAACACCAAAGCGTTCAACCTCTTCAAACGATTGGTGAATTTTCAGGAGGAAACCTTAAGGTTCATGATTGATTTTGCCGTCCCCTTCGATAATAACGGAAGTGAGCAAGATGTTCGAAACGGCAAGGTGAAGCAAAAAATATCCGGCAGCTTCAGAAGTGAAAAAGGTGCCAAGTGGTACAGTCGGATACGAAGTTATATATCATCGGCGAGAAAGCAGGGTCATCATGTATTTGAGGCTCTGCTTATAGCTCTTAAGAATTACAACAACCATCCTTTGCTGGGTGCTGAATAGTTACTGATAATAAAAATGTCACCACTCATGCCCTGTGGGCGCGGTATTAACAGGTAAATGAAAGCCAGGGAGGGACAAAGGGTTGAAACCATTGCTTAGTCTGTTGCAGCGTTCTCTGTCGTTTATTGTATGGAGTCTTCTACTGTCGTCTTTGGTGTGCCCCCTTCATGCGGGTACGATCAGCGCCATAAACTTTAATCTTCAGGGTGCCCCCTCAGCCGCGCGCTCTTCAATTGTTACTGCTGAAGGGTGGGGCATTAAGCTGACGGCTTACAGAAAGCAGAACCCTGTTTCACCGCTTCAGATCTACCTCCAAAGCCAGCTACCACAGGCTGGTGCGATATTGCCACCGCCCGTTGCCAAAACGTCAATTGGCATGATGAGTCACCATGATCGCAATGAAGAAAGCTCCGAAGCAATATCCATGGTCGGACTGGCCTTTGTGCAGAAAGCCTACCAATCCCTGCAGGCTTTATTTGACTGGCCACCCACTACACTTGTCATGTTGGCCGCAGGTCTGGGTACTGCAGGTGGCGGTGATGATGATGACGGTGACGATCATTCACACACTGACAAATTTGAACGGGAGCCGCAGGCAGAGTTTTTTACCTGGGCTCCTGATGCTTTCACTCAGTGCTGCCTGAAACAAAAAAAGCGGCTATTGACGATTCTGCGTAAGAAAATGCAGTGGGCACAGGCCTGTGGCAACAGGGATCTTGGCCTCATATTGCGCGATAGAATCATGCTCATCGAAATTGACAGGGACCTCCTCCAGCAACAAACATCGCATTTAACCTCGTCATGTCCGTCACTGGTGTATGAATGGCTGTTAAGGGACAGTCTGGAAATACGGTACTACGATCAGGCCGTCAACGGCAGAGACTGCAAAATACCCGGTGACTTTTTTTGGGCCAGAAGGGGGCGTCAGGCGGGCACTGGTGAAGCCGCTTCGGGTTCAGGCGCAGCGTCAAAAGGTCAAGCCGGAAGCAGTGCACAGCCAGATGGCGAAACGTTTCATCACCTGCCTCCTGCCGTTTCGAGTGACAATGGAGACGAAAGAGAAGAAGGAGACGGTACTCCCCCGCCAGCAAAAAAGGCCCGGATGGAGCCAGCCGCCTCTGTAACCTGTAGCCTGTGTCAAAAAACACTTAATGAACAAGAGGTGGCACGAGTCCTTCAAAGCACGGCAGAGCCTGTTGTCTGTGATGCCTGTTTGCTCTCCCTTCCACAGGGAACCTCCGGCAAGAGGAAGGCCGCAAGAAAGAGAGCCCAATCTGACCTGGCAGCCCCTGAATCCAAACGGAGCAAAAGTCAGACTGAAACAGAGCAGCAGCTTGCGCGGATCAACAGACCTCCTCCAGCAGCACCTCGCCGTCTGGTGTATGGATGGATGTTAAACGTCTGGAAAAGTACTACCAGCGGCGGTGAGAAGAGTCAGGTTGGAAAATCCGGAGGTGGAGGCGCAATCCACCCCAGACACCGTCGAGGAGCTGGAAGCGTTACGAGTACAGCTTACCTTCGAGATGAATGAACAGGAAAGTGAGGCGGCAAAACAGTTTTTCGAGCATTTAAAAAGAAGAAAAATCAGGATAAAAACGTCATTGTATAAGCTACTGACCAAGGTGAATCAAGACGATTTTCCCACACTCTGTACCAAGGCCTCTGTATTCTTTGGTTCCCTTACTGCCTCCATACAGGATACCGGTTGCCTGACCAGTATGCTCCAAACTAAAACACATATCCGGGATTTTGCAGGGAGAGAGAGTTCGGAGCTTGAGTACCTTGCAGGCCTAGATACACTCCGCGCCTTTTCGTCCATGAATAATGGCAAAGGCTTGCCCAAACAGGATGAGGTGAAAAAGGTGCTGGGCTGGCCGGAATGGAAAGACGAGGATGGCCAGTTCAGTATGGAGCGGTTCCGCGCCTTTTCGTCCATGAACAGCTCAAGGGGCTTGCCCAAACAGGATGAGGTGAAAAAGGTGCTGGGCTGGCCGGAATGGAAAGACGAGGATGGCCAGTTCAGTATGGAGCGGTTCCGCGCCTTTTCGTCCATGAATCATGGCAAAGGCTTGCCCAAACAGGATGAGGTGAAAAAGGTGCTGGGCTGGCCGGAATGGAAAGACGAGGATGGCCAGTTCAGTATGGAGCGGTTCCGCGCCTTTTCGTCCATGAATCATGGCAAAGGCTTGCCCAAACAGGATGAGGTGAAAAAGGTGCTGGGCTGGCCGGAATGGAAAGACGAGGATGGCCAGTTCAGTATGGAGCGGTTCCGCGCCTTTTCGTCCATGAATCATGGCAAAGGCTTGCCCAAACAGGATGAGGTGAAAAAGGTGCTGGGCTGGCCGGAATGGAAAGACGAGGATGGCCAGTTCAGTATGGAGCGGTTCCGCGGCTTTTCGTCCATGAACAGCTCAAGGGGCTTGCCCAAACAGGATGAGGTGAAAAAGGTGCTGGGCTGGCCGGAATGGAAAGACGAGGATGGCCAGTTCAGTATGGAGCGGTTCCGCGGCTTTTCGTCCATGAACAGCTCAAGGGGCTTGCCCAAACAGGATGAGGTGAAAAAGGTGCTGGGCTGGCCGGAATGGAAAGACGAGGATGGCCAGTTCAGTATGGAGCGGTTCCGCGCCTTTTCGTCCATGAATCATGGCAAAGGCTTGCCCAAACAGGATGAGGTGAAAAAGGTGCTGGGCTGGCCGGAATGGAAAGACGAGGATGGCCAGTTCAGTATGGAGCGGTTCCGCGCCTTTTCGTCCATGAATCATGGCAAAGGCTTGCCCAAACAGGATGAGGTGAAAAAGGTGCTGGGCTGGCCGGAATGGAAAGACGAGGATGGCCAGTTCAGTATGGAGCGGTTCCGCGCCTTTTCGTCCATGAACAGCTCAAGGGGCTTGCCCAAACAGGATGAGGTGAAAAAGGTGCTGGGCTGGCCGGAATGGAAAGACGAGGATGGCCAGTTCAGTATGGAGCGGTTCCGCGCCTTTTCGTCCATGAACAGCTCAAGGGGCTTGCCCAAACAGGATGAGGTGAAAAAGGTGCTGGGCTGGTTAAGATGTGAGGAGACACAAAGTGGTTCACACTTTCAGCTTATGATCCGACTTCATGCATCAAAAGGCATGCCTGATATCAAACAGCTGATACATTATGAGCAGAAGCTGACTTTATTGTTTGCCAATACGGTTACCGATCTGGACAGCGATGATGAAGACGAACAGTCCTGCTTGATTAAACAGACAGCCCTCTTTTTGTCCTCCAGAATGCCCCAGTATGTTGTGAACTTCGAGAATGTGTGGAGCTTTCATCAACAGGAGGAGGCCGGTGATGCGGGTCGTAAGCTGGAAAAATTATTAAAACTATTAATATCCTATGGAGGAAGGGGTGTCACCCGCTACCTATCACTGAACGCTAGCGATAGAAAGGCTTTACTAAGCACCAGCACATCACATATACCCTTGCCGCTGGCGATAAAAGCGATCAATGATTTTTCACCACAGGAGAGAAAGCACTATCTCTTTTTCAACAGAAACTTGAAAGCCCCCCCAAGCAAGGATCAATGGAACGGCATCAGTCTACAACTGGACAGGCTGGCGAGCGTGCTGAAAACCCCACATGCACAAAGACTCTATCTGGAGGTGGTCTGGAGTCTCGCGCCATCTGACCGGGCTTTTTTTCTGGATGAAACCAGTGCAGCCTCTGTCACAAAGATATTTCCCTCCCTGAATGCCCTGAAAAAGCTGGCAAACAGACATTCGCGGCAATGGCTGAAAGAGCTACTTGAAGCCTGCCTCCAGCACGGGCAGGGAACGCCTTCAAGAGAGAACATTAAACAGCTTTTTACTGCACTGCTTGAGACGCAACACCCCCTGTTCGATCACGGCGACATACCTGACTATTTTTTGTCTGGATACATGGCGCTTGGAGATTCCGCTATCTTTATCCCGGTCTCCCACCCGGTCCAGACAACGGAGGCACTTGCGCTGCATTTCGTTGCCGCAGTCATGGGAGTGCTCAGTGACATGTTTTATCATTATGGAGCGAACAGGCTGAAGATTGAGCAATACGGAGGAGAGACGTACCCCTTCCCGATACCCGAACTGGAAATACGCGATGACGGCATTGAAATCAGTAACTGGTCAGATAAAGTGTTCAAGGATTTTTTAGACGTGACGGAGTTTCCGGAGCACTATTATTTGTCGGAAGACGCCTGGCAGCAGCACTGCAGCTCTGAGGTACCCAGCTATTTCCAGCGCAGGATGGCAGCTTGCCATCAAAGGCAAAGAACAGCGCCTGAAACCATTGCTTTCCAGCCGATTTCAATACCAGCGCTGATGGGATTGTTAAAACACAATATTCCCATCAAACCCACTGTATGGAAATCATTTGATCACCACAAAGACAGGTTGCCCAGGGCGGCTTATAGCCGGCTACTGAATGAAATTGAAAAATCGACACATGAAAACATCCCGGTATCGTTAAAAGACTATCTTGAGGCCAAAAGGCTGCCAGAAGAAACATTGCCACAAAATGAAATGGAAGCACCGACGAGCACACCACCTTTTATGGTTGGGGAAACACTGAGCGAGGAAGAACAATTTCAGAGGCTGTGGAAAGACCTGTCGCACAAAGAACTGTTAGTGGTTGCGGACTTGGAGTTACTGGCAGATTATAAGGAACATATGACTATAGAGCAGATCGTTAGTATTCTCGAGAGAGCTGATATTGGTATGGAAACCGACAGTCTCGATAAGTTGAGGCTGTTTCTGGGTGAGAAAGAGATGGGTATTTGAAACGAGACCCGCTCCTTCTCGGCCTGCCTGATGAGGTTGTGAGATATTTGATAGAAGCTGACATTTAATCGTTCACATCCAGCACTTTTTGAGAACATACGATTATTCGTAAGACCTCAAAAACCCCTACATTGACCACAAGGCAGCCAGCATGAAACGTATTCAATGACATCCGCCAGTCTCGGAAACGAACCGGTGCCGTTTATCCTGTCTGTCAGATAGTCCCAAAATGGGTAGTGGGTTAAACCTGTAGGTTCCGAAAAGTCAGCTATAATACGACAGTAGACGTATTGCTAGCGAGTTAAATATGACTTGTTCTTCAATAGTACGCTGTAGTACTTGTGACAGCCAAAACATCAAATACATCGGTGTTAGCGCCCATAATGTACCGCGCTACCTGTGTTGTAATATTGACTGCCATGTTAAAACGTTCATGCTCAAATATCGTTACAAAGCCTACGAGCCTGGAGTTAAGGAAAAAATCGTTGAGATGGCAATTAATGGCAGTGGCGTAAGGGATACAGGGAGGGTGTTGGGTATTAGTAAAACGACTGTCATAAACACCTTAAAAAAAAAGAAAAAGGCTTAATCAAAGTTAATCCTAATATCCGCACAATGGAGCTTGGAGATGAGAGTAATATACATCTAGAGCCTGCCTGCGAAGAGGCAGAGCTTGATGAGCAATGGTCATTTGTTAATAGTAAATTTAACCAGCGCTGGCTTTGGCACGCAGTTGACCATACCACCAATACGGTTCTTGCTTATGCCTTTGGAAAGCGAACTGACAAGGTATTTAAGACTCTAAAAGAGCTGCTCGCTCCATTTAATATAAAGAGATTTTATACTGATAATTGGGGTGCATATGATCGGCATCTTAATCCAGCAGAGCATGTTGTAGGGAAAACAAATACACAAAAAATTGAGAGGAAAAACCTCAACTTCAGGACTAGAATTAAGCGTTTAGCTCGTAAAACAATTTGCTTTTCAAAATCAGAGAAAATGCACGATATCGTGATTGGTCTTTTGATAAATAAATTGGAATTCGGGATTGATATTCATGCAATTTAACAGGTTTAACCCACTACCCAAAAAAGACTCCAGCGCGCACTGTGATTAGCTATCGTTTGAAACTGTCCTGGCATATGAGTTTTAAGTGCATTAGCTCCGGCAAACATAAGCTGCTTGCCATAACAGAAATTTTTAGCACTTTTTGACTTAAATTTAGGCACAATGCGCCCCTCCATTGAGATTTGGTGTAATTGACAATCTGTCCTCGAAACCCTGTTCGAAGTTCAATGGAGTACCGGTTCACGCACCAGTCAGCGGGACAGCCTGTAACGCACGGGTTGCGGGCAGTTATTTCCGGTTAGGAAAATGCTGATGCCAGCAGCTTAAAATACGCACCTTATAACCTGATCTGATATCAAGCTGGGTTCAGTACAATATTCTCAGAACAAATAACCACGATTTTGCGGAGGCACCGTCGATAAAAGACACTGGACGAGCTGCAAGGCACGAATGCCAACCTCTCAGGAAACAGTCTCTCGAACCGATTTTTTTCTGATGAGAAGTCTCAGGCGAAATCACCTTTAAAAACAACTTATCTTCAGATTTTGACACGACTAATACGCAAGTCTATTGAATGTCTGGCTCAAATAATCCGAGCGATGACAAACAGACGCACAACAAACTTTCGCAGTAAGTAATATCAACGAGGCAGCAGAACACCAAAGGGATCTACCGTTACAGCCGCAAAAATAATTTCTGGAGGCCGTCGTTACAACACTCAAAACATGAGGGCTGTTTCAGCTGGTATAAACGCAGACACAGAAATTTCATTACAGAAATCACCGCCTGAATTTATCTATAAGGCTCTTGTCCGATTTTGCTCAAAAGCAACAGAAACCCTGTCGCTACTAAACTAAAACCGAAGCTTTGTAGCAGTCATCACAACGCCGAAACGTAATGATCTATCAGTTTGAGAAAGCACAGCAAACCACTGACTGGCGCCACTGGAGAGCCATTAACTTTGCCATTATCGCAAAAGCGACTAGTTCATACCGATTCATCATTCTTTATAATAAGAAATCAAAAATCAGTTGTACGAGTTTCCGAAGTTACTCGCCAAGTTCAGTCTAATAAAATACTTAGACTGTTTACCTTTCAGTTTTCTGTTTGAAAACCATTAAGGTTCTATTCCGGCTTAACCTGGTTAACTCTTTTAAAAAAGAATCACAAGGCAACTAACACTCCGCTGCGTCGAACCCGATTCTGCCGGGTCTGAGGGTTCTCCTAACCTGAGTGCGAGCCTGAAGTGGATAGCATTCTTCAGTGAAGACGTCGCGTGACGCTCATGATTCAATGAATCAATAACGTCACCTCCATTCTACCAACCACTTTTTTTTACCTGACCAATACCTTACATAATGATCAGAACCGTTTTAGAGTGACGGAACACTTTTGAAGTATTAAAGTTTAGACCATGCTCTGAAAAAATCCTGCTCTATCCAGCTCATCCACAGCATTTCTTAAATTTGTTTCCGCTACCGCAAAAGCAAGGATCATTACGCCCTATCTTGGGTACTTCACGGACAAAAGTTTCTTGTGTCAGTAATTTTTTTCTTCCAAAACTTCCGGGTAATGAGTCAACTGGAGGCAGCCAAGATAGATCTTCATCATCAAAACCCTCAAAAGCAGCTTCCGGTTGAAAACTGGCCCAGCTTTCCAGGCTACCAATGGTGTCGGTGACAAAATCCTTATGAAAAGAAAGTTCATGTTCATCAGGCGTACCTGATGCGAACTGCTCCTCGACGTGCCTCAGTTTGATGTAATCCACCATATCTGGCCACCGCTGATAAGCACTCCGGATAGAAGGTAATAAATCGGAAAAACCTAACATTTGACAAATAGATGTTAATGATACGGGAAGATAGTCGCCCTCATACTTCAGTTCACCTTCCAACATTGAACGACAATAATCTTTCAGCATTTCAGGTTTTAGTTGATTCTGGCATACCAGCGTCGACAATGAATAGAAAGCAGCAGCACGAATAAACTCGTCGACTTTCGGGTTTTCAGCCAGCTCCATAATTGGCGTAATATTTCCATCGCATACCGAAGCAATAATCCGTGACAAACCTTCAGTCACCAAATCACCTAAAAAGCCATCATTTGTTTTATCCAATTGTTCTAGCAATTTTATCAGTGGGCGATAAGCACGGGGTTCTCGAAATTGTGCCAACAGATAAAGAACAAACAACATCAAACCAGTTTGATCATTGTCTACTGCTGCCTGAACATCTACCGACACGGTTTCCAGATAATCCAGTAATAACGGCGTGGCCTCGTCCTGCTGATCAATCAGCACTTGCAAGGATTCACGAGGAAATACACCTGGTTGGTAAACAGACAGTTTTTTAAAAGCTTGCTGTACATCGTTCATTGGGAAATACCTTCTTTGTTAATACTTATCGAACCAGCATAAGAACAGCCACGGGTTGTTAGTTCCCGTTGCTATAGCTTTATTATCATTGAATATGTGAATAGCGGCAAAGTGAGCAAAGCTCCATAAAACTACAAGCAGTTAATGATTGGAGCAATATCTGTCCGATGTAACCTATTAACTTGTACTACAATTCAAAAGTTCAAAGTGTCTGTCACTTAAATCGGTTTCGATTACTATGCCAGACATACGTTGAGTAAAATTTCTTTGTCGATGGTAAGGATACGATTTACTCTGGTAAATCAGCGCTTCTATGAAAGAGCCCGACAAAGACCAGCACTCAGGTTAGAGACCACCCGGGAGACCGGAGAACGGTGGTTTCGCAGCAGAGCACTGGAAGAAAAGGACTACCGGGCCACTAAGCCACCCATATCGAGATATTGGGTTTGGTTAGTCAAAGGAGCATCGTATCTATTCAATTTATTTGAATGTACTGATTGCTCTTACTGCTCCACGCCAGAATCATTGATTCATGGCGCACTGCTCAAAAGTACGCTGTCTCGGGAACTCCGAGAGAGCCGAAAAACGGATAGTCTTCGGTTTATCTGAAGTATTTATCTGCCATAAAATTGGTTTCGGTCACAGCGAATAATGCTGTCCGGATTGCGTCGCTCAAAGCATTCGAGCCGGGCGGAGCTTTGTCTGGCCCGAAACCAATAAATCAATCTTACGTACAACATGAAAAAGTTCGAGAGAGTTCTCTCAGAGCTAATGGCATCTCAAATGCTTATGGCATAGCTGTTTATGTTCTGGCTGACTCATATCTTTTACGACTTCTGTTGTCTGTAGCACACTGATTTCACCCTGGCAGATTGGCTGTTATATCGGCACATCAACATCCGAGTGTTTCAACAAAACAACACTATCAACTCTCTCTGTCGTATTGGGTAATCAATATGCATTTACAAAAAGCACTATTAGGAGAGCAGTATCACAGCTATTCCCCATGCTTATACGACATCGGTAACAGCGTATAAGAAGCATCACACGCAGGGCGCAGCTACAGCTGCTTACGTGTTGAGATATGTAGTTTTTCCCAAAAACTCGACTATTTATCACGAGCATACAAAATATATACGACTTCGTACGCTAGTGATACCAAGGGGTTTAATGAAACGTGGGGAATTGCTGGCAGTATCATGCCTACAGATGATCTGCACACTCCACCTATAGCCTACGATCCTGCGGTGATGGAACCTGTACCTTTTCCAAGCACTGAAGACAGCTCTCTAATACCCGAAGGTCACGGAATGCCTGAAAACTTGCCGACAAAGGAGCCAAATCAGTTTCAGTTTTTCAAGGTTGGAATACTGACCAAAAATCTTGAAACCACCTCATGGCTGATTGATGACTTCATTGAATCCAGCACTCTGACGTTGTGTTTTGCCCCGCCAGAAAGCTATAAATCGTTTTTGGCCGTGGACATTGCAGCATCAGTCGCGACAGGAATTCCCTAGCACGGATTACAAGTAAAACAGGGGGCGGTTTTCTATATTGCTGGTGAAGGTATTCCGGGGTTGAAAAAACGCTTTCGAGCTTGGGAGTTAGCCCATGGTATCGATACCGAACCTTACCCGCTTTATCTGAGCAGCGGTGCCGGGGATTTTTCAAGCGTTTCTCAAGTGGCCAACATTGTGAAATCCATGAACGCTCTCTGTGAGCAAGGCATGAAACCCGGCTTGATTGTCATTGATACACTGGCACGAAACTTTGGCGGGGGGAATGAAAATGACGCACAGGCCATGAACCAATTTATTCGTAATATTGATTTTATTCGGCATGTTTGGGGTTGTTCCATTTTTATTGTGCATCATACCGGTTATGCCTCTACAGAGCGTGGAAGAGGATCTTCTGCCCTGAGAGCAGCTGTGGATGCCGAGTATATGATTACACGGCAGCAGGAAACTCGCCTGATTTCTGTGAAGGGCACCAAAATGAAAGACGCTGATCGCCCTGAACCGAAAAACTTTGAATTGTGTATAGTCAATCTTGGCATTACGGATCATCGTGGCAAGGAAATTACCGGCTATGTTCCCGTCAATAGTTGGGAGCACTAAAGTCCTATAAAAACTTTATTTTCCTGCTCCACATATGGCTATTCATGAGATAGGAAGGTATCCCAGAACAAATCGCTGTTCTTTGGGCAATAAACAAATGCAATATACAAGATTTAGTCATATCTCTACTTTATAAGGCACGTCTGTAGCCCTGTAAACATAGGGAGTAAGCAATACAACTATTGGCGGGAACATAGCCGAAATTACCAGTGGTGTGCTTCAAGAAACCAATGAACAGGTTATAGCTCCTCAGAAACCAGTGAGAATAACAGCAAACCACGAGGCTATTTTACAGGCAATAAGAAGTCGCACAGCTTCAGGAGAAGCAACAACCCGAGCTGTGATTCTGGATGATCTCAAAGCGCAAGGATTGAATATCAATTCTTTCTCAAAGTGGATAAAGAAACTGATGGATGACGGTTACATTTTGGAAAGAAACGGAGCATTTATCCAGTGGTAAAACCCTAATTTCCAACTCGTCAGTTCGTCACTTACCTTAGGTAAGTGACGAACTGACGAGTTGGAAATTGGTACTGAACTTATTGATTACTCTGCACCTCAGCCGTTTGTTTCTAGTGCAAGCTCATATTACTGATGATATATCAAAAACATGAGCCAGACCGGATCAAATTGGTCGCTGAGTAGGCTGTTAGAAACCATTCGAAGTAGTATTAACAGATCCTGAAATTGCCGATAGGGTTCCATTACCTGTATTGTAGAGAAACTTATCTGAAAACCTTTATTATCAATGGTTCCGGTTATACTGAGACCGTTAAATTGACTCGGACAACCCCATGAAAATACATGAGCTCAGGCTCAAGAACTTCCGGAAATTTGAAGATTCGGTATTTCGGTTTAACTCTGATACCAGAGTGACCGCTTTGATAGGCGATAATGCCACAGGTAAAACGGCTATTTTGGATGCCTTATCCATTATGATGGGAAGCTTTCTGCTGGATTTTAAAGCAGGTGTTGGTCGCCATATTCGTAAAGAAGAAGTTCTCCTAAAACAAATAACTCTTGGCGAAACCGTTTCATTAGAGCCTCAGTGGGATACAGGTGTCACAGTTTCCTGTAATGCCTCCTTAGCCGATCTTGCGAGAAAAAACACAGAACAATCTCCGCTAGATAACATATTCTGGGCAAGAGAATTAAAGTCCGAAAAAGGTAGAACAACTCGCACTCTAGCCAAGAATATTGCAAGCATTGGTAAGGCTGCGAGAGCTTGTGTCGAGAAGGGAGAAGACGTTTTATTGCCAGTGTTTGGCTATTATGGCACTGGTCGTTTATGGCATATCAAACAAGACATAAACTCAACCACTCCTGAGTCCAGAGCTGCTGGCTATCGTGACTGTCTTGATCCTGCGTCTAGTCACAGAATTTTTTTCAAGTGGTTTACTCAGTTGGAGATGGCATCTTTTCAGAAGGGAAAAAAATTAGGCGTACTTGAGGCTGTTCGCAAGGCGATCAAAATTTGCATACCTGATTGCAAGCATTTCTACTTTGATATTGAACTTCATCAGCTCATGGTCGAGCTGAAAAATGGTCAGCTATTCAGCTTTGATAACCTTAGTGATGGCTATCGAAATATGCTGGCCATTGTGGCAGATATTGCTCATCGGGCAGGTCGTTTGAACCCTCACTTAACTGAAAATGCTGCAACCCTGACTCCGGGTATTGTCCTGATCGATGAAGTGGATTTACACTTGCACCCAAAGTGGCAGCGTCGTGTATTGAATGACCTCCGGGAAGCATTCCCGAAAGTACAATTTATTGTTTCCACTCATTCACCCTTTATCATTCAGTCCCTCAAGGCAGGAGAGGTGATTGACCTTAATTCTTCTCTACCTACCGATGAGGCTTCTGAGACTGCGTCTCCAGCGCCAGCAGAATCATTCAGTGAACAGAGTATTGAAGATATTATTGAGAACGTAATGGGCGTTGAAACACCTTCTCGCAGCCACCGCTGGCAAGCTATGAATGATGCTGCCAAGAAATACTACACACTGCTTCAACAGGCTGGCAATGCCACCAAAGAAGAGAAAGAAAGGCTGAAGCAGGAGCTAGATGAGCTGAGTGCTCCTTTCAGTGATAATGTGGCTTATCATGCTTTTCTGGAGATGGAACGCATGGCAGCTGGATTTGGTAAATCCTCAGTCAAGGAAGAAAATAAGGAGTAACCCATGAGGCCAGTGGACCGAGGTAATGAGCCTCTGGACGACGAAAGCAATCCCAAAGAATTCGGCCAGTATCAGAACGCCCGTAGAGATTTGATTGAACGCCTGGGTAGTTATTGTTCCTACTGTGAAATGAAGCTAGATGCTTCTCTTGCTGTTGAGCATGTTCAGCCAAAAAAACATCATGAGCATCTAGCTCTGTCTTGGTCAAATTTTTTACTGGGATGCACCAATTGCAACTCAACCAAAGGAGATAAGAATCCTGAGCTGGATTCCTGTCTCTGGCCAGATTCAGACAATACTTTTCGTGCTTTTTCCTATTCCGAGGATGGTATTGTAAGGCCTGCCCCTCAGCTATCTGCTGAGCTGCTGGAAAAAGCAAAAGCAACGATCAAACTTGTTGGTCTTGCTAAAACGCCTGACCAGGCAACAGCCTCAGATCGCCGTTGGCAGAACAGGATAGAGACCTGGCAGATTGCCCATAGAGCAAAAGACCGTTTGAGTCGCAATGATAATGAAGATATGCGGGAACAGATCGCCGAGACTGCTTCTGGCCATGCCTATTGGAGTATCTGGATGACTGTTTTTGCTAATGACAGCGACATGTTAAACAGACTGATTCAGATATTCCCTGGGACTGCATCTAACTGCTTTGGTATCAATGGTGAAGCGATTCCCAGACCAAACGGTCAGCTATAGCTCCGGATATAAGCACCGACAAAGTTGAACCCTTCAACTGAGCCAGGTTTTTTTCTGGCTCTCACTTCAGTTTGAACCACATAGGAAGTACACCAAATGGATAATGGTGAAAAGAAAGTATCTGATTTATTCGACGGCAAAAACATTTTTAACATCCCTGAATACCAGCGAGCCTACGCTTGGGGAACACAGCAACTTTCAGAATTTCTTGACGATATTAACAACCAGAAGCTAGATCGAAACTACTTTTTAGGCACTGTGCTTTTTGAAGAACAGAAAAAAGAGAACAGCTACAACCTTATTGATATTGTGGATGGACAGCAAAGACTGACCACTATCATTATCTTTATGGCAACACTAATTAATCGCCTGACTGAGCTGAGTGAAACAGAAGAAGAACAGGAAGAGCTGGAGCTTCTGCACGAAACCTATGTGAAGCACAAACGACAATATAAGTTGCGAGCTCTTGAAGAGGATAATGATTTTTTCCACAGCTATATTCTGGGTAGTCAAAACGGCAAAGATTTCATCCGCACGCCTGCCCAACGTCGTCTGCACCATGCAAAAGACTACTTCACAAATCGGCTAGCTAAGCTCGATAAAGCAACCCTGCTCGAAATCAAAACCAAAATTGATGATAACTCTCGTATTCTGGTGTATGCCGTTCAGGACACTGCTGAAGCAACTTTGATTTTTGAAACGACGAATGACCGTGGTAAAGGTTTAACTAATCTTGAAAAGATTAAAAGCTTTACCATGTATAAGAGCTATGTAGCCTCGGAGGAAACTCCTGATGAGTTGCTGGGTAAGATCCGATCTCGCTTTAGCGAAATCTACAAAGAACATGAAAAATTCAGTGGAAAGCTGGATGAAGACTCTATTCTTCAATACCACTTTACCAGTCATGAGCCGTGGACTGGCAAGGAGTATCAGCAGCATGTAAAAGCGGTTAAGGAGAACATCAATCAACTGATAGCTACTGATAACAACTTTAAGGCTATCGGTTATATTGAGCGCTATACCCGAGAACTGAAAGAAACCTTCTTTGTAGTTCATGAAATCCTGAACTCCAAACTGCCAGCTTTGCGAGACCTACTTTACCTTAAGCGATTGGGCAACTTCTGGCCTTTGTTGATTAAAACCTGGAAGTTGGATGATTCTCCGGAGAAACAGCAGTTTCATCGCGTAGTTCAACTAATGGAAAAGTTCACCTTCCGTGTTTATGCCATCAATCAGAACCGTAGCAATACAGGGCAAAGTACTTTATTTGATCTTGCTTGTCGGTTTACTGGTGATTTTGAAACCTTGATTTTGGCTCTCTCAAATCTCACGAAAAAGTACAGTAAGAAAAAACAGTTTAAAGAATACCTGGAACACGAAAATCTCTACAATTGGATGAGTAATCAGGACTTAAATTACTTTTTTTGGAAGTATGAAAACCATCTCAGAGATACTATCCAACCAAAGGTCTCACCTATGTCTGAACAGGAGCTGACAACCAACAGCAGTAAGTTCAAGATGACTATTGAACATATTGCCAGTCAGACACCCAGAAAATCTGTAATAGTGGATACTTCAATATTGCCTATAGTTGATGAGGACTTTGCAGAAAATCATCTTCATAGCATTGGCAACCTAACCATCGATCCTCTCAGTGCCAACGCCAGCAAGGGTAATAAGGAGTTTGCAGAGAAGAATGGTAAGTACTTCTTGAAAGCTCCTTTTAAAACCCAGAATGAGTTGGAAAACTATCTCCATGATAACCAGTGGACAGCTGATTCTATTGAAGAACGGACACAGAGATTGGTGAACTTTGCACTTGAGCAGTGGACCACCAACTAACAGCTGATCTAGATAAAAGCCTCTTTCGAGGGGCTTAGTAAGGTCACTTCCTAGCAACTAATTCCTATAGTTCGCATCATCAAATTCCTTCAGAGATTTATACGGCAGCGCCCATAATCTCTTCCATCTGATTTTCATTAAATTTTGCAACAAAACCAAAATAGTTATTGGCCTCCCCGATACAAACGGGAAGGCCAAAATATGCTCACTTACTAATTTCGGAGCAATCAACCTCAACAAGGCCGCCACTGACAGCAAAATGAATATAGCTCTTAAACACAGGTTTTCCCGTCAACGCTAGCAAAGCATCAGAGTAGGCTTTCAACTGCCCACTGTACTTCAAGGATATGCCAGACCATGAATCCTTTGATTGAGGGTTTGATTTGTGGTCGATAATAATCCAACCACCTTTAATTGCTAGCAGTAAGTCTATACGCCCGCTCTCAAGCTCGTTACTGTTGAGATTTCTCATAATGGGCACTTCTGTGAATAAGCGAGCTTGAGGGAATTGCTCCTTTATCCAACACATAAGCTGGCAAGCCTGGCTAGAAACCTCGTCGGCTCTCAGCGCTCCAGGAACACGAGCATCCATTAAGTCCTGAATAGTGCTTTCATCAGTCTCTGGAACAATAAGAAGCAAGGAGAGCGCATGGTGAAGAGCGTCGCCTACTTTGTCCATAGAATGATTACCAACAATTTTAATTCTTGACTGAAAGTCATGAGCAACAACAGCCCTTGCTCCTACTAAGGGCTCTGCAGTGGAGGGCGGAGAGTTATACACAACAGTCTTTTCCGCTTGATGATGACTACTGGAAACCCAGTGTCGGACTCTGGCTGTCGAAGTAGAAGTTCCATCCTCCAAGGGCTCCAAAGCTTTCAAAGCTACCTGTACTGAGTTACCACAAGGCAGCTGTATACTATCCCCCGTAAGCGGGAACAAATCGGATTCCAACAAACCTAACCACTGTCCTATATTTGACTTGGATTTTTCAGAGTGGGTCAACACCAAATGATCACGTGCTCTGGTCATTCCCACATAGAGAAGCTGTAGCGCTTCTTGTCGTTCTGCGGATATCTTGGCACTCCACTCATCCGTTAACTTCAGTAACGCTGTTAATGGATCATTTCCTTTAAACACAGGAAAAGGGTTGGGCCAATATCGTAACTCTCGCTGATTGAGTGGGTTATTCCAGTCAAAAGAGTCAGCATCGCTGACTATTCTCACTCCGTACAATGACGCCTTCAATGCTTTATCAAGACTTGAACAAATGACGACATTCCACTCCAGACCTTTCGATCCATGGTAGGTTGTCAGTCGTACAGCATCACCAGGATTGTCGGCTTGGTCATCTGAGAAATTCTGTTCCAGATTCCTAAGCCATAATAAAAGCCCTGCTGCAGTGCCAGCACCGCCCGAAATATGACAATGTTCGCCATACTTTTCAGTGAGCTCTTGCAGAGCTTGCAAATTAGCAAGTCGATGGTCAGTCAGACGCTTGCTTTCATCCCAGGAAACAACAACATCCAATAAACCTGAAGTTTGTATAGCCAGCGAAAGAACCTCTTCTGGAGAAAGAGTTAAAACCTTATGTCTGACCTCTGAAAGGCTGGCAAGAATGGGGTGAGCCTGATCATCCCAAGCATACGATTCATCTCTGATGGAGAGTAATCTTTCATCCAGCCAAGCCTCTGGATTCTGACCTCTTGCCATGGATACGATTTCCGCACTGGCAAGGGAGTCTTTACTATCTATAAGCCTTCTGAAGCATGCCAATGCCAAAGTGACTTCTGGGGTTTCGAGTAGGCCACTGCGAGAACTTGCTACAGGAATACCTTGAGCCGAAAGCTTTGCTGCAAGCTCAGCGATTTCCGAGTTTGAACGGCACAGTATTGCTATATCTCGATATTTTAAAGGTCTACTGTCTTTACGATCTTTATCCCAGACTTTAAAGTCCTCTGCCATCAATTCCTTTACACCCGAAGCCAGTGCCGATGCTTGCAAGCCGGTGTTACTACCGCCCAGTGTCCACCAGCCAACTTCTGGCAACTGCAGGTGGTAATTCTTTTCAGGCGCTGGTGTTAGCTTCACTTGTTCCGGCGTCAAAGTTGAATTAAAAGGTTGTTCGAAAAGTGCATTAGCCAAATGAACAAGTCCAGCCCGGGAACGCCACGACTGCTTCAAAGCATTTACTTCACCTGCACCTGATTGAAAATGCTTCAATACATTCAATGACAGGGAAGAATCTGTCCCCCTGAATCCATAGATAGCTTGCTTCGTATCACCTACAAATAAAGTGTCCTCAGCCAGCTCAGAAAGCTTCGAAAACAGAGCCAGCTGAATAGGACTTGTATCTTGAAACTCATCCACCACTAAGTAGCGAAGTTGTTCTTTTAAACGCTCTTCAACAACGGGTACATCCAGTGCATTAAGCAATAGAAGTTCCTGATCGACAAAATCAACAAGACCTCTTTCTGTTTTCAGCAGACTGTATTTCTCTAGCACTCTGCCTGCTGCATCAAACAGCTTGGATATCAGCTCTTTTGTCTCAGTCCTGAAAACAGGACTCATCAATACCCTGCCCGAAACAGCTCTTAATTCATCAAATAAATATTCTTCCTTAGTTCCGCCTTTCCACTTGCTTAGCTGAACCCAGTTTTCCCAGTTGATAGTTCGTGCCTTCAGCAATATTTCAATCCTGCTGACAGTTGTTCCAAGCCCTTTTGTCATTTTGGGAAGACTCTCGGCCTTTTTCAAAAGACCTCGCATCGCATCTCGCAAAGAATTTTCAGTAATCGAGCTATCTGTCGCAGGCAGAAGTGCATCCAGCTCGTTATATGAACTCGTTGCACATGCGTGAAAGTCCAGTGTATTAATCTTGTTCAGTCGAGCTTGCCTGACCAGGTCAAGAACAGCTTTCGACCAACCTTCCAAAGAAAATCGATTCTCCAGTTCGTTCAATCGATTTGTCTCTTCGGACACCAAACAGGCGTCCAGCGCTTCGACAAGAATTTTTTCAGCCTCTTGCTCATCAATGACTCGCTGCTCGGGAGATAAGCCCAACTCAAAAGCAAATGACTGAACCAGTTCGCCACAGACACCGTTGATAGTGCCAATGCGAGCCTCGGCAAGCCCTGCGGCCAAATTGTGCTGTCCGTCATGCAAAAGCTTACCGGTTATCCGCTCCTTTAGTTCTTCCGCAGCTTTCACAGTAAATGTAACCACCATCAAATTTTCCGGCAGCACCTCACGACTGAGAGTATTTTCCAATCCTAAAATGAGCCTGAAAGAAGCATAAGCCAGTGCGCTCAGGCCTTTCGTTCAAAAATGGTTTTAAAAAGTGATTCTCGTGCAGACTGAAGCCTTTCTGCTGCTTCATTATCGCTCATAGAATCAGCCTTTGCTTGTAGAGCTTCAAGAGTGATTCCTTTCTTCAAATATTTTGCACTTTTTGGTAATGATTTGAATTTTTCGTACGGTGTCATCATATTTTCATAAAGATACTTTTTTCTCTCCTTACCTTTCTTGTCTACGACAGTTTCAGCAAAGAAACAGGGCCTGTGATAATTCAGGTAGGGGGTGAGATATTTTCGATTGAACTCATTTACTTCTGTCGCATATTTTTGTGGAATATGGGCATAACCAAGTATCTTTCTTATAACTGCACCGTTTTTACATTCTGCAAGCGCGTTGTCGTTTGTTTTTCTTGATCTTGATTTCGTGAATTTTATATGAAGATTGTCGAGTAGTTTTGCTACGCTATAATTTATATACTCTGATCCGTTATCCGAGTGAAAACCCTGTAATTTAAAGGGGAAAGCTGCCAGAATCTCTTCAAGCACAGGGATCAGAAAGGCTTCGCTAATTCTCTCCACTGTGCAAACAATCTGGAATTGAGTCATCTCATCAACAGCATTAATGTGATACAAACCTTTCACTTTGTCTTTATCACCCTGATGAACCGTATCGATTCGAATAAAACCTGGTTGTCCTTCAGGAGCTGGACGACGACGCGTGCCAATGGCTCGCTTTACTGGACGTGTGCAGTCCTTGTGGGTTCGGATATTACGATATGTATTTGATTGCCTGAGATTGTAGAGGTGTGAAACCGAGATGCCGGCCAGTCGCTCGTAACGCTCGTCACCCCGTAAAAAAGCCCTTTCACAGAGTTTCTTAATGGCTACCCCATTCAGGTCGTTATGCAATCGATCCGTCTCAGCCAGAAGCCTTGTATCGGCCTTGGTGTATTTGGATTTGAAACCATTGATTGTGCGCTGTTTACGCTTCAGAGTCCCCTTCGACTGACAGGTATGAATAAGGCGGGTAATCTGCGATCTTGAGTAGCCTGTAGCCACTGCGAGATAACGCTTAATGAGCCCCTTGTCGGGCCTGCTGAGCGCTCGATATTTGAAGTACCTTAAAGTCGCCTCAACCCACTGATAACATTCATCTTTTGATTCCCATCCGGGCTCAATATCAGGGGCGTAATGAAGCAGTTCTTGCACTTGTGACAGTGTCTTTATGAGCCTTGTATTCATGATAACTTTCATCCTGTAATCATGGACGAAAGATCCAATTGCGGCGGGCTCATTTCATATTGGAAATTAGAGCCTCCTTTAGGCTCATTTCATATTGGAAGAGACTCTGAGTAGTTTAGTTGCAACACTCTGTTCTACAGTGTGTGTCTTGCCAGAGCCTGCTCCGGCCAGAGTTAATACTTTACTCATGGTTATTCTCCTGTCTGGCCGATTAGTACACGCCATGGATCAATACGTTTAAAGGTCTGTTTGTAACCGTTGTTTTTTGATTGAGCTTTGAGTTCGTCTTGCTCAATGGCAACCACAGCGAAAGCATTGTCGGGAGCGACTGAGTTTTCATCGGGCTCCGTACCGCTATAGGGCACTTCAACTCGACCATGACTTAGTTGCCCAAGCCGCCAGTCAATAGTGTTATCAAACTGATGCCACACCGAGCGAGGAGAAGTTGATTCATCATCCGATTGAATGACAAAGGCGTTCGGAAAAACAAAACGGTTATAGGTCAGCAGGTTGCCACTTTGCAAAATAAAATAAGCGACATTTGTTGTTGGTGTATCACTGCTATCTGATAACCGGTGATACGTGGCCAGTTGCAGATATCGAGACTCTTTTATTTCTGCTCGATATCTTTTCTCGCTTCCCCATTTGATATCTAAGACTGCAAAATTTCCATCGGATCCTTGTACCAGTAAATCCAGCTCACCCTGCAATTCTCCAAATGATTCTTTACGATTCAATGTGGCTTCTATTTCAAGCGAAACCACACCGGCATCCGCTAGGTGAGACAGTAATTTATCAATAGCGTGAACCATAATGTCCGAAAAATGCAGCTTCTGAGCCCTAAACCCCGGAGCAAGAAGTGGCAAGGCGTAGCGTGAAGCAATATCATCCAACTCCGCTTCCAGCCATGCTCTTATTTCTGATATATCACGGTCTTGTTGATCCCACGGATTTTGCTCAAACCAGAGTTCTATAATCCTGTGACCCAGATTACCTTTCAGACGATTATCAACAGGCAGTGTCAGTATTGATCCCTGAGATAGTTTCGCAGCGTACTGAAGCGTGTATGCATGGGGTTTCAATGCAAGCGAAGACAAACTGCTGTAAGAGTGCTTGTCGCGAGAGTCTATTAAATCAGGCTGAATATTCCACCAGCGTTGGGGCATAGGAAAACAAAGGTCAGTGACCGGTTCTGTATCCACCCGACTCAACTGATTACATAGCAAATGCGTTTCAAGTAACGGCCAGTTGTCACACCCCAGCACTTGATCCAAATGTATTTTCAGAAGATCGGAAGAGTTATTTAATTGCACAAGAATTAGCGACTCTTTGGCCTGCATCAAGGGTATCAATGCGGCATTAAGAGAGGCATTGACGAATCTCGATCCTCGTGGAAGCATCGGGGGCTAATGGCAACCCACTCAACTCATCTTTTGTCAGCGGAGGAATATTAAAATCCTCCTGAAGCTTTACTCCCCAATAGATCAAAGCCTCAATTTCACCATCACACAGGTCAATGCACTCAGGCTGTTCAATAATATTGGCCTGGGTGACTTCTCGCGGATAATGGAAAGACACTGAAGTTTCGTCTGCGGCAATGTCCAGAATGCGGTCAAGCTGAATACGGCTGATTGTTGTATTTGACCAGCTGTTTAGTGCTTCATTTACTGCCTGAACCGAAGCCAAAGCCGCTGAATATAAAGAGGCTAGTTCCTGCTCTTTCGTATTTGCCAGTAAGCCATGCCAATAGCGACTGACCTGATCACAAAGTTCGGCTATGGTTCCGCATGAGATTTCTTCTCTACTTTCCGCGATTGCTACTGGCAGCCAAGCTGTAACTTTTTGCTGCAGTAAGGCTGTATCTGTATCAGGATATTGCTCTGCATATCCAGCGACGTATGAATCGATGATCTCCTGCCAGAGAGCATCATTATGACCCGGCAAATCAGAAAAATGTTTAGCCAGATTCAACCTCAGCTTTCTATGAGGGCCGGCTGGCAATGTTAAATACGCCATAACAGATTCTGCTAGCGGAGGTGCCCAACAGACAGCAATAAGCGAAGGCAGTAACTGCTGAGGAGCACGCCATACTGAGCTTTCTCCAAGTCCAGGTTCTTCCCGGAAGTAACTGCTCAGAGCGTTATTCAGCACTTGTTGTTTATCGCTGGCCACCACCAGATGATCATCAAAACGCTCAATTTCGGCGCATAAATAGCGAGCTGCAACCTGATGGCTAGAGCAGGAGTAAAAGCTCAGGCTTTTGTCATCGGGATCAAAACTGATACTCTTTTTATCCGTAGGTGCACTCAGTAAAATTTGCTGCAACAAACCGAGGCCAGAATCAGAAGGAGCCATTGCTTTTGGTTTTCTAACGTATTCATCAACTCCGTCATTCCGTCTATATCTGTATTGATCATTCCCTTCACTCCAGCGCTTACAAGTGTCGGTGTCAGCATCAAAATATGGCCAATGATTGAACACCCAATCCGTATCGTATCGGACTATCACTATCAGGCTGTTACACTCCTTCGTGTCAGGTCTTTCGCCCTTTTGATTTGCATACTCAAATCTGAAATCATTAATTTTTGCAAAAAGCATCTGAAACAGTTTTGGCCAGGAAGACGCACCACCTCGAATACTGATATTGGACACTGCTCTACAAATAGGCTCACAGTGGTTAAACAATCTAACCACTCGCTCTGCAATACAAAGGGGGAAATTCTGAAGCCTTTGCTCAACCTCTTTAAGGTCAGCAAGTCGTCCGATTGACGTTTCACCTTCGATCAGACCCCAACCATAAAGCATGGCGCTATCCCGCCAGCTCAAAAGCTCTTTGGCACAAGCCAGAGCATCTATATTCAGAGAGTTATGATAGAAACGCTCCGAATGATCAGCGGCTTTCAGAGCGTTCATATACGCAACCAGCCTTGCCGCTTTTGAAGTCGGCTGATGCACAATACCTGCTCGCATTTCCAATTCAGCCACCAGCCAACCTCATCACACACAAGAGTATTGAATTGAGGTTTAACTGCATTCGGCGTTCGGCTTCCATATCCATGGCTGACGATTATTTTCATAGAGGGGAATCTCCTTTTATCTTATAGATTTAGATTTAATGGATTTAGCGTTTTTACTCGCAACTAAGAACGCTAGCCACCCTTTAAACCCTAAGGCATTATTACTAATGCCGCAACATCAATTTATTAATTTGGCGTTTTTACTCGCATATGCTTATTGTCATTCTCTATTAATTCAGTTAGTGTATTAACAAACGCAATATCCAAAGAAGGTATCAACATCATGAAAACACGCAGATTTGCGGCTAACAGCCTGGATAGGGAAGATGACTGGCGCGCCAGTTATCACCTGTCTGCCGCAGCTGTGCTGTCTGAAAAAGGGGATAGCTGGCACAAGTTGCAAGAGTTCGCCCCCCAATGTCTGGAAGGTTGGCGCGTTAGCACCAATCCATCATCACTGGCTTATGATGCTCGAATCGATACCACTCCAGCTTATCGAATGCGTCATGTCCGAAAGATGACACTGGAAACCGACAGCGATCACTGGCAGCCACCACAAATCAGCGGCGAGCCTTTTTGCGTACAGCGTTTCGATGTACTAGTTCGTAAAGTAGGGGAAGTGCAGGCAGCGCTAGTATTACCCAGTCATGGGCAACATCCTGCTGATGGGAATCTTGGAATTATTCGTGGTCTGCCATCGGAACAGGCCGTCTGGTTGTGCTGGTGTATTAATCAGCCCCTTTACAAAGCCTATCTGGAAAATACCGACACCTTCGGAACCTTAATTCGCCTTGGCTTGAAGCGTTTGAAGCAAATGCCCATAGCTCATCCACCGGAAGCATTTAAACCTCTGGCCCAAAGTTATATCGAATCAAGCGAATCACTGGCTGAAGCTAATTTACAGCTCTCTCTGTTACGCACGGAAGTCACGGAATATATGGCAGAGTGGCAAACAGGCTTAGAACAGGAAATTGGCCTGAATCTAACCAGAATGCGTTCTCAATGGTTCAGGGTTGCCGACATCGGCAGCACTTGGCTGATGCCCTATACCGAACAGCGATCCCTCGCCCGTCACTGCATCGAAGCGTATGATGGCCAACCCATAACTGATGTGGCACGAATTAACCCCGTCGCTACTCAGAACTCTACACAGCACTCTATACAACAGCCTGACCCTCACATAGATATGGAATCAGGCACAGGTGACATTCGCTCATTGCGCATCCGTGATCTGGACAATCAAATGGGCATACCTGATCAGCTGGAACCCATAGAAAATACTGCTTGGCGGTTTCGTAGTTACCCTCTGCAAAAATACGATGTGCTGGTCTCCACGTTTGCCCAGGACAGTAAAGTCGGCTTTATGGAGCGGCATCCCGAGCATATAACTCGCCCAAGCGAACAATTGATAACGCTGGCTTTTCATAAACATCAGGGAGCCTATGCCCTGATCATGGAAACCCCTTTTGTCAAAAGCCAGTTGATTCGTCTTGCCAGTGGTACTGTTCAGAAATTTATCCCACCAGCACTGGTGAACCGATTGGTTCTGCCTCCTGTCAATGAGCAAACAGCCGCCCGCTGGCATCGCCATCTGGTGACGTTTATGAGTAAAGCGACAGAGGCACGTAAAAAACTGACCGAGCTGGAAAGCCCTATGGGAAAGAAATTTGATATTGCTCATCAGTATTCAGCCACGGGAACATCTGATCATCATTCTTTATATTGAAATTCCTATACATCAAGAGCGTCAGGGAAGAACATCATGAACCCATTTACCCATAATCTGGACAGCATTCGCCGCACCTTAACCAGTGATGCCGAATCATTGGAACAGATCTGGCAAAACCATCCACTGCTCTGGCAACAACAGGGTTGGACGCAGCATCAACTTCGACTTTGGTTGGGTTGCTTGCCGGGCATTACCGTTAGCGCAGCCGACACCAGCAACCCCAGTTACAGTTTTGCCGGAGCAGCGCAAGATAAAGACGACCTTGGCACTATTATTCTCAATACAGTAGAGCAACTCGGTGGTCGAGTGGCTATCGCCCAACTGAAAGGCAAACTGCCACCCGGCACCGTTGCAACGGATCAAATGATACGCACGACAGTGAACAAGCATCCGGAATTAACATTAACCGGGCCCTTTGTGCGCAGGCTTTAATTGAAAGCTCCCATGAAAAGTATTAATAGAAAACACACAGTTAACGATTCATCACATTTTAATCTTTACCGGACAATGCAATGACTGAACAAATACAGAAACCAAGCAGTGAACAGCGCTATCAAGCTATTGTGGAACAATACGAGAGCAGGCATTTCGAAGAGCATCGCAGTCTGAAAAGTGATCATGATTTTGTTCAGGCAGGGCGTATCTGGGGTCAGCACGATGGCAATGACACACCCCATATTTTGCTCATTGCAGTAGAAGACGGACATTGGGAATATTCCGAGCCCACACGCCTTGAAGAGCTGGCCTATGAGCTGCTGGCTGATATCACTGACGATTGGCCAGTATTTGCTCATCTGGAAGATTTGAGTAACGGCAACAAGAAATATTTCAGCCTGTTTGGCAAGCAGGGTACGGTTTCGGTGGATGAAATCCCTTCCGTTGAACTGATTCGTGATTACGAGCGGCTGAATGAAGACCCGACCTTTCGCTGGTCCATGAAAACCTACACCCGTTTGATGCACGATCTGGACAGTTTTCACGAGCAGGTATACCAAACCGTAAAAGACAAAGTCTCCGATAAAAACGACATTATTGAAGAAGTGGCCAAGCTGCTGTTTTTGGAATCTTTTCGTTTACACCACGGCGACCTGACCTTCGACTACAAAGGCCAGCAACTGAACTTCCGAGAAGTGTTTGATTATCGCTATGTAAAAGAGCATAAAAAAACCGCCGTCGCTCAAATTCAGGCCGCCTTTGATGCCTTGAAAGAACATCCGGACTATGTGGTTAAAGACGACGAAGGCATAGAAAACCCGATTTTCGATAAAAACACCCATCTGCGTCTGGAGCAGGTGCGTAACTACGAAACCTTACTGGAAGCCGTTCAAAACCTTGGCCCCGTCACCGATAATCGCAACCAGTTAGTCCGTGACAACGGCACACTGGCCGACGTATCCGGAGATTTGCTGGGTCGGGTGTTTGATGTATTTCTGCGGGCTAACTTTGAATCCAAAGGCGGGCTGGGCGTTTACCTCACACCCAATCCGGTGAAACAGGCCATGTTAGAAATAGCCTTTCACGATATTCTTAATGACCCGAAAGCCGTAGAAGAACTCACCGCACGAGATGCCGAAGGCAAACCACTGTTTCGTTATGGCGATCCCACCTGTGGCTCCTACGGCTTTGGTTCTGTGGCCCTTCGTCATGTGGAAATGGCACTGGAGCAACTGCCTCTGGCCGACAGTGTAAAAAAACAACTCTGGCTGGATATGCTGGATCACAGCTTTATCGGTGCCGATGCGGCTCCGCGCATGGTCATGCTGGCCAGGGTGAATATGGCACTGCAGGGCGCGAACAAAGCGCAGATATTCTATACCGATAACTCCCTCACCAGTCGAGCCCTAAAACCCAACAGCCTGAGCCTGATCTGCACCAATCCGCCCTTTGGTACGCCCAAGTTTAAAAGCGACAAGCGCGGCAAAGAATCCAAAGAGAATTACGAAACAAAAATGGAGCAGGTTCTGGGCGGTTTTCGTCCGGCAGAAAAGGTGGAAGAGTCTTACAACGCTTACTACGACCACAGCAAAATGGTCTGGGAAGATACCGGCGATCTGTATAAAGACGACAAAGGCGAGCCACTCTGGGCCGGTTTCCGTTCTGACCTGAAAAACGTATCTACCGCCAAGAAAGCAAAGTACGAATACACCCCCACCACCAGCGGTTTGGCCCTGGGCAGCAAGCCCAATAAGAAAGGCGAATGGCAACAGGTGAAAGGTGGCTCCATTGATCCGGCGGTACTGTTTATCGACCGTTGCTTGCAACTGCTCAAACCCGGTGGTCGTTTAATGATTGTACTGCCCGACGGCATTCTCTGTAACTCCGGCGACCGTTATGTGCGTGAATATATTATGGGCAAGAAGGACGAACAGAGCGGCGAATTTGTGGGTGGCAAAGCCATTGTGAAAGCCGTGGTCAGCCTGCCAGCGGATACCTTTAAACTATCGGGTACCGGAGCCAAAACCTCTATTCTCTATTTACAGAAGCGTCCGGCTGATCCGGAAAGTCCTGAACGTTTTATGCCGGAACCCCAAGGCGATGTATTTATGGCCGTGGCCGAAACTCTGGGCTATCTGGTGAAAAACAATGTGGAGGATTACTCCGCTGGTGTCTCCAATGATCTGGATAAGATTGTTGGTGCTTATAAGCGGGGTGAGTGATGTTTGCACAAAAAATCACTACTAATGATTTAATTGATCGGCTTGAATTGCGATGCTTACGATTTCCTAAATATGTTGCATCAGACCATACTCTAAAACAGTCTGGCATTGAGCTTGGCGAAGTTTAGGTTCGTTGCACATCAAAGAAAATTAATAGCCAGCATCAGAAATATCAAGGGCGAATTAGATACTGAGCATGCATCGGAATTCCAATGTTCAGACCTGCTGATATTTCTGGAGGGATAGCCAGTTCAGAAACAGCCCCATTGCTTCGACTAAAGAATTCGAAGCACTCGCATAGACAAATCTCGTGTTTAGCCCGGTGATATTGTTTTAGGCATAGCTGGCTCTGTAGGCATCGTTGGGCGCGTTCAAACCTGATGTGACTTATGGCAATATCAATTTAGTCTTCAGCATAGAGTTGCTACGAATGTCGGACTATGCCAGTGCTCTACGAATACATTTGCTTATCTTCAGTCAGAACTATGGTCATGGCATCAATGCTTCGATATGGCGTTGGCTCTGTACAAAAACACTTAAATCTCGAAGATTTAATCAGCAGTTACTGTTGCCGTGCCTACACCAAGCAAGCCCAAAAATACATCGGCGATAAAGTCCGGCAGGCCGAGCGGCTCAGGGCTTGGGCGAAGGTGTTGGAAGTCGAGAATCACTTGACGCAACAATCAATAATGAAATCACAAAGCTCTTGGCTACAAAAATAAAGCATTTCAACCGTAAGGCGACTGAGGATCTCACGATCCGGCTTGACCCCAAATATTACGGCAATATTCGACTTTAGCCGTTTGGAATGGTTTCAAGCCAAAGAAACAAGCCCACCTTTACATACGCTGGTAAAAGATACTCAGCAAGCAATGAAGAACGGACCGGTACTTGAAAAAGGTCGAGCAACGATTCCAACGTTCCACCATAAACCCCCTTCATCCGGCAGACTCGATTTAAGCACTGCAAAGCCCAAAATCAGGCTCGTGAATTTCCAGACAAAGGAAATCACCGAAGTTGCAATCTTGTGGTTAGAACGGGCTCCATTGGCAATGCCGTTAATAGTAGATGAGCGTGACAAACATGCAGTGACCCCAGTAGCCATCTAAATCAAACTTGAGTCGTTGAGAGCGAATCCATAGCTGCCGCGGCTGCTTGCTGCATTTTGAATTCAGAAGCTGAGAAGTCCAGTTCTACAAAGAAAAATCAGCTACGGTGCAGTACAGCCTCAAAGGTTCTGGGCAGGATGAGCTTTTGGCTCTACCTATCCCGAACTTCATCATTGAGTGCGCTGATGAGATTGATTTTCAATGCTCACTGGTCTCGTGAAAATGCCATTAGAGCATCAAAACAACTCACCCAAACCGCCAAATTCCTAGTCGAAGCTCTGATCGAAGGCCAACTCACCGAACAACAACTGATCGATGCCGAAACCGCCCTGAGTCAGGGCAACCAGAACCCTGACCGATCTATTCTCGAACGTTTGAAAACCGACGGGTTGGATGGGGCTGGCGAACCGCTGTTTCCGGACCTTGATCAGCTGTATCAATTGCTGGAGGAGGCGGAGGACGATGCCTGTTGAACCAGCATTGCTTTTAAAGGACTATAATAAAGTACCTTTATAGGTATCTTTAAAGGTACTTTATTGAGAGCCCCGAAAAGACAAGCCAAGGAGCCGATAATGCGCATGGATAAAATCAAGCCGGTCAGTTACCTGAAAAAAAACACCTCTGCGGTGATTAACGAAGTTCAGGAAAACCGCCAGCCGGTGGTGATAACCCAGAACGGCGAGGCCAGCGCCGTAATTCTGGACGCCGAGAGCTATCAACAGCAGCAGGAGCTGATGGCACTGCTGAAAATACTGGCCGTAGGCCAACAGCAGATAGAACAGGGCGACACGGAATCGGCTGAGGATTTTTTCACCCAACTCAAGCAACAGATCAGCCGTGGTGAGGTGTAACCGTGGCCAGTACACAAAACTCCGGCTTCAACGTCGAGCTCACCCGCTGGGCCCGGCAAGATATACAGGATATCAGCCGCTTCCTGTTGAAAAGAACCAATGATCCACAGCAAGTGCTGGCTTGGCTGGACGAACTTCACACAGCCATTATCAGCCTGAGCGATAAGCCCGAACGGGGTCACTGGGTGCAGGAACTGTTGGCCGTGGGCATGAAAACCCACCGTGAATTGCTCCATAAGCCCTACCGGATTATTTACCAGATCAGGGAACGAAAGGTGGTTGTGTTCACCATTATCGACAGCCGCCGCGACCTGCAAACCCTGTTAAAACAACGGTTACTGGCATGGCATTGATAACAGCGGATAGGGAGCCACAGACCATAGTGCGCAGCTGCGCACTATGGTCGTGAGCCTTGTTACGCAAGGGGTGAACTATCCTCACCCTTTTCTTCTTTATAAAGGACGCTGATTCGCTATGGATAATAAGAACCTAAGCAATGCTCATCACCAGACCTTCGAAGACCTGAAGCAAAGTAGTGACGATGGCCTGGAATTCTGGTCAGCTCGTGCATTGTCAGTAGTGCTCGGCTATGCGGAATACCGAAATTTCCACCCCGTTATCAGTAAAGCACTGGAAGCTTGTGTTAACAGTGGTCAAGAGGCTGCAGACCATTTCGTGGACGTGCACGAAATGGTTACCATCGGCTCCGGCGCAAAGAGAAAGTTAGCCAATGTCAGGTTATCCCGTTACGCCTGCTATCTGGTGGTACAGAATGGCGACCCGTCCAAGCCGGTTATTGCTAACGGCCAAACCTATTTTGCCTTGCAAACCCGTCGTCAGGAGCTGGCGGATGATGCTGCCTTCAAACAACTGGAAGAAGATCAAAGACGGCTGCTATTACGCAAAGAACTGACAGAGCACAATAAACAGCTGGTTGATGCAGCAGCCGATGCCGGTGTAGAAAGCCATCTCGACTTCGCGATCTTCCAAAACCATGGTTACAAAGGGCTTTATGGTGGCTTGGGAGCCAAGGATATTCATCAGCATAGGGAGCCAAAGAAGAGTCATAAGATTCTGGATTATATGGGTTCAACCGAACTGGCGGCCAACCTGTTCCGCGCTACCCAGGCAGAAGAAAAACTGCGCCGGGATGAAGTACAGGGAAAAGCCCGTGCAAACCAGACCCACCATGAAGTGGGTGCCAAGGTACGCCAAACCATAAAAGAACTGGGCGGCACCATGCCGGAAGATTTGCCCACGCCAGACAGCAGTATCAAACAACTGGAAAGAAAACAGCAAAAACTCCAACCAGCACAACAAAAAAAACTGGAGCAGCAAGCAGGTAATAAAGAGCCTACCAAAGAGAAGAGTAAAGAGAGTAATAAGGAGAACGACAGTCAGTGAACAAACCACCCGTTAAAGCCCTATTGCAACTGTTCAGTCAAGGTCAATGCTCTACAGAACCCGCACTGAAAACCCTGCTGATCGGTCTGGCTCATCCAGACAAAGACAAGTATTCGAGTAAAGAGAGCAGCGGCTGGACCATTAGCAAACGTCTGTTGTCATGCAGGGCATCACTAACGTCTGACGAAGAAGCCGTGGCAGCGGTTTTGGCAACAGATCACTGTATTCGACAAAGCTGGTTAGCTGTAATGGCCGGGCGAACTCGCGAAGCGGGCAAATTGGATAACCCTGAAGCATTAGTACAGCTCGTCACTCGACTCGGTGCTGCGGCGAGCTGGGTGGAGCAGGCGTTACCTTCAGCTTCTCTTGCTTCAACAAATCACAATGCTCTTGAACGACAGCTGTTTGGTTCAGGCGTTGAACAGAACCAGAGCCTGCCAGCGCTGACCCGCGTATTAGCGACTGCTGCCGTATTAAATCAATGGCAGAATCTTGAACTGTCTTCAGAATCTGCAGCGGAAAAAAACCTTAACCCGCTGGAACCAGTGGACGCTACGGGTAAACAACCAGACACTAACTGGTGCAAAGGTCGTTTACTGATTTTACCCAAATATCCCAGTGTGGATGTGTCATTCCAAAACCAGACACTGCTACCAGGCATCATCAGCTCGCCTCTTCAATCGGTTCCAGGTTCGCCGTCAATGTCAAAAGAGAGCGCCTCAAACACCTCAAAAGAAGAAGAAAGCTGGCAATGGCTTTGGGCTTGTTCATCCCCTTGGCTGTTTCTATTAAGCGCCTTGGTGTACACCCAGGACAGTTGGGCGGCAGAACAGTGGGGCGGCTTAATACTTGAACTGCCCGCCGGGCAACAACCTACATCCCCCAGTGAAATTCAGGTGTTGGTAGAAGGCTCTGAAGGCGATGAAGTGCTGTGTGGCACTTTAGCCGAATTATTATTGCGTGTGCTCGATGCTATGGGTATGGCGCTCTTTCCTTACACACCTAACAACAACGAGTTAAACAATTTACTGTCGCCAGTGATTCACCAACTATTGAAACATCAGCTTTGGCGTTATCACGAAGGGTTATCTGGCGAGCAGGGTTATTACCGTATTGATCCGGATTTTGCCGATGACTGCTACAAAATTGATGGCAGCATCATATTTGGCCGACGGGCTCGCCCATTATGGCAAACCATTCGTCTACAGGCGGAACAGTGGCGAGCTGAAAAACAGAATCGAGCTATCTATCAACAGAATCAACCAGCACCCGGTATGCCTTCTGACGAAATGACTCGTAATGAAAAGGCTAACAATGAAAAGGCTAACAATGAAAAGCCCTTTGGTGACAAAACAGGAGTATCAGTATGAATGAAGTCAAGGATATCACCGCAGCCTACGTCACCAGTTTGGCAAATCAACATCATTGGGCTGCAACCGGTGTATCGGATTATCCGCCCCGTGATCCTTTAGTAGGGCAGGGTCGTTTTTTTAAGCAGTACCAGACCTTTATTCATACTGTGGATCACAGTGCAGATACATTTGCCCACGTGTTTGCTGTAGAAGGCGAATGGGGACGAGGTAAATCCCGCCTGGGTCATGAACTGATCGCCCAGATTAACGATTGTTCCCAGGGCTGGTATGTGCGGGATAACACCAACCAGCTGAACAACGTCAACTTGTTTGACAGCGAAGAAAAACGTGATGGTTATCTCGGCCTTTATATCCGCTATTCACAGGTGGCCTCGGACTATCAGAACGCTAATAACTGGTTTGGTTTTGGTGTCTACAAAGCACTTATCCCTATAGCCACCCAATCTTTTGATGGGTCCATACAGAGCGACATTGCCAAACAAGCCCTGAGAAAACTGAAAGCAGTGGGTTTCGATTCTGAACAGCTATTTTCTGCAATGGAGCTGGAACAAGCCTACAGTGACAAAACACTGTATGAAGATAAAAATCTGATCAGCCGATTGACCAACCAGGCGTTCGATTACCTTGAAACCTTTGGCATTAAACATGTGCTGGTTGTACTCGATGAGTTGGAAACCGTTGCTGAAGCTGCGTCTTTCGGGCTGGAGCAAGACGACGCTAAACGTCTTGATGGTCAGGCCATTCGCCTGATTGGTCGTGCTATCAAAGAAGAAGATCAACGCAAGAGCTTACCCTGGTTGCGTTATGTGGCTTTGTGTTCGCCACTATTAGGTCAGCAATTACGGGAAATACAATCGACTGCTCGCCGTTTTGAACTGGTAGAGCTTGAAAACAATGCCTTTGCTGATGTCTCAGACTACGTTAGTCGTTTAAGGAGCGATCGGAAACTTCAGCATGATTATCCCGGGGGATTGGTAGAAGCCGCTTACACCATGAGTGGTGCTAACTTTGGTTGGTTTAACGTTATTATGGCCAATGTGGATGCGCTCTTATCCCAAAACAACAGTCATAGCCCCGGCAAAGCAATTCCCCCTACTATTCCCCCAACGGGAGAACTCTTTGCTGCACTGTTGGATAATTCTGCCCGCATTCGTAATCATGTGCTGGATCATAATGCCATTGAAGGTATAAAAACCTCTGACCATGCCTTGCTGGATGAAGCTCGAACCCTTTTGTTTGGTCAGTTGCCGGTGGCTCTGGATCAATGCAGCCCCCGTACCCATGAATTACTAACCCACGAGAATGAAGAGAACGAACCCGTTGCCAGCTTGTATCGAAAAATGGAATGGGATCCGCTGGATTGCCGTCGGGCATTGGAGGAGTTCAAGTTTCAGCGGAATCAGGAAGAGTGGCTCTATCCCAGTGTGGATCAGTCGCTGAATCTGGAAGCGTTATTGCAAAACCTGCAGACATTCTCGATCAATGAATCTTCCGAACACTCTAGAAAAATAAGTCTTCTGGTACCTCTGTTACAGAGTGAGTTCCGCCATTTGATTAACCTTCTCTACAATCACCCCGCCGCTGAATTTGCCGCCGACGCTTTATGGCGAAAATTGATTGGTGATTCAAAAGAACTGCCAGAGCAGGACGCCACTCATATTGGCCCCAGTGTCGCCATGTTGTTACGACTGGATTTACGTTACCGCAGCCAACAAAATAACTCTCTGATTTTTCGCACACCTGAAGATGCAGACAAACACAGCCTGGCAATAAAACAATGGGAAGCAGCTCTGCCTTCGCAACCTTTATTAAGAAATAAAACCCGACTGGTGGGAATGTTTCGGTTGCTGGATAAACAGTGGGAGTATCAGGAAGTAGCTTATCCCAAGCGTTCGGAACTGGCGATTATTCAGGCTCCAAAAGGCAGCGGTCAATCCGGCGGGCTGATGCATTGTGACGGCCTGAAATTGCACCCGAACAATCAGGTTTGGTTTGCCTGGGTGAACAATAAAGAAGAGCTGAATCAACTGCACCAGGAAGTCACCTCTATTCGAGAGAAGTCAGGCCGTATTCCGGTTATGGCTTTCACCACGTCTATTGGTGTAAATGATTTCTATCTGAAGGGCCAATCCGGTACCCATCTTCAAGACGACATTCTGTTATATCATCTGAATACGAGCGAAGTAGACACTCTGGAGCGGATCGGTCTGCCTACTCATTTCAGCCATGATCTGGAATTAAAAGACAACCAGTTCACTGGTAAATTTCGCAACCGGCTCAACAGTATGCGTGATTACGCGTACCATGAAATTCACAAATGGCGACTGTCGCTTAATCAGCGAGGATTGATTGCATGGCCACTGCGACCTGCTGCCAAGTTGAACACTCAGGACCGTGAATTGTTACTGAAAGCCTGGAAGTTAATGGCCATTGATGAACCTGATCTACATGGGTTGAATCATCTAACAGCAGAGCACCCTGTTGATGCCGATGACGTAAAAAATCTGATGAGCCGGTTAACCGTATCTGGGCAGAACATTACTCAGGGTTATAACAAAGAAGAACATGCCGGATTGTTTACTGATATGGACAACCCAGCTCAGGCCAGAGCGAAAATACCTGCATTTCTGGCCCGAATTGCTCATCCAGGAAAGAAACACAACTGGACGTTGGGTAAAGCCAAAAGTGACTGGTACTGGGGTTATCTCTGGTCATCCTCCGGTTTGAACAGCAAGAATGTGTTTGAAGATTGGATGTGGTGGGCTGCTGAGCTGCATCTACTGAACATCGAGAGCCCTATAGACAGAAACAAAGTAGGCAGAGACAAAGTCAGGGATGCCTGCTGGACTGAACTGCCTCGCTCAGCTCTGGATAATGCTATTACAGAGGCCGATAACTGGCTTAATGATGATCAGTCAGGCCACTATAAAGATACGCTCACGCAACTTGAGAAAGTCTATGGCAATGAACGTATTCGTTCGTTGTTTGCTCCCAAAGGGTCTGCCCAGGAAGGGCCGCACACAACTAATGCTCTGGACGCTTTACACAAAGCACGTGACGCGTTTGAAAACCTGAAGCTGACAGAAGAAAAACTGCAGCTAAATAGTGGGCTGAATAGTGGATTGAATAGTGGATTGAGTTCGCTGACTCAAGCGGTTGGTCCATCGATTAAGGCCCGCAGCGATATTTTGACTTGGGTTCATCAGGTTAAACCATTGAATAAGTCGCCCACCAATGATGAAAACCTGAAAACCATTCAGTTGGATAATAAAGACATCCCGCTTTTTGACCGAATATCCCAGGCCAGTCGATTTTCTCACAAAGTAGAACTCAGCAAGAAACGTATCCTCCAGCGTATTGAAGATTTAATTTCTGACATAAAAGCAGATGCCGACACTGCACCGCCATTTCCTCAGCGACTGTTTACGCTATCTCTGAAAACCATCGATGGGATTCTGAGTGGTGCTTTAAACCAAACCACCAACACGGCCACTGCACGTATTGAAGCGGGTGGTTCTACAGAAACTTTACACCATTATTTGCGGGACCTGAATATTGCCAAAGCTACTGAAAGACTGGAAATGCTGGGAGAAGAAGTAGGCTATGACCTGCACAACGACAGCATTAAAGCCTCCAGTGAAGTAAGCGGCTATATCCTGACGACCTTGCGAAGTTTTAAAACTAAATTCAAAACGGTACAGGATCAATTTACCGATTATCAAGCCCGTATCAACACTCTAAAAAAACAGCTGGACCCCTTACCTGTTGATTTCAAGGATCAAAATGCACTGTCCCTTCTGACTGAAATGGAAGACCAACTGGGCTTTATTGGTGATGGTTTTGCGGAAATAGACGATCAGGTCGACTCCGAACGTAGTCGTTTTTCCAAGCAGGCAAGGAAAGGGCAATTCAGTGCTATCAGGGATATTCCAGAGCGCTTGATTAAACCAGTACAAAACCAGTTAGCTGGCTTTGGGGGAGGCTTGAGAACCATAGAGAATCAAGTGGCCAGCTATCGAGCCAAGATGCTGACTCGGGCCAATGGTGCACTATTGGAAACCCTGAACCCACTGTTAAAGGCTTGCAGCGAACCTGAAATCAGTGCTTTGCAACAGTCTGATGTTACGGCTCAAACACTGCATGAGTTGAACGTGACGATTGATCTTAGAGAAAAGAGTGGATATGAGAAAGCAGAATATCTACTTATTGAGACAGGCATTAAACTTGGACGTTGGTCGGATATTGCACAACAACTTATCAGCGGCCAGCAACCCACACTTAAGGAAGGAGAGCTGGAAGCTCTGGTTAAAAAAGGCATTCTTAAATATCAGGTTACGTTTGGAGGCTAATAATGAAAAGTACTGTTTATCTGCAGCCTTCGCTGGCTAATCATCGTAGAGGTCGATTATTAGGTCGATTGCTTGATGCCAAAGAGCTTGAAGAGCACCTACCAGATTCAGGAGTCATTTTGGCGATTGGGCAAGACTTTCAAAATATGGAAAGTGCTGAGCAGTCACGACTAAAAGCCTGGTGCCAACTTTCGGGAAGAACGTTGCTTCTGCTTCCACCGTATAGGGAAGGTGAAATAAGCAGCGACATTGACTGGACGCTGGATTATAACAGCACACCGTCTGCGAATGATCCTTCAGCATTGGCCGGGATACTCTGCGAAGAGGTAACTCAGGCTATTACTGGCAGTGATGGCTCCTTTGACTCTACTGCTGATTATCAGTGGCAAGATTCAACACCTAATTGTCGTTACCTCAAATCTCATTCAGGAACCGGCGTTTTTGCAGCGACTACCTTACCTCTTTGGTCTATCAGTCTAATGGGGAAGGCTGAACAATTAAGTTCATGGCTGAACGTTTTGCATGCTCATGCTGGGGTTGCTCTCAACACAGATAAATCTGCAGCTATTAAAGACAGCGCTATTAAAGAAATAGCTGTTCCCTCACTTGAGCCTGTTGATTACACAACAATGGTCTGTATTTATGGCTGGAGATGTTCAGAAAAAAATGAGTTTTTAAAAAAAGTATTTAGTAGCGAGGGAGTAGCACTGATTTCTATTGATCTGTCATTACTGGAAGAGAGTATAAATCGTTTACAAAAAAACGGATGCCTTGTTACCGCACATATTTTGTCAGAAACGTCTTCAGAAAGCGTACCAAAAAAAGAGCCTCTCAGCTTATCAGAACAAGGGCTGAATAAATTGAAAGCATCGCCTTATTGGGGCTATGCCGAGGGATTGTATTCAGACAATCAGGGAGAACACCTGTGAAAATGACAAACCTGGCTCAGTCGTTGGCTATTGAAAGCCAGATCAGACTGCCCGGCAGTGCAGGCCGATTGATGAAACAGATTCGGGACATTGAATCTGTGGCTCCTTTGTTTCGGGATGCAGGTCTGGTGAAATCCGTTCAAAGCCCTGCGGTAATGGATTTGAGCGTTTCTGGCATAGCGACTCATTCCACGGTAAAAAAAGCGTTGGGTGGTTTTCTGTTTGCCTCTGCTGCTGTGTGCACCCATATTGCCATTGAGAAAAATCAGGTATCAACTCGAGGTAGTGACTCAGCTTCGGAACTCGATGATATTGATTTTGAAGCCCAGCGCAAACGGCTCGACCTTATCGAGATGCGACTGGCTTATCAATTGGCTGAAAGACAGCTTCAATCAGGCAATCCTTCTCGTTTAATTTTGCTGGATACGCCTCTGTTTATTAATCGGGATATGATTCCCCTGAAACAAAACATCAAACACTCCAAGGAATACGATAAGACCCGGGAGTTAATAAAAAACTTCTGGGAAAAATATCGAGAACAACTGTTTCCCTGGAATCAGGATGGTCCTGTCCTTGCCAGTATTGTTGCTGAGCGGTTCAGCGCTATTGTCAGTATTGCCAAACAGGATTTGCGTAACGAAGGTGGTCGTAAACACTTATTAATGGCTGATGGTTTTTCCCCTGAAAAAGCGCAGAAACTGACGGCACTTGATAGCAAGCTGGCCGGTGTGGGTGATACCCGATTTATTAACGGAATACTCAGTGCTTTTACTCGAACGATCGCTTTTAGGATGACTGAAAATCGTTCTCGTATGGAACCTGCAGAAGCCGTATTACCCGGAGTCACCGGATTTCATTACAAAGGTGGCAGAGGCAGTCAGATTCAAATGGTGCAACTGGCCGGTGAAGAGCCTGACTGGAACAGCAAAACACTGGATGAAGTGGCATGGAAGCTAATGGTACTGGATATGCAAAATCAAAAAAAAGCATTGCCATTACCGCAACTACTCGGACAGCAGCAATTAAAGCTGCTTGAGAAGTTTGTCGTGTATTACCGCCAGGGAGTCAGTGAAGCCCTGAAAAAAAATGATATCGAAGAGACCTGGCTTGTCGGTCTGGATGAGGACTTTGGACAATGAAGCATAAAGTATTAGGCAAGTTGGTTGGCAATACTGGCGATGCTGGAAAACTGACCATGGTGGTAGAAGGCTCTTTCTCTGTTCGAAGAGGAGAGTTTGTTCGTATTATGCACCAGGACAGACAGGATGAGCCGGTCGTTGCTGTACTAGGAAGAATCAATAAGATTCATCGATCTAATATGCTGTTTAATGCTGGTTTTGGTGACAGCGTTACTGAGCTTGAGCTACTTCCTGGTGCTAACGTCACCGGTGAAAATCTGTACGCCAATGTTGAGCTGGTTGGTTATCGTGACCCGGTCTCCCGTCAGATAAAAATCCCTCGTCGTCCATTAGACCCCGGTGCTCGTGTTGAAACGGTGGACTACCAATTTCTTTGTGACTTTTATGAATTCAATGAACATACCAGCCTTCATCTTGGCAATCTTGTAGGTTATGAGCGCGGCGAAAATACCGTTCCTGTATTCCTCGATGTAAATACGCTTGTCACTGAGCATCTGGCTGTTTTGGCTATGACTGGTTCCGGAAAGTCTTATACGGTTGGCCGAATTATTGAGCGTCTTGTCGCTCTCAATAATGGTTCGGTCGTTGTTTTTGACCCCCATGGGGAATATGGAAAAGCACTGGCAAAAGGACAGCTTCATTTTTCAGATAACCTTGAAGACACTGAAGATGAGCGGGATCAAAATGCACTTCCTAAAATTAAAGCCATGTTTGAAAAATTGCAGGAGGCTGGTGCTGGTATTCAAGTGTATTCACCACAGCATGAATCATTCAGACATAAATACGCTAATAAAAATCAGCCACTGGCACTGCAATTTGATCATTTTGAAATGGACGATATAGCAGAAATTTTACCCGGTTTGACTGAACCTCAGCAACGGGTACTTGATGTGGCTATTCGTTATTGGCGGCAGGTCGATAAATCTGAACCACGAGATATTAATCGGCTGCGTCATTTTCTTGGGGATGGTATTGAAGAAGTTCGGGAATGGGATGATCTGTCTGACGCTGAAGCCAAAGCACTTAATGGACGCAGTGCTGCAGTAGCTTCTATGAAACTCAGTCGTGTATTGAATGAAGCCCAAAGTTTTTATTCTGCGACCCTTTCGGAGCCCACGGATATTTATAGCATGATTGGACGGCCTGCCAACAAGCAAGGTCGCCTGGCCATTGTTGACTTGCAAGGTTTGAGTGATACGGCAAAACAGGTCGTTTGTGCTTTGCTTTCCAGCGAGATTCTAAAGGCTGCATCCAGTAAAACTGACCCATTACGCCCTTGTTTTCTGGTCTATGAAGAGGGTCATAATTTTGCTCCCGCCGGTGGCAAGGCGGTCAGCCACCGCATCATCAAGAAAATCGCCGGTGAAGGTCGTAAATTTGGTGTTGGGTTCGGGATTGTCAGTCAACGTCCTTCTAAATTGGATGCTGATGTCACCTCTCAGTGTAACACCATGATTACCATGCGATTGAAGAACCCCGATGATCAACGATTTATTGCCAAAGCCTCTGACATGGTCAGTAAAGCTGATCTGGACGAACTACCCAGTTTATCCACAGGTGAAGCATTGGTTTGTGGTCGTTCTATCCCTGCACCTCTATTGGTTAAAGTAGGTACCAAAACATTAGTTCATGGTGGTGAATCACCAGAGGTATTGAAAGTCTGGGACTGCTTTGATGAATGATATTACACACGCAATAAAGGAAGCGTTGACGAATACAGATTTTCTGGAAAGAACTGTGCCGGCCCTGATCCAGTGGGGTATCAAGGATGAGGATGTAATGATGCACAGTCTTGGTGTTAGCGCCTGGAATACTTTAGGGCATGAATTAGGTTATCAAGCCGTTACGGAATGCCCAGCGCCTGCAGGGATCGGTGATAATATTCGCAATGATTCAACATGGTTTAACAAACGCAGTCAGCAGCCCTCTGTATTTATAGAGTTTGAACGCTACGATGGCAGCGAAAAAAGCAAACAGAAGCTAAACGCTAAATTGGCTAATTTGCTAGAGGCTGCGTACCGATGGAATCAGGATTCACCCCATATCATTCTTGCTGCATGGAATAAGGATGTCGTCTCAGCTCCCGATATCCAAGCCTTGGTTTTACAAGTAAAGCGGGGGCTGAAAAATCGGAAGGGTGCAAACATCCCAGGCTTACCTCCTCGTACTTTTCTGTTCTGCCGCTTTATATTGGAAACCCAGCCCAACGGAACACTTAAACTGCAAAACACCTTTTTTCAGGAGGGAATATGAATATTAACTCCGCTCATTTTTTACCTGGAACCAATAAGAAGCTCGGAGATCGTTACCTTCTGCTTGAATGTCTTGGAGACGGTACTCATGGTTGGGTGTGGCGTGCTGTACGTTTGGCAGATAACAAAACGGTTGCAGTAAAGATTCCCAAACAGATTTCTAAAGATGACCGTTCTCTTGCAGAAGGCAGGGAGCTTATCAATGCAGCAAGCCATCCAAATGTTATAGAAATATACGATATGGGGCGAGTTCCTCCTGAGAAGGAGTGGTTTGCCATTGAAATGGAGTATTTTCCCTGCGAGAGCCTGGCTCAGAAACTTGAAAATCGCTCTCATAATTTTGGCAATACCTACAAACGACTTTTTAATATTTATGAACAAGTCCTGCAAGCGGTAAAACATCTGACTTCGCTAACAACGCCTGTTTCTCACGGTGATATAAAGCCTCATAACATCCTTGTGGGACAGAATGATCTAGTGAAACTTACAGATTTTGGGAGTTCTGCACTGCCTGAAGAAATTTATGTAAGAACCAGAGAAAATGGCGGAACGGTCCTCTATTCCGCACCTGAGTTTTCTGACTGTGTATCAAGAAAAGGATCGTTCGATGAACTGATCAAAGGTGATATTTACAGCCTGGGCATTCTCTTATATCAACTGATGACCTGTTCCCTGCCACACGACACCCAGTCGCAAGTCCGTAGTCATGCACCTTTTGCAAAGCCAACAGAAGTAAATGCCAGTATTTGTAGCGAACTGGAGCAATTGATACTGAAGTGCCTGGAAAAAAAACCGGAATGTCGCGTCAGTTCAATCGATGACCTGATTCAACTCTTTACCGCTGCTAGTTCTGCTCAACTAATCCGCTCTCGCCACTACGCCCCTTTAGCTCAAACAGAGCAAACAACTGATTGGTCGACACAAGTTGTGCAACAGCTGGAAGCTGAGAATTACCAACAAGCGGCAAAGTTGGCCGGACTTGAATATCAACGATCTGGCGATGAGAGCGCTTTGCTTCAACAACTAAATGCACTGTACCGGGAAAACCACACCTTTGAGTTTGTGGATATATACGAAAAAGAAACTCATCTCAGCGAAAGTAGAACGGAATGCGGGGCTGCTCTAAGACTCTTAGCCATAAAAGTTTATCTTAAAAGACGAATGACCAGTGAAGCCAGAAAATTAGTTGAACTTGCAACGACAATGGATGGTAAATCCTATGAATTGTCATTATTGGACGCGTCTATCTCCGGTCTTTCAGCAGACTTTGAAGGGGCTCGCCAGAAACTTGAGGTATTAAATAAGCAAAGCCCTGGACAAGCTTATATCTTGAAAAGATTGCTGCAAGCCTGTGAGCAGATGAGAGATTATGAGTCAGCGGCTGGATACCTTAGAGCATTGTTACGGACTGCTCATCACGACACTTTTCTACATGAGAAAAAACAACAGTACATAGGGTTAGGGGTTTGGTAAAAGACGGTGCAAGTTAGCCGTGTCCTGAACCACGCTACAGCTTTAAAAATATAGAATTCCTGTGAGGGTGACAGCTAAAGGTTGTTCAGCCTCACTAAGAATAATAAATAGAGAGGTTACGCCTTGCTCGTTCCCCCACGAAGTTTAATTGGAACTCTACACAGACATTGGGAGGTGATTGAGCGGTTGATTATTCAGGGCAGCCATTTGTCTGTACTTACTCATGAAATGATTATTTCTGCTGTAAAGCAAGCATTCCCCGAAGACAGTCCAGATCGACAAAATCACCGTCTCGACGAACTGGAAAAAAATGGGATTTTAGAACAAGTCCCTCGCTCTAGTGACATGCAACTCAATGAAATAGTTCGACAGTTTGCTTCCAGCCTTTTGCATGAGCATACACTTGGACTGTCTGATGTTATGCAGGCACGTATGAGTAAACTGAAAGAGTCGTACTCTGAGTTATTGGCAGCTAGTGACACTCTGGATTTTGGAGAAGTTCAGCGATTTGCTGTACAGATTGATTCTGAATTAAGAAAAATAATCCAACAACTAAAGCAGGACCGCCACGCAATTGCAGATATCGCACAGCGTGCAAAGTCAGCTAATGTGCAATTGAGTATTGAACGGCGCTACCGTGAAGTGCTGGAAGCTTGGGATCAGTACGTTGATCCCATGACCGAACTGATGGACACCGGAGCCAAAGGAGAGTTTTATTTTCTTCTTGAAAAAATGAGCCTCGGTTTGGATTCTGTGATTGAACAGCTGATTTTACACGGGGGCTTGCACTCTCATCGAGTCATACTGCTGGGCGTTGGGTATAGGGTTAAAGAGCTGCGTAAATTAGGGCGAGATATGATCAGTCAGTGTACTGAAGAACTCATGCCGCTAAGAGAAGAACTTCGAAAGCATAATCGCCTGGCCACTGCGATTAGTCGTCTTGTAGGGGATGTTCGAAAAAGAGGTGCAAAAAAAACCTTCAATCATGATGCGCTTCCTTTATGGCGAGGTGATCGTGGTTTCAAATTAATTGTGGGGGATGATATTAAAGACCTACTCTCTGCAGCTAAAAATTACAAACCGCGAACAGTGACCTTTCCTGATAAAGATGAGGAAGTAGAGAGCTTCACTTTTGAGCCTGTAGATGAGCAGACTGTGTTGAATCACTTATTGAGCGATCTGCCAGTAGACAACCTGCTCACTTGGTTAAACCAACAATATGAATACGACGATTTGGTTTTAATCAGGCTCTATCACCGACTCATTCAGCGGAAAGAAGTACGTAGTGAACTTCAACAAAAAAGACTGGTTATGGGCATGAAGCGGTTACGCATCAGTTTGCATCCTCACCGAATAGATGAACCCGTATGTACTCAAAAACCGGTACATAAGGAAAAAACTCAGATTGTCGTCTAACCTTCAATGTCATGATCACCCTTCCTGCCAACGACCTGTCACCAAGCCTGCTTGAGTTCATTACTCAACAACAGGAACTGATCGCCCGACAGCAGGAGCAGATTGCCCAGCAACAGGAGCAGATTGCCCAGCAACAGGAGCAGATTGCCCAGCAACAGGAGCAGATTGCCCAGCAACAGGAGCAGATTGCCCAGCAACAGGAGCAGATTGCCCAGCAACAGGAGCAGATTGCCCAGCAACAGGAGCAGATTGTTCAGCTTCAGGAGCGGGAGGTTCAGCAACAGATTCGGATTGAGGCGTTGGAAGCCGAGATCACTCGACTGAAAAAGCTCAACCCAAAACCCAATATCAAACCCAACACCAAGCCTCCCGATGACGATGATCCAGGCAGATTGCCACCTGATTCCGACCATAACGGCAAACCGGAAGCTTCTGAAGATGGCGATTCCCTCAGTCGCAAATCAGAGGTGGAAAAGCCTGATGAGACTACTCGCCGTCAACGATCAAAACCTCCCGACCCACCCGTCTCTGAAGAGCACAGTATTACACCTGAGGCGATTCCGGAAGGCTCTGTTCGCCATGGTCGGGAGTCGTTCACTGTCCAGGAACTGGAGGTTAAAGCCAAGACTGTCCGTTACTGGCTTGAGCAATGGTTGACGCCTGAAGGTAAAACCATCAGTGGCCGACCGCCGGATAATCTGAACGGACACCACTTTGGTCCTCAGCTACAGGCTTTTGCTTTACTCCAGCATTACGGCTGCGCTGTCACCCAGCCTCAGTTACTGGAGCTGCTTTGGGATGCGGGTATCTCAATTTCATCTGGGCAACTCAGCAATCTGCTTACCAAGGGGCATGATGGGTTCCATGCAGAGAAAGATGAGTTACTGGCAACGGGCATACGCTGTTCACATTATCTCCAGACCGATGATACAGGAGCCCGGCATCAGGGACAGAATGGCTATTGCACAGTGATCGTTAATGACCTGTTTACCTGGTTTGGTACCACAGGCAGCAAGAGCCGGGAAAACTTCCTGACATTACTGCACCGTCCCTGGCACACCTACATTCTTAACAGTCATGCGCTGGATTACCTTCAGAGGCAAGACTTTACCAAGAAGTGGCAGCGAGTCCTTGAAAGCTACCCCGAAACTCACTTCCCAAACCGAAAGGCGTGGGAAGACTTTATGGACGACATTGGTCTTGAAGAACATCCCAAGCTTCGGCAGACAATCAGCGCAGCGATGCTATACGGCAGCCTGGTACATCATGGGTTTGACCGTCATATGGTTACCTTCAGTGATGGTGCCAGGCAGTTTGACGTGTTTGACCATGCTCAATGCTGGCTTCACGCGGAGAGACCACTGGATAAAGTCATTCCGGTGAATGAACATCAGGCCAATGCCCAATACTGGTGCCTGAACTGGTTCTGGGATATCTACCGTGACTTGAAGGCTTTCAAGGTGGCTCCCTCAGAGGAAATGGCCAACAAGATACGACAGGGTTTCGACAGTCTGGTGCATACGCAAACGAATTGTTCAGAGCTGCAGGCGGCCCTGGGAGGCCTCGAAGTCGTCAAGGAAGAATTACTGCGGGTATTGGATGACCCGACATTGCCATTGCACAACAACCTCAGCGAGAGCCAGATCAGAGAGCATGTTAAACGGCGCAAGATCAGTGGCGGGACGCGCAGCGAAGCAGGACGGCAATGTCGCGACACCTTTGCCAGCCTGAAGAAAACGTGTCGCCAGCATGGTCTTTCATTTTGGGGTAGTGGGTTAAACCTGTTAAATTGCATGAATATCAATCCCGAATTCCAATTTATTTATCAAAAGACCAATCACGATATCGTGCATTTTCTCTGATTTTGAAAAGCAAATTGTTTTACGAGCTAAACGCTTAATTCTAGTCCTGAAGTTGAGGTTTTTTCTCTCAATTTTTTGTGTATTTGTTTTTCCTACAACATGCTCTGCTGGATTAAGATGCCGATCATATGCACCCCAATTATCAGTATAAAATCTCTTTATATTAAATGGAGCGAGCAGCTCTTTTAGAGTCTTAAATACCTTGTCAGTTCGCTTTCCAAAGGCATAAGCAAGAACCGTATTGGTGGTATGGTCAACTGCGTGCCAAAGCCAGCGCTGGTTAAATTTACTATTAACAAATGACCATTGCTCATCAAGCTCTGCCTCTTCGCAGGCAGGCTCTAGATGTATATTACTCTCATCTCCAAGCTCCATTGTGCGGATATTAGGATTAACTTTGATTAAGCCTTTTTCTTTTTTTTTAAGGTGTTTATGACAGTCGTTTTACTAATACCCAACACCCTCCCTGTATCCCTTACGCCACTGCCATTAATTGCCATCTCAACGATTTTTTCCTTAACTCCAGGCTCGTAGGCTTTGTAACGATATTTGAGCATGAACGTTTTAACATGGCAGTCAATATTACAACACAGGTAGCGCGGTACATTATGGGCGCTAACACCGATGTATTTGATGTTTTGGCTGTCACAAGTACTACAGCGTACTATTGAAGAACAAGTCATATTTAACTCGCTAGCAATACGTCTACTGTCGTATTATAGCTGACTTTTCGGAACCTACAGGTTTAACCCACTACCGATAATAGTAACTATTCAGCCCCCCTAAAAATAAACTGGCATTTTTAAGAATTTGTACCAAATTAGTAGAGGTAAGTTTTTTTTCCTGCGCTGCCATGAACCAATCTGCTCCAGATTTTCAAACCATCGCGATGCTGCTTGCCATTATTGCCAAGCAACAAGCGGAGTTTGCAAAACTTGAAGAGCACTGCAAA
>CBDBOO010000046.1:0-34528 GCA_965208385.1 Endozoicomonas sp.
CAGGTAATCCCAAGGTAAATCTGGCGTCGCTTTCGGTGCTGATTCTTCAAAATTATCATCTTCCAGCCATAAGCGCATGGCGGCCGTATCGGCCAGAAACCAGGCTTCAATTGCTTTCACCGCAACAAAGACAAGATTTGTGTGTTCTGTTCCGATTCTTTCGCGAACATCCTGAACAGAAGGCTCCTGCTCAAGGTCTGTAAGAATAACAATATGATCCGGCTCAGACATGGATAACTGGCGAACCATCGGGCCGATATTCTGAGGAAGAAGATTCCCCCCACCAGTGGCATTGACCACAGGCTGAATCAATTCAATACCTTGCTCTTGCAGCCAGCTCTGAAAGCTTTCTGATTCAATCACAACCTTTTCAGTAAAACCTTCAACAATAAACCCGACCTTTACCACGGCAAACCTCCGTCGAAAAAGTTCATCAGCCAGGCTTTATCGAGATTCAGGTCACTCAGATCCGCACTATTTTTCGCTGCATTTTTTAATGCTGTTTTGCCATTAATCTTGTTCACCAGCCACAACTCTTCAACCTTGCTACTGCGCACAACCGACTCACTATGAGTTGTTGCAAATACCGGCTGATCTGTCGAAGCACTGTCTCGCATTAAAGAGGCAAGTTCGGCAATAGCCTGAGGATGAATGCCTCGCTCTGGCTCTTCAATAAACGTCATACCCAGAGAACCCTGACGGCTTAATACGGCCGTTATAATACACAGGGCGTAAATAGTGCCATCAGAAATAAGGTTGGCAGGAAAAGGATCGGCGATGCCCGTCTCCTTGAACTTCAGCGCAGTGCTGCCATCCAGCTTCTGCTTCTGGGTAGAGACCTGCTCCATACCGGGCACCAGTAATTCCAGCCACTCGGTAATCTCTTCTCTGGTATCTGTGTCATTCAACAATTCGCCCAGCATGGAGGCAACATTGCGGCCAAAGGTATCCAGTTCATCCGTTTGTGTACTGGAGGAATCCGGTTCTTTCGCTAACTGTGGATCAAAACGGAAAATACGTATATTGGTTATAAAGTGATAAAGAGGCAGGTCACTCTTCATCATGAGAGCAGAGACATCAGATGGGTAGGACATATCCTGCCACTGCTCGTGTTTGATCTGAAGGTCATGCTCAAGACCGTCCAGCATCTTCACTTTCAAGGCACTGTTGTCACGATCAAGCACCTGCTGACCATCGACTGACAGGGTTTCTTTCAGTTTTGGCGCTGGGGTATCCATATCCTCTACGCGCACAGAGTAATGGTAAGTCTTACCCTGAAGAGAAATTTTCAGTTCGAGAGATGCGGTTGTCCTGGCTTTTTTACTCAACTTAAAGCAGTGAATCTGCTTGAAACCACCTGCCTTGCTGACAGCTTGTTTCACGCCCGACTTTACAATCTGCCCAAAAAACGCCAAACCATCTGCCAGGTTACTTTTGCCCGCACCATTGGCACCCGCAAAAATCGCAAAGGGCGACACATCCTCCAGCAAAATATCCGCAGCGCTTTTATAGCCCTTCAGATGAATTTTTTTTATGTTCATACCTTCTTCCCGGTCACGTCCTTCACGTTGGCCAGCAGGGTTCCGAACTTACCGTAGTTCACCTTAACACCATCATCCAAATCAAGTGTGATGCGCTGGTCGGTGTAGTGGCGCAGCTGTTCGTCGTATTTGCGCAGTTCCAGCTGCTGGTTCTGGCGCAGGGTCAGTTCCTTTTCCAACTTCTTTCTTGCGCTGGTCGAGCTGGCGCTGGCGATATTGTCCTGCAGCAGTTTAATCCGACTCTCGTACTTGCCCAGCAAGGGCTGCACGTAATCCACACGCATTCTGGTCAGTGTACCCTCATTGTACCGGTGCAGGTAAACCAGGCACTCAAAGGCTTTTGTTTTGCCGGAGCTGAACAGCCAGTAGATGGGGCGCTTCTTGTAGGTTTTCAGGTGGTCTTTAAAGAAGTCTTTGCTCAGGTAGCGGCGCAGGGCTTCTACCGGAGCTTCGCCGGATTTTATGCCTAAACCTTCAGCTAAAAACCTTAGATTCTCATCACGTTTTTCTCGTGGCCATGCGGTTTCAATAAACTCTACCAGCCGGTTGCAGGCATCGTCGGCAAACCAGTCGGTATCGGTGATGGGGATAATGCCGTCGTCATCTGGTTTGAATGAGTGGTGAGTGGTGAGTGGCGAGTGATGAGTTACTTCAGTTTGGCCTTGAGACTGTTGAGCATTTTTGATATTTCTTCCAGTAGTTCCAGTATTAATTGAGTCTGCTTCAATGTGACGTAGTTCAGACGAATCGCTAGAAGTGTTTGTGTTTCGACTTCCGCTCTGGAGCCCTGAGCTATCGAGATGAAGTTCAGAAATTCTTTGGTTGATTTCCTCGCTTGACCTTCCGCTATATTGGATGAAATCGACACTACCGCACGACGCACTTGACTGGTCAGCCCGTATAATTCTTCCTTCGGAAACTGGTGCGTCATTCTGTACACACGCTCTACCAACTCCATCGATTTCTGCCACACAATCAAGTCTTGATAGCTCTTGACACTCATTGTTATTCTCTTTTAGTGGTGAGTGGTGAGTGATGAGTGATGAGTTTTCTTGCTCGCTCGCCACTTGCCACTCACCACTGACCACTCCATTGTAGACATCCCAGAAGTCCTGGCCACCCGAATGGGCATAAATCAGGCCGGGTGCATCCAGCGAATAGCGCCCCATCATGCAGCCGATGGCGTAGCTGACCAGCTCTTTCATGGTGTCGGTGAGGAAACGGCTTTCTAGTGATGAGTGATTAGTGGTGAGTGATGAGTTGTCTTTACTCGCCACTCGCCACTCACCACTCGCCACTTCTTTACCTTTGACTCCGTAGCGATAAAAAGGGTTGACCGTGAGGGTGATCTGTTCGATGGGAACGTCCGGTGTCAGTTCATCCTGCAGGCCATAGGCATCGATAAAGAGGCGGTTGTTTTCCTCTTCCAGCTGTTTCATCTGGGTGATGGCTTGGTGGTTTTGGGCTTGGTGGGTTTTGTAGGTTTCTTGGATAGTGGCTAGTGGTGAGTGGTAAGTGATTAGTGGGCTGGTTTGGAAATTCCATGAGGTTTCGTAGGTGTCCCAGTCGAGTTTAGCTGAAGCAACACATTCCTTGCCTAGTAAAGCAGCTTTCTTCTCCTGATAGTCACATACTGGAAGGTTCCCTATAACACCTTCAGAATAATCAACCGTGGGAGCAATAACATTTAGAACGTCAGAAATTACTGAGCTATTCATCAAAGCTAAAAAGGAATTTTTATCAGTACTCTGTTTTGGAAAACACACTGATCCTTTACTCTCAAATGCGAACCCTTGTGGGAAAATGCGCATTGAAAGGTTAGAAGTTGTTACTGAGGACCATGTAGCCCCCCCTTTAAAAAAATAGTCAACATTTTGAGGTCTAGAGCGTAGTTTGCCATCATCATTTTTGAAGTTTCTTATTTCTTCACCACCTCTGTCCCAATTAAGTACATACTCATGGTTTCCATACCATTTTCTATAATCCCCCTCCTTTCGAGCATGGAAACCACTTATGACCATTTTCATATAGATCGGGTTTACCAAGTTCAAATTTTATGTGATCTACTTCACTCCATAGCCTTAAGAAACGATCATTTTCTCCTGTTTTTATACCTTGCTTGGGTGGCGCTAGTTCCCTTACAAGCTTTTTATTCTTATACGCTAAAAGAATTTGACTACTTAAGGCGTAAGCTATGGGTGACGAAGGGATATTAAATAGAATTTTTTGTTCGACAACTGAATCAATACGTCCACTTTTGCTAAGAAAAACCTGATTTTTATCAGCTGACTGTGGTGCTTTATTTAGGTTGACATACTTCCCTTGGGCACCCTCTATCGAACTATTTTTTATAGTGAAAACGGCACACTGTACTATTTTTGAATTCAGCTCGGGGAAGCTATTAAAGCCAATCTGCATCAAGCTGATGATTGTGTGTTTACTAAGGATTGCTTCACGCATAGCCTGATAGCTAGAAAGAAACATCCAGCTCTGCATAGTCACCATAGCGTTATGCCCTTCAGGCTTCGCCAGTGTAAAACCACGCTCAATAAAGCAGGCAAACAGATCAGCTTTGGCATCTTTATAAAAGTCTTTGGCAAACTTCTTCAAAGGCGCATTCATACCTTTTCCGCCCATATACGGCGGATTAGCCACCACCGCATCATAGTTCGCTGCCAACAACTGAGCCGGTTTCAAAAATCCTTCTATGACTTCCCGAGCGTGACTTTGGGCAAGGGCATTACCACTTTCCAGTACTTGCTCCAGCAGGGTTTGCAGCTGTGGCAGTTTGGCTTTCAGTTCTTCCGGCACAGTCAACAAAGAACCAAAAGTAGTGCCGTTTTCAAATAGCTGAATCAGCGCCTGAATATCATCAACAGCTAAACCGCTGGAGTGAGTGACACCCTCATCGACACCACCAAACAACTCACCACTCACCACTGGCCACTCACCACTCCCACCACCACTTTCAACCTCAACAGCTGCCCTAAACAACTCATCACTCACCACTAACCACTCACCACTCACCCCACTATCACGCAAAGCATGAACATTCAATTTCGGCGTACTGCTTAATACCCGAGGGCTGTCGGCTCTGGCTTTCATCAACAATGCAAAACCTGCCATCTGCGCCGCACGGGTATCGATATCCAGCCCGTAGAGGTTCTTTTCCAGAATCAGCTTGGGGATTTTATGGCGCGAGTAGCCTCGTTCCCGATACAGCTCTTTAAACAGGTCGTAGGCTTCTACCAGAATATGGCCAGAACCACAGGCAGGGTCGATGAGGGTGAGTTCTTCGGGATTCAGTTCGTCTGGTGTAATAACCGCCAGTTGTTGTTTAACATCGTCGGTCTGTTCGGCGGGTTCGATGTAGTAATCCATCTGCTGTTTCAGGTCAGAGTCCGGATAGGTCGCCAGCCATTGGGCACCAATGCTGTTCTGCACCAGATATTTCACAATCCAGTTGGGGGTAAACAGCTGGGTAGCGGCGGGAATATCGGCACTGGCCACCACCTTGCCCATCACTTCATCTTTGCGCTCGCTGATGTAGAACTGGTAGAGCCAGCCGATGATTTCGATCTCGTTCCAGTTGCTTTCATCAATACTGTTCACCAGCTGGCGAATCACCGAGTCGGAGTGCAGCAGGTTATCGGGCAATAGCAGTTCGGTTTCGTCGTCCAGCCGTTCAAACAGAAACGGCATGGCACTGTTCAAGGCGTTGCACTGGGCGATCAGCAACATGCGATAAAGCTCGGCATCTTTGTTGCCGTCCAGTTGCAGATCAATCACCTGCTCTTTGTTCAGGCCAGGCAGGTCTACGTGTGAGGCTTGTTGCAGAATCTCTGGTGTGGTTTGGCCTTGCGGGTGTGAAAGCACACGGTAACCATGATCCAGATAACCATGAATCTCCATATAACGGATCGCCACAAAGCGGTTAAACCAGGTGTAGGCCATGGCCTGTATTACCTGATCGAAACCGTCACGGTTAATGCGTTCTACCAGTTTCCGCCGCAACGGTGCCAGCGCCGCCGGAAACGGGCGACCATCAATCATTAATACATTGCCTTCCACTTTCGATTCAGCAATGCCTTTGTCAGTAATACCCAAAGTACGGGCACGATTGGTAATAGCAGTAATAAAATCGCGCCGTGCAGCAGGCGCGTAGTTTTTCAGTTGGGTGCGATTCATGATTTCAATTCTTGATGGTTCGCCAGAGGCGCTTATTGTGAAGTTTTTCCCTCAGCAACGAAACAACATCTTCACCTAAACCCAGTTGACCCATGCTTTTTATTCTCTTTTGTTATTGGCCAATAAGTACAAGAATACGTACAATGATTTCAGGAATTTTAATAATAGGATTACACTATGGATGTTATGTCTTACTCCAGCTTCCGCAGCAATCTGGCCGGTACTCTCGACCGAGTGAATGATAATCACAAGCCGGTCATGGTCACCCGACAGAACGGTAAACCCGCCGTGGTTATGTCACTGGAAGATTTTACGTCGTATCAGGAAACCGCTTACCTCATGGCAAGCCCAAAGAACGCCCAACGCCTGAACGATGCCATTGCCGACATTGAAGCAGGCAACACCACCGGTCACGATCTGATTGAGGACGAATAATGCTGTCATGGGCTGACCCTGCCTGGTCTGACTATCTCTACTGGCAACAAACCGATAAAAAGATTGTCAAACGCATTAATAACTTAATCAAAGACACCCAACGCCACCCCTTCGAGGGGCTGGGAGATCCTGAGCCCCTGCGTCACAACTGGTCTGGTTACTGGTCAAGACGCATCGACCGTGAACACCGGCTGGTCTACAAAGTCACTGATCATGCACTGATTATTGCTCAGTGCCGCTACCACTACTGAATTTCGATACGTTCTTTACGAGCCAGTGCATCTTCCAGCTCGTCTCTCAGCTTCTCCAGGAAGGTATCAACATCGTCCTGATCTTCCAGATAGGTTTTGCCGCTGGTTAATGTACGTGGCGCAATTTTGCGACGCTTTTTCGGCGCATTTTTCACCTGTGGTGTATAAACCGGTGGTTTAGGCGGATCAACCTTTTTCACTTCCGGCTTTCTCACTTCCGGTTTTTTACCTTCTGCCTGCGCCCGCTCTTTCTTTTTGGCTTCTTCTGCTTTTGCCAATGCCAGAGCTGCCTGACGCTTTAGCTCAGCTTGTCTTGCTTCTTCAACCGCGGTATCGATAGCATCAATGGCTTGATCCTGAAGATCTTTTGCCTGTGTTTGTGCCTGGAAGATGTGAGCAAGGCTGCCCATTTTTTCCAATCGCTGACGAAGCAGCTTCAGAGGATAGAGGCATTTGTTTTTCAACACATCTTCGGCTTGTGCTTCTGCCAGTTCCTGTTCAACACGGGTAATGCGCTCGTTTACTCGCTCCAGAGCATGACTGCGTTTGTCGCCCACCAATTCGCTGTTTATGCGGGTGGCTGTTTGAATCAGACCCTCTGCATCACTGAGCAAATCGAAAGGTGAATGCGCGCCAAGAATGTTGTCGATTTTCTTGAGTGCTGATGCAGCCTGTGGCTGTTTTTCCAGTTCCGGCAGGTTGGGTTCCAGCGTTCTGACGGTTCGCTGCAGGCGCTCCCAAACGGGCTTCTGGCTGGTGTAGAAGTAGTGCAGCTCACTGTGAACTTCGGATTGTTCCAACCAGTCATCCCGGTCAGCAACAAACTTACTGATGCGTTCGTAGCTCTCATTGAGAGTCAGCAGTTTGTTGACCAGAACCAGCAGTTCAGAGATGGATTCTTCTCCGGGGTAGCTGCCCGTGCTGGCCATAGCATTCCATTCTGCCAGTTCTTTCTGCCAGCGTTGCAGATGGGTTCCCAGATCAGCATGAATGGATTCTTCACCTTCAGCGGGCATCCTACCGAAAACATCCCGTGCCAGATTGCGCGCTTTTTGCAGTACGCCACTGTCTACGGTTTTCTTTTTGATAACCTGAATACGACGCCATTTGTTAGGCGTCTGAATGGCATCACGCACCTGATCTGGTGTCATGGCGGCATTGTCCATCACCAGACTGATTTCACCCGACATCAGCAGACGAGCTACCAACAGCATGGTTTCCCAACTTGGCCATCCGTAAGGGTGCTGACCAAATTTATCTTCCACCAGATTGTGCAGGATGACCATGCGGCTGGCACTGGTTGATAGTTCGACGAACCGTCTTACTTCGTCCAGAGCCTGAGAGTTGCTCTCACCACCTTCAAAATCAAAACCTTCGCTGCTTCCTGTAACACTTCCCGTAATAAGAACCGTGCTAAGCACTGCACTGACTTCCTGCTGAGGAAGTCCATTCGGTTTGGAAAGCAGTGACAGTTTGTTGAAGGTGTTAGCCACCAGATAATCCAGTGCTTTGGTCAGTGAGGTTCTTGGGTGTTCGCTGCTGTTGGTCCACAACTGTCCGGCAATGGTGAAGCGGGCTTCAGACCAGAGTTGTTTCAAACCAATTTCTATTCGTCCACTGCGTTCACGGTTTTCTTCTGCCCGATCACTGAAAATACGCTTTTGGGTTAGGCTGGCACTGTCGTCATTTTTACGACCGATGTATTTGTCGGTTTGCAGCCAGGTGCGGATTTCCTGCATCAAGTAATGCTCATCATCCAGACGGATGATAATTTGCCCACGTCCTTCCTGAGAGGTCAGGATGCAGCGGCTTTCATCAAAGAAGTCGTAATCATCTGCCAGAGAAGAGATGACTTTTAGCTCAAGGCCACCTTCGGAACGAGAGCTGTAAGGAATACCATCACAGGTGCGGTTGAGGGTGAAATCTTTGCCTGTCACGGGATGGCGGAACTTTCGCACATCTTCCAGCACTTCACTGAAGAGAATTTCGCTGAGCTTACCGGTGTCTTCACCCGGGCCCAGATCTACATCCTTAATTTCGCGGTTAACGTCCTGTTCTTCGTTGGTCAGGAAGGTGTAGTTTTCACCGCTGCGATTGATCAGGGTTTCACCTTCCAGACGCACCAGGCTGGATTCAATCTCTTTTTTGATGGACAGTCGGTCTGCGTCGATCTGATCTATGAAAAGCGTCACCAGGTTATCCACATTGCCCTTGATTTCATCCACATAACGGATCAGGAACAGGGTTTTCAACAGATCCACATCGAACTGTTTGAGGGAATTGTTGCGGGCAGCGTTATCGATGGTGGATTTTACGACACCTTCAAGGAAGCTCTCGATGGAAGGGTAGAAACGGTACAGTGGCACCATGACACCCACTTGTTTACCTTCACTGGCCAGCTGTTGAGCGGCTCCCTGAAACGCATTCAGCATGGAGCGTTCACCTCGGGCAAGATGCAGACCGGTTGCCCCCGCTTTACGGATACTCTCAAATATTTTTTGCACCAGCTGGAACTGGTAAGGAGCGAAGGGGTAGGTGCTGACAAAATCATCTTCGTCGGCAAAAGCATTAAAGGTCATGCCTACGTTGGTAAAACTGAGCTGGTTTTTCAGGATATCTGACTTATTGCGATATTCCTGAATAAGCGTGTCTTTCGCAGCGATCGTTTTGCCCAGAATACGCTTTTGGATGACTTCATCCACGTTACCGCTGGACAATGAAAGACGTGTGCTGAAGCGCCCCTGAATCTTGGAGAAGTCATTGGCTTTGGAAGCGCGGACTTCGCCCACTACGGAATCGATGTCTTCCTGAGAAGTAACAACCACCCATGCACGACCACCACACACTGTGCCCAGGTTTTCGGTGATGGTTTGCAGGTTGAGCATCAGGTGCGTGTCTTGGCCAATAAACTGGCCAATTTCATCCACCAGGAACAGGATTTTATGGTCTGCTGATTGGGTATCCTGCTCTTTTGTAGCAAGATAGTCTTTCACCCAACCACAGAAGCTTTCTACAGAGAGGCCGAAATCTTCTTCGAACCGCTCCAGCCAGCTCAAGGCGTCGGTAATTGTTTGACCAGTGACTTCTGTGAGAGCTGCACCAAGGGCATCGTTGTGGAAGATGTAATTATCGCGGTTTTCCACCCATTCCATATCACTGTGTTTCAGGAAGGCTGTGTGGAAGTTCTGCAGCTTGCCCTGTCGGTCAAGGAAGCGCTCCAGGTGGGCGATTGTCGGGTGGTCAGGGCTGTACCCTAATTTTTCGTTAAAGACCTTCAGGAAGACTCGCAGGATGGCGTCGCGGCCTTCTGTGTTGTCAGCTCGGCTATCGATGTTGAACAGGATAACTTCTGCTTCGCTGTTAACCGCACGTTCCAGATCGGCTGCCAGAAGGCTGTCAGTGATTTTTTCCTTGAAGAAATCCAGAGGTGTTCTGGTTTCCTGTTGATGAGAGTCAGGATCAAAACGACTGATAGAACGGTTTTCCAGAAGGTAAGACAGTATCTTGATAAAGTGTGATTTACCTGAGCCAAAGAAGCCAGAGACCCATACGCCCACCTTGCCTGCAATGGCCGGATCGTTTGGATGATCGACAGCATTCAGATAGGTCTCAAAAAAACCTCTCAGGTGAAGGTCCAGCTCACGGGTGATGACGTATTCATCCAGTTCCTGCCAGATGGACTCGTTGTCGGTCTGGTCTGCCTTGATGACGCCGTTGATATTACGGGCTATAGGTTTTTCAAATAGCGCTTCAATATTCACTTCGGTATTCCTTTAAACTTCAATCCGCTCTATTTCAGTCACTTTCTTTAATCAATCAGGCGAAACGCACGGTAATAGGGTTTGTCTGGCAGCAATCCGAACAGGCTTAAGCCCTGACCTGTGTACTTACCAGGGTAAAATACGATAAGAGGTATTTGCCCCATCTTTGCATTGAGGGCGTGTAACAAGTGATGGGTGCGGATCAATGGGTAAACACTCCCAACACCGGTGATCAGCACCATTCCGGCATTCGCCTCTTTGGCTCTGTCTGCCAATATCGAAGCCACCTTGTTAGCTTCCAGCATGGCTCGCAATGCTTTGAAGACAAAAGCATCACCTTTGTCTTTTTGCATCTTCAGGGAAGCATCGTAGATGTTGCCTTTTCGGCTATTGATCGTATCTAAAGCCAACTGCAGCAGGTTGATATGCATAACCGGCATATCAGGCAGCTTTTTTTTCAACTGCTGATCGAGAAAGCCAACATATTCTTTGACCACCTCTTCTTCTTCGGGTGGATAGTCAAAAGCGTAAAAGGGGATCTCATTCCCCAGTCGTTCACTTTTCAGAAAGCTCTCACTGGTGATTTTTGGTAGCACCTGATTGAGACGTTCTTGTAATCGTTTCTTTTTGGCTATGGGCATTTCTTTCGTCAAGGGCATCTGGTTTTGACTACTCATTAATGATCTCCTTCAGGCGGTAAACACTTAAGGACATAGTCTTCCTTACGGCTAACCAGATACTGTTTTAACTGTGGAGCTAACAACATGCGGCGAATAGCCATGGATTTTGTATCTTCGATCAGACCTGCTTCGGCCAGCATTCGGAATGCGTTTTGCTTGAGCTTGGCTTGGGTGCTCTCGGATCTTACTGGTAAATCCGGGACACGGTTATGACAATCCTCAATGAACTGATCCCAGGAAGTTGGCCTGAGCTGATCGGCAAACTGTTTGCGCTCCCGTTGATACACTTCACGGAGATAATCACCAAGAAGGGGAGAGTATTTCACTGTTGCAGCGAGCACTGCCTGAGTAGCCAGCTCCTTAGAACCCTTGTGGACAAACTCCCAGAGTTTCTCATCCATCGTGTTTAATCGACTACGGATCAAGTTGGCAGCAGTCTCAGCGCTGTTACGAGTTCTTCTTTGTAAAACATTCTCGTCGAAGACCTGTTGCTTCCACTCAGCAGGCGTTGGATTTTGCAACAGTAGCCCCGCAATGGTTCTGCTTTCAGGAATTAGTAAGGACGCCTTGGTGAAGTTAGCCGGATAAGGGTTTTTCTTCATACCTTGTCCTCAACTTTTTCAGGGTGGTGCTCAAGCAGTTCACCCGGTGAACACTCAAAATAGAGACACAGGGAGCTGATAACATCAGTGCTGGTTTTGTAGCCTGGGACATTGGCAATACGGTTTAACGTCGCCCGACTTATGCCGGTGGCTTCAGAAACTTCGCTGAGAGTTATGCGACGACGTTCTTGAAAGGCTTTCTCATCCATTTTCTGTTTGAGCAGGACTCGGATCATTAAGGAGAGTGTCCCGTGTAGACAACGGTTGTAGCATTAAAGCCTGAAATGCTTCATAAACGATGTATTATGTTCTTTTAAATACAATACAAGCAAGTAATGACACCCGTACCACTTTCTAACTACAGCCTGCTTATATACCCAAAGGATTTGGAGTTGCTACAAGGCAGCAAGGGAGTGAAGCCCCGGGAGCTTAGACAAACTAAGTGACCGGGGTGAACGAGCGCCGCAACGTAGTAGCAACTTCAAAGGCGACGGGTATAGTCATGGTTAGAAAGTAGAAATGCTTACACATACAGCCCGGCGCAATAACCAGACGCCCAGGCCCATTGGAAGTTGAAGCCTCCGAGGTGGCCGGTAACGTCCAGTACCTCACCGATAAAAAACAGTCCTTTTTGATGCTGGCTTTCAAAGGTTTTTGACGAGATGTGATCTGTGGCCACGCCACCCAGGGTTACTTCGGCCTTTTTATAGCCTTCAGTGCCCGATGGCTTGAGTACCCAAGTTTCAAGGGTGTAAGCCAATTGTTCCAGTTCATTGTCGTTAAACTGGTTCATGGGTTTATGACCACTGCCTGTCAACCTATTCAATGTTTCCGATTCACAGAGAGCCTGTGCCAGCCTTTTGGTTAATGACTCCGATAGAATGGTTCTGAACTCTGCTTTAGGTCGTTCTTTTAACGCAGTCTGTAACCAGGCTTCAATATTACGCCCGGGTAACCAGTTTACTGTGACAGGGTCGTTTTGCTGCCAATAGGAGGAAATTTGTAATATAGCAGGACCGCTGATTCCCCTGTGGGTAATTAACAGGTTTTCTCTGAAGCTCTGCCCTTTACAGCTAACAATAACGTCTGCACTGACTCCAGACAGTTCCGAGAATTGCTGTAACCAGGCTTTCGGCATGGTGAACGGAACAAGAGCTGGTCGACGTTCCACCAGTTGATGACCAAACTGCTCAGCCAGTTCGTAGCCAATTCCGGTGGCTCCCATGGTGGGAAATGATAAACCACCGGTTGCCACCACGACGGATTCACTGCTGACATTTCCCAGGGAGGTTTTCAACATAAAACCATGGTCTTTCACTGTCAGATGTTCCAGACTGGTTTTTAATCGAACGGTCACCCCAGCCTGGCGGCATTCTTCCGCTAACAGATCAACAATATCCCTGGATTGATTATCACAAAACAGCTGCCCCAATGCTTTTTCATGCCAGGGAATATTATGTTTATCCACCAGGGCCTGAAAATCCCACTGGGTATAGCGAGCCAGGGCCGATTTGCAGAAGTGAGGGTTGGTGGAGAGAAAATTACCGGGCTCTGAGTACATGTTCGTGTAATTACAACGACCGCCTCCGGATATGAGAATTTTCTTTCCCAGTTTGTTGGCATGATCAATGACCAGAACCTTACGCCCCTTTTCACCTGCCGTCAGGGCACACATCAGTCCGGATGCACCTGCGCCAATGATGACAACATCGTATTTCAGAGGGCTTAGAAGGGGCTGGTTAACGGGCATATCGGGTGTAATCCTGTGCAGGCAATAAATAATCTGCGCACTATACCTGTTTCCTGTGGAGATGTGATCAGGCGGAGAACGAGAGCAGCCGACATCATTCACCTCTATATTCACCTCTATATTCACCTCTATATTCACCTCTATATTCACCTCTATATTCACCTCTAAACCCGTCGCCTTTGGGTATAGAGTCAGAGATCATCCATCATTTGTGCCATTATACTTCGCACTCTTTGCCTTATTAACGCTCTGGATTTGCTATCCCTGAATATGCCCTGGGCAGATCCTTTCCATAAAATGCTATTAGTGCGTACATCCAGAATTGAGAGAGCAATGGTCACCTTATTACTGTTTTCTCCCAGTGAGAGCCCTGGAGAAAGACCAAAAAAATCCAGCAACTGCTGGTCGTCAACCATGGCATCCGAGGCTATACCGTACCGTATTTTGATAGCCTGTGAACCACTGGTACCCAGCTTTGGCTGAAGCTGCTCCTGCAGAATAAGTTCAAAACCTTCAAGCACAGTATCAGTGTTGCCTAATAATGGATCGTCTTTCGATAACCGGACAGGTTCAAACTCTAAACTACTGTAATCCGCTAACCTGAATACCTGAAGACGGGTCGTCGATATGGAAAACGCCAGATCATCAGATTCGGCCTGTTTTACTGTACTGGTACAACCAGAGAAATTAAACGCCAGTAAAATGATGAGTATTCTGTACAACGCGGTCATGGCCATTCCCGTCAATATAAAGTCACAGGAATAGTAATCTCGAGAACTGTTTCTAACCACTGAAGCCAACAGTTTATCGTTAACGCATTGATGGCTATCAAACATTCAGCCAATTTTTACGGTGCAAAAAAAATCCTGCACAGGGCAGGATTTTATTCACACAGACTGTTCTGCAGTTTATCTGCTCAGTTACTTACCCATTTTCTTGCGAATAGCCTGCAAGGTTCTGAGTTGAGCAGCTGCTTCTGCCAGCTGTGCAGCGGCACGAGAGTAATCGAAATCGCCACTCTGGTTTTCCAGCGCCTGTTCGGCATGATGCTTGGCTTCAGCGGCGGCCGCTTCATCCATGTCATCAGCACGCAGAGCAGTGTCAGCAAGAATTTTCACCTGGCTGGGCTGCACTTCCAGAAAACCGCCGGAAACATAAAACACTTCTTCATTACCACCCAGGGTAACCAGTCGGATAGGACCTGGTTTCAGTTCTGAGAGTAATGGCGCGTGTCCCGGAGCAATACCCAGATCACCCAGAGTACCTGCAGCGATAATCATCTCCACTTGTCCGGAGAAAATTTCGTCTTCGGCACTAACGATGTCGCAGTGTACGGTTATAGCCATACTAGTGACCTCCTTAATGGCAGGCCTTTATTCAAAAAACAAAGGCCGCCCAAGCTTACATTGTCTTGGCTTTCTCAACAGCTTCGTCAATGGAACCAACCATGTAGAAGGCCTGTTCTGGCAGTGAATCGTATTCACCTTCCAGAATTCCCTTGAACGCACGGATAGTATCTTTCAGAGATACATACTTACCCGGAGAACCGGTAAATATTTCCGCTACGAAGAATGGCTGAGACAGGAAACGTTCAATCTTACGGGCACGGGATACAGCCTGCTTGTCTTCTTCAGACAGCTCGTCCATTCCCAGGATCGCAATAATGTCTTTCAGTTCCTTATAACGCTGCAATACTGTCTGAACGCCACGCGCTACGTCGTAGTGTTCCTGACCGATGACCAGCGGATCCAATTGACGTGAAGTGGAATCCAGTGGATCAATCGCAGGGTAAATACCCTTGGAAGCGATATCACGGCTCAGTACCACAGTCGCATCAAGGTGCGAGAAAGTGGTCGCAGGAGAAGGGTCAGTCAAGTCATCCGCAGGTACATAAACAGCCTGGATGGATGTGATGGAACCCTGCTTGGTAGAGGTGATGCGTTCTTGAAGAACACCCATCTCTTCCGCCAGAGTAGGCTGATAACCTACCGCAGAAGGCATACGACCCAGCAATGCAGATACTTCAGTACCCGCCAGGGTGTAACGGTAGATGTTGTCGATGAACAACAACACATCACGGCCTTCATCACGGAACTTTTCAGCCATGGTCAAACCGGTCAACGCTACACGAAGACGGTTTCCGGGAGGCTCGTTCATCTGACCGTAAACCAGAGATACTTTGTCGATTACGTTGGAATCGGTCATCTCATGGTAGAAGTCATTACCTTCACGGGTACGTTCACCCACACCGGCAAATACAGAGAAACCGGAGTGCTCGATCGCGATGTTCCTGATCAGCTCCATCATGTTTACGGTTTTACCAACACCGGCACCACCAAACAGACCAACCTTACCACCTTTGGCAAAAGGTGCGACCAGGTCGATTACCTTAATACCGGTTTCCAGCAGTTCGTTACTGGCAGACTGCTCAGCGTAACTTGGTGGCTTACGATGAATGGAAGAACGCTCTTCTTCACCGTCTGGGAAGATAGGTCCTTTTTCATCGATAGGATTACCCAGCACATCCATAATACGACCCAGCGTATTGGTTCCAACAGGAACCCGGATTGGTGCATTGGTATTATCAACATTCAATCCACGAGCCACACCTTCGGTGGATCCCATGGCAATAGTACGAACGATACCGTCGCCCAGCTGTTGCTGAACTTCAAGTACCAGCTCCTTGCCTTCGACGTTCAGTGCGTCATAGACCTTTGGGACATTGTCCCTTGGGAATTCGACGTCGATGACGGCGCCGATAATTTGTACGATACGACCGCTACTCATAGCCTTTCCTCACCTTTAATCTTTTATACAGCCGTGCTCTTAAACTGCCGCAGCCCCACTGACGATTTCAGACAGTTCCTGTGTAATCGCTGCCTGACGAGCCTTGTTGTAAACAAGCTGCAGATCGTCGATCAGATCGCCGGCATTATCAGTTGCACTCTTCATGGCAACCATCCGGGCAGCCTGTTCACAGGCATTGTTTTCAACTACGGCCTGAAATACCTGGGATTCGATATAACGTACCAGCAGTCCATCCAGCAGTTGCTTGGCATCTGGCTCGTAAAGGTAGTCCCACGGTTTTCGCAGTGATTCATCATTATCTGGCACCAGAGGCAACAACTGTTGAACTTCAGGTTGCTGGGTCATGGTGTTAACAAATTCATTGTGAACCACAAACAGTCGATCAATCCGACCTTCTTCATAGCTGTCCAGCATGACTTTCACACCGCCAATCAGGTCAGCAATATTTGGCGCATCACCCACCTGAGTGAGAGCAGCCACTACATTGCCACCGTGACTACGGAAGAAAGAAACCGCCTTGCTGCCCACCAGACAGAGGTCAATTTCAACATTATCATTCCGCCAGCCCGTCATGCTTTCAACGGTTTTCTTGAACAGGTTAATGTTCAAACCACCACACAAACCGCGATCGGTTGATACAATGATATAACCAACCCGTTTCACTTCACGTTCAGTCATGAAGTTGTGTTTGTACTCAGCGTTGGCGTGCGCTACATGGCCCACAACCTGACGGATACGCTTGGCATATGGGCGGCTGGTTTGCATCCGCTCCTGAGCCTTACGCATTTTACTGGCAGCAACCATTTCCATGGCACTGGTAATCTTCTGCGTACTTTTAATGGACGTGATTTGCGTCCGTATCTCTTTTGCGCCTGCCATTTTCTGTCCTTACCTCCACCTATTGGCTTGCACGCTGCTTCAGGCGGCGTAGATCGGTTACCCTGAGGGTAGACGACAATAAGTCAGTACTGATTGTCGGCTTTCTCTGTGAGTAAACCGACTTACACCACATTAGTCAGCTGCTTACCAGGTTTGTGTGGCCTTGAACTTTTCAATGGCTTCCTTCAGACCCGCCTCAATTTCACCGTTGTAATCACCGGCTTCATTAATGCGTGTCATCAGTTCGCTGAATTCGGAATTTGCGTAACTCAGCAATGCTGCTTCGAAATCGCCAACCTTGTTCAGAACGATATCTTCAAGGAAACCCTTTTCAGCGGCAAAAATAACCAGCCCCATTTCAGCAACGGACATTGGCGCATATTGCTTCTGTTTCATCAGCTCGGTAACACGCTGACCGTGCTCAAGCTGCTTACGTGTTGCTTCATCAAGATCAGAGGCGAACTGGGCAAATGCCTGCAATTCACGATACTGAGCCAGGGCCAGACGAATACCGCCACCCAGCTTCTTGATGATCTTTGTCTGAGCCGCACCACCTACCCGTGATACCGAAACACCCGCGTTCATGGCAGGACGTACACCGGCATTGAACAGGTCTGTTTCCAGGAAGATCTGACCATCTGTAATAGAGATTACGTTGGTCGGTACGAAAGCCGATACATCACCCGCCTGGGTTTCGATGATGGGCAGTGCCGTCAGAGAACCGGTTTTGCCTTTCACTTCACCATTGGTGAGCTTCTCGACATAATCCGCGTTAACCCGGGCCGCACGTTCCAGCAGACGGGAGTGAAGATAGAATACGTCACCTGGATAGGCTTCACGTCCCGGTGGACGACGCAGCAACAGGGAAATCTGACGATACGCCCAGGCCTGCTTGGTAAGATCATCATAAACGATCAGGGCATCTTCACCGATGTCACGGAAATATTCACCCATGGAGCAACCGGCAAAAGGAGCCAGAAACTGCATGGCTGCAGGATCAGAAGCACCTGCGGCAACAACAATGGTGTGTTCCATTGCGCCGTGTTCTTCCAGCTTGCGCACTACGTTGGCTATGGTCGATTGTTTTTGACCAATGGCAACGTAGACACATTTAACACCCGTGCCTTTCTGGTTAATGATGGCATCAACAGCCAGAGCTGTTTTACCAGTCTGACGGTCACCGATGATCAGCTCACGCTGGCCACGGCCGATTGGCACCATTGAGTCAACCGCTTTATAACCGGTTTGAACCGGTTCGTCGACCGGCTGACGGGCAATAACGCCCGGGGCTACTTTTTCGATAGGCGAAGTCTGACTATTATCGATAGCGCCTTTGCCATCAATAGGATTACCCAGACCATCAACAACACGGCCCAACAGTTCTGTGCCCACCGGTACTTCAAGAATACGACCGGTACACTGAACAGTCTGACCTTCGGCCAGATGGCCATAGTCGCCTAATACAACAGCACCTACGGAGTCACGCTCCAGGTTAAGTGCCATACCGTATACACCACCGGGGAATTTTATCATCTCCCCATACATGGCATCTGCCAGGCCGTGGATACGAACGATACCGTCAGTAACACTGACGATAGTACCCTCATTTTGGGCTTCACTGGACACATCAAGCTGTTCAATTCGAGTCTTGATAATGTCACTGATCTCGGAAGGATTCAGTTGCTGCATAGCTTACCTGCCCCAATTTACCGCAAAAATACAGATTTCAAATATGCTCAAGGCTATTTTTGCGCTTATGGCTGCTGTTTACCCCAAGCCGAAAACTGTATTTTCATGGCTCATGCTTTCAATAGCTCAGGGCTGTTTGTTCTCAGGACATCATCGTGTCGGCCAGCTTTGCCAGCCGTGCTCTGAGGCTTCCGTCTATTACCAGATCGCCTGCTTTGACAATGACGCCGCCTATTAAGTCGCTGTCTACCTCAGTATTCAGCCTCACCGAACAGCCCAAACGAGCTTTCATTTTTTCTGCTAACTGGTTTTGCTGTGTTTCTGTCAGCGGGAAAGCAGAGACGACATCGACATCCTGTGCTTTTTCTTCATCCGCTTTCAGTTGTACAAACAGCAATTCAATTTCAGATAGCAGGGACAATCGTCTGTGTTCAGACAATGCCCGAATAAAATTCGTACCGTGGCTATCCAGTTCCCCCTCACACAGACTCAGAAAAACATCTGCCTGTTGCGCACCTGACATTCCAGGATTGCCCAGCATCTGCTGAACTTTGTCGTCCCGGGATACCCCGGAACAGAGAGAGAGCATCTGGGCCCATTCATTCAGAACGGATGCCTGACGGGCGTATTCAAAGGCTGCCTTGGCATAGGGACGAGCACATGTGGTTAACTCCACCGTAGTTCCCCCTTATAGCTCAGCGGCCAAATTATCGACCAGTCGGCTGTTGGCTGCTTCATCCAGATTTTCACCCAGAATTTTCTCAGCACCAGCCACTGCCAGAGCAGCTACCTGAGAACGAAGCACTTCACGAGCGCGGTTTGCTTCCTGCTCAATTTCAGCCTGAGCAGCCGCTTTCAAACGCTCACCTTCAGCACGAGCCTGATCTTTGGCTTCTTCGATAATCTGACTTGCGCGCCTGTTTGCCTGCTCAATAATATCTTGAGACTGACCCTTGGCTTCTTTCAGTTCTTCTACCACTCGCTTTTGAGCCAGTTCGAGATCTGTGGAAGCACGATCAGCGGCAGCCAGACCATCAGCGATTTTTTTCTGACGATCGTCCAGAGCCTGCATCATCGGTGGCCATACATATTTCATGCAGAACCACACAAAGACGGCGAAGGCTATAGTCTGTCCAATCACAGTAGCATTGATATTCACGCCAACACCTCTTGCTTCAGTTAATGTCGTTTACTCTAAGAACAGAGTTTCGGCTGTGTTCAACTTGTTGTTTTGTTATTTCGCTGCGTACTTTTCAGTTATGAACAGTACGCAGTTCTCAACAAAACACTCAGCCGGGCATTAACGTCTGCTTTAGTTCACCAAACCAATGAATGGGTTAGCGAAGGTGAAGAACAATGCAATACCTACGGCAATCATTGGTACCGCATCGAGCAGACCCGCAACGATAAACATTTTAGTTTGCAGCATTGGAGCAGTTTCTGGCTGACGTGCAACGCCTTCCAAAAATTTGCCACCCAGCAGGCCAAAGCCAATTGCTGTCGCCAGTGCTGATAGGCCAAGCATTACAGCTACGCCAATTACAGTCAGACCAACTACCAGTTCCATATTTCCTCCCGACTCTTTTGTGTCGTGTGATGGTGTGAGATAAATCAGTTATTAAATTTATTAGCAGGTTAATGGTCTTCGTGAGCCATGCTCATATAAACAATGGTCAAGGTCATGAAGATATAAGCCTGCAGGGTAATGACCAAAATATGGAACACCGCCCAGCCAAAGTGCAGTGGTAACTGCAGATAACCGATCATAGCGATCAGAATAAACAGCAACTCACCTGCATACATGTTGCCGAACAGTCGCAGACCCAGTGAGATTGGCTTGGCAATCAGGGTTACGAACTCCAGCAAAAAGTTAAATGGGATCAAAATCGCCTGCACGATTTTGTTTGAACTGTTGAAAGGATGAAGTGTCAGTTCGCCCATAAATCCACCAAAGCCCTTAACCTTGATGGAATAGAACAGGATCAGGAAGAAGACACTAAAGGACATCGACAGGGTAATATTCGGATCGGTAGAAGGTACGACCTTCATAAACGGAAGACCCAACATAGTGGTCAATCCTGGAATCCAGTCCACGGGTACCAAGTCCATCAGGTTCATCAGGAATACCCAGACAAAGATGGTCAGAGCCAATGGAGCAATAAGGGGGCTTTTTCCGTGGAAGGTATCTTTGACACCGCCATCCACCATCTCAACAACGGTTTCAATAGCGTTTTGAAGTTTGCCCGGAACACCGGACGTCATACTTTTGGCAACTGAACGGAATAAAATAACAAAGACGAGTCCTAAGGCAACAGACCAGAACATGCTGTCCAGGTTAATCGCCCAAAACCCCATTTGTTTGGCTTCTGCTGCTGTTTGCGCAATTGTCCATGTGGGTTCACTCAGGACTCCAATCGGATTCCCATAAAAATCTACGCGCTCATAGCCTGCGGGTAGCTGACCAAAGGTCAGGTTCTGCAGGTGGTGCTGTATATATTGAGTAGCAGTAGTCGCCATGGCTCTTCCTGTACACCATCAGTTGTTATTTCTGCTCTACCGGCGTTTTACCAGTAGAGGCGTAAACCAGTTGACCGCCTGAACCAATATAAAGGCGAAAAACAGTGCCAGTGGTTCAAGAGGTTTAACCAGGGTAAAAACCATTACAAATGCGACAATGGTCAATATAAACTTGCCCGCCTCCCCCTGGTAAAAGGAGATGGCAATTAATTTTGCTGCTCGAGCCCCCCGGTGTCTGAATGTTTTCCACACCAGATAGGCATTGGGTATTGAGCAGCAAAGACCACCCAGCAAAGCTGAGATGGCTATTTCATTACCCGCAGGTAACAAAATGAGAAACAACAGGGCTGTCACCAGGAGTTGAGTCAATATCACACGATGAACAGGTGGTCGGGCTAAATAAGCGTACTCAGACTTCCTGAATTTATTATCTGTGTGCATGAGACGTTGGAACTTCCAGGTTTTTATTTCAGACATATTCCCGTGCATACTGCTCTGTTCTTACCGTAAATTTCTTACCGCAAAGACTGTTCGCTAAAAACCTTACAACCGGGAGTCTTGCTTTCATCAATAAGTCGAATATCCAGAGCGGTTCAACGCTTCGGATTGTTTGCAATTCAGTCAGTTAGAACAACATATAACGCTCAACCCTGATAATTTTTTAGCTTTTTCCGACATCCCAGCGGCCGCAAGTATATGGTGAATATTACCTATATTCAACCTTCAGAAAATTGCAATTACAAAACTTCATAAAGGATTAACGAAGCACCTCAACGGATGCATCCTACAGTCAAGCTGCCGGCAGCCAGATTATGCCTAAAAAACAGACTATCGGGGCATCTGCCAATTAGTGATAAACTGATAAAATTCATTGAGTATTTCACTGCAATACTTCTTTTTATGCCTTAACAGATAGAACTGTCTTCGCAAGGTAAGATCTTTCACATCTATTGTCTTTAGATTTCCCTGTTTTAATGCTCTCTGAACAGCAATACGAGACATACAGGCAATACCCAGATTATCTTTTACGGCTTGTTTTATGGCTTCGGACCGATTTAACACCATGGCAACCTTTGGTGTTCCCAGCTGGCTGGCTATGATTTCATCAAACAATTCCCGGGTGCCGGAACCGGGCTCTCTGAGAAACCATTGTTCATCAGCAAGATCCTGCAGGTTTAGATTCCTGCTATCTGCCATGGGATGTTCCGGTGCACAAACAATCACCAGCCGGTCTTCCTTCCAGCCTGTCACTTCAATATCCGGATGAATGCAGTTTCCTTCTACAATGGCCAGATCAATTTCAAAGTTCAGAATTCTTTTTTCAATTTCCCGGGTATTATCAATGACCAGTTCGGTTCGGATTCCCTGATTCTTTTTCCTGTAATCTGACAGCAATACGGGCATCAGGTTATTGCCAATGGTAGAGCTGGCATTTACCTTCAGGGTTCCATATTCATACTTACCCTGGGAAAACTGGCCTTCAATTTCGTGAGCCCGATCGGTCATTTCACAGGCTTTTGGTAACAGAGCCCTGCCAGCATCATTCAGAGTGAGGCCTGCTCCCTGACTCCGGTCGAACAAAGATCCAAGATGTTTTTCCAGTTCTGATAAAGCCATACTGGCAGCAGGTTGGGATATATGAAGGTTTTCAGCCGCTGCTGTGACTCGCCCGCTTTGAGCCACCGCCTTGAATATTTCCAGTTGACGTAGAGTGATGTGCATTATTGAAACAGCCTTTTGCCATCATAAAATGGCGAAGATTTTATAAATGCTTGTCATTAATTAACAGAGTTTTCGGGTTTGTTTTTGCATTTTTTATTTTTAACGCTTTAGTTACCGAATTTCAAGCTATCAACTTCGCTGATACCTGATGAAAGGAATATTGATTATTCTTTCATAATTCGTTTTTCTACAATTCCAGCATAATCATTCAGCACTGATTCAGATCAGTTATCGATAGGCTTTTATTATGAAGAATAATGCAATTTCCAGCTGGATAGAGCTGAAAAAACAAACCCCGAATTTTGAAACACTGCTCAACTGCAAACGAATTTTGAAAAGACCAACAGCATGGGATGACATGGCCGTATTCTTTAAAGAAGCGGATAAGCACATTAAGTAAACAGCAACTCAAGTAAACAGCAACTCAAGTAAACAGCGACTCAAGTAAACAGGAATGCAAACACTCTTCCGTCTTTCTGAAATACTCTATCAGAAGACTTTTAAGCCGTGTAATTCACGGCTTTTTTTTGCTTGAGATTACATCCAGGTGTATGTACTCAAAAACCGGTACATAAGGAAAAAACTCAGATTGTCGTCTAACCTTCAATGTCATGATCACCCTTCCTGCCAACGACCTGTCACCAAGCCTGCTTGAGTTCATTACTCAACAACAGGAACTGATCGCCCGACAGCAGGAGCAGATTGCCCAGCAACAGGAGCAGATTGTTCAGCTTCAGGGGGTGTGTGATTTAAACAATGTCAAGAAAAACGACTACACTGGCATGGTCGTATAGGCTTTTTGGCGTTGAGAAATATGTACACCTCAGTCCTTTCATCCAACGATGAAATCACAGAAATCGTTATCAAAATCCCGCACAATCGCTCAATGGTGGATTTCGAAAATCATTTGCAAGATGCCTTAAATGAAGCGGGACAACTGGGAACAAAAAAGCAACTTGAGTGGCTTGATACTGACGGTTCTCCCATTACGCTTGGCAATGTTCGGTTGACCAGTAAAAGTAAAAAAGAATTGAAGGTTTATGAAACTCCATGGGGAGCGGTTAGGGTCAATCGTTTTATCTATCAAAGTCGTGAAGGCGGTGCTATTTATTGTCCCCTTGATCAATCTGCACGAATTGTTGTTAATTCAACCCCGCGACATGCCTGCATGGTCAGTTGGAAGTTTGCCCACATGCCTTCCACTGAAGTAGAGCAAGATTTTCTAAGAAACCACGGACGTAAAATCCATCGAAGAACCGCTAAAGACCTGGCAGAAGTTGTTGCCAGTATTGCTCAGGCCAAAGAAGAATCCTGGACTTATGAATTACCGGATTTACCCGAGCCAGTAGCCACAGTTAGCTTGGGGCTGGATGGTGCAAACTTGCTTTATAAAGAGGGCTACAGAATTGCAATGTGCGGAACTATTGCGCTTTATGATGAAGAAGGAAATCGAATGCACACGGTGTACGCTGCCGCTGCCCCCGAATACGGAAAAGAAACTTTTATAAGGCGGTTCTCTTCTGACATTGAGAAAATGAAGTCTCGTTTTCCTGATGCCACTTACGTTGGAGTTGCTGATGGGGCGCCAGATAATTGGACGTTTCTTGAGCCTGTTACATCGATTCAAATTCTGGATTTTTATCACGTTAGCGAATATGTGGCAGAAGCGGCAGAAGCTATATATCCGGGTAAAAAAATGCAGAATGAACGCAAAGCCTGGTTAAGATCAACACTGCACGAATTAAAAAACACCCCTGGTAAGGCAAAACGTTTATGGTTGGAATTAAAGAAAGCAGCTCCCGGGAATAAACGTCTTGTTTCTAAAGAAAAACTGGATAAAGCCAGAACTTATTTCAAAAATCACTGGCACCAAATAATTTATCCAGAAGCGTTGGAAAACAAGTTACCAATTGGTTCTGGTGTAACAGAAGCTGCTTGCAAAACGCTGGTTAAGCAGCGCATGTGTAAGTCAGGCATGCGATGGAAGGAACAAGGGGCGTCAATGCTATTAACATTACGAGCTCTGGCGAAGTCAACGGGTTATTGGGATGCTTTCTGGTCGAAGATGGATCGCTACGGGTTTCCAGTGGCTCACAACCTGCATGCCTGACATTATTCAAGCCACACACCCGCTTCAGGAGCGGGAGGTTCAGCAACAGATTCGGATTGAGGCGTTGGAAGCCGAGATCACTCGACTGAAAAAGCTCAACCCAAAACCCAATATCAAACCCAACACCAAGCCTCCCGATGACGATGATCCAGGCAGATTGCCACCTGATTCCGACCATAACGGCAAACCGGAAGCTTCTGAAGATGGCGATTCCCTCAGTCGCAAATCAGAGGTGGAAAAGCCTGATGAGACTACTCGCCGTCAACGATCAAAACCTCCCGACCCACCCGTCTCTGAAGAGCACAGTATTACACCTGAGGCGATTCCGGAAGGCTCGGTTCGCCATGGTCGGGAGTCGTTCACTGTCCAGGAACTGGAGGTTAAAGCCAAGACTGTCCGTTACTGGCTTGAGCAATGGTTGACGCCTGAAGGTAAAACCATCAGTGGCCGACCGCCGGATAATCTGAACGGACACCACTTTGGTCCTCAGCTACAGGCTTTTGCTTTACTCCAGCATTACGGCTGCGCTGTCACCCAGCCTCAGTTACTGGAGCTGCTTTGGGATGCGGGTATCTCAATTTCATCTGGGCAACTCAGCAATCTGCTTACCAAGGGGCATGATGGGTTCCATGCAGAGAAAGATGAGTTACTGGCAACGGGCATACGCTGTTCACATTATCTCCAGACCGATGATACAGGAGCCCGGCATCAGGGACAGAATGGCTATTGCACAGTGATCGTTAATGACCTGTTTACCTGGTTTGGTACCACAGGCAGCAAGAGCCGGGAAAACTTCCTGACATTACTGCACCGTCCCTGGCACACCTACATTCTTAACAGTCATGCGCTGGATTACCTTCAGAGGCAAGACTTTACCAAGAAGTGGCAGCGAGTCCTTGAAAGCTACCCCGAAACTCACTTCCCAAACCGAAAGGCGTGGGAAGACTTTATGGACGACATTGGTCTTGAAGAACATCCCAAGCTTCGGCAGACAATCAGCGCAGCGATGCTATACGGCAGCCTGGTACATCATGGGTTTGACCGTCATATGGTTACCTTCAGTGATGGTGCCAGGCAGCGGTGAATGAACATCAGGCCAATGCCCAATACTGGTGCCTGAACTGGTTCTGGGATATCTACCGTGACTTGAAGGCTTTCAAGGTGGCTCCCTCAGAGGAAATGGCCAACAAGATACGACAGGGTTTCGACAGTCTGGTGCATACGCAAACGAATTGTTCAGAGCTGCAGGCGGCCCTGGGAGGCCTCGAAGTCGTCAAGGAAGAATTACTGCGGGTATTGGATGACCCGACATTGCCATTGCACAACAACCTCAGCGAGAGCCAGATCAGAGAGCATGTTAAACGGCGCAAGATCAGTGGCGGGACGCGCAGCGAAGCAGGACGGCAATGTCGCGACACCTTTGCCAGCCTGAAGAAAACGTGTCGCCAGCATGGTCTTTCATTTTGGGACTATCTGACAGACAGGATAAACGGCACCGGTTCGTTTCCGAGACTGGCGGATGTCATTGAATACGTTTCATGCTGGCTGCCTTGTGGTCAATGTAGGGGTTTTTGAGGTCTTACGAATAATCGTATGTTCTCAAAAAGTGCTGGATGTGAACGATTAAATGTCAGCTTCTATCAAATATCTCACAACCTCATCAGGCAGGCCGAGAAGGAGCGGGTCTCGTTTCAAATACCCATCTCTTTTCTCACCCAGAAACAGCCTCAACTTATCGAGACTGTCGGTTTCCATACCAATATCAGCTCTCTCGAGAATACTAACGATCTGCTCCATAGTCATATGTTCCTTATAATCCGCCAGTAACTCCAAGTCCGCAACCACTAACAGTTCTTTGTGCGACAGGTCTTTCCACAGCCTCTGAAATTGTTCTTCCTCGCTCAGTGTTTCCCCAACCATAAAAGGTGGTGTGCTCGTCGGTGCTTCCATTTCATTTTGTGGCAATGTTTCTTCTGGCAGCCTTCTGGCCTCAAGATAGTCTTTTAACGATACCGGGATGTTTTCATGTGTCGATTTTTCAATTTCATTCAGTAGCCGGCTATAAGCCGCCCTGGGCAACCTGTCTTTGTGGTGATCAAATGATTTCCATACAGTGGGTTTGATGGGAATATTGTGTTTTAACAATCCCATCAGCGCTGGTATTGAAATCGGCTGGAAAGCAATGGTTTCAGGCGCTGTTCTTTGCCTTTGATGGCAAGCTGCCATCCTGCGCTGGAAATAGCTGGGTACCTCAGAGCTGCAGTGCTGCTGCCAGGCGTCTTCCGACAAATAATAGTGCTCCGGAAACTCCGTCACGTCTAAAAAATCCTTGAACACTTTATCTGACCAGTTACTGATTTCAATGCCGTCATCGCGTATTTCCAGTTCGGGTATCGGGAAGGGGTACGTCTCTCCTCCGTATTGCTCAATCTTCAGCCTGTTCGCTCCATAATGATAAAACATGTCACTGAGCACTCCCATGACTGCGGCAACGAAATGCAGCGCAAGTGCCTCCGTTGTCTGGACCGGGGGGGAGACCGGGATAAGGATAGCGGAATCTCCAAGCGCCATGTATCCAGACAAAAAATAGTCAGGTATGTCGCCGTGATCGAACAGGGGGTGTTGCGTCTCAAGCAGTGCAGTAAAAAGCTGTTTAATGTTCTCTCTTGAAGGCGTTCCCTGCCCGTGCTGGAGGCAGGCTTCAAGTAGCTCTTTCAGCCATTGCCGCGAATGTCTGTTTGCCAGCTTTTTCAGGGCATTCAGGGAGGGAAATATCTTTGTGACAGAGGCTGCACTGGTTTCATCCAGAAAAAAAGCCCGGTCAGATGGCGCGAGACTCCAGACCACCTCCAGATAGAGTCTTTGTGCATGTGGGGTTTTCAGCACGCTCGCCAGCCTGTCCAGTTGTAGACTGATGCCGTTCCATTGATCCTTGCTTGGGGGGGCTTTCAAGTTTCTGTTGAAAAAGAGATACTGCTTTCTCTCCTGTGGTGAAAAATCATTGATCGCTTTTATCGCCAGCGGCAAGGGTATATGTGATGTGCTGGTGCTTAGTAAAGCCTTTCTATCGCTAGCGTTCAGTGATAGGTAGCGGGTGACACCCCTTCCTCCATAGGATATTAATAGTTTTAATAATTTTTCCAGCTTACGACCCGCATCACCGGCCTCCTCCTGTTGATGAAAGCACCACACATTCTCGAAGTTCACAACATACTGGGGCATTCTGGAGGACAAAAAGAGGGCTGTCTGTTTAATCAAGCAGGACTGTTCGTCTTCATCATCGCTGTCCAGATCGGTAACCGTATTGGCAAACAATAAAGTCAGCTTCTGCTCATAATGTATCAGCTGTTTGATATCAGGCATGCCTTTTGATGCATGAAGTCGGATCATAAGCTGAAAGTGTGAACCACTTTGTGTCTCCTCACATCTTAACCAGCCCAGCACCTTTTTCACCTCATCCTGTTTGGGCAAGCCCCTTGAGCTGTTCATGGACGAAAAGGCGCGGAACCGCTCCATACTGAACTGGCCATCCTCGTCTTTCCATTCCGGCCAGCCCAGCACCTTTTTCACCTCATCCTGTTTGGGCAAGCCTTTGCCATTATTCATGGACGAAAAGGCGCGGAACCGCTCCATACTGAACTGGCCATCCTCGTCTTTCCATTCCGGCCAGCCCAGCACCTTTTTCACCTCATCCTGTTTGGGCAAGCCCCTTGAGCTGTTCATGGACGAAAAGGCGCGGAACCGCTCCATACTGAACTGGCCATCCTCGTCTTTCCATTCCGGCCAGCCCAGCACCTTTTTCACCTCATCCTGTTTGGGCAAGCCTTTGCCATGATTCATGGACGAAAAGGCGCGGAACCGCTCCATACTGAACTGGCCATCCTCGTCTTTCCATTCCGGCCAGCCCAGCACCTTTTTCACCTCATCCTGTTTGGGCAAGCCTTTGCCATTATTCATGGACGAAAAGGCGCGGAACCGCTCCATACTGAACTGGCCATCCTCGTCTTTCCATTCCGGCCAGCCCAGCACCTTTTTCACCTCATCCTGTTTGGGCAAGCCTTTGCCATTATTCATGGACGAAAAGGCGCGGAACCGCTCCATACTGAACTGGCCATCCTCGTCTTTCCATTCCGGCCAGCCCAGCACCTTTTTCACCTCATCCTGTTTGGGCAAGCCTTTGCCATTATTCATGGACGAAAAGGCGCGGAACCGCTCCATACTGAACTGGCCATCCTCGTCTTTCCATTCCGGCCAGCCCAGCACCTTTTTCACCTCATCCTGTTTGGGCAAGCCTTTGCCATGATTCATGGACGAAAAGGCGCGGAACCGCTCCATACTGAACTGGCCATCCTCGTCTTTCCATTCCGGCCAGCCCAGCACCTTTTTCACCTCATCCTGTTTGGGCAAGCCTTTGCCATTATTCATGGACGAAAAGGCGCGGAACCGCTCCATACTGAACTGGCCATCCTCGTCTTTCCATTCCGGCCAGCCCAGCACCTTTTTCACCTCATCCTGTTTGGGCAAGCCCCTTGGACGAAAAGGCGCGGAACCGCTCCATACTGAAGCAAGCCTTTGCCATTATTCATGGACGAAAAGGCGCGGAACCGCTCCATACTGAACTGGCCATCCTCGTCTTTCCATTCCGGCCAGCCCAGCACCTTTTTCACCTCATCCTGTTTGGGCAAGCCTTTGCCATTATTCATGGACGAAAAGGCGCGGAACCGCTCCATACTGAACTGGCCATCCTCGTCTTTCCATTCCGGCCAGCCCAGCACCTTTTTCACCTCATCCTGTTTGGGCAAGCCCTTTGCCAGCTGTTCATGGACGAAAAGGCGCGGAACCGCTCCATACTGAACTGGCCATCCTCGTCTTTCCATTCCGGCCAGCCCAGCACCTTTTTCACCTCATCCTGTTTGGGCAAGCCTTTGCCATTATTCATGGACGAAAAGGCGCGGAGTGTATCTAGGCCTGCAAGGTACTCAAGCTCCGAACTCTCTCTCCCTGCAAAATCCCGGATATGTGTTTTAGTTTGGAGCATACTGGTCAGGCAACCGGTATCCTGTATGGAGGCAGTAAGGGAACCAAAGAATACAGAGGCCTTGGTACAGAGTGTGGGAAAATCGTCTCGATTCACCTTGGTCAGTAGCTTATACAATGACGTTTTTATCCTGATTTTTCTTCTTTTTAAATGCTCGAAAAACTGTTTTGCCGCCTCACTTTCCTGTTCATTCATCTCGAAGGTAAGCTGTACTCGTAACGCTTCCAGCTCCTCGACGGTGTCTGGGGTGGATTGCGCCTCCACCTCCGGATTTTCCAACCTGACTCTTCTCGCCGCTGGCTTGCGTTGACGGCTGCTGCTCTGTTTCCTTTTTTCAGTCTGACTTTTGCTCCGTTTGGATTCAGGGGCTGCCAGGTCAGATTGGGCTCTCTTTCTTGCGGCCTTCCTCTTGCCGGAGGTTCCCTGTGGAAGGGAGAGCAAACAGGCATCACAGACAACAGGCTCTGCCGTGCTTTGAAGGACTCGTGCCACCTCTTGTTCATTAAGTGTTTTTTGACACAGGCTACAGGTTACAGAGGCGGCTGGCTCCATCCGGGCCTTTTTTGCTGGCGGGGGAGTACCGTCTCCTTCTTCTCTTTCGTCTCCATTGTCACTCGAAACGGCAGGAGGCAGGTGATGAAACGTTTCGCCATCTGGCTGTGCACTGCTTCCGGCTTGACCTTTTGACGCTGCGCCTGAACCCGAAGCGGCTTCACCAGTGCCCGCCTGACGCCCCCTTCTGGCCCAAAAAAAGTCACCGGGTATTTTGCAGTCTCTGCCGTTGACGGCCTGATCGTAGTACCGTATTTCCAGACTGTCCCTTAACAGCCATTCATACACCAGTGACGGACATGACGAGGTTAAATGCGATGTTTGTTGCTGGAGGAGGTCCCTGTCAATTTCGATGAGCATGATTCTATCGCGCAATATGAGGCCAAGATCCCTGTTGCCACAGGCCTGTGCCCACTGCATTTTCTTACGCAGAATCGTCAATAGCCGCTTTTTTTGTTTCAGGCAGCACTGAGTGAAAGCATCAGGAGCCCAGGTAAAAAACTCTGCCTGCGGCTCCCGTTCAAATTTGTCAGTGTGTGAATGATCGTCACCGTCATCATCATCACCGCCACCTGCAGTACCCAGACCTGCGGCCAACATGACAAGTGTAGTGGGTGGCCAGTCAAATAAAGCCTGCAGGGATTGGTAGGCTTTCTGCACAAAGGCCAGTCCGACCATGGATATTGCTTCGGAGCTTTCTTCATTGCGATCATGGTGACTCATCATGCCAATTGACGTTTTGGCAACGGGCGGTGGCAATATCGCACCAGCCTGTGGTAGCTGGCTTTGGAGGTAGATCTGAAGCGGTGAAACAGGGTTCTGCTTTCTGTAAGCCGTCAGCTTAATGCCCCACCCTTCAGCAGTAACAATTGAAGAGCGCGCGGCTGAGGGGGCACCCTGAAGATTAAAGTTTATGGCGCTGATCGTACCCGCATGAAGGGGGCACACCAAAGACGACAGTAGAAGACTCCATACAATAAACGACAGAGAACGCTGCAACAGACTAAGCAATGGTTTCAACCCTTTGTCCCTCCCTGGCTTTCATTTACCTGTTAATACCGCGCCCACAGGGCATGAGTGGTGACATTTTTATTATCAGTAACTATTCAGCACCCAGCAAAGGATGGTTGTTGTAATTCTTAAGAGCTATAAGCAGAGCCTCAAATACATGATGACCCTGCTTTCTCGCCGATGATATATAACTTCGTATCCGACTGTACCACTTGGCACCTTTTTCACTTCTGAAGCTGCCGGATATTTTTTGCTTCACCTTGCCGTTTCGAACATCTTGCTCACTTCCGTTATTATCGAAGGGGACGGCAAAATCAATCATGAACCTTAAGGTTTCCTCCTGAAAATTCACCAATCGTTTGAAGAGGTTGAACGCTTTGGTGTTTTTTACTTTGTCGAGTCCAAGCTTCTCACGACTCAGCTCCATAGATTCTGCTTCTTTGTCCTTAGCCTTTTTAGCTGTCCGTTCGAAGACGGCTTCGATACGCTTGTAAATAACTTCCGGCATACTCTGCATGCCTGCTTTTCGAAACCCCTTGGTTAAATGCCAAGCCAACCTCAATAAGCGCTGAAGACGGGCAGCAAGATAATTGCCATCTCTGTCTATGACACCCTGAAGCTCTCTTAAATGGTGAGCATTACACAACGCGTGGGCGGCAGCGTAACGAAAATAAGCTTTGTAATGGTCGTGTACCAGAACTCCGCAGAACAACAACAAAACGTAACTATTCAGCACCCCCTGCAATAATTGAGTAATATGTGGTTTTAGTTATAAGCCTTCTCTTTTCTTGGCTTCAGGACACTCTCATTGTTGTACTGTTATCTAAGATTGGAGCTTTGAGCACCTTGCCAAGGGTCAGATGTCGTTTATTTGCTCTATTTCAACGATAAAAGGCTATTTTCTTGAATCTGCTTTTTTGGTCGGATTTTTTTATCCCTTGCGGGACAAGCTCTTCACAAAGCTGAATAGTCAGCAATTCCCCACGTTTCATTAAACCCCTTGGTATCACTAGCGTACGAAGTCGTATATATTTTGTATGCTCGTGATAAATAGCTACTTCACAAAGTTCACCTTTTTTGTGGGGGTGCTGAATAGTTACAACAAAACACCCATTTTCTCCATGGCTGAGTGTCCTTTACTGGGATCGAGGTGATACAGCGTCCATTGATCAGTGCGCATGACGTGCATCCACCAAAGTGTTCCACAGACCCTCATACCAGTCTCATCAGCACCGGCGACGGGTTCGTTGATGAGTGCATCAATGATGACTTGTTCTGTGGAAGCCAGCTGGGTGTACGCAACGTCCTGAAACGCGCAAATTGAGCCGGGACTAACCTCAAGACCGAAGATATCCCAGAAAAATTCTGACACACGCTTGTAAGGAATAAGCTGAAATTGACACAGGTAGACTGCAAATGCCTGAGTTTTCGGGCCGTACTGCACATGAGCATTCACACCCTCAGGAAACCGGGCCTGGTTTGTGTGCCCGCAGGTGCATTCTTTAACTTCAGCCACATGAGCTGTCACTTCGAAACAATCAAAACAACCCGGTTCAAACACTTGCCGCTCTACACATCGAATGGGTTCGACAGAAAGGAGCGACCGCTGGCAAATTTCACAATCTTTTATCGGATAACAGTGAGTATGGTCGGGGGCAGCGACCTGTTTAAGTGTGCAGCCCTTGTGACCAGGTTGTCCGCCAACGTTACGGTTTGACGACTGCCGTAGACTTTTTGGGTTTGGTTTGTCGTCATTTGCTTTTTGATCAGGATTATTATCGGCTGCTGCATCCGCATCGCTCTTGTTTGAGCTTCCGGGGGACGGTGGTTTGGCGTAACCGTCGGTAGATGGCGGCTTGCTGCTGTTTCGACTGTTTAATTTCAACCTGCCTTCAAGCTCTTTGCAGTGCTCTTCAAGTTTTGCAAACTCCGCTTGTTGCTTGGCAATAATGGCAAGCAGCATCGCGATGGTTTGAAAATCTGGAGCAGATTGGTTCATGGCAGCGCAGGAAAAAAAACTTACCTCTACTAATTTGGTACAAATTCTTAAAAATGCCAGTTTATTTTTAGGGGGGCTGAATAGTTACTATTAAGTGCTTCCTGGAGGGCGCTACAGCCTGTGCGTGTCTGGATTAGAGCGAAAAAACCAAGCCGTACCTTCATGGCATTCTCTTCGGAAGGCTCAGCCTTGAAGGCTTTCAGGTCATCATAAATCGCCCAGAGCCATGTCCGGCACCATTTCTGAGCCTTAGCCTGCTGCTCATCGACAGGGTGAATCTTAGCCAGCAGTCGCTCTGCATGCACCCAGCACTGGGCGTGCTTGAACACATTGAACTGCTGTGCACCATCGCTGAAGGTCGTCAAATGTCCTAAGCCATGCTCTATCAAACTGGCATAAATCAAGGCTTCGCTGGCTTGCTGTAGACGATTCTTTCCGGTCAGACCATCATCTTTCATGCAGGTCTTCCAGGTGTCATGGCTTAAAAAAGTCACTCCTACGTACTGCTGGAGTATACGCAGCCATTTTTGGGGATATTTAAGTGCTCTCAGGTAGTCCAGGGTATCCTCTGTCAGCGCGTACGTCCGAAAGGGTCGATGCAGAAGGCTCAGAAAATTTTCCCGGCTTTTGCTGCCCGTGGTGGCGTACCAGGCAAACGACTCATTACAGATAATGGTGCAAACCCCATTTTGCCCTTGGTGCCTTGCTCCTGTGTCGTCTGTCTGAATGCAGTTTGAGCAGCGAAGGCCTGTGGAAAGGATCGCATTTTTCTCGCTGTGAAACTGGTCATGCCCCTTTGTGATCAGGTTGCTGAGTTCTCCCGCTGAGATAGAAAGACCAATATCCCATAGCCATTCCAACAGCTGGGGCTGGGTAACAGCACAGCCAAAATGCTGGTGAAGAATGTAGGCTTGCAATGTAGGCCCATAGTGATGTCCGTGAAAGCTGGCTGGAAGCTTGGCAGTGATCGTTTTCCCGTCCGATGTTATCCATTG
>CBDBOO010000047.1:0-33254 GCA_965208385.1 Endozoicomonas sp.
CCTTACTGGCATACCATCAGCGCCCACCAATCGATAGTTCAGATTGCTGTCTTCATCCTGAAAATGGTGTGCCAGCAGCTCAGAAAAACCGGCATGACTATCCTTTTGCTCATCGTAGGTCAGAGTCAGGCTGGAATTGCCTATCACCTGTGGTAAATCATCCAGGGTATTAGCCACAGTCAGGCTGACTGACTTTTCCACCCAGTCACTGCCTGGGTGATCAAGATCCCGGGCCTTGATAGTAAAGCTGTAGATTCCCGGTGCATCGACCTGCCCGATAACGGTGCCGTTAGACGACAACTGAAGTCCTTCGGGCAGATTATCTTCGCTGTATTCGATCCGCAAGGCGTCTTCATCACTGAACCAGGGGCTAGCGTCAATCAATACAGGCGTTGATTCATTGGCTGTAAAACTGGCGGAGCCTGATGTGACCTCTGTAAGATCATCCACCGCTTCCGCCACCACCAGGGTAACGACAGAAGTCACTGCACGTGTATCACCATTGGTACGCTGGGCGGCGATGGTAAAACGGTAAGTTCCGGGCAAACTTACCTGACCATTGATAATCCCATTCTCCAGTGTTAAACCTGCAGGCAATGATCCAGCCTGGAGACTGAGCTGAAGCTCGGCCACACCTTCCATATCAAACAGATCGGCAAGGTTTTCGGAAAGCACCTGCTCTTCGTCGTAACTCCAGCTGGCCACCCCATTATTCCTGGCCACCAGGGAGTCACTCACTTCCAGCTGATAATCCCTGCTGACCCAGTCAAAGGCTGTTTGTGTCGAGTTCGCAGGGTTCTGCAGGCGGACTTTCACAGTCAGGGTATATATTCCGACAGGGGCGCTGATTGAACCCACCAGTTTTTGCTGGCTGGGAACAAACAGAAGGCCTGATGGCAGGCCGGTGACCTCAAATTCCAGGGCATCACGATCGACACCGACAATGTCATCGTCCAGGACTAATGACCTGAGATCCTGTTCCAGGTATTTATTGGCCAGCGTACTTTGCACGGGTAACTGGTCTGCCAGCACCACCGGATCATCAGCCGTATTAGCCACTCCGGCAATCCGCAGCTGTCCGTCTGCAAACAGGCCGCTGGAATCGGACACCCTGACATTGACAACCAGGCTGTCCAGGGGAACATCAGCCCGGACAACCAGCTCGCTGCCTTCAACAGTCAGATAGCTCAGACCTGAACCATCGATCTTCCGGGCATCTGGATTACTTCCAGTAGCAGTCGCAGAGAGAATGCTGTAGGTGTAGCCCTGGCCAAGATCTTCGTCCTGTACATAGGCAGAAAGATCAATGCGGGTTTCGGTGGCAGAATTACCAGTTACATATTCTGAAATTTCAGGAATGTTGCCGTAAGCCAGCCCCGCATCACTGCCGTCACCGACAAAACGGTGCTGATCATTATCTGCTTCAACCACCGTCAGATTGACGACAACATCAACCCAGTCGCCGCCTTCTGCGTCCCTTCCCTGCAGTGTGAACGTATATAAGCCGGCAACATCATGGTTGGCCAGTAACCATTGGTTCTGAAGGGTTACCCAGCCCGGAGCATCAGCATCCAGTCGGTATTCAAACTGATTGGCATCAGCATCGGTAAACCAGCCGCTGATATTTCTGGGAATCGCTCCAACAGACTCCTGTATGGAAATAACCTGACTGGCGGCCACGGGCAGAGTTGGGTTATTAAGGTCAACCTCCAGATTGATCGATAGGTTGACTCGATTGCTGCCATCCCAGGCCCCGATCGTGAAGCGGTGACTCCCAGCAACCTCTGGAGCCCCGAAGATGCGGCCAGTTGCACTGTCAACCGACAGTCCTGCGGGCAGGCCTACTCCAGAAAAACTGAGTTGCCCGGTGTCCCTATCAATGAAGTGGTTTCCGGCTAGGTAGGTAAAAGATTTATTCTCTTCGGCCTGAAGTAAAAGAGGATCGACGGTATCGAGGACAGGTGCATCGTTATCCGCCTCGATTACCGTCAACAGTAGATTTGCCTCAGCTGTCTCACCAGTGCTCGTGAGTGTTGCCCTGATCCGCAGGTTCACAGACGGTACGGGTTCGTGGGACAGGACAGTCAAGGTCTGATTTTCATCAAACAACACGTGGTCTGGCAGTGTGTCCGGGTCCACTTCGAAGGTCATTGCACCACCGGCATGACCTGTAAACAGCGTTCTCAAATCCAGATCTGTGCTGGAAGATTCATTCACATTCCATCTATGGAAGAGTTCTGTTGGCGCCAAATCCGTTACAACAAATTCAATCCTTATCATATCTGACCAGCCACCATCATTTGCTGCGCCAGAGAAGCGATATGTTTCAAAATATGATCCTGAAAAAGGCTTAGATGTGAATTTGCCTTTGATACCGGTTCGAGTGAAGCTGGTGCCTGTCAGATAAATAAATTCAGTTTCGGGGATCCCTGTTCCCTGATTTCTGTAAAGTACGTATTCTCCCTCTGGCACAGCGCCATTTGGGTAATCTTCATCATAAAGATAGTCGTGGATGTAAAGTGAAAAATCTGTATTAACGGGTACGAAGACCTTAATATAATTCGGATAATCAAGGGGGTCGTTGCTATCTGTCATGGTCACAGAAACCAACTGTTCGGCTGACAATCCACCAGAATCCGTCACTTTCAACTGAAACTGTCCCAGCCCTTCAGGTTGGTAAACCGAAGCGTCAGCAATGATCAGAGTGTAATTATCATCAAAACTGAACCCACTCGGCAGGCTTCCTATAATTTCATAGGTCAGGCTCTCTTTTGGATCTTCATCGATAAGAACCAGTTCTCTAAGGTCGATGACAGCGGAAGGATTAGTATTTGGGGTTTCGCGAACAGTCCAGCTATCGGAGATCTCTGGCGGAGTATTACGATGAGCAACATTAAGAACGACTGTACGTTCCGCATATTCATATGAACTGACGACTCCGTATACCTGAAGCTGAACTGTCACTTCAAGCTTTACCAGGTCAGGAGATCCATCATTGTTTAAATCAAGAAGCGGAACACTGTTTAGATGCGCATTCGAGAGAATCAGTATCTGTGTAATTTCCCCCGTGACAGGATCTTTGGATGCTTTGAATTCAATTTTTTCAAAAAAATCATTGCTATTCCAGGACTGACCATTGACCGTTATATTGATGTTGGCCACATTCTGCTCAAGCTCGATCTCTTCGGCATTAAAGAGATCGGGATCGAGATCAAAAAAGTCCAACGTCAAGCTTAAGTCCGAGTGACGCTGAACGATGCGGTCATACTCAATGATCTGGTTGGACGCTGATAACCGTTGGCCCTCAGGAGCTGACATCTGTCGTTTACCCACCAAAGGGGAGCCCGGCATATGCTGGCTGTTGTTGGCGCCAAAAGCCATACCCAGCTGGTAGGTAACAGCCGAAAGGAAGTCTACTTTATTAAGATTATTGCCCTGATCATCCAACAATTGCTGCCCGTTGCCTGCACCCTCGCCTCCACCTTCCCACTCATCTCCCTGGCCTCCGGAAACACGCAAATCACTGTCATCAGAAATATCTTCGTCAAAGTACCAGCCCCGACCGGAGGCATTTGGGTCAAAAGTCAGGATGTAGGCGATGGAACCATCCGCCTGATGCTCCGTTCCTACTGAGCCAAAAGCGCTCAGGTGTGCGTTGGTGACATCAGCAAAGCGCATCTGCAGTTGAGACAGGGTTACCGTGTCGCCTGTAGCAGAAAGAATCCAGGAGTCAGACCCTGCAGTAGCCACAACGCCAACACTCTCCCAGTAGGTCAGGGCTGCCCGTAAATAGTCTTCTGTACTGGTAGCACCTGCCGTATCTGGCTCCAGCCCTTCATTGACTGGAGCATTGTCCCCGGGCAGGTAGTTTAACGAGGTGGAAGAGCCGTCATAGTGAACCTGGTAAGTGCCTGATAATGTGATAGTACCGAGTAAATCTCCCGAATCATTTCTGGTCTTCAAGGTTATCTCATCAACGGAAGTCACCATGACGTCCACTGTGCCAGAGAAATGTTGTAGGTTGATGTTGACAGGAACGGCATCGGTCCCGGATACATGCCTGTGACCCCAGTTCTGATCACCAAAAAAGAAAGTGTTGGTATCGGACTCTTCAATCACCGGGCTCAGAGAGAAATCAAAAGGGGCTGCCGGTGCGCCTGCATTGCTGATACGTGCGCGGACATCATGAGGGAATGGCCAGTCGCTGTTATAATCAGAATTTGAGAATGCGCTATAAGACAGCGGTGTTACCTGATTAAGCTGATCTTCACTGGCAAGAACAATACTGAACGGTCCATCCACCAGAATCTCACTGGTCTGACCGGCAAATACAACACGTATCCGGGTTTGCTCGTTATTGCTTCCATCCGAGATTATTTCTATATCAAGAACACCCGGTGAGGCTTGGAAGTTCAATACCAGGGGGCTGTTGGCTAAGCTCTGATAGCCCACCGCGCCCCAGTGCTGATCACCAAAATACAGGTGGGTTCTGCCGCTTTTCTCTTCAGATTGTATGGGCTCAGCAAGAAAATCTCTATTGTCGGTTGGCTGACCCTTAAAACGGATATGAGCCTGTTTCCAGGACTCACTGTAACGCGCTACATTCTGGAACCAGGCATCCTGATCCTGATCGTGGTTGAGTACGATACTCACCGGATCGGCAGACAGCAGCAATCTGGGTTCCAGTCTTTCCACATCACTGGCACCATGTTTATCCTGCAGTTTCTGTGCCCTGCGAATTGCCTGCCGAAGTTGCCACCAACCAGTTTTTGCTGTGCCCATCACAATTATCCATGGTTTTTATTTTTACCAGTTTTGAAGGATGGGGGAGTCAGCAGTCAAGATCCGCAACCAAAATCGTGAAAATGTAAATAAAATGTTAAGAATGGCTAATCTGCCCTGCCCAAAGTGAATTGCCGCCTGAATGAGGCATCATCCGTGCTCTGCTGCTGACGTTGGCGGAAATATTTATGATCCAGCCGCCATTGAACCAATCGCAGCAGCCAGTAACGAATATGGGTAAATCGTATCCAGCGCAAGATCCGGTAAACGGGGCCTGAACGATCGGACAGTAATCGTTCAACAATGGCATCCTCAACACTGAGGATATACTCATAACTGCCGGGATCGCCCTGTCGGGCAGATCGGCCTGTGAGCTGTCTGTTCACGCGGGCGGAGTCTTGCAACCCAGCCGTGATAACGTGCAGCCCTCCAGCATCGTAGACACTCTTGCTGAGTTTGATATCAGTACCGCGTCCCGCCATGCTGGTCGCCACGACCACCGCCCCTGCTTCTCCAGCGGCACCGATTAATTCGGCCTCTTCGCTGTCCTGGCGGGCATTCAGCAATCGGTGAGGGACCCCAGCCGAACAAAGCTGCATCGACAGTTGCTCCGACTGCTCCACGGAAGTGGTTCCAACCAGTATCGCCCGCCCTTCTGATCGGTACTTCTGGCAGGCTTTAACGATGACCTTATATTGCTGTTCTGTGGATTCACAGACCTGGATACCCAGCAGCTGACGTTTGAGAGGCCGGTTCCTGGGTACACGACGAGTGGCTATACCATATCTCTGCCATAGTTCACCGGCGGTTTCGCGTACCGTGCCTGACATGCCGCCCATACGATAGTAGCGGGAAAAGAAGCGTGGAAAAGTGATCTTGTCGAGGGCCGTGCGTTCTCCAGTGACCTCAACACCCTCCTTGATTTCAACCAGCTGGTGCAAACCCTGTTCCCAGGCCCGGTCCGGCAAAACACGACCACTGTATTCATCTATTATCTGAACTTTACCCTCTAAGATCAGATAATCCTTATCTTTTTTTAGTTGTTGTAATGCATGAAGTGCTTTCAGGACCAGGGCTTCACGAAAAGCAGAAACCTGCCAGACACCACCCCAATGTCCAGCCTGGTCGTGTAATTTTCTGACTCCGCTATTCATTAGAAGGTAACCAAAATCCTGATGCCATAGAAAATCCTCATCAGCATTAAGGGATCGGGCCAATGCGAGACTTTCATGGAACGCCTGCCGCTGGTCTTCCTGAAGCGGCCGTTCACTGGACAGGATCAACGGAGTACGGGCTTCATCGATCAGGACACTGTCTATTTCATCCACTATGGCAAAATGCAACTGGCTTACATTCCGTGACTGCCTGTTACCCAGCAAGCCCGAAGCCAGAGCCGAGCCGACACTTTCCGGCAAACCGTTTGCCCGGTCCTTTAGATAGTCAAACACCAGCTCCTTGGCCGAGACATAAACAATGTTGCTCCGATAGATACACTGTCGCTGTTCCAGCATAGTGTCATTGTCTATGGCTCCCACTGTCAGACCGAAAGCTTCGTACAATGGCGACATCTCTTCGGCATCCCTTACCGCAAGATAGTCATTGGCGGTAATGACATGAACTTTCATTCCACTCAAGGCTGCCAGCACCACGGCCGGAGTTGCCGCAAGAGTCTTGCCTTCCCCTGTGTCGAGCTCCACCACCCTGCCCTGCCACAGGCAGAGAGCCGCCATTAACTGACTGGGGTAATGCTGCATGCCAAGTGTCTCTTCCGCCAATACCCGACACCAGGCGAATATTTCCCTGTGCAGCCGGATATTATCGGGTTGCTGACGTAACTCATGTCGTAATCTGCTTATGGCATCGTCTCGTCTCTCTGTTTTCACTGCCAAGAGTTCTTCAGAACGCTTGATAATGATGTCAGCCTGCCGTTTCTGCCAAAAATGATTATGAAACTGTAGCTGATGTAGTCGTCCCACAAACCAGTGCCAGGGCTTTCTGATCCCACGGATTTCAAGTGGACGACGGGCCTGAAACAGGTAAGGATTGGCAACCCATTCGTTCATCGGTTGACCAGCCTGAGCAGTTCCTGATTGCCTGCCCGCCAGAGTCGTGAGGCCAGAGATCTGGGTGAATGTTGCAGCCGCAACCAGAGATGTCCATTAACACTCAACACGCCGACCATATCACTGAGTAAAGCTTCCGGCAGTTCGGCGGTAAGCATAAAGTGGGGTTTCAAAAGCTGTGGTGGATCCTGACTGGCATCCACCTCCACTTGCCCGCCACCGCTGGTCACCAGGCCTGGCGAAATTATCTGACGACTTGCAGCCGGGGTCACTGTGATTTCCTTAATCTCTATGGCCTGTTGTTGCAACTGTATAGGCCGTATTGCTGCTGCCTTGAGATCGGAGCGAACCAGGTCAATGGTGGAATAATCCACCAGGGCACGAATCCGGGGCTGTTCAAGCACTGCACCCACCATCATGCCCTTATCGAGCCAGGCACCGATCAGGCTGTCCCGTTCCGGAAGATAGAACACACCGCTGGTTGCAGTTCTGATCAAAAGCTGTTCTTTTCTTTTCTGCAACTCCTGCAATTCTTTCTTCAGACGCACCACCGTTTCACGGACCACCTGGACCGCCACCGGTGAATCCTTGACCCCCAGGGATCGAATTCTGGCAACGGCCAGTTGTTTTTCCACCAGCGTCAGCTCCAGTTGAAGCTCAGAAGATTCCAACCTGATAACTGGTTCTCCCTCCTGCACCGGTTCTCCGTCATCTATGAGAATCTCTGCCACCCAGCCACCCTGCTGCGGAACGACTCGCTCCTTCTCATCCAGCTCATAAACAGCCAGATAACTGGAATAATGCGGCAAAGGCAGGAACAGCAGCAGGCTAAACGCAACACCCAGCCATAGACTGCTCCGCATGAAGTAGGTTTTGGGCTCGCGTCGGAACTCTATTGAACGACGGACTCCCTGTATCGTCTTGACCAGTGGTACCAGCATAGACATTGTCATAGCCCAAACTGCGAGCAATGTACCAAGCAATGGATAGCTATCCGCCACGTACCAGGCAATGCCAAGACTGATCATCATGCGGTAGCAGAATGACGACAGACCATAGCTCCAGAGCCAGATGCCAAGCCGCCGTTTTTTGACCGGACTGATTTGCCCTGGAAGCCAGAGCAGGTATCTGCGGGCCCAGTAGCCCAGGTATCTCTGGGCCAGCTGCGCCATATTGGGAATACGAAGCGCATCGGCCAGGGCAAAATAGCCGTCGAAACGCAGCAGAGGATTGCCATTAAACAACAATGTAGAACTGCCACTGATCACAAGGACACTGAACCAGACAGCTCTTAGCACCCCGGACTCTGTATAAATCCATAACAACACGGCAATAGCAGCCATGGTTAATTCCGCCATGATACCCGCCAAGGCTACCAGCACTCTTTGATAAGGGTGCCGGAAAGAAGATGCGGCTGAGGCATCCACATAAGGGACGGGATAGAAAACCAGGAACATTAAGCCAATTTCCGCTACTTCTCCGCCCCAGCGTTTCACCGCATAGGCATGAGATAGCTCGTGAATCAGTTTCACCACCGGATAAACCAGCAGCATGATGAAACCGTTCTGTATACTGAACAGCTGATCCTTGATACTGGCGGTTAATGGCTCCCAGTGTGCCACCATCTGTACCAGTGCTACTGCCCAGAGAGCCAGCATCATCACCAGGGTCAGGCGCGAAAAGAGCCAGAAGGAAAGTGACTCGGTACGAGTGAGAAACTTCTCTGGATTCACGAGGGGGATCTTGATACCCATGGGGTTCAGCCACTGCATCAGCCGCTGCTGGCGTTTTTCCCGGCGATACAGCGCCATCATAACTTCAGCCTCAGAAATCTGATCCATGGTGAGCAGCTGGGCCCGGTGCAGTTGCTGCAACAGGGAGATAATCGCAGTCTGGCTAAGCATGTCCTCTTTGAGCAGGTCCGTTCCCTTGTGCCAGATCTCTTCCAGAGTATTCTGACCATTCATCAACGACAACAACTGCCAGGCCGGGATATCTATGTAATGAAATTTGCCGGAGACCGGATCCCGCAGGAAAAAGCGTTCGCCAAGACGAGTTTTCTGACAACTGGTGGTCACCAGGTTTCGTAATCTTGGCCGGCCCTGGGCCACCAGATGCCATTGAGGACTAAAGACTTCCATATCAGCCTGCCCACTTCCACCAGAATGTTCGTAACCATTGCCACTGGCGATGCAGAAGCACCCAGAGCCAGGTGCGTTCACCCAGGTCTACTCTCGCCACACCTTCCATACCCGGGCGCAGCAACGGAGAGCTTTCGTTTAGCCGGGCATGTACCCGAAAACTGACCTGTTTCTCTTCCATCTGTGAGACCGGAGTTACACGGGTGATTGTGGCTGAAAAGCGCTGTTCCGGCAGAGCCTGTAGCAATAAACTTAATGACTGTTCAGGCCTGATATAGGGAAGGTAGGCTTCTGGCAGTTGGAGGGTAATCTTGAGACTGTCTTCCGGTGCCAGTTTAAGCAGAACTTCACCCTTCTCGACACTGCCACCTATACGCTGAGTCAAATCCCCTTCCAGCACGATGGCATCCATACTACTGTTAACCCGCGTGCGGTTGAGCCGCTCCTCCACCGCCACCAGTTGAGCCCCGATCTGCTCCAGCTCTGCCTTGAGAACAGCCGCTTCGGCCCGTTTGAACTGGGCCACGGCATCCCGATGTTTTTTCGCGATAGCCGCCTGTTCGTTCACCCTGCGTAAACGCTCCAGTTGCAGCTCCCGATCATCCAGCGTGAATAGAGGTTCGCCCTGCTTAACTCTGTCGCCCGGGCGCACCATAACCTCTCTGAGATACCCTTCATAAGCCGGTGAAATTACCCGCAGTTGTTCAGCCTGAATTCTGGCATCAACCCCCAGCTCCCATTCTGTTTGCAGAACCGACGCTAACAGCAATACTGCCAAGATCAAACCTGAAACTACCGACACTGGTCCCGGCCGGTAGCGTTGGTATGTCAGCCTCTGCCACCAGGACATAGCTGCACGACGACGCTCGTCCAGCACCTGGACACACAATGGTATCAGTGCATGAATGTCTTCCTCATTGCAGCTGACATTCTGGTTAAAACCACAAACGGCTACATAGGCGATCCGGGTATCAATCATCACCGGCAGACTGACAACTTGTTGCGCTACCCCGCTTCGAACCAGCCTTTGGTGGGCCGGAAAGGCCTGTTCAGATCGATCGGCGGGTACCCGGCATAACTCGCGGGCGACACGACATTCATCCATCACCTCCTCAAGACTGCTGACCAGTTGCAACTTACGTGAGAAATCTGCTCTTTCTGAAAAATGGGATAACTGGCAACGTCTACGACGCACTCGCCCAATAACCACCCACTCTGCCTGCAGCTCACTGGCCAACCGGCTAGCCAGAGACAGACCCGCTTCCTGGTAGCTGGCGCCATCAACCAGTGCTCCTATGGCCGATACTGCCTGTTCAGCCAGGTGTTGCTTACACACAGCCATACGGTGTTTTTCAGCCAGCAATATCAGGGATAACTTCCCAACCCGATTCTCAGCATTGCTGATCAGACTTTCATCCAGATCACCTTCTGAAACTGCAAGCACCAGCGCGGCACTGCTGCCTGAAAGTGGGTCCACAGGTAACGCCAGTGCAGCAAACCCTTGATCGGAAGCCAGCTGTCCAGTGCCTTGTCTAAGTGCATCCCGCCCAAGTAAGAGAAGCCAGCGCTCTGAAATGCTGAGATCACTTTCGCCAAACAGCAGTTGATCACCGGTCTGTCCTGACACTACATATAAAGCCTTGATGGCGGGAGTATCCCTTCGCCAGTTTTCTGCCCAGTCCGACAATTCAGGGATATCTGCTTGAAACGTTGAAGCCTGGTGAGAGGCAAAATTCACTGGATTACACCGGTATAGAGGAAAGATTCAGAAGGAATGGAACACGAAACTCCAGCGAGAATCTTCTGATACGGGTTGTCAATGCTAACCCTGGCCCGGAAGGTCAGGCTGGCGCTGTCCACCAAAGGATCTATCACTTTCACCTCACCCTCCACCTGTTGATTAACCGGAGTACCCAGTGCTATATCGATGGATTGCCCCGTCTGCAGCTGACCGTACAGTGTGTGCGGCAAAGTGAGTTCGGCATACAGGGGGTCAAGAGATACCAGTTCCAGAACAGGTTCAGAGGAAACATACTCCCCCGCATCTTTGAATCGCTCGAAGATGACGCCGTCATGAGGGCTGCGTACTTGTCTGCGCTTCAGACTTTCCTTGACCTTTTTCAATTCGACCGCCTTAACATGGACTTCTGTTTCCAACTCATCCAGTTCCTGGATGGATATCATGTTGTCCTTGAACAGTGCACGGGTTCTGTCCAGTTTGCGGCGGGCAAATTCCAATCGAGCGGAGGCCAGCTCAACTTCGGTTTTCTCCAGTGGCGAAGCCAGGCTGAACAGCAGGTCGCCTTTCTTTACAGTAGCGCCCCAGTCCACCTCGATGTTTTGCATCACACCAGAGACAGGGCTGGCAACCTCTGTACCAGCGCTGGGCACAAGGACACAGTCCACAGTCGTATTGGCGCTGGAAAGCCCTGCAGAGAGAGAGAGTAGTAACGCAGATAATTTAATTTTCAAGCAATTTTTGGTTGTAATCACGCAACAGCCCATTAGTCATTTCTCCAACCAGATACCCGGTTTCCACCGCGGCCAGAACATACTCATATTTTTGCCGGGACTGTTCGCGCAGGGCTGCGTAATAATCCCGGGCAGCGTCCAGCAGTTCCAGATTGGAATAACGGCCAGCATCATAACCCTTGCGTTTGGCATCCAATGCCAGGCGATAGTTTTTCTGGGCCTTACGCAAAGACTTGTATTGCCCCAGCGAATGATTCATTCGAGTGAAAACGGTGGTAAAACCCGTCAGGAGTTCACGCTCCAGCGCCGTAGCGCGATCCTGTTCTGCTAAGGCACGGTAATGAGCGGCTCTGGTTGCAGCTGTGCGGGAGCCTCCTTCGAACAGAGGAACCTGAAGTTGCAGACTGATCTTGACGTCTTCGGTGATGTCAGCATCCCTGCTTGAAGGATTTGAAACGTCATAAAGTTCATCTCGTTGCCAGCTACCTATCAGTTCCACAGTAGGAATATGCCCCGCCTTAACGGAAGCAATACGTTTCTCTGCAACATGGACAGAAGAACGTGCGGCTATTAAGCGGGAATTTTTTTCCAACAATTGTTTTAAAAGGGCCTGCTCATCAGCATCGACCAAACTGCCAATAGCGGCGTTTTCGGCCATGGGCATCAGAGTTACTTCTGCGATGCCGGTAAACTCTGTAAAGCTGGCACGACCGGCAGACAATTCACTTTCCGCGGCCAGAACCCGGGCACTGACTTCAGCCAGCCGGGCTATGGTTTCTGCAACTTCGACGCCATTGGCCAGTCCACGTTGCTGTCGTTTTTCCATCTCCAGGCTGCGTCGGCCATACAACTCATATTCTTCACTGACAAATTGAAGATTTTCCTTGGCAGAAAGTACACCCATATAGCGACGCAGAACTTCAGCCATCAAAAGCTGAAACTCCTGATCATAAGTGTCATGTGATTGCTGCTGGCGGGCAGAGGCGACATCCTTGTCACGCACCTTGCTCATATCAATGATCATCTGCCGTACTTCCAGAGATGTCAGCCTCCGGCTGTGACTCTGCTTTTCGGGCGTGTTACTGAAGACACTCGTGGTCTCAATTAACCGCTCTTCAGTCTTGGAAATAGAGTGACGAAAACTAAGCTGAGGGAAGAAACGGCCCAGTGCCTGATTGTAGTCTTCATCCGCTGCCTGACGGTTGTTGTCTGCAGCACTGAGCTGAGCTGCGTAGGACTGAGCGGCCTGAAAGCTCTGCACAAGATCAGTGGCTGCCATCACGGGTTGGATAGTGCTGGCTAAAATCCCTGTGACCAGCCCACAGAGAGACAGGATGTGTGTCCTCTCCATCATATTATTATTCCCTGAATCCTACAGATTTCTAGCAGATGCTATAAGACAGCGGTATGAGAATCCGCCAGAAACTGTGAGGCAAGTGTAATGAAAAATTACATTTCAACTTCTGGTTTCTAGAGTGAACTCGGAAAACCACAGGTCGCCAAACTCTGATAATAAGGATAAGCAGCCTTGCCGGGCGTTTGTGAATACAGAGAAAAGGGATCAATCATTTTATTGCATGAATACTGTTCATTTATACAGTATATACTTATATAACTTTACTTCCACCCATTACAAGCAGAGGTTATATGAATACATTCAGTCAACTCACTCTGAGGGGCTGCCTGCTTTGCCTGATACTGCTGCTTCTGTTCAACAGCGTTTGTCAGGCTGAAGAGGATGGAATGGAGTCAATCTATCGGTCACTCTATTCTAAAATATTCTCCGGACTGGAAACCATTGTGACTGAGCAAGTTGAGGGCTTTCGTAATGACTTCAGCGATGACGGTTTCAGTCATCCGGCCATGTGCAGCTATCTACTTTGGGTTACCAGACAGAACCGTCCTGCGCCCTCTTACGATTGTGAAATCCCGAGCCTGCAATTGCTTCAGGAACTGGTCTGCAGAATGGAGCATTCAAATACATCTGTCGATTCATCATCTGACATTAAAGCAAGCTCATTCGAATTCTGCTGGCCTGTAGACAGTTTCATCTCTGCCTCACGGGATCTCTTTGATCCGTTCAATTCGCGGGTGCAAATGCTTCCCTCCTACCAGCAATACAGTATCAATGCACTTTCTGCGCACACTGCTAGAAAGCGGGTTGCATTAGAATGGGTTTTCCTTATTCTTGGATTAAATTCTACGGAAGAGAACGTAAAACCGATCTGGCTTGACCACCTTCAACGAGCGGTCAGAAAAGTGCTTCGTCCGTATACCGAAAAAAGAGGTGCAGACTACAGTACAGAAGAGCAGCAACAGCGGGCTCTGGCCATAAAACTGGACAGTCTGATCCATGGAGAATTTATCCAGCAACACGACGACGGCTTTCAGCCCAGCTTTGTTGACTACGGTTATCCCCCCGGATTCGCTATGGCGGCTCAACACGCATTCATCAGGCCTTCTGGCTTATTTAGCCACTGGTCAGGAATGCCAGCCATGGTTGAGCTGTTGATTATTGGGCGACTTATTCAAAGGTCTCTGAGAAGCTAATCTGTTTTCAGATCATCGTTGCATATCGTGAACAAGCCCTCTTCTTTCCTTGTAAAAAAGACATCGACAATCACTGAAATTGAAAACAGCAACAGACATGCAATGGATATTGCATAATAGATACTCAACGAATTACTGATGCAGGCAGATCGTGATATCAAAGATCTTAAAAAATGAATAAAGAGGAGAATAAAGAAAGGAAAGATTTTTCGTAACTATTCAGCACCCAGCAAAGGACGGTTGTCGTAATTCTTTAGGGCTATAAGCAGGGCTTCGAAAGTATTCTGACCCTGCTTTCTCGCCGATGAAATATAACTTCGTACTCGACAATAGTATTTGGCTCCTTTTTTGCTCCTGAAGCAGCCCGATATTTTCTGTTTCACCTTGCCATTTCTGACATCTTGCTCACTGCCGTTATTGTCGAAGGGAATGTCGAAATTGGTCATAAATCTTAAGGTTTCTTCCTTGAAATTTACCAATCGCCTGAAGAGATTAAAAGGGCTATGTTGCGTGTAAGGGTTGAAAACGAAATACTGGTACATTAGTGCGTTTATAATGACTCACTGAAGTGCTAAGAAGGCTGTAAAATACATATACTAGCCTCTTAACAGTCTAATAGTGCTGTTTTTAATGACCAGAACCAACAGGTAGTTGGAACCATATTACTTTCAACCTTTAAGCGCAACATAGCCGATTAAAAGCCTTGGTATTTTTTGTTTTATTGAGACCGAGTCGCTGTCGTCTACGCTCCATGTACTCTGCCTCCTTGCTTTGTGCTAATTTGGCAGTTCGATCGAAAAGAGAATCAATGCGCTGACGGATACTTTCTGGCATGGCATTCATTCCAATCTTCCTGAAACCTTTACTTAGGTGCCAGGCTAGTACTCCATTCGGCTCGAAATGATATTTTCGTAAAATAGCTCATCCTGATAACTCCATTGAAACAAACGACGGAGTTACGATGCTAATCAAATATCATGTCCGATTGACTGATGATGAGCGGGTAATGCTTGAAACCCTGATCAAGCGGGATAAACCCAGAGTTGCTCAGCACAAGAAACGTCGAGCTGGAATTCTTTTAGCCATTGATGAAAACCAATCTCCCCTGACTCACCAACAGGTAGCCAAAGCTTTCTGTGTCAGGGTGGTTACTATCTGCCGCCTTCGTCAGCGCCTCGTTGAAGAAGGCTTGGAAGTAGCCATTAATGGCAAGCATGCTGGTAATAGTCACAAGCGCAAACTGGACGGTGAAGGACAAGCTCACCTTATCGCCATTGCCTGCTCGCCTCCACCGGAAGGTCGGTGTCGTTGGACGCTGAACTTACTACGAGACAAAATGGTTGAGCTACAGTATGTTGACGAAATCTCCAGAAGCACCGTTCATGCCGAGTTAAAAAAAACGAACTTAAACCTTGGCTGAAGAAAGAATGGTGTATCCCTGAAGAGGAAAGTGCCCATTTTGTCAGTGCTATGGAGGAGGTTCTGGATCTTTACCAACAACCTTATGACCCCAAGCGTCCCTTGGTTTGTCTCGACGAAAGCAATAAACAGTTAATCATTGAGGTACGTAAACCTATCGCTATAGAGCCTGGTAAGCCCGAGCGCTATGACACGGAGTATGACCGCAATGGCGTCAGTAATATCTTCATGATATTCGAGCCCCTGGCAGGCTGGCGACATGTTGAGATCACTGATCGCAGAACGGCTGTAGACTGGGCGCATCAGGTCAAAGAGTTAGTGGACGGTCGTTACAAAGAGGCGGATAAAATTGTACTGGTACAGGACAACCTGAACACCCATACAGCGGCGTCCCTTTATAAAGCCTTTAGCCCTGAAGAGGCGCACCGAATTGCGAACAAACTTGAGTTTCACTACACGCCAAAACACGGCAGCTGGCTGGATATGGCTGAAATAGAGTTGAGCATACTGAGTCGCCAATGTTTGAACTGTCGTATACCGGATCAGGATACGCTTCGCCGTGAAGTGGAAGCTTGGGAGGCAGAGCGCAATGCTTGTAAATCTGCGATGGAGTGGCGTTTCACCACAGAGAATGCGCGAACTAAGCTGAAAAAGCTTTATCCTGTGTTGCCAGAACCCGCTTGCACTGGATAATGAAAAGCCTCATTGATTGAGGCAGTAAACAACAAACCGTCGTTCAGTTTCTTCATTGAAAGCTGGCTAATGGTGGGGTATGTGCCAAATATCATATCTATCGTAAAAATCTACAATATCAAGTGTTTGAATATGAATATCGTCTCTGAATTGGATAAATAGAAATTATCTGGTCGGTCAGACGTTCCTCAGTCTCAAATTCAGAAAAACGCAGTACTAGTTAGTATTATGCCCTCACCTATTTCTCTTGCTGATAGACTTGCAGCCCACCCCGAGCTTGAGCTTAGAGTTTCTGCACTTCTGGATATTGTTGAAGCCGAGTCAGGTCTCCTGGATCGTGCTGATGATGCTGAAGAAGCCGTCATTGCCCACCTGCGTGAAATGGGCAATGAACTGCTTACTGGCTGGGGTACCTACAAGGAAGATCAAAAATTTGGCGAGGCTTGCCTGAAGCACCCCGGAGCTAAAACTCAAAAAAAAACACTTATTGGCTGAGCACCTATGGGAAAATAGAAGTTCTTGAACGCTGCCAGACGGTAGACAAGCATCGGGTCAGACCTTTCAGTCATGCCGCTCATATTCACTGTCGCGACTACTCCCGCACAATTCAACGTAAAATTGTAGACTTTGGTGCAGATAGTTCTTTTCAGGCAGCTGCAAAAAAAATACATGAACATTATGGTATTGATGTGCCTGAGTCTTCTATTCGAGCCATAACTCTTGAGCACGCAAGCTGTATGCAAAATGATTCCATCAGTGCATCACAAAATCGTCAGGACTGCCTCGGTGAAGCTGCCCAGTTCATAGGAGAAATGGATGGAAGCATGATTCCTGTTGTCCTCATTGATGAAGAGGCAGAAGGTGACAAACGCAAAGCACGTAAAACTGAATGGCAGGAGGCTAAACTTTGCCAGGTCTATAAGCTGGGTAGTTCAGATAAACGTCATCAGGCCACAATGGGAGGGCCGGATGAAGCAGGTGACCAGTGGTTGAGTTGTGCAATAGAGCAGGGGCTCAACCGGCAATCCTCTATCCATTGCGTGAGCGATGGAGCCACCTGGATTGCCAACCAGACAAAGAGAGTGTTTGGAGAGCAAGGAAGTTTCCTCGTTGACTATTATCATCTCTCTGAGCACTTCGCTGATGCAGCAGAAGAGTGTGTCGGGTTTAACAAGGAAACACGTGTACAGTGGCGGCATATCCAGCAGGAACGCATGAAATCTGGCAATGTTAATGCCGTCATGGCAGAGCTTGATCCGCATAGAAACGGAAAGAAAGGCAAAGCAGCCAATAAACCAGAGGAGTGTCACCGATATATCCGAAACCGTCCAGGGCAATTCGAATATGCTGCAGCAGAAGCAGCCAATCTTCCCATTGGCTCTGGCGAAATAGAAAGTTCTAACAGTGCAGTAGTGCAGATGCGACTAAAAATACCGGGTGCTTGGTGGAAGCCTTCCATCGCAGGAGCAATGCTTTGCTTAAGAACATTGCGTTCTAACGGGGACTGGGATCAGTACTGGCAGCAAGCAGGATAATGGGTAGATGGAACACTTTTAATTACACCCTCCCCGAAGATGATCCAGCCTACCCGTTCTGGAGAAAGACGCCTTGGTATAAATGGTTCCAGCTTCAGGTGCCGTTTCTGAGGGATTGGACAGTGCCGAAATAACGTCACTCAATAGTGCATCGTACTGGGTAACTTCATGGGCAGTCAGTTCTTCCCGTACAATGGATAACTGAATAAGTTCCTGTACAAAAGGTTCGAAAAAAATCTGACAGAATTCCGATAGAATGCCATCGCGCCCCCCACCGAGTTCCCAGGACATTTCGTCTTTAAAGTCAGCCAGACGGTGATCCCACTCAGTTTTTAATTCCTGTAGCTTTGGCAAAACCGGTAATGACATCTGGCGGGTAAATAATGATGTGTCTACTGGCTGGGAAGCGTATTGTGAAGGTTCCATATAGGGAGTGGGTTCAGACTTGGTAACTGATCGGACTCCCATTGAGCCAGATTTATCTGAAGACCCGGTTGAATCATATTCACCAGACTTTTTGGGTGAGCCTGATGGTGGCCCTATTTTTCGGCTCTTCCCTAATTTTAGTGGGTGATTTAATCTATATTGAACACTTCAAGGCAAGGATGCCGACATGCGCGATAAAGAACTCTACTCTAAAATACTTGGCGTTGAAACTCCGTGGCATGTCGCTCACGTGGAACTCTCCATTACTGAAGGAAAAGTCGAAATCTTTCTCGAACATGATGGCAAAAAGCCTTCTAAATGCAGTGTTTGTGATAAACCCTCTCCGGGTTACGATCGACGTCAGAAGAAGTGGCGGCATCTGGATACCTGCCAGTTTCAAACCATCCTTATTGCTGATGTTCCGCGTACACAATGTTCCGATCACGGTGTAAAAACAATACAGGTTCCATGGGCTGAACCGAACTCTGGTTCTACGGCCTTGTTTGAAGCACTTGTTATTGACTGGCTGAAAGAGGCAACAACCAGTGCAGTTGCCCAACAAATGAAGCTTAGCTGGAATGCCATCGACGGTATCCAACAGCGTGCAGTAGCGAGAGGTCTGGCACGCAGAGTACACGACAATCCCAAACGGTTAGCCGTTGACGAAACCTCATTCCAGAAGAGGCGTGAGTACGTCACTGTGGTTACAGATCATGAAAAAGGCATTGTTTTACATTTGGCCGACAACCATAAAGCTGACAGCCTCAATGAGTACTTTGAGACCCTGACGCCAGACCAGAAAGCCGGTATTGAATGCGTTACCATGGATATGTGGAAGCCCTTTATCAAGGCAGTCACATTGCATGTGCCAGAAGCCAGGGAGCGAATAGCATTTGACAAGTTCCATGTTGCCCAGTACTTAGGCAATGCGGTCAATAAAGTTCGCATAGAAGAGCATAAAGCGCTTATGTCTACAGGGTCAGACTTACTCAAAGGTACCCGGTTTGACTGGCTAACAAATCCTGAAAATATGAGCGATGAAAAGTGGGAAGCGTTCGAGCCGTTGCGTGATTCAAAGCTGAAAACAGCACGAGCCTGGGCCATCAAAGAGATGGCGATGACACTGTGGAATTACACATCACGAGCTTGGGCTATCAAGGCATGGAAGCGGTGGCTGAGCTGGGCACTGAGGTGTCGGCTTGAACCTGTTCGTAAAGTGGCCAAGATGATCAAAGAACACCTGTGGGGAATTATTAACGCAATAGTTCTGAAAGCCGACAATGGCCGTGCAGAAGGCATGAATGGAAAGATACAGCGACTCAAGGGTCGAGCCTACGGCTACAGAAACAGAGAAAGGTTCAAAACTGCAATTTACTTTCATTGTGGTGGCCTTGATCTTTATCCAAGAGGGGTGAATCGCTGAAATTTACCCACACAATCTGAGGTAGAGCCGATGTTCTCTTCGTTTCTTCATCTCTTCGAATATTTTATACAAGGTCGGGATGCTGTGAATTAATCTTGCTTGGAATCGGGTAGCCAGAGGTCTTTAACCTCCAGCCCCCAGTCGAGTCAACCGGCGGAACCTCCCCGTCAGTTGCTCACAGATCCGGACTTGAACCTCTCGATTCATCCGGCTCTTCTTATCCAACCGCTGACACACAGCCTGCTCGCCAATGTGCCATTAACCAAGGAGCTTTCTGAGCGATGCGCCCCAAACATCGAGCTGCACGCTTCTTTCTGCCCCTCAATTTCTTGTATTTTCCCATAGCCCATCGAACCAGAGTGGCTTCCACATATGACAATACTCTTCTCAACTCTGATGGATAAAATTTTCCAAAGTAGTTGATCCAGCCCTGAACACGTGGATTGATCAGTTTTGCAAGCTCTTCAAGAGAGTACAATGATCGTTTCGTGGGAATTTCTAACTCCCTTATCTTGTCTTTGATACGCTGGGCGGATGCCTTGCTCATCGCTGGCAAGAAGTTGGGAAAGAATTTCCCATACCGGTTTCTGGCTAATCTCGTTCTTAATGTATAACTTAGAAAATCAAAAGATGTGTTTTCATGCGTTTCTGTTCTGTCCTCATCCTTACAGTAAACCAGTTTCGTCTTTTCCGGATGCAATGTAAGACCACAGTCGAGTAAACGACGTCTTACTGCTTCCAGCGTGAACTCTGCTTCTTGTTTACTGTGACAATGAATAACCGCATCATCAGCAAAACGCTCAAACCAGACATTCTGGATATTACATTCCAACCAATGATCAAACGCATAATGCATGAACAGGTTTGCCAACAATGGGCTAATAACTCCCCCTTGTGGCGTTCCTTTTACGCGCGGACACTCCTGACTTTCATTTTCAACCGGAGCCTGAAGCCAACGTTTGATGTACAACAATACCCAAGGTTCCCTGATGTGATGTTCCACTGCTCGCATGATGAGTTTATGATCCAGATTATCGAAAAAACCTTTGATGTCCAGATCAATGACCCCTTCTCCATCATCAAGAGTGTCGCCAGCAGCGTTTTCGAGCTAACGCCAACGCCTGATGCGCTGAGCGGTTAGGTCTGTAGCCGTAGGAGTTTTCATGAAATACAGGTTCCACTAATGGCTCGACTATCAGCTTTACCACAGTTTGGGCTACACGGTCGGCTACCGTCGTCTTCTCAACAAGAACGCCAGCAGCCTCGTGCCTCCATCTTTCTTGTCGATGGCTACACGCATGACGGGGGGAGGAAAGTAACTGCCCGATGACATTCTGTTCCATATTTTGTACAGGTTCTTGCCTAAATGGGTTTCAAAGTCAGCCAGAGACTGACCATCAATACCGGCAGCACCTTTGTTCGCTTTCACGCTTCGCCAGGCTTGATAGACAAGCTCTTTAGAAATTGTGAACGGTTTTGCTTCCGTCATAGATTCATTCCAATAAATCGGTTGATCTACTCCTTCCGCTGGATAAGTCAGCCCCTTTGCTCCACATCCATTACAGATGCTTCAACACTACTACGAGCTGATCCGCCCCTGTGCTCTGTATTGGTACTCTGAGCCTTGCTGTTTGTCAGCTTGGCTGGCTCCCTTAACACCAGAGCGACAGGTTCTCATGTTCCATAAAAGAGCCTGAAATCGGTTCATGCCATCTTTGTGCCGGACACCGCTCAGGCAGTAACTGGATAACCCCTGAACTTATCATAAGGTAGTGGTGCCCCTCATTTTTGATGTCGATATATACGCTTACGACACGTCATCAATGGTTCACTTGCGTTCATCTCCCGAACTCATACCTGACGCAATCTAGTTGCGCCTTTTCTGTGACGCTCACCACCCTGACTCTTAATCAACGCAGCTCACAGTGGTTTGGTGGTCGCTTCCAGAAGCCGCCACCGGAGGGCCCACCTCCATCTCAATTACAGTTACGAACAGACCGACTCTGTTCTCATGACACACCACCACCCGGCAAGCGGCTCCGCACCGGGCGGTTCATCAGGAATGGTGAAGCTTGATCCATCCGTCGCGTAGTGCGTACAACCCCTGCGATTTTAAATAAGCATTCGACAATGCCTGATTAATTCCCGGTGTTTTCGAACTACGCCATGGGCCTTTACTGGTTAAGCCACAAGCAACAGCGGCTTGAACATGAACACCTCGCTTCATCAATTGTCTGACTTTGGTGCGCGGCTTTCGCCACTGTCGCCAATAGGCCATGCGAATCCTGCGTCGTAACCAGTGATCCAGATCGACACACCGCTGGTAACCGTTGGCGATTCCAAAGTAATGAATCCAGCCGCGTAAATACTGGCTGGTTTTGAAGAGCTGGTATTTCATGGAAACACCCCAGTTGCGGTTGGTGAGTTTACGAACTTTCTGCTTGAATCGCTGCAGGGCTTTCGGATGCCATTGAATGTACTTTCCCCGGAAGGTGAATCCCAGAAACTGACTTTCGCTGGTTCTCACAACGTGGCTCTTGGTGGTGTTCACTCTCAGTTTTAAACGCTGTTGCAGATACCGACTGATACTGGGCAGAACACGTTCACCCGCTCGCTGACTTTTCACCAATATCGTGAAGTCGTCGGCATAGCGGGCAAACTTGTGCCCTCGACGCTCCAGTTCTTTGTCCAGTGGATCGAGCATGATGTTCGACAATAACGGTGACAATGGGCCACCTTGCGGAACACCTTCCCGGCTTTCCAGAAAACGCTGGTCGTCCATGATACCGGCGCGCAGGTAACAACCAATGAGGTGCATCAGACGTCTGTCTTTTACCTTGCGGCTTAACAGTGTCATCAGTAAATCATGGTTGACCCGGTCAAAGAATTTGGAGAGATCAACATCCACCGCGATGCGATAACCCTTTTGGATTATGCGGTGCACCTGTTTCACGGCTTGCTGCCCATTTCGATGAGGCCGAAACCCAAAACTGTTGTTTGAGAATGCGGGATCGAATATCGGTGTCAGTACCTGGGCGATGGCTTGTTGAATCACGCGATCTCTGACGGTGGGAATACCAAGAAGGCGTTTTCCTCCGTCAGGTTTCTCGATCTCAACACGCCTGACGGGCGTCGGTTGATAGTGACCGTTGCGCAATTGCACAGTGGTTTTCTTCCAGCCGCCACCGCGTACCCAGTTGGGAAATTCGTCGATGCTCATTCCATCAACACCGGCGGCTCCCTTGTTGGCGCGAACGTGTTTCCATGCACTCTGAAGATTCTCAGGATGCAGAGCACGTTCGAATAGAGTGTTGCTAAAGGCTGGCTGCGGGGCAGTACGCTGAGTCACGTCATCACCGGGCGGTGTTCGTGTATTCAAGTCTGACAAGGCTCCTCCTTTATTCTGATGTTCAGGCCTTCACCGTGTCCCAGCCATTACGCTGGGCATTTGACTACTATGCCGTCTGCTGACTTCTGCCTAATCACCCGTCAGGGTTACCCCTGCAGGCGCTATCGGTTGTTATCCTGTTTGCTCGAACAGCCGGATAAGTTCTGTTCGCCGAGCCTGTTGAAACCAGTGGCTGAGAACTGGAAAGGAACCGATCGCGTGTTAAGCAGATCTCCCCGGATAAGAACATGCACTTTCGCTGCACTGCTGCATCATTTACGGTGGCCCTGCTCTCCAATAAAAAGCAGCACATGGCTTCGTCGTCTTGTGCCAACTCGCCTCCAGCCTACGCCTCATATGATGTTTTTGTTCATCAGCTCGCAGTTTTGCGTCCGGCTTCCTTCAGACCAGACCTCACGGGCTGGCCTTTGCCATTCGCTAGTAGTTAGCATCTAATCACAACATGGTTTTCGATGGTGACCTTCCTACAGAGGACTTTCACCTCATAAGTTCATGCCCATGCCGGGCGTACACAACAAGTGGCCCCGACGCAATCATCGTACCCGATGAACGCAACCCCAGATGCCGTCTCGCTTTTAATGAACTTTCCGCTTAGGAAGAACAATTCTGACAACTTTTTGGCCTTGTTACATTTTTCCTGTGTTATAGTGTGTACATATGAACACAGAGATATATTACCATGTCTACCACGATGACTATCCGTCTTGAACCCGAGCTTAAACAACGCCTAGACCGCTTGGCAGAAGCAACCCATCGATCCAAGTCTTTTCTGGCCGCCGAAGCTCTGCGGGATTTTGTTGAGTTGAACGAGTGGCAGATCCAGGAGATCAAGGACGCAATCAAGGAAGCCGATGATGGGGATTTTGCATCTGACCAGACGGTCAATAAGACATTAGGCAAGTGGGGCGTCAATGCAGATTAAATGGCTAAACAAGGCGCTTCAGAACTTGGATGATGAGGTCGAGTATATTGCCCAGGAAGACCCTGCCGCAGCTAGGCTCATTGTTCAACGTATCGTCGATGCGATCAATTTACTTCCAGATAACCCTGCCCTTGGCCACCCTGGCCGCATTCATGGCTCTCGCGAACTCGTTGTTCCAGATACCCGCTATATTGTGCCTTACCGCGTTAGGCCTCGCCTTCAACGCATTGAGATCCTGCGCGTTTTTCATACATCCCGCCGCTTGCCCAAGCGCTGGTAACTTTTCTTTTACTCGATGCTGCAGTTTTTAGTTGTTGACTGATACACTTCTGCTCACGCAGCTTTCTGAGCGTGATACTTCAACGAAGCAGTGGGTTCCTGTTTGCCCAGATCGCGACCAGCCATATGCTTACTGGATTCCCTTGTTGGCAACACATCGTCCAAGGCTTTCGTTAAGGATTTCAACGCAGCCTCAGGGTCATCTGATGCGACCACTTCTTTGACCGTATCAACGGGTGTGTGGCTTGAATAATGTCAGGCATGCAGGTTGTGAGCCACTGGAAACCTGTAGCGATCCATCTTCGACCAGAAAGCATCCCAATAACCCGTTGACTTCGCCAGAGCTCGTAATGTTAATAGCATTGACGCCCCTTGTTCCTTCCATCGCATGCCTGACTTACACATGCGCTGCTTAACCAGCGTTTTGCAAGCAGCTTCTGTTACACCAGAACCAATTGGTAACTTGTTTTCCAACGCTTCTGGATAAATCATTTGGTGCCAGTGATTTTTGAAATAAGTTCTGGCTTTATCCAGTTTTTCTTTAGAAACAAGACGTTTATTCCCGGGAGCTGCTTTCTTTAATTCCAACCATAAACGTTTTGCCTTACCAGGGGTGTTTTTTAATTCGTGCAGTGTTGATCTTAACCAGGCTTTGCGTTCATTCTGCATTTTTTTACCCGGATATATAGCTTCTGCCGCTTCTGCCACATATTCGCTAACGTGATAAAAATCCAGAATTTGAATCGATGTAACAGGCTCAAGAAACGTCCAATTATCTGGCGCCCCATCAGCAACTCCAACGTAAGTGGCATCAGGAAAACGAGACTTCATTTTCTCAATGTCAGAAGAGAACCGCCTTATAAAAGTTTCTTTTCCGTATTCGGGGGCAGCGGCAGCGTACACCGTGTGCATTCGATTTCCTTCTTCATCATAAAGCGCAATAGTTCCGCACATTGCAATTCTGTAGCCCTCTTTATAAAGCAAGTTTGCACTATCCAGCCCCAAGCTAGCTGTGGCTACTGGCTCGGGTAAATCCGGTAATTCATAAGTCCAGGATTCTTCTTTGGCCTGAGCAATACTGGCAACAACTTCTGCCAGGTCTTTAGCGGTTCTTCGATGAATTTTACGTCCGTGGTTTCTTAGAAAATCTTGCTCTACTTCAGTGGAAGGCATGTGGGCAAACTTCCAACTGACCATGCAGGCATGTCGCGGGGTTGAATTAACAACAATTCGTGCAGATTGATCAAGGGGACAATAAATAGCACCGCCTTCACGACTTTGATAGATAAAACGATTGACCCTAACCGCTCCCCATGGAGTTTCATAAACCTTCAATTCTTTTTTACTTTTACTGGTCAACCGAACATTGCCAAGCGTAATGGGAGAACCGTCAGTATCAAGCCACTCAAGTTGCTTTTTTGTTCCCAGTTGTCCCGCTTCATTTAAGGCATCTTGCAAATGATTTTCGAAATCCACCATTGAGCGATTGTGCGGGATTTTGATAACGATTTCTGTGATTTCATCGTTGGATGAAAGGACTGAGCTGTACATATTTCTCAACGCCAAAAAGCCTATACGACCATACTAGTGTAGTCGTTTTTCTTGACATTGTTTAAATCACACACCCGTATCAACCAATGCTTCAGCTTTGAGGCGTTCGATCAGGCAACCTGCGGGCAACCCGGGTTGTTTGTTTTTGAGTCGGGCTGATTGCTCTGGATGCAGTAACAACAAATGATCGCACAGCAGGCTCAGGATCAAGCCACGCTCAGACCCTTCTTTGCCTTGCTGTTTGCTCAGTCGGTTCCAGCCGCCATACGCTTTCCAGTCCTGAATAAAAACCTCGACCAACCACCTCAGCGAATACAGCCTGGCTATATCAGCGTGATGCCATGACATATCAGAAGCGACCAGATAACGGTACTCTTCTTCATCTTCATACTTCAGAGCAACAACGAAACGACGCTTGTTGTGTGCCTTGATGTAGAGGCGAGCTGCGAGCATGGTCACCCGCTTTTCTTTTCCTCCACGAATAATTAAGGCTCTACCTCAGATTGTGTGGGTAAATTTCAGCGATTCACCCCTCTTGGATAAAGATCAAGGCCACCACAATGAAAGTAAATTGCAGTTTTGAACCTTTCTCTGTTTCTGTAGCCGTAGGCTCGACCCTTGAGTCGCTGTATCTTTCCATTCATGCCTTCTGCACGGCCATTGTCGGCTTTCAGAACTATTGCGTTAATAATTCCCCACAGGTGTTCTTTGATCATCTTGGCCACTTTACGAACAGGTTCAAGCCGACACCTCAGTGCCCAGCTCAGCCACCGTTTCCATGCCTTGATAGCCCAAGCTCGTGATGTGTAATTCCACAGTGTCATCGCCATCTCTTTGATGGCCCAGGCTCGTGCTGTTTTCAGCTTTGAATCACGCAACGGCTCGAACGCTTCCCACTTTTCATCGCTCATATTTTCAGGATTTGTTAGCCAGTCAAACCGGGTACCTTTGAGTAAGTCTGACCCTGTAGACATAAGCGCTTTATGCTCTTCTATGCGAACTTTATTGACCGCATTGCCTAAGTACTGGGCAACATGGAACTTGTCAAATGCTATTCGCTCCCTGGCTTCTGGCACATGCAATGTGACTGCCTTGATAAAGGGCTTCCACATATCCATGGTAACGCATTCAATACCGGCTTTCTGGTCTGGCGTCAGGGTCTCAAAGTACTCATTGAGGCTGTCAGCTTTATGGTTGTCGGCCAAATGTAAAACAATGCCTTTTTCATGATCTGTAACCACAGTGACGTACTCACGCCTCTTCTGGAATGAGGTTTCGTCAACGGCTAACCGTTTGGGATTGTCGTGTACTCTGCGTGCCAGACCTCTCGCTACTGCACGCTGTTGGATACCGTCGATGGCATTCCAGCTAAGCTTCATTTGTTGGGCAACTGCACTGGTTGTTGCCTCTTTCAGCCAGTCAATAACAAGTGCTTCAAACAAGGCCGTAAAACCAGAGTTCGGTTCAGCCCATGGAACCTGTATTGTTTTTACACCGTGATCGGAACATTGTGTACGCGGAACATCAGCAATAAGGATGGTTTGAAACTGGCAGGTATCCAGATGCCGCCACTTCTTCTGACGTCGATCGTAACCCGGAGAGGGTTTATCACAAACACTGCATTTAGAAGGATTTTTGCCATCATGTTCGAGAAAGATTTCGACTTTTCCTTCAGTAATGGAGAGTTCCACGTGAGCGACATGCCACGGAGTTTCAACGCCAAGTATTTTAGAGTAGAGTTCTTTATCGCGCATGTCGGCATCCTTGCCTTGAAGTGTTCAATATAGATTAAATCACCCACTAAAATTAGGGAAGAGCCATAATTAACTGCGTTTCAACGCCTTTTTGTCGTGCAAAATAATCCCTGAGGGTGGCTTCTGAATTTCTGCTGGCCACTTTCTGATTGGAGCGCAATTGGCTAACGACTTGCGCCTGACCTGTTACGGCTGTCGCTTCATCCATGAATTTTCCTGTACCGTAGAGCGCATCAGCCAGAACACCTTTAATCACTACTTCAGGAAAATGGTCAACGAATTCCCGGATCATCTGTAATGCCAGCGCTTGAAGCGTTGGAAAGCGGTTGTGGTCGGGTTCTGGACGTTTAGGTCTCAGTTTCTTTGCAACACCCTCTTTCTTGAGGTCTTTGTCGTGTTTTCGCCAAGCGGACAGCTGTGGATCGGGAACGTAAAACCGGAAACCTACAGGAAAGGTGGCAATGTCCGAGACCAAGACCATAAAGATCAGCTCCTGACCATTGATATAGCCACCTGTCGGTTTATCTCTGATTTTATGAGTGCCTTCGATCCGGGTCGTTCTTTTTGATCGTTGTTTGGCTGAATCATCAATCGTCAGAGTCCCTTCAGCAATACCATAATGAGACAGAATATTGCGAACACTGGCCTGCAGCATACGATGCCATGCAATCTTTGCTGAATAGAAAATCCAGCATAGCCGGGTCGACTTGAACTTCCCAAGACTCCTTCGCTCAAAGGCCGCCCAGTTGAGTGTTTCAGTGACAACAATCCCCATAATTAGAGCGGTCAGGACTGTTTTTTGGATCGTTGTGAGTTGAGCAGAAGGCGTAATGCTTTTCAGTGAATCGCTCAAAGAATCCAGAAATACAGTAACAACAGAAAGAGGACGAATTAGCACTAGCGACACTTGACGGTTATAAAATGGGAATGCAATCTTACCCTGTCAGCCTGCTGTTGTGTCGTTGATCGTATCTCGCTGGGCTTGATGCAGGAGGCGCAGCAGTAGTCTGGTTTCGATATTCACATCAGAATATCCTGTCAAACGCTAAAAACTGCAGCATCGAGTTTTAGCCGCGTTTTTATTACAGCCGACTCTTGGTGGCGATATGCAAGTCAGAAATGGGCGGTTATTCCGCGTCCGCACGTAACGCACGGTACCTGCCACGCAATGCGGGCACGACTGCGGTATTCTTCTGCATATTCATCCACTCCAAGAGTACACCCTGATCAACTTTATTCCAGCCAGATATCGCTGTACCAGAACCGGACCGGTGAACAGCTGAGTCCACCGGGCAAAAACCTCATACGGGCTCCAACTTTCAGCAACAGCTGCATTGATGTGCAATACCACATGGTAGTGATTCGACATCACCGCATAGATCCACCACCCACTGACGACGATGCTCGTAACTCTTACCGGAAAATGAGTCCTTACCACAGAGAAAAGCACGCCGGACACAACGGGCTATACGGGTGTGTGATTTAAACAATGTCAAGAAAAACGACTACACTAGTATGGTCGTATAGGCTTTTTGGCGTTGAGAAATATGTACAGCTCAGTCCTTTCATCCAACGATGAAATCACAGAAATCGTTATCAAAATCCCGCACAATCGCTCAATGGTGGATTTCGAAAATCATTTGCAAGATGCCTTAAATGAAGCGGGACAACTGGGAACAAAAAAGCAACTTGAGTGGCTTGATACTGACGGTTCTCCCATTACGCTTGGCAATGTTCGGTTGACCAGTAAAAGTAAAAAAGAATTGAAGGTTTATGAAACTCCATGGGGAGCGGTTAGGGTCAATCGTTTTATCTATCAAAGTCGTGAAGGCGGTGCTATTTATTGTCCCCTTGATCAATCTGCACGAATTGTTGTTAATTCAACCCCGCGACATGCCTGCATGGTCAGTTGGAAGTTTGCCCACATGCCTTCCACTGAAGTAGAGCAAGATTTTCTAAGAAACCACGGACGTAAAATCCATCGAAGAACCGCTAAAGACCTGGCAGAAGTTGTTGCCAGTATTGCTCAGGCCAAAGAAGAATCCTGGACTTATGAATTACCGGATTTACCCGAGCCAGTAGCCACAGTTAGCTTGGGGCTGGATGGTGCAAACTTGCTTTATAAAGAGGGCTACAGAATTGCAATGTGCGGAACTATTGCGCTTTATGATGAAGAAGGAAATCGAATGCACACGGTGTACGCTGCCGCTGCCCCCGAATACGGAAAAGAAACTTTTATAAGGCGGTTCTCTTCTGACATTGAGAAAATGAAGTCTCGTTTTCCTGATGCCACTTACGTTGGAGTTGCTGATGGGGCGCCAGATAATTGGACGTTTCTTGAGCCTGTTACATCGATTCAAATTCTGGATTTTTATCACGTTAGCGAATATGTGGCAGAAGCGGCAGAAGCTATATATCCGGGTAAAAAAATGCAGAATGAACGCAAAGCCTGGTTAAGATCAACACTGCACGAATTAAAAAACACCCCTGGTAAGGCAAAACGTTTATGGTTGGAATTAAAGAAAGCAGCTCCCGGGAATAAACGTCTTGTTTCTAAAGAAAAACTGGATAAAGCCAGAACTTATTTCAAAAATCACTGGCACCAAATGATTTATCCAGAAGCGTTGGAAAACAAGTTACCAATTGGTTCTGGTGTAACAGAAGCTGCTTGCAAAACGCTGGTTAAGCAGCGCATGTGTAAGTCAGGCATGCGATGGAAGGAACAAGGGGCGTCAATGCTATTAACATTACGAGCTCTGGCGAAGTCAACGGGTTATTGGGATGCTTTCTGGTCGAAGATGGATCGCTACGGGTTTCCAGTGGCTCACAACCTGCATGCCTGACATTATTCAAGCCACACACCCGGCTATACAGTGATAGTAAGGCGTACTGGCACGATCAATCGGGCTGAAAATCAGCGGCAGGAGAAAGATCGAACAGATTTTGTTCAGGTCAAATCTGTGGGTGTCCTAATTAGTGTGGAATAGTATCAAGCAGAAATGCGTCAGGTGTACTTGCCGCTTTTTTATGTTTTATAACAAATATGACAATTGGAATAACAATAGCAACAGTCACCGCTGACAGTATTATTGCTGCGCTTCCAACTCCCAACAGTGATTTATTTGTTTCCGATATGCCTTCTTTAGTGATTCCTTTGTCAGCTAAGCTGGTTAAGGTCATTGTCACAGACGGTTCAACATTTGTAGATAAAGACGGTTCAATATTTGTAGATAAAGACGGTTTAATATTTGTAGATAGAAGAATCTTCTCGCTAACTGATGTCACCAAAGCAGTTATGCTTGGAGACAACATTAATGCAGAGGTTGACGATGGTGTTGACATAGACGACGAAGGTACAAACAGGTTGCTCACTAAAACATCAAAGACGGTCATTTTTGCCAAACCGGAATTGTTACTCATAAAATAGCAGGCATTATTCTGCATCAACCCTATCGAACTCCCCGCAGCCAGCACAACCCGGCATGGAATCAATGGTTTTTCTATCCCGCCTGAACCTGAATTTGAACCTGAAACTAAAAACCCTGAACCTTCCTGAAGGCCTGTTCGGGTACTATCAAACACTACTGATTCAGGAAAGTCAGGTTGCCATAACTGCCAGTGGTAATCGTCTTCAAGAGTACCCACAAGAAACTCAAACTCATGGTAACCCAGAAAGTGTTCCCGAGAGTACAACTCAATACCCCCCGAATTACTTGAATCGGTTGAGCCATCTGACTCTAATCCTGAGAAGCACTGACATTCTGTTTTATCGATATTAAATACACATAATTCATCTTGAGCCCTGATACATAGACCTTGTCGATTTTCTGTTAAGCGGGCCGTACCATGAAAATCTGAACTCCACCCGAAACGTTGATTGTTATTAATTCCTGTATGACTAATGATGAAATCCTTTGCTCCATCAATACGAGCCGCATAAGAAATTCTGTAAAAATTTCGAACCGGAAGGTTATTTGTTTCCGGTTCAGGATCTATAATATTTACTCCAGAACCACTTGCACTTATAAGACCGTTTATCCATTTTTGTCCTTCAATAATTCTGAATACAGGCCCGCCCGAATCACCAAAATAGACGCCTGCGCCTCCATTATTAAATCCTCCCAAGCAGAACTCATGATCTGCAACAAATTTAAGAATATCATTCCCCCAACAATTGCTGGATGGAAGGAAAGGTAATGTGGCATGATTAAGAACACCTGAGTCGTAATCATTATCCAGACCATAGCCGGCAACTATAGCTTCAGTGTATAATCCATTAACGATATCTTTTTCGGTAATCCTGGTATAGTCAAGCTCCATAGGAATTAGGCTGAATTCATTAGGCTTTTCAACCTCCAATAATCCATAATCGCCACTGTAATACTCGCGACCGTCATCCTCATACGTGTGGAAATCCGGATTTCGAATAGCGCGATGAACAGGCAAGTTCTTAAACTCCTGATCTGGATTTACATAATTCAAAAAAGAAACTGTATGGGGGATATATCCGGAGTTTATGCAGTGACCTGCGGTTAATAACCATATCCTGTTCGATGATAATTTACGATTCCTTATCAATACTGCCGAACAGGTGTAAGTATAAGTTTTCCCCCGAAGTATCCATTTATTCACGTACCGAGCAATTTCAGGGTAAGCATTATCCGGTGTGTGTGTACCACCAATTATACGTTTGTATTTTGGAGAAGCTTCTGTTGCCATAGAAAGAATGAATAGCAGGCAAATAAAAAGTATTTTGAAAAAATCAGTATTCATTACTAAACCCAGTCCGATCGATCAATACTTCAGAGTCCAGCTCAGTGACTACCCTGAGTTCGCTCAAGTATAGCTACTCATATATCAATGGCACTGACTTAAGCCTTCTCCCGTTGGTACTCACTGAGTCTACGAGCCTGGGCTCTTGTGTGTTGAAGTCTTTTATAAGGCTTAGGTCGCCTTTTTACTGCTCGAGGCTTCTGTCGGCCCGGACGATTTCCCACACTATACTCGCCTGTGATTACTACCATGTGCTCAACCAGTCTGACCAACAGATCTGACCCTGAAGTGGTTATAGTTTTCCGGACACATAAACACGGGTAATATCAAAGCCCATTAAGGTGTGTTCATATGTCAGAAAAGAAATCAAAAACGTATACGGCTGAGTTCAAAGAATCCGCTGTGAAGTTGGCTGTAGAGTCCGACCAGGCAGTCACTGAAACAGCTCGGGATCTGGGGATTAATACAAATCTTCATGACCGTATTTTCGGTCACCCAGAACAGTGGACAGGACAGTGGACAGGACATCGACAGTGGACAGCAGTGGACAGGACATCCACATTGTTTGTGTCTTCATATTTCACAGCTTGAAGATATCACAGAGAATTCAATCAAGAGACTGACGCAAATAAGTGACCAACACCCTTTGCTTCGGTCGAACAAATCAAACTAATTGGACTAACGTAAGCAGTGAGAGTCTACTTTGCCGACAGCAGGCTGAATTTAAAAAGTTGTAGTAAAAAATGAAGAAGATGGATTAAATTCGAGCTTGACCTGAAAACACACGACAACATGCCGTCAGCCATTGCTGTCCTGCTTGCTCTGCGTATGCCTGTATAGACTGTAATCGACCTACGGCCCGGTAAAACCGGTTATTCCAAGCCATAGTTTTTAACCACTCATCGGGGTCAATACCCAGCCGTTCAAGAATGGGCGGGGTTTCATGCAGGATATGCCCTCGCTTATTCGGTCGGATTATTCTTCCAGACCAATCCACCAGTTCCAGATAGTTGACCAAGGTAAAGGGGATTGCAGTCTCCGGATTTTGCCCCTGGGCACGAA
>CBDBOO010000048.1:0-20913 GCA_965208385.1 Endozoicomonas sp.
GTACGAAGTCGTATATATTTTGTATGCTCGTGATAAATAGTCGAGCTTTTGGGAAAAATTACATATCTCAACACGTAAGCAGCTGTAGCTGCGCCCTGCGTGTGATGCTTCTTATACGCTGTTACCGATGTCGTATAAGCATGGGGAATAGCTGTAGTGCGTACAACCCCTGCGATTTTAAATAAGCATTCGACAATGCCTGATTAATTCCCGGTGTTTTCGAACTACGCCATGGGCCTTTACTGGTTAAGCCACAAGCAACAGCGGCTTGAACATGAACACCTCGCTTCATCAATTGTCTGACTTTGGTGCGCGGCTTTCGCCACTGTCGCCAATAGGCCATGCGAATCCTGCGTCGTATCCAGTGATCCAGATCGACACACCGCTGGTAACCGTTGGCGATTCCAAAGTAATGAATCCAGCCGCGTAAATACTGGCTGGTTTTGAAGAGCTGGTATTTCATGGAAACACCCCAGTTGCGGTTGGTGAGTTTACGAACTTTCTGCTTGAATCGCTGCAGGGCTTTCGGATGCCATTGAATGTACTTTCCCCGGAAGGTGAATCCCAGAAACTGACTTTCGCTGGTTCTCACAACGTGGCTCTTGGTGGTGTTCACTCTCAGTTTTAAACGCTGTTGCAGATACCGACTGATACTGGGCAGAACACGTTCACCCGCTCGCTGACTTTTCACCAATATCGTGAAGTCGTCGGCATAGCGGGCAAACTTGTGCCCTCGACGCTCCAGTTCTTTGTCCAGTGGATCGAGCATGATGTTCGACAATAGCGGTGACAGTGGGCCACCTTGCGGAACACCTTCCCGGCTTTCCAGAAAACGCTGGTCGTCCATGATACCGGCGCGCAGGTAACAACCAATGAGGTGCATCAGACGTCTGTCTTTTACCTTGCGGCTTAACAGTGTCATCAGTAAATCATGGTTGACCCGGTCAAAGAATTTGGAGAGATCAACATCCACCGCGATGCGATAACCCTTTTGGATTATGCGGTGCACCTGTTTCACGGCTTGCTGCCCATTTCGATGAGGCCGAAACCCAAAACTGTTGTTTGAGAATACGGGATCGAATATCGGTGTCAGTACCTGGGCGATGGCTTGTTGAATCACGCGATCTCTGACGGTGGGAATACCAAGAAGGCGTTTTCCTCCGTCAGGTTTCTCGATCTCAACACGCCTGACGGGCGCCGGTTGATAGTGACCGTTGCGCAATTGCACAGTGGTTTTCTTCCAGCCGCCACCGCGTACCCAGTTGGGAAATTCGTCGATGCTCATTCCATCAACACCGGCGGCTCCCTTGTTGGCGCGAACGTGTTTCCATGCACTCTGAAGATTCTCAGGATGCAGAGCACGTTCGAATAGAGTGTTGCTAAAGGCTGGCTGCGGGGCAGTACGCTGAGTCACGTCATCACCGGGCGGTGTTCGTGTATTCAAGTCTGACAAGGCTCCTCCTTTATTCTGATGTTCAGGCCTTCACCGTGTCCCAGCCATTACGCTGGGCATTTGACTACTATGCCGTCTGCTGACTTCTGCCTAATCACCCGTCAGGGTTACCCCTGCAGGCGCTATCGGTTGTTATCCTGTTTGCTCGAACAGTCGGATAAGTTCTGTTCGCCGAGCCTGTTGAAACCAGTGGCTGAGAACTGGAAAGGAACCGATCGCGTGTTAAGCAGATCTCCCCGGATAAGAACATGCACTTTCACTGCACTGCTGCATCATTTACGGTGGCCCTGCTCTCCAATAAAAAGCAGCACATGGCTTCGTCGTCTTGTGCCAACTCGCCTCCAGCCTACGCCTCATATGATGTTTTTGTTCATCAGCTCGCAGTTTTGCGTCCGGCTTCCTTCAGACCAGACCTCACGGGCTGGCCTTTGCCATTCGCTAGTAGTTAGCATCTAATCACAACATGGTTTTCGATGGTGACCTTCCTACAGAGGACTTTCACCTCATAAGTTCATGCCCATGCCGGGCGTACACAAGTCACTGCACGCGGAAATTCTACTCGCTGCGCTCCCAAAATTCCGGTGAGTGAAGCGTTATGTTTCTTATGCATCATCATCCAGCTATAATACATCAGATCACATCAATTAAGGGAAACAGGCTATGAACACAAAAGTTGAAGCCTATGGAGTTGAGGCTGTAGCAAGACCGAAAATAAAGGCAAAAAAGAAGCTTGATCTTTCAGGGGATACTGGTCAACAAATTATAAAATCTGAAACAAAGCTGGCATTAAGAACTCATCCTAAAACGTTTAAAAAGCTGGCTGATATGTGATGGATATAATCTGTTTTCCTTTTGAGCGAGTAGTTGAAATCAACGCTCTCATTCTGTCAACAGAGGCAGGAATGAAAGGCATCGTTGATCTATCTATATTACAAGGTGCTTTGAGCCGCATTGATAATGCAATTGTTTATGACGGTTTGGATGATGTGTTCGAAATAGCAGCAAAATATACCGCTAGTATTGCAGTCTCTCATTCTTGTCCTGATGCAAACAAACGTACAGGACTAGCTGTTGCACTTGAATATCTATCCCTTAATGACTTCGAAATCACAGAAGACAATGATCTTCTAGCAAATGCAGTCAGAGATTTGGTTCTTCAAAAAATAAATGAAATTGATTTTGCTGATGTATTGTATGCACAATACCTAAAGGGACAGAAACATAATGAATAAGGATAGATTGCGCCCAGCCGCAATCTTATCCTGTTGTTGCACAAGCCCGGTTTGACTTATGGTGAAGGTCGTCTATTGAAGATATCTTTTCTGGCGGGTATTAAATCAGAGTGCTTTTTCTGAACGCTCTTTATTCAAGATGTGAGCCATCCGACCACTGTTTAATAGTAGTCTGACGCTTTATTATTCTGTAAGACGGTCTGTTATTCCCTCGGTTCTTGTGAATGGCGGTGAAGATTTCTGTTTGTTAACTCAGGTCGGTTTCATAAAACGGAATGCAATGTGCTTCATGGATTCGCCACACTTTCTGCATTTGAATACCGGTCGAATAATGGCTTTTATTGGGCTGATAATGACGTTCAGAAGTAGCTGCACCAAAAACAGTCGCTTCTTTGCATTGCTGTGTAGAAATCCGTAATCCCGAGATCGTCGGAAGCGTTTGGGAAGGACGTGTTTTAATACCAACCACAAAAAATCTTCACCAGACAGAGTTCGGGTGTCTGTTTTGCCGGTTTCGCTGTTGATGTAGGCAAAGGTGACTTGTCGGCTATGTTCCCGTCAATAGTTGGGAGCACTAAAGTCCTATAAAAACTTTATTTTCCTGCTCCACATATGGCTATTCATGAGATAGGAAGGTATCCCAGAACAAATCGCTGTTCTTTGGGCAATAAACAAATGCAATATACAAGATTTAGTCATATCTCTACTTTATAAGGCACGTCTGTAGCCCTGTAAACATAGGGAGTAAGCAATACAACTATTGGCGGGAACATAGCCTGACTTGTCCTTGTCGACTGGACAGAATGTTTTTATCGCTGATCACGCCTCTATAAAGGTAGCGAGAAAGATACTTTAGGGCAGTCAATCCTTTACCGACGTGTTTGCAGTTAACGACCCATTCTTTCGGGACTGTGACCTTTAGCTTTGGTGATAAAAGTTTGTGTTCATCCAGTGCTTTCAGGAGTTTGGCTCGAAACACTTTGGCCAGATTCTTACCATTGAACAGATATTTGCCCTTGAGTTTTCGCCACTCATTTCTTCGAGTGTTGATGCCTCCGCCGGCTACGACAAAGTGTACATGGGGATGGTAATCCAACCGACGACTGTGGGTATGCAATACACCGGTCATGCCCAGATCCGCGTCCATGTTTTTAGGATTTGCGCCAAACTCTTTCAGGGTGTCTGAAGCGATTCTGAATAAGAGGTCATAAACCGTTCGCTGGTGCTGCCATGCCAGCGTTCGAAGTTGAGCGGGTAAGGTAAACGTCACCATAAAGTATTCCACCGGCAGCAGCTTTTGACTTTGCCGTGCCAGCCACTGGCTGGTGTCGGTGTTCTGGCAACGATTACAGTGACGGTGTCCGCAAGACATGGGCTTTTGATCCCGACTGCCACAGCCATTGCATTCCAGTAATGTCATGCCTGAACCTGGAGTTCGACAGAGTTGGATCGCTTTAAGTGCTTTGCGATGACCCGGTAATAAACACGGCTCGTATTTTTTCAGAAACCGATCACCATACTCATCGGCAATGTCAGCGAGATTCATTGATCGTCTCCTTTTAGGTTGAGAGCGTCGATCATATGATTCATGGTTTTTTGGGTATTCAGTTGGATGGTTTCAGTGAGCTGGGTATAGACAGCCGTTGTTTTAGGGCACATGTGTCCGAGCAACGTCTGAATAGCTCTAAGGCTCAGTCCTTGCTCCAGCAGGTGGGTAGCAAAACTGTGTCGTAAACTGTGAGGACTGACTTTTTTATTGATTCTGGCGTCTTCGACCAATTGCTTCATGGCTTTCTGGGTACAGGACAAACTCATGGATTGAGTGGCTTTATGTCGTTGTTTGGCGGTTTGTCCTTCAGGAAACAGAAATCGTGGGTTCTGATGAGTCGCCCAATACCGTCGTAGGGCTTTGAGCGTACGAAGGGGAAGGTCGACATAGCGATCTTTACCGCCTTTACAACCTCGTAAATGAACCTTCATTCGTTCGGAATCGATGTCAGCTGTGGTCAGGTTAAGGCCTTCACTCAACCTCAACCCCATACTGTAAAGCGTGAGCAGAATGGTGTAATACCGTAGCTTTCTGGCTTTATTGAGCAGGCGTTCTATTTCTGATGCGGTGAGAATAACGGGAAGCCGTTTGACGGTGGGGGGCTTGATGATTTCTACAAAGTTCCAGTGTTTCTTAAGGATATGTTTCCAGAAAAACTGAAGCCCGTTACGGTCGGTTTTGACGGTGCTCCATGAATGAGATTTCACCAGAGCAGCAAAATAGGTTTTCAGATCATCGGGAGTGAGGGTGTCGGGACAGCGGTTAAAGAAGGTGGCTAGACGCCGCAGTGGTCGGCTATAAAGATCAATGGTAGATTTACTTTTGCCTTGGAGTATCAGGGTTTGCAGGTGGTTTTGATACAATTGTTCAAATCGTTTTTGTTCGGTATTGTTCATTGAATGGACTTCCGGAATAAGCCACAACGGGTTGTTGTGGAATCAGGAAGTATTGGACATTCGCAGCGGTGCTTGTTTTCGTCGCGTAGCGGCTTGGTTCAACAAGGCATTCAATCTGACAAATACTGTTTGGGCTATGTTCCCGTCAATAGTTGGGAGCACTAAAGTCCTATAAAAACTTTATTTTCCTGCTCCACATATGGCTATTCATGAGATAGGAAGGTATCCCAGAACAAATCGCTGTTCTTTGGGCAATAAACAAATGCAATATACAAGATTTAGTCATATCTCTACTTTATAAGGCACGTCTGTAGCCCTGTAAACATAGGGAGTAAGCAATACAACTATTGGCGGGAACATAGCCTACTGTTTGGCTTTTGTCACTGCGTTCCAAAATTTTAGCCAAGCATTATTTGCAGCTTAATGCGGCGTTAGGCATCAGCAAATCATTTGCAACAAAATACATTACGCAGTTTTTTTTGATTTTCTTTGAACAACTCATGATATCTTTGAGCAAAGCGATCTACGCAAGGCTCTAAAAGGACTTCCACAGAAGGTGCTATACCATCACGCCACTCAGGGAGGTCTACACCATGTAGCCTACAAAGAGTATTTGTTATCATTTCTGCAATTCCTCCAGGCCCTCTAACTACTGGCGCTAATTGAACGTACCACCAATGTATTGCAGGAATTGTAGATAAGTCTCCTTTTAGAGCTTTATCTATTAAGTCATGTATATGCTCCATAACTATTTCTGTATATTTTTTATCTGGATGCACCCATACAGCAGATTCTTTGTTTTGGCCTTTAAAACATTCATACCCACCAAAATATGAGTTATTTTCAAACCTTGGTAAATTACAAAAGATATATTGCGTAAGAGGAATTTCATCGGAGCCGATTTCACCTATAATTAGCCCGTACCGAAGCTGCCCTCTCCCTTCATTTCTTCTAAAATACTTCTCTTCCCATGCATGCCCAGCCTCGGATTGCTTATCAGTAAATTTATTACTTTCGTATTCTAATGCTACAGCTCTTTCGATAGCATATTTGTAAGCAGGACAATACATAGGCGTCCAACCTGGATCATATAACCGTGGTTCTTTCATTAAGGCAGCCTCCCTTCGCATGCCAAAGAACTCACGATCTTGATAACCCCTTTTTTCTTCTATTTGCGACCTCCATGACTCAAAAAAGCCCCCTGTGTCAGCATAGTTGTCGCCTCTTCTGAATTTTCAAACTTAAACAGGGGGCGGTCAGTGAGTAATCAATGTCCCGCTATTCAGAAGAGTTCAAAGAGTCCATCATTCAGAAGATGATGCCACCCAATAACGTGCCGGTTTCTCAATTGGTACGTGATACTGGTATCTCGGATGTGACTCTGTACACTTGGCGAAAGAAAGCAGTTTCTAAAGGAGTGCCTGTGCCAGGCGACGGAAAGAATCCAGATCAGTGGACACCTGAAAACAAATTTGCCGTGATCATTGAAACGGCGGCGTTGAATAAAGCGGAAATAGCTGAATATTGTCGTAAGAAAGGCTTGTTTTCTGAACAAATCCAGCAATGGAAAGGCGCCTTTATTAACAGTGCTTCTTCCCAGCCTGACAGCCAGCTAAAGCAGCGCAAAACATTGTCTAACGAGCAGAAAAAAGACAAGCAAATTATCAAAAAATTAGAGCGTGAACTGAATCGCAAGGACAAAGCGTTAGCAGAAACTGCCGCCTTGCTGGTACTCGCAAAAAAGGCCCGAGAGATCTGGGGGGCGCCAGAGGACGATTAGTCTCTCTCCCGGATCGACAAAACGCTGTCAGCCTGATTAAACAGGCCACTAAAGACGGAGCTCGCCAGTCAAAAGCCTGCGAGACTCTTGATCTGTCAGAAAGAACCCTTCAACGTTGGATAAAAAGTGATGACGTGGCGCCCGACAATCGTAAAAATGCTGACAGGCCTGAGCCTGTTAACAAACTATCTGAAGCAGAACGACAGGCGATTGTTGACGTCTGTAACAGCGACCGTTTTAAAAGCCTTCCACCGAGCCAGATTGTGCCTACATTAGTGGATGAGGGCGTATATATGGGTTCCGAGAGGACATTTTACCGGGTACTTCATGAAACAGATCAACAGCACCATCGTGGTCGTGCGGCTAAAGCAAAGCGGCACAAGCCGACGTCATATCGCGCTACCGGGCCTAACCAGGTGTGGTCTTGGGATATCACGTTTTTACGCTCTCCAGTGCGAGGCCAGTTTTATTACCTGTATCTGGTAATAGACATCTATAGCCGTATGGTTGTTACATGGGAAATTCACGAAAATGAATCGGCAGAGCATGCTTCGGAAATGATCACTAAGGCCTGTATAAAACATGGAATTGCAGCCATGGAGAAACCATTGGTGTTGCATTCAGACAACGGTAGCGCCATGAAAGGCGGCACGATGCTGTCAACTCTGCAGAGCCTTGGTGTTGTGAGTTCATTCAGCCGTCCACGGGTCAGTGATGATAACCCCTATTCCGAGGCCATCTTCAGAACCCTGAAGTACCGTCCAGGGTATCCACGCAAACCCTTTGCTGATATTGAAGCAGCACGTGGCTGGGTGCATGGTTTTGCCCAATGGTACAACGAAGAACACAAGCACAGTGGGCTGAAATTTCTGACACCCGGTCAAAGACACCGGGGTGAAACCGAAATGTTCATGGATAACCGTAGAAAGGTTTATGAACAGGCTAAACAGCGTCACCCGGAACGCTGGGGAAAAAGGCCGACAAGGAACTGGGATCTGCCAGATGAGGTCTGGCTGAATCCAGACAAGCTTGCTGATGAACAGCTAAGCGAAGTCGCTTGAGTTGAGGCGACAACTATGTTGACAAACACCGAAAGCTAACTAACTCTGTAGGGTTCCATTTTCCTTTGGTTATTCCAGAAACAGCCTTTAGAACACCTTCTTCAAACATTTCGTTGAAGATTTCAGGATTTCCATATTGAACCCAATCTTTTATGTTACGCTTTGCCAAATGTTTACCTTCAAAAATACTAGTCTCAAATTTTAGTTTCGGTTCTACGGGGTCTACGTCTTGACTTTCTATAGCAATAGCCTCAAGTTTAGCTATATTCTTTTTTTTCTTACTTGGAACTTCTTCTTGTCCTTGACTAATAAAGGTTTTCTTGTCTAATACGCTTGACGCTGTAGTTGCTGGATTCATACATTTTAGCCCTTAGTTCTTAGTTCTTAGTCCTATAGAATTTTATTGAGTTCAATGTAGTTACTGACAGTGGCGCAAGAATGCCTAATCGGGTAGCCAGAGGTCTTTAACCTCCAGCCCCCACACCACCCGGCAAGCGGCTCCGCACCGGGCGGTTCATCAGGAATGGTGAAGCTTGATCCATCCGTCGCGTAGTGCGTACAACCCCTGCGATTTTAAATAAGCATTCGACAATGCCTGATTAATTCCCGGTGTTTTCGAACTACGCCATGGGCCTTTACTGGTTAAGCCACAAGCAACAGCGGCTTGAACATGAACACCTCGCTTCATCAATTGTCTGACTTTGGTGCGCGGCTTTCGCCACTGTCGCCAATAGGCCATGCGAATCCTGCGTCGTATCCAGTGATCCAGATCGACACACCGCTGGTAACCGTTGGCGATTCCAAAGTAATGAATCCAGCCGCGTAAATACTGGCTGGTTTTGAAGAGCTGGTATTTCATGGAAACACCCCAGTTGCGGTTGGTGAGTTTACGAACTTTCTGCTTGAATCGCTGCAGGGCTTTCGGATGCCATTGAATGTACTTTCCCCGGAAGGTGAATCCCAGAAACTGACTTTCGCTGGTTCTCACAACGTGGCTCTTGGTGGTGTTCACTCTCAGTTTTAAACGCTGTTGCAGATACCGACTGATACTGGGCAGAACACGTTCACCCGCTCGCTGACTTTTCACCAATATCGTGAAGTCGTCGGCATAGCGGGCAAACTTGTGCCCTCGACGCTCCAGTTCTTTGTCCAGTGGATCGAGCAAGATGTTCGACAATAACGGTGACAATGGGCCACCTTGCGGAACACCTTCCCGGCTTTCCAGAAAACGCTGGTCGTCCATGATACCGGCGCGCAGGTAACAACCAATGAGGTGCATCAGACGTCTGTCTTTTACCTTGCGGCTTAACAGTGTCATCAGTAAATCATGGTTGACCCGGTCAAAGAATTTGGAGAGATCAACATCCACCGCGATGCGATAACCCTTTTGGATTATGCGGTGCACCTGTTTCACGGCTTGCTGCCCATTTCGATGAGGCCGAAACCCAAAACTGTTGTTTGAGAATGCGGGATCGAATATCGGTGTCAGTACCTGGGCGATGGCTTGTTGAATCACGCGATCTCTGACGGTGGGAATACCAAGAAGGCGTTTTCCTCCGTCAGGTTTCTCGATCTCAACACGCCTGACGGGCGTCGGTTGATAGTGACCGTTGCGCAATTGCACAGTGGTTTTCTTCCAGCCGCCACCGCGTACCCAGTTGGGAAATTCGTCGATGCTCATTCCATCAACACCGGCGGCTCCCTTGTTGGCGCGAACGTGTTTCCATGCACTCTGAAGATTCTCAGGATGCAGAGCACGTTCGAATAGAGTGTTGCTAAAGGCTGGCTGCGGGGCAGTACGCTGAGTCACGTCATCACCGGGCGGTGTTCGTGTATTCAAGTCTGACAAGGCTCCTCCTTTATTCTGATGTTCAGGCCTTCACCGTGTCCCAGCCATTACGCTGGGCATTTGACTACTATGCCGTCTGCTGACTTCTGCCTAATCACCCGTCAGGGTTACCCCTGCAGGCGCTATCGGTTGTTATCCTGTTTGCTCGAACAGCCGGATAAGTTCTGTTCGCCGAGCCTGTTGAAACCAGTGGCTGAGAACTGGAAAGGAACCGATCGCGTGTTAAGCAGATCTCCCCGGATAAGAACATGCACTTTCGCTGCACTGCTGCATCATTTACGGTGGCCCTGCTCTCCAATAAAAAGCAGCACATGGCTTCGTCGTCTTGTGCCAACTCGCCTCCAGCCTACGCCTCATATGATGTTTTTGTTCATCAGCTCGCAGTTTTGCGTCCGGCTTCCTTCAGACCAGACCTCACGGGCTGGCCTTTGCCATTCGCTAGTAGTTAGCATCTAATCACAACATGGTTTTCGATGGTGACCTTCCTACAGAGGACTTTCACCTCATAAGTTCATGCCCATGCCGGGCGTACAATCGGGTAAGGGCTGACTTTTCTTCAACCCTCCCCACACCACCCGGCATGCGGGTCCGCACCGGGCGGTTCACCGGTGGTGGTGAAACCTGATCCATAAGTCTTTCAGTGAAACAAGCCCAAGATTACTAAGATAACTGTCGTTTAATGCCTGCTGAACCGCATACGTTTTGCTTAATCGATAATACCCTTTGCTGCTGGCTGCAATCATCGCGGCTTTGATTCGGTCAACGCCTAACCTGATTAAATTTTTGAAACGGGTTTTCGGCTTGCGCCATTGTTTGATAAAACAACAACGAATTCGCCGACGTATCCATTGATCCAGCTTCGGAATGGGCCGGTAATACTCGGTTATCTTAAAATAACCCATCCAGCCTCGGATATATTCGATCAGCTTTTTCAGACGGTATTCCATTGAGACTCCCCAGCTACGACCGGTGAGTTTTAGAACCTTCTGTTTGAAGCGGTTTAAGCTTTTCTCTGACCAGCGTATTTTCTTCCCTGTGAAGGTGAAACTCAGAAATTCAGCTTTCGTGGCTTTAACCACTGTGCTTTTAGTCTCGTTTACCTTCAACTTCAGCTTGCGTTCAAGATAGCGGTTAATGCTCTGCATTACCCGGTCACCTGCTCGCTGGCTGCCAACGAGAATAATAAAGTCATCGCAATAACGAGCAAAGCAATGACCTCGATATTCCAGCTCCTTGTCAAGATCATCAAGCAGGATATTCGACAGTAAAGGCGACAATGGGCCACCTTGCGGCATACCTATCCTTGTGGGATAGATATGCCCATCAATCATGACTCCAGCACGCAGGTAGCAACCGATTAATTTAAGTAGACGTTTGTCGTGAATCTTACGAGAGACCCTCGACATCATCACATCATGGTTGACGGTATCAAAGAATTTACTCAGATCAACGTCGACGGCATGATGCAGACCCTGTTTGATCAGTTGTTTTACCTGACGAACTCCGTCATGGGCTGACTTTCCTGGTCTGTAGCCAAAACTGTTTGGGGAAAAACCGGGATCAAAGATCGGGGTCAGCACTTGCACAATGGCCTGCTGGATAACCCTGTCCTGAACCGTCGGTATTCCTAACAGACGTATTCCGCCATCGGGCTTCTCTATGGTTGCCCGAAGAACGGGCGATGGCCTATAAGCTCCATCCAATAAGGCTTGACGCACTGACGGCCAATGTTGTTTAGCAAGGTCAGGATAAGCCTCAACGGTGACACCATCAATACCCGGTGCACCCTTGTTACTTTTGACCTTTTTCCATGCTTTCACTAGGTTGGCGGGTTCCAGTGCGCAACTTAATAGATCTTGGTTCAAAGCTGGTTACAGATTCTTTCGCCAGCAACAATGTATCGCCGATCGGCTGCACTGTGCTGAGGGAATCAGACTCCTCTTTGTCATCGATGTTTGGCCCTTCGTTGACGACGCTTGTCGAACAACTATTATGGCCTCTGCTGACTTCTGTCCAATCACCATGCAAAATTGCTCCTGCAGGCGCTATCGGTTGTCATCGGGTTTGCTCGAACAGGGTGATGAATCACTGCTCGCCGAGCCTGTTGTAACCAGTGGCTGAGAACTGGGATTGACCGATCGCATGTTGAGCAGATCTCCCCGGATAAGAACATGAACTGTCAGTGCACAACCGCCGCATTTACCGTATCTCTCAAACCAGAGGGCTTTGTGATCTTTGGCTCACTCGCCCACGAGAAGTCGGCCTTACCCACAGGGGACTTATGTTCATGATTCGGGTAAGGGCTGTCCGCCCTCGCTTGCTCGCACCTTTTGCAGTAGCCACTGATTCTGCCAAGGTTTGGTTCCATGCACACTCAATGTTAACAGCTGGTTTCATCTCAATATCACGAGATTGCACTTGCTTCGTTGAACTCCTGTCGCTATGGTGGTGTATCATCAAAAGCAGGCGCTATCGGTTTATCGGGTTTGCCGCAGGGTGATGAATCACTGTCAGCCTGTTGTAACCATGCTGGGATTGGTTTATCTCCCCGGATAAGAACAGGGTGACTTGTATCTCTCAAACCAGGGCCTTTGGCCATAAGTTCGATTTCTGTCCGTCGGCTGCACCAGTCATCCGCACGGGCGTACCAAAGGCGTCTTTACCGCCAGTCAGATGCTGGTTTACCCACAGGGGGACATAAGCGCCCTGCGGCGCAGACCGCCTGCAGCCCCTGATTTGGGCGTGTGTGCCGAGCATGGCACTTAACTAGAGAGGTGAAAGTCCTCTTACCAGGTATTCGCAGAGCCGAAGGTTAGCGAAAGGGCACCAACAGTAGGCGCTTTAGGCGAGGGCGTTGTCGCGAGGCAGGGTCTGAAGGAAGTCCAACGCAAAATCGCGGGGCGACGAACAGAAACCCAATATGAGGTGTGACGTATCTGGAGCCAGTGGGCACGTGACCACTAAGCTCTCCATCTGCAATAGGGATACGTTTTATAAATTGGGCGTTTACGCGATGAAAGTTAAGTGTCTTACCTCGGGAGGTCTGTCGTATGTTGAGGGAACAACTGACATCAGAGCAATCGGGTGTGATCGTATGGCAGAAGTCAGCAGACGGCATAATAGGTGGTCTCTTGCCACTGAAGGCCAGAACAAATCAAGGAAAGTACTCGTTGGGGAAGTGTTTCTGAATGGCATCTGACAAGCAACTTCTGTTGTCTCTGGACAATCCGGAGGATGAATCAGGAATGGGAAATCCAACTGAACCACTCATAATTCAAGAGAGGCACCTTTTGTTCATCTTTAATGAGTCGTGTACTGGATAGGAATAATCTGGTGCGGGCTTTGAAACAAGTTCAACGTAATAAAGGAGCTCCGGGCGTTGATGGCATGACCGTCACTGACCTTCCTACCTTTCTCAAACGACATTGGTCTACGATACGACAACGATTAATTGACGGAACTTACTCTCCAAAACCGGTATTAAGGGTGGAAATCCCTAAGCCGGACGGTCGCAAGCGAAAACTGGGTATCCCTACTGTATTGGATCGCTTAATACAGCAAGCGATAGCTCAGGTGCTTCAGGAAGAATGGGAATGCGAATTCCACGACAACAGTTATGGATTTCGTCCCCGACGAAGAGCACAGCAAGCGATACTCTATGCGCAAGATACTCTGCGTAAGGGTCACGACTGGGTAGTAGACTGTGATCTTGAAGCGTTCTTCGACTGCGTTAATCATGATTTATTGATGAAACAGCTCGAAACGAAACATCAGGATCATGAATTTCTTAGATTGATCAATCGCTATTTGAAGTCCGGTGTTGAAATCAACGGAAGAAAACAGGCAACGACAGAAGGTGTACCACAGGGCGGCCCATTGTCACCTGTACTTTCCAATGTCGTACTGAATAATCTGGATTGGGAACTGGAAAGACGAAAGCTTCGATTTGTCCGTTATGCCGACGACTTTATGGTGTTTGTAAAGAGTCAGAGAACGGGCGAGCGTGTAATACCAATTTCATTTTTTAAATACGGAAAAAAACACACACAATCAGCCTGTCCAGAACTATCCTGTAAGTAGGTTTTCTTGTGTGTTTTTACCAAATGTCTCGTACTCCTGAACTTCCAAATGGCTTTCATGACGAAGATTTTCAAGATAAAGCTCGTCATGCATCAGATAACAAAGAATGCATTAGATTGCTTGGTCTGGCATTCATTCAAAAAGGTTTATCAGAAAAAGAGGTGGCAAACCTTTTAAAGGTTAACCCTCGATCTGTGTTTGATTGGTTGCAGCGCTATAAACAAGGAGGTGCTGAAGCCCTCAAAGATCAAGGTGGACGAGGTAGAAAAAATACACTCAATAATGAACAGGAAAAGGATTTTAAAAATACAGTTCTTGATCTTCAAGAGAAACGTGAAGGTGGAAGAATCGTTGGTCGCGATGTTAAAGACGTATTAAAAAAAGATTTCGGAACTGAGTGCGTTAATTCTACTGTTTACAAGTTACTCCATAAAGTCGGTCTTTCGTGGATATCTGGTCGCACACACCATCCAAAGCAGGATTTAGAAGTGCAAGAAGCATTTAAAAAAACTTCAAAACAGAGGTGCAGCAAAGGCTTCCAGATAAAGTAAACCTAAAAGATGTTGACGTTTGGTTTCAAGATGAAGGTCGTTTTGGTCAACAAAACACGGTCAGTAGGATTTGGGCTATTAAAGGAAGCAGACCCGGAATAATTCGGCAGAGACAATTTACATATGCTTATGTATTTGCTGCTGTCTGCCCCGAAAGGGATATTGGAACTGCTTTAGTGCTCCCAACGATCAATACAGAAATGATGACGCTACATTTGTCTGAAATCTCAAAGCTAACCAATAAAGGACGGCATGCTGCCGTAATAATTGATAATGCGGGATATCATCATTCTAAAGACTTGCCTACTTTTGATAACCTGACATTGATTCCTTTACCGCCTTATGCACCGGAATTAAATAGTGCAGAAGAAATTTGGGAGTGGCTTCGGGAGCATGATTTATCCAACCGATCTTTTAAAAATTATGATGACATTGTAAATGCATGTTGTTGTGGTTGGAACAAGCTTGTTTCTGAGGCTGGTCGGGTAACCAGCCTATGCTCCCGTGAATGGGCTGTATTATCGTAGTTAGAAAACGGAAATGGTATAATGAAAAGCCTGCAGCGTTTTGTTGGAGACTCACTGCGACTCACAGTGAATACCCAGAAAAGCGCAGTAGGCCGACCATGGGAGAGAACCTTCCTTGGGTTTACGTTCGGCAAGCGGGCACTGAAAATAAAAGTCAGCGACAAGTCGCTGAAGAAAGTGAAACAGACCGTTAAAATGCTGAGCCGTCGAACGAGAGGCCATTCGATCACACAGGTTATCGCAGAGCTAAGAAAATCCCTGCTTGGTTGGGTTGATTTTTGCTCCTGCAAAATCAAGCTTCCCACCATCCATGGCGGTCAAAGCGTATTTCGGCATAGCCGAGATACTGAGTCCTCTGCGAGATTTGGATAAATGGATTCGACGACGATTGCGGTGTTATATCTACAAGCAGTGGGGAGGAAAGGGTTACCGCATGTTAAGACGTCTGGGAGTGAGTCGATTCCTTGCTTGGAATACGGCAAAATCAGCTCACGGAGTCTGGCGTTTAAGTGGTAGTCCGGCACTCACTAAAGCACTGCCGAATAAATATTTCAGGAACTTGGGTTTGCCAGAAATGGCGACAAGATAAACAACAGTGATTTGAACCGCCGTGCTACATGATCTGTATGGCCGGTGGTGGTGTGTCATGAGAACAGAGTCGGTCTGTTCGTAACTGTAATTGAGATGGAGGTGGGCCCTCCGGTGGCGGCTTCTGGAAGCGACCACCAAACCACTGTGAGCTGCGTTGATTAAGAGTCAGGGTGGTGAGCGTCACAGAAAAGGCGCAACTAGATTGCGTCAGGTATGAGTTCGGGAGATGAACGCAAGTGAACCATTGATGACGTGTCGTAAGCGTATATATCGACATCAAAAATGAGGGGCACCACTACCTTATGATAAGTTCAGGGGTTATCCAGTTACTGCCTGAGCGGTGTCCGGCACAAAGATGGCATGAACCGATTTCAGGCTCTTTTATGGAACATGAGAACCTGTCGCTCTGGTGTTAAGGGAGCCAGCCAAGCTGACAAACAGCAAGGCTCAGAGTACCAATACAGAGCACAGGGGCGGATCAGCTCGTAGTAGTGTTGAAGCATCTGTAATGGATGTGGAGCAAAGGGGCTGACTTATCCAGCGGAAGGAGTAGATCAACCGATTTATTGGAATGAATCTATGACGGAAGCAAAACCGTTCACAATTTCTAAAGAGCTTGTCTATCAAGCCTGGCGAAGCGTGAAAGCGAACAAAGGTGCTGCCGGTATTGATGGTCAGTCTCTGGCTGACTTTGAAACCCATTTAGGCAAGAACCTGTACAAAATATGGAACAGAATGTCATCGGGCAGTTACTTTCCTCCCCCCGTCATGCGTGTAGCCATCGACAAGAAAGATGGAGGCACGAGGCTGCTGGGAGTACCGACGGTAGCCGACCGTGTAGCCCAAACTGTGGTAAAGCTGATAGTCGAGCCATTAGTGGAACCTGTATTTCATGAAAACTCCTACGGCTACAGACCTAACCGCTCAGCGCATCAGGCGTTGGCGTTAGCTCGAAAACGCTGCTGGCGACACTCTTGATGATGGAGAAGGGGTCATTGATCTGGATATCAAAGGGTTTTTCGATAATCTGGATCATAAACTCATCATGCGAGCAGTGGAACATCACATCAGGGAACCTTGGGTATTGTTGTACATCAAACGTTGGCTTCAGGCTCCGGTTGAAAATGAAAGTCAGGAGTGTCCGCGCGTAAAAGGAACGCCACAAGGGGGAGTTATTAGCCCATTGTTGGCAAACCTGTTCATGCATTATGCGTTTGATCATTGGTTGGAATGTAATATCCAGAATGTCTGGTTTGAGCGTTTTGCTGATGATGCGGTTATTCATTGTCACAGTAAACAAGAAGCAGAGTTCACGCTGGAAGCAGTAAGACGTCGTTTACTCGACTGTGGTCTTACATTGCATCCGGAAAAGACGAAACTGGTTTACTGTAAGGATGAGGACAGAACAGAAACGCATGAAAACACATCTTTTGATTTTCTAAGTTATACATTCAGAACGAGATTAGCCAGAAACCGGTATGGGAAATTCTTTCCCAACTTCTTGCCAGCGATGAGCAAGGCATCCGCCCAGCGTATCAAAGACAAGATAAGGGAGTTAGAAATTCCCACGAAACGATCATTGTACTCTCTTGAAGAGCTTGCAAAACTGATCAATCCACGTGTTCAGGGCTGGATCAACTACTTTGGAAAATTTTATCCATCAGAGTTGAGAAGAGTATTGTCATATGTGGAAGCCACTCTGGTTCGATGGGCTATGGGAAAATACAAGAAATTGAGGGGCAGAAAGAAGCGTGCAGCTCGATGTTTGGGGCGCATCGCTCAGAAAGCTCCTTGGTTAATGGCACATTGGCGAGCAGGCTGTGTGTCAGCGGTTGGATAAGAAGAGCCGGATGAATCGAGAGGTTCAAGTCCGGATCTGTGAGCAACTGACGGGGAGGTTCCGCCGGTTGACTCGACTGGGAGGAGGGCAGGGCGATCTCATTTGGCACTAACTTTCTCTGTTTGGCTAATTATTCAGCACACAAAAGTACCAAAATAAGCCTAATTTCCTGTACTTCTCAAAAATTCAGTTTTTAAAGCTAGCTTTTTGAATATGCAACAGGATTGGTGTTTGTCAAATGAGATCGCCCTGGGGAGGAGGGGTATCGTGAGGTACCTCCCTATCCCGATTAGCCTCATTAAGGAAATTTGAGTCAAAAAAAGAGTCACCACTGAGGGTGACCTGAAAAGAAAGAATTGCCAGGGCGATCTCATTTGGCACTAACTTTCTCTGTTTGGCTAATTATTCAGCACACAAAAGTACCAAAATAAGCCTAATTTCCTGTACTTCTCAAAAATTCAGTTTTTAAAGCTAGCTTTTTGAATATGCAACAGGATTGGTGTTTGTCAAATGAGATCGCCCTGAAAGAATTGCTAGTTTCTTTGACCGCTTTTATCAAGTTCCCTTCGTTCAACAACAATCGCATCTACTGCGTCAGCAACAGGAGCTTCCTTATTCATATTTGCCCGTACATGGATGACTGTTCCAGCAGCTTCAGCAAAAGCTTGCGCCGAATTGGGTTTAGTGTGTGTTGAGGCCATTTTATTGATGATATCACCATCAGTAATATCGTTTCGTTCAGCTTTTTTCATAGCATTCCGGTCTTTACGGAATGCTCCTTGCTGAGTCATTGTCCTATTATTATCGCCTTTGCTCATTGCTTACACCTCGTATCAATGAGAGTTAGTGATTTGAGTTATTCTGCCTGGAGATAACCCATACTCTTGAGCAAGCACTTTTTTCCTGATGCCTGTTCTTGCTTTTTCCCTAATCTCTATGTCTCTTATTTTTACTCTCAGACTTTCAATTTCTCGACTTTGATGTTCTGCTACTTTCCGTGAGGTGTTTTGCTCCCTCTCAACGTTTCAAGTCTGCACGAATGTTCATCTAATTCTTCAACAATCAGCTTAAGGGCATCCAGGGTTCGGGACATCGCTACATCCTCAGAATAATCAGGCAGTAAGGTTGAGATAAAAATGGGCAGAGTTTGGTTCTCTGTCAAACCTTAAAAAGCTTTCGATTAAACTTTCACTTCTAACAAATTGTTTTGTAAGGTTATTTTCTGAAGAAAATTTAGTGGTTCTGGAAAGTTTAGCTGGATTTTTATTAAGTTAAACTGCATACCAAAGTGCAAAATAAGGCTAACGAATAAGGATAGATTGCGCCCAGCCGTAATCTTATCCTGTTGTTGCACAAGCCCGGTTTGACTTATGGTGGGTAGTGGGTTAAACCTGTAGGTTCCGAAAAGTCAGCTATAATACGACAGTAGACGTATTGCTAGCGAGTTAAATATGACTTGTTCTTCAATAGTACGCTGTAGTACTTGTGACAGCCAAAACATCAAATACATCGGTGTTAGCGCCCATAATGTACCGCGCTACCTGTGTTGTAATATTGACTGCCATGTTAAAACGTTCATGCTCAAATATCGTTACAAAGCCTACGAGCCTGGAGTTAAGGAAAAAATCGTTGAGATGGCAATTAATGGCAGTGGCGTAAGGGATACAGGGAGGGTGTTGGGTATTAGTAAAACGACTGTCATAAACACCTTAAAAAAAAAGAAAAAGGCTTAATCAAAGTTAATCCTAATATCCGCACAATGGAGCTTGGAGATGAGAGTAATATACATCTAGAGCCTGCCTGCGAAGAGGCAGAGCTTGATGAGCAATGGTCATTTGTTAATAGTAAATTTAACCAGCGCTGGCTTTGGCACGCAGTTGACCATACCACCAATACGGTTCTTGCTTATGCCTTTGGAAAGCGAACTGACAAGGTATTTAAGACTCTAAAAGAGCTGCTCGCTCCATTTAATATAAAGAGATTTTATACTGATAATTGGGGTGCATATGATCGGCATCTTAATCCAGCAGAGGGGTGTGTGGCTTGAATAATGTCAGGCATGCAGGTTGTGAGCCACTGGAAACCCGTAGCGATCCATCTTCGACCAGAAAGCATCCCAATAACCCGTTGACTTCGCCAGAGCTCGTAATGTTAATAGCATTGACGCCCCTTGTTCCTTCCATCGCATGCCTGACTTACACATGCGCTGCTTAACCAGCGTTTTGCAAGCAGCTTCTGTTACACCAGAACCAATTGGTAACTTGTTTTCCAACGCTTCTGGATAAATCATTTGGTGCCAGTGATTTTTGAAATAAGTTCTGGCTTTATCCAGTTTTTCTTTAGAAACAAGACGTTTATTCCCGGGAGCTGCTTTCTTTAATTCCAACCATAAACGTTTTGCCTTACCAGGGGTGTTTTTTAATTCGTGCAGTGTTGATCTTAACCAGGCTTTGCGTTCATTCTGCATTTTTTTACCCGGATATATAGCTTCTGCCGCTTCTGCCACATATTCGCTAACGTGATAAAAATCCAGAATTTGAATCGATGTAACAGGCTCAAGAAACGTCCAATTATCTGGCGCCCCATCAGCAACTCCAACGTAAGTGGCATCAGGAAAACGAGACTTCATTTTCTCAATGTCAGAAGAGAACCGCCTTATAAAAGTTTCTTTTCCGTATTCGGGGGCAGCGGCAGCGTACACCGTGTGCATTCGATTTCCTTCTTCATCATAAAGCGCAATAGTTCCGCACATTGCAATTCTGTAGCCCTCTTTATAAAGCAAGTTTGCACCATCCAGCCCCAAGCTAACTGTGGCTACTGGCTCGGGTAAATCCGGTAATTCATAAGTCCAGGATTCTTCTTTGGCCTGAGCAATACTGGCAACAACTTCTGCCAGGTCTTTAGCGGTTCTTCGATGGATTTTACGTCCGTGGTTTCTTAGAAAATCTTGCTCTACTTCAGTGGAAGGCATGTGGGCAAACTTCCAACTGACCATGCAGGCATGTCGCGGGGTTGAATTAACAACAATTCGTGCAGATTGATCAAGGGGACAATAAATAGCACCGCCTTCACGACTTTGATAGATAAAACGATTGACCCTAACCGCTCCCCATGGAGTTTCATAAACCTTCAATTCTTTTTTACTTTTACTGGTCAACCGAACATTGCCAAGCGTAATGGGAGAACCGTCAGTATCAAGCCACTCAAGTTGCTTTTTTGTTCCCAGTTGTCCCGCTTCATTTAAGGCATCTTGCAAATGATTTTCGAAATCCACCATTGAGCGATTGTGCGGGATTTTGATAACGATTTCTGTGATTTCATCGTTGGATGAAAGGACTGAGCTGTACATATTTCTCAACGCCAAAAAGCCTATACGACCATACTAGTGTAGTCGTTTTTCTTGACATTGTTTAAATCACACACCCCAGCAGAGCATGTTGTAGGGAAAACAAATACACAAAAAATTGAGAGAAAAAACCTCAACTTCAGGACTAGAATTAAGCG
>CBDBOO010000049.1:0-159523 GCA_965208385.1 Endozoicomonas sp.
CTCTCTTGGATACTTTTTCAGAATTGACCGAAGTTCGTGCAGATAATCATCGCTACCCACTTTCACACCTCGTATTCATTGCCGTTTGCATGATTACCTGCGGTGCTGAAGACTGGAAAATGGTCTCATATCTTGGCAAGAAAAAGTTATCCTGGCTTAAGCTCTATATCCCTTTACCCCACGGAATTCCTTCCCAGCACACCTTTATCAGAGTATTCGAACGCATTGATCCGGACGAATTTCGTCAATGCTTTATAACCTGGGTAAGCCTGATTGCTCAACGCACCCATGGAGAAGTCATCGCTATTGATGGTAAAACACTGAGACGTTCCTACTACTCCATTCGGCTCGAAATGATATTTTCGTAAAATAGCCCATCCTGATAACTCCATTGAAACAAACGACGGAGTTACGATGCTAATCAAATATCATGTCCGATTGACTGATGATGAGCGGGTAATGCTTGAAACCCTGATCAAGCGGGATAAACCCAGAGTTGCTCAGCACAAGAAACGTCGAGCTGGAATTCTTTTAGCCATTGATGAAAACCAGTCTCCCCTGACTCACCAACAGGTAGCCAAAGCTTTCTGTGTCAGGGTGGTTACTATCTGCCGCCTTCGTCAGCGCCTCGTTGAAGAAGGCTTGGAAGTAGCCATTAATGGCAAGCATGCTGGTAATAGTCACAAGCGCAAACTGGACGGTGAAGGACAAGCTCACCTTATCGCCATTGCCTGCTCGCCTCCACCGGAAGGTCGGTGTCGTTGGACGCTGAACTTACTACGAGACAAAATGGTTGAGCTACAGTATGTTGACGAAATCTCCAGAAGCACCGTTCATGCCGAGTTAAAAAAAACGAACTTAAACCTTGGCTGAAGAAAGAATGGTGTATCCCTGAAGAGGAAAGTGCCCATTTTGTCAGTGCTATGGAGGAGGTTCTGGATCTTTACCAACAACCTTATGACCCCAAGCGTCCCTTGGTTTGTCTCGACGAAAGCAATAAACAGTTAATCATTGAGGTACGTAAACCTATCGCTATAGAGCCTGGTAAGCCCGAGCGCTATGACACGGAGTATGACCGCAATGGCGTCAGTAATATCTTCATGATATTCGAGCCCCTGGCAGGCTGGCGACATGTTGAGATCACTGATCGCAGAACGGCTGTAGACTGGGCGCATCAGGTCAAAGAGTTAGTGGACGGTCGTTACAAAGAGGCGGATAAAATTGTACTGGTACAGGACAACCTGAACACCCATACAGCGGCGTCCCTTTATAAAGCCTTTAGCCCTGAAGAGGCGCACCGAATTGCGAACAAACTTGAGTTTCACTACACGCCAAAACACGGCAGCTGGCTGGATATGGCTGAAATAGAGTTGAGCATACTGAGTCGCCAATGTTTGAACTGTCGTATACCGGATCAGGATACGCTTCGCCGTGAAGTGGAAGCTTGGGAGGCAGAGCGCAATGCTTGTAAATCTGCGATGGAGTGGCGTTTCACCACAGAGAATGCGCGAACTAAGCTGAAAAAGCTTTATCCTGTGTTGCCAGAACCCGCTTGCAATGGATAATGAAAAGCCTCATTGATTGAGGCAGTAAACAACAAAACCGTCGTTCAATTTCTTCATTGAAAGCTGGCTAATGGTGGGGTATGTGCCAAATATCATATCTATCGTAAAAATCTACAATATCAAGTGTTTGAATATGAATATCGTCTCTGAATTGGATAAATAGAAATTATCTGGTCGGTCAGACGTTCCTCAGTCTCAAATTCAGAAAAACGCAGTACTACGACAAAGGGAGCAATAAGGCCGCTATTCATATGGTCAATGCGTGGGCCAGTCAGACTGGAATGGTACTCGGACAACTAAAAACATCAGAAAAGTCGAACGAGATTACAGCCATCCCAGCTCTTCTGGATATGCTGGAAGTGAGTGGCTGTATCATCAGCACTGACGTAATGGGTTGCCAGAAAGCTATTGCTGAAAAAATCAGAGAAAAAGGTGCTGATTACCTTCTAGCTGTTAAAGGAAATCAAAAATCACTGCACGACGATATCAAACTTTATCTTGATGATCTTGCAACCAGAAAAATCTTACCTGAAAGCACCCAATTTCATGAAACTATTGATAAAGGGCATGGTCGCATAGAAGCTCGACGATGTTGGGTAAGTACTGATATTAGCTGGCTTGAGCAACGTAATGACTGGCGAGATCTTACGATGATCGGAGTCGTGGAAAGTGAGCGTCATGAGGGTGAAAAGGTCAGCCTTGAGCGTCGTTATTTTATATCAAGCATGACAACCGATGCCGAGAATTTCATGAGATCTGTTCGGGCTCATTGGTCGGTTGAAAACAACTTACATTGGGTTCTGGATATTGGGTTTAGAGAAGATGAATGTCGTATCAGAAAAGGCTTTGGTCCTGAGAACATGGCCGTTTACAGACAGATAGCACTTAACTTGTTAAAGCAGGAAACTTCTCTGAAACTTGGAGTGAAAAACCGACGCATAATGGCAGCGGCAGATGATGAGTACAGAACACTGTTACTTCAAGGTGTTATTGGAGGTTAGTGCCAAATGAGATGGCCCTGATGAGATGGCCCTGATCTGTTTACTCTTTTCAATACATCACTAACGAAATCAGAGCTTTTCCTGATAACACCAGAGACAGTAATCTGTAGCTGTTCCCGGGTCGGTTATCCATTTACAATTAAATTTTCTCTGCTCTACTTTTATCAGTCAATCGCTGCTTTTTTATCAGTTCGCGCTTATCTCCAGGGATTATTCTGTTTCAGGAATTCTTTAGAATATGACAGTGGGCGTCCAATTCAGGGCGTGTGACTGGGTGATGGAGAGTTATCAACAGAATCAACTTTTCGCTCTGTAATTGCTGTGGATGTACAATTGGTGTTATTACTATAGTCTGGAGCAGGCAGAGCTTTATTGACCTGTCTTTGATTGGCCTGTCATTGACTGAAGTGTTACTTGCTGTAGCCTATGGCACCCGATGCAGCATTGAGCATACCGAGTAAATTTGATGCTACATTCATGACAAGCTCTGTTCGCCTCCGTGGAATGATGAAAGCCAGTCATTCCCTAACTCCGGAATGACTTCGCTAATTGCTATGTCAGTAAGATTGACTAAATTTCCCAGCTTCCATCGAGAGGTTTAATAACACCAATGTCACAAGGGTGGAAAGATTCTGACCCCCAGGCCGCAGAAGAAGCTGGCCGTTACGAAAGTCCTGTTCCAAGTCGCCTTTACATCATGGAAGTACTTGAAAATAGAGGTGCGCCTGCTAATCATCGAACTTTGTGTCGTGAGCTCGAAGTGCTGGAGGATGGGCAGCAGGAAGCCCTGATGTATCGATTAAAAGCTATGATCCGTGATGGTCAGTTGATGCAGACCCGCAAGGGGGCTTTTGCACTTATTAATAAAATGGATTTGATCAAGGGTCGGGTTCAGGGCAATAAAGAAGGTTTTGGTTTTCTTATTCCTGATGAAAAAGGTGAAGATCTCTATCTTTCACCAAGGGAAATGAGACAGTTGTTTGACGGAGACAGGGCCGTTGTTCGTGAAGCGGGAATTGACCATCGTGGACGTAAAGAAGGTCAGTTGGTTGAGGTCATCGAGAGAAATACGACTCAGGTAGTAGGTCGCTATTACGAAGAATCGCATGCGGCTTTTATTGTTCCGGAAAACCCGCGGATTAATCGTGAAATTATTGTAGTCCCCGGGCCCATGATGCCCACCGCAGGTCAATATGTTCTGGTGGAGATCACTGAGCAGCCTGGTCGAAGAAGTTTGCCCATGGGGTTAGTGAAAGAAATTCTGGGTGATCGCACTGACGCTGGCATGGAGGTTGATGTTGCAGTTCGAACCCATAATATACCTCATACCTGGCCAGAAGCTGTTGAAAAGCAGTGCCGTCAATTCAGCACCGAGGTTGCTGAAAATGATAAGGTAAATCGTGTTGATCTGCGCAATACACCGTTTGTTACCATTGATGGTGAAGATGCCCGTGATTTTGATGACGCGGTTTTCTGCGAGTCCAAAAAAAGTGGTGGCTGGCGATTATATGTTGCCATTGCAGATGTATCCCATTATGTGAAACCAGGTACAGCCCTGGATGAAGAAGCACAAAACAGAGGAACCTCTGTCTATTTTCCAGGACACGTTATTCCTATGTTGCCGGAAGTTCTTTCCAATGGACTTTGCTCGCTGAACCCTGAGGTAGATCGGTTGGCTATGGTGTGTGAAATGACCATCAGCGCCAATGGGAAAGTATCAGGTTATAAGTTTTATGAAGGATTGATACGCTCTCATGCGCGGTTAACTTATACCGATGTCTGGGGAATGCTGTCTCAGCCGCTGACGCCTGAAGGCATTGAGTTACGGAAGCATCGAAAGACACTGGTTCCTCATATTGAAGAGTTATATAACCTTTATCAAACCCTGGTGAGTGTCAGGGCAGACAGAGGCACCATTGATTTTGATACAGTAGAAACAAGAATAATTTTTGGACGAAATCGTAAAATTGATCAGATTGTGCCTGCACAACGTAATGATGCTCATAAGCTGATCGAAGAGTGCATGTTATGCGCCAATGTATCAGCAGCCCGGTTTCTGGAAAAACATGAATTACCTGGGCTTTACAGGGTTCATGAAGGTCCGACACTGGAAAAACAGCTTAATCTGAACAGCTTTCTTGGCAGTCTGGGGTTGTCGGTGCCATCAGGTAAAATCACACCAAAAGATGTTCAGTTGTTAATGCAGCAGGTGAAGGAACGCCCTGATTTTCATGTGATTCAGACTGTTGTTTTACGCTCCATGAGTCAGGCGGTTTACACCGGCGATAACCAGGGGCATTTTGGTCTGGCTTTTAACGCCTACACCCATTTTACTTCCCCCATAAGGCGTTACCCTGATTTATTGGTGCACAGGGCTATCCGTCATGTCATTCGTTCTGAACGGATTTCCCGGCATGTGCAAAGAGCCGGTGCCGCCGATCTGGCTAAAAAGAACATCTATCCCTACGGCGCGGGAGATATTCAGAGCCTGGGCGAGCATTGTTCAAGAACCGAGCGTCGGGCTGATCTTGCATCCCGTGATGCAATGGACTGGCTGAAATGTGAATATATGCAGCAACACATTGGCCAGACATATAAAGGTATTGTGGCTGCAGTCACCGGTTTTGGGCTTTTTGTTGAATTGCAGGATGTTTATGTAGAAGGTCTGGTCCATGTCACCAGTCTGCCAGATGATTATTATCATTATGATAATGTGCATCACCGCATGAAAGGTGAACGAACCGGGCGAATATTTGGGCTTGGGGATGAGCTGGAAGTAATTGTCAGTCGGGTAAACCTGGATGATAAGAAGATTGATTTTGAATTATCATCTTCTGTGGGACAGAAAAGCAGAAAACAGTCAGGTAAGCTCCCGGCGAAAAAAGGAAAAGGTTCTCCATTTGGCAGCCGGTCAAGATCGGCAGCGGCAAAAGCTAACCTGCTGAAGGAAGCAAAAGCGGCAAAAGAGGCCGCCGAAGCAAAAGCTGGCGAAGGCAGCGGATCAGGAAAAGCGAAAGACAAAAAGCGCAAGCCAACCCGTGGGCAGAAAAAAAAGACGGCAGCGCGTAAGAAAAACGCTAAGAACGCAACAGCGAATGCTGGTGCTCCTGTCGCAGGAAAGCCTGCAACTGGCAAAGGCCGGCAGCCACGCAAAAGAAAACCGAAGTAGTGTTTGCTATTATTTTCTTATTATTTTCGGAGCATGGTCAGTGAAAGCTGACTATCCCGTTATAGCTATACCCAAGTTATTTGGAGATTCAGGTAGACGGCAAGAAAGCGACGCCCCGAACGCTTACACAGTGAGTGACCGGAGTGAGTGAGAGCAGTCAACAACCCTGCATTTTCAAAAGTGACGGGTATATTTCATAAATGAGTTATCAATGAACGATGATGTAGTATTTGGTTTGCACGCTGTGCAAAGCCTGTTTGAAAGTGCCCCTGAGCGAGTTCTGGAACTCTGGATTCAAAAAGGTCGTACTGATAAACGAATCAGTGGTTTGGTGGATGAAGCGAGAAGTCATGGAGCTTCAGTAAAATTTGTTGAGCGCAGTCGTCTGGATAGTAAGGTAGAGGGTGTTCATCAAGGGATTGTCGCGAAAGTTGCTGCGGCGAAAGTCTATCGGGAAGGTGATCTGGAAGATCTTCTGGATAACCTCAATGAACCGCCATTTCTTCTGATACTCGACGGGGTTACTGATCCTCATAATCTGGGAGCCTGTTTGCGAACTGCTGATGCAGCGGGTGTTCATGCGATTATTACCCCAAAAGACAAATCGGCCAGCCTTAATGCTACAGCCACTAAAGTGGCCTGTGGTGCGGCAGAGAAAGTTCCTCTGGTGCAGGTAACCAATCTATCGCGAACCATGCAATGGTTGAAAGAGCGTGGGATCTGGATGATCGGTACGGCAGGTGAAAGTTCAGTGAATATCTATCAATCCGATCTGAAAGGCTCGCTGGCGCTGGTCATGGGAGCAGAAGGCAAGGGGATGCGTCGGCTGACCCGAGATAATTGTGACTCACTGATTTTCATCCCGATGGCAGGTTCTGTAAGCAGTTTAAATGTATCGGTGGCTTCAGGGGTTTGTCTGTTTGAAGCGGTAAGACAACGGCTGAATTGAGTTAGCCAATAGTTAATGTAAATGCAGTCTATCAGTTTCCAAGTAGATGGAATGCATCTTGTATTTCATTTATGCAGTTTCTTATACAATTTCTTGTTATGTACTAAACTCCCGCCTTAATACTGTTTTGTTTTGTGCAATGGATCGCTTCATTTAATTCTGCTGGTATTCTCTCTTGGAAGCTTCTATGTCGTCGGAATTTTTTGTATCAGAAAAATTAATACATCCCGTCTATTTCCATTGCTCCAATCAGTTTGGTCTTACTCTTAAGAATTTCCTGAAGAGTTTCCTGAAGAGAATCCTGCTGCTTACTTCAATAATGGTTGTGATTGCCCCTATTGCAACAGCTGGTCAATTAGATGAAAGTCCATCTCAATACGCATGGGTTGTAGATACAGAGAAACCAGAGAAACTGACGAATGATAACAAGGGGCTCTGCAGGGTCAGAGTAGAGTCTGGATTTCAGATCGGTGAACTGTCTATTTCAGATAGGACGTGCCACTGTCTGCAAGAAGCCGATGATGAAATATTAGTGCAAAGTTATTGGTCAGATTTTGAATCTTTAACCGGATTTTCAACAGAAAGCTTTCAATGGGTTGACTGGGATTATCAGCCTCTCTCCAGCCTTTTTACCAGTGAGTCGCAGTATGATGGTACTAAAACGCACTTTGGGACAATACCCTGCAAGGTGGATGTAGACGATATTGATAGTTCGTTAGGTGTACTGAACGAAGAGCAGTGTCTTTATAATGACGAGAGTCTTAACATAATCAGAGTTAATCATTTTCAGGTCTTACAGACAAGGAATGAAGCAAAAACTATTCGATCGATTGATCCGGAAGAAAGCCCTACAACCCAAATAACACCGACCACTGACGGTAAATCACGTGATTCACTTCCAGTATTGATTGGTGTAATCAGCTTTCTTGGGGTTGTTGCTGTGGTCGGGATAATCGTGACTATATTTATAACGGTAAAAGCTGAGCAGAGAGTGGCTACTCCAAAAGCTAAATCATGAATTAATACACCTGCATCTGTAAGTATTATTGATTATAGAAAACAATTGTTGCAGATTTATCTGCCGGTTACTAAAAAGATATTTACCAATGCCTGAAATGCCAAAAGCTGCGTTGCTGGATACATCAACTCTGGGTGATGGAATCGACCTAACGCCACTTGATAATCTTTCTATCCAGTTAAAAACATACGAGAGCACTGCATCTGATGACATCCTGAAACGAATTCATGATGCAGAAATAGTGCTGACCAACAAGGTCGTGCTAAGTGCAGCTATTATCAACCAATGCTCGGAATTAAAATATATCGGTGTATTGGCCACCGGCCTGAATAATGTTGATCTGGTGGCTGCTGAGCAATCGGCCATTATCGTCAAGAATGTAGAACGATATTGCACTGATTCAGTAGCTCAGCACACCATGGCCTTAATGCTCTCCCTGGCGACGGCCTTACCTGCTTATTCTCGGGATTCACGAAATGGTCGCTGGAGCAGGAGTGATAAATTCTGTTTGCTGGATTATCCGATTCTGGAATTGAAGGGGAAAAAACTGCTGATTGTTGGTGGGGGTGAATTGGGCGCTGCTGTAGCAAAGCTTGCTGAAGCTTTTGGTATGCAGGTTATGAAGGCCAGAGTTCCCGGTTCCTCTACCGTGAACGATCGTATAGATCTTGATAAAGGGCTATCAGAGGCTGATGTGGTCAGTCTTCATTGTCCACTGACTCCGGAAACTCACCATCTTATTAATGCTGGCCGGCTCAAGCAGATGAAGCCTTCTGCTTTATTATTGAACACTGCCCGTGGTGGCCTGGTGGATGAACAAGCCCTGGTCAATGCACTTGAGTCCGGCAGTATACGAGGGGCCGGTTTTGATGTTTTGACTGAAGAGCCTCCACGCCTGGGTAATGTTCTTCTGGAATACGATGCGCCGAATTTACTCATTACCCCTCATACGGCCTGGGCCAGTCCGGAAGCACGACAAAGGGTGGTTAATATTGCGGGAGAACACCTCCGGAATGCCCTTAATCAACTGTGTTGATCTGGACTACACTCTGCTGTGATGGAATGTTACTGATAGAGAGCCTTCTTACAGTTAAAGAATACACGTAATTGCATGGACTTCAGGTGATCAGGATGTATTTGAACAGCTGTCTGCAGAAAAAATTTCGCAGCAATTATTCAAACTGTCTTTGGGCAGGATGGAAGGCGATTATCTTCCTGCTTTCTATTTCTGTCTTCTGTCAGTCATTAGTGAGTGATGCTTTGGCCTCTGGCAACGATGATATTGAGTGGCGTACGCAAGGAGGCCGTGAAGCAACAATATACGACGCATCGACAGGTATTTGTCGAACAGGTCAAGGCACGGATGTGCAATTATGCATTCTGAATATACCTGATGGTATTTGTAGCTGTTTTGACGAACAACATCGAGCGACTGAAATTCACGAAGGAGACTATGAGTACCTCTCAGGGAGCGTTTCCTCTCAGTATATCTGGCAGGAAACAAATCTGGAGCTCGATGTATTGCCCAGTGATATGACAGATATCTCCCAGTCGGTATTTGAGTCAGGACTTACTGAGGGAATGAGTAATAAACCCTGCAGGATTGAACAGAGTGTTAACCAATATTCAGCGGGGAAAACAACAGACTGGGGATGTTTGTTTTTAGATGGTCAGCAAGAGTATCGATACAGCTCTGTCTATCATGTTCTGGTCAAAAGGGATTCCGCCCAGCTCATTACGCCTTCATCCATATTGCCTTCTGAAAACTCTTCTGAACCTGCTTCAACTGAGCTTACCGGAGGGGCTGTTGTGGGTATTGTACTGGGTGTGACAGTTGTGGCTACTGTTATAGTGATAGCCGTTGTTTGCTTTGCATTTCACAGGTGGGAAAAAGTTTTAGCTACTCAAGGTTAATAACTGATCGTTGTCGTAATAAGGGGAGCGACCATCAGCAGGCTCGACTCCCTTGTTGCAGAGCATTGCAAACGATCTCTATCACAAAACCACAGACATCTCGCTAACGGTGAAGCTTGCGACAGCTCCTTCGGTGGCTTCCAAATACTCTTTTATAGGAAGGCTGGCCATATGTTCCTGCCAGAGATCACGGGTTTCCCAGTTTTCGTAAAAGAGGAAAACTGAAGAGTTATCGTTATCCTGATGTAAATCATATTGAATACAGCCTGGTTCTTCTCGGGTCGATGGAATCAGTTTCGTGAGTTCCGATTTCACCAGGTCTGCCTTATCAGTGAAGGCTTCAATGCGTGCTACGATGGTCAGCATAAAATATCCTGAATGTTTAGATCTTCAAAGGTAATACCAGTGGCAATAATTAGCTATTCTATTGCACTGACTTTTCGAGCAGTTATTCTGCGTTGGCATTCGTCGCCATAACTACAGCAATGCCTCCTCTCCTCTCCTCTCCTCTCCTCTCCTCTCCTCTCCTCTCCTCTCCTCTCCTCTCCTCTCCTCTCCTCTCCTCTCCTCTCCTCTCCTCTCCTCTCCTCTCCTCTCCTCTCCTCTCCTCTCCTCTCCTCTCCTCTCCTCTCCTTGCCTGAGTCGTCGAATTACCATGCTCATGACGAAACTAATAACTTTGATGGGTATAATAGCTGCGATCAGTCTCAATTATTATAGTTTTCTGTTACCCGGTATTTTGAATTTATAGAACAGATCAACAGCCTGATTTAAGCCGCTGACTGCCTGTAGATACAGCCTTGGCATCAGTTCATAACGTATTTTTATTTCTGCAATGACAGTAAAAATACCCGCGCCATATTGCAGGCGAAGTCCGGGAGCAATATTTCCTCCTATGGTGATCTGTGTGTCGTCACCACTGCCTTCGGTATCCAGTGCTACATCGGTCAGGCCAAAAGCTTCACCCACAGAAGAGGCGACACCGCCCAGCTGGCTGACACCAACACCAATCAGAAGAGACTGAATAGCGGAGTCATCGCCGTCCTCAAGACCTCTGCCTCTCAGTAGATAGGAAAGCTGCTCCTGTTGTGACATGGCTGGATTGGAATAGATAACCCAGTCTGGACGCCCCGGCGTTCCGCTGACTTTTATGCCGACGGTTACATTGTCTTCTATCGAATCAGGGTTTCTGATGGCATTGATAACCAGAAATGGTCTGGAAACGGGGCCCGAAAAAATAATAGTGCCTTCCTTGATCAGTAAGTCCTGACCCAGATAATGATATCGTCCCTGTTTCAGTAAGATTCTTCCCTGAGCCTCAAGGGTTTTACCGGGCTGTTTGATGGCAGTCAGCTTCCCTGCCAGATCTGTTCTCAGACCATAGGCGTCCAACTGAATATCAGTACCCAGTATTATCCTGACGTTAAGGTCAATACCTTCGTCACTCCCTGCTTCTGAGCCTGTTTCTGAACCTGTTTTTGCATCAGGAGTGACTATAACAACATCCTCTGATATTGAGACTGCATTTTCTGGTAGTTCCTTTATGTTGATGCGAGCCCATGGAATATCAATCTGGCCGGTTAGTTTTTTGTCATTTCCCATCAGAAACTGGAGATCCGGAGACATTTTCAGACTCAATAAGCCAGGATAATGAACGTCCAGATTCTCACCCTTTACGGTGATTTGTCCGGTAGCCGGTAACTGACTCCAGTTTAGAAAACCACCCAGTTTCAACTGGCCATCTCCCACCAGCATGGAACCACTTATTTCGCCTTTGTCTCCATTAATCGTCAGTTTGCTGTGTAGCTGATTAATGCTGACAAGATCTGCTTTGGTTTCCAGATTGCCTTCGTTCAGGGAAAGTTCGCCGAACAGTAGTGGTTTGTCCAGGGTGCCGCTAAAACGGGTATTCGCAGAAATTGAGCCGTTGATGGTGCTGATTCTTTGAAAGAAAGGCGCGAGAAATCCTGGTTGTAACTTGTTGATCAGCAACTGCCCTGAGAGTTTACGCTGTGTTTTCATATCATGAATCGCCAGATCGACATTGGCATTCCCCAGGGTTTTTGAATGAAATTCGAGATTGTTTTTCAGGGTGCCAGTATCGAAAATTGAATCCAGTTTCAATCGATCATACTCAAAACTGACTTCACCGGCTTTTAATATTCCGGGTGTACTGCTGACAGTGAAACTGGCTTTTGTGGATGCCCCCTGCCAGCTGAATAGCCCTGTAGCCGACAGGATTGATTGCCACTGGATATCATCAGGAAATAAAAACGACAGTGTTTTTGTGTTCAGCTGGGATAACTGGGCGGAAACATTGCCAGACTGATGAGAAATACTGGCGGGTTCAATGCAGAGCGAAGACGCATCAGATCGCCAGCACTGTCCTGAGAGGTTTGCCGTGTACGTTTTATTAACCGAAACGGTCAGGTCTTTTTCCAGAAACAATTGGCCCTGAGGGGTTTGAAACAATGCGTTTGACAGGGTGCCCTGCCATTGTTTGCTGTCCCAGCCACCATTGACAGACAGTTTTCCGGAAACAGGACTACCGTCGGTTTTGAGTGAGAATTGATGGTTGCGTTCATTACCGGACAAGGTTATTTCAAGATTGCTGAGCGTGTTACTACCTGACACCAGAGACTCAACAGAGAGTGTCTGGGTTCCGGATATTTCATTATGACTTTTGATTTCGCCATAGAGACTCAGACCTTCAAGTTTCAACGCTTTCACCAGCAATTGAGATGACTGAATCTGATAATTTGCTTCGGGCTCTTTTGCGCTTCCGGACAATTGGAGGTTTCCCTGCAATGTACCCTCAATCTCTGGGTGTAACCCGTTAAGGTGTCTGGCATTCAGGTCAACAAATAATAACCATTGATCGGACAGCTTTCCCCGGGCTGTCAGGTGATTTTGTCCCACGTCGAGATTGAACGTTTTTATTTCTGCAGAGAAAGGGAATAGAGCTGCGTCATTTGATAAATGACTGGCAGAAAAAGCGGCAGTAAGGTTCACCGGATAGCTCCTAAGGGAAGAATCTCTGAGAGAGCCCTGGATGGAAAGTGAAGGAATGGCTAATTGCCAGAGGTTATCTTTCTGCAAGATGAATTGACTGTCTGCCTCACCATTTAATTGACCGGGGTAGTCTGGTATCAGAAGTGCAGGATTCAGGTTGATCAGACTGGTATGTCCTTTCCAGTGCAACCTTTCCTGCCAGTTCAATTGACCTGAGATTGTCAACGCTGCTTTCTGGTTTGTTTTATTTTCCTGTTCCTGCAGTTTCAGTGTGTGAATGTTCAGTTGCTCAGTATTGCCGGTAGCAGACAGGTTCACGGTAGCCACGGGGTGCTCCGGAACATGGATCATGGCGTTCAGGGCGAGCTTGTATTCCGACAGGCTGCCGTTCAGCAAGAGTTGTCCGGTCTCAGAAATAAACGGTTTCGGAGGCGTGTCGATGGGCCAGGTAAGCTTTTTCCAGTTCAGTGAAACACTGAAAGGCATGTTAGGGCTCAGAGCATCAATGTTGCCTTCTAAAGACGCTGTTATTTCTCCGGCTGCATTCAGCACGATACTTATATCATCAAGTGAGCCAGACGCTTTCAGGTTTAGCTGTTCATTTTCAAGAGCACTATCAAGCAGGGCTTTTTTGAGGCGTGTATCAAGAGACAATTCGAGAGGGTAGCTTTCTGTCAGGTCGATTTTACCCTCGAGGCTGGCAGATAACAGATTATGTTCCAGAGTGATGTGGATATTGGATATCAATGACTGATCTGCCTGGGCGGACAAACGAATGACATCAAAAAGTTCTATGGTTGCCTCTTGTTGATAAACAGTATTTTTAAGAACCAGTGAGTCGAGTTGAACAGGATATGGCAGTTTTATTTCGGGTAATTGAAGCTTTTCAGTGTTACCTGAATGAGGCGATTGTTTTTTTCCAGGCGCTGTTTTTTCGTATTGTTTTTCCAGTATATTCAGTTGAAGCTGGTCAACATCTGTTTCATGAACCATTAAACGATTACTGGCGATTGATAGTCGGGTGTCCAGCTGCTCCATCGTGGCTCTTATGGAATCAGACTGGAACGATAGCTGAGAAATATGGATATTCTTTACATGGATATCCAATGGGAAATCGGAAGACTTTGTCCCTGCTTTTTCTGGAACCGGTTGTACTGCTTCATGGTTGACTGATCTTATGACCAGTTGTGGTTGCATTATTTGCACAAGACTTACATCAAGCCGCTTTCTCAACAGTGACGCCAATTGCCAGTGAACAGAAACCTCATTGGCCTGAAATGACAGCGATTCATCATTCCAGCGCAACTGACTGATTGTCCAGCCAGATAGAGCCTGTCCACTTTCAAGCGTACCGCTTAATGGATCAAGCCGCTGGCATAGTTGCTGCCAGAGCCAGACGTTGCCCGAATGGGTGAACCCTATCAATCCCACCATACTGAAAACGATCAGAGCCAGGGAAGCTGTGATGATGTACAGCTGCTTCATATATCCGGCCCCATTGAAAAATGAATACGCCAGGGGGTATTGTCAGCACTGATGGCGAATGCCAGATCCAGTTTCAACGGGCCTAAAGGCGTCACCCAGCGAATGCCAATGCCAGTGCCAGTGCTCCATTTATCGTTATAATCGTTAGTGGCTGTGCCCGTATCGATGAACGTAGCCAGTCGCCACTTCTCGATAAATTCATAATCATATTCAATGCTGAAAGCACTAAGATATTGGGCACCTGTTAACTGTCCGGAACGGTCGAGTGGTGAAATGCTTTCGTATTTAAAACCACGAACAGATTGATCACCTCCGGTAAAAAAGCGGATAGAGGGCGGAACATCACGGATGTTGTCTATCCATACAACGCCCTGCTCTGCCCGGGCAATGAAACGATGCTGGTCAGCAACAGTGGTGAGCCATTTTGTGCGCCCCCAGAGTTTGATGAAATCGGCTTCTGAACCCCAGATTTTGTTGGAAAATTCGAGCTTTAAGTTATGTGAACTCCCCTGTTTCGGATCAAGTCCATTAGAGCCTTTTACCTGTCTGCGATTCAACGCGATACCGGGTATCAGTAATAAGCTGTCGCCCTGCTGTTCACCCTGAATGTAGTCTTCGTAGTTGATGCGAAAGAATATATCCTGATCCCAGTTTTTCGGGCGTTTGGTCCAGTGGTGAATGGAGGATGTCAGCAATTGGCTGTCAGTGTCTTCCTGCTGTTTCTTCTGATAGCCCTGTTCCAGACTGTAATAGTTTCGCAGAGGATTGCCTGCAGGGATTTTATAGCGGCTGCTGAGTTCAATATTGATTGCAGAAAGCTTTAACTCATTGGTAAAACTGTGCCCCTTGTCGTTGACCCAGGGTTTGTCCCAGCTTACCGATAGTCTTGCACCCTCATCTGTGGCGAATCCGATTCCGGTTTCTATCTCGTGATCTTTTTTTGGTGTCACACCGATAAAGACAGGTACCTGAAAATTTCTGCTCTCGTTTCGCAGGTCATGAATATCGATCTGACTGAAATAGCCCGTTGAGGCAATGGCCTGATAGAGTTTTGCCAGCTTAGCGGCTTTGAACGGCTTTCCCTGTTTGAAATTGAGCAGATAGTTCAGGATTTTTTCGGTAGCGGGAGACATTGGACCAAACTGGATTTCACCGAACCGGTAACGTTTGCCAGAATCCAGAATGATTTCAATATCTGCACTCAACTGATCAGGATAAACCTGTACGACCTGCTTCAGGAGTTTTGCATCGAAATAGCCACGGGACAGGGAAAGATCCATTAATTCATTCTTGAACGCTTCATAAATTCCGTGATTCAGAATATCTCCCTGCTTGAATGACTGTTTTTCCACTAGGCGGGCAAAGGCTCTGTCCGTTTCGGCATCACCCTCGAAAGTGATTGTGACGCTCCGTATAACAACGGGGCCCCCCGGTGTGATCTGGATATTCAGGGTATTACTGGATTGATCGAGATTCATTCTGAACTCTGGCTGGTAGTACCCCAGAGCTTGTAACGAATGATCGAGAACTTCTGTAATTTCGGCTTTTAAGCCCTGAAACTGGCTGGTTTCTACAGGCGGCAAGCTTCCCAGATAGAGTAGGGCGTTTTTTTCAAGCGCTTCATCCAGCCCTGATAACCTGTATTGAATGGGTTCTGTTCTGGCATGAGAAATTTGAAAGACAAGGACAGAAGATAGAAATAACCGGTACGCCAGGTTCAATGGTCAACCTATGGGTATGTTCATAACCGTAGTATTTGTAGGTACAATTTGTAGGTACAAGAAGCGCTGTCTGCACTTTTTCATCCTGATCACTCAGTTGATTAAGTTGATGGGTTTCGCAGTGGCCAGCCTGTACCTCTAATGACTCTGGATGTGCCTGAATTAATACGTCTTTATCACCATGATGATGCAGTTTGTATCAGGAAAAGTGATAAAGCCGGATCTCTTTGCTTATGGCTGCTGGGAATCGAAATAAATACAGTGGGAAACCGACAAAAAAAGCATAGATTGCTTTGCCATAACTGCAAGATAGAGTCCTGAATTGATCAGTATCAGGAAAAATACAAAACACCATGTGGTGGTCAGCTCTTGCAACCATCGTCACAGTTCACTAGAATTCCCGCTCTTTATATGCTGGGCTGAGTATGTCCCTGCAGATCAGTTGATATATTTATCGGTTGAACAGCAGGCTTTCCTGGTCCGCATCTCCTTGCCTTACTGCGAACTTGTAAAAGAGAGCAGGAGGCTATTTAACCCGTAAGGAGCTAATAATGCGTCATTACGAAGTTGTTTTCCTGGTCCATCCTGACCAGAGCGAACAGGTGCCCGCCATGGTTGAGCGCTACACTCGCGCTATCACCGAAAATGGTGGTCAGGTACACCGTCTTGAAGATTGGGGCCGCCGCCAGCTGGCTTATCCGATCAACAAGATTCACAAGGCCCACTATGTTCTGATGAACATTGAGTGCGGTAACGAATCCCTGAGTGAGCTGACAGATAACTTCCGTTATAACGACGCAGTTATCCGTAACATGGTTATCCGTCGTGATGAAGCCATCACTGAAGGTTCTATCATGCTGCAGACTGAAGACAAGCGTGACCGTCGCGATGATCGTCGCGATGATCGTCGTGAAGAACGCCGCACTGAAGAAGTTGCTGAAGTCGCTGCAGAACCTGCAGAAGCTGCAGTTGAAGAAGTGGCGGAAGAGTCTGCCGAGTAACGATCCTGAGTTATCAGGTTCATGCTTTTTAAATCATAAGCTGAATTCAAGGAGACGTTCCCATGGCACGTTTTTTCCGCCGCAGAAAGTTCTGCCGTTTCACCGCTGAAGGCGTTAAAGAGATCGATTACAAAGATCTGAATACCCTGAAAGCATATGTTTCTGAAACTGGCAAGATCGTACCAAGCCGTATTACCGGTACCAAAGCCCGTTATCAGCGTCAGCTGGCCACAGCCATCAAACGTGCTCGTTACGTTGCGCTGCTGCCTTACACTGATCGTCACTCTTGATTCATAGGGTATAGCGAATGCGTGGACTGGCAGAACTTGCAATGCGTAGCCCGAAACATTCTGTGTTTCTGGCTATGATTTTTGCCTCTATTCCCATGTTGTTCTGGTTGAGTGCTGCGATTGTATCTCTCGTGATACTTCGTCGTGGTATCAGTCAGGGACTGGTAGTGCTTATGTGGGCACTGCTCCCGGGAATAGCCTGGGCTGCTATGGGTCAGTTCACTGTTGTGACCGGATTGATTGTTACCGTTGGATTGGCAAGCGTACTGCGCCAAACATTATCCTGGCAAAAAACACTCCTGGCGTTGTTGCCTATGGGCGGCCTTTTGGCCTTGATCCTGGCACAGCTGGTACCGCAACAGATCTCAGAGCTGAGTGAAACGGTGATGTTATTCATTGCCGAATTAAATAAGCAAAGTGGTCAGACAACGGTCGACTTGGGAGAAAGCCTAAAACCTTTGGTAACGTACGGGGTCATGGGCATTATCACCTGGTTTAATCTGGTGAGTTGTTTAATGGGTCTTGTGCTGGCCAGATTCTGGCAGGCTCAACTGTATAATCCCGGTGGTTTTCGTGAAGAATTCCACGGCATCCGGTTATCACTGACAATCAGCATGCTGTTGCTGGCATTGACCCTTGCAGGTTCAATGCTGTCACCAGTGATGGTGGTTTTGGTTCCAGTGGCATCACTGCCGTTGTTCATAGCGGGGCTTGCCCTGGTTCATGGACTGGTGGGTATTAGGAAACTGGGATCAATCTGGCTTGTGGCTATGTACACAATGCTGATGCTTGTCGCGCAATTGGCATACCCGGTCATCATATTAACTGCATGTCTTGATAGCTTGTTTGATTTCCGCACCCGTGTGGCAAACAAAGCTCATCAGGGCTGACTGGTACTAGGTAAATAGGGGCTAGCGAGATGGACGTTATCCTGCTCGAGAAAGTTGCCAATCTTGGCAACCTGGGCGATAAAGTAATTGTAAAATCCGGCTATGGCCGTAATTTTTTGATTCCTTTCGGCAAGGCTGTTCCTGCCAACAAGGCAAACGTTGAAGCTTTTGAAGCTCGTCGTGCCGACTTGGAAACAGCTGCGACCGCAAAACTGGGCACCGCTGAAAAGCGTGCTTCCGAAATGTCTGAAATCGAACTGACCCTGACAGCGAAAGCTGGTGATGAAGGCAAGCTGTTCGGTTCTATCGGACCACGCGACCTGGCTGAAGCAATCACTTCTGCTGGCGTGAAAGTAGCTAAGAGCGAAATTCGTTTGACTGATGGCCCACTGCGTGCTGTTGGTGAATACGATATCGGCGTTCAGCTGCACACTGATGTTGCTGCTACCATCAGAATCATTATTGAAGCCGAATAAATTCGGAATCAATAATGATCTGGTTGAAACCGCCCATTGAGCATTGCTCATGGGCGGTTTTTTTTACAGTGAATTTTCACCTGAGCTAACCGAATAATATTTCAGCCGCCTGACAAGTTGCTGTATCCTGTTTAGTAATCACTTTACTCAATTAGTCTGCCATGTTGGATGCCATGCCCAGGGAACTCGAACTCCCAATAGATGAAGCGACTGTTGCAATAAAAACGCCGCCTCATTCCATTGAAGCTGAACAGTCTGTTTTGGGCGGGTTAATGCTCGATAATCAGGCCTGGGACAGGGTTGTCGACAAGTTGACGGCCGATGATTTCTATAATCCCGGACACAAGCTGATTTATGCAGCCATCAGTCAGCTGACCAATGAAAGTAAGCCCTTTGATCCTCTGACTCTGGCAGAAGTCCTTGATAATCGTGGAGAGTTGGATGAAACCGGCGGTCTGGTTTATCTGGCGGAGCTGGTGGGAAATGTTCCCAGTGTTGCAAACATACGGGCCTATGCTGAAATAATTTTTGAACGGGCAGTACTTCGCAAGTTGATTAGTACCGGCCAGAAAATAGCAGACAGTGCGTATAATCCTGAAGGCAAAGACAGCCAGACAATACTTGATGAAGCTGAACGACTGGTGTTTAACATTGCTGAAGAACGTCCTAAAACCGGTGGACCGGTGGGCGTTCGGGAAATTCTGGATAAAGCGGTTAAAAAGATTGATGAGTTGTTTAATGCTGGTGACGCCATTACCGGCACGACGACTGGATTTGCCGATCTTGATGAAATGACATCGGGTTTGCAATCATCCGATATGGTCATTGTGGCAGCTCGACCCTCCATGGGTAAAACCACGTTTGCCATGAATCTGGTGGAGAATGCCCTGCTGGCATCTGATAAAGGGATTGTGGTATTCAGTCTGGAAATGCCCGGTGAACAGCTGATGATGCGTATGCTCTCTTCTTTGGGGCGAATTAATCAGGGCAAAGTTCGAAGTGGTCAACTTGAAGAAGAAGACTGGCCAAAATTGCTTTCTGCTGTTGAGCGAATCAAGGATAAAAAACTCTTTATTGATGATACCGCGGGTATCAGCCCTTCAGAAATGCGTTCACGGATACGCAGGATAGTCCGGGAACATGGTGACCTGGGATTAATCATGATTGATTATCTGCAGTTGATGCAGATACCCGGTTTCAGTGAAGGCCGAACCAATGAAATTTCTGAAATTTCCCGATCGTTGAAAGCGATAGCCAAGGAATTCGAGGTGCCGGTGGTTGCCTTGTCCCAGTTGAACCGATCTCTGGAACAGCGGCCTAATAAACGCCCGGTTAACTCGGATCTTCGTGAATCAGGTGCGATAGAGCAGGATGCAGACGTTATCATGTTTATTTATCGTGATGAGGTTTATAACCCTGATACAGAATATAAAGGTGTCGCAGAAATTATCATCGGCAAGCAACGAAATGGACCTATAGGCTCCTGTCGTCTGGCCTTTATCGGACAGTTTACCCGCTTTGAAAACCTGGCGCCGGATGCTTATGGTCGGTTTGACAATGATGAGTAACAGGATGAGTAACCCGGCATCCTGATTTTTTATAGCCATTTCCTGAACGTATTCCTGATCCGGGAGCCTGTCGGCAGGCTTTTAGCCGAATACCGTCAAAGGTGGTTCATCCAGCGCCGCAAGCTGCTCTCTCAATTCCAGTATATGCTCGGCCCAGTATCTTTCAGTATTGAACCAGGTGAATGCCATAGGAAAGGCAGGGTCATCCCAGCGTCTGGCAAGCCAGCCACTGTAGTGCAGCAGGCGTAAGGTTCTGAAGTATTCCACCAGATTCAGTTCCGCGGGATGAAAGTCCATAAACTCGGTGTAACCTTCGAGTACTTCAGCCATTTGCAGCGTTTGATTCTGACGGTCACCACATAATAACATCCAGAGATCCTGAATGGCGGGTGCCATAGCGGTATCGTCAAAATCAACAAAATGAGGGTTGTTATTTCGCCAGAGAATATTGCCGCCGTGACAATCCCCATGAACACGAATCGGCTTAAAATCATTTTGTTTTTCGATGATGGAAAGCCGATGCAGCAAATCTCTGGTCAGTGTCTGGTATGCCTCTCGTAGTGCCTCGGGGATAAAGTTATTGGCAATAAGATAGTCAACGCTGTCTATACCGTATCGTTTCAGGTTAATGTCAGGACGATGTTCAAAGGGTCTGGATGCGCCAAGCTGGTGCATGCGTCCCAGTGTTCTGCCAAGAATCAAAAGATTGTCGAGATTATCCAGTTCGGGCGCATGGCCTCCCTGACGTGGGAATATAGCAAACTGGAAATCTTCAAATACATGCAGTGTGTTGCAACTGTCGTTAGCCAGAGGCGCGACTACGGGCAATTCCATATTCTGCAGTTCTAAGGAAAACTGGTGTTCTTCCTGAATTTGATTTTCTGTCCAGCGACCCGGACGATAAAATTTAACGATAACCGGATCCGATTCATCAATGCCTACCTGATAAACCCTGTTTTCATAACTGTTCAAAGCCAGAATGCGGGCATCTGATACATAACCCTGACTCTCTACAGCGTCCAGCACCCGGTCCGGTGTCAGTTGATCATAGGGATGTTGGGTGGCTGAAGTCATTCTGGCCTCCAGAGGAACGTCGATAGTTTCGGAGAGATTGTATAGTTTCTAGGGTAATCTCGCCAAATTAGTTTTATGCACCCTTTGTCGTGTTGGTGGTCGGAATGATTAATATGAATTCGGAGTGCGGGCAAGACACCATACATCGATTTGTTGCACGCCATGTTTTTTCAATAGTCTGGCTATTTCATTGACCGTCTCTCCCGTAGTAACAACGTCATCAACAAGAGCAACGTGTCGATGAACGGGTATCGTGCGTAATGAAAAAGCATTTTTTATATTTTTTCTTCTCTCAACTGCCCGAAGCTTCTGTTGTGACTTGGTGGCTTTGTTTCGAAAGATCAAAAACCGGTTCACAGGCAGGTTAACAAAAGATTTCAATTGTTGGGCCAGCTCCCTGGACAGCAGTAAAGCCTGATCATATCCCCTTTCCCGTAAACGCCTGTTATGCATGGGAACAGGAATGATAACATCGGGCCAGGATTCCTGAAGGTAATTTTCACACAGTGTTTCCGTCAGGGAGCGGGTCATAGGATTTATAAGCTCAAGACGTGCATTGTATTTAATATTCTGAATAATCAGGTTGATTGGATATTCATAAATATAGGCGCTGAAACACCGATCAAAATCGGGTTGCTTTTTCAGGCAGTGCGCGCAGCAATCCAGGTTGCTTATTGGCAGGGGCAAGCCGCAGAGCGAACAGAAACTGTTGCTTACGGGGAAGAGTTCGAGACATAAATGACAAATGGACTGTCTGAGCACTGCTGGGCCTCGGCACACAAGGCAGCTGGTTTTTGCAGACAGGCTGGAAGATAACCAGTTGTAAACTGTTTTTAGAGTCATTGGTTGACGGGGCTTGTGAATTCGTTATCATCAGTTTTAGCTGATATCTCCACAATTTCTATACAACCTTCAATGCGGTTATCTCGAATAGCGCATCTGAGGGTTGATCTGGCAGAGGATTCCATGACCAGTACCAACACACCTATTAGACATAACTGGACTCTGGAAGAAGTCGAAGCCCTGTTCAGTATGCCATTTAATGATCTGGTTTTTCAGGCTCAGCTGGCGCACCGCGAACACTTTGATCCGAACACTGTGCAAGTCAGTACGCTGCTGTCGATAAAAACCGGTGCCTGTCCGGAAGATTGTAAATATTGTCCACAGAGTGGCCACTATAATACCGGGCTTAATAAAGAAAAGTTGATGGAAGTCAGAAAGGTTCTGGAAGAGGCCCGTCGAGCCAAAACATCGGGTGCAACCCGGTTCTGCATGGGAGCGGCCTGGAAAAATCCTCCGGAAAAAGACCTTCCTTACATTATAGAAATGATTAAGGGTGTGAAAGATCTGGGACTGGAATCCTGTATGACTCTGGGCATGCTGAACGCGAATCAGGCAGAGCAACTGGCTGATGCCGGACTGGATTACTACAACCACAACCTGGATACCTCCCCGGAATTTTACGGCAGTATCATTACCACCAGAACGTTCTCGGATCGACTGGATACGTTATCCCATGTGCGTGATGCAGGGATGAATGTCTGCAGCGGAGGCATTGTTGGTTTGGGTGAAACAGAACGTGACCGGGCCGGTATGCTGATACAGCTGGCCAATATGCCAAAGCATCCGGAAAGTGTGCCTATTAATATGCTGGTGAAAGTGGCTGGTACACCACTGGAAAATGTCGAAGAAGTCGATGGAATCGATTTTGTTCGTTCAATCGCGGTGGCAAAAATCATGATGCCAGCTTCCAATGTCAGACTTTCCGCAGGCCGTGAAAATATGAGTGAAGAGTTACAGGCTCTTGCATTTCTGGCCGGAGCCAATTCCCTGTTCATGGGCGATAAACTGCTCACTACGCCAAACCCTGAGAAGAACAAAGATCTCCAGATGTTTAAAAAACTGGGTATCAATCAGGGAACACAATTCAATGCTGACGAGAGCTCTGAGTATTTCTGTCCATTGAAAGAAGCGCGGGATCATGAAAAAAATAATACGCAGTATTTTGATGCCATGAGTGCCTGAAGGTGGCAACGGTCAATATGGAAAAAGATCTTGAGAAAGATCTGCAGGCCAGGAAAAAGCTGGGACTGTATCGTCGCCGTAAAACGCTGGAATCTCCCCAGGGCCCCAGGATTATTGTGGATGGCAAAGAGTACCTTGCTTTTTGCAGCAATGATTATCTTGGGCTGGCTAACCATCCTGATACTATTTCGGCACTGCAAAAAGCCAGTTCAGAGTATGGTCTGGGAGGCGGCGCTTCCCATCTTGTGATTGGCCACAGTCAGCCACACCATGATCTGGAATTGGAGTTAGCTGAGTTTACCGGTAGAGAGAGAGCTTTGCTTTTCTCAAATGGCTATATGGCCAATCTGGGCGTTATCAGTGCGTTATTGGGAAAACAGGATGCAGTCTTTCAGGATCGTCTGAACCATGCATCACTGTTGGATGCAGGTCAGTTATCCGGGGCACGTTTTCAGCGTTATCTGCATAATGATATTGAAAATCTCAAGCTGCGTTTACAACGATCTGAAGCCCGCCGGAAATTGATTGTTTCTGATGGCGTTTTCAGTATGGACGGTGATATTGCCCCCATGGCTGAGCTGGCGGCCACCGCAAGAGATAATAATGCCTGGCTGATGATTGATGATGCCCACGGCTTCGGTTTCCTGGGAGAAAACGGTGGTGGTGTGGCCGAGCAGTTCCGGTTAAATCAAAGTGAGCTGCCGGTATTGATGGGCACTCTCGGGAAGGCATTTGGTACCGCAGGAGCATTTGTGGCCGGAAGCGAAACATTGATTGAAACACTCATACAGTTTTCTCGCACCTATATATACACCACTTCCATGCCGCCCAGTGTGGCAGCAGCTACTCGAGTCAGTCTGGAATTGCTGAAACAAGAAGGCTGGCGTCGTGAAAAATTACATGATTTGATTCGCAGGTTTCGTGCAGGCTGTCAGCAGTTGGGACTCCAGTTGATGGAATCGTATACACCTATTCAGCCTATTCTGGTCGGATCAGCAGAAAATGCCGTTGGAATTAGCCAATCTCTGGCCGAACAGGGCATACTGGTCACCGCCATTCGCCCTCCGACTGTGCCGAAAGGTACATCAAGACTGCGTGTCACCTTTAGTGCTACCCATGAAATCCATCATGTGGAGCGTCTGCTCGAAGCCCTGGAAAAGGCCTTCAGGGGATCAGTCGGTTTACAGGATAGGCAAACCGTTGAGCAAATGAGAGAACATGTCGCATGAATCAGCCTGTTGTATTGATAAGCGGTTGGGCTATGCCCGCTATGGCCATGGAACGTCTGGCGGAAGCGCTGGATGCAGATCATCGTCGTGTTTCTGTAATACAGTTGCCCGGGTTGGTTTCAGAGCCAGCGTCAGGATATAACTGGGAAACGTTACTGGAGTATCTGGACCAGCAGTTATTCGAGAAGCCCAGTATTCTGGTGGGCTGGTCATTGGGAGGCACCCTGGCCAGTATTTATGCAAGTCGTCATCCAGAAAATGTATCTGGTGTATTAACCCTGGGAACCAACGCCCGGTTTGTTAGTGATAGTAGCTGGCCTACTGCCATGGCACCCGTTATGTTTACCGGTTTTCAGGATGGCATGAAAGAAAACTGGCAACAGACACTGGATCAGTTTGTCATGCTCTGCAGTGCTGGTAGCCCAGACCGAAAAGCACTGGCGCGTGAACTGAAAGAGTTACTGGATGAAGCTGAAGTGGAGCCCGCTATTCTTTTGTCGCTGCTGCAGTTGCTGGGAGCCAGCGATATTCGTTCCGTGCTGGCTGATATTCGTTGCCCTGTGATTCACATGCTGGGTAAGGGGGATGCTCTGGTGCCTGATACTGCTGCAGAAGCCTTGTCTGATCGCTTTCCATCGCAGCGGGTTCAGCTGGTCGATGGCGGTCACTGCTTCTTTATGGAAAACCCTGACACGGTGGTGCGCGAAATACACAATCTATGTCGTCTGATTTGATGGCGGCATTACCGGAAGTGTCTTTGGCTTTCAGTGATGAAATGATTCTGAAAAAACGGATTGCAGAGAATTTCAGCAAGGCTGCTGATACCTATGATAAAGCCGCCACACTGCAGAAGCGGGTAGCGGCCAGAACCATGCTTGGGTTGCCTGTTGCAGTGTCACTGAAGCAGGTTCTTGATCTGGGAACCGGAACGGGGCAGCAGTCTTTACAGCTATCCCGGCAGTTTCCTGAAGCTGTAGTCACTGGGATGGATATGGCCATGGGGATGTTACGTTTTGCCAGTGAGCTGTGTCCTGATAGAAAACAGCAAATATGGTGTTCCGGAGATATTGAAGCTCTGCCTTTCAGAAATAACAGCTTCGATCTGGTGTTTTCCAGCCTGGCGATTCAATGGTGTGATCTGCCCAGAGTCCTTGCAGAAGTCAGCCAGGTTCTCAAACCTGGCGGTCGATTTGTATTCTCTACTCTTGCCGAGGGCAGTTTGTCCGAACTGGATTATGCCTGGCGGGCGGTTGATGAACCTGATCGGGTTAATCAATTTGCCTGTTATGAATGGCAGAAAAAAATTATTTCATCCAGCACATTGAACACAGTGTTACTCAGTCGTCAGACAGAAGTTATGTATTATCAGGATGTTATTTCGTTGCTTCGGGAATTAAAGTCCCTGGGCGTGAATACGGTGCTTGCCGGTCGAAATGGATTGATCACCCGAAACAAGCTTCAGGGATTGCAAAGGGCTTACGAACGTTTTCGTACCGAAATGGGGCTGCCATTATCCTATCAGGTGATCTACGGTACTCTGCAAAAACCTTAAGGTGTATTGTTTAGATGGGTAAAACCTATTTTGTTACGGGCACAGATACCGATGTGGGTAAAACCGTTGTGTCCTGTGGACTGCTGGAAGCAGCCCGGCGTAAAAACCTTGTAACCCTGGCTTTGAAACCTATCGCTGCCGGTTGTGAGGTATCGGAAGAAGGGCTTCGAAATGACGATGCTCTGGCTTTGATGGATGCCATGACATTGTCTCTGCCTTATGAACAGGTAAATCCTGAAGCGTTGAAACCGGCTATTGCGCCACACATTGCTGCAAAGGAAGAGGGACGTCGTATAACTGTTGACCGTTTGACAGGTTATTGCCGTGGTGCCTTGATGCACAGAAATGACATCGCTCTAATTGAGGGTGCTGGTGGCTGGCGAGTACCGTTAAATGGGCGGGAAATGCTTTCAGCTCTGGCCAAAGAGTTAAACACTCCGGCTATTCTGGTGGTTGGGATGCAACTGGGCTGTGTCAGTCATGCCCTGTTGACAGTGGAAGCCATTTTTCGGGATAACGTTCCTCTGGCTGGCTGGGTTGCTAACCAGATTGATCCGCAGATGAGCCGTTTTGAAGAAAATATTCAGACACTGAAAGACATGATACCTGCACCCTGTCTGGGCGTCGTACCACGAATGACCATTCCTGATAAAAACACTGTGGCTGATTGTCTGGATATTTCTGCGCTGATCTGATTTTTTCTCTTCTTTTATCTACACCCTTTCCATTAAAGACATGAGCAAACAATAACCTCACATCTTTAAGGGAATGGGTATATTTCCTTCCGGGTGAGTGATTTAGTTGTCTGTTTTCTGAAATTGTCCCGAATGGCAACCAATCCCGGTGTAATTGGATTCATGTGAAAATTTATTCCGGAGGGGTTGCCTGATTGTTTATAGAGTTTCTTATAGTTATAGGTATTGACAACAGGTTGATGTAAACGTAAGTTTCAAACATCTGTTTGAAATAGTGCTGTACTGACGCACTACATAAATAAAAGAATACACAGAGGTAGCAAAATGCCAGAGTACAAAGCGCCACTTCGCGATATTCGGTTTGTTCGGGATGAACTGCTCGATTATGCAGGCCATTACGCGAGCATTCCCGGAGCTGAAGATGCCACTCCCGATATGGTTGATGCCATCCTTGAAGAGGGATCCAAGTTTTGCGAGCAGGTGTTGTCTCCTCTGAATCGTATCGGTGATCAGCAGGGCTGTACCTGGTCTGAAACCGGTGTGAAGACGCCTGATGGATTTAAAGCTGCCTATGAGCAGTATGTGGAAGGTGGCTGGCCATCCCTGTCTAGTGAAACTGAATTTGGCGGTCAGGGTCTGCCATCATCGCTCGGACTGGTTCTGAGTGAAATGATGGGGGGAGCAAACTGGTCCTGGGGCATGTATCCCGGTCTGAGTCATGGTGCCATGAATACTCTGGAGGCCCACGGCACAGAAGAGCAAAAAGAAACCTACCTGACCAAGCTGATTTCAGGGGAATGGACTGGCACTATGTGCCTGACAGAATCTCACTGTGGTACTGATCTGGGCATGCTGAAAACCAAAGCAGAGCCTCAGGCAGATGGTACCTACAAGATCACCGGAACCAAAATATTCATCTCTGCCGGTGAACACGATATGGCAGATAATATTATTCATATTGTTCTGGCGCGTCTGCCTGATGCGCCTGCAGGAACCAAGGGTATTTCCCTGTTTATTGTTCCCAAGCATCGTCCGGAAGCGGTGGGAGACAATAATGGTGTCAGTTGTGGTTCCATCGAGCATAAAATGGGAATTCATGGAAATTCCACCTGTGTTATGAATTTTGATGAAGCCACCGGGTTTCTTATTGGACCTCCTAATAAAGGGTTGAACTGTATGTTCACCTTTATGAATACCGCCCGGATTGGCACCGGTATTCAGGGATTGGCCCATGCCGAAGTGGCTTACCAGGGTGCAGTTCGTTATGCCCGAGATCGTCTGCAGATGCGTTCCCTGAGTGGCCCGAAAAACCCGACTGGTCCTGCTGATCCGATAATTGTTCACCCTGATGTTCGTCGTATGTTGCTGACAATCAAAGCCTTCACAGAAGGTAATCGGGCAATGGCATACTACACCGCCAAGAAAGCGGATTTACTGCACAGTTCCGACGAAGAAGTGAGCAAACAGGCTGATAAAGAGCTGGGTTTCCTGACGCCGATTTTAAAAGCTTTTGTGACCGAAACCGGATTTGAAGCGGCTAATCTGGGCGTTCAGTGCTACGGTGGTCACGGCTTTATCAGCGAATGGGGTATGGAGCAGAATGTTCGGGATAGTCGAATATCCATGCTTTATGAAGGCACTACCGGCATTCAGGCTCTGGATCTTCTGGGTCGTAAAATTCTTATGACCCAGGGTGAAAGCATGAAGCCTTTCACCAAGGAAGTGCATAAGTTCTGCAAAGCTCATGCTGACAATGATCAACTGAGTGAATTTATCAAACCACTGGCGGCTCTGAACAAGGAGTGGGGTGAGCTGACCATGCAGGTGGGTATGAAAGCCATGCAGAATCCTGAAGAAGTAGGGGCTGCGTCTGTGGATTATCTGATGTATTCAGGTTATGCATGTCTGGCGTATTTCTGGGCAGATATGGCTCGTACAGCCCAGGAAGCACTCTCAGCCGGAACCACAGAGGAAGGTTTTTACAAGGCTAAGATACAGACAGCACGTTTCTTCTATCAGAGATTGTTGCCCAGAGCTCAAATGCACAAGACCTGTATGGAATCTGGTGCCTCTACCCTACTGGATATAGCAGAAGAAGATTTCGGAGACGTTTAACGCTCTGAATCGAATTGCTGGTTAAAAAAGGCTGCTTGTGCAGCCTTTTTTAATTCTGAATCATGTCATTAATGCCCGATAAAAATATCTGGAAAGCGAATATTGCAGTGATAATACTTCCTTAAATCTGATTAAAATAGTTAATTGTTTTTTGCTGAAAGTCGAACGCTGGTCTATAAAAATTAACTAACAAGTTAATTTTTATGAATTGATCAAGGAGATAGATCAGCTGTCTCATCGAGCTGTATTTATTTGGGGCTATGAAAAATAAAGCAATTAACGCGGTATGCTGCCTGTTTATTTCAACGCTGATTTCAGCGGAAGAAATTAAACCAAATCAAACATTTATCCTTAATCCGATTCTGCCATCCAGCCAGCTTAGTGTCGCTAACGAGGATTCTCTTCCTGTTATGAGTGAGGATTCAGACGCTGCAATTGATATATCACAAAGATATTCAGTGGATGAGCCTTTTCAATACGATCTTTCGAAACAATACAATAGTTTTAATGAAGAATCGGGTTGGGTTAGTCAAATCTGGGGCAGACCATCCCGCGATCATTTGTATCTTGGAATGTGGACTCACCATCTTGATCCCGGAGATGACCAGGAAAATAAAAACGATCTGGTGGGAGGTTCATACAAGGGCTACTATGCGGGCACCTTTATCAACACACACCGTGACAGGGTATACACAGCTGGCTGGCAGCGAACTCTTTACCAGACTAAATGGGGGGCTCTGGATGTTGAAGCAGGCTATCGTGCCGGTATGATGTACGGTTATACAAAATACCTCCAGCTCTTTCATACCAAGTTCTTCCCACTGTTTCAAACACTGCTGAATGTTGATTACAACGGATTTGGAATGCAATTCACATGGGCCGGTGTGGTTCTTACTGCAGGTTTTTATTACAGATTTTAATTTTCAGGTTTCAAGTCAGGGTTCAGTCATATCTGTGAACTGACTTTTCTCTATTCTTGCGAATAGTGCTTCTCGTAAAATCATACATCCGTTTTAAACGATCTTTCGAATCATCTGACTCTCATGTAAAATACCCCGGGAATAATAATATAATCAGGATTATATCCCCGGAGCATTATTGACATGACTGACTACCAGGCACCACTGCGCGATATGCGTTTTGTTATGTATGATGTTTTTAACGCTGCAGAGCGATGGGCTCAATGGCCAGCCACCAGTGAGGCTGTAGACCGGGAAACTGCAGACGCTATTCTTGAAGAAGGCGCGAAGCTGGCTTCAAAAACAGTGGCTCCTCTCAATCGTCCGGGAGATGAAGAAGGTTGTCACTGGAATGAAGGCGCCGTAACCACGGCTGCAGGCTATAAAGAGGCCTATCAACTGTTTGCTGAAGGTGGCTGGACTGGTTTGGGTGGTAACCCTGAATATGGTGGTATGGGAATGCCTAAGGTACTGGCGGCCCAGTTTGACGAAATGCTCTGTAGTTCCAGTCTTGCATTCATCCTATACCCCAGCCTGACCTCCGGAGCTTCTCTGGCTATTGATGCTCATGGTTCAGAAGAATTAAAGAATCTGTATCTGCCCAAAATGTACTCAGGCGAATGGTCTGGCTCAATGTGTCTGACGGAAGCGCATGCGGGTACTGATTTGGGAATTATACGCACGAAGGCAGAATTGCAGGCGGACGGCAGTTATGCCATCTCGGGTACCAAAATCTTTATTACTGCCGGTGAACATGATCTCACTGACAATATTATTCATCTGGTGTTGGCAAAACTGCCTGATGCCCCGGCAGGTCCCAAAGGTATTTCCCTGTTTTTGGTTCCCAAGGTTCTGGTCAATGAAGATGGCAGTCTTGGTGAGCTGAATACCCTGGGTTGTGGTTCCATTGAACATAAAATGGGTATCAAGGCTTCTGCCACTTGTGTCATGAATTTTGATGGTGCCAAAGGTTATCTGGTAGGGGAAGAGAACAAAGGGCTGAATGCCATGTTCACCATGATGAATTATGAGCGCCTTTTTGTTGGTATTCAGGGGCTGGGAAGCAGTGAAATGTCTTATCAGAATGCTCTGGAATACGCTAAAGACCGTATTCAGGGTCGAGCAGCGACTGGTGCTGTAAACAAAGACAAGGCTGCTGATTCACTGATGGTACATGGCGATATACGGCGTATGTTGCTTAACATGAAAGCGATGAATGAAGGTGGCCGTGCTTTTTCAACCTATGTAGCCATGCAGCTGGATACAGCCAAATTCAGTGATGATACGGATGAGAAAAAGAAAGCCGGCGAACTGGTTGCTTTGCTGACACCGGTAGTGAAATCCTTCTTGACAGATGCCGGTCTGGAAAGTTGTATTGCCGGACAACAGGTCTTTGGCGGCCACGGGTATATTCGGGAATGGGGCCAGGAACAACTGGTTCGTGATGTGCGCATCACCCAGATTTATGAAGGAACCAACGGAATACAGTCCCTGGATTTGCTGGGACGCAAGATTGCCATGAATAACGGGCAATATTTTGTGGGCTTTATTCAGGAGATTCGTGCATCCATTAATGAGGGTGATGAGTTTGCAGCAGAGTTATCCACAGCAATAGGGCAGATGGAGTTATTAACAGAAAACCTGTTAAAGCAGTCAAAGCTTGATCCTAATACCATCAACTCAGCCTGTGTTGAATACCTTCAGGCATTTGCCTACCTGTGTTATGCATGGATGTGGTTCCTGATGACCAAGAAGGCTGCTGAACAGTTAGCACAGGGTTCTTCTGAAAAAGGGTTTTATGAGAGCAAGCTGATCACTGGCCGTTATTTCTATAAAAGACTTCTGCCCCGGCTTGATTCTCTGGCCAGTGCTGCTTTATCGGGTACTGAAGAACTGTTCGGACTGGCCGACGATAACTTCTGATGACATCAGAATAATCAACCATTGTTTGACGGGATGATTCGTTGTCTATAGTTAAAGAATCGGACGAAAAGTAATCTGCAAGGATGCAGGTGCAGGGAAGCACTATAAATCAGAGGCTTGATGCCCACAGGAGTTGAGTCCGGTTAACTGACCCCGCCATTGGCGGGGTTTTCTTTTTTCTGGTTTATGGTCTTTTCAAGCACTGGGAACCCATCAGCCTGACCTGATTCAGTAACGCCTGCTCGCCAAGATCAAGATTCATATTGGCTGAGATGTTGGCATTGGCCCAGGCTACTTTGAAGTCCTCTTTTAATTGCAGGGGAATTGTTTTTTCCTGAACATCCAGACTTTGAATCAAACCACATATTGAACGACCACTTTTCCGGTTGTTATACAGATCCTGCTGAAAGGTAGTTTCTGCCAGGGCAGCTGTTGCACCGGCACTCTTTTTATCCATTGTTTTTAGAGCTTTCAGGTAGGCAAAACCCAGAGATTCCCGGGTGGTGTAATACCAGTCGGGTGGCTCGTTATAGTTGAGGTCATCTTGTATTGAAACAGCCTGCTTCCAGGTTTCAATAATATTTTCAGTGGGGGTTCTATCTTTCCACTCTGTGCAGGCAATCTCATCTTGACAGAAAATATCGGTATAGAGCTTTCTGGTATAGATATTTCCTTTCAGGTTTTTCATTTCAGGTTCCAGCGTAGCAAGACCGAACTTCTGACCCGCAAGCGAGTCGAGCCATTGAGTCACCAGTTGCACGTTGGCCAGCCGAATTAAATCAATAGCGTCGTTATTCCCGTATTGAAGTTTGGGATAACGGTCTAATTGAGTCATGGTTGATTGCCAGAATATTCGTAAAAAATCCATGGCAAAGTCGGCTTCTATTTGCCGGAAAGGAGGGATTGTCGGGAAATGCATAAAGCCACTGGCAACGCTGTAGTTTCGAATCATTTTGGTAAAAGGAATGTCAACATCAAGCCAGTCCGGATTATTTTCTTTACAGATTCTATTAATGTCTTGCCATCCGCCGGGTTTCTTATCAATACCAAAAATCATGTCATTTAAATGACTGATCATTTCAGCGTTTTCAAATCGCACTGCGTAATAAAAAGAGGCCGCAAAAAAGTAATCTGACTTGGTTCGGATTTCTTCGGTAAATTTTTTACACATATAACTCGATGCTGCAGTTTTTAGCGTTTGACAGGATATTCTGATGTGAATATCGAAACCAGACTACTGCTGCGCCTCCTGCATCAAGCCCAGCGAGATACGATCAACGACACAACAGCAGGCTGACAGGGTAAGATTGCATTCCCATTTTATAACCGTCAAGTGTCGTTAGTGCTAATTCGTCCTCTTTCTGTTGTTACTGTATTTCTGGATTCTTTGAGCGATTCACTGAAAAGCATTACGCCTTCTGCTCAACTCACAACGATCCAAAAAACAGTCCTGACCGCTCTAATTATGGGGATTGTTGTCACTGAAACACTCAACTGGGCGGCCTTTGAGCGAAGGAGTCTTGGGAAGTTCAAGTCGACCCGGCTATGCTGGATTTTCTATTCAGCAAAGATTGCATGGCATCGTATGCTGCAGGCCAGTGTTCGCAATATTCTGTCTCATTATGGTATTGCTGAAGGGACTCTGACGATTGATGATTCAGCCAAACAACGATCAAAAAGAACGACCCGGATCGAAGGCACTCATAAAATCAGAGATAAACCGACAGGTGGCTATATCAATGGTCAGGAGCTGATCTTTATGGTCTTGGTCTCGGACATTGCCACCTTTCCTGTAGGTTTCCGGTTTTACGTTCCCGATCCACAGCTGTCCGCTTGGCGAAAACACGACAAAGACCTCAAGAAAGAGGGTGTTGCAAAGAAACTGAGACCTAAACGTCCAGAACCCGACCGCAACCGCTTTCCAACGCTTCAAGCGCTGGCATTACAGATGATCCGGGAATTCGTTGACCATTTTCCTGAAGTAGTGATTAAAGGTGTTCTGGCTGATGCGCTCTACGGTACAGGAAAATTCATGGATGAAGCGACAGCCGTAACAGGTCAGGCGCAAGTCGTTAGCCAATTGCGCTCCAATCAGAAAGTGGCCAGCAGAAATTCAGAAGCCACCCTCAGGGATTATTTTGCACGACAAAAAGGCGTTGAAACGCAGTTAATTATTCGTGGAGGAAAAGAAAAGCGGGTGACCATGCTCGCAGCTCGCCTCTACATCAAGGCACACAACAAGCGTCGTTTCGTTGTTGCTCTGAAGTATGAAGATGAAGAAGAGTACCGTTATCTGGTCGCTTCTGATATGTCATGGCACCACGCTGATATAGCCAGGCTGTATTCGCTGAGGTGGTTGGTCGAGGTTTTTATTCAGGACTGGAAAGCGTATGGCGGCTGGAACCGACTGAGCAAACAGCAAGGCAAAGAAGGGTCTGAGCGTGGCTTGATCCTGAGCCTGCTGTGCGATCATTTGTTGTTACTGCATCCAGAGCAATCAGCCCGACTCAAAAACAAACAACCCGGGTTGCCCGCAGGTTGCCTGATCGAACGCCTCAAAGCTGAAGCATTGGTTGATACGGTCAAAGAAGTGGTCGCATCAGATGACCCTGAGGCTGCGTTGAAATCCTTAACGAAAGCCTTGGACGATGTGTTGCCAACAAGGGAATCCAGTAAGCATATGGCTGGTCGCGATCTGGGCAAACAGGAACCCACTGCTTCGTTGAAGTATCACGCTCAGAAAGCTGCGTGAGCAGAAGTGTATCAGTCAACAACTAAAAACTGCAGCATCGAGTATAAGGGTCGGTAGAATATTTCAACGTGTTCTCTACCAGCTCTCTGGCCATGACCAGAGAATCATTCTCGCGACCTTCAATGGACAGCGTCCAGGTAAGAAAGTGAATATTATGTCCGAGATAATGCAATGGGTAGGCATCATCGGTCTTCACTTCCGACATATAAGAACGGTCAACCTGTACAGCCCTGTAATTAGCTGCGCTGGAATTGGCGTTATCCCCGATTCGCTGATAAATATGTGAGGTCATATGCACCAGATGACCTGATGCGGGCACCAGTGACTTAAGGCGTTCTGCCATGGGAATACCCGACTCGGAAAAAGGAGATTCCTCAATAGCGTGTATAAAAAAGTGATTAGCACCAATGTGGCTGGAATCCTGAATCAATACTTTATTCAGTACTTCCAGGGCCAGGGCCGCTTCAGGTGTTGGTTTGACGTCATTGGCTGTTTCAATGACTCCTTCCCACCACTTCCAGGGATCAATATTTAACAATGCATCCGCATAAAGCGTGGCGGCATCAAGGTCCTGAATATAGTTCCGGGAAACCGCCTTCATTTTATTGGCGTACCTCATCTTGGACTGCTTGGTGATTTGCACATAACCCTGTTCCGACGCAGGCTCGTACAGGCTGCCGAATGCCTCTGCATAGTCTTTCTGACGATTCAATTCATTCTCAGAAAAGTATTTCTTATACTCTGGATCTGTGAGCTGGGTCTGAGCCAGCCCCAGTGCTTTTTTAGCTGAAGCATAAGCAAGGCGATCGCAACCATTGGTGGCTTTGCTGTTGATATTGGTATTGGCTGAAAGCGCTATGCCCCAGTATGCCATGGCGGCCCGGTTGTCCCAGCCTGTTGCTTTATAAAAAGAGCGAATGGCTCTTGGGAAATTAAATCCATACTGCAGAACCATTCCCTGGCTGTAATAAGACTCTACGGGTTTGCTTCCATCGGTCAGTCGGGAAAGAGTATCGACTTTGTCGGCAGCCTTATCCACAAGGGAAACCAGTGGATAAACATGATCACCCAATCCTGCAAGCAGACGGACTTTTTTCATATTATTGCGGTCAACCTGATTAACGCACTCATGAAGAATGTCTTCATAACTGTTTTCTATTTCGTCAGGTGTTGGTGCCTGAAAATGAGCATCTATGCACTCATTTCCACTGCAGCTGCTTTTGATCATTGTATCCGAGTGCTTAGCTTCACCATGAGCCTGAGTAAGAGCAGGCAGGGTTGCCAGATAAATACCGGCCATTGAGAAAAGCAATTTTCTCTGAACAGACAGCGACATAGTTTTTCCTTCTAATTCCATTTAAAAGTGTGTGATATTTAATCTATATCAGGCAGTGCAGGAATTGAAATGAATTGATGTGAATTTTTTATCGGCAGTGTGATCAGGATGATTTACAGTTCGTCACCTGGTATCTGTAATGAATGCAATCCGCCGCTTTCATCACCCGGACCACGATGCTTATCGTGTTCACAGATTCCCGTACCCGGTCTGAATTCATATTCTTTAACAAGATCATTTCTCAAATTATCTGTTGTTAATCCTTTAAAATGGGAGGCGTATTCATAATCAGGGTTTAAAAACTTTTTACTGCCTTGCCAGAATTCTACGACCTGTTCGGTTGAATCAAGATGACGTGTTTCCGCAGTGCATCGGCAGGTCAGGGTTTCACCATCACCCATAACATAGACCGTTTCGCTGGCAGCGGTCACTATGGGGTAGCGATTATGTTTTCTGGCCAGAGCTGTCATTAGCTGCATAATAAAATCTTTGGAATCCGCTTCCAGCAGAGGTTTTCCACTCTCACAACCGTAGATGGTCAGGCGAACCTGGTTATCAGGTTGAATGTGCTTTGCACTGAGCAGGTTGTCCAGAATATGGGCAAAATCAGCACCATGTAATCCGAACAGGTTAGGGCCATGCCCATCCACTACAAACTTGCAGTTCTGAAGGTTGTGTCTGTTACTGGCTGCACACAGAGAGTCCAGCTGAATTTCTCCTTCCTCACCTTCTGCACCATTCACAAGGTCGACCATAATAACGTCTGCCCAGGGATTCTGAACCATATAACCAGCACTGGCTTTCAGACGATTTTTATCGTCATTCAGCAGCATCAGTGTCAGGTTTCCATAAGGCGTATTATCAGAACGCTTTTGCATGTTGGCTGGCATTATGTCGTTCAGAACCAGCCTTAATGCCTCACGGTTGTTTGCTCTTGCAGTTGCTCGTATCAGTGACAGACATTGCTCCCGGTTAACAGGAAGAAGCCGCTTAATGGCATTGGCTCTGGCCTCTGCAGGAGATTTTAATTTTGAATCATTGGCAACCTGTTCAATTAATTTTTCAGCCATGTCCAGGTGATCGCCAGCGAGAAGATAAAAGAGGGCTGTTTGGCCTTCGTCATCAGCCTCAAAGATTCTTAACCCCCTGTCCATCAAAGTCTGGAATTGTGCAAACTCTTTCACTCCCTGGGCAAAAAGCAGAAAGGCCGACTGATCAGCGGCTAATATTTTATCATTACTGATCGCTCTCCAGGCTGATTCCCAGGCCGCCGTATCCTTGTTCCATTTCCAGTTAAAACGATTGAACTCAGTCAATAAATCCAGACGACCAACTTCAGCCGCACACTGCATGACGCTCTGCCCCTGATTATTGACCAGAGCCGGGTTTGCCTTTGCTTCCAATAGTATTCTGTAACTGTTTTGGGACCGTCCTTTCAGGCCGTAATGCATGGGAGTGCAGCCGTTCTCATCCAGTGCGTTGACATCAGGTTTGAAGTTGAGCAAAAGGGTAATGGCATTCTGCGATCCGCTTTCGGATGAACAGGCTAAATGGAGTGCTGTTTGCTTCTGATGGTTGGGGATATCTATCCATTCAGGACATTGTTTGAGCAGTCGGGCTGCCAGATCTGCATTTTGCAGTTGTATCAGAAGATGAATTGGCGTGTTGCCATTCTGGTCCACAAAATAATCAGTAAGAGGGATCAAAGCACCAAGAAGTTCTTCGGCTTCTGGCCAGAACTGGTTTTGTATGGCCCATAGGAACAATGATTCTTTTGCCGGTTTGTCCAGATAAACACATAACAATGACAACCGCCCGGAGTTATGCTGCTGCATGGCTTTACGGGCCAGATCCATCATTATATCCGGACCATATTCATTGACGAAAGAACACTGATTGTTTCCCAAGGCTTTATATAGAGTATCTTCTATGGAAGGATCCAATGACAGGCAATCTACTCTTTCTTTTTTGAACAAGGATAATAAATCAAAACGTCCGTAGTAGGCTGCAGTTCTGGCTACCGACCACCCGGCTTTATCACAGAGAGTTGGATCACCATGATGATCAAGCAATATTTTGTAGGTATTAACAGAACGCTTTTCCAGACCTAAATGCATGGGTGTGAGCCCATTGACATCTCCGGCATTAGGGCTGATTCCCTGTTGCAGAAGCTGCCAGCATTGTTCGGATGAAGCGTTGAGTACAGCGTTATGCAAAAGTGATCGTCCTTCGGGATTCTCCAGTGGTTGTGAAGGCATAGCAGGGGCTGGTTTTTTAACGCTGCTTTCTTGTTGTGATTTGGACCGCTTAATCGATTGAAGTAACTGCGCTAATTCGGGTCGATTAGCTTCTGACGCCAGGTTTTCTGGTGTTTTTTTATGCTCGTTTGTTGTTCCCAGTGCCGCTTTTTCTGTTATCAACACCTGACAGGCCTCATCAGAGCAACCACTGATTATTGCCAGATGTAATGGCGTGTTGCCCTCTGAGTCTATGGCATTGATATCAACACCGAGTCGAACCAGTTCTGCCAGTTTATCGGTGAGCTTTAATCGACAGGCCATATGCAAAGCGTTGCGCTGTTTCCTGCCCCGGGCATTTGGATAGTTTTCCAGTACCAATTCAAGCGCTACATTATTATTTTGCCCCAGTGCAGATTTTAAGGCATGTTCATTGAGCGCTGTTCTTTGATGCAAATGCTTGCTGTGGATATCGTCCCGTCTGATTTTTACAGCGGGCATAATTTTAGGTTGACGCAAGGAATCTGCCGGTTTCTTCACGGCTTCATTCTTTGAGGCTTTACCTGCTTTTTGTGTCTCAGGCCCGCTACTGGGGTGACCAGTCAGACCGGGCGGTTTTCGGGGATCATATGGTTCCATACTTATATAAGCGATCGAAATCCGAAAACATTGAGTTGAATGTTAGAGAAATGGGGTAGTTTTTCAAACTGTATTAGTCACTTCAAATTGTGATAGCCGCTTTAAACTGTCATAGAAGCTTCAAACTTCGGGGATAGACTGCAATTTCACATTAAGCGGAAACAAAGATTCTCTTTGACCGCTTGATTTTGGCATTTTAGAAAACTGTTTATGAATCCAAATGTTGTAGAAGGGATAACTCACTCAACTGGAGAATAAGCCATGCCCCGCCCTCAAATCAGTTTCGCCACCTGCAATCTTTATAATCTTAATGAACCCGGACTGCCTGTTTATCGGGATAGAAACGGTTGGAATCAGGATGAATACAATAAAAAACTAACCTGGACAGCCAGAGCCCTGACGAACCTGAAAGCCGATGTCTGGGCATTTCAGGAACTCTGGCACGGGGATTCACTGGATCAGGCCTTTTCTGAAGCAGAACTGAATGATGATTACACATTATTGGTTCCTCCCAATCAAACAGGTCAGCGCATTGTCTGCGCAGGTGCGGTTAAAACCGGTATGCTCGAAGGTGAACCCGAATGGATAGAAAACTTTCCTGAATATTTCAAGCTGGACAGCTCGGGAGACGATGATCAGACACCGGATATTGCCGTACAGATTAATCGATTTTCCAGGCCGGTATTGCATTTTCAGGTAAAACCACTGCCCGATGAACAGGCGATTCACGTCTTTGTCTGTCATTTCAAGTCAAAGGGCCCAACAAGGATCAGCAGTGAGTCGTGGTATTCTGACCCGATATATTCAATGCACCGGGAAGCCATAGGTTCAGCTATTTCCACCGTCCGAAGAACGGCTGAAGCAACGGCACTGCGTCTGTTAATCACTGAGAAACTGAAGGGCAGCAATACACCCGTTGTTGTTCTGGGTGATTTAAACGACAGTCAGCATAGTAATACCCTGAATATTCTTACTGGCCAGCCTAACTATCTGTTGTCTGGTTTGTCCCGCGGTGGCGGTGATGCTGATCTGTATTCAGTGGGTACTCTGCAGGAATACCGCAGCATGCGCGATGTTTATTACACTCATGTATACAACAATAACCGGGAGTCTCTGGATCATATTCTGGTCAGTCAGGAATTTTATGACAACAGTAGCAAGAGGATCTGGGCATTCAAAGGAATGGATATCACTAATGACCATCTTAACGGGCACAACCACAAGGAATCCGGCTCAACCGATCATGGTATCGTACGAGCCACTTTTGAATATCGGCCTGTGTAATTCCCTTTACTTTCGATAACGCTCGGTCAGGATGCCGGTTCTGGTGCTGTACCTGACTGTCTTCTGCCACGGCTATACCCATCACTCTTGAGAGTGAGAGGGTGTTGACTGCTCCTTCTCACCATCGCCACTTACTGTATGTGAGAGCCCGGAGCTCGTTGACCGCCTACCTACCCTCATCTTCAATGGTAATGGGTAATGGGTAATGGGTAATGGGTAATGGGTATATATGGTAAAACTCAGTTGTTGAAAGCGATACGCAGCATTTTGATGAATGTTACCTGTGGCGAGAAAGTATTAGTGCTTGCATATGAAAAAGCTGCAGGTCATATGGAGAATCTACGATCTTTTCAGATCTCTTGCGGACACATATTATCAGGTAGATATTGCTTGAGGTAGGCCAGACAGGCATTAATCCCTTCCTGGGCCATGGTGTCGGTAATGTTGCCGAATTCTTGATGTGAAATGGAGTAAACCTTGTCGGCTATTTGTAGAGCTATGGCGAAAATATTGAATTCTTCAGGCAATGGAGGTAGTTGGTAAAATTGTGTGTGAAAATGACCTATACGCTCCCCTAGCAGATTATCGTGTTGATAATCTGCATGTCGGATAGTACTGACAATATGTTGCCCGAGAATCAGATCTCGGACATATTTGTGTTCACGGTAATATGTAATGTAGCGTCTCTGGATTTGCTGAATGATATCCGACCAATGACATATATTTTCCACCTGGAGTGGCTGATCTAAAATAGTATCGAAAGCCGTAAAAGTATCTTCAATCAGTGCATTCAGTAGAGAATCAACTTTTGGGAAAAAGTGATAAACTGACGACGGTGGAATTCCAGCTTTCTCTGCTACAAGATAAAGAGAAATCTTGCTGATTGCTGTGGTGTCCAGCAGTTTACTAGTCGCATCCAGTATAGCGCGACGTCGTACAAGGCTCCGTATCTGCTGTTTTCGTTGGGGCTGGCGAACCTGAGGTTCGGCCAAAATTATCTCTTTTGTCATTAGGCTGGCCATGCTTAAAATGTTATTTTTTTCCGAGCTTGTTCAGATATGTTCAATATCATATTTTGCTCACTCGCTGTAGCTGAGCAGGTAGATATGTGGCCAGATATGAGCGGGCTGCACGCCAGCCTTCTCTGGCCATGGCTGGAGTAATGTTGCTATATTCTTGATGAGACATGGCATAGACCTTATCAGCAATCTGTAAGGCAATAGCGAAAATATTATACTCTTTTGGCAAAGGAGGTAGCTGGAAGTGCTGGCGATAAATCTGATCTATCTGTTTGCCCATTTTATCATCATGCTTATGATCAGCGATTAGTATATCGCTGTGTAAATGCTGCCCCAGAATTAACGCCCGTGCCATGTCATTTTGCTGGTAATACTGCACCATACGGCTCTCCAATGTGTAACCGATATCGCTCCAGTGTTGAATTTTTTCAGGAGGAATAGGATCGGAAACACAGGCGTCAAATACAGCAAATGACTCTTCTGCTAAAGATTGTAGCAGCAATTCAATTTTGGGAAAAAAGTGATAAAGAGACGATGGTGGTATTTCAGCTTTACGAGCAATGTCGTACAAGGATAGATTAGAGATTGATTCAGATGTTATTAATTCACGGGCTGCGTTAATTATTTTTTTCCGTCTTAGCAAGCTTCTGGCTTGCTGGCGCCGACCTTTGACGATCGGCGTTACTGCATCATTTTCGAACTTTTCAGCTAACAGGGTGCTCACTTAACTTCTCCTTAACAGACAACGAACTTCGCCTGCACATCCATTCCCCGATGCCAGTCACTATAGTTAATCCGAGCAGTGTAGATGATGTGTGTACCATATCAAAGGCTCCGGGAGGCAAAATAAAAAAGACAACTGCCTGTGCAGTAAAAAATAGAGGCAGGAAAGTCACCATACGAACAACCCAGATGTTATCGTAAATCTGCCATCCTTCGCTGGGAGATTGACCTTGTTGTTTTAGTACCAGATACGCAGGAAACAAGAGTATGTAAGGCAGCAGGAAGACCAGGTTCGCAAAAGAAAACAGTGACCAGTAAAGGCCGTCAGCAGAGTCAGCCATCAACCCATAAAGCAGTATAGCGACAGAAGCAACAACGCCACTAAGTACACTGGCACCTACGGGCGTACCATAGTTGGGATGTTCAATCCCAAAAACTCTGGGCATTTCATTCTCATGAGCAGCTTCGGCTGCGGCACGATTTGAACCAATGCTCCATGTCACCATATTGGCTACGAAGCTGAACATAATCAGGAAGCCAAGCAAGGTAACCAACCAGTCACTACCTGGCAGTGGAGAGAGCATGCGTTCTACCGTTGTTAACAACCCGGAAATCAGGCCAATCTCTTCAACAGGCAGTGCTGCCAGCATCCCAAATACTGCAAACAAGTAGAGTGTAGTAATAATGATCCCTGCTAATAGCAGAGATATCGGCAAATCTTTCTGGGGGTCTTCCATTTCACCACCAGCACAGCAAACCAGATCAAAGCCGACCAATGAGAAAATAATAACAGGGAAAAACTGCAACTCCTGCTCCCATTGAGGCAACAGTGTTGTGAAATTGATTGGGTTGGCAATACCATCATTCCAGGCTGTTGCCACACCACCAATACCAAGGAATAAAACAACGGTTATTTTGCAAAGAGCACCAATATTCGGAATCCATTTACCGGTATCGAGAGACAAGCAACAAACCAAAACGGTCAACCAGGTAGCTATCAACGAAAAAATAATCTGCATACTCAGCGACATGGAAGGCCAGAACATCTGGCTAAATACACCCGCCATCATGATAAAGGCTGCAGGCATCCACAAGGCGACATTAATCCAGTAAAGCCAACTGGTGCGAGACGCCCATTGCGGGCCAAAAGCCAATTTTACCCAGTGAACAATGCCTCCCTGAGATGGCCAACGTGTGCCCAGTTCCACGCTGATTAATGCATAAGGTGCCGCAAAACAGATAAACGACATTGCCCACCAGGTAAGAGACTGAACCCCGATCGCTGCAGCCGCCGCCAAACCATCAATTGTCAGAATAGCGCTGATGGTAAACAAAGTAATATCACGGCGAGTAAGGCGTCGGGGTGTGCTCATAAAAGTCTCCGAGATGATGGGATTTTTTACATAAAAGACAGACTGGTTTCCCAGCCTGTTGTCACACCTACACTGCAGGAACCTGCTGAGTTATGCAGTGCACATTACCGCCACCCAACAGGATTTCTCTCGCTTCAACACCGACCACTTCATAGCCAGGATAAACATCTTCCAGCAACGCTTTGGCTGCACCATCCTGAACCGGATCAAGTAATGGAAGAATAATGCGGTTGTTGGTAATCAGGAAGTTGGCATAAGAACCCGCAAGACGTTCACCGGCATTACGTTCCATACCATCACAGGCGTCAATGCCACCCGCTTCATCTTCACGAATGTACAGAGGGCCAGGAATCTGCATCTTGTGAATTTTCAGCTTGCGACCACGAGCGTCTGTTGCTTCGCTGAGTGCTTTATAGGCTTCTTGGGAGATTTCATACTGTGGATCATTTTCATCATCGCACCAGGACAGAATCACTTCGCCCGGACGAACCACATGAATCAGGTTATCCACATGTCCATTGGTTTCATCGTTGTACAAACCTCTGGGTATCCAGATTACCTTCTCAATGCTTAGATAATCACCCAATACTTTCTCGATCTCTTCACGGGATAAATCAGGGTTACGACTTTCATGAAGCAGACATTCTTCAGTGGTGTAAAGTGTACCATCACCATCCACATGAATAGAGCCACCCTCCAAAACAATCGGGGCGCGGTAGTGATCATCACGATGGGCTTCACAGATTTTTCTAGCTACCTGATCATCACGATTCCAGGGGAAGTACAATCCATCTACCAGACCACCCCAGGCATTGAATTCCCAGTCAACACCACGGCGCTCGCCTTTATCATTCACTACATAACTTGGGCCAATATCGCGCATCCAGGAATCATCTGCCGCCATTTCAACTACCCGAATATTGTCAGGCAGCATATTGCGGGCGTTATCGTATTGAGCTGCAGAGACTGCCATAGTGACAGGCGTCACGTCCACAATCGCTTGTGCCACATTTGCAAACACTTGCTGGACTGGCTTGCCACCATAACGCCAGTTATCGGATCGCTCAGGCCAGGCCATCCAGATTTCAGCGTGAGCATCATGCTCACCGGGCATACGAAAGCCGTCTTCTCTAGGGGTCGTTGTGCAGGAAATACTCATTTCAACAAATCCTCAATTTCTTCTTTCTTAAACTGTGGCCGCTTGCAGGCGTTTAATCGCTTTACTTAGAATCCATTCACCAATACCGATAGTAATGATAATCCCCAAAGCAACAGGGAAGGAGTAACTCCAATCCACAGTGCCAGCACCAATTTCAGGGAAGATAAATAGCACCACGGCCTGAACAATAAAGAGGAAGCAAACAGCACTCATGGCAACTTGAGCTTTCATGCTGCCTGGTACTTTATAAGGACGCTCTGCGTCAGGATCGGTCATACGCAGCTTAAGGTAAGCTGGGAACATGAACAGATATGGCAATAGGAAGATACAGGAAGAGAAGGCAAAGATGGACCAGAACAGTTCATCACTTTCGCCGGAAGTCAGACCGTACAGCAAGATCACAACAGTCGATACGATACCGGTAATTACGTTAGCGCCAATAGGTGTTCTGTGAACAGGATCTTCCTTGGCAACAATTTTTGGAAGTTCGCCAGCCTGGGCTGCTTCCATGGCAGCACGGCTTGCACCCATAGTCCAGGTCGCCATATTAGCGATAAAGGTCAGCAGAGTTAGAGTACCGATGCCGTATACCATAGCCTGACCGAAGGCGCCGTCACCAAACAGGATGCGCAGAGTGGAAACGATGCCTGCTACCAGACCAATATCTTCTACTGGCAGAGCCAACAGAATGCCAATAGTACCGAACACATAGAGGCCGGTAACAACCACGGCAGAGATAAGAATGGACTTTGGAATATCCCGACGAGGATCTTTGATCTCATTACCCATGCAGGCAATCAATTCAAAACCCATCAGGTTGAAGATAATAACTGGCAGGAAGCCAAGACCGGAATCCATAGAAGGTGTCATGCTTTCCAGAGTAAACTCATTCGCTACACCATTCTGAGCGGCATACCAGAAACCACCCACACCCAAAACAAGGATAACAATAACCTTAAACAGTGCGCCAAGGTTGGTTACCCAGACACCGGCGTCTACAGACATGTTACAGATCCATACGGTCAACCAGGTCAGACCAATACAGATGACAATTTGCAGCCACAGACTCATATCCGGGAAGAACAGCTCAGCAAACATACCGGCAAACATAATGTATACCGCAGGCATCCACAGACCAACGTTAATCCAGTAGAACCAGGTTGTACGTACAGCCCATTTGAAACCGAAAGCTCTTTTTACCCAATCGTAGATACCACCTTCACCGGGATAGGTGGTACCCAGCTCGGAGGAAATAAGCCCATAAGGGATAACAAAGAGAACCAGAGTGATCAACCACCAGGTTATAGAAGAAGGGCCTATTGATGCACTAGCGGTCAGACCGTCCACCACCAATACTGCACATACGCTGAACAGGGTCAGGCTGGATAGCCCCATTTTCCCCGTTGTTTCTGTAGTCATTTTTATATCCCCCGGTCATTCCTGACCCTGAACAAAATAATCCAACACCTGTTTGCTCTTTACTTCCATATGCAGTGCAACCAGCTGCCAGTGTCTAAAAGAGAATAATCAACAGATAAAAATTCGTTTCTTATCTGTTTTTCATTTCTATACATGATAAATATCGACTTAATTTCGATACTGATCTGGATCACTAATTAGTATTCTTACGGGGAAAAATAGATATTTATCTAGATATATCTACAGTTAAAGATCGATAAGTGCTCGGAAAGTCTCTATTTTTTCTTTATAAATCCAAATTAAAGAAAAAAATACACGATAAAAATCGAATATTGATCCATATCAATACAGATAATTATCGAAATATTAAGATGCTAACCAACTGCTGGAAACAACACAGGCTCACAACAACGCTGTGTGATCCGGAAAAAGAATTGAGACGATTGTCAAAGGCAATTGGAAATTAAAGAAAGTGCGTTTTTTTGGATTTTAAATAACGCACTAAAAAGAACGATCAGGAGCATCATAATGAAAACCCCATCTGCCAGTGCTACCGAACTGAACAAGCCAGAACTGAAGCACTTCCTGAAGACTCAGGACTACCCCCGTCAGGAATTGGCCGATATTCTTGAATTGATGGGCATGCTGAAAGAAGCCCGCAAGGCGAATGCAGTACCACAACTGTTTGCTGGCAAATCTGTTGGCATGATCTTCGAACAGCCTTCTACCCGTACTCGTGTTTCTTTCGAAACTGCAGCAACTATATTGGGTGGCCACGGACTGTTCCTGTCTCCAAAAGACATTCATCTGGGCGGTAAAGAAAGCCTGGCAGACACTGGTCGTGTATTGTCCCGTATGTGTGATGTGATCATGGCTCGTGTAGACGATCACAAAACAGTGGCTGGTCTGGCTGAACACTCTACCGTTCCTGTCATTAACGGTCTGTGCGACTGGCTGCATCCAACCCAAATCATGGCTGACTTGTTTACCATGATGGAGCACTTGCCAGAAGGCAAACAGCTGGAAGACCTGACAGTTGCTTTCGTAGGTGACGCTACTAACGTTTGTTCTTCTCTGATGTTTGCCTGCACAAAATTTGGCATGCACTTCAAGCATATTGGCCCGGAGAAGTACCAGGCTCCTCAGCTGTGGCAGGAAATTGCTAACGAAAATATCGAAACGTCCGGTGGTAAGTTGACTATTACCGACAACATTGATGAAGTAGAAGGCTGCGACATTCTAATTGCTGACAGCTTTTACTGGTTCGGTCAGGAAGCTGAAAAAGAAGAACGTCTGACTGCCTTTATGCCAAAGTTCGTTATCACTGAAGAAATGATGGCAAAAGCCGGTGAAAACAGTGTGTTCATGCACTGCTTGCCAGCAAACGACCAGCGAGAATGCACCCGCGAAGTAATGGACGGCCCACGCTCTGTTATCTTCGACGAAGCCGAAAACCGTCTGACCGCTCAAATGGCATTGCTGGTTTACCTGACTCACAAGACCATTAAACAGCCTTCTGAAGAAACCGCTGCATTCCACAAAGATCGTATCGACACTCTGTTGAGCCGCATCTAATCCACCCCAATACACAGCCCGTGAATACCGGGCTGTTCTGTTTTATAAAAATCTCATCAGCGAATTACCGCCTGAAGATGAATTGAGAGGTTGTCGATGGAAAAGCCAATTCTGGTCGTTGCTGTTGGTGGCAATGCTTTATTACAGCGCGGTGAATTAATGAGCTGCGATAATCAAAAGAAAAGTATTGAATCAACGGCTCGCTCTCTTGCCAAGCTCCATGAAAAATATCGACTGGTAATTGTGCATGGCAATGGACCTCAAGTCGGTTTACTCGCATTACAGAATCTCTCTTACAGAGATTGCCCTCCTTACCCATTAGATGTTCTGGGTGCTGAAACCCAGGGAATGGTCGGCTATCTCATGCAACAGGCCATTAAAAAGGAATTGCCTAATAAGGATGTAACAACGCTGGTCACTCAGGTTATGGTGGACGCAAACGATCCTGCCATCGCCGACCCATCCAAATTCATTGGCCCGATATACGACAAAGAAACCGCCCAAAAGCTGGCTAAAGAACACAACTGGACTATCAAGCCCGATGGAGACTACTGGCGTCGTGTAGTGCCTTCACCTGCGCCAGCTAAAATCATTGAATCTCATGCCATTAAATGCCTGCTGGATAATGACCATATTGTTGTCTGCGGTGGCGGTGGCGGCGCACCTGTTGTTAAGAATGGTCCTGATATCGAAGGTTTTGAAGCCGTTATCGATAAGGATGCAACCGCTTCATTGTTGGCTAAAGAGATCGGTGCAGCTGAATTACTAATTCTGACTGATGGCAGTCACGTTTGCGTTGACTGGGGCACTCCAAATGAAAAGCCATTGACCGATGTGACTGTGGATGAAATGAGAAACTATTCATTCGCAGCTGGTTCAATGGGGCCTAAAGTTAATGCATGTTGTGAGTTTGCTGAGCAGACTGGTGGCACTGGTAACATTGGCGACCTGTATCAGGCGATTGATGTTATGAACCGCAAGACCGGGACTAGAATTTATCCACAAGCTGCTTAGTCAGACTTTTTCCCTACAATGAAAAGTCTGTGTGATAATGCCAGTGAGCTCTAGAGTTGTTCCAAGGCTCCAGTAATTCACTCAGCTCTGGGGCATTTTCATCCGGAGCCAACAAGATTCAGGCATGAAGAAACCCCCTCACAATGTTAGGTGAGGGGGTTTTTTTCAATATTTCAAAAATATTCAGTAGAGGGTGTGTTAGAAAAGAAGTAGCTCGATATTTAGCCGAAACGAATGTATCACTTATTAAACTCGAATTTAGGGTGGGCAGATTACAATAATTCATGAAAACAAGCGAAAGATGATGATTTCGAACTGTCTAAATTATAACCTCTATAGTCACTCAAGAGCAGAAGAGTATCTTTGGAAAATTGGGTTATTACATCTATTTTCTGGCTCTGGCGGGTTCCTCAGAAAATTCGCATCCGTTCATGAATGTTCTATATATGGGCACAACCATAAGGAATCCGGCTCAACCGATCATGGTATCGTGCGGGCCACGTTTGAATACCGGCCTGTGTAATACCATTTCCGAATTCTAATTATGCTATTGCGCAGCCTTTTCAGACTCAGATCCTGCGTTGGAGTTCCTCGCCATAGCGACGGCTATGACTCGTCACTCCGCCTTGTCTCTGAGCTTGAAAAGCCATGCTCATAACGCATATTAGAAACCGGCAATGGTATAATTCCCTTTCCTTTCAATAATATTTGGTCAGGATACCGGTTTCTGGTGTTGTACCTGACTATTTTCTGCCGTGGTTATATGTGGCCATGGCAGTTCAGATTCAGGTGAAATGTGCCGGTGGCTTAGCAAAAATAATTAAAAAGTGTATTCTTACAGCCTGTAGATATATCGTGTGCCTTCAGAACAAAATCGTGCTCTGTCTTGAAACGGGCAATAAACCTACATGCGGTATTGAGTGTACTTATTCCTCATGAAAACCATTTTCTTAACCGGATTGGCACTGACTGCTTTCGCGGCAAATTCTGTGTTGTGCCGGCTGGCTTTAGGCGGGAACGCCATTGATGCGTCAGGTTTCACAATTGTACGACTGCTATCCGGTTCTTTTGCATTACTTTTAATTATCCTGTTCGCTGGCTGGAAACAAGGGACATCTGGAAATGAACCGGTCGGAATAAGTCAGCGTGTCAGCTTTTCTTCCCTGCTCAGGGGAGACTGGACCGGCAGCTTAATGTTGTTTATTTATGCGACTGGTTTTTCCTATGCTTACGTTACCCTGGATACCGGGACGGGCGCTTTAATCCTGTTTGGTTCAGTTCAGCTGACAATGATACTTGCATCGTTTATTGCAGGAACCCGTTTGCATATATCAGAATGGATTGGAATCTTTCTTGCTTTTTGCGGGTTTGTTTATCTGATTTTACCCGGTATCACTACGCCATCGGTCACTGGTTTTGCCCTGATGACCCTGTCTGGTATCGCCTGGGGAATTTATACCCTGAAAGGTCGTGGTTCGAGTAATCCATTAATGGATACCAGTCGCCATTTTCTGCGTACCATTCCACTGGTTTTCCTGTTGGCTATGGTCAGTCTGGATAGTATCAGTTACTCCTCTGAGGGGATCTTTCTGGCGATTTTGTCAGGTGCCATCACCTCGGGAATTGGCTACGCCATCTGGTACATGGCGTTGTCGGGGCTTTCAACCATACAGGCGGCGGTTTTACAATTACTGGTTCCTGTTATAGCGGCTTTCGGTGGCGTTATTTTCGTCGCAGAGATAATAACCCTTCGACTCTTATTTTCAGCACTTATGATTCTTGGTGGTATTTTAATCGTGATTTCAGGTGGCACCTACATGAGAAAATCGCTTTGAACAGGCTTATCACTCACAAAATTATTACGCCTTTAACCGCATTGTTGAAACAGGGGTTAACACCTGAATCCCTGGCTTTCAGTTTTTCCATGGGGTTGGTTATTGCCGTATTTCCTGTTTTTGGCATTACCACTGTTCTGTGCATTCTGGCGGCGGCGGTCTTCAAATTGAATCAGCTGAGTACCCAGATTGCTAATTACTGCGGTTATCCCCTGCAGTTTATATTGTTCATTCCTCTGATACGTATGGGGGAAACCTTATTCGGGCTTGATCCGGTGTCTATTGATCCGGTGCTGATATTTCAGTTAGCAAGGGATGATTTCAGCGAATTCCTTCATGGCTATGGTGCGGCTATTCTGGCAGGGTGTGTTGTTTGGCTGATACTGGCTATTCCGGCCATATTTCTGATATCAAAAATTCTGGCTTATCTGCTCCGTCTTAAAATGAGGTCTGTATGAAGTCCATTGAAAATGCGGTAGAGCGTTGGTTGAATGAGGTCGTCATAGGGTTAAATCTTTGTCCTTTTGCGGCCTACCCTAAAAAGAACAATCGGGTGCGCATAGTGGTTTGTCATGACAACACCGGGGAAGCATTGCTGACTTTCCTGCAGAGCGAAATACAACGGTTGTCAGATACCCCCGCCAGTGAGCTGGAAACCACACTGGTGGTGGTTCCCGATATGCTCAATGACTTCTTTGATTACAACCAGTTTCTTGACCCTGTGGATAGATTATTAGCTCAATCCGGTTGGGAGGGTGTTTTTCAGGTAGCCAGCTTTCATCCTGATTACTGTTTCGGTGGTAATGAGCCTGAAGACAGTGAAAATCTCACCAATCGGTCACCCTATCCTATTTTGCATATTATCCGTGAAGCCAGTATAGAAAAAGCACTGGAGCATCATCCGGACCCTGATGGGATACCAGAAACCAACATTGCCAGGGTAAATAAACTGACCATAGAAGAAAAACGACAACTGTTTTCTTTTGTGTCTTTCTGACGCACTCAACTGAAGCACATAACTGAGATACGGGACTGAAACAAAGGTTTGATACGGCAAGAGTTTTCAGAAAGCAAAAATGTCGAATCTTCAACCAAGGCTACATTCGGTTCGATGTGTTGCGAGAAGATGACTTAGGCTCAGCAGGAAAACGTCGTCAGGTGTTGTCTGTCATTGGCACTACCAGTGGCAACAGTCCGTCGTTTGCAACCATTGAGCTGCAGATGCAGGAACCGAAGTTGGGTATGCTGGTTGTGCTTTCTTATCTGGGCTCTTATCTAGAAGGTGCCAATCATGCAATCGTGGTTGACCCATCGGGCAACTGCACCGAAAGTGTTGCAGTCGCCTTCAGGACGTCAGACAGTTCAGCCTGGAGGCTAGACAGTTTTTCGGCTCTCAAGGACCAAACTAATCTTCGTGTGGTTCTTCCGATCGTTGAGAGTATCAAGCTGTAAAAAGCCACAGCGAGCTAAGAGTGCCCTGTCCATTATTTTTATTAGCGTTACTAATATTTTGAATGCTATTCCTGACTCAGCGGTAGACTCAATAATTCGAATGTAATTCCGCAAACTTCAACCTGGGGGGCTGCATAAAGGCAAAACATCCTAAATGAATGCCGATAGAGAAAGTATGCGAACCATGTCTCAATATTTTAAACAATATCTGTTCTAAAAACAGACAACTATTGACTTTTACTCTTGCTCCGATAATGTTTACTGTTCAATACAAAGGATAAGGATAGGCTATGTTCCCGTCAATAGTTCAGCTATTCCCCATGCTTATACGACATCGGTAACAGCGTATAAGAAGCATCACACGCAGGGCGCAGCTACAGCTGCTTACGTGTTGAGATATGTAATTTTTCCCAAAAACTCGACTATTTATCACGAGCATACAAAATATATACGACTTCGTACGCTAGTGATACCAAGGGGTTTAATGAAACGTGGGGAATTGCTGTCAATAGTTGGGAGCACTAAAGTCCTATAAAAACTTTATTTTCCTGCTCCACATATGGCTATTCATGAGATAGGAAGGTATCCCAGAACAAATCGCTGTTCTTTGGGCAATAAACAAATGCAATATACAAGATTTAGTCATATCTCTACTTTATAAGGCACGTCTGTAGCCCTGTAAACATAGGGAGTAAGCAATACAACTATTGGCGGGAACATAGCCATAAGGATATAAGGATATGAGATTTATAGTGATATCGCTGCTTTTTATTTCTTCCATGGTAAGCGCTGCCCCAGATTTTTTGAGTGAAGCAGAAGTTACAGAGCTGGCGAAGCAAGGCCCTATGAATTCTAAATTTGCTAATTGCTCTTTATGCACTGATGATCAGATGAAAGTGAGAGCACTTGAGCTTGCTAAGTTTCATAACGATGAATCTGAGATTCATGCCGTAGTTTTTAATGCAAGAAACAACAAGGTGATCACTTTTAGAATTACCGATCAATACTATGTTCAATCCGTTGAATCATCTGAGTTTTCTAAATACGCTTTGAGCGTAAAAGTTTTTGCAATTAAAGAGCTTGAAGAAAAATTGCGTGCTTTACGTGACGATGACTCCCCTTCTGATGATTCCCCTTCTTTTGGTTCTCCAGAGGATTGTTCTCCTAGACCTGGCTCTGTTCACAGTGAATGTTGATGAATGTCTCAAGGCCAGTAGTGTTGCGGGATTTGCCTTTTTGTAAATCGCCGAGATAACAAGGTTCTCCGCCATATGTCGTATGTTTTCAATATATGTTGAGTGCTGCACCCATGTTTCATTGTGGCTACAAAAATAATCTGACCAAACGATTTTCACCTGAGTAATAAAAATAAAAAACTAGAATTTTTTTAAATGGACGTTATTGGCTATTATTTTAGATTAATTAGTAATTTTGCTCTGCTTTTATTGGTATCCACTGGCGCAACGGCCAACGAATGCGTGGGCTATGTCCCGTCAATAGTTGGGAGCACTAAAGTCCTATAAAAACTTTATTTTCCTGCTCCACATATGGCTATTCATGAGATAGGAAGGTATCCCAGAACAAATCGCTGTTCTTTGGGCAATAAACAAATGCAATATACAAGATTTAGTCATATCTCTACTTTATAAGGCACGTCTGTAGCCCTGTAAACATAGGGAGTAAGCAATACAACTATTGGCGGGAACATAGCCGAATGCGTGGGTTCTAGAAGTGATACCAAGGACCCTATTGAGGAGTTTGGGTCTGCTGCAGTTCCTGCATTCCATACTGAGTTTCCTTTTACAGATTACAATCAAATCAAAAGAGATAAAATAAAGATAGCATTGGAAATAAGTGAGGACTTAGACGTATCAGAAATGGCTATTACAACTGCGAGGGGAGTAATCAGTACGGTGGCTAGTGCTGTTTATCAAACTGGCTTTAGCGATCGTCAAGCTTTTTGGATTAAGTCTGAAAAGACTGGTGATCGAGCGCTTTTTGTTTTTCGCTATACGAATTTGCACCGAGATATAACTCTGGATATAGTTCCGGATAAAGTAGTCACTGAAGATCTTGAAGCAAGAGACCTTTGTGAGGAAGAGAAGGCGGAAGAGGAAAAGAATAAAAATCCATATGCAGATGGATCAGAAGGGTCAGGAAATAATGAATATTATGAAGAATTCCCAGACTTCGGTGTCCCAGTGATTGACGTTGGAGGGTCAGTTGGTAAGCACGGGACGGTCATCTGGGGACCTGTTAAGGATGTTCCAAATGAGCCTAAGAAGTGTAAGCCTGAGAACTGTAAGCCCAAAAAAGAGAAATCATCTGAGTGAGTTGCTAAACGAAACTTGGAATTTTTGAGAGCCTAAAAGCTAAATATTGTTAACACGTCATGAGCTGGTGACGTGTTAACAAATCTGGCTCTTGTCGCCAAAACGTGCGAGTGTCAGAAAGAGGTTTAAGAAAGGATGAGCAAACCGTCTTTGGATGCACCAAACATAAACCCGTAAGCGTGTTCACTCAGCACAAGAAAGGACACGCCATTAGAGGCATCCTGTTTGGTACGCCCGGCATGGGCATGAACTTATGGGGTGCAAGTCCCCTGTGGGTAAACCAGCATCTGACTGGCGGTAAAGACGCCTGCTGATGATAACCACTAGCTTAAGGCAAGTGCAATCTCGTGAGAGATTGTGCGGAGGCAGTCTGACTGCAAAAGTGCGAGCCGACGGACAGAAATCGCATACAAGGCCGACTTCTCGTGGGCGAGTGAGCCAAAGATCACAAAGCCCTCTGGTTTGAGAGATACGGTAAATGCGGCGGTTGTGCACTGACAGTTCATGTTCTTATCCGGGGAGATCTGCTCAACATGCGATCGGTCAATCCCAGTTCTCAGCCACTGGTTACAACAGGCTCGGCGAGCAGTGATTCATCACCCTGTTCGAGCAAACCCGATGACAACCGATAGCGCCTGCAGGAGCAATTTTGCATGGTGATTGGACAGAAGTCAGCAGAGGCCATAGTAGTTGTTCGACAGGAGTCGTCAACGAAGGGCTGAACATAGAAAGCAGAGAGGAGTCATTTGCCCTCAATAGCGAATGTGCCGACCGGCTCTTACTCGATATTGGCGACAGTTTATGAAACCAGCTCTGGTTAACATTGAGTGTGCATGGAACCAAACCTTGGACTCAAGAATGAGGATAAAGGTGACAGTTACAGGCTACTGAACTCAATGAAGGTTAAAACTTTCTGTGAACCGCCCGGTGCGGACCCGCAAGCCGTGGTGGTGGTGTGTCATGAGAACAGAGTCGGTCTGTTCGTAACTGTAATTGAGATGGAGGTGGGCCCTCCGGTGGCGGCTTCTGGAAGCGACCACCAAACCACTGTGAGCTGCGTTGATTAAGAGTCAGGGTGGTGAGCGTCACAGAAAAGGCGCAACTAGATTGCGTCAGGTATGAGTTCGGGAGATGAACGCAAGTGAACCATTGATGACGTGTCGTAAGCGTATATATCGACATCAAAAATGAGGGGCACCACTACCTTATGATAAGTTCAGGGGTTATCCAGTTACTGCCTGAGCGGTGTCCGGCACAAAGATGGCATGAACCGATTTCAGGCTCTTTTATGGAACATGAGAACCTGTCGCTCTGGTGTTAAGGGAGCCAGCCAAGCTGACAAACAGCAAGGCTCAGAGTACCAATACAGAGCACAGGGGCGGATCAGCTCGTAGTAGTGTTGAAGCATCTGTAATGGATGTGGAGCAAAGGGGCTGACTTATCCAGCGGAAGGAGTAGATCAACCGATTTATTGGAATGAATCTATGACGGAAGCAAAACCGTTCACAATTTCTAAAGAGCTTGTCTATCAAGCCTGGCGAAGCGTGAAAGCGAACAAAGGTGCTGCCGGTATTGATGGTCAGTCTCTGGCTGACTTTGAAACCCATTTAGGCAAGAACCTGTACAAAATATGGAACAGAATGTCATCGGGCAGTTACTTTCCTCCCCCCGTCATGCGTGTAGCCATCGACAAGAAAGATGGAGGCACGAGGCTGCTGGGAGTACCGACGGTAGCCGACCGTGTAGCCCAAACTGTGGTAAAGCTGATAGTCGAGCCATTAGTGGAACCTGTATTTCATGAAAACTCCTACGGCTACAGACCTAACCGCTCAGCGCATCAGGCGTTGGCGTTAGCTCGAAAACGCTGCTGGCGACACTCTTGATGATGGAGAAGGGGTCATTGATCTGGACATCAAAGGTTTTTTCGATAATCTGGATCATAAACTCATCATGCGAGCAGTGGAACATCACATCAGGGAACCTTGGGTATTGTTGTACATCAAACGTTGGCTTCAGGCTCCGGTTGAAAATGAAAGTCAGGAGTGTCCGCGCGTAAAAGGAACGCCACAAGGGGGAGTTATTAGCCCATTGTTGGCAAACCTGTTCATGCATTATGCGTTTGATCATTGGTTGGAATGTAATATCCAGAATGTCTGGTTTGAGCGTTTTGCTGATGATGCGGTTATTCATTGTCACAGTAAACAAGAAGCAGAGTTCACGCTGGAAGCAGTAAGACGTCGTTTACTCGACTGTGGTCTTACATTGCATCCGGAAAAGACGAAACTGGTTTACTGTAAGGATGAGGACAGAACAGAAACGCATGAAAACACATCTTTTGATTTTCTAAGTTATACATTCAGAACGAGATTAGCCAGAAACCGGTATGGGAAATTCTTTCCCAACTTCTTGCCAGCGATGAGCAAGGCATCCGCCCAGCGTATCAAAGACAAGATAAGGGAGTTAGAAATTCCCACGAAACGATCATTGTACTCTCTTGAAGAGCTTGCAAAACTGATCAATCCACGTGTTCAGGGCTGGATCAACTACTTTGGAAAATTTTATCCATCAGAGTTGAGAAGAGTATTGTCATATGTGGAAGCCACTCTGGTTCGATGGGCTATGGGAAAATACAAGAAATTGAGGGGCAGAAAGAAGCGTGCAGCTCGATGTTTGGGGCGCATCGCTCAGAAAGCTCCTTGGTTAATGGCACATTGGCGAGCAGGCTGTGTGTCAGTGGTTGGATAAGAAGAGCCGGATGAATCGAGAGGTTCAAGTCCGGATCTGTGAGCAACTGACGGGGAGGTTCCGCCGGTTGACTCGACTGGGGAGGGCTGGAGAAAAACCAGCCCTTACCCGATTTATCCCGAGCCTCCTGATTCATTGCTTCAGATAAGCCCGTGCCGATCATCACTCAACTGAGTGCTCTGAGCGTCCAGTGTGCCTTTCATGACACCCAGCGTATTTGCATTTTTCTGGTTCTCTTTAACGAGTGCTTTATGGTTCTGTTTTCTTCCCGGAGGTTTCTGATTAGATCGGACATTCTGTCATTCAGAGTTGGCTTACTGGAAAAACTGAAATCCGTGAGATCCGGCCACTGCGCCAAAAACAGCCAGTAAACTCAGAGATAATAAAGTTCTGTGCATGGTCAATAGCATCCGAAAGGCCTTATCACTGTTGTTCTCTGCCTGAAGATGAAACCAGCGATGTAAAAACAGTGGCTCAAATACAAACAGTACCAGGGTGAAAATAATCCAGACGAAAGTCATGAGATGCAGCCACCAGAACTCCAGGTACAGGTATCTGTTCCAGGCATTGAGAAACTCGAGCATATAGATGCCGGTTATTCCGGTAACTGCGGTTGTCCATTTCGCCTGAAAACCAAACTTTCCTTCCAGTGTTTCAAATAAGGTAAAGCGTCGCTCTTCTTCTGGTAAGCGAATTAATGCAGGAATAAAAACAGTGATGACAAAGGCTACACCACCAATCCAGAGTACAACGGCCAACACATGAATGGCACGGGCCAACACAAAGACATCAAATTCAATCATATTTTCCGCTTCGAACTGTTTGTTCTGATCATTAATACAAGATTCTATCGAATTTCCAGGAAAATTAAATGCAATCAATCCAGCATGCGCATCGTCTTATTTAAAACAAATGAATTTGTCACCCAGGGACTTCCCTTTAAGGACGATAAAATATGATTTTTCAATCAACAGCCTCGACAACCCGGGTTCAGGAATATGAACATCTGGCCATGGCTGCCTCAGTGTTAAGATTCGGGCTGGGTCTGGTTTTTGTGATTGGCGGGCTCTCAAAACTGAACCTGCTACTGGATGCCACCACTCATGACGGCATGGTGGCAAACTATATGGGAACGTCAGGCTACATCAATACTTTGTTTCAGGAATATCTTTTTACCGGTAAGTCGCTGATAACGCCATCTCTGTTTCTAACGAGCCTTTCTGCTTTTGAATTATTCTCCGGTTTTGCACTGATGGCAGGTTTCATGGTTCGTCCTCTGGCTCTGTTGTATGGGTTTATGCTCTGGAGCTTCGTTGTTGCACTGCCTGTGCACACCGTGCCGGGTGTGGATATTACCGTTAAAACCTATACCTCACCCGCTATTCTGGTGCAGATCAGAGATATTGCACTGTCCGGAATGATGTTTGTGTTGTTCAACCTGGGGGCGGGCTTTCGAAGTCTTGATAACAAGCTGTTTCCTCAATCCAATCCTTTAATCGCTCCAGATTTTAACTGGAGACCACTGGGTTTATTATTAAGAGTGTCTTTGGGAATTGTGTTTCTGGTTGGGGGATTCTTTGGTGCTTTTCACAAGGTACCTAACTTCGCCACAGCCCAGTGGGTGTTAATGATTATAGGATTGGCTCTGGTTCTGGGCGGTCCGGTTCTGACCAGAATTTCGGGTATTGCCGTGATTGCTGTGATGAGCTGGTTTATGGTTTATATGCTGAATATCGACAAGAGTGTAATAGCCAATCTCAACGGTATAAAACGTGAATTTGCCTTAACCGCCGCAGGTTGTGCCATGATATTGTTGAGTGGTGGTACAGCCTTTACCCTTAAGGATATGATGATTCGTTGTCAGGGATATTTCCACCGTGAGCCAACAGAAATAGTCACATAAATGTCAGAAAAAACATTCATCGTTTATTCAGAGGTGAAGTCGGAGGCAGGGGGGAATCCCTGTCTTTCACATGGAGCGAAAGGTCTGGCATGTTTTGAACAATATTTTAGATAAGACGTTACTTAATAGTCTCTATCGTTATGCTGTCTCACTGACCGGAGAGCGCAACGATGCCTATGATTTAACCCAGCATGCGGTTGAACGGTATCTTCGGCAAACAACTCAGGTACATTCTCCCCTGCCGTATATGATGCGAAGTATTCGAAATGCTTATTTTGACCAGTCAAAACAGAGAAAACTGCATCTTGTGGTCACCGAAAATATGAAAGCTGAAACTGAAAGTCATGCGACTATTCATGGCTCTGAACTTTCTCCTTCCGAGTTACTGATTCACCAGCAGGATGTTGAACGACTGATGAAGTTACTGACTGGGCAGGAGCGGGAATTACTGTATTTGTGGGCTGTTGAAGAATACACCGTTCAGGAAATTGCCCATATAAAATCGATTCCCCGTGGTACCCTGCTTTCACAGTTGCACCGATTGAAAAAAAGAGTCAGGGAACAGTTGAAGGCAGTAGACGAGGCTAATGTGACGTTGAGGGGGGAGCATGAAATCGGCTAGAAAAATACCTTTGCCCCAGGCACTGAAAAAGCATATGGATAATATTACCTTATCGGACACACAGCTTGAGCAGTTATTGCCAGAACGGGCATCGCATCAGAAAGAAACGACACCCGCCAGAGCATGGTGGCGTTCTCAGGCAATGATGCCGTACCGGCTGGTTGCTTCCATTGTTCTTGTTCTGTCGGTTGTAATGGTATTGCCGTTTATAACCCGTGCCGGTATTCCCCATCAGGTAGTGAAAGAGGTGGCTTACAATCACAATAAGCAGATGGCTATGGAAATACACAGCGACAGCATGACAGAAATTGGCGATTATCTTTCTCAGCTGGATTTTGTGCCCATAGAGTCAGCCCAGCTACCATCCACTCAATGGCAGCTTTTAGGGGGGCGATACTGCAGTATCAACGGAAAACTGGCTGTGCAGCTCAAGATTCAAAATCAGAAAGATAAACAGATATACACTTTTTATCAGGCAATATTGCCGGATAAATTAAGATCGGCAAAGCCAGTGACGGAATACGCTGATGGCGTAAAGGTGGAGCTATGGCGCGAAAAAGGATTGCTCATGGGATTGGCGAAAAGTCCCCGGCCATAAATACCATCTGTAATTCTCTGAAGCATTGAGCCTGACATTGTAGCCCGTCTAACGAGCTCCGATTTCAAATAAAACAGTATTAATGGGCTTGCGGAAGTGTAAGGCCCTGACTTTTGCTCTGAAACGGAGAATCGCTGTATTAAATAAACATCAGGGCAATAACTTGACGCTTCGCATGCCATACCTCATAGTGATATCAAATTGATATCACTATGAGGTATGGCATGCGAGAGACTAAAGGTTTTTCGATAAGTGGTTATATTGTTGGTTTCGTACTGGCCATTTTGCAGGTCGTCAGTATCTGGCATATAGATAACCAAGGGCATCTCAATGGCATTGCGCTGTTATGTGCAATTCTGGTGTCGACTGGCTGGCCCGGCTTTTTCATGATGCAGCCCAATCAGGGGCGAGTGTTAACCTTGTTTGGCCGTTATGTCGGCACTGAAATATGACCACCAGTTTCCCCTACGACTTACACGAAGGTGATGAGGTTTCCCTGCGCAGCCATCCTCAGCAAGTGTCTGAGTCACTGAAGAATGAAATTCAGCAGCGGTTACAAATCTTCATGACCGTATTTTCGGTCACCCTGCAGCATGAAAATAATACTCTGCCACAATGTATCTGATGCAGAGCCTGACAGTGGACGATGTTTTTGCAGTGGCTTTTAGACCCTGAATACAAATTGACCTGGGCTGGATCGTTCGCACCCTCGCTTATCTCATGGTTCAGAACTGGCACCATCAAGGCTCCATTTCTGGAACATTGAATGCACGGCAAACAGCCCTTTTCTCCAAGTGAGACTATGGCGATCCGATCCAGTCCGTCAGGCTCTGCTGTTCCTCCGTGAACCTTTGGAGCATAGACGATGCAACCCATTGTGAAAAACTGTGCAGGCATTGATGTCAAAGACACGGGGCTCAGATGGACCGTTCCATTTTTTCTGCGTAAAAACATTTCACTTCGGATACGCAACTTTGAAAGCGGCCAATTGAAAGTTAATGATAATCACAGTAATCCAGTCGAAATAGCCTCGGTGGTTGTATGGAGTGTCGACAATACGGCTGAAGCCCTGTTTGAAGTGGACAGCTATGAAAGCTATGTGAGTATTCAAAGTGAAGCAGCCTTAAGAAATATGACCACCAGTTTCCCCTACGACTTACACGAAGGTGATGAGGTTTCCCTGCGCAGCCATCCTCAGCAAGTGTCTGAGTCACTGAAGAATGAAATTCAGCAGCGGTTACAAATCTTCATGACCGTATTTTCGGTCACCCTGCAGCATGAAAATAATACTCTGCCACAATGTATCTGATGCAGAGCCTGACAGTGGTCGATGTTTTTGCAGTGGCTTTTAGACCCTGAATACAAATTGACCTGGGCTGGATCGTTCGCACCCTCGCTTATCTCATGGTTCAGAACTGGCACCATCAAGGCTCCATTTCTGGAACATTGAATGCACGGCAAACAGCCCTTTTCTCCAAGTGAGACTATGGCGATCCGATCCAGTCCGTCAGGCTCTGCTGTTCCTCCGTGAACCTTTGGAGCATAGACGATGCAACCCATTGTGAAAAACTGTGCAGGCATTGATGTCCATAAAATGATGGTCATGGTTGCCGTTCGCAAAGAAATGCCAGAAGGCGACATTCAAGTATTAACCCGTGAATTTGGTACTTTCCGCAAAGATCGGGAATTAATGTGCCAGTTCCTTCAACAGCATCAGATCGATCTGGTCGTAATGGAGAGTACGGGTGTTTACTGGAAAAGTATTTATGCGTCCATCATTGGTCGTGATCTGAAGCCCTGGGTGGTGAATGCCCGACACGTCAAGAATGTACCCGGTCGCAAGACCGATACACTGGACAGTCAGTGGCTCGCTCACCTTGCCCATTGTGGTCTGGTTCGTCCGAGTTTTGTGCCACATCCGGATCAGGAACAGCTGCGTTTGCTGACTCGCCGACGAGATACAATGGTCAAGCAAATAGCCAATGAGAAGAACCGTCTTCATAAAACGCTAGACGACAGCGGTATTCGACTCGGCGGCCTGATCAGTGACATCAACGGCAAGTCAGGTCAGCGCATGGTGAACGCCCTGATTGATGGTGAATCCCTTCAGGATATTATCAAGAAAGCGGATGGCCGTCTGAAGGCAGACAGAAAACAGCTGATGGACAGTATGGACGAGAAGTTATCCCCTTCTCATCTTATTGTGCTGAAAGATATCCGGGATCACATTAATTTCCTGAATGAACAGCAGCAGAAGCTGGAAGTCCAGATTCTGAGTACGGTTCAGTCTTGGAAAGAAGCCTGGCAAATTCTGCAAACTCTCCCCGGAGTCGGTGAGATGAGTGCCGCAGCACTGATCGCAGAAATAGGTGATGATATGAGTCAGTTTGGCGGCATGAAGGAGATTGCTTCCTGGGCCGGACTCTGCCCGGGCAATAATGAAAGCGCAGGCAAGCGTAAAAGTGGTCGAACCCGAAAAGGGAATAAGATGATCAAAACGACACTGTGCGAAGTGGCGAATGCAGCGATCAAGACCAAGAGTCAGTTCAAGGGTAAATATCAGAGTCTGGTGATCCGCAGGGGTCACAAACGAAGTCTGATTGCCATTGCACATAAACTGATTCGTGTGATTTATACCTTACTCAAGAAACGACAGCCTTATATTGATCCTGACACTGATTACGAGGGTTTGATGGTTAGGAAGAATGCACCGCGCTGGTTACGCAGGCTGGACGAGTATGGCTATTTGGATCAGGTTCGATAATTAACCTGATCCACAATTAATACGATAGTTCCTTGTTCTGTGCAGGGCGGCTGCTTGCGTCCTGAATTCGGGGATTTTCACGGCAAAAGCCGGAGTTAAAGTGCATGAAGCGAGAATAAGTCATCTGGCGTATGCGCCCGAAATAGCCAGCGCCATGTTGCAACGTCAACAGGCTTCAGCCATTATTGCCGCGCGAAACAAGATAATGGAAGGTGCTGTAGGCATGGTAGAAATGGCTCTCAATAAACTGTCAGAGAAAAATATTGTCGAACTGGATGAAGAACGAAAAGCAGCCATGGTCAGTAATTTACTGGTGGTACTGTGTGGCGAGCAAAATACCCAGCCTATCATTAACGCCGGAAGTATTTACTAGGAGCCTGACCGAGAACAGGCTTATCTGTTAAGATAGGCCTCAAATCTTGATTCTAATAATGCCAAATGTTGCCACCACCAAAATTTAAGGACAGCCCTGTTGAATTTAATCAGCACTTGCTGTTTCCGACCAATATTTTTGATCTACTTCCCAAGCAGCATGACTGCTATGTCTATGAAACTATTTTTCAGTACATAGATACCTCTGAAGTTGAGAGCAAGTACCATCATCTCGGCCAACATGCCTATCCTCCCAAGCTGATCATTTCCATCCTGATCTACGCCTATAGCCATGGTGTGTTCAGCTCTCGTGAAATTGAAAAGCGATGCCGACAGGACCTGGCTTTCATGTACATCGCCCAAATGAACTGCCCTAATTTCAGGGTTCTGGGCGACTTCCGTAAAGATCACCTGACATTCTTCCATGATTGCTTTAAGCAAAGTGTCAAACTCGCTCTGGAGCTTAAAATGGCCTCTCTTGGCCATATCAGTCTTGACGGGTCTAAATTCAAAGCCAGTACGTCAAAGCACAAAGCCATGAGCTATGGTCGACTTAAAGCTAAAGAAGCAGAGCTGAGTGCTGAGATTGATGATCTGATCAATAAAGCCCGCCAGTGTGATCAGGAAGAAGACGACACTTATCAGGAGGCTAATGGCTACAGTATTCCTGAAGACTTGCAATTCAAACAAGAGCGTCTCGAGAAAATTAAGAAAGCCAAAAAGGCGCTTGAAGAGCGTGAAGAAACGCTTAATCCGGGCGAACTGATAGACGACAAAAAACAAATCAGCTTTTCAGATCATGACGCCCGGATCATGAGCAAAAAAGGACACTGTGAATACAGCTACAACGCACAAATCAGCGTTGATAAAGATAACCAAATTATCGTTGGCCAACACGTCAGCCAGAGCGCGAATGATTTACAGGAAGTAGAGCCAGCCCTGGCGGCATTATCCGAGACCACCGAGGGTGAAACTGTGGATAAGATGAGCTTGGACAATGGCTACAATTCGGGCTCAAATCTACAGACCCTGGACGAGAGTGGTATTGATGCCTATGTCGCCACGGACCGTCAGGAAAAGGCCGCAGGGACAGGCCTTGAAAATTCTGACCGGAAGTTTGTCAAAGCCGATTTTACTTACGATGCCGACGCGGATGTATTTATCTGTCCCGCCAGAAAAAAGCTCGTCACCAAGCCCCAGAGCAAGGCCAAAAGGAAAGGTTATCGTGCAGATAAAGATATATGCACAGAGTGTCCCTATCGCTCAAGATGCAGCGGCTCAAAGAAAGAAGCTGGCCGGGTGATTCGTACAGACAAATTTGAAGTCGTGCGACAGGCCATGAATAAAAAGATGGAGACAAAAGAAGCGAAGGCGGTATACGTCCATCGCAAGGTAATTGCAGAGCCACCGTTTGGTCAGATTAAGAATTCCGGTTTCCGGGGCTTTAGCCTCAGAGGTAAAGAGAAAGTAGATGCGGAATTCTCACTGGTATGCGCGGCGCACAATATGAAAAAATGTGCGACAGCGGTATCCACGGGATCAATCCGTCTTGAAGATGTAAAAAGGTTGAGAAATGCAGCATAAAGGGTAAGAAAAGGCTTGAAATGGTTAAGTATGACTAAAACTCTTCTAAAATCGATCAAATGTTGATCGATTTTGAATTCTAGCTTTTTACTTTGACAGTGCGGGTTAATTCTCGGTCAGGCTCCTAGGAGCCTGACCGAGAACAGGCTTATCTGTTAAGATAGGCCTCAAATCTTGATTCTAATAATGCCAAATGTTGCCACCACCAAAATTTAAGGACAGCCCTGTTGAATTTAATCAGCACTTGCTGTTTCCGACCAATATTTTTGATCTACTTCCCAAGCAGCATGACTGCTATGTCTATGAAACTATTTTTCAGTACATAGATACCTCTGAAGTTGAGAGCAAGTACCATCATCTCGGCCAACATGCCTATCCTCCCAAGCTGATCATTTCCATCCTGATCTACGCCTATAGCCATGGTGTGTTCAGCTCTCGTGAAATTGAAAAGCGATGCCGACAGGACCTGGCTTTCATGTACATCGCCCAAATGAACTGCCCTAATTTCAGGGTTCTGGGCGACTTCCGTAAAGATCACCTGACATTCTTCCATGATTGCTTTAAGCAAAGTGTCAAACTCGCTCTGGAGCTTAAAATGGCCTCTCTTGGCCATATCAGTCTTGACGGGTCTAAATTCAAAGCCAGTACGTCAAAGCACAAAGCCATGAGCTATGGTCGACTTAAGGCTAAAGAAGCAGAGCTGAGTGCTGAGATTGATGATCTGATCAATAAAGCCCGCCAGTGTGATCAGGAAGAAGACGACACTTATCAGGAGGCTAATGGCTACAGTATTCCTGAAGACTTGCAATTCAAACAAGAGCGTCTCGAGAAAATTAAGAAAGCCAAAAAGGCGCTTGAAGAGCGTGAAGAAACGCTTAATCCGGGCGAACTGATAGACGACAAAAAACAAATCAGCTTTTCAGATCATGACGCCCGGATCATGAGCAAAAAAGGACACTGTGAATACAGCTACAACGCACAAATCAGCGTTGATAAAGATAACCAAATTATCGTTGGCCAACACGTCAGCCAGAGCGCGAATGATTTACAGGAAGTAGAGCCAGCCCTGGCGGCATTATCCGAGACCACCGAGGGTGAAACTGTGGATAAGATGAGCTTGGACAATGGCTACAATTCGGGCTCAAATCTACAGACCCTGGACGAGAGTGGTATTGATGCCTATGTCGCCACGGACCGTCAGGAAAAGGCCGCAGGGACAGGCCTTGAAAATTCTGACCGGAAGTTTGTCAAAGCCGATTTTACTTACGATGCCGACGCGGATGTATTTATCTGTCCCGCCAGAAAAAAGCTCGTCACCAAGCCCCAGAGCAAGGCCAAAAGGAAAGGTTATCGTGCAGATAAAGATATATGCACAGAGTGTCCCTATCGCTCAAGATGCAGCGGCTCAAAGAAAGAAGCTGGCCGGGTGATTCGTACAGACAAATTTGAAGTCGTGCGACAGGCCATGAATAAAAAGATGGAGACAAAAGAAGCGAAGGCGGTATACGTCCATCGCAAGGTAATTGCAGAGCCACCGTTTGGTCAGATTAAGAATTCCGGTTTCCGGGGCTTTAGCCTCAGAGGTAAAGAGAAAGTAGATGCGGAATTCTCACTGGTATGCGCGGCGCACAATATGAAAAAATGTGCGACAGCGGTATCCACGGGATCAATCCGTCTTGAAGATGTAAAAAGGTTGAGAAATGCAGCATAAAGGGTAAGAAAAGGCTTGAAATGGTTAAGTATGACTAAAACTCTTCCAAAATCGATCAAATGTTGATCGATTTTGAATTCTAGCTTTTTACTTTGACAGTGCGGGTTAATTCTCGGTCAGGCTCCTAGGAGCCTGACCGAGAATAGCGTCCGTAGGACAGTCTGTTCTCAGACAGGTTTCTGGCATTAGCAGAGGAGTCATTGTGGCTGCAAAAAAGAGTTTCCCACTCAGAATAAGTGCAGATGTATTGGCTGCCACGCAGCGTTGGGCCGACGACGAACTGCGCAGTGTCAATGCACAAATAGAGTATATTCTTCGTGATGCACTGGTACGTGCGGGACGAGTGAAACTGACTCAAAAAGTAGTCACTGAAATCAGTGACGCAGGCGCTAAAGAAGAGCCCGAAACCTGAACCGGTTTATTCGCGCATTCTTTAAAATCGTGCTTCGATTTTATTATCGGGTCTGACAGGAGGTATCCTCAGCACCGTTTGGAACAATAATGTCGAGCAATATCTGCGGCCAGACGGGCATTATTCAGTACCAGCTGAATATTGGCATTCAAGCTGTCGCCGCCGGTTAACTCGCAGACCCGGGACAGTAAAAAAGGTGTAATAGCCTTACCGGTAATTTTCTGTTGCTTCGATTCCAGAAGTGCCTGATTGATGGCAAGATCAATAACTTCTCTGGGCATTGCATACCTTTCTGGAATCGGATTGGCAATAACAACGCCACCCTGCAGATTCATGCTCCATTTGGCATGAAGCGCTGTGGCAATGTCTTCGGGTGAATCCAGTTGATAATCAACACTCTGATCACTGTTGCGGGAAAAAAAAGCAGGTAGAACCATCGTTTTGTATCCCACCACTGGAACCCCCCTGGGTTTCCAGATATTCCCTGGTCAGTCCAAGATCAAGAATGGATTTGGCTCCAGCACAAACCACCGCCACATCGGTTTTCGTCAGTTCCTGAAGATCGGCAGAGATATCAAAGGTGTTTTGTGCATTTCGATGAACGCCGCCAATACCTCCGGTAGCAAATATTTTTATACCGGCCATAGACGCCAGAATCATAGTTGCAGCCACCGTGGTTGCTCCGGTGTTGCCTGCTGCCAGAATAAAGGGAATATCCCTGCGACTGACCTTGGTAACCTTGCGACCCTGTTGTCCCAGCATTTCAATCTGGCTTTTGTTTAAACCAATTGTCATACGACCATTGATAATGGCAATAGTGGCAGGAACAGCACCTGAGTCACGAACCGCATCTTCCACCATGAATGCGGTTTTAATATTGTCAGGATAAGGTATGCCATGGGCAATAATGGTTGATTCAAGAGCGACAACAGGCTGGTTATTCTTTAGAGCCAGCTGTACTTCCGGTGCTATATTGAGGTATTTCGTTATCATTCGGTCTTTTCCTGCAAGAATATTAATATCGTGTCGGAAAACTGTTTTTAGAGAAGATACCAAAGCGTAGTGTCAAATCAGTCTGTGCTGGAATTAAATGATCAGTTGTTTTTCTGGTCGCCCAAAAACTTCGGGTCCCTGATCCAGACATCCGTTTTCCAGAACATGGGTCAGAGCTGCTGACATTTTCTGAAACTGGTTGATCTTTTCATTCAATTCAGAAATTTTGGCCTCTACCGCCGGACGCCATTGGTGATCACTTTCAGTAATTCTCAGAAAGTCACTAATTTCTTCCAGGCTGAAGCCCGTGGACTTGGCTGCATTAATAAAACTGATTCTCCAGATGATATTCTGATCGTAATTTCTCTGTCCACCTTGCCTATTGATGGCAGGAAGTAATTTTATTTTTTCATAATAACGTAGAGTGGATGAAGGGGTTTTAGTTATTGCTGACAGCTCACTGATTTTCATATAGCCCTCCTTGACTTGAAGTCAACTTTAACATGTAGACTGCCTGTGCCAAAAATTAATAATCAGGAATTAACAATGAGCACAGGGAAAATAGCTGTAATGAGCGGAGCAACTTCGGGCTTTGGTGTGAGCTGGTTTAAAGAACTGGTTAAGACCGGCGAGTTTGAATTCTATATTCTAGCTCGGAATCATGAAAAAATTCGCCATCTTTTATCAAATATACCCGAGCATTTTCTTATAAATATTCACCCTGTTTGTTGTGATTTAAGCAGTATTGACAGTATTTATAAAGCGATCAAAGAGCTGAAACAGAAGGTTTCTAGAATTGATTTGCTGATTAACAATGCAGGTGTATTTCCGGGCAAAAGCAGGCAGGAAAGTGTTGATGGCTTTGAATTGACTTTTGCTGTGAATCATCTGGCGCCTTTTTTACTGACTAATCTTCTAATGAGCGAGTTAAAAGCCAGCCCGGCAGCACGTATCGTCAATACGGCTTCTTTTCAGCACCTTTCCGGAAAAATACAATGGGAGGATCTGAATTATAGTCACTCCCGTTACAGCGCCATGGAAGTGTATCGACAGTCAAAACTGTGCAATGTAATGTTCAATCACGCTCTTGCCAGGCGTTTGGATAATACCAATATATTGGTGAACTGCTTTGACCCGGGGATTGTCGATACTTCAATGACCAGGAATTCATTGCCATTCCTCGTACAACGTCTATACCCCGTTTTGAAAAGGCTTATTCGTTCCAAAGAAAAAGGAGCAGAAACCGGAGTGTTCCTCTCGGCAGCATCATTATCTGAACCCGCATCCGGTCAATATTTCAAGGACAAACAAAAGAAAACAGAGCACAGTCTGGCTCGTTCTATAGAATCCGGGCGGAGACTCTGGCGGGAAACCGAGCACTGTCTCGGTCAAACATTTACTGCCTGAGTTCACAGTATTCTCGATAAAATTATGCAGGATAAGTGGTTAAGTGACGTTACAGGGGCTATTGGAAGATTAATTCTGAAAGAATTAATGACTGCTTCGGGGGATACCTGTCTGCTTAAAGTCCTGCTATTCAGTTTCAATAATTAAAGTTAAATTTTTGCCTGGAGGGAAATAGAGCTGCCTGAAAGATTTCACGATGAGTCACAGGCACTCTGTAGGCTATGTTCCCCTTACTAGTTGAATAAGCTAAACTTCCCATGTCTTCTATGTTTCAGGGGCATGTTATGCAATCTGAACTCTTCCAGAATTTTATTAATTCCATTTCATTATTAACCAGTGAGCAGCGGGATATTCTCAACAGTACACTTCTCAGTACCCAAATTGATAGCGGAGAAATAGCAGAAAAAACTGATTCATCACTAAATTGCAGTGAATCTTGTTTGAAAAATAAGCTCCCTGATTCCGACTTGGAAATGAGCATACTTACCCAGTTTTCAGAAAGTCCACAGTGTCCCAAATGCACAAGTCAGAATATCGGTCTCTGGGGTACTCAAGGAGGGAGGCAGCGCTATCGCTGCAAGACTTGTAACATAACTTTTAATGCCTTCAGTGGAACGCCTCTGGCAAGACTTAGACCAATGGCACTGACTTAAGGAAGTATCCCCTGAAACACTAAGGCTTGCTCGAGAAGAAAAACGACTATAAAAGCCGGTGTAACTCAACCACCCGAGCAAGCCATGAACAAGTGTAGTTCAGAGTATCTTTCTGTTGCTGACGATTGCCTTCGCCAGTTTGCACAAACCGATAACGATGACCTTTCAGCCGTTCTCACTTCAGAGAATCTTATCGAATTTCAAGACAGCTATCCAAATTCGAGAGTACGAATTTTCCCTCCAATCAAGACGCTCACTCTTTTTATGAAGCAGGTGGCCAGCGATACCAGATCCTGTCGTCATGCTTTGATTGATGAAGCAAAGGATCAGGTAGCCGCAGGAAATAAACCTTCCAATACACAAACCAGCGCGTACTGTAAGGCTCGCCCGAGGTTAACTGAAGAGTCTGTTAAGTCGCTGTTTTGTACTTCAGGTGACAACCTTGACAAGGTCAGCCCTGAATCCTGGTTGTGGCACCAGAGACGCGTTCTGATAACCGACGGTTCAACACTTCTGATGCCAGACACAGAAAAAAATGAGGAAATTTATCCTCAACTCAACACCCAAAAAAAGAACTGGGCTTTCCAATACTGAGGATTCTCGTTCTGATGAGTTTGGGCAGTGGTGCTCTGTTAGATTATGCGGTAGCTCCTTATGAAGGCAAAGAAACAGGGGAGCAAGCATTACTCAGAAAGCTTTTGTTTCGTCTTCAGGATGGAGACATTCTGTTGGGGGACGCTAATTTCGAGAACTACTTTCTGTTGGCTTTTTTGCTTCAAACCAAGGGTGACGTGGTCTTTGAGAAAAATGGTTCCCGTATTATTGATTTCAGAAAGTGCTTCAAAAAACTGACTAAAAACGATGGGCTGTTCAAACTTCACAGATCAGTTCGTCCAGAGTGGATGAGTCAGGAGCTGTACAATCAGATGCCTGAAGAGCTAATCATTAGGGCGGTTAAAAATAAACGTCGTATTATTGTCACTACCTTACTGGATGCCGAAGAGTATCCTCGAAGCGAGATTATTGCCTTGTATCTGAAGCGCTGGAACGTAGAAATTGATTTTCGTGTGATCAAAACCACGATGAAGATGGATATGCTTCGCTGCAAAAGTCCGGAAATGGTACGAAAAGAAATCTCTGTCAATTTATTGGTCTACAACCTGATTAGAGCACTGATGGCAAAAGCCGCACAAAGTATCGGAAAAGTGCCCAGAGAAGCCAGCTTTAAAGCGGCGCAAGAAACACTGGTTTCTTTTCACCAGACGTTGCTGCAAGCGATAGGAGACCAGCTTGAAGAAAAGGTTATCAGTATGTTGGAAATAATCGCTCAACATCTTGTAGGCAATCGTCCGGGAAGTTCAGAGCCACGAGCAGTCAAAAGACGACCAAAGCCGTATAAAAAGCTTCAACACTCAAGAGCACAGGCTCGGAGGCTCAAGAAATACAGGGGGTGAGCTCTTAAGTCAGTGCCATTGAGACTTAGACACCCAGAAAAGTGGAATACCTATTTGACTGGTATGACTTATTCCCTGACCTTACGATCATCAGCCAATGAGTATGATATTGATTTGAAAACAGCCTTCCGCTGGCGGCATCGCTTCCTTGAAGTGATAAATAATGATCAGGCAGAAGAGCTTTGCGAAATTGTCGAACTTGACGAAACTTTTTTTCGGGAATCCTTCAAAGGACAAAAAAATGACCTTCCAAGACCTTCACGTAAGCGTGGTAATGATCCGAATAAAGCCCGAAAAGTCCCGGTAATGGTGGCTCGTGACCGTAAACGACACACTGTAGATGGCATTTTGAAAAACGAGAGTGCCGATGAACTGTGTCGCCATTTGAACGGTCGCATATCGATTTCTGCAACGGTCTGTGCAGATGCACACCTTGCACACGAAAAGCTTGCGGAGAAACTTGGATTTGAGTTCAAAGAACTGGTGACATCAGCAGGTCAACATGTTCTGGAAGGTATTTATCATATTCAGCATGTTAACACCTATCACAGCCATTTAAAGCGCTGGATTAGAGGTGCGTTCCATGGAGTTGCTACCCGCTATCTCCCGCATTACCTAGCTTGGAGGCGTGATTTAACAGGAACTATCGAGTTAACAACTGACCGATTCGTCAGCCGAATAGTGGAACATTGGTGCTTTCAACTATTAACGGGAACATAGCCCACTCTGTAGATGGTCTAATTATTAGTTGTATGTGAGGTTTTATTCAATTTTTAAGAATGCTTATCTGTAATTTTTTGACTGTTTGCAAGATTATTCAATTTGGAGTGTATTGATAAAATTGTGTCAGTATGGGCAATAAATGAATTAATAAAATTAATTCATATGTTAACAAGTTTTTAAGATGCTTTTGCATATTGTTATAACTATCATGGCTATATTTATTTGTTCAAATGGTTGTTTTTGTTGTGTTTATTAAAAAGCAATACGGGCTTTTAACTTTTTATCTATTTATGTTAACTTCATCACATAATTACTTGACCATGGGCAAATATATACTGATAATTTAAAAATAATTTGGTAGACCATGAGTTCAGGTTTTGATCCGTAAATGGCAATAATATGAACAGTATAAGCGGCAATGGATGATCGTTTTAACACAAGAATAGTATGAAGCGTACACCATCGGGGGAACAATAATGAATCAATTAAAAGTAATGACTATTGCTGCTGCAGTTTCAATAGGGGTATTGGGTGCATCCGGAAGTTGGGCGGTGACAGACGATGGTGATCTGGGTACAACCAGTTCCGGAACTCTGGATATAACACTGAACATTCCAGCCCGTTTTCAAATTAGCCAGCTTGATCCAATTGCATTGACACCTGTTTCTGATAGTTCAAGCAAGGCAACCGGATATTCTCAATTTTGTGTTTATTCAAATGCAGCAAGTAATGGGTATGGCATCACGGCCAGTGGCTCGTATGGCTCGTCTTCTGACGCATTCAAGCTTGTAGATTCATCCGACACTACGGTTGACTATAAGGTGTTTTTTGATGATAGCGTTGCAACCTCAGCAACGGAAGGTATGACACATGGGAGTAAAACATCGGCTAAAAAGAGCAGTAATACGTTGAATTGCGATGATTCTCCGAATGCGACCATCTATATTGAAACTGCCGATAATGTAGACACAATCACAACAGGCGACTACTCAGGAGTGCTTACATTGCTTATTGAAGCCTCTTGAAAAATAGTGATCTTATTGTTTGATGCCTCGATGTTGAAGGGGCATCAAACAGTAAGTCTGATGCATTACGATTATCTGTCTGGATATTGAGCCTTATATCATTACTCGATAATTCGTTTAACTTTTTAGCTGATGTGACTGACTTCTCAGTAGTGCTGGCAGGTTGATTTATCAATTAACAATAGAAAAAAAATGACTCGATGGATTTGCACAGGACTTTCTCTCTTTGCATTTTCCATGTTCAGCATGGCGCAGGCGGCTGAGCCTGTATTTCTGGCCTCAAGTTATCCTCCTGCAGGTTTTGAGAGCTTGAACGAAACCCAGCAATCCATTGTGGATATTTATTATGGTAATCGTTATCTGACATCTCAGTTGGTTTCTTATAGTCCAAGCCTGATAGAGCTTTCCAGTACAGCCGATATTACCCGCCTTATTGGTAATTTGAGTCATCCGACTCTTATTAACAATGCTTTGTCAGGAGAGATAGGCAGTCATCCTGAAGCGGTTTGCCCTCCCGGTAACAATGCCGATAGCAATTTACTGAAACCAGCGATAGCAGGCGTGATTTTTGATGAATCACGTTTTCGGGTTGATATTTTGATTAACCGACGATTTATATTAACCCGCGCCGCAGAAGTGCAACGGTATCTGCCACCATCAGATGCCGGTTTTGCCATGATGCAGAATTTCTCAGGTGCCATATCGGGCTCTAGCGCAAAGGGAAGCAGAAATGATTTTACTCTCAGCGGTTTAACCTTGGCGTCCTGGCGGGAAAACAGTCTTTATGGTAACTGGGATTATTCCAAAAGCAATCGCTTATCAATTAATGAACTCTATGGCCAGAGAGAATTTGAAGGCCTTGAATACAACCTTGGTATGTTGTCCAGTCAGGGGTTTGGTCTGAATTTTACTTCCGATCAAATCATAGCGGGTGGACGTATAACAACGTCGTCCAATACCAGAAAAGATATCGATTTTACCGGCGGAACCCCACTGGAAGTGTTTCTACCCACACGTGGCAGAGTTGAAGTTCGCAAGGATAACCGACTGATCGACAGCTCATTCTTTGAAGCCGGAGCACAGCAGATGGACACCAGTGTTTACCCTGGTGGTGCTTATGATATAGAAATAGTTGTTCTTGATGAGCAGGGCAACGAGTTATCCAGGGAACATCGTTTTTTTGCCAAGCAATATCGATTGCCGCCCATGGGAGAGTGGTTGTTTTTTGCTGAATCCGGTCGGGTTCTGTCTTTACAGGCAGAAAAAATACTGCCCGAAACTTCTTCACAGTGGATTAATCGTGCTGGTGTCAGCCGTCGACTGCTGGGTATTCTATCCGGAACGGCTGCTATTGCTAATCTGGGCAGAGATACCTTACTGGAAATAGGTTTATTCAATCTCGGGTATCGTTATGAGCTGTCGCCAGCAGTGATGTTTGGCAGTGATGGGTCTAAGGGCATCAGCGTCAACGGTCGAAGTAATCTTGAATTTTTATCAGTGAGTGGCAGTTTTAAAAAACTCTGGCGCAATAGTGACGCTGATTCGACAATGAATGATGCACCAAAACTGTTGGGCAGAGCCTTTGAACAACACTCTGTATCTTTCACTGCCCCACTATTGAGAGGAAGTCTGAGTTATCGTTACAGCTTCAATCGGGGAGAGGACGAACGGGCAGTGCAGACCCACAGTCTGGACTACCGGCAGGGGCTGTTTCGTACCCATGATTATGTTATGGATACGACCATAAGCCTCAGTCAATCAGGAGACAATCGAATAGCGCTTCTGAATTTTAATTTCCGTTATCGTCAAAATAAATGGAATTTCAATATCAGCCCGAAAGCTGAACTTCGTCAGTTCAGTGACAGCCGCGACAGAACAGAACGACTTCGCTTGTCGAGCTCATGGGATGATGGTGATCTATACGAAGGTGATATGAGATTTGATGCCGGAGTAGAAACCGGGTCGGGGGATGAACGACTGGATACTCATATTCAGTATGCCAATATGTATGGCCGTGCCAACCTGAATGTGAACCATGTAATCAGTGAACGTGAAAATATTACTGCCTGGGGAGGGCGTTTAAGTACCAGTTTTCTTACTGATGGCAATGTGTTTGCCGTTGGAGGCGAACAGCAGGCGGAAAGTGCCCTGGTGATTAATCTTGATGGACGGGCTGGTGATGTCTTTGATGTAAAGGTTAACGGTCAGCGAAAAGGCTATGCCGTAGCGGGAATACCCTCCGTTATTGCCTTGTCACCCTTTGAACTATATAAGGTGAGCCTGAGTTCTGCAGGAGAAACGCTTTATAGTTTTGATGAACGGGAGAAATCGGTCACTCTCTATCCGGGTAATGTTGTGACGCTGGATTATGAAGCAGTGCCTTTGCAATTGCTGTTTGGTCGATTGGTATTAAATGGCGAACCATTGGATAGTGCTCGAATAAACGGTGGACTCTATCCGGGCAGTACCGATGATATCGGAATGTTTCAACTTGAGGCCCGTTCGGATATTCAGGAAATCCAGATAGAACTCGATAATGGCTGGGTATGTCTTCTACCGGTGCCCGGGATTATTGATGGTTACGTTATGCAAATGGGCACCATTGAAATGGAGACGGCAAATTGCGCTCCGACTCTTGAAGGTCAATTGGCGGTGAGTGAGAGGGTTGAACAGAAGTGAAGCCTGCAGTACAGAATCTTTATCCCCTCAGTACTTGAAGATGCAATGCCTGAATCTCCGAATACTTTGGGGGTAGCACTTAAAGAGTGAACTTTCTGGTTTGTTCAGAATCACCATCAAACAGTCCATACTGGATATAACCCTGCCCTTTTTTGGCTTTTTCTGGCAGTGGTAAAGTCCAGCTGGTGTTGGCATAAATCCTGCGGCCTGCATCGAGGTCGACACAACTCTCTTTTTTATCACTGCTGCAATAACGACCATGTCTTAGCACGACATTGATGTTTCCGTGATTAGTAAAAATGATCTTTTTATTCACCAATTTTGATGTGATTTTATATTTCGGATTGTCAGGCCGGACAAAAACCAGTGCCTGGTAAGCTACCAGTAGCTTAATGGCATTTTGTTTTGTCTTAAGATCCCCTACAACGGGTTTGAACGTAACTCTGTAAACCTGCTCATCTCCTTTCGGAGTTTCCAGATTGACCAGTCGGACCGTCTTACGACTATTGGGAGCAATAATAGCCTTTCTGGGGCTGGCCAATAGTCTCAGGGCTGATGGATCTGTTATACGAATCCGTTCTTCTTTATCCGTTCCCGGATTCAGTACTTTATAGACTTCTGTCTGTAGGTACAGGTTTTCAGCCTCCGGGTTAGTAACAATGACATCCTGTCTGGGTAATTCATTGGGGTTGAAATAAATGATCATTCTATCCAATGACATGGATGCAAATGCGCCACCACTGATCATCAGGGATGCTGCCAGATATATTCCTTTGTTGATCAGTCTCATTTTCCTTAAACCTATAATACTTCGTCGTTCCGGTTCAAAATAAAATAACATTCAAACAGGGTATAACGTTCCATTTTATTGTGACTGGTATCCAGGGTAAACCGGTAAGTGTGTGGTCGGTTGTTTTGCGATATATTGGCGAGAGATTTTTTTATCCTTCCAAAAACAACATCGGGCGCATAGCAAGCTATGCAGCCAGATATGTGATGAAGCAATGGTGGAAAAGGCATCGTTAAAAATAGACGAAAATAATTGTCCACCTACTGATCACCTTGCGAATCAATCAGGTGTAACTGTTATGGTTATGGTATCGGTGTAGATATCCACAGGCGATTCACGGACATGCTGTTTTTGCATATCAATTCGTAGTCTGGTAAATCCGTCGTCAGAGCAATCTATGCGTCCTGAGCCGTATAGCGGCCCATAGTCACCACTTTCATTAATGATCAACCAACTATTATTAGGTGGCTCGAGATAAATACGGTATGGAATTGAAATATTGCTGAGAGAATTTCTCAGCATCAAGGCGCCAGGCTGATTACCTGAAACAGAAAGGTTATAGCCGTTGTATGTCGTATTAGAATATATGCAAATGCTTTGATCATTGAAGTACCAGTCAGGATCTCCAGTACCCAGCTCACTGAAATTAAAAAGAACATCCTGTAATCCGCTTATTTTGACGGAAGGCTGGACACTTAACACTACGTCCAGATAGGTGTCTAAATAATCATAAGATTTTGTGATATTCCGGATGACCAACCCTGTTCTATATACTCCGGCGGATATGGTATTGCTGGGAGTAACACTGAGGTGCAGTTTTTTCTGACTCAGGATGTTCTGACAACTGGCGACTCCGGGGGCATTTTCCAGCGCTACACCATGCTGAACAGTGGTGTTTAGCGGTGAATCTTTCTGTTTATAGTATTTGAGCTCTAGCTCGACAGGTTCTATAAAAGCAGATTCCTGATATAGCCAGAAACGGCTGTTATCCTTGCAGCCCTGAGGTGGACAATATTGAGTTAGAATGCTGTCCAGTTGCTCTCCAGTCTGGCTGTAAGCACACCATGTGGTATCTGATTCAAGTCTGATTTTATCACTGAGTTGAACTTCACTGTCACTTTGATCTTCCATACAAACAGGGGTCAGACAGGCAGCGGCGGCACTACCGATGAACAGCATGGGAAGAAACTGCATAGAGATAAGATGAAAATGGAGCTTAGACAAAACCAATCCAGATAGAACCAAATCAGCCCGCTATGCTAGAGATGATGAGTCCAGAGGCAAGTTAGCTTTTTATTAACAGGTATTCAAAAATATCATTCAGCATGTACAACCAGTTCCACTGAACCGAAAGCTTCATCGGAATTGTTCTGCCTTTTTTGTAGCAGGATATGACTGTTGGGTAGCTCACAATCACTTGCAGCATTCAGCCGGGATAGGGACGTTTCTGTAATCTGCAAACGAGTACTGTCAGCGTTGTTCTGATAAAACAAATCATAGGAGAGAGGGTGATTGTTTGAATGATCAGTCTCGTTTTTGGATAAGCTGTATTGACCAATACCTCGACCGGAGATACAAAAATCTGTCTTTTGGCCAATATTAAGTTGCTCACTGGCACCCTGCAAAGTATCACTATTGGAGTCAATATTAACGGTCAGTGTCGGGTATATAATCAGGCTAATTCTAAGGGATCCCCTGGAAATGGTTCCAGGAATTCCCTGAGTAGCTGATTTCACCGAAATGGGAGATAAAAAGAACATAGAGAAGATGCAGCAAAACAGCATAATTGTCCTGTTTCTTTTTTTCTTAAGAATTCTTCCCATTATTTGCCGATAAAGTTGTCCTGAACTACTTATTAATCGACAATTACAGTGATTTGTTAAAAAAATCAGTTCATTTTTGTGACACAAGTCTCTAATTCTTTAATTTTTCGTGTCAGAGTATTTCTACCCCAACCCAATAATTCAGCGGCTTCTTTTTTTCGGCCACCGGTGTGAGCCAGTGCAGCATTGATCATAACGAGTTCAAATGCCGGGACAGCCTTCTCCAGTATTCCCCGATTGCCTGTCACCAGTTCATTCTCCGCCCATTGCTGTAGCTGCTGCTCCCAGTTAGTGGAGGACAGTTCAGTCTGTTCTGTTACTGCGATTAATTCGGGTGGTAAATCAGACAATAGAATCTCTCTGCCTGAAGCCATTACGGTTAACCAGCGACAGGTGTTCTCCAGTTGTCGTACATTCCCCGGCCATTCCAGCGCGCTGATGTATTCGATTGTTTCAGGGGTCAGAGTTTTGGCTTCCACCTCAAGTTCTTTAGCTGCTTGATCAAGAAAGAATCTGGCCAGCCTTGGTATATCTTCATTGCGATCACTGAGTTTCGGAAGGTGGACCCGAATAACATTCAGGCGGTGAAAAAGATCTTCGCGAAAATCACCTTGTTCAACCTGCTGTTCGAGATTCTGATGGGTAGCGGCGATGATGCGAACATTAGCCTTGACCGGAGTGTGTCCACCTACCCGGTAAAATTCGCCATCGGAGAGTACCCGTAGCAAGCGTGTTTGTGTTTCTGCAGGCATATCACCAATTTCATCGAGAAATAGCGTTCCTCCTCCGGCCTGTTCGAATCGTCCCCGACGCATACCTCCGGCACCGGTAAATGCGCCTTTTTCGTGACCAAAAAGTTCTGATTCAATCAGATCTTTGGGAATCGCCGCCATGTTCAGAGCAATAAATGATTGCTCAGCCCTGGGACTGTGGCGGTGCAATGCTCTGGCAACCAGCTCTTTGCCTGTACCCGATTCACCATTAATCAGCACCGTTATATTAGACTGAGATAGTCGTCCAATGGCGCGAAATACTTCCTGCATGGCCGGTGCTTCACCAATGATTTCGGCGGATTGCGGCACTTCCGGAACAGGCACTTCTTTTTTCTGTTGCTGGTTGTGCTCTATTGCTCTCTTGATCAGGGATACGGCTTCATCAACATCAAAGGGCTTTGGTAAATATTCGAAAGCACCACTCTGGTAAGAAGATACAGCACTCTCAAGGTCTGAATGAGCCGTCATAATAATCACCGGGATGTCAGGCTCTATCGCGTGGATTTTTTTTAACAAATCCAGACCATTCAATCCGGGCATCCGAACATCACTGATAATGGCGTCCGGTACTGATCTATCAAGTTCCTGCAGTGCAAGTTCACCTGATTCAAATGACAACGAATCAATACCGTTATTACCAAGAGCTCGTTCTACTACCCAGCGTATAGCTCGATCATCATCAACAATCCATACAGTGGATTCTTTACTCATAGATCACTCCTTTGTTGATGTTGATGTTGATTGTGGTAACAGTGGCAAATAAATATGGAAAATGGTGAGGCCGGATTTTCTTTCGCATTCGATCAGGCCCTGATGTTGACTGATAATAGATTGAGCCATAGGCAAACCAAGCCCTGTACCATCCGGTCGGCCACTGATCATGGGATAAAATATATTATCTATCAGGTTGTCAGGAATGCCGGGGCCATTATCAGAAATGGCAATATGGCAGACCAGTTTCCTCTTGAAATTACCGATGGTGAATTGTCGGGCGATACGACTGCGGATAATAATTTCGCCCTGATTTAACGGCATGCCTTGCTGTATTGCCTGCATCGCATTTCTTACCAGGTTAAGAACAGCTTGCATCAATCGCTCTACATCACCAGGTATCTCCGGGATACTGGGATCATAGTCTCTGACTACACGTAGTTTTCCGCCGGTTTCTGCGATGATTAGCTGCACGACACGATCAAGTACTTCATGGATATTCAGGTCGGCTATCCGGGGAGGCTGGAGTGGTCCGAGCATTCGATCCACCAGATCTTTCAGACGATCCACTTCCTGAATAATAATGTCGGTAAATTCACTTAGCTCAGGATCTCTCAGCTCTTTTTCAAGCAGTTGAGCGGCTCCACGAATACCACCCAATGGGTTTTTGATTTCATGGGCCAGCCCGCGCACCAGAATACGCGACGTTTCCTGCTTGGCAATCAGTGATTCTTCACGGGTAATTCTCTGGAGTCGATCCCGTGTGTTAATTTCCAGCAGCAGGGACGCATCAGTGTTTGACACAGGGGTTGCACTGTAATCGACGGTGATCATTTCCCCGTGTATTGGTAAGTTTATTTCCCGTCTTGTGTATTGCTGATTCTGAGTGACTGAACGATCAAGATCAGCCTGAAAATCAGGCTGTGATATCAGCGTTGTAATATGCTGACCCTGTATCCGTTTCAGGCTGGTATCCAGTAAGGTTTCGGCTGATAAATTGAGAAATAGCACCCGCAGCTTATGATCCAGCGTTATAACGGCGGTGTTTAGATTTTCCAGGACTGATTGAAACTTCACCCGGTGACCACCCTGAACTGTTATTGATTTAATAGTTAGAGCTGTAGTGACTGCAAGATTTAAACCAGTTTTTAAAAAATCATCAGTGGCTTCCTTCACTGAGGAATTACTACAGCAGAATTCGAGAAGAATTATATGTCAGAAAATCAAATTGCACCATGTTGGTGCAGTCGGTTGTTGAACGCTAGTTTATGGACACATCGGGCTGGAATATTGGTCTCTGGACAAAAACAGTGCTGGTTGCCGATTGTACAACGCTTCCCTGGCTATCAATAACTTCAGCAGCCAGGCTGTGGCTTCCCCTGTCGACATTCAACAGTGTGAAACTCAAGCCCCTTTTTGGTGCGCCCACTGTTCTCCCATCCATGGTTAACTTAACTTTGTGTGAGGGCTTCAGCCTGGGTTTCAGGCGTACTGTCACCGAAAAATTTCCACTGTTCCGTATTGTGGTTTCATTTGCAGGGTCAATAATTTCAAAATAGGAATAACTGGCAGATTTAATGAGGGATCGAGATGGAACAGAGTTGCTAGCCTGGCTGGATACACCCTGTTTATCGCTGGTTTGCAGGGGTGTAAGCGGTCTTAACTTAACCTCCTCACTGCTGCGGTTTTTGGGTTTTACGTCGGTGTATACAACGTTACCCTGCTCATCAACTGTTTTGTAAATCGTGCCCAGCGCGGGCATGGAAGAGAAGAGTAAAAAAAGAATGGCAGATATTATCTTCATTGGTGTTCCGCCCAGGAATCAGAGGTACCTATAGGTTACTTTGAGCAGAAAATATTTTAAAGCGGGAAAATGAATGCAGGCCGGATATACACTTATTAAAAGTGCAATCCGGCCTGAACCGGTCAATTAAACGCTGTAGTACAGGTCAAATTCAACCGGGTGGGTTGTCTGGCTGACAGCCAAACACTCTTCTTTCTTCAGTTGAATATAAGCATCAATCATATCATCGGTGAATACGCCACCAGCAGTCAGGAATTCGCGATCTGAATCCAGGGCCGCCAGGGCTTCTTCGAAGCTTTCAGCCACTGTGGGAATCTCTGCGGCTTCTTCTGCAGGCAGATCATAGAGATCTTTGTCAGCTGCATCGCCAGGATGAATTTTGTTCTTGATGCCGTCCAGACCAGCCATCATCAATGCGGCAAAGCACAGATAAGGGTTAGCGGTAGGATCCGGGAAGCGAACTTCAACACGACGCGCTTTCGGGCTGTTCACATAAGGTATGCGAATAGATGCGGAGCGGTTACGAGCAGAATAAGCGAGCATTACTGGTGCTTCGAAGCCCGGAATCAGACGCTTGTAGGAGTTTGTGGAGGCATTGGCAAAGGCATTGATGGCCGAGGCGTGCTTAATGACACCGCCAATATAATACAGGGCTTCATCAGAAAGACCGGCATAACCGTCACCAGCAAACAGGTTTTCACCATTTTTAGACAGTGACATGTGCACATGCATACCGGAGCCATTGTCACCTACCAGTGGCTTAGGCATAAATGTGGCTGTTTTGCCGTAAGCGTGGGCAACATTATGAACGGCGTACTTCAGTATTTGGACTTCATCTGCTTTTTTTACCAGGGTGTTGAATTTCACACCGATTTCACACTGCCCGGCAGTACCTACTTCATGGTGATGAACTTCGACTTCAAGCCCCTGGGCTTCCATGGCTTCACACATGGCTGCACGCAGGTCATGGAGGGAATCTACAGGAGGAACCGGAAAATATCCGCCTTTCACCCGGGGACGGTGTCCTGTGTTACCGCCTTCGAATTTTGCATTAGAAGACCATGCCGCTTCTTCGGAATTAATTTCGTAGGAAGCGCCGGAAATATCCACGTTCCATTTCACATCGTCAAACACGAAGAACTCAGGTTCGGGGCCGAAAAAGGCGGTGTCAGCAATGCCGGTAGACTTCAGGTATTCTTCTGCTCGCTTGGCGACAGAACGAGGATCCCGCTCATAACCCTGCATGGTGGAAGGCTCAACAATATCACACCGCAGAATAAGGGTAGAGGCTTCGGTGAAAGGATCAATGGTGGCAGTGCTGTCATCAGGCAGCAGAATCATGTCTGACTCGTTGATGCCTTTCCAGCCAGCAATGGATGAGCCATCAAACATCTTGCCGATGTCAAAAAAATCATCATCGATTTCACTGATAGGAATGGATACGTGCTGCTCTTTGCCTTTGGTATCGGTGAATCGCAGGTCAACCCACTTAACACTATGTTCCTTGATCAGGTTAAGAGTCTTTGACATTTATTATTCCTCCGGGAACTCATGGACACTATTGATAATTTGTAATGTATTGATCGTTTGTACTGTATTGAGAGCCTGATCTTCCAGGGTACTCTTCAGTTCAGGCTATTACTGACTGAATCAGTATTGACCTGGTCTCTTGCTGATGGATTATGGTCGGTAGCAGCAAGAGAATAGTTGTCGCTATCCGTTGATCTGTTATTACCATTAGCAAGTGCTGTGCCACTTTAAGTAATGGCGCTTGAGCCAGTTTCCTCCGCCATTGTGTCACACAAAAAGCCACTCTGGGATTAGGCTATCTCTGGAGCACGCACTATATTGGCGCATTACTCAATTTTTATGAACCATTATCGTGCATTTTAGTGGTGTAATGAAATTTTGTCCGAATAGTGAGTAAATAACGTAAGGAATCGCGTTGTCGTACTATGAATGAATTTAATCTTTAAACCGGACGTGACCACGTTTACCGTCTTTCTGTATAATTTGTCGCTATCTTTTAGCGCTCCTCCAGAGATTCGGATTTTACATCAAGTGAGCTCCGAATCAGCAAGGTATATCTGTCCAATGAAGTTCATCATCAAGCTGTTTCCTGAAATAACCATTAAAAGTACTCCGGTACGAAAACGTTTTATCAAGATTCTTCGCCAAAATATTCGCTCAATTCTTAAGAATATTGATGAAAAAATAGAAGTGAGTGGAGTCTGGGATTATATCGAAGTCACAACCAGTTCAAACAATGAACAGCTGGTTGCTGATACCGGTGACCAGCTCAGTCATATTCCGGGTATAGCCTATTGGCTTCAGGTCGCTGATTTTCCGCTAGTGGATATTGATGACATTCTTGAAAAGGCCATCGAAGCCCATAGTGAAGATCTGACAGGCAAGACCTTTTGTGTTCGTTGTATGAGAAACGGCAATCATAATTTCCGTTCTGTGGATGTTGAGCGACAGGTGGGAGGCGGATTGAATGTTCGAACCCAGGCTAAGGGCGTTGATCTTACCAATCCAGAGAAAACCGTTCGAATCGACATAAAACACAACCGTTTTTTCATCACTCAGAAGCGTGGAGAAGGACTTGGAGGTTATCCGCTGGGGTCTCAGGAACCTGTTTTGTCGTTGATCTCTGGTGGCTTTGATTCAACGGTATCCAGCTTTCTGACCATGAAACGAGGTATTCGTACCCATTTCTGTTTTTTCAATCTGGGTGGTCACGCTCATGAGCTGGCAGTGAAGGAAGTGGCATTTTATCTCTGGAATCGCTTTGGATCGTCCCATAGGGTGAAATTTGTCACAGTCCCTTTTGAAGACGTAGTCACAGAAATTCTTGATAAAGTGGAAAACTCCCATATGGGAGTTGTGCTCAAACGTATGATGCTCAGGGCTGCCTCGACGGTAGGAGAGGAAATGAAAATGTCGGCACTGGTGACCGGTGAAGCCATAGGGCAGGTATCCAGCCAGACTCTGCCGAATCTGGCTGTTATTGATTCAGTCACTGATTCTCTGGTATTACGGCCATTAATTGCCATGGACAAGCAGGATATCATCAATACCTCTGTGAAAATTGGTACTGAAGAGTTTGCCCGGAATATTCCGGAATATTGTGCGGTCATTTCCAAAAATCCAACCACAAGGGCTAAAGAAGCGAAAGTTGCGGAGGAAGAGTCGAACTTTGATTTCGACGTTCTGGACCGGGCTGTTGCCACTCGCAGGATGGTTTCAATTCACGATATTGTTGCCGATGATCTGGCCAGAAATGAAGTGGCAGTGGTTAATGAAGTGAAGCAGGATGAGATTATTATTGATATTCGTCATCCTACTGAAGAAGAGATAAAGCCTTTTGATCATCCAGAAAGAGAAGTACTCAGGGTTCCTTTTTATCAGTTACGCTCCAGATTCTCCGATCTTGAAAAAGAAAAGCACTATTTGCTCTATTGTGAAAAAGGCGTGATGAGTCAGCTGCATGCCATGCATCTTCGTGATGAAGGTCATGAAAATGTCGGTGTTTATAGCCCGGCAAAAACAGAAGAATAATATTAAATAAGGACTGAAAATTAATGAAACTGGCGATGATAGCCGCGGTTGCAGAAAACAACGCTATTGGCATCAATAACAAAATGCCCTGGTATCTGCCTGAAGATTTACGTTATTTCAAGGCTGTTACCATGGGCAAGCCCATTATCATGGGTCGAAAAACCTTTGATTCACTGCGAAAGCCTTTACCGGGGCGAACTAATATCGTAGTTACCCGAGATCCGCAATGGCATCACGAAGGCGTTAAAGTGGTACATAGTCTGGATGCTGCTATAGAACTGTCAGAAGATGTGGCACTGATCAATGGCAATGAAGAGGTTATGATTATTGGGGGGGAGCAGATATATCGTCAGGCTCTGCCAAAAGCTGACCGGCTTTACCTGACTAGGGTATACCAGAGCTTTGAAGGCGATGCTTTTTTCCCTGAACTGGATGAATCACAGTGGCGGGAAGTATCAAGGCAGGATCGTCAATCTGAAGATGATGAGCCTGTTGTTTTCAGTTACCTGGTATTGGATAGAACCTGAACTCTCATCCGATGAAATGATTTGGTCTGGTTTCAGCTGATCTATTCAGATCAGCTGAAACGGGTAGAACAAAAGGAAGTTATTGATTTAATCCCACACTCCTGCCTCTTTGTCTATATTTTAAGTAAGACTACTTTCTCCGCTTTTCATTCATTTTTTGAATTAAATTGGCGCTGTATTAATTCGGGATTACCTTAAGGAATGAGGAATGCCGGTAACCAGCCTCGGTAAAGCTCAATCTGCTGCACCGGGAATAAACAGAAATCAAACACAAAAAGAGTCCTCGAGGACACTACCTGAAACCAACTATGAGCGTTGGCAGGGTCGTGTGGTTTCAGGTATCAATAAACTGGGTTCTACTCTGGTCGGTATTTTTCAATCCGGTCCCAAGGATGAAGATGCCCATCGGGTCTATGAATCATTCCGGCATTCAGGGCATAAGCATTGTTACGATGATTTCCATCGCAGTCTCTATGATTATCAGATTGCCAGTGCCATGCAACTTCATGGTGTTGCCCGGATCTCTGAGCGCAACGTTGAAGATACTGCTCAGTTAGTCATTGCAGCTGGCAGCACAACATCTTCCAAAAAAACACTGGAGAAACTGCAGAAAACTCTTAGCTTGTCACCGACAGAACTTGCTTATCGCTTTATTGCCAAAGGCAAGACTTTTCCACCCGGATTCCTATCCCGCGCATTGACACCGTACATGGTTGAACGAATGACCGAAGAGTATGGGCTTGGTTATGATCTGGCCGAGAGAGCAGTGTCAATACTGGTAAAAAGGGTAGGGCTCAATAAAGAAGCCGACATTACTTTTGAACGGATTCTGGAACTAAAAAATGCCATACGCTGGCAATTTGGTCCTGCACCGTCTGAATTGAATGATGTTCCTCCGATGCCGGAACAGGCAAAGCCAATAAATCCGGCTAATCCCGCGTTATCAGCTCCGAAATTGGCGAAGCCAGGTAAAAGTCGTTATTACCTGGATGTAGAAGACAGGAAACATATTCAAAATGTGGTTGATAAAGGCGGGTCAATCAAAATTCCGAAGCATGATCTCTTTAATCGATTGAAGCGAATGGTTCTGAGAAACAAACAGAATCTGTTTCTCAATGGTATGGGCGTTGTCATCAGCACTGTTCTCTCATCAGTCGCTTCCGGTGGTATTGCTGCGGGAGTGAATTTACTGATCTATATGGGATGGTTTACAGCATGGACGGGAGGGAGTGAAGCCATTCGCATGGTTCGGGTTATCAGGGCTATGCAAAAAATGGAAAAGACGGCGGATTTTGCGCTGAATCCTACAGATATGGAAGCATTCAAAGGATTTGATGAAAAAAAATTCCGGTCATTTATGAAGTGTTGCCGATATGTGTGCAGCCATGAAACCTTGACACGAATATATAACGATTATGCGGAGTTGGAAAAAGATGCTGAAACCCGGCTGAAGATGCCAGGTGTACCCAAAAGTATCAGTGAAGCTATTGAACTGGAAGAGGGTAATGCCCGTTTTAGCTATCGAAAAAAGAATCTTCATGAATCCTTTGATCTGTTTCGTCGATTATACACCGGAGCTATTGGCGATATTAGAAGGATGGAAGATGAATGGAATAAAGATGTGCAGGAACTCTGGGAATATAAATTCAAAAATATGTCACCTTCCGAGAGAAATCGTTTATTTAATCGTGCTGCCAATGATACCCGGGTAATAGGTAAAACTTATCACTTTTCAACCGATCAGACCGACTGGTTGAAAGAAATATTTCCACAGATGGCGGATGAAAAAGAATGGAATGAAATTGAGCTTGAAGGTATTGCCAGAAAATCTCGTGATATTGCTCAACAGGAATTAAAGAGTGATCAATTGAGTGAGGAGGATAAGGAAACCATTAATCGTCAGACTGACAAAGTGGCGAATGCAGTGTATTTAATGAAGAGAGGGATTTTTGGCTATACCAGTGGCTGGGTCAAATCTGCTTTCCGATCCACTGTGGCCCACGGTTTTAAAATTGGTTGGCACGGGGTTAGGAATACCCCGTTTCTGGAGGTCACTCCCCAGCTCCCAAAACTCTCTGTTGACGGACTGATCATATTTGGCTTCTTTTTTCTTTCTAATTTATTTATGGATCAAGCCAATACTGCGTGGAACAGTCACCGATTAAAACAAATACAGAAGAATAAAAAAGGTAAAACAGGATTGCCAGTGCGTGACCGAACAGGGCGTGAGGAAATTGCGACATTAAGGAAACTCAGTAAAGATCAGCTGGGAAAATTTATTGATAACCTCATGTCTCTACATGATGCTCATAAAAAAATAATGCAGGAAGTTGAGTACTATAAACATCTGAATGTTGTCGATCCCTATTCCCTTCCATACTCTCATATGGACGCTTATGAAGCAGCAGTATTGATTCTGCGTCGTAAGTATTATGAAGAGATCGTCGCCAAAATGGCTTCTGGTGCTATAGGTCAGTTTTATGACAATGTTCAAAATAAAACCAAAGCGCTGGATGGTAGAATCAGTCAGGCTATTATTCTTGAAACACAGTAATTTCTGTCCGGAAATCTAAAAAGATTCAGGTAAAACCGGTAACGGGCTTTTGTCTCATCATCTGATAGAAAAAGAGTTAGAAGGTGGGGAGTTGAAATCCCTGAACACCTTGGGGGAAATGAGTCTGCCGATTTTTGTCTGTCGCTTAAAAAACAACGTGCAAGGGCCGGTGGCTCAACAGGTTTGGGAATATTTTGGTGATCAGTAAGCAGAGTTGTTTTTCGAAGGATGAACAAACTCTCTCGCCAAAATATTGCAAAAAAACGCCTACCTACTTGTTTCTGACGGCGGCAGTACAGATAACGAACGGAGTATACTACGGTCAGTGCCTGATCCATATCCGGTCTAATGACCGGAATCGAAAAGACGACTTTAGTGATCTGCTGTATCTGGAAACAACAGATAAGAGAGCATGATACACAAGGTATCATTAGCGTTTTCCCTGATTCTATTTTACTGCCAGCCTCTCTTATTATATCGGACTGACTCTCGGCTGTCGTACAAACTGTCGTGAAAACTGTCGTACAAAAAGAGATTGGAGATTATATGATCCTGCGTCGTGCTCTAGCTGTTGTCATGACGACTGCACTGGCTTTACCGGTTCTTGCAGACAACATTCTTACAATGCCCGGTAAGTCAAACCTGCTGGTTCTTGACGGAAAAAACGTCAAATCACTGGCTATCGAATCCAAAAAGAAGTTATCCCTGCCTTCTGGTAAACATCAGATTGTTTTTCGTCTGGAAACCATTGTGAAAAATGCGGGTGATCAGGATATCTTTAAATCCAGACCTTATCTGATGACATTCAGTCTTCAGGGCGATCAGAAATTTACTATTACATTGCCAACTTTAAGGACGACCAGAGACAGTGAGGAACTGGCAAAAGATCCAGCTGAATCAATTCGCCTGAATGATCAGAGTGGAAAGGCCGTTCCTTATGAATTCGCCACGTTGTCACTGGCGGGAGTCCAGTTAGGCATGGATTTATCGGATGAGGTGAGGCGGTTTAATCTTCGGGGTGAGCCTGCGTCGGTGCGTGAGTTGGCAGGCAACGTTTATGTGATGTCCGCAGGGAATCATAGTATGCCAGTGCAGACGGATGTTAGCTTGCAATCAGCGTCAGCTAATGCCATATCTCAGCGCCAGGGAATGAGTGAAACCATGTTGAAGTACTGGTATAACCAGGCAGACAAGGAAACCAGAGAACGTTTTCTGCAATGGACGACGACTGAATAGTCGTTGGATTGCTCACAGGGGTATCGAATCAGACTCCTGTGAGCATTTTGAGATAAATACTTTATATCAGATCTTTCATAAAAACCTTGGATTGTCTTTTTATGTCGTATCTGTCTTTTAAATCTTTGGGTAACTGAGCATCACTGACCTCAACAAAGCCACGTTCGACAAACCAGTGTGCCGTTTGGGTTGTTTTAACAAAAATCCGATTCATACCCTTTCTATGGGCAAGTTCTTCGATATGGGTCAGCAGATGCTCTCCCCTGCTGCCTCGACGATATTCGCTGTGCACAACAAAGCAGGCCAGTTCTGCACTGGCGCCATTATTGAATGGGTGCAGGGCTGCACAGCCGATCATCATGCCATCCAGGGATATGACACTGAACAGACGAATTTCCCGTTCCAGCTCTTTTCGTGAACGTCGTCTTAGAATGCCTTGTTTTTCTAAAGGCCTGATGAGTTCAAGAATCCCGCCTACGTCTTCGATGGTGGCTTGGCGGATTTCTTCGTAACGATCCCGGGATACTAATGTGCCCGCACCATCGCGGGTGAACAGTTCCTGTAATAATGCGCCATCTTCCCGATAGCTGATTAGCTGGGTTCGTTCGACCCCGGCCGAACAGGCATTAACAGCGGCCTTAAGCAGACGCAGTGCTTCGCCACTCTGATGTTGAATCTGATGGTTAGCCTCGGCAGGAGAAATTCGGTTCAGTAAGGAGCCCTGCTCATCGTATAAGCCTTTGCTTGCACCGAAAAGAATCAGTTTCTCTGCCCCAAGGCTGATGGCGGAATGGGTGGCTACTTCTTCTACTTCCATATTGAAAATCTCACCGGTAGGCGAGAGTCCCAGGCAGGACAATAAAACGACATAACCAGAATCCAGTAATTGTCGTATGGCCTGATCATCAATACGACGTATTTCACCGGTGTGTTTAAAATCCACTCCATCGTGAACACCCAGAGGCTTTGCGGTCACAAAGTTGCCACTGAGAACCCGAATTCGTGCACCATGCATGGGCGAATTTACTAGACCAACAGACAATTTTGATTCAATCAGAGCCCGCATATTACCTACTGCATCCTTGACGCTTTCCAGGCTCTGCCGATCAGTGATTCTGCGGTTTTTATGGTAAAGGCTATCCAACCCTTTCTGTTGGAGTCTTTCTTCAATCTGTGGTCTGGCTCCGTGAACCAGTACCATTCGAACACCAAGGCTACTCAGCAAGCCAATATCATTAATGATATTGGTCAGATTTTCGTGAGCCAGAGATTCTCCGCCCAACATAATGACAAAAGTCTTTCCCCTGTGTGCATGAATATAGGGGGAAGACTGTCTGAAAAATTTCACATACTCTGTCGTGCTATTGCTGTCGTTCACTGTTCCAACGGTTTCCTGACCAAATGTTATTGGAATTGCATGTTTATTCCCTGTTACTGAAGGCAATAACGTCGAATAAGCGCTTTCAGCAAATCAATGGTGGGATTGATTCTATCCAGTGACAGAAATTCATCAGGCTGATGTGCCTGATCAATATCGCCCGGACCCAGTATTACAGTATCCATACCCAACTGGCTAAAAAATGGTGCCTCAGTTCCAAAAGCAACGGTTTGAGCTTTGTGACCAGTCAGTTCTTCACAGGCTGCAACCAGAGGAGAGTCAGCTTTACCAGCAAAAGGTTCAATAGTCGGTGTTATGGATTCAACGGTTATCTTGACTCCGTCAGCTTCTGCAAGAGGCTTCATGCGATGCCTGATTTCATGTCTCAGTGCTGCACTGTCCATTCCCGGTAGCAGACGAATGTCATAATCCAGTTGGCATTGCCCACATATTCGATTGGGGTTATCACCGCCATGAATACAACCAAGGTTCAAGGTGGGTCTTGGAATAGTGAATCCGGGATTGCAGTATTTTTCTGCCATCTCCTGTCTAAACTGCATCAGTTCGGTAATCACTTTATGGGCTGTTTCCATGGCATTCCGACCGAGAGACGGGTCACTGGAGTGGCCAGACTGTCCCAGAATGTGGATTCGTTCCATCATAATGCCTTTATGCATGTAGACAGGAGTCATTCCGGTTGGTTCGCCCACCAGAGCGTATCGCGCCTTTGGGCGGCCTGCTTCAGCAAGAGCCCTTGCTCCACTCATGGATGATTCTTCGTCCGCTGTGGCCAGTATTATCAGGGGAGATTTTAGAGGGGTTGCAAGAAATTCCCGGGCTGCTTCCATTGCCAGTGCAAAGAACCCCTTCATATCGCAAACCCCCAGACCATAAAGCCGGTTGTCTGACTCTTTTAAGGCGAAAGGGGAACTGTTCCAGAGTTTTTCATCGAAAGGTACTGTGTCTGTGTGGCCTGCCAGTACCAGACCTCCCGGGCCTTTGCCCAGTGTGGCTATCAAGTTTGCCTTGTTCGGATTATCGGGCAAGGGCTGTATTTCACAGGAAAAGCCCATGGCCTCCAGCCAGCTACTGAGTTCATGAATCACCGGAAGATTACTCATATCCAGAGCGGGTCTGGTTGAGCTTACTGATGGGATTTCGATCAACCTTGAAAGGGCGCTCTTGAATTCTGGCTGGGTTATCCCCGTCATAAATATATTCTCTGTACAGGCTCTACCAGGATGAAGACAGAGCAGAATTTCTAACTATCTAGCACTATAGAGCATCAAGTACCTTTCAGGGTAATGCTCAATAAAAATATTATCCTGAGTTTCAGATTAATAGGCAGCAAAAGGTGAGGGGATTTCTGATGGTCTAACCAAAAATAGCTTTCAGAATATGGTAAAAGATAATAGCAAGAATGGCTCCAGCTGGCAGTGTGATCAACCAGGACAGAAAAATAGTACCGATAACCCTCAGATTAAGTGCCCCAATCCCTCGGGCCATGCCAACACCAAGGACTGCGCCTACAAGAGTGTGGGTGGTTGAGACAGGCATTCCAATGCCTGAAGCCATAACCACTGTGGAAGCCGCAGCCAGCTCTGCTGCAAACCCCCTGCTGGGGGTTAATTCTGTGATATGAGAGCCTATGGTTGCCATAATGCGATATCCATAGGTGGCCAGACCAACAACAATACCGCTGCCTCCAAGGAGAAGAACCCAGCTTGGCATGGAAGACGAACCGGCAATTTCACCGCCTGTGGCAATAATGCCTGCGATTGCGGCAAGAGGTCCGACGGCATTGGCGACATCATTTGAGCCATGGGCAAAGGCCATGGAGCAGGCAGTAAAAATCATCATTACCCCAAACACTTTTTCTACGCTTGAGAAATGAAATGATTGGTCTGCCAGTACATCTTCCTTGATTCTGGACAGTGCCAGTTTGCCGGCATACATCACCAGAAAACCAATCAGGAAAGAGAGAATAATACTGTCGATGTAACTGAGCGGCAGCCCTATGTGTTTTAACCCCTTGATCAATGTCACCATGGACATCATGAAGCCAACCATGAACATATATCCGGGTACATAACGTTTGGCATTTCTGAACGGATTGTCGGTATCGAGAATCAGTTTCTGAACGCTCATGAATATCAAAAATGCAAAGAGTCCGGACATCAGGGGCGAAATAATCCAGCTGGCTACAATGCTTGAAACATTTCCCCAATTGACGGCTTCCGGTGATATTCCCACAGAGGCAAAACCGACAATGGCCCCCACAATGGAGTGCGTTGTGGATACCGGCCAGCCATATTGTGTCGCAACCAGTAACCAGGTACCTGCTGCCAGTAGAGATGCCAGCATGCCGTAAATCAGCAAATCGGGATGATCTGTCAGTGCGGGTATTGTCGGATCGATAATGCCTTTTCGGATGGTGTCAGAAACGGAACCACCGGCCAGATAAGCACCGGCAAATTCCAGTAGAATAGCAATCAAGATAGCTTGTTTGATGGTGAGAGCTTTTGATCCTACGGATGTTCCCATGGCGTTGGCCACATCGTTGGCACCAACCCCCCACGCCATAAAAAAACCAAAAATACAGGCCAGAACCAGAAATATCGTTCCATACTCAGCGATAACGCTCATGTTTCACAGTCCGGTATAGTTAACGGGCAAGTAATAGTTGTAAATATCCACCCACACGGGAAGCTCTGTCCGCCAGGTCTCCAACCCAGACAATAATCTTGTAGAGAAACATGACATCTACAGGGGGAAGATCCTGTTCCAGGTCAAACAATATGCACCTTACCTGTATTTGCAGTCTGTCTGTTTCGCTCTCAATCTGATCCAGCTCATCGATCAGTTTTTCAACCAGGTCTACTTCCCTTCCCTTGAAACCGGCTTCCAGTAATTCGTCCAGCTCTTCCATAGCCTTCAAAGCCTGGGCAGATGCATCGATGGAACGACGAATATAGTCGAGAAATGAGTCGTGCATGAGTGTGGGAATGAGCATCTTCCGACCCACCACTATGCCGGCGATATCCTTGGTCCGGTTGGCTATTTTGTCCTGAACTGTGACAATCTCCAGCAGATCGGAGCGGGAGACGGGCAGGAACATGCTCTTGGGTAGAGACATCCTGACATCCTTTTTCAAATGATCTGCTTCATGTTCCAGTTTGATTATTTTTTGCTGGACGTTATGCACTTCATCCCAGTTCTCGGCAAATACAGCCTTGAAGAAGGGTTCCAGTTGAGTGGCGCATTGATGTGCAATGGCAATATGCTTCTGTATAGGCCCTATGGGGGATCGTCCAAAAACACTCGACAGAAGATTGCTGGCTGACATAGTTGCATATCCATTTGGCTGGTCGCACGAGTATAGAATGCGAATAGTGGTTTTGCTTATTACCCTGCTGGTAAGCCTAGACAATGGCATTCCGAAACAGTTCCCAAAATGAAAATTCTGGCTGTTGTCGTGATGTACAAGAAATACGAAAAAAGATGCTGTTTCAATAATCCCTTTACTGTTGAATATTCATAATTTTCTAAATCATTGAATCACGATAATATTCAGTATCTTAATATTGAATTATTCCGTAGGTATTCAGATGAGTTCTGAAACAGAATTGAAACTTTCGTTACCTGCAGAGCAGGTGCCGTTGTTAAAAGAGTCCGCTTTCTGGCAAACCCGTTGTAATGCAGAGCCTCAGACGTTCCATCTGGGCAATACCTATTTTGATACTGTGGACCGGCGTTTGAATCAGGCAAAGGTAGCACTGAGAATCAGGGAGAAAAATGGTCAGTATTACCAGACTTTGAAAACCAGGGGAGAAAGTATTAACGGACTGACTCACCGGGGGGAGTGGGAATGGCCTATTCCTACTGCAGTTCTGGATAGTACCGGTCTTGAAAAAATCTGGCCTGAGGCTCTGGCAGATGTTGATGTGGATGATCTTGAACCCTTGTTTGCTACTGATTTTACGCGTACTTGCTGGTATTTAAACTGGCTGTCACCTGCCGCCAGAGTCGAAGCAGCTCTGGATGTCGGTGTTGTGAAAGCCGGAGATGACAGTGCACCCATTTGTGAACTGGAGCTGGAGCTTCTGGAAGGTGATGAGGCCGCACTATTATCAATTGCTGCCCGACTCTCTCAAGATTTTGCGCTGCAACCGTCTGATAAAAGCAAAGCTGAGAGAGGGTTTGAGTTACTAAGACAGAGGTAATCCAGATGCGTTAAACAGGTATGAATTGCAAGGCAGATGAGAAGACTATCAGGAGGCGGTATACCCCCTAATCTGCTTTATTCCTCGTCATTATCCGGAATGACTGATGCGGCATCGGTTTCTTCAGAGCTTTCAGAAGATGGTTTGATTGAAGGACCTTCTCCTTTGTTTGTCTTGGCGCTCATTCGATCCTTAAGTGATCTTCCTTGTAGGCGATTTCCACCCGCAGTTTGAGGGCGGACAGCTGGTGGCGCTTCAGGCACTTCGTCCTCTGCCTTATCCTGTGCTGGCGGCACAGGTTGAGTCGGTCCCGGCGGTTTCATTCTATCCATTATTTCAGCCTCGCATTTATTCGTTATCTGAAGCCAGCTATCGACAGGATGTCATAAAAAATAAGGAAGCCATTGATGGAGTGCTGCAAAAAAGGTGAGAATGGCCGTAACTATAATGAGCAGTATCGAACGGAATTCTGAGTGATCAGCTTGAAAGCAACCGACCTGAAACATCGCGAACAGATGCTGGATCTGACCACTATGGTCTCGGATCTGGTTCGAACACTGCATATAGATCAGGAAACAGCGAACGATATTCTTGGTCGCAGTCGAACACCGGAACAGACCAGACTTCACCCCATTGAGTACATTGCCAGCCTTGAACTGGATGATATTGGCCGTAAAAATAACACGCTGAGTATCGAATACCTTGGGCAATGGATGGCTGAACTGGCGGGGCAGACGTATTACCATATCGATCCATTGAAAATCGATGCGGCGGCTATTACACCGATTATGTCCCATGCTTATGCCATGAGGCATCAGGCATTGGCTGTAGAGGTTAACGCCGATGAAATCGTAGTGGCCTCTGCCCAGCCCTGGCACAAAGGATGGGAAGATAATCTCCGGCATGTTAATCGCAAGGAAGTGCGCCGGGTGGTTGCCAATCCTGCCGATATCAGGCGCTATACAGTAGAGTTCTACCGTCTTGCTCAGTCCATTCTCGGTGCCAGTTCCAATAAAGGTATTGAAGCCACTCATCTGAACAGTTTTGAGCAGATGCTTGAACTGGGCAATATGAAAGCTCCGGATGCCAACGACCAGCATATCGTCAATATTGTTGACTGGTTACTTCAGTATGCCTTTGAGCAGAGAGCCAGTGATATCCATATTGAACCAAGACGGGATCAGTGCAATCTCAGGTTCCGGATCGATGGTGTATTGCACCTGATTTATCAGATGCCTGCCAAAGTAGCCGCCGCAGTCACCAGTCGGCTGAAAATTCTGGGTCGAATGAATGTGGCAGAAAAGCGCAAGCCACAGGATGGCCGCCTGAAAACCCGTAACCCTGACGGCAATGAAATAGAATTGCGTCTTTCCACGCTGCCCACCGCTTTTGGTGAAAAGCTGGTGATGCGGATTTTTGATCCCGAGGTACTGGTGAAATCGTTCAGTGATCTGGGCTTTTCCAGAGAAGATGAACGGCGATGGCATGATATGTCGGGAAAGCCCAACGGAATCGTTCTGGTAACCGGCCCTACAGGTTCCGGTAAAACAACCACACTCTATTCCACTTTAAAGATGCTGGCGACGGATCAGGTGAATGTCTGCACCATTGAAGATCCCATTGAGATGGTTGAGGCCAGTTTCAACCAGATGCAGGTGCAGCATAATATTGATCTGACTTTTGCTTCTGGTCTGAGAGCTTTGTTAAGGCAGGATCCCGATATTATCATGGTGGGTGAAATACGTGATCTGGAAACGGCAGAAATGGCTATTCAGGCAGCCCTGACTGGCCATCTGGTGTTATCGACGCTGCATACTAACGATGCGCCTTCTGCCCTCACACGATTGCTGGAATTAGGCGTGCCACCCTATCTGATCAAGAACACAGTGCTCGGTGTTATGGCTCAGCGGTTAATCAGAACGCTCTGCCCAACCTGCAAAACTCACACTTCGCTGGATAAGCAGGGCTGGAAGGAACTCACCAAACCCTGGTCAGCACCTACTCCGGCTGAAATGTATCAGCCTGCGGGCTGTCTTGATTGCAGGGACACTGGTTACAGAGGCAGGGCGGGACTTTATGAAATTCTGACCATGAGTGAGTCGTTGAAATCCTTACTGAGCGATACGCCTGATATTGTTCGGCTTCGTCGTCAGGGCATAAAGGAAGGAATGCACAGCCTTCGTCTGTCAGGTGCTCAAAAAGTGGCCAGTGGATTAACGACCATTGAGGAAGTGCTCAGGGTAACGCCCGATCAGGAAGGCTAATTATAGAGTCCGGAAAGCCGATAAATCTTTCAGGTTTATCCAAGAGTTCCGGGCTTATCATGAAATCCTTATTCCTTGTTTTATTATGTTCAGTGGCCACACTGGTAATGGCATCCCCTACCGATATCACTTCCGTTAGCAAGACAATGGAGCAGGAAAAGTACCTGCTCGAAGCGCGTCAGCTGTTTGAAAAAAAACAGTATAAAAATGCTGAAAAGTGGTTGCTTAAAGCCAGATATTTACCCTTATCCTTGCCTGCTGATTATTACTTTATGGCTGGCGCTATTGCCGCAGGTGAAAAAAAGACCCAAAAAGCCATAAGCAGTTTGGGTGTCTATCTGAATATGACAGGAAGACAGGGTCGGTATTATCAACAGGCGTTAAACCTTATATCGGGGATCGAAGGTGCCGCGGCATCGGGTCGACTTAAAGGCGGAAAAAAAAGCCATTCACCGATCATTGAATACTTCCCCACCCAGGTAACGGATTCATTTGTTGAACAGATGAGTGCCAGCCTGCCGGAAAAAGACCAGAGTAGATCTATCCAGACTTATCTGAACAGCCTGTTAAAAGTGAATGCCGTATATGAAAAAGGTATTGAGAAAGCGAGCCCTTCATTGCTTTTTCGGATTCAAGCTGGCAGGGATGGAAAGTTGATAGTGACCCGTAGCGAGCAGAGATCCGGAAGGGCTTTGATTGGCAAGCGGAGTTTGTCGGTTTATGGAATGAGCCGTCAGTTAAAGTCAGACTGCTCATGGCAGGAGCAGTTATGCTGGGTGTTGTTTCCAGAGGGTCAACCAAACAATGAGCGTTGGCTGGAAATCAGCTATGCACCGCAGGCGGTGACAGAGCTAGTGAATGGTATGAGCCTTCTGATCCGAAAAATGCAGCAGTAAATTGCCTGTGCTACAGGTTACTTTGGGTCGTATCGAGAAAATCCTTCATGGTCTCCAGTGCTGCGACTCTGTCTGACAACAAGCAGGATAAGACGTCCAGATATTTCTGGTGACTACTGGCGACAACTTTGCTCGTATCGTCCATGACAAAAGAAAGCCCTATTGAAGTCCAGTGGGTGCGATAACCAAATGCCTTTAAACCGGCCAGTTCCCTCAGCAGAATTGAAGGGTAAAGCTGACCTTCTCGCCAGAAGAGTTCCGGAGTCCTGTCTACCAGTTCTGAAGGTGTTACAATATCGTAACTATTCAGCACCCAGCAAAGGACGGTTGTCGTAATTCTTTAGGGCTATAAGCAGGGCTTCGAAAGTATTCTGACCCTGCTTTCTCGCCGATGAAATATAACTTCGTACTCGACAATAGTATTTGGCTCCTTTTTTGCTCCTGAAGCAGCCCGATATTTTCTGTTTCACCTTGCCATTTCTGACATCTTGCTCACTGCCGTTATTGTCGAAGGGAATGTCGAAATTGGTCATAAATCTTAAGGTTTCTTCCTTGAAATTTACCAATCGCCTGAAGAGATTAAAAGCCTTGGTATTTTTTGTTTTATTGAGACCGAGTCGCTGTCGTCTACGCTCCATGTACTCTGCCTCCTTGCTTTGCGCTAATTTGGCAGTTCGATCGAAAAGAGAATCAATGCGCTGACGGATACTTTCTGGCATGGCATTCATTCCAATCTTCCTGAAACCTTTACTTAGGTGCCAGGCTAGTCTCAGCAGGCGCTGAAGACGTGCTGCAAGATGATTGCAATCTCTGTCTACAACTCCCTGTAGTTCTCTCAGGTGATGTGCATTGCAGAGCACATGAAAAGCAGCGTAACGAAAGTAAGCCTTGTAATGGTCGTGTACCAATCTTCCGGCAAACACCAGAAGAACACCCATTTCCTCTATGGCCGAGTGTCCTTTACTGGGGTCGATATGATACAGCGTCCACAAGTCAGTGCGCATAACATGCATCCACCATAACGAACCCGCCACTCTCATGCCTGTTTCATCGGCACCTGCGATAGGCGCTTCCTTCAATGCATCGGCAATGGCTTGCTCCGTAGAGGCTAAATTTTCATAGGCATTTTCCTGAAACGCACAGATTGAGCCGGGACTCACTTCCAGACCGAAAATATCCATGAAAAACTGCGATATGCGCTTATACGGTACAAGCTGGTACTGATAAAGGTACACGGCCAGAGATTGGGTGATTGGTCCGTACTGTACGTGTGAATCTACGCCTTCAGGGAAACGTGCTTTGTTCGTGTGACCACAGCTGCACTCTTTAACTTCTGCAACATGAGTTGTGACTTCGAAAGCACCAAAGCGACCAGGTTCAAATACCTGTCGTTCTATCAACTCAGAGGCTTTGCCAGAGCATAATGACCGCTGGCAGACTGCACAATCTATTACCGGGTGATAATGAGTACGATCGGGTTCTGCAACTTGCTTAAGGGTTGTACCCTTATGACCTTTTTGTCCACCGGGCTTACGACCAGACCGTTGCCGTAGACTTTTAGGGTTGGGCTTATCACTTTGGTCTTCTTCATCAGCAGAGGGATCAGTAGAATTTGGATCTTTGGCAGTTGCTTTGGCATAGCCATCAGTGGATGGTGGCTTACTGCTGTTTTTGCTGTTTGTTTTAAGCCTGCTTGCCAGCTCTTCGTTTTCCTCTTCCAGCTTCGTGATTTGCTTTTGCATCCCAACAGCTTGCTCCTTCTGCTCACCGATAATGGCAAGCAACACGACAGTGGTCTGTATGTCTGATGCAATCATGATTCAGGACTGGGTGAAGATAAGGATTTATTACAAAATGGCACAAAACCCTGAAAAATCCAGTCTATTTTGGGAGGGCTGAATAGTTACACAATATCACTGTCTTCCAGAAGCGGCAGTGCCAACTCAAACTGACTGGCTCCATGAACGCCTCCGAGAATAAATGCATCGTTTAACATCGGACTCCATTTAAGATCGCAGAGTATTCCGCCCCTATCCAATACCTTGTTCTGGGCCTCACCACTATGCTGACGATTGAGAACTCTCTTTTTTGCGGCCTGTCTGGCCAACTCTGTGGGTAATCCGGGCTCGGCACCATGGACGGAAACGTAGCCAAAGTTACTGGTGAGCGCCCCAACCCGCACGCGGCTTAACATCTACGAGTAACTTTTTCCCGTCAGAGCCTAATATTTTCTATGATATTAGGGAAGATATATCCGGTCCAGAGACCGTAAAGACACTGGTGCCTTTTGCCCGTTCGTGAGCGTGGTCCGGAAGCTGGCGACTTCATCATTGATGACGCATCAAGCGATCTCGTTCGGAAGAATGCAAATTCTCGACAGCTCCATACCCGGATATACCTTCACCCAGAAGTATAGGTGAAAGTCATGTCTCGTCGAACCCAATCAAACAGTTGTCGTTCAATTCGCATGCAAAAACGCATTGCAGGACATCTTGAGAAGATTAATCTTTTTGCTGCCGGTATTGATATTGGATCTGCATCTCACTTTGTCGCTGTACCTGAAGAGTTGGATGACCAGGCTGTACGCGAATTTTCCTGTTTCACTGCCGATCTTGAAGCGATGGCTGAGTGGCTGGTCAAGTTGGGCATTACAACCGTGGTAATGGAATCAACAGGTGTGTACTGGATTCCTGGTTTTGAAATTCTCGAGTCCTACGGGCTTGATGTAAAGCTGGTGAACGCACGACATGTGAAGAATGTTGCTGGCCGAAAATCCGACGTGCTGGACTGTCAGTGGCTCTTGCAGCTTCATACTTATGGATTGCTTGAAGGGGCTTTCAGACCGGATGAACAGGTGTGTTCTCTTCGTGCTTACATGCGCCAGCGTGAAAACCTAGTTCACTATCGTGCTTCACATATCCAGCATATGCAAAAAGCGCTGAGGCAGATGAACTTACTACTGGATAATGTGGTGGCAGACATTACCGGTAAAACAGGTATGACTATCATCCGTTCAATCCTTACAGGACAGCGAGATCCCAAGGAACTGGCAAAGCATCGGGATGGGCACTGCAGAAAATCAGAAGAGGAAATAGCAAAATCCTTGAAAGGCCACTATCGTCTTGAACATCTTTTTTCTCTGCAGCAGGCGGTTGAGCTTTACGACACATACAGTGAAAAGATCCATGCCTGCGATGGCGTGCTCTAGCAGCAATTAAAAAAATTTGACAGTAAAGCAGAGTCACCTTCAAACGAGTCATCAGACACTGACAAACCTATCAAAAAACGGAAGTCTCGCAGTGCTCCCGATTTTGATGTCCGGTCACAGCTTAGCCGAGTAGCAGGTGTAGACCTGACGAAAATTGACGGGATTGAAGAAGCTACAGCGCTAAAAATTCTGTCAGAGATTGGGTTAGACATGGGACGTTGGCCGTCTGCAAAACATTTTGCATCCTGGCTTGGGCTTTGTCCCGGAACAAAAATATCCGGAGGTAAAGTTCTGAATCGAAAAACCAAGCGTATTCCCAGTGCAGCGGCAACGGCCTTCCGGATGGCTGCATTTACCCTGATGAACTCAAAGAGTGCTCTGGGAGCCTATTGTCGGAGAATGAGAAGCAAAATGGGGTCTCCAAAGGCAATTACCGCGACAGCACATAAGCTGGCGAGGCTGGTTTACAGTATGCTCAAGCATGGCAGCAAATATGTCGATGAGGGTCAGGATTACTATGAACGTCAACATCAGGATAGGGTGATGAGGAATCTGCAGCGAAAAGCGAAAGACATGGGCTTCGTGCTAGTGCCAGCAGGTATTGCCACCGAAAGCTAGCACTGTGAAAACCGGCTAGCATCGGGAAGTTACTCAGAAGCACTCCGGCCCGCTCCGCGGTCACACATCTACAAGTAACTCCTTCCCAAAAATTAAATTCATTCTATGATCATATGAGAGCATGTCTGGACCAGAAACCGTTTGCACACTGGTGTTTTTTACCCGATCAAAAGCATGGTTCAGGAGTTGACGACCCCATCACTGATGACGCTTGGCGATCTCGTTTGTAAGACTGTATATCGTCGACAGCCCTATTTCCGGATATGCCTTTGACCGAATTTTGAGGGTATTATGAAAAGTAAGTTAAAAATTGAGACTGCTTCTCCCAAAGCTCAAAAACGAATTGATGGGCATTTAGAAACCATTAACCTGTATGCGGCTGGTATTGATATTGGTTCGGAGACGCACTACGTAGCTATTCCGCAAGAGTTAGATGATCAGCCTGTTCGGTCGTTTCCTTGTTTTACCGCTGACCTTGAAAACATGGCGCAATGGTTAATAAATGCAGGCATCACTACGGTTGCGATGGAATCGACAGGGATTTACTGGATACCCGCTTTTGAAATTCTTGAATCCCATGGTCTCGAAGTTCGTCTTGTGAATGCGCGCTACGTTAAAAACGTCGCTGGACGTAAAACTGACGTTGAGGATTGTCAGTGGATTCAGCAGCTTCACACTTATGGATTGCTCAATACCGCTTTTCGCCCGGATGAGGAGGTTTGCGCATTAAGAGCTTATACCATTTCCGAATTCTAATTATGCTATTGCGCTGCCTTTTCAGACTCAGATCCTGCGTTGGAGTTCCTCGCCATAGCTACGGCTATGACTCGTCACTCCGCCTTGTCTCTGAGTCTGAAAAGCCATGCTCATAACGCATATTAGAAACCGGCAATGGTATTACATGAGGCAACGTGACAATCTCGTAGCAAACCGTGCGTCGCATATACAGCATATGCAAAAAGCTCTAAGACAGATGAACCTGTTGCTGGATAATGTCGTTACCGATATCACGGGAAAAACCGGATTGACGATCATTCGGTGTATTGTTGAAGGGGAGCGAGATCCACTTCAATTGGCGAAACATCGTGATCCGCATTGCAAAAAGACAGAACAGCAAATTGCCAGGTCTCTAAAAGGACACTACTGGGCTGAGCATCTGTTTGCCCTACAGCAATCGGTTGAACTTTATGACGTTTATGATGAAAAGATCAGCGCCTGCGACAGGGCTTTAGCGAGCCAGCTGAAACAATTTGATAGCAAGGCTGATGATTCTGACAACATGCCTGATAAACCGGTTAAAAAACGTAAATCGTCCAGTTCTCCTGACTTTGACGTTCGTTCTGAGCTCTATCGGGTAACGGGTGTTGACCTGACAGCTATTGATGGTATTGATGAAAATACGGCTCTGAAAATACTATCGGAAACAGGAACTGATATGAATCGATGGCCCACAGCCAAACATTTTGCTTCGTGGCTTGGTTTGAGTCCTGAAAACAAAATATCCGGTGATAAAATTCTAAGCTGTAAAACCAAACGGATACCCAACCGGGCATCAAAAGCTTTGAGGATGGCAGCATACTCTCTGACGAATTCAAAAAGTGCGCTTGGTGGTTACTATCGAAGAATGCGCAGTCGCTTGGGAGCCCCGAAAGCGATCACCGCAACCGCACATAAATTAGCCCGATTCATATACAGCATGCTGAAAAACAAGACGGAATATATTGACCTTGGGCAGGATCATCATGAGCAAGAATATAAAGCCAGAGTCTTAACTAATTTGAAAAAAAAGGCGAAAGATATGGGCTACCTCCTGATACCTGAAGAGCAGACCGCGATGGCTTAACCCTGTGCGGACTGGTGAGTTCAGAGGGAGTTACTTGTAAGGTGTTCATCCAGACGGATGTCGCCTTTTCCCAGCAATAGAAGTCCAAGAATGTTATCCCGTGACGCCTGGTACATGTGCCAGGCCTTGTCGGTTTCAATTTTTCGGCCGTCAGATTGATACCAGGCAGGAGTGTGTTGTGTTTCATACTCCTTGAAACAGCTTTTCAATTCAGCCTGGTAATCCGACTTAGTGTTTTCTTGTATGATTGTTCTGCCTTCAACAGCGGGTGCCGATTGGGTGCCTAAGCGGGCAGCAATGGCCAATCGCTGCCACCGTTGAATAATTCGGGAGGAGTAATTTCTGGTGGTGCGTTCGGTAATACCATTTCCGTTTTCTAACTACGATAATACAGCCCATTCACGGGAGCATAGGCTGGTTACCCCAGGGCCATCTCATTTGGCACTAACCATCAAATAACACTTTGAAATAGGCAGAATGTACAATAAAACATTCTGAAAATTTGGCATCCTATGCTTGAATAATAAGGATGCCGTAAGTGACTCTCTTGGATACTTTTTCAGAATTGACCGAAGTTCGTGCAGATAATCATCGCTACCCACTTTCACACCTCGTATTCATTGCCGTTTGCATGATTACCTGCGGTGCTGAAGACTGGAAAATGGTCTCATATCTTGGCAAGAAAAAGTTATCCTGGCTTAAGCTCTATATCCCTTTACCCCACGGAATTCCTTCCCAGCACACCTTTATCAGAGTATTCGAACGCATTGATCCGGACGAATTTCGTCAATGCTTTATAACCTGGGTAAGCCTGATTGCTCAACGCACCCATGGAGAAGTCATCGCTATTGATGGTAAAACACTGAGACGTTCCTACGACAAAGGGAGCAATAAGGCCGCTATTCATATGGTCAATGCGTGGGCCAGTCAGACTGGAATGGTACTCGGACAACTAAAAACATCAGAAAAGTCGAACGAGATTACAGCCATCCCAGCTCTTCTGGATATGCTGGAAGTGAGTGGCTGTATCATCAGCACTGACGCAATGGGTTGCCAGAAAGCTATTGCTGAAAAAATCAGAGAAAAAGGTGCTGATTACCTTCTAGCTGTTAAAGGAAATCAAAAGTCACTGCACGACGATATCAAACTTTATCTTGATGATCTTGCAACCAGAAAAATCTTACGTGAAAGCACCCAATTTCATGAAACTATTGATAAAGGGCATGGTCGCATAGAAGCTCGACGATGTTGGGTAAGTACTGATATTAGCTGGCTTGAGCAACGTAATGACTGGCGAGATCTTACGATGATCGGAGTCGTGGAAAGTGAGCGTCATGAGGGTGAAAAGGTCAGCCTTGAGCGTCGTTATTTTATATCAAGCATGACAACCGATGCCGAGAATTTCATGAGATCTGTTCGGGCTCATTGGTCGGTTGAAAACAACTTACATTGGGTTCTGGATATTGGGTTTAGAGAAGATGAATGTCGTATCAGAAAAGGCTTTGGTCCTGAGAACATGGCCGTTTACAGACAGATAGCACTTAACTTGTTAAAGCAGGAAACTTCTCTGAAACTTGGAGTGAAGAACCGACGCATAATGGCAGCGGCAGATGATGAGTACAGAACACTGTTACTTCAAGGTGTTATTGGAGGTTAGTGCCAAATGAGATGGCCCTGCTGGTTACCCGACCAGCCTCAGAAACAAGCTTGTTCCAACCACAACAACATGCATTTACAATGTCATCATAATTTTTAAAAGATCGGTTGGATAAATCATACTCCCGAAGCCACTCCCAAATTTCTTCTGCACTATTTAGTTCCGGTGCATAAGGCGGTAAAGGAATCAATGTCAGGTTATCAAAAGTAGGCAAGTCTTTAGAATGATGATATCCCGCATTATCAATTATTACGGCAGCATGCCGTCCTTTATTGGTTAGCTTTGAGATTTCAGACAAATGTAGCGTCATCATTTCTGTATTGATCGTTGGGAGCACTAAAGCAGTTTCAATATCCCTTTCGGGGCAGACAGCAGCAAATACATAAGCATATGTAAATTGTCTCTGCCGAATTATTCCGGGTCTGCTTCCTTTAATAGCCCAAATCCTACTGACCGTGTTTTGTTGACCAAAACGACCTTCATCTTGAAACCAAACGTCAACATCTTTTAGGTTTACTTTATCTGGAAGCCTTTGCTGCACCTCTGTTTTGAAGTTTTTTTAAATGCTTCTTGCACTTCTAAATCCTGCTTTGGATGGTGTGTGCGACCAGATATCCACGAAAGACCGACTTTATGGAGTAACTTGTAAACAGTAGAATTAACGCACTCAGTTCCGAAATCTTTTTTTAATACGTCTTTAACATCGCGACCAACGATTCTTCCACCTTCACGTTTCTCTTGAAGATCAAGAACTGTATTTTTAAAATCCTTTTCCTGTTCATTATTGAGTGTATTTTTTCTACCTCGTCCACCTTGATCTTTGAGGGCTTCAGCACCTCCTTGTTTATAGCGCTGCAACCAATCAAACACAGATCGAGGGTTAACCTTTAAAAGGTTTGCCACCTCTTTTTCTGATAAACCTTTTTGAATGAATGCCAGACCAAGCAATCTAATGCATTCTTTGTTATCTGATGCATGACGAGCTTTATCTTGAAAATCTTCGTCATGAAAGCCATTTGGAAGTTCAGGAGTACGAGACATTTGGTAAAAACACACAAGAAAACCTACTTACAGGATGGGTGTGTGGCTTGAATAATGTCAGGCATGCAGGTTGTGAGCCACTGGAAACCCGTAGCGATCCATCTTCGACCAGAAAGCATCCCAATAACCCGTTGACTTCGCCAGAGCTCGTAATGTTAATAGCATTGACGCCCCTTGTTCCTTCCATCGCATGCCTGACTTACACATGCGCTGCTTAACCAGCGTTTTGCAAGCAGCTTCTGTTACACCAGAACCAATTGGTAACTTGTTTTCCAACGCTTCTGGATAAATCATTTGGTGCCAGTGATTTTTGAAATAAGTTCTGGCTTTATCCAGTTTTTCTTTAGAAACAAGACGTTTATTCCCGGGAGCTGCTTTCTTTAATTCCAACCATAAACGTTTTGCCTTACCAGGGGTGTTTTTTAATTCGTGCAGTGTTGATCTTAACCAGGCTTTGCGTTCATTCTGCATTTTTTTACCCGGATATATAGCTTCTGCCGCTTCTGCCACATATTCGCTAACGTGATAAAAATCCAGAATTTGAATCGATGTAACAGGCTCAAGAAACGTCCAATTATCTGGCGCCCCATCAGCAACTCCAACGTAAGTGGCATCAGGAAAACGAGACTTCATTTTCTCAATGTCAGAAGAGAACCGCCTTATAAAAGTTTCTTTTCCGTATTCGGGGGCAGCGGCAGCGTACACCGTGTGCATTCGATTTCCTTCTTCATCATAAAGCGCAATAGTTCCGCACATTGCAATTCTGTAGCCCTCTTTATAAAGCAAGTTTGCACCATCCAGCCCCAAGCTAACTGTGGCTACTGGCTCGGGTAAATCCGGTAATTCATAAGTCCAGGATTCTTCTTTGGCCTGAGCAATACTGGCAACAACTTCTGCCAGGTCTTTAGCGGTTCTTCGATGGATTTTACGTCCGTGGTTTCTTAGAAAATCTTGCTCTACTTCAGTGGAAGGCATGTGGGCAAACTTCCAACTGACCATGCAGGCATGTCGCGGGGTTGAATTAACAACAATTCGTGCAGATTGATCAAGGGGACAATAAATAGCACCGCCTTCACGACTTTGATAGATAAAACGATTGACCCTAACCGCTCCCCATGGAGTTTCATAAACCTTCAATTCTTTTTTACTTTTACTGGTCAACCGAACATTGCCAAGCGTAATGGGAGAACCGTCAGTATCAAGCCACTCAAGTTGCTTTTTTGTTCCCAGTTGTCCCGCTTCATTTAAGGCATCTTGCAAATGATTTTCGAAATCCACCATTGAGCGATTGTGCGGGATTTTGATAACGATTTCTGTGATTTCATCGTTGGATGAAAGGACTGAGCTGTACATATTTCTCAACGCCAAAAAGCCTATACGACCATACTAGTGTAGTCGTTTTTCTTGACATTGTTTAAATCACACACCCTACAGGATAGTTCTGGACAGGCTGATTGTGTGTGTTTTTTTCCGTATTTAAAAAATGAAATTGGTATAAGAGGTTGACCAGACGAGTTTGCCTGTTCGTTTTTCCTTTTTACCTGTCCGGACAACGGTGCTTCCGGAGCATCTCCTTTTGTGCTTGATTCCAGTTGTTGACCAGCAGGTAGCTGCTGGTTTTTTGAAGGTATTCCCTGAACTGGCATGGCGATATCCTGTGCTGATAAAATCAGTATAGCCAAGCGTGAAAGCCTTTTTCAGCCACCAGTTTACTGGATTTATCTATATCCGCCGGATCAGTTCTTCGGTGATGCCATAGGTCATCTGGCAGGCAAAATCGTCAATGAATGCCTGAAAATCAACGACCGAATCGTCGTTAGCCTTATCAGAAATCACCCTGAATAAAACCATTGGAATCTCATGCTCATAGCAAATCTGGGCCACCGCAGCGCCTTCCATTTCTACAGCTTTCAGATCCGGCAGAGCGCTTCTCAAGTCGTCTACCGCCGCAGGGTCAACAACGAACTGATCACCACTGGCAATCAATCCCGTCTCTATTTTCGGTGTGGTAATAGCAAACTGGCTCAGATTTTTTTTGGAGATTCTCTGATCTAACTTGTTTTCTATAAACTGTTTGGCTGAATTCTCTGCGAGAGTTACCAGCTTGACGTTCACTGAGAAACGCTCCTTGCCCAGCAAAGGGATTTCAAAACGGGAGAACTGCGGTAACGGACTGGCATCCATGTCATGTTGAACCAGTGAATCGGCTATGATGACATCACCAATATCCAGTGAGGGATCAACCCCGCCTGCCAGACCGGTAAACACAATCATATCCACATTAAATCGTTCAATTAAGGTCGTGACCGTAGAAGCGGCGGCTACTTTCCCAATCCGGGAATAAACAGCCACAACATCCTTCCCCAGTAACTCACCAGCGATGTACTCTCGCATACCGCAGGTTTCACTGGCGGGCTGATTTATGTGGGAAACCAACAGAGAAATTTCCTGCTCCATTGCCCCCATAATGCCAATTTTCATTAAGATAACTCCACAGTTATTGAGCTTGTCAGGATCCAAGGCCTCCCAGCAAAATATATTTCATTTCCAGGTATTCATCGAGTCCGTATTTTGAACCTTCACGGCCCATGCCGGATTCCTTGAATCCTCCAAAGGGCGCTACCTCTGTGGATAGTACGCCTTCATTAACGGCAACCATGCCGTATTCGAGTGCTTCAGCAACCTTGAACACACGGTTTAAATCATTGGCATAGAAATAGGCTGCCAATCCATATTCTGTGTCATTGGCCATAGCAATGGCTTCGTCCTCATCCCTGAAACGGAACACGGGCGCAACTGGTCCAAAAATTTCTTCCCGAAAGCATTTCATGGAAACAGAAGCGTCGGCAATAACCGTAGGTTCGAAAAAATTACCGCCAAGGCTGTGCACTTGTCCACCGGCTAATATCCGGCCGTTATTTTCCAAAGCATCGGATAAATGATCCTGAACTTTGGTGATGGCTGCAGCATTAATCAAAGGTCCCTGGGTAAATTCGCCTTCCAGTGCTGGCCCTATAGATAGCTTTTTGACAGCTTCGCTGAATTTTTCAACGAACTCGTCATAGATACTGTCCTGAACAAATATCCGGTTGGCGCAGACACAGGTTTGTCCTGAGTTTCGGAATTTACAGGTAATGGCTCCGGCTACGGCTTTATCAATATCGGCATCATCAAAAACAATAAACGGTGCGTTGCCACCAAGCTCCATGGATACTTTTTTTACCGTATCGGCGCACTGTTTCAGTAACAGTTTTCCAACAGGCGTTGAACCTGTGAACGACAGTTTTCTGACCACAGGATTACGGGTCAGTTCGCCGCCCACTTCCGCCGGTCGTGCAGTGGTGACAATATTGAATACGCCTGCCGGAATACCAGCCCTGTCTGCAAGCTCGGCCAGGGCGAGAGCGGATAGAGGGGTATCCTCAGCAGGCTTTATGACGATAGTGCAACCAGCCGCCAATGCCGGAGCTGCTTTTCGGGTGATCATGGCGTTGGGGAAATTCCATGGAGTAATAGCGGCGACCACGCCTACAGGTTCCCGGGTTACCATGATGCGTTTGTCATTCCCGTGGGCTGGAATGGTATCGCCATAAGCACGTTTTCCTTCCTCGGCGAACCATTCAATAAACGAGGCGCCATAGATCACTTCGCCAGCTGATTCAGCCAGTGATTTTCCCTGTTCAGCACTCATCAATAAGGCAAGGTCGTCTTTATTTTCTAATATCAGATTAAACCATCGACGTAGAAATACAGATCGTTCTTTCGCGGTTGTTTTTCGCCAGCTAACCAGAGCCTTTTCTGCAGCAGTGATAGCCTGTGCTGTTTCCATAGCTCCAAGATCAGGCACAACAGCAATTTGTGCCATGTTGGCCGGATTGAGCACCGGTTTTGTTCCTTCTCCCAACCACTGACCGTCAATATAAGCTTGCTGTTTTAAAAGGCTGTTGTCTTTTAGATCAATCATTGGAAACTCCTTGAAATGTGTATCAGTAGCTTGGGAGGCAAAGGATTAAATGACGTCCTGTTCACTCAGTTCATCCAGTTGTTCATCAGACAGTTGTAACATGCGTTGCAGCACTTCCCGGGTGTGTTCCCCTAATACTGGCGAACCGTGCTGATAGGTTGCTGGCGTTGCCGATAGTTTCACGGGATTGGCAACGGAGGCTGTTATTCCGCACTCACTATGGGGTAAATATTGTATTAATTCCCGATGGTTCACCTGGGGATCTGAGAAAACAGCCTTCAAATCATTAACCGGTCCGCAGGGGATTCCCGCTTTTTCGAATCTTTCTATCCACCATATGGAAGACTGATCTTTCATAATGGCTTTAATCTGTGGAACAAGAATCTGCCGGTTTCTGACCCGGTCTGCGTTACGGAGAAAGCGTTCATCATTTTTCAGATCAGGGCGGCTACTCACATCACAGAAATCAGCAAACTGTCTGTCGTTACCAATGGCCAGTATCAGGAAGCTGTCTTTTGTTTCAAAGGCCTCATAAGGCACAATATTCGGATGGGCGTTACCGAGCCTTTCTGGAGAATCGCCTGAAGCCTGATAATTCATGGCCTGATTTGCCAGGGAACTCACGGTGCAATCCAGCAGGGAAATATCAATGTGCTGGCCTTTCCCGGTTTTATGCCGGGCTAACAATGCCGTTTGAATAGCGTTGGATGTGTAGAGGCCGGTCATGACATCCGACAACGCTACACCGGCTTTCATGGGTGAGCCATCGGGTTCTCCGGTAATGCTCATAAGACCGCCCATTCCCTGTACCATGAAATCATAACCGGCTCTATTGGCATAGGGTCCTGTCTGGCCAAATCCTGTAACAGAGCAGTAAACCAGCCTCGGATTGATTTTACTCAGACTGCCATAATCCAACCCATATTTTTTTAATCCATCTACTTTGAAATTTTCCACCAGAACATCGCAGATTTCTGCTAAATCCCTGATTAATTGCTGACCTTCGGTGGTGGCAATATCCACGGTCACTGATTTTTTATTACGATTGGCGCAATGGAAGTAGGCTGCATCAGAGCTAGGATTACCCTCCATGTCAGGCATGAATGGAGGCCCCCAGCGACGGGTATCATCGCCTTCGCCGGGTTTTTCAATTTTTATGACTTCAGCACCAAAGTCAGCGAGAATCTGGGTTGCCAGAGGTCCTGCCAGAATTCTGCTCAAATCCAGTACCCGAATGCCATCCAGGGCTTTTATCTGATGTCCTGAGATCATATTGAAAAAGCCTGAATACCGGTTTGGGCGCGCCCAAGAATGAGAGCGTGGATATCATGGGTACCTTCATAGGTATTCACAGCTTCCAGGTTCATAACATGACGGATGACACCAAACTCATCCGAAATGCCGTTACCTCCATGCATGTCACGGGCGGTTCTGGCTATATCCAGCGCCTTGCCACAGGAATTACGCTTGATCAGAGAGATCAGTTCAACCGGGCATTGTCCCGAATCCATCAACCGCCCGGCCTGCAGGCAGCCCTGAAGTCCCAGGCTGATCTCTGTTTGCATATCTGCGTATTTTTTCTGGAACAGCTGAGTTGCAGCCAATGGACGATCAAATTGAATCCGGTCAAGACCATACTGTCGTGCGGCATGCCAGCAGAATTCAGCAGCACCCAGGGCTCCCCATGCAATGCCAAAGCGTGCTTTATTCAGACAGCCAAAAGGACCACCCAGTCCCCGGGTATTGGGCAGAATGTTTTCGTCCGGGACGAATACATCATCCATCACAATTTCACCGGTAATGGAGGCTCTCAGAGAAAACTTACCGTCAATTTTGGGAGCAGAAAGACCGGTCATGCCTTTTTCAAGAATGAAGCCATGAATAACACCATCTAACTTGCCCCACACCACAAAGACATCAGCAATGGGACTATTGGTAATCCACATTTTTGAGCCTTTCAAGCGATAACCGCCGTCTACTTTTTCTGCCCGGGTTCTCATACTGGCCGGATCTGAACCAGAGTTCGGTTCTGTGAGACCAAAGCAACCAACCCATTCACCACTGGCCAGTTTTGGAAGATATTTATTCCGCTGTGTTTCAGAGCCATAACGGTAAATAGGGTGCATAACCAGTGATGACTGAACACTCATGGCTGAACGATAGCTGCTGTCTACCCGTTCAACTTCCCGGGCAATCAGGCCATAGCTTACATAATTAACTTCCGCACAGCCGTATTGCTCCGGTAGAGTGCATCCCAGTAATCCCAGCTCTCCCAGTTCATTCATTATTTCACGATCGAAGCGTTCTTCCCTGTTGGCACTCTGTATTCGTGGGGCCAGTTTTTCCTGACAGTAATCATGGGCAGTATCACGGATCATCCGCTCTTCGTCACTGAGCTGCTGATCCAGTAGAAAGGGATCATTCCAGATAAAACTTGCCTTACTCATTGTCTTGATGCCTTTATTTCTTATCTGTTGGGTATTTATTTTTGTTGGTTTTCATGGAGAGTCAGCATGCTTGAAACCGTTATGGCCTGGCTGTTTTTCTTTCGGCCATGATACTCCCGGAAGTTATTTAGCGAAACACTGTTTCTGTTTTCTTGACTGGCGCTTGTGGAAAAATTCAGCCGTTGGTTTGGAAAGAAAAAGTCGTCGTAAAGCCTTCCTCGTTGATGCATATCAATACAAAAAAACAGTTCTCCATTGAATATTTAATTCAAAAAGATATTTAAGAAAATCAGATAACAAAAGGAATATTCATGGGGATTCCACAAACCAGTGATGCGGTATTCAGTGATTTAATTTCATGGGAAGACAATCTGAGTGTTGGTATCGAAGAAATTGATGAACAGCACAAAGTACTGGTTAATCTACTCAATGAGTTACACCGGGGCATTTGCGAAAAACAGGGTACAGAAGCCACCATGGAGGTTCTTGATCGCCTTGTTGAATATACCCGGGTGCATTTTGCACTCGAAGAGTGTTTGATGCGTATCCTCAGTTATCCGGATTATGAGCCTCATAAAGAACATCACGAATTATTGCTGGAACAGGTAAACGAGCTGGTGGGGAAAGTAAAATCCGGCCAGCATGTCAGTTTTGAATTATTAAACTTTCTTAAAAACTGGCTGGCCAAACATATCATGGAAGAAGACAAGGAATACGCGCCCTTTCTTTTGGCTCGAGGTGTAGCCGCCAGTTATAAAAAACGTTCATGGCTGGATCGTATTTTCCATTAATGACTCTCATTGATCTCTCCCCAAGTGAAACGGTAGAGATATTTAAAGTGTTTGTAACCAGACTGGAGCGATTACCCGGGTTAATCCTCCAGACTGAGACAAAAAGCTTCGTTATTTATGGCCTCTTCCTGATTATCCGACTGTACCCGTCCAGATTACATCTATGTCCTGTTTTCAAGAACGATATGCGATCATTTGTAGGTATATCTATACAATAAAGGTATTATTTATTATCCATAACTACTACGACAAACACATAAAGTTCTGTTAGTTATAAGCTGTTAGGATGTGCAGCTCACTTTCAGAATGATTTTATTGGGGAAACGCCACAGGAATGGGTCGGCCAGCAACTGCAATTATAAATCTGGAAGCACTTCGTCAAAATTATCGATTTGCAAAACAGCTCTCTGGCAAGGGTAAAGTGATGGCTGTTGTAAAAGCGGATGCGTACAGTCATGGTGCCATACAATGTGCCAGTGCTCTGGCGGATATCGCTGATGGGTTTGCTGTGGCTTGTATTGAAGAAGCGCTTGAGCTGCGGGCAACTGGAATCAGGCAACCCATTCTATTACTGGAAGGGTTTTTCGACAGCTCCGAGCTGGAAATGATCGACCGCTATCAGCTGGATACGGTGATACATCATCAACAGCAAATTGATATCCTGAAACAAACTCCGTTAAAACATCCCGCAAGAATCTGGTTAAAGATGGATTCAGGCATGGGACGAGTGGGCTTTTCTCCGGAAGAATATCGTGAAGCATGGCGCAGTTTGAATGAACTGGTCAGCATTAAAGATATTATTTTGATGAGTCACTTTGCCTGTGCCGATGAGCGTGATAAACGTCACTCACTGCAACAAATCGAAACCTTCAATGAATATACCCTTGGGCTTCCGGGAGAACGGAGTTTCTGTAACTCTGCCGGGCTGATTACTCTGCCTGATGCACGCGGTGAATGGAACAGGCCCGGTCTGTTGATGTACGGAGTATCCCCTTTTGATGAATCTCATCCGGTTGAACAGGCTTTGAATCCGGTGATGGAGTTAAGGTCAGCCATTATCAGTACCAAACAGATACCCACAGGTTGTTCTGTAGGCTATGGCAGTCAATGGGTAGCCAAACGTCCAACTCGTATGGGCGTGATAGCAATAGGTTATGCTGACGGTTATCCAAGGCATGCAAAAAACGGCACACCTATCCTTGTAAATAGTCAAAATGTACCGTTAATTGGTCGTGTATCTATGGATATGCTTACAGTGGATTTAACGGATTTACCGGACACCAGAATAGGCGATAAAGCCATTCTCTGGGGAGGGCAGCTGCCCATCAGTGAAGTTGCCCGACACTCGGATACTATTCCTTATCAGCTATTATGTAATCTGAACCGGGTACCTGTAGAATACGTATCCAACAGAGAGTTAATGGTTAATCCTGGACAGGATCTGGCGCTGAATTGAACCGGGCAGCATTCATTATGCAGATCATTTGAGTGTTTTTTTTCGTCAAACCCTGATGTCGAATGTTGATAATGCTTACTTGCAGATTTTTTGCTCCTGCCCTACCCTCGGACATTCAGAGGCCTATCCTCCTTTCATTCCCTTCCGTGAACGGTATCAGTATCTACTGTCAACGATGTTCACGCACTGAAATCAGAAAACGCTGACACCATGAGAAGCAGAAAAGAAGTCGTCCGCCAGTTAGACCGGATTGACCGCAACATCCTTCGCACCCTTCAAGACAACGGTCGTATATCCTACGTTGATCTTGCAGACAGGGTTGGACTCAGCACTACACCTTGCATGGAAAGGGTTAAGCGCCTTGAGCGGGAAGATATAATCCAGGGTTACAGTGCACGGCTGAATCCTCAGTACCTGCAGGCTGGGTTGCTGATATTTGTAGAAATCAGTCTTTACTCGAAATCGGCTGATATCTTTGATGATTTTCGTAAAGCCGTCACCAAATTACCCAATGTTCTTGAGTGTCATCTGGTGTCTGGCCACTTTGATTATCTGGTCAAGGCCCGAATATCTGAAATGGCCTCTTATCGGGAACTGCTGGGTGATATCTTGCTGAAACTACCCGGTGTGAGAGAGTCGAAGAGCTACATCGTCATGGAAGAGTTGAAGGAAACGCTTTGTCTGCCTATTCCTGATTAAAACGTTTTAGGCGAATGCGTGAAAACACACATTCATGCAGTAGGACAAACCTGAAAAAGAAATTCATAAGAGCAGCTGATAACCAGTGAACTTATGAATTTCCTAGCCAGTTACAACCTGATAATCCCGAATAAAATAATTCAGGGCCACATTATCCTGATCTTTGATTTCTTTCAGATAGAAACCTGCAGCGAAATCGGTTTGTTCACTTAATGACTGGCACCAGACACACTCAGCCATTAATGATACCCGGTGAGTACTCTCCTTTGGTCCGGGTAGCACTAATGTGACATTTCTTGTTTCTGACGGACGAATATCCTGATTTGTCAGCACACTGAATCCACCTCTGGATACATCTTCCAGTACCCCCATGGAAAGTCCGGTATCACAATCAAAAATTTCTGCAGGTTTTTCAAGTATTTTTCGTGGAAATCGACGCTTATCCTGAATCATGCCCATGATGTTCGCCTCCATGCTTTTCTTTGATCGTTCGAACACACTACCACCTTTTTTACCACAAGCAAAAATTCTTCAGTTGACACTGGATGGTAAATTCCTCTGTAATCGGTGTATAGGTGCCGAAATGATTTCCGGTACTTAAAGGGAAATACCATTCCCGGAATAGATACTCGTTGTGTAAAACAATAATAACGAACGACAGAGCCCACTGCTCTGATACATACGGAGGGATCCCGATATGTTCAGACAGATGATTGAGGCCCGGCTGAATGATCTTCATTATAAAATCGATGAAGAAACCGGTCTTAAGTCCGTCATTGCTATTCACAATACCCGCAGGGGCCCTGCCATGGGCGGCTGCCGGATTATTCCTTACTCTTCACTGGATGAAGCGACCACCGACGCAATACGGCTTGCCAGAGGTATGGGTTATAAAGCAGCCCTGGCAGGATTGGATCTGGGGGGCGGTAAAGCGGTCATCATGGAACCGCAGGGCCCCTATGATCGACAGGCGTTATTCCAGGCCTTCGGACGATTTATTAATGAACTGGGTGGGCGTTACATTACCGCTATGGATAGCGGCTCTACGGTGGCAGATATGGATACCATTGCCACTCAGAGCAAGCATGTTACTTGTACCTCCGCATATGGAAGCCCCGCATTCTACACTGCGACCGGTGTTTATCAGGGAATAAAAGCCTGCCTGAACGCTCACCCCGAGCTACCTGATGACATTCGTGGATTAAGAGTGGCCGTTCAGGGTCTGGGTAATGTAGGCCATGCTCTTTGTCAGATGCTTCACAGCGATGGAGCACAACTCATTGTTGCGGATATAGACGAGCAGCGCACCAGTCAGTGTGTTCGTGAATTCGGAGCAAAGCCGGTACCGCCTGATGAAATACACTCCACTCCCTGCGAATTGTTCAGCCCCTGCGGTCTTGGCGGTATTTTAACGGAAGAAAGTATCGGGCAATTGCAATGTGCCGTGGTGGCTGGCTCGGCTAATAATCAGTTGCTGACGGCCAGGGCTGGTCAACTATTGTTTAACCGTAATATTTTCTATGCGCCAGATTATCTTATCAATGCAGGTGGACTGATTTTTGTTGCCATGAAGCATCATGGTCAGAGTGAAAAAAACATAAAACATCGAATTCAGGGTATTCATCAAACCCTTTTGCAGATTTTTCAGCAGCAAAAGCTCATTGGTAAGCCAGGCAGTACTATTGCTGATCAGATGGCTGAGAACATTCTCTACCTTCAGAATACAGAACTTTAGTGCAATTTATGGCTGAGTCTCCTTAATCTGCAAATCTGTTTGAGACGGACTACTCTAATTTACTTATAAAATGAGGGAGCCCTATGTTTGCAACTGATCTATGCAAAATTCCATTCGAGTTGTTTATTGATGAAGAAGGCGAAGTCCTCAAGCCTCTTCCTGATTGGGCTGGCCAATCAAAAATCTTTATCGATTATTATCGCACTATGGTTATAGCCCGTCAGGGCGACCAGAAAGCTGTCGCCTTACAACGAACTGGCAAGATGGGTACGTACCCTTCCTGTCTTGGGCAGGAAGCTATAAGCACTGTTTATGGGACGTTGATGTCTGATGATGATGTTTTGATTCCCTATTATCGTGATCAACCTGGCCTGTTGAGTCGAGGCATTTCCCTGACTGATATTTATCTTTACTGGGGGGGGGATGAGCGGGGGAGTTCACGATCTGTCTGGCGTCAGGATTTCCCGAACTGCGTTCCTATATCGACTCAGGCAACTCATGCTGCCGGTGTAGCTTCAGCGTTCAAAATCCGTCATGAGTCCAGAGTTGCTGTTTGCTCAATGGGTGACGGAGCAACGTCTAAAGGAGACTTTTCAGAAGCGGTGAATCTGGCCGGTGCCTGGCAGCTGCCCATGGTATTCATTATAAATAACAATCAATGGGCTATCTCCGTTCCCCGAAAAATTCAATCAGGCGCTCCAACCCTCGCGCAGAAAGGCATTGCTGCTGGTTTGCCATCGGTTCAGGTGGATGGAAATGATGTGGTGGCTCTGCATGAAGTGATTTCAGAAGCTCTGGACAGGGCTCGAAGTGGTAAAGGGGCAACCGTTATTGAAGCCATCAGTTACCGCCTCTCTGATCATACAACGGCTGATGATGCCAGCCGTTACCGTAGCAGTGAGGAGTTGAAGGAAGCCTGGCGTAAAGAGCCCATCAAGCGATTGAGAAACTTCATGCATCATCGTGGCTGGTGGGATGAAGAAAAAGAGAAAGCACTCAGAGCTGAAGCAGATAAAATTGTTGAAAAGTGCGTAAGAAATTATCTGGATACACCGCTCCCGAGTATTGATGATCTATTTGATTATCACTATGCCAATATGCCTGCACAGCTCGAACAGCAGAAGAAGGAAGCCCGGGAACGATTCAGTAGCAAAACGGGAGATAAGCAGTAATGGATAATCAGTTAACCATGGTTGAAGCTGTTAACCTTGCCCTGGAACATTCGATGGAAATCGACCCTGACGTCGTTCTGCTGGGAGAAGATATAGGCGTTAATGGTGGTGTATTTAGGGCCACTCAGGGGCTGCGTGACAAATTTGGCCTTAAACGGGTTATGGATACACCTCTGGCAGAATCCCTGATTGCAGGGATTTCCATTGGAATGGCATCACAGGGGCTGAAACCTGTGGCGGAAATCCAGTTCATGGGATTTATATTCCCGGCTATGGAGCAGTTGATGTGCCATGCCGCCCGTCTTCGCAACCGTACCCGGGGGCGACTCACTTGCCCGATGGTGCTGCGAGCACCTTTTGGCGGTGGCATTCATGCTCCGGAACACCATTCTGAAAGCACAGAAGCCCTGTTTGCCCATATTCCCGGGTTGCGGGTTGTTATTCCATCGTCACCTGTGCGCGCCTATGGGCTTCTGATGTCTGCTATTCAGGAACCTGATCCGGTTATTTTTCTTGAGCCTAAACGAATCTATCGCGCCTCGAAGCAGCAGGTGGACCGCTCTACGGAACAATTACCTCTGGATACCTGCTTTACCTTAAAAGCAGGCAATGATATGTCGCTAGTTTCATGGGGGGCTTCAATCAGAGAGACTCTGGAGGCTGCTCGAATGCTGGAGCAGCATGGTATCTCAGTTGAGGTGATTGATGTAGCCACCATTAAGCCTCTGGATATGGATACTATCCTTGCTTCTGTCACCAAAACAGGACGGTGCGTGATTATTCATGAAGCCTGTCGCAGTTTCGGAGTGGGCGCAGAAATAGCTGCCCAGTTGAATGAAAAGGCGTTCACATCCTTAAAAGCACCTGTAGAGCGTGTTACCGGCTTCGACATAACCATGCCTTATTACCGCATGGAAGATCATAATTCACCTCAGACAAACGACATTGTTAAAGCGGCTGTGAGAGCGTTGGCATAAGCCCTTATACAGAGAGAACAGATCTGCGGTTCGCCGTTTTTATTAACAAACATCTTCTTTAAGAGAGAAAGGACAATTGTATGCGTTTTTTTAATCTGCCCGATTTGGGTGAAGGCATTCCCGAAGCTGACATTATTAAATGGCACATTAATGAAGGCGATGAAATCAAAGAAGATCAGGTGATGGTGTCCGTGGAAACAGCAAAAGCCATCGTTGAAGTGCCGTCACCTCAAACCGGTGTGATTGCCAGACTTTGCGGTAAACCGGGTGACACCATTTTAACCGGTGAACCACTGGTTGAGTTTATTTCTGATGAGGAAGACGCGGGCACAGTGGTTGGCAAACTGGTCAGTGATGATAAACCGGACAATGATGAATCATTTATAATTGGCGCAGCTCCGGTATCTTCTGCTGATACACAGAAAAGCGGTTCCCGCGATGGTCTACGTGCTTTGGCCGGGCAGATGAATATGAATCTGGATGATCTTCCGGCCCGGAATTCATCAAGTGGTAGCGTTACAGTCTCGTCATATACTCTTGAGAAGCCTGAATTATTAAAAGGGGTTCGCAAACATATGGCACGTATCATGGCAGAATCTCATGCCAGTGTAGTGCCCGTTACCTTGTTTGATGATGCTGATATTCATCACTGGTCAGATAAAGAAGATATAACCGTACGATTAATTCAGGCCGTGATTCATGCCTGTCATGAAGAACCGGCTCTGAATGCCTGGTTTGACGGAGCATCAATGAGTCGGGATATTTCTCAATCGGTTGATTTTGGCCTGGCTGTTGATAGTGAAGAAGGATTGTTTGTTCCTGTTATCCGTAAAGCGGAGCGCCTGAATAAAAAACAGCTCCGTGAGCGGGTTAATGTTTTACGTGAATCTGTTAAAAACAGAAGTATATCGCCAGCAGATCTTCAGGGCGCGTCTATATCACTGAGTAACTTTGGTGTCTTTGCCGGTAAATATGCAACACCTGTTGTCGTGCCTCCCATGGTGAGTATTCTGGGAATTGGGCGACTTCGGGAAGAGCTCATTCTCTGTGATGGCCAGCCTGTAAACCACCGGATGTTACCCTTGTCTCTGTCGTTTGATCATCGTGCAGTGACCGGTGGTGAAGCAACAAGATTTCTACATTCGATCATTCAACAGTTGCAGAGTTAGAGAAAAATCCACATTATAAAATCAGGGGTTCGGAAAAGTTATCTTTTTTGTATAACAATTTATTTCTGATGAAACGGTTGTTATTTGTAGTCAGGCAAAGGAAGCCGACTGTTTCCCCCGATCACAAGGGAATCTGTGCATGACTGTCAGCTTGAATATGGCAAACAGACATCCATAGAAACTTGTGGTCTTAGAACTGATTCTGCCGATAGTCAAGTTAGGAACGAATAGTTGTCCAATGAGGCTATCGACCAATTACATCAGACAGGGGCAGGCGAAGACATGGACATCTTCAACAATTATCAGGAAAGATATCAATCCGTACAGCAAGAAGAGTTAACCATCCAGGAATACCTGGCGTTGTGTAAAACAGATTCCATGGCATACGCCAATGCGGCAGAGCGAATGCTGTCGGCCATTGGTAAACCGGAAACCACCGACACTTCCAGAGATCCACGTCAGAGTCGAATTTTTTCCAATAAACTGATTAAACGCTATCCCGCCTTTGAAGAGTTCTATGGCATGGAAGAAGCGATTGAACAGATTGTTTCCTATTTCAAACATGCAGCCCAGGGATTGGAAGAGAAGAAACAGATACTTTACTTACTGGGCCCCGTGGGAGGTGGTAAATCATCTCTTGCTGAACGATTGAAAGCCCTGATGGAAAAAATCCCCCTTTACGCCATTAAGGGATCGCCTGTTTTTGAATCACCTCTGAATTTATTTAATCCTTCTGAAGATGCCGATATTCTTGAACAGGAATACGGTATTCCTAATCGATACCTGGGCGGTATCATGTCGCCCTGGGCGGTAAAACGATTGAATGAGTTTGGTGGGGATATTACCAAGTTTAAAATTGTTAAATTACACCCCAGTATTCTTAATCAGATATCCATAGCCAAAACAGAACCCGGAGATGAGAATAATCAGGATATTTCCAGTCTGGTGGGAAAGGTGGATATCCGGCAGCTGGAAGAATATTCTCAGGATGACCCTGACGCGTACAGTTTTTCCGGAGCACTCTGTCGTGCCAATCAAGGTATGATGGAATTTGTGGAAATGTTCAAGGCTCCTATCAAGGTTTTACATCCCCTGTTAACTGCGACTCAGGAAGGCAATTACAATAGCACCGAAGGAATGGGTGCTATCCCCTTTAATGGCGTTATTCTTGCGCACTCCAACGAATCCGAGTGGCAAACGTTCAGGAACAATAAAACCAACGAAGCATTTATTGATCGGGTCAATATCGTCAAGGTTCCATATTGCACTCGGGTCACAGAAGAAATTCTTATTTATGAAAAACTACTAACCAATAGCTCTTTGAAGAACGCAGCCTGTGCGCCTGATACTCTCAAAATGCTGGCACAGTTCTCGGTGCTTTCCAGAGTGAAAGAGCCTGAAAACTCGAATGTGTACTCTAAAATGCGGGTTTACGATGGCGAGAGCCTGAAAGATACCGATCCTAATGCCAAGCCGCTTCAGGAATATAAAGATTCGGCAGGTGTTGATGAAGGCATGGAAGGATTATCCACTCGTTTTTCTTTCAAAATTCTCTCCAAGGTATTTAATTTCGATTCTACGGAAATAGCGGCCAATCCGGTACACATGCTTTATGTTCTTGAGCAGCAAATTGAACAGCAGCAGTTTCCGAAAGAAATTCATGAGCGTTACCTGCGATACGTGAAGGAATTTCTTGCCCCTAAATACATCGAATCTTTAGGTAAGGAAATTCAGACGGCTTATCTGGAGTCCTATTCTGAATACGGTCAAAATATTTTTGACCGTTACATTACTTACGCAGATTTCTGGATTCAGGATCAGGAATACCGTGATCCCGAGACCGGTGATATTCTCGATCGCTCTTCCATAAATGATGATTTAGAAAAGATTGAGAAAGCAGCCAGTATCGCCAACCCCAAGGATTTTCGAAACGAAGTCGTTAATTTCGTACTGAGGGCAAGGGCAAATAATGACGGGAAAAATCCAAGCTGGCTGAGCTATGAAAAAATGAGATCAGTGATCGAGAAGAAAATGTTTTCCAATACGGAAGACCTTCTTCCAGTTATCTCATTTAATGCCAAGGGCAGCAACGACGACCAGCGCAAGCACAACGAATTCGTCAAGCGCATGGTTGAACGTGGGTATACCGAGAAGCAAGTACGCCTGCTGGCTGAATGGTATATTCGGGTAAGAAAGTCTCAGTAATGGCTTGGATGGCCGGGCGAAAAGGATTTTCGTCTGGTCTGAGGGTTTAAACACAGGGAGTGTTTATTGAATGAGCATGATTGTTGATAGGCGGTTGAACGGTAAAAATAAAAGTGCCGTTAATCGTCAGCGTTTTCTTGACCGGTACAAGAAACATATCAAGAAAGCTGTTTCCGATGCCGTGAATAAACGCTCCATTACTGATGTTGTTTCTGGCAGTGAAGTCACCATCCCCCGTAAAGATCTTTCGGAACCTACGTTCCGTCATGGGCAGGGAGGACGCTATAAGCAGGTGCATCCCGGTAACAAGGAGTTCTCGACGGGTGACCGTATTAAACGACCACAGGGCGGTGGTGGATCAGGAAGCGGCAAGGGGAAAGCTGGGAATAGTGGTGAAGGGATGGATGAATTTACCTTCCAGATTAACCACGAAGAATTTCTTAAGCATATGTTTGATAACCTCGAATTGCCCAATTTGATTCGCAAGCAACTGGAGGATGCCACAGAATTCAAACTACGTCAGGCAGGCTATACCACTGCAGGCTCACCTGCTCGTCTTAATATCATTCGTTCGTTGCGTTCGGCTCATGCCAGGCGAATTGCGCTTTCGGGTGGCGATCGCCGTGAAGTCCGGGCACTGAAAAAAGAATTGCGGGAAATGGAAGTCAGTCCTGACATTACTGATTCCGAGCACGCCGAAGTATTACGTGAACGTATCAAAGAACTTAATGAGAAATTGAAAAAGCTGCCATTTATTGATGATTTCGATCTGAAATACAACAATATGGTAAAAGTACCTTCACCCAGCAATAAGGCCGTTATGTTCTGTGTTATGGATGTTTCCGGTTCCATGACCCAGGAAATTAAAGATATGGCCAAGCGCTTCTTTATTCTTCTGTATTTATTTCTGCAACGCAGTTACAAGCAGATAGAAGTGGTTTTTATTCGCCATCACACTGCAGCAAAAGAAGTGGATGAAGACGATTTCTTTTATTCACGGGAAACTGGGGGAACTATTGTTTCCAGCGCGCTTGAATTAACCCGGGATGTGATTGATAAGCGCTACAGCCCTACCGACTGGAATATCTATGTTGCCCAGGCGTCAGACGGTGATAACTGGGAAGGCGATTCCAGTGTTTGTACCAAGATTCTGACTGAGCAGATTATGAATAAAGTTCAATATTTTTCTTATGTTGAAATTACCGATCGTGCTCATCAAAACCTTTGGCGTGAGTATGAAGCAGTGGCAGAAGAGTGCCCGGATTACTTTGCCATGCAACAAATTAAATCACCCTCTGATATATACCCCGTATTCAGACGACTGTTCGAGAAAAGGGAAAGCGCATGAGCAGCGAACTAATTTCAACCGGTTCAGAATGGACATTTGAACTCATCCAAACCTACGACAGGGAATTGGCCCGCCTTGCCGATACGTTCAGACTGGATACTTATCCGAACCAGATTGAGATTATCAGTTCAGAACAGATGATGGATGCCTATGCTTCCACGGGTATGCCATTAATGTACAACCATTGGAGTTTCGGGAAACAGTTTCTGAATACCCAGCAGAATTATCAACGGGGGCGCATGGGGCTGGCCTATGAAATTGTTATAAATTCCAACCCTTGTATTGCTTATTTGATGGAAGAAAATACCATTACCATGCAGGCTCTGGTTCTTGCCCATGCCAGTTATGGTCATAACTCGTTTTTTAAGGGTAATTATCTGTTTCAGACATGGACAGATGCAGAATCCATCATTGATTATCTTTTGTTTGCAAAAAACTATATTGCCCAGTGCGAAGAAAAATACGGCATTGATGCGGTTGAAAATATACTTGATGCCAGCCATGCCCTGATGAATCAGGGAGTGAATCGTTACAAGCGTCCCAGACCACTATCTGCTGAACAGGAAAAAACGCGACAGGAAGACAGGGCTGAATATATTCAGAGAACCCTGAATGATATCTGGAGCACAATACCGATTATTGAAAAAGAAGAAGAGAAAGAAAAAATATTCCGTTTTCCAAAAGAGCCGGAAGAAAATCTACTGTATTTTCTTGAAAAAAATGCTCCTCTACTGGAAACATGGCAGAGAGAAATTCTTCGTATTTCCCGAAAAATTGCTCAATACTATTACCCTCAGCGACAAACCCAGGTAATGAATGAGGGATGGGCCTGTTTCTGGCACTATCATTTGCTCCATGAACTTTATAATGAGGGTAAAGTGACTGACGGGTTTATGCTGGAATTTCTTCATTCACATTCCAGTGTTGTGTTTCAACCATCATTTGAAAGCCCAAATTACAGCGGTATCAACCCTTATACGCTTGGTTTTAATATGTTCATGGATATTCGGCGCATTTGTGAAGAGCCCACTGAAGAGGATAAACGCTGGTTTCCCGATATTGCGGGCAGCAACTGGCTGGATACAGTACATTTCGCTATGAAGAACTTTAAAGATGAAAGCTTCATTCTGCAGTTTTTGTCTCCAAAGGTAATGCGCGATATGAGGTTGTTTACTGTGCTTGATGATGAAGCACGATCCTATCTTGAAGTCGATGCCATTCATGATGATCAGGGATATAAAGCAATACGGGAATCTCTTGCCTCACAATATAATCTGGGTAACAGAGAGCCTAATATTCAGGTTTACAATGTGGCTGTCAGGAGCGATCGCAAACTGACCTTAAGGCATTATCAGCATGAAGGCCGGCCCATGGGGCAGGATACAGAGGAACTGTTGAAGCACGTCAGAAAGATATGGCAGTTTGATGTGGAGCTGGAATCATTCCAGGATGATAAAGTCACTAAAACCTATCAGTGTTCTGAAGCACATAAATAAAAATGAATGCCTGGGAGTCTGACCGAGTATAGCGACCGCAGTAGGACGAACTGTTGTCGGTCAGGCTTCTGGATAACCTTTCTCTGAATATATTATTGGTTCAATATATAATTCATTTTTTATTCCTTACTTTCGATGACTGAAAGTAAGGAATAATGTGTATTGAAGAAAATAATAAAATAGAGGAAGCGCTATGTTGTCGCTTGAAAAATGGTATCAGGGGCTATTGGCACTGCCTGTCTGGGGTATCGTTGCTGTAACTCTGATCATGACTCACATAACCATTTTGTCGGTCACTATTTATCTGCATCGATTCAGTGCTCATAATGCCCTGAGCCTTCACCCTGTAGTACAACACATATTCCGGTTCTGGCTTTGGTTGTCGACCAGCATCAATACGCTGGAGTGGACGGCGATTCATAGAAAACATCATGCCCGTTGTGAAACGGAAGATGATCCTCACAGCCCGGTTAAGAAAGGGCTTAAAAAGGTTTTATTTGAAGGTGCAGAGCTCTATCGTGACGAAGCAGGGAATCAGGAAACTCTGAAGCGTTTTGGGCAGAGAACACCGAAAGACTGGATTGAACTGAATCTTTATACGCCATACAAGCATCTTGGTATCATTATCATGTTGATTATTGATCTGCTGTTATTTGGTGCTCTGGGGATTACAGTGTGGGCCATACAAATGATCTGGATTCCTCTGTTTGCTGCCGGTGTTGTTAATGGGATTGGACATCATAGCGGTTATCGAAATTTTGAATGCCAGGACGCGGCTCGTAATATTGTTCCCTGGGGGATTCTGATAGGCGGTGAAGAGTTACATAACAATCATCACACCTACCCGAACTCTCCCAAGCTTTCAGTAAAAAAATGGGAGTTTGATATTGGATGGTGCTGGATCAAAATATTAAGTTTTCTTCGTCTGGCGCAGGTTAAAAGAACCAGTCCTCTGGTTGAAAAAAACACAAACAAGTTCCATATTGATTCTGACACGGTAATGGCAGTGATCAATAATCGCTTCCAGATTATGGCCCAATATCATAAACATGTGATTACTCCTCTGGTTAAACATGAAAGGGAAAAGGCTGGAGAGCAAACAAAAAAAATGATGCGTTCAGCAAGAAAAATACTCTGCAGAGAAGAAAGTTTGCTTTCCAGTAAACATCAGGACAGCGTTAATTTTATTCTTGATTCCAGTCAGGTATTAAAAACTATTTATCTTCAGAAAAAAGAGCTTCAGGCTCTCTGGGTAAATATTAAAGGTCGGCAGGAACGAATGGATGCTTTAAAAGAATGGTGTCAACAAGCTGAAGCGAGTGGCATCAAAGTATTACACGACTTTTCTCTTATATTAAGAACGTATACGCTACCCGCGACGCTCTGATTTTAATTCTATTAACCTGCAAATAGGGTAAGTAAGAGTAAAGTAACAGGCTTTACTCTTACTTACAGATTCAGGTTTTACTTGAAAAACAACCTTAATTCCTGATGGATATCACATAAACAATTATTTTAGCCGGTAATTTAATTATACTGTCTTCCATCAATTAAATTCTTGATGTATAAATAGACCTGATTTGATTCCGTAATAATAAATCCGGAAGTTATTTCAAGACCAAGGAGTCGCAATTTAATGAACATTTTTGAAGAAATTCAGCATCGTCTGAGTAGCAAAACTCGTATCCGTTCTCTTTTTAAAGACATTCATGTTGAAGATCTTGAACGCATCATTACCAGAATGAATGATGTGCTGGAAGAAAAGAAACAGGATCGTGAAAAAGACGAAGAAAAGCGTAAAGTAAAACTGGATAGTATTGATGCTATCAAGAAAATAATGGCTGACCGTGGTGTCTCCATGGATGACCTGGGTGGTCTTGAACTGGATGCTGCGCCAAAGCGTCGCCGTAATATTCAGAAGTATGTTTTCGAATATAAAACTGAAGCTGGTGATGCAGTTAGATGGCAGGGTGCCACTACTGGTCGTCTGCCAGGTAACTTCCAGTCCTACCTGGAACGCACCGGTAAAAAACGTCTGGACTGCGCTGTTGAAGAGTTATCCGACGAAGAGTAAGCGACAGGTTAATATTCCTGTTTGCGAATGGAAATAAAGAGGGGGCTGATGCTCCCTTTTTATTGTGTCTGCATAACGTCAGAACTACTTTGTTGTTTCAAGAGTCTTTATTCTTGCTTCAGGAAAATGGCAAACAAATCGGCTTCCTTTACCCGGGTGGCTGCTGATACTTAGACGACCGTTATGTCTTAACAATACATGTTTGACTATAGCCAAACCTAATCCTGTACCACCTGTCACCTGACTTCTGCTTCTGTCTACCCTGTAGAATCGTTCGGTGAGTCTGGGTATGTGAACCGGATCTATTCCGACACCATTATCTTTTACCTTCAGGTGTCCGCCATCTTTATCCTGCCACCATTTGATACGGATTTTTCCACCTACCGGGGTATAACGGATAGCATTGTAAGCCAGATTGGCAAAAGCGCTGCGCAGTTCACCATTATCCCCCGCCATCATGGCATCATCATCGCATTCAAGAGATATCTGATGCTGGTTTTCGCCACTCAGCGCTCGTGCGTCATCGGCAATGCTGTCGAGCATGGGCTTCAATCGAACCTGACGACTATCGTCTTCAGGATCTGTAGCCTCAAGACTGGAGAGTAGTAACAGGTCAGCAATCAAGGCTTGCATTCTTAATGCCTGTTCCTGCATCCGGTTCAGAGCCTTATGCCAGACCGGCGGCATATTGTCATTCTGATCAGAACCATCAATAAGTGTTTCCAGATAACCGGAAATCACCGTTAATGGTGTTCTGAGCTCATGGGAAACATTGGCTACAAAATCAGTCCGCATGACTTCCAGCTGATTCAATCGTGAAACATCACGAACGAGCAGAACATGATTTCCAGGGCCGTAGACAGTGACAGCAACCTGCAATTGACGTTCTTCAAGAGCGGGCGAGTTAATCTGGATGGGCTCTCTGTTTTGACTGTTCTCCAGGTAATCGGCAAAGTGAGGATCACGAACCAGGTTGGTAATCATCTGACCCTGATCATCCGGCATTTGCAGTCCAAGAAGATCTTCTGCAGCCCGGTTCCACCATTCCAGATTACCCTGCCTGTCAGCCATGACGATGCCATCATTGAGGGCGGCAGTAGATTCCTGGATTCGCTCAATAACGTCGGCAAGTTTTTGACGTGAGCGGGTATGGCGTCTGAGTATTCGATAAATACCATCAAATATATCCCCCCAGAGGCCTGAACTTTCCGGAGGATCCAGCTCCTCTGTCTCAGCCGTTTCAATCCATGAAAGCAACCGATACAACTGACTCTGACTCCAGATCAGATACGCTGCAGTGACCAAAAAAAGACCAAGAAACAGCTGGTCTAATATCATGCCAGTCAAGGCTCCAATAAAGAGCCCTGTCAGCATATGGCCGGAAAATAAGGATTTGAAAGAGGGTGCCACAATATAACCCTGTTAATAACTTCAGAAGCCTGAGAGGTTGTCGCAAAAGGGCTGAGCTTGTTGAAACTGCGTTAAAAAATGACTCAAAATGCTTATTTATTGCATGGAAATTTCGCTTTCCGTCATTTTTTGCCTTGTCTCATCTGCGCTCGCTACCTTTTGTGACAACCACCTGGGTGCAGGAGTGAATCAGACTTTTGTTGAAAACCGGTATCCTGTACCCCTGACGGTTTGAACAAAATGTTCATAACCTTCGCCAAGCGCTTTCCGTAACCGGCGTATATGAACATCAACGGTACGTTCTTCAACGTACACATTGCAACCCCATACTTGATCAAGTAACTGCCCACGGGTATAAGCTCGTTCCTGATGGGTCAGGAAAAACTGCAAAAGACGGTATTCCGTAGGACCCATTTCTGCAGAATTACCATCGATGCTGACTCTGTGACTGACCGGATCGAGCTCCAGCCCATTAACAATAATGGCTGACTGATTTTCCATTGCACCTGTACGACGAAGTACAGCTTTTAATCGTGCAGCCAGTTCTCTTGGGGAAAATGGCTTGGTAATATAATCATCAGCACCGGTTTCTAATCCCTGTATTTTGTGATCTTCCTCACCCTTGGCGGTTAACATCACAATGGGAATCTCTGCCGTGAGTTCGTTGCGCTTCAGTCGACGGGCCAGTTCAATACCGGAAACATCGGGTAGCATCCAGTCCAGCAGGATCAAGTCAGGTTTGCAATCAACCACTTGTGCATGGGCTTCGCGGGCATCAGCTGCTTCAAGACAATCGTAGCCGGCCATTTCAAGGGCAACGACCACCATTTCCCTGATGGGAGCTTCATCATCAACAATCAGAATTGTTCTTCCTGACATGGCTCTTACCTGTTTCTTTCTATTAAGAGCCGGCATCCATACCGGTTCGTTTCTGCCATTTTGATTTACATGGGCAGGTTCAAGGGCAATTACAACGCTGTAATGTTACAGATAGATGACATTCGGCTAAATCGGTTACTATTTCGGGTATTCCTGTCAGTTATTATGCTTAACTTGATCAACTCAGGACAATTCCAGCAAAAAGAATGGCTCCCACCCAATGGTTTGAAAGAAAGGCTTTGAAGCAGGCATCCCTCTGACGATTTTTGGTCAGAAGTTGCTGATAGACAAATCCTGCTCCGGCAATAATAAGAGCTACATAATATATCCAGCCTGCATCAAGCTGCTGCCCCAGCATTGCCAATGTCAAAATAGTCAGCACCTGAAATGCGCCAATCATGATATTGTCCATTTCACCGAACAGTATGGCTGTCGATTTAATGCCTATCTTCACATCGTCATCACGATCTACCATGGCATATTGGGTATCGTAAGCCACTGTCCACATGAGATTGGCCAAAAACAGCAACCAGGTTTGCGTGGTCAGTGCGTTAGCTTCTGCAGCATAGGCCATGGGGATTGACCACCCAAAAGCTGCACCAAGTACGACCTGAGGCAAGTAGGTGTAACGTTTGGCGAAGGGGTAGCAGGCTGCCAGTGCGAGTCCCGCAAATGACAGCATAATGGTCAGTGAATTGGTGGTGAGCACCAGTAGAAAGGAAACCAGAACCATAACGGAAAAATAAAGGAGCGCTTCCTTTTCACTGATTTTTCCAGTGACCAGCGGACGGTTTCTGGTGCGCTTCACATGACCATCCAGTTGTCTGTCTGCATAATCATTGATAACACAGCCAGCACTTCTCATGAGTACAACCCCGAAGACGAAAACAAGCAGGTTGTGCAAGGAAGGTAATCCGTCAGCGGCAAGCCACAGAGCCCACATGGTAGGCCAGAACAGTAAATAAATGCCTATGGGACGATTCAGTCGGGCCAATTGTAGAAAGTCATTGATCCGCGGGAAACGTCGCGCCAGAGCCGCTTTTTCTTTGATAGAAGCAAGAACAGGCTCTAAAATTGAATCCAGAATTTTCATGATAATTATTTATTCAAACAGCCTCTAAGCAGGACTTTCAGTAGAAGCCAGTCTAACCGTTTGTGGGAAAATTTACACCGGAACGGAACAATCGTTTAACTGCTCTGATATTTGCATAATCCGTTCCGGTAAAAATACTTCGCACACAGAGATCGGTTTATTATTCAGATAGAAAAGGGAGCGGCGTCCCCAGGCCGTTTCATGGTTATAGTTAAATTCAAGATGTTGATTAAACTGGCTGGCGGGCAGTTCTGCTATTTCGATGGGACCGCGCTGTAATTCTGGTTGGCTGAAAATGTACTCGCCCAATGGTTTATTTCCAAGTTCCAGCAGGGCTTTATTTTTACCCGAAAGACTACTTCTTGGTAAGACGCTTCGGGCAAAAACAACAGGCTGTCCAGAACCGAAAAGGATAACTTCACGGATACTGGATGGTTCGTTGGGGCTGTTCAGAAACTGTTGTTCCGATTCAGTGGTTTCTCCCCAGCCATGATGAAGTACCTGAACATGAACGTTCTGATTATGTTGTTGTTTCAAACGCTCGGTTAATGAACCTTTGTCCAGCAGCCAGTCACGCATATTCCCTGGAATTTCCCCAGGGAGATAAATTCGTGGTTGCCAGGGCATTTCAGAAAAATCAATAAACGGCATCAGCAGTGCGTCCTGTCCGGGTTCATAACAAAAGAGCCCGGAAATTATCATGTGAAAAATAGCACAGGAGGCTGATTTTACTGCGTCTTCACAACATACTGAACCGGTTATTTTGGCAACTGTCCTTCAACGCCTTCTACATACCAATTCATGGAAAGAATCTCGCGATCATTCAGTGTATTTCCATCAGCCACTCTGGTACTGCCATCCTGCCCTTTAACCGGTCCTGAAAAAATACTCATCTCACCATCAGCTATCCGCTTTTTCAAGGCTTCAACTTCTGCAATAACCTTCTTTGGAATCGCTTTATTGTAGGGTGCCATCTCCACCATGCCTGCAGCAAAGCCGCCCCAGACATCAGCAGCCTTCCAGTTTTTCTCCAGTACCGCTTTAGCCGTATCAGTGTAATACCCACCCCAGTGCACCATGCTGCCTGTCAGATGAGCATCCGGGCCAAATTTACTCATATCGGTATCATAACCAAAGGCAAACACGCCTTTATCCTGAGCGGCCTGAACCGGTGCCGGTGAATCTGTGTGCTGGTTAATAATGTCTGCGCCCTGGGCTATTAACGCTTCTGCTGCTTCTCGTTCTTTAGCCGGGTCATACCAGCTATTGATCCAGACCACTTTTACACTGGCATCAGGATTGACGCTTCTGAGACCGAGGGTAAAAGCATTTATACCCTGAACAACTTCCGGAATGGGGAAGGAACCTACATAACCAATAACATTGGATTGGGTCATATGACCCGCTATAACCCCGGTGAGGTAACGGCCTTCGTAGAAGCGGGCAGAATAAGTGCCTACATTTTTGCCGCGTTTATAGCCGGTGGCGTGCTGGAATTTCACCTTCGGGAATTTTTTTGCCACCTTGAGCGTTGGGTTCATGTAGCCAAAGGAGGTGGTGAAAATCAGATCATGCCCCTGCTGGGCCAGTTTACGAATAACCCGTTCAGCATCAGCGCCTTCAGAAACGCTTTCTACAAATGTGGTTTCCACCTGATTGCCCAGTTTCTCCTTCATCTCACGACGACCTTCATCATGACCAAAAGTCCATCCGGCGTCCCCCACCGGACCCACGTAGACAAAGCCGATTTTCAGTGGTTTTTCCACGGCAATGGTGAGGTTTGTCAGTGCAATCAGGCCCATACCCACTAAGGCTAAGGCCATTTTTTTCAAGCAGGATTTCATTGTTTTTCCTCTTTTATAATACTGCAGTCTTTTTGCATTGATCATCCGGCAGGATGATAGGCTTTACCGAGAGATACAGGTGCCAGAAGCTTGTTTCTCTCTTGATTTCGTGACAGTAAGACGAGCACAACAATGGTTGCCAGGTAAGGCAGGGTTGCTAACAAGTTTGACGAAATAGAAACGCCTGCCCCCTGAAGTACCAGATGCATAATGCTGGCCAGCCCAAATAACCAGGCCCCCAGTAATACACGTTCCACCCGCCAGCTGGCAAACACCACCAGGGCCAGGGCTATCCAGCCTCGTCCGGCGGTCATTCCTTCGGCCCAGAGTGGTGTATAAGCCAGAGACAGATAGCTTCCTCCCAGACCGGCCATGGCGCCACCAAAGAGGACTGCAAGCCAGCGAGTTCTCATAACAGGCAAGCCGACGGCTGAAGCCGAGTGGGGATTTTCACCAATGGCTTTTACTATTAATCCGGCTCTGCTGAATTTAAAAAATAACCAGACCGCCAGGCACAAGCCTAACGAGAGATAAACCAGAGCGTCCTGACTGAACAAAACGATTCCAAAGAATGGGATGTCGGAAAAATAGGGGATCACCAGAGGCTGAATCCCTGTTATGGCTTTGCCAACATATTCAGAACCCGCATAGGCGCTAAGACCAGCACCAAAAATCGTCAGGGCCAGACCGGTTGCCACCTGGTTTGCCCTCAGTCCGAGCGTGATAAAACCGAATAATGCCGACATGAACATACCCATAAGGATTCCGGTCAGCACGCCAATAATCAGACTTCCAGTGATCAGGGCACTGATGAAACCTGCAACGGCCCCCATGAGCATCATGCCTTCCTGACCGAGGTTCAGCACACCACTCTTTTCACACACGAGTTCACCCAAAGCCACCAGTAATAACGGCGTACCGGTGCGTATCATGGCGAACAATACATTAGTGATCAGATCAATATCCATGATGCCTCCTGTCTCGGTTGGCTGTCTTGTCTATAGCGTTTACTCAAGATGACTGGCTACCCTTGAATGGTTAACACGGAGGCGGTAGCTAATGAGAAAGTCACAAGCCAGCAGAAAAAATAACAGCATGCCCTGAAACAGACTGCTTAACGCCAGAGGTAATCCAAGATCAATTTGACTCATTTCGCCGCCCATATAAACCAGTGCCATCAACAGGCTGGCCAGCAATATACCCACAGGGTGCAGTCGTCCCAAAAAGGCAACGATGATGGCTGAATAGCCATATCCCGGAGAAACAGAGGGAATCAGCTGACCAATGGGGCCGGTCACTTCACTCACCCCGGCCAGTCCGGCCAGAGCACCGCAGATCAATAAGCTGAGATACACCAGCCTTTTTTCCAGAAAACCGGCAAAATGACCCGCGCTGGCATCCAGGCCAATGACCCTGAGTTGAAACCCCACAAACGTTCGGGACAATAAAACCCAGACGGCCACCAGTGCCAGTAAGCCAAAAACCAGACCGATATGAAGCCGGGTTCCTTCCAATAGAACCGGTAAGAGAACAGAATCGGAAAACAGTGCTGATTCTGGAAAATTAAAACCATCCGGATCTTTTAATGGACCATGAACAGCGTAAATCAACACATTCAATGCAATGTAATTAAGCATGATGGTGGTGAGAATTTCATTAGTGTTGAAATGATTTCTCAACATCGCCGGAATCAATGCCCAGAGCATCCCGGCCAGACTTCCGATCAGAAGCACAATCACCATGCCCTGATAGCCTGGAGCATCCATGAATGTTAATGCCGCCCAACTGCCGGCAAGGGCTCCCATCAGTAACTGTCCTTCGGCTCCGATATTCCAGACATTTGCCCGGAAACACACGGCAAGGCCCAGGGCGCAGAGCAGCATGGGCGTTGCTTTCACACCCAGTTCCGACAGGCCATAGCTATCACTCACTGGCAGCACAAAAAAGGTATAGAGTCCCCGAACCGGATCGAGACCCTGAATAGCAAAAATTATGCCTCCCATGACCAGAGTCAGGGTGATCGCCAGCAGAGGTGATAAATACCGCATGACATCAGAGTCCTGCTGCCGTCGTTCAATAGTTAACCGCATGCAGGGCCGGACTCCTTTTGTTCCGCTGGATTCATCAGGGGCGCGGAAAATTCTCCAGCCATCCATTGCCCGACTTCATTCATTGAGGTTTTATTGGTTGCTTTTACCGGTGAGAGTTCACCATGACAGAGAGCCCCGATACGGTCGCTGATCTGGAAAAGTTCTTCGAGATCTTCGGATATCACAATAATGGCCGCCCCCTGGTCACGAAGTGCAATAAGAGCTTGATGGATTCGGTTGGCAGCACCGACATCAACACCCCAGGTGGGACTGGCACAGACCAGCAGGCGAGGACTTTGAACAATTTCCCGGCCAATAATAAATTTTTGGAGATTGCCCCCGGACAGGCTTTTGGCGTCAGCAGATAGTCCGTGAGCCTTAACGCCAAACAATTCAACAACGCTGTCGGCAAAGGCCAGTATTCGATTTGTTTTCAGGAAACCCCGATAGACAGTGTTCTGTAGAAAACCGGTCAGTAAACCATTTTCACTTAACGTCATATCGGGCACTGCACCACGTCCCAGACGTTCTTCAGGCACCACCGCAATGCCTTTCTTGCGTCGACGGGCAGGTCTCAGTTTGCCAATAGGGGCGTTTTCCAGACAAATTGAGGATTGATGGCTGGCCAGCCGTTCGCCGCTGAGTAACTGCAATAATTCTTTCTGGCCATTTCCGGCCACGCCGGCCACGCCCAATATTTCACCCTTGTGTACTTTCAGACTGATATTGTTCAGCGCAGTACCAAAATGATCCGTTGCCGTTTCTGATAATTGTTCAATCGTCAGGCACGCGTCGTCCGAATGAACTTTAGGATAACAAGTGCCCAGCGTTGTTTTACTTCCGACCATCATGCTGGCCAATTCTTCCGAAGAGGTGCTTCCCGGATCGCATTCGCCGGTCACTTGCCCCTGTCTGAGAACTGTAGCTTTGTGACAGAGTGAACGAACTTCATGTAATTTGTGGCTGATAAACAGCAGGCTGCATCCTTCGAGCGACAGTTGTCGTAGTGCTCGAAAAAGGTTCTCGACTTCACCTGGCGTTAGCACGGATGTCGGTTCGTCAAGAATTAACAGTTTGATATCTTGTATCAGACAACGAATGATTTCGACTTTCTGCCGTTCTCCTGTGGAGAGAGAATAAACCATGCGGTGAGGGTTAACAGGCATACCATAGCGACGTGAAATCAGATCAATTCGTTGGGCCAGATCAGACAGGTTGCGTGCCTGATTTTTATCCATAGACAGCGCAATGTTTTCAACCACGCTCAATGTTTCAAACAGGGAAAAATGCTGGAACACCATGCCGATGCCCATCCGGCGAGCCTGTGCCGGAGATTTGATTATAACCGGGTCACCATTCCACAGAATCTGGCCTTCATCAGGTTGGGTAACACCATAGAGAGTTTTCATCAGGGTGCTTTTTCCGGCACCATTTTCACCCAGCAGTGCATGGATTTCGCCGGGCATGATGTTCAGGTCGATCTGATTATTGGCTCGAATGCCGGGATAACACTTGGTGATACCTTTACACTGAATCCGGTGAATCCCGAGATCTTGTTCAGGGCAAATAGCATTGTCATCAGGTGTGACCGGATAGCTCGCAGACGTCATGGATCGCTGCTCCCTGTATCAGCTATATTTTTATAGTTCTTATATCAGTATTTTTATTAATAATTCTTCTGATTTTAATAATCTATCAGACTGATTTTGTTAATATTGCCAGAAAGGCATTCTGTTTGCCGTATAAATATCAATAAAACCGAGGGGCAGGCGAAGAGTGCATGCCTTTTCCGGGAGACGGCGAAAGATAACGATGTTTTTCAATAGAACGATGTTTTCAATAAATTGTACAATCTGACAGCAACAATAAAGTGATGGGGTTGAAGAGAATCATGAAAAAATGGCAATGTGTAGTCTGCGGTTTTATTTATGATGAAGCCGAAGGGTGGCCGGAAGATGGCATCGTTGCAGGTACATCATGGGATGATGTACCTGACGATTGGTTATGTCCTGACTGCGGTGTAGGCAAAGATGATTTCGAAATGATCGAAATTGGATGAAATGGGAGAAATCCCGTCATTCCTTGCAACTCAAGACCTACAGGCTATTGCTCTGATGGCGTCAGTGATTTAGTCTGTTCCTGTTAACAACCCAACGGAAGACAATAAAAAAATTAAACGGAGTGTATAACATCATGCGTAAACCAGAACTCGTTAATGCTATTGCTGATCAAGCTGATATTAGTAAGGACAAAGCATCTCAGGCCCTGAATGCTTTATTGGAAACAATCACCCAGGCTTTAAAATCTGAAGACACCGTTAATCTGGTTGGCTTTGGAACGTTCACTCAGCGCAGTCGGGCGGCCCGTGCGGGAAAGAACCCTCAAACAGGAGAAACTATCCAGATAGCAGCCAGTAATACCGTTGCTTTCAAACCGGGTAAAGCCTTGAAGGAAGCTGTAAATTAAATTTGTTTCTTGATCAGAACAGCTATTCAGAACAGCTATTCAGGGCAGCTTTGCTGCCCTTTTTTCTCTATCTATTCTCATTTTTTATAATACTCTTTTGACAAGTGTCCCTCTCTGTCGTTCTATACCGCGTATAAAGTACATTCTCCAAAAAAATCCACTGAAAGAGGGATAAATCTTGAAATTCAGACTGCTGTTATGGGCGCTTGGTTTTATGATGAAGCGATCCAGTCGAAAAAGTGAGGTGTTTAAAAAGACACTGAGCGGAAAAGATCTGACCTTTCAACTCAGCAGCGTGGATGGTATTTCCCGTCACTTTATTGTGGTTAACAATACAGTCCGTTCTATTGCTGGAAACATTAGCGAGCCTACATTTGAGTTGTCATTTTCCAGTGCAGCCAAAGGCTTTGAGATTCTTACAGCCAAGAATAGCCAGCTCGCTTTTATGCAGGGAATCCAGGACAAGGATATTCAGGTCTCGGGAGACCTGAACCAGGTTTTATGGTTTCAATCCATGGCTAAAGCATTGAGAAAATAATCCTTATTTGCCGAGAAGCCACAATTTCTCGGCATATCGCCCCACTAGCCATAAACTGATACCCAGAAGTCCGAAAAACAGCGCCTTGTGTAATCCATCCCAGAAAAATTCAAAAAAACGTGTATAGAGGTTAATAAATAAAAAGGTTAATCCAAATCCCCGTAATACTGCGTCATCGGTTTTAACACCCACAACAATAGCTAAGCCGGAAGCAATTGCAAAAAGAAGGGACCAGTGGAACAGCTCGATTTGCTTAACCCCTCTCCAGATATCAATATCTCCGTAATTTCCAAAGATAGACATAATCCACAAAGCCAGAAACAGATAAAGCAAGCCCATCACTCTGGTGGTTTTTCTGAATAGACTGAAACGTCCGGAAAACAGATAACTCAGCAGAATCAGGCACAGACCAAATGCAACGAAACGCAAAGGAAAATTCATGCCCAGGTAATAGGCTCCCCAACCGGAAATATAACCTGTCTCAGCACCAAACCAGCTGGCAAGGGAGAGCAGGCTGAACAGCCAGACCAGATTGGAAGGCAATAGCAATGCCACACAGCCGTAAGCAAGTGCCGCCAGAAGCAGTAGAAGTGAAAAATGACCATTGCCGGTATCCAAGGCTTCACCCAGAAATGCAATACTACCCGCCATACTGACAACGCCCAGAAAGAAAATAGCATCGTGGCTGAGTGTCCGCCCCGGACTACTGCGCTGCATTTTCAAACCAGCTAAAAAGACTACGGCTGAAATAGCCACCAGAGAAATGCTTTTGGCGATAGGGGGTGTATTGAAAAGGCGTTTGAACAAATCAATCAGGAAATCATCCATTATCAGGGCTGATACGGAAATCAGAATACAGATAAGAGCAGACCAGAACGAATAGCGGGCCATTTTATGCCAATCAAATGCTTTTACTTCCAGAGATTCCTGTAATTGTTGGCTTTTTGAAGATTCCAGTGCACCTTCTTTCGCCCACTGACTCAGTGCATCGTTTAAAATACGATTTTCTTTTTTGGACACTTTCATGGGATTAACCTCAATAAAGAAACTCTGCCATTAATCTTATTCTGAAGTGTAAGATAATTTTCCTAGTAAACCTGATGGGGCTTTCAGCACAGCTTGACACAAATCGTTCATGAGTAACTACACCTAATATAGGGTTATCTTACCCCGTAATGGTTGACAGTCTAAGTTACGATCTCTATCATCCGCCGCATCTTGAGTTGTTGAATACAACGATAAGGCCCAGGTGGCGGAATTGGTAGACGCGCTAGCTTCAGGTGCTAGTGTCCGAAAGGGCGTGGAAGTTCGAGTCTTCTCCTGGGCACCAATCAAACATTGTTTGTTTATCCTTATCAACACGACTTAAAGATATTGCCCAGGTGGCGGAATTGGTAGACGCGCTAGCTTCAGGTGCTAGTGTCCGAAAGGGCGTGGAAGTTCGAGTCTTCTCCTGGGCACCAGATTCCAAACAAAAAAGCCAGACAATTGTCTGGCTTTTTTGTTTTTCTCTATTCACCAATTCAATTGATGAACCCTTCATTATCTGATTGTTTATTCTGGCTGTTCGCCCCGAATCCATTGCTCAATGAGTTTTCGTCCGTCTCCGGTAAGATCAGTTCGAAGCCGTTTGCTCATGGCATTCAAATCCTCTCTTTGTGTAGCACTCCTGGTTAACTGCTTTCTGATTTCATCCTCGGTTTTAGGTGTTAACTCCAGCGATAATGAGCTTGTTGCGGTACTCACTCCCCTATAGTTGCCCATGGGCAATTCAGGCAGTTTTTTTCCTTCTTTCAATATTAATTGAACGTATCTGAGAAAGAATAACTGGTTATATTGATCAAAGGTCTGCTCTCTTTGATAGAATTTTTCAAGCATAGCCTTATAGACGGTATCTACACAGCTGGTGTCGCCTTTCAGTTTCTCCGGATTTCTTTGCATTTTTTGAGCATGTAAGGCCAATGCTTTTATATTTGTGATAGTTGGACTTGTTAGATATTCTTTGACCAGTTCGTTATCCGGGGTTGATCCATAGTAATCTGATGTCAGGGTGGCTGAGTTCTCCTGCATTAATTTGAGATAATCATCGACTCTGCTTTGCGGACCATAGGCATCCTTGAAGCGTATTGCACTGAACGCCTCATAGTCAGGTAGGGGGCCATCCTTCAGGTAGTCTTCCAACTGGTGTTCTCTGGCAAAGTCTGCAATTTGCTGTTGAAGCGTTTTTTTGAGATTCCTCAACCCCTGAATATTTTCTTTGCAGTCAGCACCAAGAGCGTGTTGAAGGAAGGGGCTGTTTTGATACAGACTCCAAACACCCTCAAGGTCATCATCCATGCATTTTGTATGAAGCTCTTCAAACAGCGTATTCGTTGTTTCAATCACTTCAACAGGCAAGTCTGCCCTCTGGCATTTTATCTGGAGTGAGCCAGCTGCCTGATCGATTCTTTTCAGACTAGTCGTTGGCTGATCTTCCGGCGGGAGTATATCGGTGGTGATCTTATCCAACCTTGTTCTTATTTCACCGGTGTCGTCCCGGAAGCGTGGATCATCAGTCTCCTGTTTTCCGGCCATATTCTCCAGCTTTCCGACTGACTTCTCCATGGCTGATGCCCAGAGATTATCGTTATCAGCGTGTAGATAAGTGAGCAGTTCTGGTGGTTTGTCATGCCCCTTTTCGGCCATTTCCCCCAAAATCTCTGTAAACCGGGAAAATGACGGATGACTTTTTCCAGTGCTCTTGGCGGCGCTGGAAAAGTGCTCTCGAATAGCTGCTTTGATTTCATCGGGTGCCATAAGGTACTCGAGCCCTTCTATCAGTCTTGTAGAAAGGCTGGCTCTGGCAGCCGTAGGGACACCACTGGCTACACCAGACTCCTGTTTATCAGCCGCTGGCGTTACGGTAGAGCCACTCCACAAGCCTGTCGCCTCTCCCAATGCCTTTAATGGGTTCCACCAGTTGATTTTGCCTGGTTCGCCGGTACTACCTGCTCCGCCTGGTCCATCCATGCTCATTGTTTTTCTCCATCGCCGGGTAAGATTACTTATAAGAATAGACAGCGATAGAAGTCATGCTTTCTAACGGTATAGTGGCTGATAGAAGAGGTTCGGATAGTTTGAAATGTTAAATTAACACATATAAATCAAATAGTTAGTCATAAAAGGACTTGCTAAGGCTTCACAATAGCAAGATATTTCCAGCACTATTGAGGCTGCCTGAATTGAGCCAGTGACTGTTCAACTCCCTTAAAAATATCGGCTTCAGCAATGCCTGTCAGCTGAGCCAGCGCTTTAAGCAGCATGTGCACCTGACTATCGTTAAGCACAAAAGCGTGAGTGCCTCGTTGTTCTCTTGAATTAATCATGCTCTCTACAAACCATTTGATCGCATTGCCTGCAGTTAATTCTTCTGCGTCATGCGCCCTCACCATTAACAGCAACTGAGTAAAGGTTCCAGCCCTGCCAACACCTGCTTCACAGTGAACAAGCAGCTTTCCTGCCTGCTCTCTGGTCAACAGATACCGAGCGAGAGAGATAAGGTAAACAGGATCTGACGCTTTCGCATCTTCCCACCCGTTGAGCTGATAGTGGGTTAGCTGATTTTCGGAGTTCTTCTTTTCCTGCCATTGAGTCACATGCAATGAGAGTTTTGATATCGGAAGGGGTTGTGGATAAGTATCAGAATCAGCATCGAATAAAGACACAGGACCTGCTTCTATCAAAGGATTAAAGGTTAGATACTCAGCCTTCTCGCCGGAAAGATTAACGACAGCTCTTATCTTCTCTCTGGAGGTCAGCGCCCAGAATGGTGTGCAATCGGTTAATTTTCGCAGCGTCTATCTAAATGGTGTACTGGAAATCCTGTTGCACTTTACCAGAAGCAGTTGAATGTGTTGGTGGAATCAATGGACAGTCCTCATTAAGCCTTCATTTATCGGCAAAACAAGGGTTTTTCGTTAGAGCCTATGGTCAATATCTCACAAAAGTCATCGCTTTTTCCCGACTGGTTTTGTATAGGTATAAAGCGCAGTATAGAAGTCGTCAGCAGCAGAGCAGGATGCTCACTTAGCCAGGAAGGCTATCGCTGACACTAGGGAAGAACTCAGGCAGGAAGCCTGAAAGCTATCACGGAATGATGGCAAAAGAACGGGAAAAGTTTTTGGCAGGATGCCAGAATTGACAGGATGTCAGAAAAAACAGATCCAGGGAGGATCTGTTTTTGTTTGTAGTGTTGACAAATGCCACCGTCATAAATAATATGCACCTCGTTCCTTGCCGGTATAGCTCAGTTGGTAGAGCAACTGACTTGTAATCAGTGGGTCCCGAGTTCGACTCTTGGTGCCGGCACCAAATTTTCTCTTAAGTTTCAATGACTTAAGGGACGTTCAAGACAAGAATGGATATTTGTCTTATGTCGTTTAAAGGCTAAATCAGCACAGCTGTCAGCACATTTGAACGATTGTACATCGAAACCGATCATATAATGTGATCGGTTTTTTTGTGTCTGATGCTAAAGGAATTCCGCTAGACCCCACAATGTGCTGACAGCATCAGCACAAAAAGGATAGTTATCAGCACAATCAGCACGTATATCAGCACATGACTTTCGTCGTTTCTTTTTAATTCCTGAAATAATCTTAAAGTAAGCAGGCTTAGATCAAAAAATTCTTCAGAGTACCACTCCACAAACCAAAGGTTTGCAGAGTGATGCTTTCACTGGCTCCTTCCAATATTATGTTCAGCCAATCAACCAATGTTGAGTCAATCCAAACAAGGACGACTTCAACTGATCAAGCTGACTGATAACCACACTTTGGGAAAACAGCTTTTCTACGGCTGCGACTGCAATTCCCAACCCAATGACTTCTATTTCTGATTTCTCACATCGCTTGACCAGTTCCAGTACAGGATTGTGATGATCCCTATCCGGGCCTCCATCCGTAATCATCAAAATCAACCGGCGTTCAGTTTTTGCCTGAAGCACTTGATGTACTGAATGCCAAAGCCCTGTTGCCATAGGTGTAGAATCATGACTGTTCAAAGCTGTCAGCACTGAGGCGGTTTTTTGAACTGAATCGCCCTGAGTAAGAATCTCAAAAACTTCATTATCAGCGTTACCTGGGTAAGCTGATGCAGACACCGTCACACCATTGATTTGCTTCAGTGCAATCACCAATGCCAGAACAGCCTCTCTTGCCAGCTCCATTCGCGGCCCCATTGAAGCCGATATATCCAATGAGATATGAACAGCCGCATTAATCGCCAGAGTTTCAGATCGTTGTTTAAACACACGACCATCGTTCAAAGCTGCTCGATGTAATCGCCGCCCATCCAGTTTTGCTCCTCGTTTTCCTGTGCGGTTATGAGCCAAGGTTTTTGCCTGAACCAGCCCCGTTAACTGAGCTGCCAGTCTGGAGGATTCCAGTTTGACTTTCTCCAGTAACATCTGCCCTGCTTGTTTGTCCGCTTCGGATACGGTGACCTTTCCAACTTCCGGTGTTGTGGAAATCCCTGAGCAGCCACTGCCTTGCTGAAGACTCCAACTTTCCAGTTCCTGGGCAACAGCCTGGAACGCATCTTCCGGCCAGTCTGATTCCGTGGACTCCAGGATGGATTTCAAAACCAGACATTCGTTACCTGCTTCCGTTAATTCCGGGGTTTCAGTTTTCCCTGAGACACCTTCGGATTGACCCGATTGGTTTTGATTCTCCTGTGTTGATTTTGAATCTATCGTTTCTCCTTGTGCATCACTGGAATCAGAGTTTTCGCAGGGTGAATGTTCTGATTTCTCCTCCTCACCGTTATCTGGACTTGCATCCTGTTGTGTATCCTCTGATTCAGTTGAAGACTCGGAGTTGGTTTTATCTCCACGTTTCTGAAAAAGACCAATGATCTGATCTGCCAGAGATTGCGCCTCCTTCGTACTCTGTAGGCTTGGAACTTCCGCCAACAACGTATTCAGGTCATTCAGCAACGCTTTGGAAAAACACTGTTTCATAACCTGATTAGCTGTATTGGCATTCTGCTTCAAAGCGGTTTGCTTCAGAATTTCGTATCGAAGTTTCAGCAGCAAACCATCATGAAGCACCTTCACAGGTGGATCGTTGACAGTAGGCGCACTTAAACGACCTTCAGCCACCAACTGTCTGACGACTTCCGATAATGAAAACGCTGTGCCGGGGGGGTGTAATTAAAAGTGTTCATTAGAAGTTTTTCTGCCCACAAAACCTCAATATGAACGATAATGTAAGAGTATTTCTCAACCCTAGTACTGCGTTTTTCTGAATTTGAGACTGAGGAACGTCTGACCGACCAGATAATTTCTATTTATCCAATTCAGAGACGATATTCATATTCAAACACTTGATATTGTAGATCTTTACGATAGATATGATATTTGGCACATACCCCACCATTAGCCAGCTTTCAATGAAGAAACTGAACGACGGTTTGTTGTTTACTGCCTCAATCAATGAGGCTTTTCATTATCCAGTGCAAGCGGGTTCTGGCAACACAGGATAAAGCTTTTTCAGCTTAGTTCGCGCATTCTCTGTGGTGAAACGCCACTCCATCGCAGATTTACAAGCATTGCGCTCTGCCTCCCAAGCTTCCACTTCACGGCGAAGCGTATCCTGATCCGGTATACGACAGTTCAAACATTGGCGACTCAGTATGCTCAACTCTATTTCAGCCATATCCAGCCAGCTGCCGTGTTTTGGCGTGTAGTGAAACTCAAGTTTGTTCGCAATTCGGTGCGCCTCTTCAGGGCTAAAGGCTTTATAAAGGGACGCCGCTGTATGGGTGTTCAGGTTGTCCTGTACCAGTACAATTTTATCCGCCTCTTTGTAACGACCGTCCACTAACTCTTTGACCTGATGCGCCCAGTCTACAGCCGTTCTGCGATCAGTGATCTCAACATGTCGCCAGCCTGCCAGGGGCTCGAATATCATGAAGATATTACTGACGCCATTGCGGTCATACTCCGTGTCATAGCGCTCGGGCTTACCAGGCTCTATAGCGATAGGTTTACGTACCTCAATGATTAACTGTTTATTGCTTTCGTCGAGACAAACCAAGGGACGCTTGGGGTCATAAGGTTGTTGGTAAAGATCCAGAACCTCCTCCATAGCACTGACAAAATGGGCACTTTCCTCTTCAGGGATACACCATTCTTTCTTCAGCCAAGGTTTAAGTTCGTTTTTTTTTAACTCGGCATGAACGGTGCTTCTGGAGATTTCGTCAACATACTGTAGCTCAACCATTTTGTCTCGTAGTAAGTTCAGCGTCCAACGACACCGACCTTCCGGTGGAGGCGAGCAGGCAATGGCGATAAGGTGAGCTTGTCCTTCACCGTCCAGTTTGCGCTTGTGACTATTACCAGCATGCTTGCCATTAATGGCTACTTCCAAGCCTTCTTCAACGAGGCGCTGACGAAGGCGGCAGATAGTAACCACCCTGACACAGAAAGCTTTGGCTACCTGTTGGTGAGTCAGGGGAGATTGGTTTTCATCAATGGCTAAAAGAATTCCAGCTCGACGTTTCTTGTGCTGAGCAACTCTGGGTTTATCCCGCTTGATCAGGGTTTCAAGCATTACCCGCTCATCATCAGTCAATCGGACATGATATTTGATTAGCATCGTAACTCCGTCGTTTGTTTCAATGGAGTTATCAGGATGAGCTATTTTACGAAAATATCATTTCGAGCCGAATGGAGTACTAGTTAGTATTATGCCCTCACCTATTTCTCTTGCTGATAGACTTGCAGCCCACCCCGAGCTTGAGCTTAGAGTTTCTGCACTTCTGGATATTGTTGAAGCCGAGTCAGGTCTCCTGGATCGTGCTGATGATGCTGAAGAAGCCGTCATTGTCCACCTGCGTGAAATGGGCAATGAACTGCTTACTGGCTGGGGTACCTACAAGGAAGATCAAAAATTTGGCGAGGCTTGCCTGAAGCACCCCGGAGCTAAAACTCAAAAAAAAAACACTTATTGGCTGAGCACCTATGGGAAAATAGAAGTTCTTGAACGCTGCCAGACGGTAGACAAGCATCGGGTCAGACCTTTCAGTCATGCCGCTCATATTCACTGTCGCGACTACTCCCGCACAATTCAACGTAAAATTGTAGACTTTGGTGCAGATAGTTCTTTTCAGGCAGCTGCAAAAAAAATACATGAACATTATGGTATTGATGTGCCTGAGTCTTCTATTCGAGCCATAACTCTTGAGCACGCAAGCTGTATGCAAAATGATTCCATCAGTGCATCACAAAATCGTCAGGACTGCCTCGGTGAAGCTGCCCAGTTCATAGGAGAAATGGATGGAAGCATGATTCCTGTTGTCCTCATTGATGAAGAGGCAGAAGGTGACAAACGCAAAGCACGTAAAACTGAATGGCAGGAGGCTAAACTTTGCCAGGTCTATAAGCTGGGTAGTTCAGATAAACGTCATCAGGCCACAATGGGAGGGCCGGATGAAGCAGGTGACCAGTGGTTGAGTTGTGCAATAGAGCAGGGGCTCAACCGGCAATCCTCTATCCATTGCGTGAGCGATGGAGCCACCTGGATTGCCAACCAGACAAAGAGAGTGTTTGGAGAGCAAGGAAGTTTCCTCGTTGACTATTATCATCTCTCTGAGCACTTCGCTGATGCAGTAGAAGAGTGTGTCGGGTTTAACAAGGAAACACGTGTACAGTGGCGGCATATCCAGCAGGAACGCATGAAATCTGGCAATGTTAATGCCGTCATGGCAGAGCTTGATCCGCATAGAAACGGAAAGAAAGGCAAAGCAGCCAATAAACCAGAGGAGTGTCACCGATATATCCGAAACCGTCCAGGGCAATTCGAATATGCTGCAGCAGAAGCAGCCAATCTTCCCATTGGCTCTGGCGAAATAGAAAGTTCTAACAGTGCAGTAGTGCAGATGCGACTAAAAATACCGGGTGCTTGGTGGAAGCCTTCCATCGCAGGAGCAATGCTTTGCTTAAGAACATTGCGTTCTAACGGGGACTGGGATCAGTACTGGCAGCAAGCAGGATAATGGGTAGATGGAACACTTTTAATTACACCCGTGCCGGGGTATTCCCGACTCATTGCTCCTTCTATACGAATATCTTCAAGCAAGTTGGTCAACCTGTGTCGTAAAGGTGAACCGCTCTGATCCAGACCAAAGTCTGTGTAACGAACGTGTGCGGCTTCGTGGGACAAATAACCCCAAACCTTCGCCTCCTGCTCAGGGCATTCAGGATCAAAGGCCGGTATCAGTATGCGTTCACCATCGGTGCATGCTCTCTGACCAGAGACTTCTACCTGAACACCCAGTTTTCTGCCTAATGCGCTGCCAACTATTGGTAAAGCGCGTTGCAATACAGGAACCATTATCAGTCCCTCCTTTTATTTGAAACAAAAAAGGGACACAGTTCCTACCCAAACGGGCACTATGTCCCGCTGGGGTTTGAGCTTGTTAGAGCTCTGGTTAAAAGCTTTCTTTAAAAGTAGAAAGTCGCTGCCGTCTGGTTCACTTCAACCGTTGGGTTCGTACTTTCTATGTTTTCCTCTTTCTCTGCTATTTCCTCCGTTTCTTTGGCTACTTCTGTGAGTTGCTCCTGTATTTCAACAGGCTCTGTACTGACTGCTTGTTCTGCACTTAATGCCTGAGCGCATTGCTGCATTTGCTCAACAGAACAGAGCAACAGCACCCGCTCCATCAATTGCGTCAGCGCTTCGCCTTCCAGAGAACCCCGATTAGGCAGTCTTGCTAATCCTTCATCCAGCCGTTGCACCAGAGGCGCAATGTCCGGATCAACAAAAGCCAGGCCGTTGAGCTTGTCCCGTAGCCGTAAGTACGGCTTCAGGGCTTTTCGGGTAACTTTGCTTTTATCCTTAAAGGTTTGCCAAGCGTAATGGGAGAACCGTCCAGTAATCAAGCCACTCAAGTTGCTTTTTTTGTTCCCAGTTGTCCCGCTTCATTTAAGGCATCTTGCAAATGATTTTCGAAATCCACCATTGAGCGATTGTGCGGGATTTTGATAACGATTTCTGTGATTTCATCGTTGGATGAAAGGACTGAGCTGTACATATTTCTCAACGCCAAAAAAGCCTATACGACCATACTAGTGTAGTCGTTTTTCTTGACATTGTTTAAATCACACACCCCTCTGTACTGACTGCTTGTTCTGCACTTAATGCCTGAGCGCATTGCTGCATTTGCTCAACAGAACAGAGCAACAGCACCCGCTCCATCAATTGCGTCAGCGCTTCGCCTTCCAGAGAACCCCGATTAGGCAGTCTTGCTAATCCTTCATCCAGCCGTTGCACCAGAGGCGCAATGTCCGGATCAACAAAAGCCAGGCCGTTGAGCTTGTCCCGTAGCCGTAAGTACGGCTTCAGGGCTTTTCGGGTAACTTTGCTTTTATCCTTAAAGGTTTGCTCGAACAGGGTTTGAGCTTCTCGACTGATTTCTTCCCGCAAGGTGTTTCCCAGTCGGTTAACCTGCTGATTCAGCTTGTCGGGTTTAGGCGACGCCGTGACTTTATACACGGTGTAACCAAAATCCAGTCGCTGGCCAACGTAACCGGCATCGGGCACAGCTTTGCGAATGGCTTCAGCAAAATCGGAATGAGCATTGACCCACGCCTTAATGTGCTGATCGTACTGGGCCAGAAACGTCTGCTTTTCCTGATCGAAGTCGGACTGAAGTTGATCCAGTTCCTGACTTAACCCATCTACACAAGCATCCGGCACAGCATAACCTCCCAGAAATCGAACTCCGTCACGGGCACAGAGTCTTCCGGCTTGTTCCCGCAACCGATTGAACGGTTTCAGTACTTCACGGTTGCACAGTTTTTTACTGCCCAGACTGATGACTTCATCAGACGGCAGCTGACCACCCTGCCCTAAGGCCAGATCTTCAGGTTTCAGTCGACGGGCACCTGACCAGATCGTGCAATCCACGGTCATCACCGACATTTGGTTCAGTATCTGTGTAATCGTGTTCATGCTTCACCTCCTGAAAGCCACAGTTCACCAAAGATATCTTCACCCAGACGATGTATTGCAGTCCGTTCTGCGGGTTCCGTCCTTGCGGTCAGGGTTTGCTCAAGAGCGTATTCAAACACTCGGGGCGCTCCCTGAAACCGAAGTGACAACCTTGCCCAGCGCACCAGGCCACGAGTGGATAAGGTACAGCTCAGTTGTGCTTCGCCTTCTTGACTGCCAACGAAAAGACGACGAATCTCGTGAGCGAGTTTCACCATATTTTCCCTGACGATGACTGGCAGGCTCGGTACCACTTGTTCCAGAATCGTCAGTTCGGTGGATTCGTCCGGGTAATCCACTTCGATCACACGAAACCTATCCAGCCAAGCTAACGATTGTCGTAAGACTCCCTGATACAAACCACTGCCATCTCCGGCTCCGGCACTGTTGCCCGTTGCCACGAATCGAAACCGTGGATGTACGGGAATAATCTCTCCTCCGTTCTGTGCCAATACTAAGGGTGAAAGTCTCATATTGACCGGAACTCTCATTCCATATTGTTAGACTGAACAGGGAATGGAACCACATTGCTCGTGGTTACCTCTGTGACCTTGGCACAGTAAGTTACTGACAAAAGCTTCCAGCCATTATCAAACCAGCCACTCTGTATTAATGACCTGAGAGTCAGAATGCCTTGACCTCCGGGGTGTCGCCAGCGCATACCTGAACACTTCATCCGCTGTGTCACTAACGTTTTACAGGTCGCCTCAATAACGCCAGATCCTATAGGCAGGTTGCACGACAGGTGTTCTGCATACTTCATGCGGTCACGATTATTCCTGAAGTATTCCAACTCTGTCTTTAACTTCGATCGCCGAGGATGTCGGCTGTGTTGATAGGCCAAAGCCTTGATGACTTTCTCAACCCCATCAGATTCTTCCTTCAAAATATGACGGTAGGTGATGAACTTCTCTTTGGGTTTTGAACTGTTTTCACCGTAGGACAGGTCAAACGCCTTCTTCAGATGTTCTGCTGCATGATAAAAATCCACGATTTCATGCCCTTGAGGAAGCTCTTTGGCAAGATAAGTCCAGTTGTCTTTAGCGCCATCAGCCACCTTGACCAATGACAGTTGAGGCTTCTGCCTGAGTGCTTCGTTCAGGAAACGGGAGAGCGACTGCTTTAGAGTTACTTTCTTGCTCTCTGGCATTCGGCCAATCCTGATGGTCGACAGGCGTTCACCTTCAACATCGTAAAACGACAGAGTTCCACAACTGGCTTCCTGGCAACCTGCCGGGCCACGAGTACGCTTGCCTTCAGCTGTACTTTGTTCACGTTTTTCCTGACGTTTCCCGTCTTTCATAGGCAGCATGACACCGTCCAAAGAGGCCGCTACAGTTACCGCTTCTTCGGGAACCTTGAGGCTATCTTTGAGGATGCACTCAAAAGGCTCACGGTACTGTTCCCATTGTTCATTGAACTTTTTTGGAAGTCGGGTTAACGAGCTTTCCGACGGTGACATATTACCCATCAAATCGAGCAGAGTTTTGGCGATCCCCGGAGAGAGCTGAGCCACAACCCAGACCGCTTGCTTTGCGGCCCTTGGCGTCCAGTAACCCTCAACGATGCCTGCCCTGAGTTCCAGGGGGACAATGCAGTCATCCTTGCCGCTGCGGTATAGCGTGCGGGCAACTCGGATGGGACCAGCAGCTGACTGGTAAGTTTGGGAGCAACGCAATGCACGATGATAGCAGGTGCCGTTCACTTCAATAGCAGGAATATCTATATCGAGGCCGGACAAGTCTTCTGCCAGGGTCTCCCGCCTCTGCTTGAACAAAGAGAGCGTGAAGCTCGTTTTCATAATCTTCAAAGTGTTTAATCGGGTCATGGTGCTTGCGAAGGGAGGCCAGTTTGTGCTCAAGCTGCTGGATAATACGGCAGGGATGATTGGCGGCTTCAGTCAGTTGCTGACATAATTCCATCGGGGCGGCCTCTCACTGAAAGATGTTGGTTTCCAGTTAGCATCATACCTGCGTTTGGTCGTTACCCTCCCTTGTCTGAGAAAAGTCGATGTCGTGTCGTTTATACTGGAGCCCATGCCCTGCAATGACGGTCAATATGAGACTTACACCCAATACTAAAGGCGCTCCGTCCAGCAAGTCATAAAGACCCGCCAGCTCTGCGGGGTCCGCCACATCCATTTCATCCAAAATTAGAAGATGACCTTCTCGAACCGCTTTGGTTAGAGCACCTGCCTGAAACGGTGTCGATCCATTGTCCAGTACCTTCTGACCTAAAAGATCATCGAGCTCCAGGCGTCCATGGACGGGCACCAGCTGGCAGGGCCAGTTCAGCCGTGAGGCTGCTTGGCACACCAGACTGGTTTTTCCACATCCGGTGGGGCCAATTAAGAAAAGGCCGTCACCGGAAGGTTCGTCCAGAAAAGCCAGTAACTTACGTAGCCTATCCCGGTCGAACACATACGGTTGTTGTGCAGGCACGGCTGGGTGTCCACACGCTTTATAACCTTCGAGTAGAATCAGCTGATTACTGTCTAATCCAAAGGTATCGTTCAGCTCGTAAAATGCAGCTTGTAAAGCTGCAGTTGGTTGAGCTTTCTCTGTTTCTAAAGTTGTAGCTTCAAGGGATGCAGTCATCGTCGACTCCTGCCGTTTCAAACAAAAAAAGGGCAAAAGACGACCCCGGCAGGGCTATCATTTGCCCGTTCGGGTGGATTTTATGTTGCTTACCTTGTCGTACTTTCCGTTAAGTCATTCCGTTAGAAATAGAAACTCTGACCATCAATCACCGGCTGATGTGCCAGCCATTCACGATCCAGGATTTCGCCTTCTGTATTGCACTCGTTAAGTACCGTGACTCTTGTCTGCTGTCGGCTATTTCGCCGGAAGGGTTCAAGTTCAGGTACATCCAGTTCATGTTGTTGGCAGAGGGTTTCCAGAGCTTTCTGGTAATCTACTGCACCGCAACACTCGCTTTGGCACACTCTTAAACCGTCAGACTCCGCTGTCCGAAACGCTCCCATCAAATATTGCAGCTCCTGTTGCAATCGTTTCTGCTGAGCTTTTCCGGATTCCAGTTCCTCCTTGAGTCGGTTCAACCGTTGCTGTCTCTGACGATACGCCATGGACAACTTGTACCACTGAACCTGTTCTGACAGACCTTGCGGACGGTAAAGATCCCGTTGAGGATCTTTGTCGGGTTCATCACCGTGCAACACTTGCTGCCAGAAATCTTCGGCTTCCGATTGCAGCTGTAATACCAATATGTCATCTCTCGGAATCAACACCGGTAACAAGGGCAGACCTTTGTGATAGAAACAGAGCCAGGCGCTGCTGGCGTCTGCCACCAACATCTGGAACTGCACCTGCACAAACGCACGACGGTACCCGTCCGACTGGTCTCTCAGGGTTTTCACGTCCTGATAGACTTTTTCACACGGGCATTTGAGTTCAACGGGAATACCGTTTTTGGTAATTCCATCAAAACTCGCTCTCAGAATGGGATTCTGATCGCTCTCAACACACACGGGTAATAAAGGTGCATCACCCAGCGCTTGTTCCATTAAGTTTCGAGCGTCGTCTTCCTGTTCAATACCTCGTTGCACATGGGGGTTTGCCAATAAATCTTCCTCCTGCACAACTCCGGACTTCTCAGCCCACAGCTGCCATCGGGTTTTATACGGCACAACGCCCCCTAATGTTCCCAGCAAGACCGACGCATCACTGGCAGTTACACCACCTCTGCGCCAGTCAAGCCAGCCCTGCGACCGCTGCTCAAGATTAATTTGTTTCATAACAAATCACTCAAGCCATGGAAGCCGGTACCGCCGAAGCGGATTGAGCTTCATCGAGCCGAAACAGACAGTAGTTCAAAGCATTGCCATCGTCTTTAAAACGATCCTGAGCAAAACCCTGTGCTGCCGAAAAAGCACCGGTTCCTCTGGCTCGATCCACGACCTGATCAATGAACGACAGGATTTGTGGGTCAAGATCGGACGGTTCTGGTATTTCTACCTTCAGCCATTCAACGTCTGCTTCATCTACTTCCAGCACATCCATATCCAGCTTGTCATTACGATCAATAATGTCAGCTTCCAATGCAGTCACCAGTGCTTCATTCACCTCTGATTTAGCAGGCTTTTACGGTTTCCTGTCTTGCCGTTATCACTTGTAACCTCAACCATTGTTTGTTCCGGTTGTTGAAGATTGGGCACTGATTCTCCCTGCTGGGATTCCAGTATCCGCTCCGCTTCATCCGGCTCAAACAAACCGCTGAGACCGTAAGCGACACGTATCGCTTGTATCTGGCTTTTGTGTCTAAGCATGCGCTTGGGACATGTTTGCCAAGGGCCAGGGAACTTCCTGCCATTCTTGATAGGGGCTGGACGATAGAGCTCATCCAGATATTCCCGCACTCGAATAGCATGTTCTCGATCCTTACGATAAATCACTGATTCCATCCATGGATGACAGGGTTTCATATCCTCGTCGAACTGAATCAGTTCATCGGGGTAGTTAAATTCCATCCCGTTGCTCTGTGGGTTGGAATTCATTATGGATACCCAGCCGTCGATTGAAATCACAGGCAGTACACAGCCTTTACGGTCAGCGAGCGCCCATATTTGTCGAACAAAAGGGTTTAACCCATAGGTGTCAGCCACCGACAACAAAGACAACAACTGCTCCCGTGTAGGAACACTGCCGTTTTGGTACGCCCGGCATGGGCATGAACTTATGGGGTGCAAGTCCCCTGTGGGTAAACCAGCATCTGACTGGCGGTAAAGACGCCTGCTGATGATAACCACTAGCTTAAGGCAAGTGCAATCTCGTGAGAGATTGTGCGGAGGCAGTCTGACTGCAAAAGTGCGAGCCGACGGACAGAAATCGCATACAAGGCCGACTTCTCGTGGGCGAGTGAGCCAAAGATCACAAAGCCCTCTGGTTTGAGAGATACGGTAAATGCGGCGGTTGTGCACTGACAGTTCATGTTCTTATCCGGGGAGATCTGCTCAACATGCGATCGGTCAATCCCAGTTCTCAGCCACTGGTTACAACAGGCTCGGCGAGCAGTGATTCATCACCCTGTTCGAGCAAACCCGATGACAACCGATAGCGCCTGCAGGAGCAATTTTGCATGGTGATTGGACAGAAGTCAGCAGAGGCCATAGTAGTTGTTCGACAGGAGTCGTCAACGAAGGGCTGAACATAGAAAGCAGAGAGGAGTCATTTGCCCTCAATAGCGAATGTGCCGACCGGCTCTTACTCGATATTGGCGACAGTTTATGAAACCAGCTCTGGTTAACATTGAGTGTGCATGGAACCAAACCTTGGACTCAAGAATGAGGATAAAGGTGACAGTTACAGGCTACTGAACTCAATGAAGGTTAAAACTTTCTGTGAACCGCCCGGTGCGGACCCGCAAGCCGTGGTGGTGGTGTGTCATGAGAACAGAGTCGGTCTGTTCGTAACTGTAATTGAGATGGAGGTGGGCCCTCCGGTGGCGGCTTCTGGAAGCGACCACCAAACCACTGTGAGCTGCGTTGATTAAGAGTCAGGGTGGTGAGCGTCACAGAAAAGGCGCAACTAGATTGCGTCAGGTATGAGTTCGGGAGATGAACGCAAGTGAACCATTGATGACGTGTCGTAAGCGTATATATCGACATCAAAAATGAGGGGCACCACTACCTTATGATAAGTTCAGGGGTTATCCAGTTACTGCCTGAGCGGTGTCCGGCACAAAGATGGCATGAACCGATTTCAGGCTCTTTTATGGAACATGAGAACCTGTCGCTCTGGTGTTAAGGGAGCCAGCCAAGCTGACAAACAGCAAGGCTCAGAGTACCAATACAGAGCACAGGGGCGGATCAGCTCGTAGTAGTGTTGAAGCATCTGTAATGGATGTGGAGCAAAGGGGCTGACTTATCCAGCGGAAGGAGTAGATCAACCGATTTATTGGAATGAATCTATGACGGAAGCAAAACCGTTCACAATTTCTAAAGAGCTTGTCTATCAAGCCTGGCGAAGCGTGAAAGCGAACAAAGGTGCTGCCGGTATTGATGGTCAGTCTCTGGCTGACTTTGAAACCCATTTAGGCAAGAACCTGTACAAAATATGGAACAGAATGTCATCGGGCAGTTACTTTCCTCCCCCCGTCATGCGTGTAGCCATCGACAAGAAAGATGGAGGCACGAGGCTGCTGGGAGTACCGACGGTAGCCGACCGTGTAGCCCAAACTGTGGTAAAGCTGATAGTCGAGCCATTAGTGGAACCTGTATTTCATGAAAACTCCTACGGCTACAGACCTAACCGCTCAGCGCATCAGGCGTTGGCGTTAGCTCGAAAACGCTGCTGGCGACGAGACTGGGTCATTGATCTGGACATCAAAGGTTTTTTCGATAATCTGGATCATAAACTCATCATGCGAGCAGTGGAACATCACATCAGGGAACCTTGGGTATTGTTGTACATCAAACGTTGGCTTCAGGCTCCGGTTGAAAATGAAAGTCAGGAGTGTCCGCGCGTAAAAGGAACGCCACAAGGGGGAGTTATTAGCCCATTGTTGGCAAACCTGTTCATGCATTATGCGTTTGATCATTGGTTGGAATGTAATATCCAGAATGTCTGGTTTGAGCGTTTTGCTGATGATGCGGTTATTCATTGTCACAGTAAACAAGAAGCAGAGTTCACGCTGGAAGCAGTAAGACGTCGTTTACTCGACTGTGGTCTTACATTGCATCCGGAAAAGACGAAACTGGTTTACTGTAAGGATGAGGACAGAACAGAAACGCATGAAAACACATCTTTTGATTTTCTAAGTTATACATTCAGAACGAGATTAGCCAGAAACCGGTATGGGAAATTCTTTCCCAACTTCTTGCCAGCGATGAGCAAGGCATCCGCCCAGCGTATCAAAGACAAGATAAGGGAGTTAGAAATTCCCACGAAACGATCATTGTACTCTCTTGAAGAGCTTGCAAAACTGATCAATCCACGTGTTCAGGGCTGGATCAACTACTTTGGAAAATTTTATCCATCAGAGTTGAGAAGAGTATTGTCATATGTGGAAGCCACTCTGGTTCGATGGGCTATGGGAAAATACAAGAAATTGAGGGGCAGAAAGAAGCGTGCAGCTCGATGTTTGGGGCGCATCGCTCAGAAAGCTCCTTGGTTAATGGCACATTGGCGAGCAGGCTGTGTGTCAGCGGTTGGATAAGAAGAGCCGGATGAATCGAGAGGTTCAAGTCCGGATCTGTGAGCAACTGACGGGGAGGTTCCGCCGGTTGACTCGACTGGGGAGGGCTGGAGAAAAACCAGCCCTTACCCGATTTGGCGAAAGGCCGTGTGTGCCAACGTATTCAGCAACTCATCTTCACGAAAGCCATAGCGTTCGGCAAAACGAGTGACCAAGTCATTGGCACTGTTGGTCTCACAGTTAGACGCATTACCGTCAAGAAGGGTCATGGGAAGTTCTCCTGCTCTGAACGAGCAAAAAAAAAGCAGAACTTCCCTGCGAGGCAGAAAAAATTCTGCCAAGCAGATAGGCGTGCACATTCCGACAGCAAAGCCGTCAGACAGACACGTCACAAACGTTAATCACCGAAGTGATTTTATGACACGCAACGCCGATATTTATCGGGTTGGTGCAGAGGGTATACAGCAGTCTCTACAAACCAAAGTTTACAAACCAAGGTTTAATAAATCAAAGCTGCACTGAGCAGTACGACCGAAGTCGTTGATCCTGATTAATTCCCAAAGGAATCATTCAAAATGGAAGTCCGGAGTGCCTTGCTGTTCAATCATTTTATGTAGCCATGTCGTCCAACAAGACCTGTCACATTCTGCTGCGTCGAACCCTTTCCGCCGGATCTGAGGGCTCTCCTAACCTGAATGTGGTGTGTGCTGTGCAGGGCATTCTTCAGTGAAGACGTCGCATAACCGGCGTATATCAAAAACGACATACTCTGGTTATCTCCATTCTACCCAACACGTCGTTTTACCTGCTCCTCTTTTACATAAAGCCAGCTTATATAAAGTAAGAGGACAGAACCGTTTTAGTGTGACGGAACACAGTGAAAAGCGGTGAAAAAGAAACTCTACAATGAAAAGCGCTTCTCAAGAATAGTGGCAGTATAGGATAGGTTTAGGCTGAATGAGGAAGAATATTGAACGATAAGAAATACGCAGATAACAAAAAACCTCGCATGATAACGAGGTGAGGTTTTTTCATTCCGGAACCGACTGAACACTGTTGCCATTATTCTATTCAGCGTCGTTATCATGCCGATAATCTATTGTTATTCTTATTTTGGCATCAGATCGTTACCTTCTGGTAACTTTGTACTGGAATGAGCTCAGACTACGTATTTCCCGCTACAAAAGCAATAACCTAAATCAGACTTCTGCCTTATATTGACTGACGTAACTGGCCATTACATCCACTCTATTATGCCCTAGCTCTTGGGCCACAACAGATCGAGCGTATTGATCCATTTCTTTGGGGCATCGTGTTTTTTTTGTAAAAACGGGTGCTTCATATCCAGTAACCTGCTGATACCGTTCACAGGCATAGGCTGCTCGTAAATCATGGCGATTTGTTAAGCCCTGTTGTTTCAAAACCGAACCACTGTAATGACGTACTGAACACAGAAAGTCTGGCAGGCGCTTGTCTTCTGGTACCAGGTTATCGTTGTGTTTTTGCAGTGCGGCGGCGGTTTCAAGGGCTTTTATAGTGGACTCACTGATAGGGACCCAGCGTTCAACACGACTGGGACTGGTGACGGTGCTTTTACCTCGACCTCCTTTAGTGCCGCGTTCTATATCTACCTTGCCCAATGTTCTTGCTTGATCCAGAGCGTGATTACAGTCCAGCAAAGCCGCTTCCCGACTGCGAAGCCCTAACTCACGACACAAGCCCAAGATAGCTGCAATTCGTTCATGACCTTGATGACATAAAATCTGCTGAACCACTGCCAGCTTTTCTCTGCTTATTTCCGGTGGTTGGGTTCGGCTATGGTGTCGTTGTGCCTGCAGTGCTTCTGCGGGTTTGATACTGATATCACCATTGCCTCTCAAAGCTTTTAATACAGTATTACAGGTGGAAAGCCGGTTTTGTGCGGTAGACACAGCCAACGGTTTACCCTGTCCTTGTAATCTTGCCCGCAAATAATCTGAGTACCGGTTCAATGTGTGGCGCTTGATTTGACGAGCTTCTTTAATGTCTTGAGTCTTTGCCCAGTCACAAAACAGCTTCCACCGTTGTGAGTGCGAAGCGATTGAATGGTGTTGCCCAGCCATGGTGGTGCGTAATGCATTGCAACCGGCGAACGATAATGACCCACCGTAACCGTAGTTTTTAGCTTCTTTTTGTGGATCGTTACTGACAAATCTAGGCACAACTTCCTCCTTCCGTCCAAATCCGGCACATGGGAAACCTGTCCTAAACAACCCTGGAATGTTTAATGGTGGATTGATTAACGCATCAATCAAACGGGACAGCCTGTAACGCAAGGGTAGCGGGCAGAGTAGCTACAAAAAGCCGGTGCTGATGCCAGCAGCTGGGAACGCTTACCGTAGTACTTTTTAGAAATAAAAAGCCGGGTTAGGTAAAACAGTCCGTTCTTACATGCTGCAAAAATGCAGGGTAAATGCCGATAAACGACACTGGATTGGCTGCAGGGCACGAATGCCAACAGCTATAGAGCTTGTCTCTGGGAAGCAATATTTGAATGTCCATAAGGCTCGATATTCTGAGCGATAAAAAGCAAACAGATATCCACAGATTCCAAACCGGAAACAGCACAGAAAGGCAGTTAAGCTTTGTTCAGAAATGATTCAAAACAGAGCACAACCGTATGAGGAAAAACCCGAATGGGTTCCGCCCGTGTTACATAATCCGAAGACTATGCGAAAAAAGTCACTCGAAGCGTCGCTGTTGCCTCACGGCAATAGAAGTGTGGTTTTGCACAGGCCACGTCGAAACATTGCTGCATCTCCTTCCTATAACAAAACCTCCGCTGCTCAAGAGTCCACGTCGAAAGAGGTTAGCCTTTCTCCTTACTCGGGGCGGCGGGTGGAGTTTGGATAGTATAATTCAGAAATTGGGGTTTAGTGAATTTGATGAAACTGTTTACTCGTCGCGCCTGTTCATCCCTGCAGACGGAGATAGCACTAACTCGTCGATAGGTTTTTTTTGCAAGTAGTGCTAAACAAATACGTCTGCCCTGCCTACCTGTTCCTGATTTATTGTTTGCCGTGAAAATCCCCGAATTCAGGGCGCAGACAACCGCCCTGCACAGAACAAGGAACTATCGTATTAATTGTGGATCAGGTTAATTATGGCCCTTT